>NZ_KQ969506.1:0-14152 GCF_001578875.1 Streptococcus sp. DD13
TTTAATAAGCGGGTGTAGTTTAGTGGTAAAACTACAGCCTTCCAAGCTGTTGTCGCGAGTTCGATTCTCGTCACCCGCTTTGAACATATGTTCATTTCCAAACAATGGTTTGGGCGCGTAGCTCAGATGGTTAGAGCGCACGCCTGATAAGCGTGAGGTCGGTGGTTCGATTCCACTCGTGCCCATTTATATGGTCCGTTGGTCAAGGGGTTAAGACACCGCCTTTTCACGGCGGTAACACGGGTTCGAATCCCGTACGGACTATAGATAAGGAGCGAAAGCTCTTTTTTTTTGAACCGTAGTGGGTTGATGAAAATTAACATTAAGTAGGTTGAATAAGCGTGTATCACTGAATCTTGGGTTATCCTCTTGATTGGGCTTCCTGTAGCATTTAAAAGCTGATACTGGTGTGTTTTTCGGTGCAACGGATTTCATGATTTGGATGCGAAAGCGGTTCATAGCCGTACTCATATGGTGGTTTAAAATAGATTAGTGCACTTTTTTACCTTGAGTCTAAATTAAAAAAGGCTCTATAATTTTTGTAGTGGGTCGATCTACTGTAGAAATTATGGAGCCTTTTCTATATGATTCAAAAGTTGTTTTATCGATATTTTAGACTAATTTGGTAATTCATTGTAAAAATCTTAAAATGTCGTCGTTTTTATATTGGGAGTTTGATTGTAAGAGAGCTGCTTTTTAGTATTTATTTTATAATTTTTAGAGTATCCCTTCTATTTTGATTAAAATAGATCAATTTCTTCTGGTAGTAGGATCGTTTGACTATTTTTTCCTTCTAGAATGAGGATCTTGTGGGGGTAAAAGGGATTAAATGGGATTGTTAGGTCAAAAACAATAGAGATGCGTGGTCGACTGAAGGTGAATTCGAGACTTAGGTTTTTCTCCTTTTTTAGGATATGGCAGGTTAATAGCGTATCAAGGGGATACAATCCGATGAGGTACTGATCAATAACTTTCCAGATATTGTCTACAAGTTGTCCTGGGATATTGGATACTATTCCAAAACTTGCGTATCTTTCCTTTGGTGTTTCAAATGCCATTTTATTCTCCTTTTTAGATAGGTGATTTTAGTATTGGTGTTTCTACAATGACAAGATTATAAAATTTTAGAGACTAGTTTAGGGGCTAGTCTCTTTTCAACTTTATCTTTTCCGAAGTTCTACATAGCGTTTGTACCAAATATTGACATAGGATTCTGAAAATGGGCCTTTTTCTTGGTTGATCCAGTCGACTAAAATTTTGACATTTTCTTTTAAAATAAAATCTATGTCAGCTGGATAATTCATTTGTTTGCGGTGTCGTTCGTATTCTTCAACATCAAGCAGTCGCTTTTCTCCGTTTGCGAATACTTTGACATCTAAATCATAATCGATATACTTCAGGGCTTCTCCGTCTAAGAAATAAGGACTTGCCAGATTACAATAATAGGAGGTACCAGTATCCCGAATCATGGCAATGATGTTAAACCAGTATTTTTTATGGAAATAGACGATAGCCGGCTCACGTGTGACCCATTTTCGACCGTCGCTTTCGGTTACTAGAGTGTGATCATTGACTCCGATAATAGCATTTTCAGTAGTTTTTAGTACAGTAGTGTCCTTCCATGTTCTATGGAGGAGACCGTCATGTTTGTAACTTTGAATTGTAATAAAGTCGCCTTCTTTGGGAAATTTCACGGCTGTTCCAACTTTCTACAATTAAATCAATTAAATTTATTATATCATTTTTTCTTGTAAAAAACGATTAAAGGTTTTGGTTCACGATATCTTTACTATCTGAGTAAGTATAGCCTTTGCGAACGAGTGCTTGGATGAGTCTTTGTTTGAGTTCATATCCTTGGTACTTTCTTTGATATTTTCGGACTTGTTTATCAAATTCTTTTTCGATGAGGTGACTATCGATGTCTGGATCCTCGTCTATGGTTAACTGGGACAAGGCTTCTTGAATATCTTGTTGGGCAAAGCCCCCTTGCTGAAGACCTAGCTGAATCTTTGTTTGGAGGGCTTGTCGGGGAAGTTTATATTGATACTGTTGCAATTTTTTTTGAGCCAATCGAAGTGCGAGTTCAGAAAATGTATATTCCGAAACTGCTTCTTGGGCAAGTCCTTTCGCAATTCCTTTTTGTTGTAATTTTTGGACAAGGACGTAAGGGCCTTTATTTCCTGAGGATAAATTTTGACGAATATAGGAATGACAATATTTTAGGTCATCAATCCAGTTTTCTTGCTTAAGGTTTGCGATAATAGTGTCGATACTAGAATGGTCAATTTCCTTTTTTGTCAGATAATCGCGCACTTCCTTTTCGGTTCGTTGTTGAAATGATAAATGGTAAAGGGCTAGGTTTTTCCCATAGGAAAAATTGGAAAAGCTGAGTATGACTTTTATTTCTTCTTGGGTGACTTCCTTGTCCTTTGAAAGGAAGTATCGGACCAGGGTGTCTTCCGTAATGTAGTGTTTTTCAGAACCGTCGAGTTCTAAAAGGTAGAGTCTTTTCTTTTTTTCTAGTTTTGTAATTTTCATGTTTCACTTTCTTTTTTGAGGATGTTTGCCCTTTGCGGGGCATTTGAACAGCTATCTTTTTGAATGACTGCACCGCAATATTCAGTCGAATTCAGCTAAATAGCCTCCATGTCTGTTTTCTTATTTATATTCGTAAATGAACTAGTACTTTGCCTTGCTATTTATTGTATCATATCGAAGGAAGAATGCGGGAAAAGCATGGTATAATAGGGATATGAATTTACACGTTAAACAGAGAATCCCGTTGAAGATTAAACGAATGGGAATCAACGGGGAAGGTATCGGATTTTATAAGAAAACCCTGGTCTTTGTGCCAGGAGCTCTGAAAGGGGAGGAGGTTTTCTGTCAAGTAACGGCTGTCCAGCGTAATTTTGTAACCGCTAGGCTTTTGACCATCCAAAAAAAATCAAAAGCTCGCGTGACACCTGCCTGTGCCATTTACGAGGAATGCGGGGGGTGTCAGCTCATGCATTTACGCTATGACAAGCAGCTGGAATTTAAGGATGATCTCATTCGGCAAGCCTTGGCAAAATTTAAGCCGGAAGGGTATGCAGATTATGAGATTCGTCCTACCTTGGGGATGGCTCATCCCCTACATTACCGAGCGAAGCTTCAGTTTCAGACGAGAACAGTTGGTGGTTCCGTTCAGGCAGGTCTTTTTGCGCAAGGGAGTCATCGATTGGTCAGTGTCAAAGATTGTCTAGTACAGGATGACTTGACACAAAAAATTGTCAACCGAGTCGTAGATCTCCTCGATCGCTATAAAATCCCCATCTACAACGAACGAAAGATTGCCGGTGTTCGGACCATTATGGTGCGAAGGGCTGAAAAGACCGATCAGGTGCAACTCATCATTGTGACTAGTAAGGCGGTTCGTTTGACAGGACTGGTCAAGGATTTGACAGCTGATTTTCCTCAAATTAAGACGATTGCGGTCAACTACAATCGCTCTAAAAGCAGCGAAATTTATGGAGAAGAAACAGAGATTTTATGGGGACAAGATACTATTGCAGAGGAGGTCTTAGACTATCGATTTGCATTGTCGCCTCGTGCTTTTTATCAATTGAATCCTCAGCAAACGGAGGCCCTCTACAGTCAGGCGGTTGCTGCTTTAGATGTTACAGCAAAAGACCATCTGATTGATGCTTATTGTGGCGTGGGGACTATTGGCTTTGCGTTTGCGGGGAAGGTCAAAAGTGTACGGGGAATGGATATTATCCCAGAAGCGATCTCGGATGCTAAAAAAAATGCTTCTGCGATGGGGTTTGAAAACACCTACTATGAGACGGGAAAAGCCGAAGAAATTATCCCCAGGTGGTACGCTGAAGGTTACCGTGCAGATGCCCTAATTGTTGATCCGCCCCGGACAGGATTGGATGATCAGCTTCTTAGCACGATTCTCACCTATCAGCCAGAGAAAATGGTTTACGTTTCTTGTAATACCTCAACGCTTGCTAGGGACTTGGTTCATCTCGCCAAAGTTTATCAAGTGGTTTACATCCAGTCTGTTGATATGTTTCCCCATACGGCACGGACGGAGGCAGTGGTGAAGTTGGTGAAAAAGTAGACGAATGGAAATGGAAATAGAAGATAAGGAGAAAAATATGCATAATGTGATTGATGTGTCTATTCCTGTGGCACAAGTTGTTGATAAAAATCCAGAAGTATTGGAAGTTTTGGTGGAGTTAGGTTTTAAACCCTTAGCGAACCCTATAATGCGCAATACCGTGGGTCGTAAGGTATCACTGAAACAAGGGGCTAAAATGAATGGAATCAAACTCGATAAAATCAAGCAAACCCTAGAATTAAACGGCTATGAAGTCATAGGGGTGGACTGATGGCAGACGAACGAATTCATGTTTTGAGAGATATTCTTCTGGAGTTGCACAATGGGGCTTCTCCAGAATCCGTCCAGGAACGATTTGATCAGACTTTTGCAGGAGTGTCAGCTATTGAGATTTCGCTGATGGAGCACGAGCTGATGAATTCAGACAGTGGCGTTACGTTTGAAGATGTCATGGAGCTCTGTGACGTTCATGCTAATCTTTTTAAGAATGCCGTTGAAGGGGTAGAAGTGGCAGATGCCGATCAGCCGGGTCACCCTGTTCGAGTGTTTAAGGATGAAAATCTAGCTTTACGGGCAGCTTTTTTGCGGGTCAGACGGCTCCTCGATACTTATGCGACACTAGAAGATGAAAGTGTTCGCGAGGAACTGCTCAAGGGCTTGAATCGGCAGATGGGCTTAGTTGCTCAGTTTGACCGCCATTATAAGCGCAAGGAAGAACTCTTTTTTCCGATTATGGAGTCTTATGGGCATGACTCTCCGCCTAAGGTCATGTGGGGAGTCGATGATCAGATTCGCCAACTGTTTGCTCAGGCTCAAACATCCTTAGCAAGCCTGCCTGCAGGAGATATTGCTAAGGTAAAAGGGGACTTTGAAGAATTTGTGACCGAGTTTGAGTCTATGATCTTCAAAGAAGAGTCCATTCTGCTGATGATCTTGCTGGAATGCTTTACTCAAGATGACTGGCTAAAGATTGCAGCAGAGTCCGATGCCTATGGCTACGCAATTGTGAAGCCTAGTGAGAAGTGGGTCCCAGAGCGTGTGAACTTTGCAGCGTCAGAAGGGGCAAGTGCCCCTTCTCAAGACCCCTCTGCTTTGGGGATGTCTTTGGAAAATGGGGTTGAACAAAGGGTCATTGATACTCCTGAAGGACGGGTGACCATCACCTTTGAACCCAAAAAGGAAACCTTCAATCGGACCCATCAACAGCCTTTTGGCAATGGTTATTTATCGGTTGAGCAGGCTGATTTGATTTTGAATCACTTGCCGATGGAGATCACCTTTGTTAATAAAGAGGAGATTTTTCAATATTACAATAACAGTGTACCTGCTGATGAGATGGTCTTTAAGCGGACGCCGTCGCAAGTTGGACGGAATGTCGAGCTTTGCCATCCGCCCAAACTCTTACCCAAGGTGAAGAAGATTTTTGCTGCTTTGCGGTCGGGTGAGAAGGATAAGTTTGAAATGTGGTTTAAGTCGGAGTCCCGAGGGATGTTTGTCCATGTCACCTATGCAGCAGTACGAGATGAGGCTGGAGAGTTTCAAGGGGTACTGGAGTATGTACAGGATATCCAACCCTATCGGGAAATTGACACAGATGTATATCGGGAGATTGAGGAATGAGTTACGAAACGGATTTTTTAAAGGATTTTTCAGAATGGGTGGAGAGTCAAATCACGCTTAATGAGATGGCTATGAGTCAGGCACGGAAAATCATCGAAGAAGATAAGGATGAACGAGCAGCAGACGCCTATATCCGCTATGAGAGTAAGTTGGATGCTTATAAGTTTATTCAAGGAAAGTTTGCCAATTACAAGGCTGGGAAGTCTTTTCACGATCTACCAGATGGGCTCTTTGGCGAACGACACTATTGATCAGAAAAAACAAACGCCCAAAAAGACGCTTGTTTGCTTAATCTGAAAGAGGCTGGGACAGAAATCGGTCATTCGGTAGAATTCGATTTGGTCGTCCCACCTCCGCACAGTTGAGTAGGGCTGTAAAAGGGGATGAAATCAGCCTAGTAGAGCCCACTCAACCACTGCGTCTTGATCGACCATCCAAAAACAATTGAGAGGCTAGGACTTTTGTCCCAGCCTCTTTGTGTTTATACGTGATGAGTGTGTTTGGTGATCCATTGCTGCATCTTGATGGTTAGCCAAAAACTATAGATGCCTAAGGTGATGAGGGTCAAAAGGAACCATTTGATATAACTCCCAAATAGTTGTGTACCAGTGCCGTCAAAATAGAGACGGCGTCCATCGATAACGGTATGTTTCGTTTTCCAATTTTGCAATAGGCAAACTGCCCAAGGGGTTGCAATGCCAAAACTAAAAAGAGTGATAAGACTAGCAAGAATCGAGTAACCAATGTAACTTAATATCCCACCATCAAAATAACTTTCTGTATCCATATAGTCTCCTGTGATTTTGATCTAATGGACAGCAGTCCATTGCTAGACAGTATAGCATTAAGATACTTGGTTTGTCAATATGACATGATCGGAAGGAGGGAAGCAATTTACTTCTCTACCTTGATTTTTTTCTCCATTCTTGGTACAATATTTTTATAAAATCCTTGATGAAATCAGGGTTTTTTTATTGAAAGGATCTGCAAATGGGAAAGAATTTGAAACGTAAAAAACAACTGCGAAATGCTCTTCGGCGTTCAGGAGCCATCGCAAGTCCTGTGACGAAAATTGTCGAAGGGACCAAAAAGGTTGTGAAACGTGCGGAGCAATCAGCTGACCAAGCTGGAAAAGTGGCTTCTAAAACGGTAAAAAAAGCAGTTGCAGCAACAAAAGAGCACGTTCAAAAAACGACGGGCTCTGTGGAAGAGTTGGCTGCTAAATTAGAGGGACTACCACTTGATCGGGTCAAAACCTTCTACGAAGAAGGAATCCAATCCTTTGCGGACTTTAAGAACTGGACAGAGAAAGAGTTGTTGGCCCTGAAGGGAATTGGACCGGCCACCATTAAAAAACTGCAAGAGCTCGGTGTGAAGTTCAAATAACCATTTGATGGATTTCTTGCTATTTCAAGGAAAACTTGCTACAATAAAGCCATTAGAGGTGTTTTGAATCCCACATGTTCCAGAAAGTGGCGGTGCTGAGAAGTCCACACATGTTTCAAAACTGGTTGCTAATGGATGAAACTAAAAAATGAAATATAAATCTTTTTGTTCCCTTTTAGGACTAGACAGCGAGTTGCGGGCTGTACTCACGTACGGCAAGACGAGCTAACGACGTCTAAAAAGAAAAACAAGAAGAATAAAGTTGCGGGCGTCTGCCCGAAATTGGGTGGTACCGCGGATAAACACATTCGTCCCTGTCATAGTGATGGCAGGGATTTTCTATATCTTTTAAAGAACCAAGACCGAAGGTCGCAGGTGAATTTAGAGATATTGATGCAGACGGAGCGAAAGCGAGGTCTACGTTCCTATCAAAGGAGGCTGTCATGAAACAATCGTTTGAAACCAGCAAACTCTACTATGGTTTTCCCATTTTTATTTTGGGGTATCAGGACCAGAACTTTGGGTACAACATCACGACCTGCAGTTCCTCTTATAGCTTGGGAGATTGGGTGGTGGTAGGAGTTGGTGCTGAGGAAAACGCTGCAGAGCAAATCAAGCACTCCCAAGCCTTTACCATCAATATTCCTGATGAAAGTTTCATGCTAGCGATGGAGCGGGCAGGTTTTATCACTCATCGGGAGAAGCTGGAGCATCTGGGACTTGACTACGAGATTTCTGGACGAACTCAGGCACCGATTTTGGAGGCCTGTCCAGTCGTATTGGATTGCCAGGTAGATCGGATTATCGAGGAAGATGGGATTTGTCATCTCTTCGCTAAGATTGTCGACCGTTTAGTGGAACCTGAACTTCTGGATGATAAAGGGCATTTTCGCAATGACGCCTTCGCGCCGACTTACTTTATGGGGGATGGCCATCAGCGCGTCTATCGTTATCTAGATGACCGAGTCGATCCCATGGGAAGCTTTATCAAGAAGGCGAGGAAGAAGGATGACCAGAGCTGAGTTGCCTCAACGAATCGAAACTGAGCGTCTGGTCTTGCGAGTTCGCACCGTGGCGGATGCTGAGGTACTTTTTGACTACGCTAGGTATTAAAGAAGATTTATGAAAAAACAAATTGAGGAGATTACATTAACTAAACTCGAAAAGCATTTTATTGTTCGATTTGTTTACCAAACGGAGCCAATAAAAAAGAAATTTCCAATATCTAAGATAGTCAATTTATTTGAGTTTTGTGAATGTTATCAAGAAGCTTTTAGTCAGAAATTGCTAATCACTTATAGGACTGCTGAAACAGCTAAATATTTTGAGAGTTACTGGATATTCAAAGATTATTTAACTAATTTATTAACTAGAAAGGACACACACATGTCTAAAGAACTTTCACCGAAATACAATCCAGCCGAGGTTGAGGCTGGTCGTTACCAAAAATGGCTTGACGCGGATGTTTTCAAGCCTTCAGGCGATCAAAAGGCTAAGCCTTATTCGATCGTCATTCCACCACCAAACGTAACTGGGAAACTCCACTTGGGACACGCTTGGGACACGACTCTCCAAGATATCATCATCCGTCAAAAACGCATGCAAGGGTTTGATACGCTTTGGCTTCCAGGGATGGACCACGCTGGGATTGCCACTCAGGCTAAGGTTGAGGAGCGCTTACGTGGTGAGGGCATCAGCCGTTATGACCTTGGTCGTGAATCTTTCTTGACTAAGGTTTGGGAATGGAAAGACGAATATGCGACGACCATCAAGGAACAATGGGGAAAGATGGGACTCTCTGTCGACTACTCTCGTGAACGGTTTACTCTTGACGAAGGCTTGTCAAAAGCCGTTCGCAAGGTCTTTGTGGACCTGTACAAGAAAGGCTGGATCTACCGTGGTGAGTTTATCATCAACTGGGACCCAGCAGCTCGCACAGCCCTTTCTGATATCGAGGTGATCCACAAGGACGTCGAAGGGGCCTTCTACCACATGAACTACATGCTAGAAGACGGTTCACGCGCCCTTGAAGTGGCGACCACTCGTCCTGAGACCATGTTTGGGGACGTTGCGGTTGCGGTCAATCCAGAAGACCCACGCTACAAGGACTTGATTGGTCAAAACGTCATCCTTCCAATCGCGAATAAACTCATCCCAATCGTTGGAGACGAACACGCTGATCCTGAGTTTGGTACTGGTGTCGTGAAAATCACACCTGCCCACGATCCAAACGACTTCTTGGTTGGACAACGTCACAACTTACCACAAGTTAACGTCATGAACGACGACGGAACCATGAATGACTTGGCCTTTGAATTTGCAGGTATGGACCGTTTTGAAGCTCGGAAAGCAGTCGTTGCCAAGCTGGAAGAAATCGGTGCCCTCGTCAAAATCGAAAAACGTGTCCACAGCGTTGGTCACTCAGAACGTACAGGTGTTGTGGTGGAACCACGCTTGTCTACGCAATGGTTCGTTAAGATGGACCAATTGGCTAAGAACGCTATTGCCAACCAAGACACAGAGGACAAGGTAGAATTCTACCCACCTCGTTTCAACGATACCTTCCTCCAATGGATGGAAAATGTCCACGACTGGGTCATCTCTCGTCAGCTCTGGTGGGGTCACCAAATCCCTGCTTGGTACAATGCGGAAGGGGAGATGTATGTTGGTGAAGAAGCACCAGAAGGTGACGGCTGGACTCAGGACGAAGATGTCTTGGATACGTGGTTCAGTTCTGCCCTTTGGCCATTCTCAACCATGGGCTGGCCTGATGTCGACTCAGAAGACTTCAAACGTTACTTCCCAACGTCAACCTTGGTAACAGGTTATGATATCATCTTCTTCTGGGTGTCTCGGATGATCTTCCAATCCTTGGAATTCACAGGACGCCAACCATTCCAAAATGTCCTTATCCACGGTCTTATCCGTGACGAGCAAGGACGTAAGATGTCTAAATCTCTCGGAAACGGGATTGACCCAATGGATGTGATCGAGAAATATGGTGCTGATGCCCTTCGTTGGTTCCTTTCAAACGGTTCTGCACCAGGGCAAGACGTGCGCTTCTCTTACGAGAAAATGGATGCTGCTTGGAACTTCATTAACAAGATCTGGAACATCTCTCGTTACATCCTCATGAACAATGAAGGCTTGACCCTTGAGCAAGCAACGGCTAATGTCGAAAAAGTGGTTAACAAGGAAGCTGGAAATGTCACAGACCGCTGGATTCTCCACAACCTCAACGAAACCATTGGAAAAGCAACGGCTAACTTTGACAAGTTTGAGTTTGGGGTGGCTGGTCACATCCTCTACAACTTCATCTGGGACGAGTTTGCGGACTGGTACGTTGAGTTGACCAAGGAAGTCCTTTATAGCGATAACGAAGAAGAGAAAGTTATCACACGTTCTGTTCTCCTTTACACTTTGGACAAGATCCTTCGTCTCCTTCACCCAATCATGCCATTCGTGACCGAGGAAATCTTTGGTCAAATCTCAGAAGGCTCGATCGTGACAGCAGCATATCCAACGGTTAACCCAGCCTTTGAAGACCTTGCGGCGCACACAGGTGTTGAAAGTCTTAAAGACTTGATCCGTGCGGTTCGGAATGCGCGTGCGGAAGTTAACGTAGCACCAAGCAAGCCTATCACCATCCTTGTCAAGACTAGCGATAGCGACTTGGAAGCCTTCTTTAACAGCAATGTCAACTACATCAAACGCTTCACAAATCCAGAACACCTGGAAATCGCATCAACCATCCCTGCACCTGAGCTCGCTATGTCAAGCGTCATCACAGGAGCAGAAATCTACTTGCCTCTTGCTGACCTCCTTAATGTCGAAGAAGAACTGGCTCGTCTCGACAAGGAACTGGCTAAATGGCAAAAAGAACTGGATATGGTCGGCAAGAAGCTCTCTAACGAACGCTTCGTAGCCAACGCCAAACCAGAAGTCGTCCAAAAAGAACGCGACAAACAAGCCGACTACCAAGCCAAGTACGATGCGACCGTAACACGTATTGATGAGATGAAGAAGTTGGTGGGATAAACACAGAAACACGGTGGAATGCCGTGTTTTTCTTTTGCTTCAGGATAGTCTCTCCTCGTTGGTATTCTCGATTGATCTCTTTAAAAAAATCTTGTATAATCGAACTAAATTCAACTAGAAAAGAGTCACTCTATGCCAGAAGGTATTAGTTTATTTCAAGAAACACTCATTAAGTCTTTAAAGTTTGGGTTTGTGGATAATATCAATTTTCAGGAAGGTGGGTATTCCCCACAAATCTTAATTAACGATCCGGAAGCACAGCGTTTTGTTTTGTCTGATTTGCAGGATGAACTATCCCATTGCCAATCTTTTTATATTTCAGTGGCCTTTATCACCCAGTCAGGAATCGCTTTGATTAAGACTCAACTGTCGGATTTGATGGATAAGGGCATAAAAGGAAAAATTTTGATTTCTCCCTATTTAGATTTCAATGATCCCTTGGCCATGCGTGAATTGCTAAAGTTAAAAAACGTTGAAGTTCGTTTGACCCCTGAGAGCATGCAAATGCATGCCAAGTTTTACTTATTTGAACACAAGGGAAAGCAAGTCTTGATTTCTGGGAGCTCCAACCTTACTCATACGGCGCTCAAGGTTAATTATGAATGGAATATTAAATTAACCTCCACTCATAATGGAGAGCTAATTCAGGCGACGAAAAGAGAGTTTGATAAAATTTGGAACCAGTCGCATCTTTTAACAGAAGAAAAAATCGCTTCTTATGCAAAAAAACGGCGAAAGATGATTCAGGTTGAAGAGATTCACGAGGAGTCGACAATAACCTATCAAGTTGAACGTATTCGACCGAATAAGATGCAGGAACAAGCCTTGAAAGGACTCCAATCTATTCGGGATTCTGGAAAAAAGAAAGCCTTGGTCATCAGTGCGACTGGAACGGGGAAGACCTTCTTATCTGCTTTTGATGTGCAACAATATGCTCCAGAGCGAATGTTGTTTATTGTACACCGCGAACAAATTCTTCAAAAGTCCCTGAAAGATTTTCAAAAGGTATTGCAGTTTCCAGAATCAGAAGGAATGATTTATCATTCTGGGGCAGATGTGATGGGAAAGAAATATATTTTTGCAACGATTCAGACCCTATCTCGTGATAATAATCTTCAACTGTTTGCCGAGGATTTCTTTGATTATATTTTGATTGATGAGGTTCATAAAGCGGGAGCGGATTCTTATAAAAAAGTAATGGCCTATTTTCAGCCGGACTTCTTTTTAGGGATGACAGCTACGCCAGAGCGGACAGATGGGCAAAATATCTATGAATTGTTTGACTATAATATTGCCTATGAGATTCGCTTACAAGATGCTCTTGATAACGACATGCTCTGTCCCTTTATCTATTATGGCGTGAAAGATATTGAAGTAGAGGGCAATCTAGTTGATGAAAGGACAACGATTAGCGAATTAACGTCTGAGGAGCGTATCAAACACATCCTTGGTAAAATTGATTTCTATGGTGTTAGTGGAGACAAGGTTAAAGGACTTATGTTCTGTTCTTCTAAGCAAGAAGCACATGAACTTGCTTCTAGATTAAACCAAAAAGGGAAACGCTGTCGCGCCTTAACAGGCGATGATAGTATGGATACTCGTAACGCTGTGGTCGCACAATTGGAAAATGGCGAGCTAGATTATATCCTAACCGTAGATATTTTTAATGAAGGAATTGACATCCCCGCTGTAAATCAAGTTGTCATGCTCCGGAATACACAATCAAGCATTGTTTTTGTTCAGCAATTGGGCCGAGGTCTTCGAAAGCATGAAAGTAAAGAATATGTGACAATTATTGACTTTATCGGAAATTATAAAAACAATTATCTAATTCCTATCGCTCTTTTTGGCGATCAATCGATGAATAAGGATAATTACCGGAGGGAGCTCCGAGAGTCCAATATCATCAAAGGTCTAACAACAATCAATTTTGAAGAAGTAGCCAAGGAACAAATTTTTAAGTCGATTACCAATACTAATTTATCCAATAAAGTCTTGTTGAAAGAAGCTTATTTGGAGACGAAGAACCGACTAGGTTGTATTCCCAAATTAAGTGATTTTTGGAAATTAGATACTTTGGATCCATACATCTTTTTTGATAGCTTTAATCATTATGGAGAAGTTGTCAATTCTTTTGACAAGGATGATTCATTTGTTAAAATTACTGAACTAAATGGATTTCTAACTTTTCTTTGTAAGGAGTTATCAAATGGAAAGAGGAAAGCAGAGCTTTATCTTTTAAAAATCTTGCTGGAGAAGGAGAAAATTTCTCGTTCCGATTTTGAAAAATTCCTAAAAGAAGAAAAACTAGAGGCTTCTAATGAGGTGTTGGAGTCTGTTGAGGCTTTCTTGACCTATAGCTTTTTTGTTAAAAGAGATCAGGAAAAGTATGGAGTATCAGCTTTGACTATCAAGAATAATATTTATCAACAGTCACCATATTTTGCTCAATTTCTGACAAAGGAGTATAAAGATTTTATATTAGATATCATTCAGACTGGTCTTTACCGTTCTGAAAAGTATCCACAGAATCCGTTGACTATCGGGGAAAAGTATTCTCGTAAAGACGCTGTGAGACTACTCAACTGGGATAAGGATGAGAGCTCTACTGTTTATGGTTATAAGGTTAAACATGGAACTTGTCCGATTTTTGTCACTTATCACAAAGAGGATGATATCACTGAAACCACTCAGTATCAAGATGGTTTTTTATCGAGTAAAGTCTTTCACTGGTATTCTAGGAGCAATAGGAGTTTCAAGTCAAAAGAAGTAGCCGATATTATGCAGTCTAATGATACTGGATTGAGCCTTCACCTGTTTATAAAAAAGGAAGATGGTGAAGGAAGTGATTTCTATTATCTTGGACCGCTTCATTATATTGAAAATAGTGCTCTTGAAACGATAATGCCAGATGGTAAAACTCCTGTAGTGACTATGAATTTTGAACTGATCAATGAAGTTTCTACGACTCTTTATAATTATTTAACAAAAAATAAGAGATTT
>NZ_KQ969506.1:14214-40165 GCF_001578875.1 Streptococcus sp. DD13
TTTTTGTTAATAATTCCACAGCCGGTCGATCAACGGGTGCCCAGTTCAATGTCTTTAGTTCGTTAGGGGTTAACCAGATTGAATTTTGGTGTTCAAGTAAGTCTAGATTTCCAGAAATGAGTTTGGCATGGTAGGTCTTCATGACAACTGTTCCGAAGTCATAATCATAGGAGGCTTCGTTCAGATAGGATAAAATTTCAATTTCAGAGTTTAGTTCTTCCTTAATCTCACGGAGAAGAGTCTCTTCTGGTGATTCACCAACTTCTAGTTTTCCGCCTGGGAATTCCCAATAGCCTCCTAGACTTTTTCCTTCAGGTCTTTGGGCACAAAAGAATTTACCCTTGTGTTCTATGGCAGCCGCAACAACTTTGATTATTTTTTTAGACATAGGTTTCCTCCAGATCCATTGTATCAAATTTTTGGGCGAGAACGATCCGATTTAATGATAAAAATTCTTTATAGACTCTACTGTTCCCGAAATTTAGACTCAAATTTACTAAAAAGACATAGTCCTGTATTGCACAAGATTATGCCTTTTTAGTTTGATGCGTATATTTTTGAGGAAATCAGCGGGATTCGCCTGACCAAGTTTACAAACGGTGAAATCGGGATTGAATTTATCTGGATTGATGTGGACAATCCTCCTGTAGATGCTATCGGCTGGGTGGCGAAGAAGAATTGAAGGTTCAGAATCGTTCTTTCGTTCCTTAAGATTCATTTAAGAGTGTTGCCGTATACTACTATTATCCTAGCAATAGGACAAACAAACTTTTCTTTTTCATAATCTCCGAGAATAGCCCCAGCATTCGCTGGGGCTATTCTTTTTGGTGCTTTTTTACAGTCAAAAAGACTCCATCATTCCTACGGTGGATGGACCCACTACAGAAATGATAGAGCCCCAAAAGCCTTGTTTGAAAGGGCGTGCTCTAGCTCTCCGTCTGTTTAGGGGAGGGCTGTACAGACTCTTTTCGAATCATCTGATAAAAGAGGTAGCGCGTCCATTCCTGATAAGGGATGAGGTAGATCCCGACGATTCCAAAGCTGAGGCTTTGAAGGAGGATCCAGGGGAAGAAGCTCCATTCAAGCTTGAAGTAGAACCAGCGTCTTCCTTTCATCACGAGTCGGCTGGCCTGAAGTAATTTCCAACTCTTGATAGGTTCCTTTTCGTCTAAATGCTCAAAGAGGAGGAAGTCGACTTGACTATAGGTTAAAATGGCAAAAATGAGGAGGAAGCATCCAAGGAGGAAGAAGAGCAACCCAGCCAAATTGAGAAAGAGGATGAGATGCTGGGTGTCCAAAGGAATCTGGTCGACTGGAATCATTCCAAGGGCATCACTGTACGCATAGGTAAGCGCAGTTGCCTTAAGATTGAGTCCGAACCCGAGTAGGAGGGGAAGACTATAGAGGATCAGGAGCATGTCACGGAGGAAATAGGTGGTAAAGACCTTATTAAATCGGGGATGCCAGAAGAGACGAAGGGCATCTTTCCCTTGGAGATCCTCTTCTTTGAAGCTTTCTTGCTTGAAAATAGTATAGGTAATGGACCAGTTGATGAAGCCTGTCAGGATACTGATACTAAGGGGGAAAAGGACGACTGAAAGGGTTTGTCCTATTGGAACGTGACCAGTAGAAAGTTCTTCTAACCAGGAAGTTCGGTTGTTGGATACGGAGCTAAGTAGGCTGAGCACAAAGGCCAAGGCGACGGGTAGGGTCGTGAGACGCATCACTCTTGGATACTGAGCGTTTTTTTCCCTGGCTTTTTCTTTTAATTCGCGAATAGATGACATGATATTCTCCTTTATTTTTCCTATTATAGCATACTAGGTGACAGGAGCTGGCATTTTTGTTAGACTAAGAAGGCATGAAAATATGATTTAGAAAACAAGAAAGATTAAAGGAGTAAGAATGACAGAGTCACCGATCAAATACCGTTTGCTTAAGAAAGAAAAGCACACAGGAGCTCGTTTGGGAGAGATTATTACCCCCCATGGTACCTTTCCGACTCCCATGTTTATGCCAGTTGGGACGCAGGCCACAGTCAAAACCCAATCACCAGAAGAATTGAAAGAAATGGGCTCGGGCATCATTTTGGCCAATACATATCACCTTTGGTTGCGGCCAGGGGATGACTTGATCGCGCGTGCCGGTGGTCTTCACAAGTTCATGAACTGGGACCAGCCTATTCTGACAGATAGTGGTGGTTTCCAGGTGTATTCTCTAGCGGAAAATCGCAACATTACTGAGGACGGCGTTACCTTTAAAAACCACCTCAATGGTGCGAAGATGTTCCTTTCTCCAGAAAAAGCCATCTCTATCCAGAATAATCTGGGAAGTGACATCATGATGTCCTTTGACGAGTGTCCCCAGTTTTATCAGCCATATGACTATGTCAAAAAGTCCATTGAGCGAACTAGCCGGTGGGCGGAACGGGGACTCAAAGCTCACGCGCGTCCGCAGGATCAAGGGCTCTTTGGAATTGTGCAAGGGGCTGGATTTGAAGACCTTCGCCGTCAATCCGCACATGATCTTGTCAGCATGGATTTCCCAGGATATTCGATTGGGGGCTTGGCAGTAGGGGAAACCCACGAAGAGATGAATGCTGTTTTGGACTTTACCACACCTCTCCTGCCTGAGAACAAACCGCGCTATCTCATGGGAGTTGGAGCACCGGATAGTCTCATTGATGGGGTGATTCGTGGAGTGGATATGTTTGACTGTGTCCTGCCAACTCGGATCGCTCGAAATGGGACCTGTATGACTAGTGAGGGTCGGTTAGTAGTGAAAAACGCTCAGTTTGCGGAAGATTTTACTCCGCTGGACCACAATTGTGATTGCTACACCTGTCAAAACTATACCCGAGCGTATCTCCGCCACCTGATCAAGGCAGATGAAACCTTTGGTCTGCGTCTGACTAGCTACCATAATCTCTACTTCCTCATCCATCTCATGAAGCAGGTTCGTCAAGCCATCATGGATGACAATCTTTTGGAATTCCGTGAAGAATTCGTGGAGCGCTATGGTTACAACCGGAGCAAACGGAATTTCTAATCGAGTGCGGGAGTCGTTAGAAGATTACCTAGCCTACCAGATATCGCGATTAAAGGAGATTTTCTCATTCTAAAAAGGAGTTGCTTGCAACTCCTTTTTAGATGTCCAAACTCATCAGGGAATCGGTGAATTCCGTATAGAGTTGCTCCTTTTGAAAATAGAGGAAGGTAGACTCAGACCGAATGGCCTTGTACCGCTTGGTCAGGTGGTAGCTATTGTGGTGGGAAAAATGAGGATGACGATTGTAGAAGTCCTCCACCATCTGCCACTCCCTGCGGTAACCCAAGGGGCGCGCTTGATAGGTCACACCTTCGATCGTGCGTGGCTCATAACGGCGATGTAAGTGGCCGAAAAAGACATGACGGACCTTATTTTTTTAAAGACGTCATGAAAGCCCTGACTTCCCAAAAAGCCATTAAATGCCTGAAAATAAGGATGCTGGAGGAGAAAACTAGCATGCGGAACGAAGTGGAGAGCCACAATGATCGTTCCATCTAAATCCGATAGGACCCTGTCCAAGTCCCCTAGGATGGTTTGGGTGAGCTCGATATCAGGTAGGGTCCTATCCAACTTGCGGTCAAACCAATAGAGTTTTTTCTTTGCGAGATGCTCTTTTTGGCTCATCTGAGGGGCATAAGAATAGTCGTACCAGCCAGCTAGACTGACTAGGTGGGTCTTGCCGAAGGTCTCTATTTGAAAATCATATGCAGCAATATCCTTCTCTGAAAGTCCTAGCATATCGTGATTGCCAAGTGAAAAGGAAACAGGCAAGTACTGCCGTAGTTTTTCAATAAAAGGGAGGGAGGTGCCCTTTAAATCATTTGAGATATCCCCTACTAGATGGAGGTGGTCGATTTTTCTGTCTTGTAGGACCTGTAGCAAGGTTTTGTATTCAAATTCCTCAAAGGCATTGCTATCGATGTGCAGGTCACTCATAAATCCTAGTCGTGTCATAGGACCATTGTATCATAGTGATGCCAGAAAGACAGGAATGGAGAAATAAAAAATAGTTTAAAAAGAAAAAGAAAAAGAAGCAGTGATCCGGTGTTCGGAAAAAAACTGCTTCTTCTAATCATTCGTGAGAATAAGTCGCACAGATGGTTTACTGTGTTGCTGAGAATCGGTGTAGCCATCGATGGGCAAGGAGATAGCCGATAGCTGCTGCTAGGAGTGTTCCTCCGAACAGGACGAGCAGATGTTGTCCACTTGCTGGAACCATCACTTGATCGATATATGTCTGGCTTTTTCCTTTTGCAAGGAGTTGCGCGGTGTAAGCTTTTGGAGCCAGCCACATGGTCACTATAGGCGCTAGATTGCCGAGAGAAAACACCATGTAGGATAGGAGGTTTCTTCCAGAACTTTTATAATGAGCAGATCCTGCGATCAGCTCAGCCAAAATAGCTGCAAGCAGATTCGGTAGGGCTGCTAAGATAAAGTGGCCAGAGGTGAAAAAGAAGATGGACATAAAAGCCCCAAGCGCTAAGATTGGTCCAAAACGTTGGGTTTTCTGAATCAGTCTGATGTAGACCCAGCCAGCGAATAAGGCGGATAAGGCTGGGGTATTGTACATATTGCGAACACCAAGGAGTCCTAGGTCGATTCCGACGGCTATCCCGACGCAGGCGAAGTAACATAAAACAGCAATAACAGTCTGTCGGAAAGGTTGTTTAAAATACATGATTTCTCCAGTAGTAAGGCTGAAAAGGAAAGGGGGAGATAGGGAAGTTGTGAGTTCCGAAAGGCCTAACCTTCAAAATAAAGTAGTTCTTTTGGGGTATGTGTAAAGACTTCAAAACCGTCTTTGGTCACATAACCGCAGTCTTCGATCCGGACACCGACTTTTCCAGGGATATAGATACCCGGCTCAACGGAGAAACACATCCCTTCTTCGATGATCAAGTCATTTCCTTCCATAATAGATGGAAACTCATGCACCTCCATACCGAGCCCGTGTCCCAAGCGATGGTTGAAGTACTCTCCATATCCTGCTTCTTCGATCACCGAACGGGCTGCACGGTCAATTTCGTGAGCGGTGACCCCAGGCTTAATCATGGCGATAGCAGCTAGGTGGGCTTTCAGACAGAGATTATAGATGTCAATTTTAAATTGATCTGGCTTGCCAACTGCTACGGTACGAGTCATATCTGAGGTGTAGCCTAGGGCTTCGACCCCAAGGTCAAATAGGAGGAGGCTATTGTTTTCGACTTTTTTATTGCCAGGAATCCCATGAGGGTCAGCAGCATTGTCACCAGACAAGACCATGGTGTCAAAGGACATTTTTTTAATGCCTTGCTTTTTCATGGCAAACTCAATCTCAGTGATGATTTCATTTTCTGTCTTCTCAAGAGAGATTGCTTGAAAACCAGTTTGGACAGCCTTGTCAGCCCATTCTCCAGCGACAATCATTTTTTCAATCTCGTCTTGAGATTTGATGAGTTTCATCCGATTGATGACAGGGCTAAGGTCACGAAATGTAGCAGTAGGGAAGGCGGATTTTAGGCCTTCAAACTTTGCAACAATCAATTGATTGTACTCAATCCCAACGGACTGGTAGTTTTTCTGAGGAAGGAGTTGAGCAATGATCTCCCAAGGGTTTTCCGTATCCTTGTAGCCCTGAACAGGGAAGTCGACAAACTCTTTGGCACGGTTGACTTCAAGAGAAGGTGTAAAGAGAAGGGGCTCTTCATTTGGGAGGACAAAGAGGAAAAGTTGACGCTCATGCGGGTCGCACATAAACCCAGAGAGGTAATTGATGGAAACAGGGTCTGAAAAAATGGCTAGATCCATCTGATTTTCTTGTAAATAGTGGGTAATTTGTTGGATTTTAGACATAAGATACCTTCTTTCTTTCCTTATTTTACAGCTTTCTAGTAAAATTGCAAGCTTTTTTAAAAAAGGAGGAAAATCTCTTGAAAGTGTTTTCAAATAATGGTATACTATCTAAGGATGAAAATGTCGTTTTCATCATGAACATTCAGGTCTGAAAGGAGGTGTAGATGATTATGATGAATACTGATGATACCGTGACTATTTATGATGTTGCGCGTGAGGCAGGTGTGTCCATGGCAACGGTCAGTCGCGTCGTCAATGGCAATAAAAATGTGAAAGAAAATACTCGCAAAAAAGTCCTTGAGGTGATCGAACGCCTGGATTATCGTCCAAATGCGGTTGCGCGCGGACTAGCTAGTAAAAAAACAACAACTGTCGGTGTTGTAATTCCAAATATCGCGAATGCCTACTATGCTACCTTGGCAAAAGGGATTGACGATATTGCAGATATGTACAATTACAATATTGTGTTGGCCAATAGTGATGAGAATGATGACAAGGAAATTTCCGTTGTTCATACCTTGTTCTCAAAGCAGGTGGATGGCATTATCTTTATGGGATACCATCTGACAGATAAGTTGCGGGCAGAGTTTTCACGGACGAGAACGCCTATCGTACTGGCAGGGACGGTGGACTTGGAACATCAGATTCCTAGTGTCAATATTGATTACGGACAAGCAACGAAAGATGCTGTCGGACTCTTGTCGAAGAATAATCAAAAAATTGCCTTCGTATCAGGGCCTTTAGTGGATGATATTAACGGTGTGGTTCGTCTGTCTGGATTTAAAGAAGGACTAAAAGAGAAGGGCCTTTCCTTTAACGAAGGTCTGGTATTTGAGTCCAAATACAAGTACGATGAGGGATTTGCTTTGGCAGAGCGCGTCTTGCGTGCAGGTGTTACCGCAGCTTATGTAGCAGAGGATGAGATCGCAGCAGGTCTGTTAAATGGTCTAGTTGCTCAGGGTGTCAAGGTTCCAGAGGATTTTGAACTGGTTACAAGTAATGGTTCCTTGGTGACCAAGTTTACCAACCCTAACCTGACATCGATTCAGCAACCGATTTATGATATCGGGGCGATTGCCATGAGGATGCTCACAAAAATCATGCATAAAGAAGAACTCGACACACGTGAGGTCATTCTAAACCATGGCATCAACCAAGCACAGTCTACAAAATAAACTTTAGTAACCTGGATTCAGGTACAGAAGGATTTAAGTTTTTTCTTAGATCCTTTTTTTGCTCCTTTTCTATCTGAAATGTAGGGCAGATGAGGGATGAAAATGATATAATAAAGGCATGGAAAACAAAAAACTACGAATCAATATGAAAAGTTCAAGTGAGAAGGTTGCAGGTCAAGGGGTTTCGGGTGCCTACCGTGAGTTGATGCGGCTCTTGCATCGGGATGCTGGAGATGCCCTTGTCGTGACAGAAAACCAGTCCGTCCGGGCTGATGTGACCCATTACCATACGATTGATCCCCAGTATTTTCTATCTACATTTCGAAAGAAAAAAGTGGGACGCAGGGTTGGCTATGTCCATTTTTTACCTGAGACCTTAGATGGGAGTCTCAAGCTACCCTGGCTCGTTCGGAAAATCGTAGGGTGGTATGTCATTCGTTTTTATAATCGGATGGATCATCTAGTGGTTGTCAATCCAAGCTTTATTGAAGATCTTGTGGCAGCAGGGATTCCTCGAGAAAAGGTGAGTTATATCCCAAACTTTGTGAACAAGGAAAAATGGTATCCTTTGGAGCAGGCAGAACGAGTTGCGATTCGGACGGAACTAGGTTTGTCTGAGGGGGATTTTATGGTCCTAGGAGCCGGTCAGGTGCAAAAACGAAAGGGAATTGATGATTTCATCGCCTTGGCGGAGCAACGTCCGGATGTGACCTTTGTTTGGGCTGGCGGATTCTCCTTTGGTGGGATGACGGACGGTTATGAAAAGTATAAGGCACTGATGGAGAATCCACCGAGCAATGTCCGTTTCCCTGGGATTGTCTCGCCTGATCAGATGCGCCGGCTATACGCAGCGACAGATTTATTTTTGTTGCCAAGTTACAACGAGCTCTTTCCAATGACCATCTTGGAGGCTGCTAGCTGTGGAGCGCCAATCATGCTTCGAGACCTAGATCTTTATAAGGTTATTTTAGAGGGCAAGTATTATCCAGCTCAGGATTTGGATGGGATGAAGAGTGGTTTAGATGAGCTGAAGGCACATCCCGAAAAGTTAGAAGACCTCAGACAGCACTCTAACGAGATATCACAAGAATACTCAGAAGAACGTCTCTTGCAAATTTGGTTAGATTTTTATGCAGAACAAGCCCGTTTGGGTTAGGGGGAATTATGAGAATTGGTTTGTTTACAGATACCTACTTTCCACAAGTGTCCGGTGTTGCAACGTCTATCCGTACGCTAAAAACTGAATTGGAAAAACTTGGCCACACCGTTTTTATCTTTACGACGACAGACAAGGATGTAGAAGGGTTTGATGATTGGACGATCATTCGCTTGCCATCTATTCCTTTTTTTGCCTTTAAGGAGCGTCGGATTGCCTACGCTGGTTTTTCAGATGCGATTGAAATCGCCAAACGTTATCAGCTGGAGATCATTCATACGCAGACAGAATTCTCCCTTGGTTTTCTTGGTTTAGAGATTGGCCATACTTTAGGGATTCCCGTTGTTCATACCTACCATACCCAGTATGAGGACTATGTCCGCTATATTGCTCGGGGGATGATCATTCGTCCTAGCATGGTGAAGTACTACATTCGCAGATTTAGTTCAGATGTGAATGGGATTATTTGTCCTAGCCAAATCGTTGCGAATCTCCTCAAATCCTACAAGGTCAAATCCGACTTGCGAGTAATCCCGACTGGAATTGATCTGGCAAAATTTGAACGACCCGAAATTCAAGAGACAGACCTACTGGACTTGCGTCACCGCTTAGGAATTCAAGAAGATGAGACCATGCTCCTTAGTCTTTCTCGAATCTCATATGAAAAAAATATTCAGGCTGTTATAAAGGCTCTGCCTCAAGTCCTAGAGCAAAACCAGAAGATCAAGTTAGTCATCGCAGGTGGTGGACCTTATGAAAGCGATCTACAAAAATTGATCAAAAAGCTAGGAATTGAGAATCATGTGCTGATGACAGGGATGATTGCACCATCTGATACAGCGCTCTATTATAAGGCGGCAGATTTCTTTATTTCTGCTTCGACGAGTGAGACCCAAGGCCTGACTTATATAGAGAGTCTAGCATCTGGGACTCCTGTCCTCGCCCATGGGAATCCTTATCTGGAAGTGGTCGTCAATGATCCGGCCTTTGGTCGCCTCTTTTACCAAGAAGAGGATATGCCTCGCGTGATTTTAGAAGCTATTGCGGATACTCCTGCGATGACGCTGGAACAGCACAATGCTAAATTGTATGAAATATCAGCAGAAAATTTTGGGAAAACCGTCTATCAATACTATTTGGATATTAAAATTGCCTATGACTTTCGAAAAAATCACTTAAAGAAAGTCTCGACTTCCCAAGCGGAATCCATCCGCTCTTACCAACAAGGGCATGAAAGACGGCCTCTTTCAATCGTAAAACGAGCGAGTCGTCTACCGCGGACCATTGCAGTCGGCTCTAGCCGTCAATCCAAACGCTTTGTCCGTGCTTCTAAACGGACTATTCGTTCCATTCGAAACTTACTGGATTAGAAAGAAGGAGATCTTGATTTGAATTGGAAATGGAAACGCCTCCTCTTTTTTGCTCTCTGGCTAGTAGTTCCTCTCGTGCTTTGGTTTGGGATTACGGCTATTTTTGGGGAAAAATGGGTAACCCAGGCGAGTATTGTCTACGTCGGCTATTTGTTTTTGCTGACCTTGGGCGCCAACCTCTCCTACGGACGGAGTATCTGGTACAGCGTTTTGGTACTCGTTTTGTCTTTGTTTTGGGTCGCTACTTCCTTTCTGTTGGTTCCCTCGACTGATTCGTCCAGCTTGGATGGCCTCTTGGCGGGGACTTCAGTTGTTTTTAATCAGGTTTTAGCAATCGTGACTAGCGTGGTCTTAGTAGGTGTTAGCCTACTGGGCTATTTGCTCTCTCATTTGATTCATTCCATTCGGCATTTGAGGGATTCGGACGAGTAAAAGCCGTAGGTTGTCATTTTTCCTAAGATAGGACAATTGGTAGGACCGAAGACTAGTCGGCTTGGAAAAGTATTTTGCATTTTTTTGTGAATCATGCTATAATCTGCAATAGAGACATATCAAACCTAGGAAATCTCATAGAGAGCGTGTGAGGCTGGAAATCACGTAGAGGATAGGTTTGGGACTACTCGTTAGATTTTTATGAAAACATAAAACGGTGGCTACGTTAGAGCCAATCAGAGGTGTCCCTCTTTTTTGAGGAACATAAATGAAGGTGGAACCACGTTACGACGTCCTTTCGAGGATGTCGTTTTTATTTTGTCAGAAGGAGGAAGAATGATGCTTTATATGATTGGCGGATCGCCTTGTAGTGGAAAGTCAACAATTGCCTCACTTCTTGCTAGACAGTATCAACTACTTCATATCAAATTGGATAATTTAGTAGACGAGATGGTGAGTCAAGCAAGTGCAGACTCACAGCCAATTTGCCTTCTTAGGCAGGATAGAAATCCAGAAGAGATGGCAGATGAAGAATGGCGCTTTTATGAAGAGATTTTTCCATATGTAAAATCTTACTTGATAAAAAATCAAAACAGACCTCTCTTGGTGGAGGGAGCAGGACTTTTGCCTCACTTGGTAAAGGAGCTTGAATGTCAAACATCATCCTATCTATGCTTGACTCCGACAGCTGATTTTCAAAAAAAGCATTATAGACAGAGAGAATGGGTTCCTTATGTCTTAGAGGGTACAACCAACCCTGAGCAAGCTTTTGAAAACTGGATGCAACGAGATATTCTTTTTGCTCAAATGGTTCGTAAGGAAGCGATGAAATTAGGCTATTCTAGTCTCGTAACAGATGGTAGTCAACCAGAAAATCAGACTGCGGAAGAAGTTGCTCGGCTCTTAAAATTGTCCAACAAAAATAGAATAAATATTTAAGGAGAAAACCATGATTAAGATTACTTTCCCAGATGGCGCTGTTCGTGAATTCGAATCTGGCGTTACTACTTTTGAAATTGCCCAATCCATCAGCAATTCCCTGGCTAAAAAAGCCCTTGCTGGTAAATTTAATGGCAAACTCATCGACACGACTCGTGCGATCACCGAGGACGGAAGCATCGAAATCGTGACCCCTGATCACGAAGATGCTCTTCCAATCTTGCGCCACTCCGCTGCTCACCTCTTTGCTCAAGCGGCTAAGCGTCTTTTTCCAGACATTCATCTCGGTGTCGGTCCAGCTATTCAAGATGGCTTTTACTATGATACAGACAATGAAGCTGGTCAAATCTCAAATGAAGACCTGCCACGTATCGAAGAAGAAATGAAGAAAATCGTCAAGGAAAACTTCCCATCCATCCGTGAAGAGGTCACTAAAGACGAGGCACGCGAAATTTTCAAAAATGATCCTTATAAGTTGGAATTGATCGAAGAACACTCGGAAGATGAGGGGGGCTTGACCATCTATCGCCAAGGTGAATACGTGGACCTTTGCCGTGGCCCACATGTGCCGTCAACAGGTCGTATCCAAATCTTCCACCTCTTAAACGTAGCAGGTGCCTACTGGCGTGGAAATAGTGACAATGCGATGATGCAACGGGTCTATGGGACCGCTTGGTTTGACAAGAAAGACTTGAAGAACTACCTGCAAATGCGGGAAGAAGCGAAAGAGCGGGATCACCGTAAATTGGGAAAAGAACTGGATCTCTTTATGATTTCTCAGGAAGTTGGGCAAGGGCTGCCGTTCTGGTTGCCAAACGGTGCGACAGTGCGTCGGGAGCTAGAGCGTTACATTGTCGATAAGGAATTGGCTTCTGGCTATCAACATGTCTATACTCCGCCACTTGCTTCTGTGGAGCTTTACAAGACTTCTGGTCACTGGGATCATTACCAAGAAGACATGTTCCCAACTATGGACATGGGAGACGGGGAAGAATTTGTTCTTCGACCAATGAACTGTCCACACCATATCCAAGTCTTTAAACATCATGTCCATTCTTACCGTGAATTGCCAATCCGAATCGCTGAAATCGGGATGATGCACCGCTACGAAAAATCTGGGGCTCTCACTGGTCTCCAACGGGTGCGGGAAATGTCCCTCAACGATGGCCACCTTTTCGTTACTCCAGAACAAATCCAAGAAGAATTTCAACGGGCTCTTCAGTTGATTATCGATGTTTACGAAGATTTTGACCTCACGGATTATCGCTTCCGTCTGTCTCTTCGCGATCCTCAAGACACGCATAAATACTTCGACGATGACCAAATGTGGAACAATGCCGAAAGTATGCTTCGTGCAGCTCTGGATGAGATGGGGGTACACTATTTTGAGGCAGAAGGAGAAGCGGCCTTCTACGGACCAAAACTGGATATCCAAGTGAAGACAGCTCTTGGGAATGAGGAGACCTTGTCGACGATTCAGTTGGACTTTCTCTTACCAGAGCGGTTTGACCTAAAATACATCGGAGCAGATGGCGAGGAACACCGTCCAGTCATGATTCACCGTGGCGTAATCTCCACCATGGAACGTTTTACGGCCATCTTGATTGAAAACTACAAGGGTGCCTTTCCAACTTGGTTAGCTCCACATCAAGTAACGGTTATTCCGATTTCAAACGAAGCTCACACAGATTACGCTTGGGAAGTAGCGAAGAAACTTCGTGACCGTGGTGTTCGAGCTGATGTCGATGAGCGTAACGAAAAAATGCAATACAAGATTCGAGCTTCCCAAACCAGTAAGATCCCTTATCAGCTGATTGTAGGGGATAAGGAGATGGAAGAGGGGGCAGTTAACGTCCGCCGTTATGGACAAAAACAAACTGAAACCCTTTCAGTGGATGCCTTTGTCGAATTGATCCTTGCAGATATTGCCAATAAATCACGAAAATCGGCTCCTTCAGAAGAAGCTTCTGAGTAAGAAAGTCAGGGCTCGAAAGAGTCCTGACCTTGTTTCTGGACAATTTGTCGGATGGTCATCCATCTGATAGAAAATAAAAAAACAACCAATCGTTTATCCCCTCCTAGTTCACCTAAAAACAGGTGACCCGGACAAGGGATTGACGGTTGGTTGTTTTTGACGACTCTAGAGTCGTTATTCGACACTATCTGCCCACGATTTTGCAAGATAGCGTGAAAACTGGGAAATGGAGAAGTTGATCACGAAATAAATGGCTGTGATGATCAGGTAGAGAACGAAGACTTGACTGGCTTCGTGATATCTACCCATCAAAATTTGTGCCGAGCCAAAGAGTTCTTGAAGGGCGATGACAGAGTAGAGGAAGCTGGTATCTTTAATCACGGTAACGATTTGTGAAATGACGGCCGGCATCATCTTGCGCATCGCTTGCGGGATAATGATATAGCGCATGACTTGAAAACGGGTAAAACCTTGAGAAAGTCCGCCTTCCATCTGACCGTGATCAATGGCATTGAGCCCTCCACGAATGATTTCTGCCATTGCTGCTGTTGTGAAGAGAGTGAAAGAGGTGATCCCTGCTTCAGTGGATTTCATTTGGAAAACCAAAAATACAACAAAGATCCACAGGAGGTTCGGAACGTTTCGGACGAATTCAACATAAATAGCTGCGATCCATCGTAAAAGACGATTGTGGCTATTGCGCATTACAGCTAAAATCATGCCGAAAAAGATAGAGAGAATCACCGAAACAGTCGAAATTTGGATGGTCAGGTAGAGACCGTTGGCCAAAATTCGAAAGGTAGACGGCTTTAAGATTTCTAAAATACTTTGCATACGTCAACCTCCTTCTAAGCTGAATAGCGTGTTTTGTTGTGCTCTTCAATCCGGCGTCCAAGTCGTGCGACTGGGAAACACATGATGAAGTAGAAAAAGGCAGCACCAGCAAAGGCCGGGATATAATTTTGGTTGAGGGCTGCCCAAGATTTGGTGACAAACATCAGGTCCATACCGGAAATAATCGCAACAGTCGCCGTGTTTTTGATCAGACTGACCAATTGGTTGATCAGGGGTGGCAAAATGGCGGGAATTGCTTGTGGCAGGATGATGATTCGCATCGTTTCAGAAGCCGTAAAACCTTGTGAAAGCGCCGCCTCAGTTTGACCGCTCGGGATGGATTCGATTCCTGAACGAATGACTTCTGAAATATAAGCCCCATGATACAGTCCTACCGAAAAGACGGCTGTAAAGAAGATAGATGGACTGATGACATAATGCGTAATCAGAGGAAGTCCATAGTAGATAATCATGAATTGGACTAAAAGGGGAGTGTTTTGATAAATTTCAACGTAAGCGCGCGAGATAAAGCGCAAAAATTTGTTTTTCCCTGATGAAAAAGAACCGAAGATGATTCCCAAGATAAGAGCAAGGATGAGAGATCCAATCGAAATGGCGATGGTATAGACGATCCCACCAAAGAAGGTCGGTAGCGCATTAAAATAACTCACCCAATTTTCCCATGAATAGGGATTGGTTACAGTTGCTAACATCGATTTTCCTTTCTATTGCTGCGTACTTTCGACAGGCGTCAGATTGTATTTGGCATAAATCTTTTGCAAGGTTCCATCTGTTTTCCATTGACTAATCAAGTTGCTGACATACTCATTCAGGGCTGTATTGGATTTTTTAGTGACAATACCATACTCTGATGTGGCAAAGTTAAAGTCTAGGATATGAGCAGTGGAAGAGGTATAACCAGATAGGATGGATTGGTCGACAGAAAAGGCATCAATGCGGTGAGCCCGTAAGGCAACTGCCAACTCAGGGTAAGAACCTAGCTCTGTAAAGTAGACACTGATATTGTTCTCTTTGGCTAAGGCTTGAATTTGGGTACGCGTCGTGGACCCTTGCGCAACCCCGATGTTTTTGCCATTAAGGTCTTTGATGGATGTGATGCCACTGTCGTTATTCACGAGGAATCCGACCGCATCAGTATAATAAGGTGTTGAAAAATTGTAGAGTTTTTTTCGTTCCTCATTAATCGTAAAGGTTGCAATGACAATGTCGACTTGGTCATTGTCTAAGACAGCACCCCGTGTTTGAGGGGTTACAGGGGTAAATTCGATATCGACACCAAGCTCATCTGCAATTTTTCGTGCGATATCAATTTCCATCCCTTCATACGCATTGGTATCCGGATTGAGGT
Organism: Streptococcus sp. DD13; assembly: GCF_001578875.1. Taxonomy (GTDB): domain Bacteria; phylum Bacillota; class Bacilli; order Lactobacillales; family Streptococcaceae; genus Streptococcus. The sequence goes on from NZ_KQ969506.1 coordinate 29,345, forward strand.
AGCCAAAGTTTGGCACATCTTGCTTGATCCCTACGCGGAGAATACCCCGGTTTTTAATTGCTTGGACAGGATCGGAACTATCCCCACCATTCGTTGCTTTCGAGCTGGTTTTGGGAATGAACAAAGGAAAGACAAAGATAGCTAGAAAGAGGATGGCCACAATCCAGCCCAAAATGGTTTTTTTGGATTTCATATGGACCTCCTACAGGACAACCTTGTCTGATTCATGGTTGATAATCTTGCTTAGGAATTGCTTAGCTCGTGGTTCAGTTGGGTTATCAAAGAAGTCATTTACATCTGTGGTATCCACCAATACCTCACCTTCAGCCATAAAGATAATCCGGTCTGCCACTTCGCGAGCAAAGCCCATTTCGTGTGTGACGACAATCATATTCATCCCATCCTGAGCTAATTTTTGCATAACAGCCAGGACATCCCCGATTGTTTCAGGGTCGAGTGCTGATGTAGGCTCATCAAATAGTAACAATTCAGGGTGCATCGCTAATCCACGGGCGATCGCAATCCGTTGTTTTTGTCCACCAGAAAGCATAGCTGGGTAAGAATCCTTCCGGTCCCACATGTTAACAAACTCCAGATATTTTTGAGCTGTTTCTTCAGCTTCTTTTTGGCTGATGCCCAAAACCTTGGTAGGAGCAAGGGTTACGTTTTCCACGACGGTCTTGTGGGGATAGAGGTTAAAGTGCTGAAATACCATGCCGACTTCCTTTCGCAAAGGAACAAGGTCCCGTTGGCTGGCTTTACTGATATCGTGTCCATGGACTACCAAGCTTCCTTCATCAATCGATTCTAAGCCATTGATGGTTCGGATTAAGGTTGATTTCCCAGAACCAGAAGGTCCGAGAAGGACCACTACTTGACCTGGCTCAAAGGATAAGTTAATGTCGCGTAGAGCGTGATAATCTCCATAATACTTGTTGACGTTTTTAAATTCTACTAGAGGCATAAATCTCTCCCGTTCTATATAAGATAATACTAGTTTAGCAGATGAGGGGCGATTTGTCAAAAGAATTCTGACAATTTAATAAAACAGATGTCAGAAAATCTAACATGCCCCCTGTAAAAGACGTTCATCCGTGAAAAAAAGTGAAAGATTTGGTATACTAAAGTATCAAAAGGAAGTGAAAAACTATGAAAAAAATACTTGTTGTCGATGATGAGCGTCCGATTTCGGATATCATCAAATTTAACATGACTCGCGAAGGATATGAGGTCGTGACCGCCTTTGACGGGCGTGAAGCACTGGAACAGTTTGAAGCAGAACAACCAGATATTGTGATTTTAGATTTGATGTTGCCAGAGATAGATGGTCTTGAAGTTGCTCGTACTATTCGTAAGACCAGTAATGTCCCGATCATTATCCTATCAGCTAAGGATAGTGAGTTAGACAAGGTGATTGGCTTGGAACTTGGTGCCGATGATTATGTGACAAAACCGTTTTCCAATCGGGAATTATTGGCTCGGGTAAAAGCGATGCTTCGTCGGGCAGAATTTGTAGAAAATACGACAGAAGTAGATGACAATGGTGTTCCAGATATTGTGATTGGGGACTTAACGATCATTCCAAGTGCCTACCTAGCGAAAAAGCATGGGGAAGAGCTGGAGCTGACACATCGAGAATTTGAGTTACTGCATCATCTTGCGAATCATGTCGGGCAAGTTATGACTCGGGAACACTTATTGGAGACCGTTTGGGGCTATGATTATTTTGGAGACGTACGGACGGTGGATGTCACGGTTCGTAGACTTCGGGAAAAAATCGAGGACACACCTAGTCGTCCGGAATATATTCTGACTCGACGGGGAGCAGGGTATTATATAAAAGGAAATGATTAATCAAATTAAATTTTTGGTCACTCAAGTCGAATTTTGGTTCATTGTCATTGTCATTGGCTTTGTCTTGGTCATTGCTTTTCTGATTTTAGAAGGTCGACGAGATGACATACATATCAAGGCGCTGAACGGGAAAGTAAAAGCGCTGATTGCTGGAGATTACAGTGATGTCCTGGATCTAAGAGGGAATCCTGAAATTACAGAGATGGCCAATCTTCTAAATGAACTGTCTGAAGGCATTCGCTTAACTCAGGATAGTTTGAGTCAAGAAAAAACCAGGCTTTCCTCCATTCTTTCTTATCTGAGTGATGGCGTCGTAGCGACAGACCGTTGGGGTCGGATTATCATGATCAACGATATGGCGCAAAAGCAATTAGGTTTGAGCAAGGAAGAAGCGGAACAGGCCGATCTACTCACGATTCTAGAAATAGAAGACTATAGTTTTAGAGATTTGTTGATCCAAACGCCAGAATTGAATTTGGATCATGTGGGTGAAAATGGGGAATTCCTGACCTTGCGTGCAAATTTTGCGACCATTCGAGGAGAAACTGGGATGATATCTGGGGTCGTTGTTGTCTTGCATGATACGACGGAGCAAGAAAAGGAAGAACGGGAACGGAGACTGTTTGTTTCCAATGTCAGTCATGAGCTGAGAACCCCTCTAACTTCTGTCAAGTCTTACTTGGAATCATTAGATGAAGGTGCCTTGTCTGAACCGGTTGCTCCAAGCTTTGTCAAGGTTTCGTTGGATGAGACCAACCGTATGATGCGAATGATCACGGATTTGTTGAGCCTGTCGCGTATCGACAATCAACTGCAGCATCTGGAACCAGAATTGATTAATTTTACAGCTTTTGTAACTTTTATCTTAAACCGATTTGACCAGATGAAAAACAGTGACCCGGATCGAAAAAAAGAGTATGTGATTATCAGGGATTATGCAGTGACACCTGTGTGGGTGGAGATCGATACGGATAAAATGACACAAGTCTTGGACAATATCCTCAACAATGCCATTAAATATTCTCCAGATGGAGGAAAGATCACGTTTAGCATGAAGACCACGACGAATCAGTTGATTCTTTCGATTACAGATGAAGGTCTGGGCATTCCTAAGTCGGACTTACCGAAAATCTTTGATCGTTTTTATCGAGTGGATAAGGCGCGCTCACGTGCGCAAGGAGGGACTGGTCTGGGGCTTGCGATTGCAAAAGAAATCGTTAAACAACACCAAGGCTTTATTTGGGCTAAGAGTGAGTATGGACATGGTTCGACATTTACGATTGTCTTACCTTATTCACGGGAGCTTGGAGTGACGACAGAATGGGATGAGGAGGCGGATGAAGTAGAAAAAGATGAGTGAAACAGGATTTAAATACAGTATTTTGGCATCGGGCTCCAGTGGCAATAGCTTCTATTTGGAATCCAATCAGAAAAAAATATTGGTTGACGCGGGCCTATCTGGGAAAAAAATTACCAGCTTGTTAGCAGAAATCGATCGAAAACCCGAGGATTTGGATGCGATTTTAGTAACCCATGAGCATGTGGATCATATCCATGGGGTCGGAGTTTTGGCACGTAAACATCAACTAGATATTTATGCCAATGAAAAAACCTGGCAGGCTATGGAAAAAAAACTGGGAGTTATCCCAGTGGAGCAAAAACATATTTTTGAAAGGGGACGTGTCTTAACTTTTGGAGATTTGGATGTAGAGTCCTTTGGGGTGAGTCATGATGCTGCTGATCCCCAATTTTACCGCTTCATGAAAGATGGGAAAAGTTTCGTTATGTTAACGGATACGGGCTATGTGAGTGATCGACTGGCAGGTATGATTGAGCATGCCGATGCCTACTTGATTGAGTCCAATCATGATATCGAGATTTTACGTGCAGGATCCTATGCTTGGAACTTGAAACAACGAATCTTGTCAGATAAGGGCCATTTGAGCAATGAAGACGGAGCGGAAGCCATGATCCGTTGTCTAGGTCATCAAACGAAAAAATCTACCTCGGTCACCTATCGAAGGAAAATAATATCAAGGAATTGGCTCATATGACGATGGTCCATCAACTTGAACGAGCGGACTTGACTACCTCCAGTGCCCTAGAAGTGCTTGATACGTCGCCAGACTCGGCAACCCCTCTAACCCTGATTTAGGCGAGCAAAAGAAGCTTGCTGGATTTGGGGATTGAACTCTGAAGATTCTTCTGGGATATGGTATAATAGAAAAGAATTTTCAGAAAGAGGTAGCTGTGTGGCCAGAAAAGAAATAGTGAAAAAAAAGGCAAATAAAAACGTCATTCCCCGCCGGATAAATGTTTTATTTGCCTTTGTTTTATTGCTTTTTGTAATATTGATTGGGCGGTTGATTCATATGCAGATTGTCAATCAATCGTTCTATCAGGATCGGCTTGCGACAGCTAGTCAGAAAAAAATTAGCAGAAGTTCTGTCCGCGGAGGAATTTATGATGCTAGTGGAAAGGCCCTTGTAGAAAATAAGGTCCGTCAGGTGGTGACCTACACACGTTCGAACAAGGCAACGGCTCTGGCCATGCGGACTGTGGCCCAAAAGCTATTAAGCTATGTTCAAGTGAACAATCCCACGGTGACCCAACGTCAAAAGGCGGACTATTATTTAGCAGATCCTCAGGTATATTCGAAAGTGATAGAGGCCTTGCCACGAGACCAGCGGCTGGATCAAGCAGGAAATCGCTTAGAAGAGTCTGTCTTATATGGCAATGCCGTTGCTAGTTTAAAAGAAGACCAGCTCAACTATTCGAAAGAGGAAGAAAAGGCGATTCAGCTTTTTTCAGAAATGAACGCAGCCTCTTATTTTGAAACGGTAAATCTACAAACAGAGGCTCTAACGGCTGAACAAATTGCAAAGATTGCGGCCAATGAAAATGAGTTACCTGGAATCTCCACTGGCAGTGATTGGGACCGAGTGGTCTTGGATACCTCCTTATCCTCTCTCATTGGAACGGTGACGACCAGTCAAGCTGGCTTGCCGGAAGCGGATGCGGCATCTTACCTAGCAAAGGGCTATTCACTCAATGACCGAGTTGGGACGGCCTATCTAGAGAAGCAATATGAGGACGATTTACAAGGAACTCACCAGGTCAAAGAAGTCCAGCTTGACAAGTCTGGGAATGTGGAAAGTATCGAGACCCTTCAAGAAGGAAGTAAAGGAAACAATCTCAAACTGACCCTAGATCTAAAATTTCAGGACGGGGTTTCAGCAATCTTGAAACGTCATTTCCAGACCGAGTTGAATAGCGGAAGTGCGACCTATTCAGATGGTGTTTATGCTGTTGTGATGCGTCCAAATGATGGTTCTATTTTAGCAATGGCGGGCTATCAACATGATGCTGGAGCTAAGGATATCAAGGAAAATGCGCTTGGAAATATCACCAACGTTTTCGTGCCTGGGTCCATTGTCAAAGGGGCCACTTTAACTGCGGGTTGGCAAAACCAAGTCATCTCAGGGAATCAGGTCTTGACCGATCAACCGATTCAGTTAGCAGGAAGTAGTGTGATCAATTCTTGGTTTACCAATTATGGACAACAAAATCTAACGGCCGTGCAAGCTTTGGAGTATTCTTCCAATACCTATATGGTTCAGATTGCCTTGAAATTAATTGGTCAGGAATATCAAGCCGGGATCTATCTCCCGAGTGACCAAAGTGTCATTCAAGCTGGGATGACCAAGTTACGGACAGCTTATGGTCAGTATGGCTTGGGCGTGTCGACAGGGATTGATCTGCCTTCTGAGTCTACGGGCTATCTCCCTACCAACTACACATCCTGGAACTATATCACGGAGTCTTTTGGCCAATTTGATAATTATACCCCTTTGCAAATGGCCCAATATGCTGCAACAGTGGCCAATGGTGGGAAGCGGATTGCCCCTCATCTGGTAGCGGGCATCTATGACAATGCAGAGGATGGAGGTCTCGGAAAGGAAATCCGTGGAATAACAGGAAAGGAACTGAATCAGGTTGACCTTTCCGCAAGTGATATGGGCTTGATCCAGGAAGGATTTTATGAGGTAGTGCATGGAACGTCAGGTTTTACAACTGGGACAGAAATGAATGGGGCCTCCTTGTCTATCAGTGCCAAAACAGGAACAGCTGAAACCTTTGTGACCAATTCATCTGGTCAGACAGAACAAGCCATTAATACCAACATCGTAGCCTATGCCCCAAGTAACAAACCAGAAATTGCTGTGTCAGTCGTCCTTCCTAACTTGACTGATCTCAATTCTGTGACCAGTAAGGCGATTGTGAAAGATATCGTCAACCTGTACCATCAACTTTATCAGTAGAAAAAGGAGAATTATGTTTTATCCAACTCCTATTGCAAAACTAATCGAGTCTTTTTCCAAATTACCCGGAATCGGGATTAAAACAGCGACACGGCTCGCTTTTTATACGATCGGGATGGATGATGAGGTCGTGAATGATTTTGCTAAAAATTTGCTAGCAGCCAAGCGGGAATTGTCCTATTGTACCGTCTGTGGGAATTTAACCGATCAAGAAATCTGTCGTATTTGTCAGGATGAGACGCGAGATCCGTCAACGATTTTAGTTGTTGAGAATAGCCGCGATGTCTCTGCTATGGAACATATCCAAGAGTATCATGGTCGCTACCATGTCCTACATGGGCTAATTTCACCCATGAATGGGGTTGGTCCAGATGATATTAATTTGAAGTCCCTGTTGAGTCGGCTGATGGAAAATGACGTTACGGAAGTGATCGTAGCAACGAATGCGACAGCAGACGGAGAAGCTACGTCTATGTATATTTCCCGGGTCCTGAAACCGGCTGGAATTAAGGTCACCCGTTTAGCGAGAGGGTTGTCGGTTGGTTCTGATATTGAGTATGCCGATGAAGTGACCCTGCTAAGGGCCATTGAAAATCGAACAGAACTCTAGTATAATCAATGGTATTTAGAAGAGAAGGAAAAGAGAGAAGAGCAGATGACAAAAGAAATCTTGATAGTGTTATATGGCGGTCGGTCCGCTGAGCGCGAAGTATCTGTATTGTCCGCTGAAAGTGTGGTACGGGCGGTCGATTATGATCGTTACCAGGTCAACACCTACTTTATCACGCAAAAAGGGCAGTTTGTAGAAGGGGCTTCGTTTGATCAAAAGCCTGAAGGGAGAGACTTCCTTTTGACCAATGATCGCTTAGATGGGGGAAGACCTGTCGCAGCGAGTGATATCGCAAGGAATGGCGGAACTGTCTTTCCTGTTCTTCATGGTCCGATGGGGGAAGACGGGAGCGTGCAAGGTTTCTTGGAAACCTTAGGGCTACCCTATGTCGGAACTCGTGTCCTTGCGTCAAGTGTTGCCATGGACAAGATTAGTACCAAGCGTATCCTTGCAACAGTTGGGATTCCTCAAGTCCCTTATGTTGCCTACGTGGATGGGGAAGATCGCAAACAACTTCTCTCTTCTGTAAAAGAGAAACTAAGTTTCCCTGTTTTTGTGAAACCCTCCAACATGGGCTCGTCAGTCGGTATTTCAAAGGCAGAAAATGAAGCAGACTTAGAACAAGCGGTCGATCTTGCTTTGCAATACGATAGCCGGATTTTGATTGAGCAAGGTGTGGATGCACGTGAAATCGAAGTGGCTGTCTTAGGGAACCAAACGGTTCAAACAACGGTGCCTGGTGAAGTTATTAAAGACGTAGCGTTTTATGATTACCAGGCAAAATATATTGACAACCGGATTACCATGGATATTCCAGCTAAGATTCCTGATCAAGTAGCTGAAAAAATGCGGCGATTCGCTGAGCAAGCTTTTCGTTCCATTGGTGGAACAGGTCTATCTCGGTGTGATTTTTTCATGACACAAGATGGTCAGATTTTTCTGAATGAGCTAAATACCATGCCAGGCTTTACGCAATGGTCGATGTACCCTGTCTTGTGGGAGCATATGGGCTTACCGTATGGTGAGTTGATCGATCGATTGGTGAGCTTAGCGCAGGAAACTTTCCAAAGTAGGGAGAAGCATTTGTTGTAAGTAGGAAGGGAGTGACGAACGTGAAATTAAGTATCGTAGTGCCTTGTTATAATGAAGAAGAGACGATTTATCCTTTTTTAGAAGCTGTTGAAAAGGTCGAGTTGGGTCCCTTGAAACATCTTGAGTTTGAGTATATCTTTGTGAATGATGGCTCTAGCGATGGAACCTTGGCAATCTTACGGGACATCAGCCAAAAATATCAAAATGTCCATTATTATTCCTTTTCTAGAAATTTTGGGAAGGAAGCTGCTTTGTTAGCTGGTCTGGAACATGCTAGAGGCGATCTGGTGACAGTTATGGATGTCGATCTTCAAGATCCTCCTGAATTGTTGCCTCAAATGGTTGAGAAAATCACGGAGGAAGGCTTTGATGTGGTTGGAACCCGACGCGCTGATCGAGAAGGGGAACCGGTGATTCGCTCCTTCTTTTCCCGGATGTTTTATAAGTTGATCAATTACGTTTCAGATACGGAGATGGTGGATGGTGCGCGAGATTTTCGATTGATGACCCGACAGGTAGTAGATAGTGTCCTTCGTCTTGAGGAGGTCAATCGATTTTCAAAGGGGCTATTTTCATGGGTTGGTTTTCGGGTAACCTATATTAGCTTTGACAACCGAGAGCGGGTGGCGGGTGAAACGTCCTGGAATTTCTGGTCTCTTCTGCGCTATTCCTTGGAAGGATTTATTAACTTCTCAGAAGCCTTGCTCAATATTGCTACCTATAGTGGGCTTATTTCCTTTTTAATGTCCATTTTGGGGATTTTATTGGTCGTCTTCCGAAAACTTTTATTTGATGATCCTGTGACAGGTTGGGCTAGTTTGGTTTGTTTGATTCTCTTTATCGGGGGGATTCAACTTTTTACGATTGGGATCCTTGGGAAATACATTGCGAAAATCTTTTTAGAGACGAAAAAACGTCCGATTTATATTATCCAAGAAGAGGGATAGGAAAATCAGTACTGAACTTAGGGTTTATTCATTACCCTGAGTTTTTTTGATGGGAAGGTCTTCTTCGTCTCCTCCTCTTTTCTATAAGGGGGGAGACATAGGGGGTGGACCACTTGTGGTATAATAAGAAGGAAACACATCCGACAGGATATGACTGAATCGGATAGGATAGGATGGAACACAGGATGAAAGTAACACTATCAGAGTTGGCAAAGATCGTAGGGGCAAAGAATGACTGGAGTGCCTATGCAGATGAGTTGGTAACAGGAGTGGAGTTTGACAGTCGAAAAGTGAAAGAGGGGGACTTGTTTGTCCCTTTAAAAGGAGAACGGGACGGCCATGATTTTATCGAGCAGGCTCTTGCCCAGGGAGCGAGATTGACCTTGTCAGAACGGTCTTTAGAAGGAACTCCACATTTATTAGTGGAGGATGTCCTGCTTGCCTTTCAACAGATCGCTAGTGATGCATTGAAAAAAAGCAAGACCCAGGTGATTGCAGTGACCGGATCGAACGGGAAAACAACCACCAAAGACATGATTGCTTCCTTGTTGGCTACGACCTATAAAACCTATAAGACACAAGGGAATTACAACAATGAGATTGGTTTGCCCTATACTATTTTACAGATGCCAGATGATACGGAAAAACTTGTACTGGAAATGGGACAAGACCATCTCGGAGACATTCATCTATTGTCAGAAATAGCACATCCAGATATTGCGGTTGTGACCATGATTGGTGAGGCTCATTTAGAATTCTTTGGTAGCCGAGAGAAGATTGCTGAAGGGAAAATGCAGATTGTGGATGGCATGGCTGAAGATTGTTTAGTCCTTCTACCCGGGGATTCCATCGTAGATCCCTATCTTCCCCAAAATCAGAGGGTGGTTCGATTTGGCGAGGGACAAGAAATTGCTGTGACCTCCTTGGTGGAAGAAAAAGGGCTCCTCGATTTTCAGGTCAATTTCTTGAAGGAGCCCATCCGTCTGGCTGTGAACGGTAAATACAATGCGAGCAACGCCATGGTTGCAGCATACGTGGCCAAGGAGTGTGGGGTGACAGAAGAGGCTATCCAAACTGGTTTTGCCCGCTTAGAATTAACACGAAATCGAACCGAATGGAAAAAAGCTGCCAATGGGGCAGACATTTTGTCTGACGTCTATAATGCCAATCCGACGGCTATGCAATTGATCTTAGAAACCTTTTCTTCTCTTCCGTCCAATGCAGGTGGGAAAAAAATCGCCGTGCTAGCAGATATGAAGGAGCTGGGACCAGATTCTGTCCGTCTCCATACGGAGCTGATCCTTTCCTTGTCACCGGATCGCATCGATTTCCTAGTGTTTTACGGTGAAGATATTGCTCCGTTAGCCCAATTAGCCAGTCAGATGTATCCGATAGGTCGGGTGTACTACTTTCAGAAAAATGCCCAAGAAGACCAATATGAATATATGGTTAAACAGGTTCAGGAGATCGTGGCTCCACAGGATCAGATCCTTCTAAAAGGCTCTAACTCGATGGGGTTATCACGATTGGTTCATCGCTTGGAAGCCGGAGAATAGCTCATGGAAGCGTCTCAGACAGCCTTTTTTGAAGCAAGATATTTTCATCAACGACAGCCCTCGTTTGAACGCTTATTGGCCTTTGGTTTTATCAAACAAGGGGATGACTTTGTTTATCAAACGAATTTGCTGGATGGAAATTTTACAGCAGAGGTCAAGGTTGATCCGCATGGCACAGTATGTGGCAAGGTGGTCGATACAGATTTTAATGAAGAATACACGGCTTTTCGCGTCCGCCATGTGGTTGGTGAATTTGTCGGTCAAGTCCGAGAAAGTTACGGCAATCTCCTAAAAGAGATTGCGCATACTTGCTTTGTTCCTGTTTCTTTTAGAACTGCTCAAGGGCAACGATTGGCAACCTTTATCGACCAAACTTTTCAGGATTCGTATGACCATCCTTTTAAACGCTCTCCAGAAAGTTTTGCCTATCGAGTGGAGGG
>NZ_KQ969506.1:40185-56173 GCF_001578875.1 Streptococcus sp. DD13
GGCAAGAAATGGTATGCTCTCGTTATGAGAATTCCGCGACGAAGATTGGAAATAGGAAATGAAAACTGGAATCAAGAGGCCTTAGACCAAGTGGTCGAAGTGCTCAATATCAAGGTTGACCCTCGTCGCCTTCCTTTCCTGCTAGAACTACCGGATATCTATCCTGCTTACCACATGAATAAGAAGCATTGGGTTAGTTTAGTCTTGGATGGGAGGGTAGACGACTCGTTCTTGTATCAGTTGGTAGAGGATAGTCGCAACCTCTGTCAGCCAGGCGAGCAACTATCCGATCTTCAGCCAAATTATTGGATAATCCCAGCGAATCCAAGTCATTTTGATGTTGCGAAGGCTTTTGCTGAGCATCCTGTCCTGGAGTGGCATAGGAAAAATAAGATGGAAATAGGAGATGGCGTCGGGATTTATATGACAGCTCCGATTCAGAGTATGCTGTATTTTTGCAGGGTGGAGCAGGTATTAGAGGGGGCTATGATCCTTCGGCTGCAACGAGAGTTTTCACCTGAAATATTTTCGATAGACCGTCTACAGCAAATGGGGATCCGCTCCGTTCGGGGTCCAAGAGGGATGACAGGAGATTTGGTTCGAAAACTCGAAGAGATCCTTCGTTTGGAAAAGTAGATTTAGCTGGAGAATCCATATCCGTAAAGAAACGGCTTTCTGAACAAGCAATAATGTAAAACACCCACTAGAATCATTTCGGATCCTAGTGGGTGTTGTTTTTAAATTAACTGCGTGAAAGGGCGTAGCCAAAACTATGAATGTTGGTCAAGTCAAAATGTTCGTTTGTTTCAGGAGCAATCCAATTGATGGGGATGAGTTGAGCATTTTCGATTTTAAAACCAAAGGCTACCTTATAGCCAGCTTCGCCTAACCCAGTGGTTCCAGGCAAGAAGGCATTGTAATCGCCTGAATAGCTAGTGATAAAATAGGTGCCATTGCCAACAAATTCGATGCTATTGATAATCGCTCGCCATTCAGATTGGGTCCCATCTTGATACCGAGCGCTTGTCGTGACGAGTCCATTGCCTGCGATGGTAATCGTGACCGCATCAGCCAGCGGGTTACTGCCGCTCCATTGTCCGACTAAGTCTGTTGGAATATAATTTGTCTCGGTGATATTGACAGAACTTTCTACAGTGCTTTCGGTGGAAGGTTTTGTCGAGTCCTCTGCTGTCGCGCTTGAAGGAGCAGTGCTAGAAGATGACATGCTCGTTGATGTGGCTTCTACTGTAGAAGATGCTAGACTAGACTCTTTCGGCTGAGAGTTGTTCGTATTTCTTGTGGATGTCTCGCTACAAGCTGAAAGCCCAAAAAGGGCTAGAAGCAAGTAGGTCCAGGATGTACAAATTGATTTTAGGATTCTCATTCATATACCTCTTTACTGGTTATTATACCGACTTAAGCTTGCTAAATCAAGTTGCGTAAAGAAATTGTAATCTAGTTTTAAAATGTTAAATTATCAGAAAATTTAATCATGCGCTTTACTTCCTCCTGAAAAAAGTTATAATAGTATCTAACGATGGAAAGGGAGGATAAAGGATGAAGAAAAGTTTTATACACCAACAGGAAGAAATTTCATTTGTCAAAAATACCTTCACCCAGTATTTGAAAGATAAACTGGAGATTGTCGAGGTTCAAGGTCCGATTTTGAGCCGAGTGGGCGATGGGATGCAGGATAATTTATCAGGGGTTGAAAATGCGGTGTCCGTCCATGTGAAGTTGATTCCTGAGGCGACATTTGAGGTAGTGCATTCCTTGGCTAAGTGGAAGCGACATACTCTGGCTCGTTTTGGTTTTAATGAAGGAGAAGGGTTGTTTGTCCATATGAAAGCCTTGCGACCTGATGAAGACTCGCTGGACCCAATTCACTCCGTCTATGTGGATCAGTGGGATTGGGAAAAGGTTATCCCAAATGGACGTCGAAATCTTTCTTATCTGAAGGAAACAGTCGAGCAAATTTATAAGGCAATTCGTTTGACAGAGCTTGCGGTAGAAGCGCGATATGATATCGAGGCGGTGTTGCCCAAGAAAATTACCTTTGTCCATACCGAGGAATTGGTCGAACGTTTTCCGGATTTGACTTCAAAAGAAAGGGAAAATGCCATTGCAAAAGAATACGGTGCAGTCTTTCTTATTGGAATTGGTGGAGAGCTAGTAGATGGCAAACCGCACGATGGACGGGCGCCAGACTATGATGACTGGACGACTCCTACAGAAAATGGCTACAAGGGACTAAATGGCGATATTTTGGTCTGGAATGAGCAACTAGGAGCTGCGTTTGAGTTGTCTTCCATGGGAATCCGGGTAGACGAAGACGCGCTTAAGCGTCAGGTTGCCATTACGGGAGACCAAGACCGGCTTGAGATGGACTGGCATAAAGCCTTATTAAATGGTCTGTTTCCTTTGACGATTGGAGGAGGGATTGGACAATCTCGTCTTTCTATGTTCCTACTGCGCAAAAAGCATATCGGAGAGGTACAGTCTAGCGTTTGGCCAAAAGCGGTGCGAGACGACTTTGAGAATATTCTTTAATGGAAAGTAGTGATGAAATTGATTTGAGTCATCAGCTAGTGAGAGATTGGGATTTCCAGTCTCTTTTTCAGTTGGTCGATTGAAAGAGAATGAAAACATTTACACTTAGTGGAGGTCAGCTATTTTTAGCAAAATATGATATAATGCAAAGGTTGAAATAAAGTAGAAAAAGGACCCAAGACATGACCAATGTAAGAAATGATATCCGTAACGTTGCGATTATTGCGCACGTCGACCACGGAAAAACGACCCTAGTGGATGAACTCTTGAAACAATCTCATACACTTGATGCGCGCAAGGAGTTGGAAGAGCGTGCGATGGATTCCAACGATCTGGAAAAAGAACGTGGAATTACCATCCTGGCAAAAAATACAGCTGTTGCCTATAATGATACCCGCATTAACATCATGGATACCCCAGGGCACGCGGACTTCGGAGGAGAAGTTGAGCGGATCATGAAGATGGTGGACGGAGTTGTCCTTGTCGTCGATGCCTACGAAGGAACCATGCCACAGACTCGTTTCGTGTTGAAAAAAGCCTTGGAACAAGATTTGATCCCAATTGTAGTGGTTAACAAAATCGACAAGCCGTCTGCCCGACCAGCTGAAGTCGTAGACGAAGTGCTGGAACTCTTCATCGAGTTGGGTGCTGACGATGACCAATTGGACTTCCCAGTGGTTTATGCTTCGGCGATTAATGGAACCTCTTCTTTGTCGGACAATCCAGCAGACCAAGAAGCGACCATGGCGCCTATCTTTGACACCATTATTGATCATATTCCAGCACCTGTTGATAACTCTGACGAACCCCTGCAGTTCCAAGTGTCTCTTTTGGACTACAATGACTTCGTTGGCCGTATCGGGATCGGTCGTGTCTTCCGTGGAACGGTTAAGGTCGGAGACCAAGTGACTCTTTCCAAATTAGATGGCACGACTAAAAACTTCCGTGTCACCAAGCTCTTTGGTTTCTTTGGTCTGGAACGTCGTGAAATCCAAGAAGCAAAAGCAGGTGACTTGATTGCCATTTCTGGTATGGAGGATATCTTTGTCGGAGAAACAATCACACCGACGGATGCGGTAGAACCATTACCAATTCTTCATATCGATGAGCCTACCCTTCAAATGACTTTCTTGGCGAATAACTCGCCATTTGCAGGTCGCGAAGGAAAACACGTGACGTCTCGTAAGGTAGAAGAACGTCTCTTGGCTGAATTGCAGACAGATGTTTCGCTCCGGGTTGAAGCGACGGATTCTCCAGATAAGTGGACCGTTTCAGGTCGTGGAGAACTTCACTTGTCTATCTTGATTGAAACCATGCGTCGGGAAGGTTATGAGCTCCAAGTATCCCGTCCAGAAGTAATCATCAAAGAAGTCGATGGTGTCAAATGCGAACCTTTTGAGCGGGTACAAATTGATACACCTGAAGAATACCAAGGTTCGATCATCCAAGCCTTGTCTGAACGTAAAGGGGACATGCTGGATATGCAAATGGTCGGAAATGGCCAAACACGTCTGGTCTTCCTTGTTCCTGCCCGTGGCTTGATTGGTTTCTCAACAGAATTCTTGTCTATGACCCGTGGGTACGGGATTATGAATCATACCTTTGACCAATACCTACCGGTTGTACCGGGAGAAATTGGCGGTCGCCACCGTGGTGCCCTTGTATCCATCGACCAAGGGAAAGCAACAACTTACTCCATCATGCGGATTGAAGAACGTGGAACTATCTTTGTCAATCCAGGTACGGAAGTCTATGAAGGGATGATTATCGGAGAAAATGCCCGTGAAAACGACCTTGGAGTCAACATCACAACGGCTAAGCAAATGACCAACGTCCGGTCTGCGACCAAGGACCAAACAGCGGTCATCAAAACACCACGCATCCTGACCTTGGAAGAGTCTTTGGAATTCCTCAATGACGACGAGTATATGGAAGTGACTCCTGAATCGATTCGTTTGCGGAAGCAAATCTTGAACAAGGCGGAACGCGATAAAGCAAACAAACGGAAGAAGAAAGCAACAGAAGAAAACTAAGCTGAAATGGGCTAGACTGACGTTGATGAGGTTCATGGCATGTTTTATCTAATCCTGTGCGTCATGCTTGTTGTTTTCTATCTTTTTGCAGCTCCTCCAACTGTCAAAAACACGATGAATTTAGTATTTGTAGCTTTTTTTGTCGTAGCAGTGTTGGGGCTAGCAACACTTCTTGTTTTAGGAGTTCTTCGAATATCCGTAGATTTTTGGGTCTGTCTCTTTTTGTTCCTAGTAGGGATTGCAGCCGTACGAGACCTCCATCGAATGGAAAAAGGACCACGAAAATCAAGAAAGCAAAAGCAACCAGTCACACACAGCTAGCCCGTTAGGGGTTAGCTGTTTTTTTCTGTTTCTGCTTCTTTCAAACGGGTATGGAAGATTTTGTTGGGAGTGTTTGAAGGAAAATCTGAAAGACTGACGAATGGATTTCCTTCTTCTGGAACTTGAAAAAGGGCTAGAATCAAGGTAAAATAGAGAGATAGAAAGATAGGATAATGAAATGAAAAAGATGACGGATTTCGAAAATAAAAAGGTCCTCGTATTAGGATTAGCAAAGTCAGGAGAAGCGGCCGCGCGTCTCTTGGATCGCTTGGGAGCTATTGTGACCATCAATGACGGAAAACCATTTGAAGATAATCCAATGGCCCAAGAACTTCTAGAGGATGGGATACGCGTGATTTGTGGCAGTCATCCGCTGGAATTACTGGACGAGGAGTTTGCCCTAATGGTGAAAAATCCGGGAATACGCTATGATAACCCGATGGTAGAAAAAGCTATAACTAAGGGGATTCCCGTCTGGACGGAAGTGGAGTTGGCGTATCTAATTTCGGAAGCACCGATTATCGGTATTACGGGATCAAATGGAAAAACGACCACAACTTCCATGATTGCAGCAGTCCTCAATCAAGCAGGACAATCTGCTCAATTATGTGGGAATATCGGATTTCCAGCTTCTTCCATCGCTCAAGATGCCAAGGAAGAAGATACCCTAGTAATGGAACTTTCTTCCTTCCAATTAATGGGGGTAGATGCTTTTCATCCGCATATTGCTGTGATCACCAATCTTATGCCTACGCATCTGGACTATCATGGGGATTTTGACGCTTATGTTGCGGCAAAATGGAACCTGCAAAACCGAATGACAGCCAGGGACTATCTGGTTCTCAATTTCAATCAAGATTTGGGGCGTGAGTTGGCGAAAAACACGCAAGCTAAGGTCATTCCATTTGCAACAGGTCAAAAGGTAGATGGAGCCTATAGTTTAGATGGAAAACTGTACTTCAAAGAAGAGTATGTTATGGAGGCGAATCAGATTGGTGTCCCTGGAAGCCATAACGTAGAAAATGCCCTTGCGACCATTGCAGTCGCAAAACTACAAGGGGTTGCGAATGACGCCATTCGACAGGCCTTAATTCAGTTTGAAGGAGTGAAACACCGCCTTCAATTTCTCACGAAAATCTCGGGTGTTTCTTTCTATAATGATAGTAAATCGACCAATATTTTAGCAACTCAAAAAGCCTTGTCTGGCTTTGACAATCCGCATGTGATTTTGATCGCGGGTGGCTTGGACCGAGGCAATAGCTTTGATGAATTAATCCCGGATATTCGAGGCTTGAAGAGGATGGTCCTCTTAGGGGAGTCTGCCCCTAAAGTGGCGCAAGCAGCAAAGTCGGCAGAGGTTCCTTATGATACCGTTTCGGGAGTTGCAGAGGCAGTTCGAGTTGCTTTTGAAAGTGCTGAAGAAGGAGATGTCGTCTTATTTAGTCCTGCAAACGCAAGTTGGGATATGTTTAAAAATTTTGAAGAGCGTGGCGAACGTTTCATTGAAGCGGTAAATACGCTTAGAGGTTTTTAAGATGTCAAAGAAAACAAAGAAAAAAATTGTCTTTACAGGTGGTGGGACAGTCGGCCATGTCACCTTAAATTTACTTTTAATTCCTCGTTTTATAGAAGAAGGTTGGGAAGTCCACTATATTGGAGATAAAAAGGGAATCGAGTATAAGGAATTAACACGCACAGGTCTTCCAATTCGTTTCCATGGAATTGCGACAGGGAAATTACGGCGCTATTTTTCATGGCAAAATCTCTTGGATCTCTTTAAAGTTGGTTTCGGGACTCTTCAGTCGCTCGCAATTTTGTTAAGAAACCGACCGCAGATTCTTTTTTCTAAGGGAGGATTCGTATCTGTTCCGCCAGTAGTGGCGGCACGGTGTTTAGGAATCCCAGTCTATATCCATGAATCGGATCTTTCCATGGGGTTGGCCAATCGGATAGCCTATAAATTTGCGACCAAAATGTATACTACCTTTGAACAGCCCAAAGGGTTGGTCAAGGCTCAGCATGTTGGGGCTATTACCAAGGTAAAAGCAGATGAAAAGGAGACCCATCACGTTCCACAGGAGGTTCTAGACGTCTTTGATAAGGAACTTCCGACTGTGCTTTTTGTCGGTGGATCTGCTGGAGCGAAGGTTTTTAATGACTTTGTAACAAACCACAAGGAAATCTTGAGCCAGCACTTTAATATCATCAACCTCTCAGGAAATGAGTCGCTTAATGAACTCTCTCCTCGTCTCTACCGAGTAGACTATGTGACGGATCTGTATCAACCTCTCATGAATTTAGCAGATGTGGTCGTGACGCGAGGAGGGTCCAATACGATTTTTGAATTAGTAGCACTGCAGAAATTGCACTTGATCGTGCCACTAGGGACAAATGCCAGTCGTGGGGATCAAATAGAAAACGCACAGTACTTTGAAGAACGGCACTATGCTAAACAATTGGCAGAAGATAAACTTACCTACGAACGATTCGTGAAAGAAGTCAAGAGCCTTCTAGATGAAAAGGACTCCTACCAAGAGTCTATGAAACATTCGACGGAAATTCAGACACCGGATGATTTTTACGCCCAATTGCTATCGGATATCGCAGGAAAGGAGGTGGGAAATGGATCAAGAACATGACAAAGAGTTGACAGAAGAACAAGGTCAAGAAGAATTCCAACCGACTAACCCAGCTCCTGACCAAGAAGAAGGAGTAGACACAGCGGATCCGGAAGAACAAAGCGACCAGACAAAATCAGCCGAGGATTCAGAAACTTCCACAGAGAATCCTGGAAATGAAGTCGTTGAAACGGAAGACAATCAGGAAACAGATGATCTCAGTGAGTTTTTTCAAACCTGGCGAAAACGTCATGATGAGTTTCTCAATCGCTCAATAAACGAAGAAACAGAGGAGTTGGAAGTTGAAGAAGTTCCAGCCTTGAAACGAAAAGGTCGTTTTCGGATGTGGCGAAGAAGGGAGACAGAATCTGGTCAGGAAACGGAAGAAAAACGACAGGCTCGCAAAAGAAAATGGGACCGCAGTATAGATGAATACCTCAAAATGACTCTTGTGACCTTAGTTTTTCTGAGCGGTGGTCTGCTCTCGATCTACTTCCTTAGTCCTTTGAGCAAGCAAAAAGTATTCACAGTACAGGGAAATCAACAGGTCACACTGGCCGAGTTGGGACAGGCTAGCCAAGTGAAGGCAGAGGATTATGCCCTTTCTACCTTGGTGGATCGTCACAACATTGAACGGAATATCGTAGAACATTCTCCGTGGGTGGAATCTGCAACCATCAGCTATCAATTCCCAAATCGATTTGAGATAAAAGTCGTTGAGTATGTTGGGGTTGGATATGTCAAAAATGGACAGGAATATCATCAACTCTTATCGAGTGGATCGGTATTATCTACCAAAACGGTAGCCAAACAGTTGCCAGAGACCTATACCGAAATTGATATTCGAGATTCAGCGATTTTACCGGTCTTAGGGAAGGAGCTAGGAAAACTATCCCCAGAACTCCGTCAAAAGATTTCTACTATAAAGTTGACACCAAGTAAAGCGACGGCCAACCTCTTAACATTTGAGATGACAGACGGAAATCGGGTCCTTATCCCAGCTAGTGAGATTGAGAAAAAAATGGCATATTACAACCGAATTGCCCAGCAATTGGAGGTTCCAAGTGTCATCGATATGGAAATTGGAATTTTTAGTTATGCTATTTCGTAAATCCTCTGAAATATTTTGATAAAATGGGCTTTTCTTGCCCATTTTTTTGCTTTCTATGATATAATACTGATTGAATAGCCTCATTCTATATGGGATAAGGTGATTTTGTCAACGATTGGAAGATAGAGAGGACTGATAGGATGGCTAGAGATGGTTTCTTTACTGGCTTAGACATCGGAACAAGCTCCATAAAGGTGCTTGTAGCGGAATATATAAACGGTGAAATGAACGTGATCGGCGTTAGCAATGTAAAAAGCGCTGGTGTAAAAGATGGGATCATTATCAATATTGAAGTGGCGGCAGGAGCTATTCGGACGGCGATTGCCCAAGCAGAAGAAAAAGCAGGGATCAAGATTGATCGAGTGAATGTAGGATTACCTGCCAATTTATTGCAAATTGAGCCCACTCAAGGGATGATACCGGTCACGACGGATTCTCAAGAAATTACAAGTGCAGACGTAGAAAATGTAGTCAAGTCTGCATTGACAAAGAGCATGACTCCTGAACGGGAAGTAATTTCCTTTGTCCCACAAGAATTTATCGTAGATGGTTTTCAAGGAATCAAAGATCCACGTGGAATGATGGGAATTCGGTTAGAAATGCGTGGTCTCTTATACACAGGACCTCGAACCATTCTACACAACCTTCGCCGGACAGTTGAGACAGCTGGTGTCCAAGTAGAACATATTGTCATCTCCCCATTGGCTTTGACGCGCTCTGTTTTAAATGAAGGTGAAAAAGAATTTGGTGCGACCGTTGTAGATCTTGGAGGAGGTCAAACCACTGTTGCAGTCATGCGGGATCAAGAATTGCAATACACCAATGTCTACCAAGAAGGTGGCGATTACATTACCAAAGACATTTCAAAGGTATTGACTACTTCCCAAAGTATTGCTGAAAATCTTAAATTTAATTACGGAATTGCCTATCCACAAGATGCTTCTGAAAAAGAGAAAATCTCTGTAGAAGTAATTGGAGAGCAGTCACCCGTTGAAGTGACCGAACGCTACCTTTCAGAAGTGATTGCAGCACGTTTGCGCCAGGTGTTTGGGAAGATCCGTCAGGACTTGGAAAGAACTCGGGCATTTGACTTACCAGGCGGCGTTGTCCTGGTTGGTGGTGTGGCAGTCTTACCAGGTATTACAGAGTTAGCTCAAGAAGTGTTTGGTGTGAATACGAAGCTCTACGTTCCAAATCAAATCGGGATTCGCAACCCGGCTTTCGCTCACGTGATTAGTCTGGTAGAATACGTTGGCGAATTGGATGAAGTGGAAATTCTTGCCCAGTCAGCCGTGAATGGAGAAACCAGTTTGCGTCAACGGGCGATTAGTGTTCCCGAACGAGTACAAAAAACGAATTCCACTCCAACTTTTTCACCATCAGAGCCTGAGGAATACGTCGAAGAAGAGCCTACTAGTTCTTTAGAACCAGCTCATTCATATACGGCATATGATGAATCAGTTGAGACAGAAAACCATCACGAACGGGAACGGATGACAGATCGAATCCGGGACTATTTTGGAAAATGGTTTGAATAAGGAAAAAGGTGATGAACTATGACATTTTCATTTGAAGCAGCGGCAGCAACAGGCGCTGTCATTAAGGTAATTGGTGTAGGTGGTGGCGGAGGTAATGCCATTAACCGCATGATCGAAGAAGGGTTAACTGGTGTTGAATTTATCGCAGCCAATACAGATGTACAAGCCCTCAGTAGCTCTAAGGCAGAAACAGTAATCCAGTTAGGACCTAAGTTAACACGTGGTCTTGGTGCTGGAGGACAGCCCGAAGTTGGCCGTAAGGCAGCTGAAGAAAGCGAAGAGGCGTTGACAACAGCTCTTACTGGTGCAGACATGGTCTTCATTACTGCCGGTATGGGTGGAGGATCTGGTACAGGTGCCGCTCCAGTCATTGCCCACATTGCAAAAAGTCTTGGAGCTTTGACAGTTGCAGTTGTTACGCGTCCATTTGGCTTTGAAGGGACAAAACGTAGCACTTATGCCATTGATGGTATCGATAACCTTCGCCAAGAAGTCGACACCTTGTTGATTATCTCTAACAACAATTTGTTAGAAGTGGTCGATAAGAAAACTCCTTTATTGGAAGCTCTCAGTGAAGCGGACAATGTACTTCGTCAAGGGGTGCAAGGAATTACAGACTTGATCACGCATCCAGGATTAATCAATCTTGACTTTGCTGATGTGAAGACGGTAATGGCTGAAAAAGGAAACGCGTTGATGGGAATCGGTATCGGTTCAGGCGAAGATCGGATTATCGAAGCAGCGCGCAAAGCAATTTACTCACCATTGTTAGAAACGACTATTGACGGTGCTGAGGATGTGATTGTGAACGTGACAGGTGGGTTAGATATGACCTTGACAGAAGCGGAAGAAGCATCTGAAATCGTTAGTCAAGCAGCTGGTCAAGGGGTGAATATCTGGCTAGGAACATCTATCGATGATAGTATGCGCGACGAGATTCGTGTTACTGTGGTTGCGACAGGTGTTCGTCAAGATGCTGTGGAGCGTGTCGCACGACCAAGTCGTCCTGAGATTGCAGCAGCAACTCCTCGGACGCAACAGCGTTTTGATGCGGGCTTAGAAGCAAGTACTCCAAGCCGTTCGACCTCGACTGCTTATAGTGAATCCCCACGTCAGTCAGCTTTTGGAGAATGGGATTTGAGACGTGAGTCCATTGTGAATCCACCGGCAGAACCTGCATCTAATCTTTCCGTTGAACGCTTCAATGTGGAAGAAGACGATGAATTAGATACGCCACCTTTTTTCAGAAATCGGTAAGATGAATCTAGTAGAAAATAAGGCTCGGGTTTATGAAGAAGTTGAACAAGCTTCACTGCAAGCGGGCCGTTCCAAACAATCAGTTCATATCATAGCTGTCACCAAATATGTTGACAGCTCTATTACTAATGAGCTAATTGAGACAGGTGTGAAAGCCATTGGTGAAAATCGGGTGGATCGCTTCTTGGAAAAGTACCAGGAGTTGAACCATCATTCGTTAGAATGGCATTTTATCGGGACCCTTCAAAGGAGAAAGGTAAAGGATGTCATTAATTATGTAGATTATTTCCACGCCCTGGATTCTGTCAAATTAGCCCAAGAAATTCAGAAGAGAGCTGAACACCCTATTCGCTGCTTTTTAGAAGTGAATATTTCGGGTGAAGCTTCAAAACATGGCTTTTCTCCTGATGAGATAGATAGCATTCTGGAACAATTGGCCCCTTTAGATAAGGTTGAACTTGTTGGAATAATGACGATGGCTCCGTTTGAAGCAGATGATGAAGAATTAGCTCGCATCTTTTCTGAAGCAAAACGACTGCAGCTGGATTTAGCAAGTCGACAACTGCCACATATGCCCTTTACAGAATTGAGTATGGGCATGTCGCGTGATTTTCCAATAGCGATTGCGAATGGGGCAACGTATGTTCGTATCGGAACAGCATTTTTTAAGTAAGGAACAAAGATAGAATGGCATTAAAAGACCGTTTTAAAAGTTTCATCAGTTATTTTGAGATTGATGATGATGACGATTATGAAGAGGTGGATAAGCCTTATCAACTGACAAATGATCGCACGACGACGTCCAGTCGTCCACAAAGGGAGAGCGGACAGAAGCCTGTTCAAGATGTTCCTCGTTCTTCTCAAGGAAGCCGAGAAAGAGGGCACAGTCACGATTCGTCACTGGAGCAACGTCGCCCCTTGACTCGTTCTCAAGCCTCATCTTCACCTTCGAACTTGAGTCGTTCCGAACGATTAAATGAGCATCCGTCCACTATCCAACGCTTGCATGAACGGCAACAAGAATTGATGACGACTTCTGTGAAGTCCACAATCGACATTAAATTCCCTCGACAATATGATGATGCTCGGGAAATTGTGAATCTCCTGATTGATAATATCAGTGTATTGATTGATTTCCAATACATGACTGAAGCACAAGCGAGACGGTGTTTGGACTATTTAGATGGAGCCCGCTCCGTCTTAGCTGGCAACCTGAAGAAGGTGTCGAATACGATGTGGTTGTTGGCCCCTGTGAATGTGGTCGTTAATATCGAGGACTTAAAATCAGCAAGGTCAAACTCATTTGAGGGAGGCGACTATGATTTTGATATGCCTCATCGTCCCTAATCACTAAAAAGACGGTAAAGGGATTTTGATACGTGGAGACGATTTTACAGCATTATTCTTCGGAAGAAAGAGAGTTCGTCGAAAAGGGCATGGATCTCTGTCGTCAAGTTCAAGAATCCTACACTTATCGATTGACACCATTTTTAAATCCTAGGCAACGCGCGATATTGCAAGATCTCGCCAACCATTACGCACTTCAGTTATTTTCAAGTGAAATGTTGCTGGAAACGGAGTATGCAAGAGTCCTTCTGGCTCCGGATTACTATGTTTTGGATACAGCAGATTTTGAAATAGCCTTTCTAAATCTACTATATCCAACCAAATTTTACCGATTGACCCATGCCCAGATAATGGGAACCTTGCTTCATCATCTCGGTGTGAAAAGAGAGGTCTTGGGGGATATATTGGTTGATGACACGGATATATTGGTCTGTCTGGATAGGAAGTTTCTGCCTTTAGTCAAAGAACAGGTACAAAAAATTGCTCGTGTCCCAGTGCAATGGAGAGAAGTTGAAGAAGTAAATTGGGAGAAGAAGCAGGGGCGTCAAGGAGAATTACTTTCTCTATTGTTTCCTAGTTTGCGGTTAGATAACCTGATTGCTGTAACCTTTCGACTACCTCGTTCGACGGCCGTAAAATTGATTCAATCGGGGCGAGTGAAGTGTAACTACTCGACGCTTCAGCAACCTTCAGCTATGGTTGGAATAGGCCAATTGATCAGTGTTAGAGGATACGGAAGGATTCGGCTCATTGGACAAAACGGCCTCAGTAAACGGGGAAAACTCAAAGTTGACCTAGAGGTTATTCGAAAGAAAAGTTAAGGACGTTTGGTGAGATACTAGACGGATTAGATAAGATAGGTGGGAGGACGTGCGATGGCACTGACAACATTAGAATTAAAAGATAAAACATTTGGAACGAAGCGGTTTCGTGGATATGATCCTGAAGAAGTAGATGAATTTTTGGACATTGTCACACGGGATTACGAAGAATTGATTCGGAAGAACCATGACTTGGAAAC
The DNA here is from genome assembly GCF_001578875.1 of Streptococcus sp. DD13. Lineage (GTDB taxonomy): Bacteria > Bacillota > Bacilli > Lactobacillales > Streptococcaceae > Streptococcus. The sequence continues at coordinate 53,982 of NZ_KQ969506.1, forward strand.
TGAAATCAAATCCTTGAATGACCGCTTGTCTTATTTTGACGACATGAAAGAATCCTTGTCAAAATCAGTGATTTTGGCACAAGATACAGCAGAAAAAGTTAAAATTGCTGCTGAAAATCAATCTGCAAATGTCGTGAAAGAAGCAGAGATGAAAGCCCAAACCTTGGTTGATGAGGCAAAAGAAAAAGCCAACGAACTCTTACGCAGTGCAACTGACAACGCTAAACGAGTGGCTGTGGAAACCGAGGAGTTGAAAAATAAATCCCGTATTTTCCATCAGCGCTTGAAGTCAGCTATTGAAAGCCAGCTAACTTTGGTAAATGCACCAGAGTGGGATGAGATTCTTCGACCAACGGCGACTTATATCCAAACCAGCGATGAAGCCTTCCGTGAAGTATTGGAGAAGGTCTTGGGAAGCGATACTAGTTCAAGTGTTGATGAAGAAGATTTGGGTATGACAAGACAATTGACAGCTGAAGAAATTGCTGAATTGACTCGTCAAGCTGCAGAAATGGAAGTAGAACAACGTCAAGCGTTAGAAGAAGATGAGCTTCCAACGATTCAGTATTCCGATGAATCAGAGACGGATGTAGAGGACCTGGTGGACTTCAATCCTGAAGAATTAAACGACAAAAATTAAGGCAAAAACACAGAGCATCAGTGATATTCCCAGCGAGTAGGAGACGGTGTGAGTCCTACAATCCCTCACTAATGATCGATCATTTTGTGAAAATTTTTCCTGAAAAGAGTAAGGAAAAACGTGCTCTCACGTTACGAGAAAAGAGGGATAGGGGAAACCCTATCTAAATGAAGGTGGTACCACGAGCAATCGTCCTTTTGAGGATGCTCGTGTTTTTTTATGAAAATAAAGAAGGAGACAGAATGAAACTCAAAGAAACCCTCAATCTGGGGAAAACAGCCTTTCCCATGCGTGCAGGCCTTCCTACTAAAGAGCCTCTTTGGCAACAAGAATGGGAAGAAGCAAAACTCTACCAACGCCGTCAAGAATTAAATGAAGGAAAACCGCATTTTACGCTTCATGATGGCCCTCCCTATGCAAATGGGAATATCCACGTTGGTCATGCCATGAACAAGATTTCAAAAGATATCATTGTTCGTTCCAAATCTATGTCTGGCTTTTATGCTCCATATATCCCGGGATGGGATACCCATGGTCTTCCAATCGAGCAAGTTTTGGCCAAACAAGGGGTTAAACGCAAAGAAATGGACCTGGTAGAGTACCTAAAACTCTGTCGCGAGTATGCTCTTTCTCAAGTGGACAAACAACGCGAAGACTTTAAACGCTTGGGGGTTTCTGGTGACTGGGAAAATCCATATGTAACCCTGACTCCTGACTATGAAGCAGCCCAAATTCGTGTCTTTGGCGAAATGGCCAACAAAGGCTATATCTACCGTGGAGCAAAACCAGTCTACTGGTCTTGGTCTTCTGAGTCTGCGCTAGCTGAAGCGGAAATTGAGTACCATGACTTGCTTTCAACCTCCCTATACTATGCTAACCGCGTCAAAGACGGGAAAGGTGTGCTAGATACAGATACTTACATTGTTGTCTGGACGACAACACCATTTACCATTACAGCGTCTCGTGGGTTGACGGTTGGTGCAGAAATTGAGTATGTCTTGGTGCAACCAGCTGGTGAAGCTCGTAAGTTCGTGGTTGCGTCAGAACTATTGACTAGCTTGTCTGAGAAATTTGGTTGGGCAGATGTGCAAGTACTTGCCACCTACCGGGGTCAAGAACTCAACCACATCGTAACAGCCCACCCATGGGATACAGCAGTAGATGAACTTGTTATCCTTGGTGATCACGTTACGACTGACTCTGGTACAGGGATTGTCCATACGGCTCCTGGTTTTGGTGAGGATGACTACAATGTCGGGATCGCAAATGGTCTAGAAGTGACTGTGACTGTCAATGAACGGGGAATCATGATGGACAATGCAGGTCCTGAATTTGCAGGCCAGTTCTATGATAAGGTTGTCCCAACGGTCATTGAAAAACTGGGTGATTTGCTCCTTGCTCAAGAAGAAATCTCTCACTCCTACCCATTTGACTGGCGGACGAAAAAACCAATCATCTGGCGGGCGGTTCCACAGTGGTTTGCCTCTGTATCGAAATTCCGCCAAGAAATCTTGGATGAAATCGAAAAAGTGAAGTTCCACTCCGAATGGGG
>NZ_KQ969506.1:56611-102879 GCF_001578875.1 Streptococcus sp. DD13
GAGTTCCTCTTCCAATCTTCTATGCAGAAGATGGAACCCCAATCATGACGGCTGAAACCATCGAGCATGTGGCGCAACTCTTTGAAGAGCACGGTTCTATCGTCTGGTGGGAAAGGGATGCCAAAGACCTCTTGCCAGCAGGCTTTAGCCATCCAGGATCACCAAATGGCGAGTTCAAGAAAGAAACGGACATCATGGACGTGTGGTTTGACTCAGGTTCTTCCTGGAATGGGGTTGTGGTCAACCGTCCTGAGTTGACTTACCCAGCAGATCTTTACCTAGAAGGTTCTGACCAGTACCGTGGTTGGTTTAATTCCTCACTTATCACATCAGTTGCCAATCATGGTGTGGCGCCTTACAAGCAAATCTTGTCACAAGGATTTGCCTTGGATGGGAAGGGTGAAAAGATGTCTAAATCTCTTGGAAATACGATTGCTCCAAGCGATGTTGAAAAACAATTTGGGGCGGAAATCTTGCGTCTCTGGGTAACTAGTGTGGACTCTAGCAACGACGTACGGATTTCCATGGATATCTTGAGTCAAGTCTCTGAAACCTACCGTAAGATCCGGAATACCCTTCGTTTCTTGATTGCCAACACTTCTGACTTTAATCCAGCCGAGGATGCTGTCGCATATGAAGAACTTCGTTCCGTTGATCAGTACATGACCATCCGCTTTAATCAGCTTGTGAAAACCATTCGGGATGCTTATGCGGACTTTGAATTCTTGACCATCTACAAGGCTTTGGTCAACTTCATCAACGTGGAACTGTCTGCCTTCTATCTTGACTTTGCTAAAGATGTCGTCTACATCGAAGGTGCCAAATCTTTGGAACGTCGTCAAATGCAAACAGTCTTCTATGATATTTTGGTGAAAATCACCAAACTCTTGACTCCAATCCTGCCTCACACAGCAGAAGAAATCTGGTCCTACCTTGAGTTTGAAGCAGAAGACTTTGTTCAATTAGCAGAATTGCCAGAAGCACAAAGCTTTGCCAACCAAGAAGAAATCTTGGACACATGGGCAGCCTTTATGGACTTCCGCGGACAAGCTCAAAAAGCCTTGGAAGAAGCTCGTAATGAAAAAGTGATTGGTAAATCGCTGGAAGCTCACTTGACTGTTTATCCAAATGAAGTGGTAAAAACCTTGTTGGAAGCAGTTAATAGTAATGTGGCGCAACTCTTGATCGTGTCAGAGTTGACCATCGCAGAAGGACCTGCTCCAGAAGCTGCTGTCAGCTTTGAAGAGGTTGCCTTTACAGTAGAGCGTGCGGCTGGTGAAGTCTGTGACCGTTGCCGTCGTATTGACCCAACAACTGCAGAACGGAGTTACCATGCGACGATCTGTGACCACTGTGCAAGCATCGTCGAAGAAAATTTTGCAGATGCTGTTGCTCAAGGATTTGAGGAGAACTGATAATAATCTTTGCTTCCTTCAAAGATAGCAATACCCATCACTTTACTAATTTTTGCTCAGAGAAGAGGGGATGAAGTAAATTAAGAGGAAAAAATCGGACCTCAGACCGATGGGATTTCCGTCTAATTAGGATATACTAGATCTATCCTAAATATTTTCATAATCTCCTAATAAAGCCAGTGCAGTGCACTGGCTTTATTGTGTGTCAAAAAAGAAGACCTAGCTCAATTGAGCGGGTCTTCTTTGCAGGGAATCGAAATTTCAATAATATTTTTCGTATAGATGGTTTGAATCTTTTGAGGGTCAATATCTGAGAGCTTAATTTTTCGTCTGAGGAAATACTCACGAATGGTTTCTACCTCAGATTCTTGAATAGCGCGATGCTTATTTGAAATGAGGATTTCGTAATGTTTAGGAGCCTGGGTGAAAATCACATCTGTATTTCCAGCAGAAAAGGTTTCAATCAGATTTGCGTCCGTATTTGCCAGCTGATTTCGAACAAGTTCGGAACGTGAATTTGTTGTATTGATTAATTTCATAGGCGAGGTCCTCTTTTCTTTAGTTCTATTATAGCACTCCCGGGTCACTTTGACTAGGGCTTATTGGACAGGTGGCCTTTTTTCCATTCTTGAACTCCCCACTGATGACTACCTCGCTTGAGGGCAAGGATAGCCTCGTCAATGCTAAACCAAGCTAAGTGATTAAAGTCTTCCAAGGGTTTTCCAACTTCTGTAAAGTCGGTCACTTCGTAAAGATAGGCTGGATTGTAGTAGTAGGTGTCCCGGTGCCGTGAATAAAAATACTCGTCTGCCTGTCCGTAATAGTCACCGATCGTTGCCGTAAATCCCAACTCCTCGATCAACTCACGACGAAGGGCGCTCAAGTGGTCTTCGCCTTTCTCAATCTCGCCACCAGGAAGAAACCAGGCTCCGTTTGGAGCTTGGACCAGGATAATTTTTTCATTTGCTTTATCAGGGATGACGGCGTAGACACCGTAACGATTCTGGTAGGAAACGCCTTCTTTTTTTTCACCAAAGGTTGGATTTGCCATTTTTCGTACCTCAATTTCTTAGAAATATTATACACAAAATATTGACAAATGTCATGTGAGCAAGGTGACAAAATGGGCTAATCACATCCCTCTTTTTAGGGTAAACTAGTGTCAGAAAGGTGAGGGAAACCCAATGAAAATGAAAAAATCGTATCTGCTTTATGCTATTATCTCATTGTTTTTTGCAGGACTGAGTCTATGGACTGACTTTTTTGAACGCTTCCCTATGGAGAAGTTTTATGCCTTCTTTGGAAGTATGATGGGGCTCTTGATTTCTAGTATGGTGGCTATAGAGTTGGCTAAATGGATCTTGAAAAAGATGAAGGAGGAAGGCTAATGAAACCCGTGATTCGTGTATCGCACTTGACGAAAGGCATTGGAAAAAAAGACATTCTGAAAGATATTTCTTTTGATGTGTACCCGGGGGATTGCTTGGCTTTGATTGGGCCAAACGGGGCGGGCAAGTCCACGCTTTTGAATTGCCTCTTGGGGGATTGGAAGACAAAGCCTGGTCAGGTGATGCGATCAACTCCTTCTCTTGGTGTGTTGTTTCAGCAAAATAGCACGGAGAGCAATCTCAAAGTAAAGGAATTGCTCCGTTTCCAACAGCAAATATACAACAATCCCTTGTCTACTCAAGAGATTGATGAGTTGTTGGGCTTCACTGACGAGCAGAAAAATCAATTTGCAGAAAAGCTATCGGGTGGGCAACGTCGTCTCCTAGGTTTTGTACAAGTGTTGATCGGTCAGCCCGACCTGATCTTGCTGGATGAGCCGACAGCAGGGATGGATACCAGTACACGCAAGCGGTTTTGGGAAATTATCGCCCGTTTGAAGGCGGCTGGAAAGACCATTATTTACTCCAGTCATTATATCGAAGAGGTAGAACATACCGCCGACCGGATATTGGTTTTGCATCAGGGGAGGTTGCTTCGGGATACGACTCCTTATGCCATGCGGCAAGAGGACAAGGAAAAGTGCTTTACCCTCCCGAGGTCCTATCGAGATGGGCTGGTGTCCTTGGAGAACATTTACGATATAGAAGAGAATGGAGATACCCTTCGCTTTGCCACAAAGGATGTGGAGGGTGTTTGGGAGAACTTGATGCAGCTGGGCTGTAGCCTTAGTGAGATCGAGATGACCAATCGGAGTTTGCTGAGTCAAGTCTTTGCGACAGCAGGAGAGGAGAAAGAAGATGAAAACATTTAAAGCCATGTGGTTGCTCGAGTGGAAACTCGTTTTTCGGAATTGGAAATCCCTGATCTTAACACTGGGGATGCCGGTGACCTTTTTTCTCCTCTTTTCTTCTATCTCAAATCTGGGGGATTTATCCCCAGAGCAGGTAAATGCCGTCTATCGACAGGTGTTGATGGCCATGACGGCGAGTTCGGTCTTGTCACTTGCGATTTATACCTTTCCTTACGCCTTGCAAGAGGATAGGATTGGCAACCGTCTCCGTAGTATCGAACATTCCCCTGTGCCACTTTGGCAGTATTACGCAGTCAAGATGCTCCGGCTTCTTTGTTATTTTGCCCTATCGGTTGTGATTGTCTTTGGTGTAGGCTATGTGAGCAAGGGGATTTCTATGTCCGCTGGTGACTGGGCCATGTCGACCCTCTTTTTGCTGATAGGTGCTGTTGCCATCTTACCGATTGGGCTCCTTTTGAGCTACATCCAATCAACGGAAACCTTGTCTGTCTTGACCAATATTCTTTATATGGGTCTAGCCATTCTGGGAGGCCTGTGGTATCCGATGCAGTCCTTCCCTCACTGGCTTCAAATGATTGTCAAGCTGACCCCCACTCACCATTATCTCAATCTCTTCATTTCCTACTATGCCGGTCAGTTTTCTTGGCTCTCACTTGCAATTTTAGCAGGATATGCCATAATAATTTTAGGATTTGCGGTCCTGATTAACAAACGAAAAGGCAGAGAATCATGATTCGAAACGTTCAGAGGCAACATCCTCTCTATTACATGCCCATGATCTTTTTGAGCTTTCCAATCTTAGGGGTCTTTTACTTTGGCTATCCTTTTTGGACCATCTGGCTAACGGCGGGCTTTACCTTGAGCTATCTCACCATCATCCATAGTCGGGTGTCCAGTTGGACCAATCTTATCTGGCTCTATATGTTGGCCTATGTTTTTTATATGACGATTGCGGTGAATGGTGGGATGATGTGGTTTTTCTTCTACTTTACGAGTCCGCTCGCGTTTAAATTTAAGGATAACCTGGTCTCCTTTCGGATGCTCAGCTATGTATTCACCATGTTGGCTCTGATTATTTTTGCAATCGTCTACGGAGTCGATATAACTTCGCAAATCATGACTGTCTTGGTCCCTGTCATTAACCTGACCATGCTTTTTTACTGGAAGAAGGAAGCAGAAAAAAGCGAACAGGAGCGGGTGCTATGGGAGAAAAATCAGCAGATCAATCTTTTGTCTGCGGAAAATGAACGAAATCGAATCGGACGCGATTTGCACGATACCTTAGGGCACACCTTTGCCATGATGACCATTAAGACGGAGTTAGCTCTCAGGCAGCTGGAGAAAGGGGATCTCACCGCTGTTCGAAAAAACTTAGAGGAGCTTCATGCCACTAGTCGATCGAGTATGCAGGAGGTTCGCGATATCGTTACAGATCTAACCTACCGAAGTCTATCGGAGGAATTAACGAGTCTTGATGAGCTTCTCACAACTGCAGGGATTGAGGTTCATCTGACCAATGAACTAGAAGGGAAGCTTCTCTCTCCTGTGGTTCAATCAACACTGGTCATGCTTGTCCGTGAGTTGGCCAATAATGTCATCAAACACAGTCAGGCCGGGCAGGTGAGATTGAGACTGTTTGAAGACCAGGCGATCACAGTTGTCATGGAAGATGACGGGATTGGTTTTGGTGAGTTGACGGGAAGAGAGCTCCATAGTATCCGAGATAGACTGGGTCTGTTGACAGGCACCGTCACCGTTGAATCACGGAAAAACCCGACCCGAGTGGTCCTTACCATAGAAGGAGATAAAAGATGAAACTACTAGTAGCGGAAGACCAGGCCATGTTACGAGACGCCATGTGCCAGTTGCTCTTGATGGAGGAGGATGTGGAAGAAGTCTTTCCAGCTAAGGATGGGAAGGAAGCCCTTGAGGTGATGCAAAAGGAAGTGCTCGATGTGGCTATTCTAGATGTTGAAATGCCCCAGTTATCTGGCTTAGAAGTCCTGGAATGGGTGAGACAGACTCATCACCCTATCAAGGTCGTCATCGTCACTACCTTTAAGAGGTCTGGTTACTTTGAGCGAGCGGTCAAGGCTGGCGTGGATGCCTATGTCTTAAAGGACCGCTCCACTAGTGAACTCATGACCACCATCCATAAGGTGCTGGCCGGAGGAAAAGATTACTCTCCTGAGTTGATGGAGGGGATGTTTCGGCAGGAAAATCCGCTAAGTCCTCGGGAACAAGAAATTCTAGCCTTGATTTCTAAGGGATTGAGTAATAAAGAGATTGCTGGTCAACTTTTCCTTTCAGATGGGACTGTCCGCAATTACGTGACCGGTCTCATGACCAAGCTGAACGCCAGCAATCGAACCGAAGCGGTTCATATAGCTCTGGGAAAAAATTGGTTGGATTGACCTTACATTCTGTTTTAACTTCAACGGATGCCAAAAGACTGTTCTTTTGAATCGTTGAAGTTTTTTTATGGGATGAAAGAATCGAAAAGGGCAGATTTTCTTTTGTGTTTGCTGAAGTGGAGAAAGTTTCTAAGAATTATCTGACAATTATTGAAAAGTGGGAAAAACGATGCTATAATAGAAGTTGAGAATTTATCTAATGATAAAAGGAGATATCATGAAAAAAGGAAGTTTTTTACTCTTTTCTACCGCACTGCTCTTGACTGCTTGTGCCTCACCAACAAGCAACAAAACTTCGGATTCCAGCCAGGCAAGTGTGACCTTGTCTTCTGCCGATCAAAAGGAGCTCAATCAAGCAACGGCTGATTATAAAACCTTTGTAGAAGGACAAATTAGCCAACTTTTGACGGATACAGAAGGTTTTGTCACTCTTCTTAAAGAAGGAAAACTCGAGGAAGCCAAGAAGGTTTATCCACTGATCCGTATGGCTTACGAGCGTTCGGAGCCGATTGCAGAGAGTTTTGGAGAGTCAGATGTGAAGATTGACTTCCGCCTAGCGGACTATCTGGATGAAAATAAGACAGAGGATGGCTGGTCAGGCTTCCACCGGATTGAGCGAATCATGTGGGAGAAGAACACGACAGAAGGAACCGTTGAATACGGGGAACAACTGGTCAAGGATATCAAGGAACTCAAAGCGAAGATCGCAACAGTAGAAGTGACGCCGGATATTATGCTAACCGGTGCTGTGGACTTGCTCAATGAAGTAGCGACGAGCAAAATCACAGGTGAAGAAGAAATCTATTCCCACACAGACCTTTACGATTTTAGAGCCAATATCGAAGGGGCACAAAAGATTTTTGAACTCTTCAAGCCTCTCATTCAAAAGAAAAATCCGAACTTGGTAACGGAACTGGAAACGGAGTTTAAAAATGTCAATAGTCTGCTGGACAAACACATGACAGACAAGGAGCATTATAAACTCTACACGGATTTGACAAAGGAAGATACGAAAGAGTTGGCAGAAGCAGTTACCAAACTCGGGGAACCTTTGTCACAGATGGGAACTATCCTTGACGGAGAAAAATGATGACGAAAGACGAGACTTTTTTTGAACAAAAGATGGATCGTCGGGAATTTCTCAAAAAAGCAGGTATCGGAGGAGCAGGACTAGCACTAGGTCTCTCTGGTGCATCTGCTTTTTTCGCTACTAAGACGGATGAAGCAGAGAAGATTTCCGATGGTGATGAGAAGATCCGTTTTTACGGAAAGCATCAGGCAGGTATCACTACTGCCATGCAAAAAAATATTTACTTTGTTGTCTTGGACTTACATACTACGGACAAGGACAAAATCATCCAGCTCTTTAAGGACTGGACAGATTATAGCGCGAAGCTCGTCGAGGGCGAATTGGTCAAAAAGGATGGGAGCAATGCTCTCTTACCACCTACGGATACAGGGGAGACGGTTGGTCTTAATCCTCATCGCTTGACCTTGACCTTTGGAGTATCGGCTGATTTTCTCAAAAAGATGGGACTGGAAAGCAAACGACCAAAACTCTTTCGAGATTTGCCTCCTTTTCCTAAGGAGCAATTGCAGGACAAATACACTGGTGGGGACATCGCCATTCAAGCCTGTGCAGACGATGAGCAGGTGGCCTTTCATGCTATCCGTAATCTGATTCGCAAAGGTCGCAATAGCATTACCATGAAATGGAGTCAGTCAGGCTTTGCGGCCATTGGAAATCGTTTGGAGACCCCGCGAAATCTCTTTGGTTTTAAAGATGGGACGGCCAATGTCACGAAGGAAAGTGACTTTGATCAGGTGGTTTGGACGGATAGTAAGGACTGGATGAAAGACGGCTCCTATATGGCCGTTCGCAGGATTCAGATGCACCTAGAGACCTGGGATCGGACCAACCTTCAGGAGCAGGAAAATACCTTTGGACGGTACAAAGATAGTGGAGCGCCTTTTGGCAAAAAAAATGAGTTTGATGAGGTAGACCTGAGTCTCCTTCCGGTAGACTCACACGTTCGACTCGCCAAAGAGGTGGACAAACCCATCTATCGCAGGTCCTATTCTTACTCAGATGGAATCGATGAGACGACCGGTCAGTTTGATTCGGGACTACTCTTTATCTCTTATCAAAAGGACCCAGATAGTTTTGTAAAAGTGCAAACCAATCTCGGAGCAGACGACAAGATGAACGAATACATTACCCATATCGGAAGTGGCCTGTTTGCTTGCTTTGCTGGAGTGGAGAAAGGAGGCTACCTTGGTCAAGACTTATTTGAGTAGAATCTTGTGGGTACTGAGTCTCTTCTTGATTTTTTTGGGGACACCCGTCTCTGCTGCGGAATCCTATAGCGAGCTCTTTATTAAGATTACGGATGCGACGACGGCTGTAAAGGCTGGGGACCAAGCAAAAGCCAAGGAGTTAGTAGAAGAGCTACAGGCAGACTTTGCTAGCAAGACCAATCATGACTCTGAAGCAGGAAAAAAAGTGAGTCAGGCCTTGGAAATAGAGGGAGAAGTGACCGAGAGCAAGTTGACTCAGGTTTCAGCGGCGATTTTGGCCTTTGAAAAAGAGCAAAACCCCGTGGACTTGGATGCTGAAAAGTCCAAGTTGGTTAGCCGCTTGGAGCCAAAGTTTGCAGACTTGCAGTCAGCTATAACAGCGAAGAATTTGGAGCAAACCAAAGAAGCCTATAAAAAGATGAACTCTACCTGGACGATCAACGAAGGTGTCGTCCGGGATAGTAGTACAGGACATTATGGGAAGGTTGAGACTGCGATTTCTTTCCTTCGAAGTGCGATTGAGACAGAGCCTACAGATTTTGAAGCCATTCAGACCTCTTTTGATGATTTAAAAACAGCCATTGATAACTTTGTTAAGGGGACAAAGGTGGAAGAAGCTTCTACTGACTCGACCTTGCAAGATGGGATTAAACTCCTTAAAGAAGCACTGAGTCAGTTTCAATCTGGTGAGAACAAGAAAGCTTCTGCCAATATGAAGGAATTTATCACCATTTGGCCGACGATCGAGGGAGCTGTTAGCACGACCAATCCGAGCCTCTATACACGGGTCGAAAGTGACAGTCCTGTGATTATGGTAAAGGGAGCAGAAAAAGAATACCAAGATAAACTGGAAAGTTTGATTACAGACTTATCAGCCATTGATACCAGTGCTAATTACAATGCTTTTGATGCTATGTTGATCCTTCTACGAGAAGGCGTCGAAGCTCTTCTCATCGTCATGGCTCTCGTGACGACACTCAAAGCAGCCAAACTGAAAAAGGGACTGAAGTGGGTTTACGGTGGCGCTTTTGTCGGTATTTTAGCGAGTGCGGTCATCGCAGTCGTCTTGCAACTGGTCTTTCCAGCTGTAACCTCAGCTTCTAACCGGGAGATTATAGAAGGAGCAGTCGGAATCTTTGCAGTCTTGATGATGATTTTGATTGGGATTTGGCTACATAGCAAGACCTCCATCAAACAGTGGAATGACTTTATGGATCGGCAAATGAAGGCTGTGACGGCGACGGGAAGTTTTGTCTCCATGTTTGCCCTTAGTTTCTTAGCCGTGTTCCGTGAAGGAGCGGAAACCATCCTCTTTTATGTTGGAATCATTCCTCGCATTACCATGCAAGATTTCTTATCGGGGATTTTACTAGCTATCCTGATCTTAGTCATTATTGCGCTGGTCATGACCAAGGCCAGTCACTATTTCAAGCCTCATAAAATCTTTTTCGTCTTAACCTGGCTGATTTATGCCTTGGCCTTTAAAATGCTGGGAGTTAGCATCCATGCCCTCCAGCTGACCAATATAGTCCCCAGTCATTTAGTTGATGGATTTCCAACGATTGATTGGGCGGGCATCTACCCGAGTCTAGAGGTTTTGGGAGCGCAAGGGCTTTTCATTCTGGTGATTGCCTTAGTCATGGTGCGACATCATGAAAAAGGATAAGGAGTTGACGATCGTTGAGCATTTACTAGAGTTTCGGAAACGATTCATGGCGGTTTTGCTCTGTTTTTTACTGGTATTTTGTGGAAGTTTTGTTTTCGCAGGGGATTTATACAGCTTTTTGACGGCTGGTTTTGAGCAGAAATTACTGGTGCTGGGACCGAATGATATTCTTTGGGTGTATGTGAATTTAGCCAGCATCATGGCAGTGTCCCTGACCTTGCCTTTTAGCTTTTTTCAGATATGGCAGTTTGTCAAGCCAGCTTTGAGACAGGGGGAAGTGAAGGCTGCTCTGCTCTACATCCCTGCCAGTTTTATCTGCTTTGTTTTGGGCTTGCTTTTTGGCTTTTACTTTGTCAGTCCGGCCATTCTACAGGTCCTCCTCAGTCTAGGAGATGGGCTGTTTGAAACGCAATTAACTGCTCAAAACTACCTCCTCTTCTTGCTGCATACGACCCTTCCAATGGGGATACTCTTTGAGTTGCCCGTTATCGTCGCATTTTTAACAAGGATTGGCTTATTGAATCCGTCTTGGTTGATCCACTACCGCAGGTATGCCTACTTTGTGTTATTGGTTCTAGCTGTTGTGTTGACGCCTGCTGATTTTATCAGTGATTTGGCCATGACCGTACCGCTGATTCTGCTCTATGAAGTGAGTATTTTCTTGAGCAGATTTGTCTATAAAAGAAAAAGGAGAAAATAATGGGAATTTTACGGGATATCGGAGCACCAGGCTTCATCATTATTATCCTAGGAGCCTTGCTGATTTTTGGTCCGAAGCGTTTGCCAGAGTTGGGCCAGTCTATTGGAAAGATGCTATCTGAGTTTAAGTCTGCAGTCAATAGTTCGGATAAGGAAAAAGAGAGTGATGGAGAAGAAGACAAGCAGTAAAAGATTTCCTTTCTGTAGTTTTTAAAGCCTTCAATCACAGCAACACCCAAAAGGTTTGAGAAATCAATCGCCTTTGGGTGTTTTTTAGTTAAGGATCGAAATGTTAAGAAAGAATGCCAAATGAGGACTGACAGAGAGTCTAGTCTCCGACTGGACAGAGATGCGTCTAAATTGATGTGAAAAATATGGACAAAAAAATTGCATAGAAAAAATCCCCACCATCGTGAAGATAGTAGGGATCAGGAGCCTTCCCATATGTTAATGAGAAGTGGCTGATTTGACGGTGATCTTTCCGTTGGAGGTCAAGCCAATTCGTAGGTTCTTTTCGTGTGGGTGGATCAAATAATAGTCGGTAATAGCATCTTCGATGTAGTCTTGAATCGTTCTGCGAAGCGGACGAGCTCCCATTTTCGGATCATATCCAAGATCCACCAATTTTTCTTTTACTTTATCTGTCACATGAATGTGGATCCCATTGGTTGCCAGACGGTGGTTGACATCGTCCAACATGAGGTTGACGATTTTGAGTAAGTCTTCTTTCCCTAGTGCTTGGAACTCGATAATCCCATCAAAGCGATTCATAAACTCAGGGCTAAAGAAATCACCGAGTTGACCTAGGACAGAGTGGGTCCGACCTTCCCGGCTAGCACCAAACCCAACGGAGGCTTCGACCTTCCCTGTTCCAGCATTGGAGGTCATGATGATGATGGTATCTTTGAAAGAAACTGTTCGACCTTGACCGTCTGTCATGCGGCCATCATCCAAAACCTGTAAGAACATGTGCATCACATCAGGATGGGCCTTTTCTACTTCATCCAACAAGATGAGAGAATAAGGATTGCGACGGACTTGTTCGGTTAACTGGCCCGCTTCATCGTAGCCGACATAACCTGGAGGGGCACCGACAAGTTTTGCGACACTGTGTTTTTCCATGTATTCACTCATGTCAAAGCGGATCATGCTATCTGCAGAACCAAAGAGTTCGATGGCCAGCTGTTTGGACAGCTCAGTCTTTCCGACACCGGTTGGACCGACAAAGAGGAAACTTCCAATCGGACGGTTTGGAGCACCCAGACCGACCCGGTTGCGTCGAATGGCTTTGGCAATCTTTTCGACAGCAGCATCTTGTCCTATGACATGGGCTTTGAGGTCATCTGCCAGATGAACCAATTGTGTCTGTTCCTTTTCTTTGAGTTCCCCAACTGGGATATTGGTCTTTTGCTCGACAATGGCTTCAATTTCCTTCGCGGTAATGACCGGTAGATCTTCATCGCTGATCGATGTTTTCTGTAGTTCCTTATATTTCGTAATCTGATCACGGTAGTAGGCAGCCTTTTCGTAGTCTTCATCTCGTGTAGCCTGGGCCTTTTTATTTTCCGCTTCGATCAGTCGTTGATCAATCTCTTTTGGATCGACAAAATTTAAGGTCAAGTTCATTCGCGAACCCGCTTCATCCAGGAGATCGATGGCCTTATCCGGTAAGAAGCGATCTTGGATATAACGATTGGAAAGCGTCGCTGCGGCCTCTATCGCTTCATCCGTGTACTTGACATGGTGGTAGTCTTGATATTTGGATTGGATTCCTTTTAGGATGGTAATGGTCTCTTCCACCGTGGGTTCATCTACGAGAACGGGTTGCATCCGGCGTTCGAGGGCCGCGTCTTTTTCAATGATCCGGTATTCGTTCAAGGTAGTGGCACCCACTAATTGCAACTCTCCGCGAGCGAGGGCAGGTTTTAAAATATTACCGGCATCCATATTTCCATCACCGGCTGATCCAGCCCCTACAATCTCATGGATTTCATCAATAAAGAGAATAATTTCCTTCTGAGAACGGATTTCTTCCATGAGCTTTTGCATCCGCTCTTCAAATTGCCCGCGGATACCAGTTCCTTGGACGAGGCTCACCACATCCAAACGGATGACACGGCGATTTTGAAGTTTTTGAGGAACATCTCCATCGACAATCTTTTGGGCAAGGCCTTCGACAACGGCTGTTTTACCGACCCCAGGTTCCCCAATCAAGACAGGGTTATTCTTGGTTCGACGATTGAGAATTTCGATGACCCGTTTGATTTCATCGTCTCTTCCAATGACAGGATCGATATCCCCATTGCGGGCGATTTCGGTAATATCCACGCCATACTCATCCAACAAGCCCTGTTTCCGATTTTGGGGTGGTTCTTGTGGAGGGATTTGGCCACGTCCCGCCTGAGTCGGAGGAGTCTGTTCCCCACGAGAGCGAGAATTATTAACAGGAGAATTCCCAGTCAATCCTCCAATGTTGTTGAAAAATTCACTGAAGGGATCCATGCTGTTAGGATTGATATCTCCCAATCCTTGGATGATAGGGTTCGTCGGATCCGTCTTCATAATTTGATAGCAGTTGTGACAGAGATCAACTTGTTTTTGCTTTCCATTTAAATTGGTATAGAGATGGATAGTCGCATCGTTGATCTGACAGTTTTGACATAGCATAGACATTCTCCTTTCAGGGAAGACCTTGGTAAATAGTCAATAAAGGTCAAATATAATTTCATTATAGCAAGATTTATTGAAAAAGCAAATAAAAAGTATCAAGGATTAGCACTCAAATGCAAAGAGTGCCAAAAAAGAGAAATGAGATGTGGTCTCCCTCTTTTTGTCAGCCCCATAGACCATTTTGCAGAACAGGTAGCGACAAGCTATCTTAAAAAATAAATAATAGTAGAAATCATTAAAATGTAGGGAGAGGAAACGAACTTTGCACTGATTTTTCATTCTTATGCTGATTATTTTGCTCTTATTGGATGGTCTACTGGGCCATTAGCCATGACAATAAGAGCAATAAAGTCTACCAAGCCTTTGCTATTTCACATGGCTATTACGTTGACCTAAGGCCGCGACCGCGATCTCTTTGGCTGCGAAATAGTGAGGAAGGTGGTCTAAGTTATTGCTGGCCACTACGAGGAAAGGTATTTTCAGTCTTTTCCCTATTTTTTTGAAGGGGATGCACTTGAAAATACTAGACCTGGTGGAGTTTTTAGCAGCGTTAAGATTCAGGCTCCAGCGGGAATAAAAGGCCGGCTGGGTGAAAATATGGTTTATGGGAAAGGTATTCTCTGTGACGACCAAGTGGGAAAGTTACCTGGGGAGACGATCCACGATTGCATTGAGAAATTGAACGATCTTGTAATAGGAGTCAGATAGATGGTCCAGCAAGGATAAAGTGAAGGAAGTCCCCCTGCTTTCAAAGCATCCAAATCGGTAAAAATCATCGATTTTAAAGGTTCTCCTTGCTGATTCTCTTCATTTTATGGTAAAATATTCTTAGTTATATAGATATGATATATAGAAATAGGAGAAATGACATGGAATCACATTTGGTGAGAATTATTAATCGATTGGAAGCCATGGCTTCAGATGGTGGAACGTTAAAGCGCAATTTTGAACGCGAAGGCGTTGTTGTAGCAGAAGTCTCATATAGTTTTGATGAAGAAAACGGAGCAGTATTTACCTTGCGTGATGTTGCTGCACGAGAAACCTATACATTTGATAGTATTGATTTGATTGCGATGGAAATTTACGAATTATTGTATTAATTATTGAACATTTTATCGATAAGAAAGACAGCTGATAGGCTGTCTTTTTGTGCATAAAAAGAAAAAATAGCATTTATTCTTGTATTATTATACTTTTTTTGCTAGAATAAAAGAGAACAAAAGAAAGGACAGGAAATCCTCCCATTTCCTTATTTTAGTGACATGATACAGTTTTTTAATGATAATTTTTCCTTTATCTCAGAATACCTCCCCTATTTTAATACTGGAGCTCTAATCACCGTCTTCATTTCAGCAGTGGTTGTATTTTTCGGATCGATTATTGGCTTGTTGGTAGCCCTCATGCAGCGCTCGAAGTTCCGACCTTTGGTTTGGCTGGTTAATCTATATGTATGGATTTTTCGTGGTACGCCGATGATTGTCCAGATTTCCCTCTCCTATCTCTTGATTGATATTCCAGGGGCACCTGTTCTCAACGTCTTTGGGATTCAGCTTGATACGGGACGTCTGATTGCGGGGGTCATTGTGATTGC
The DNA here is from genome assembly GCF_001578875.1 of Streptococcus sp. DD13. Classification (GTDB taxonomy): domain Bacteria; phylum Bacillota; class Bacilli; order Lactobacillales; family Streptococcaceae; genus Streptococcus. The sequence continues at coordinate 71,625 of NZ_KQ969506.1, forward strand.
CTTAAACTCAGGAGCCTATGTTTCTGAAGTGGTTCGTGGTGGGATTAATGCTGTCCCTAAAGGGCAACTAGAGGCCGCGTATTCTCTTGGTATTCGACCTGGGAAGGCCATGCGCTATGTTGTCCTTCCTCAAGCCTTCCGGAATATTTTACCAGCCCTTGGAAATGAATTCATTACAATTATCAAAGATAGTTCCTTGCTCTCTACGATAGGGGTCATGGAGCTATGGAAGGGTGTTCAGACGGTCCAGGCTGCGACTTATACGCCGTTAGGCCCTTACTTGCTAGGAGCTTTCTATTATTTGATATTGACGACGGTACTTTCTGCTATTCTCAAGCAGCTCGAGAAAAAATATAATAAAGGAGAAACGGCCTAATGACGGATGCAATCATTTCGATTAAGAATTTACACAAATATTTCGGGAATAATGAGGTCTTAAAAGGGATTGACTTGGAGATCTTTCCTGGAGAGGTTGTGGTGATTATTGGACCATCTGGTTCAGGAAAATCCACCTTGTTGCGCTCCATGAACCTCTTAGAGACACCGACAAAGGGCGTGATTTCCTTTGAAGGAACGGACATTACGGATAAGTCTAATGATATCTTTAAGATGCGTGAAAAGATGGGCATGGTCTTCCAGCAGTTTAACCTCTTTCCCAATATGACGGTTCTAGAGAATATTACCTTGTCACCAGTGAAGACCAAAGGTCTGTCAAACGCTGATGCAGAGGTCAAGGCCATGGGGCTCTTAGAGCGTGTCGGTTTGCCGGATAAGGCCACGGCGTATCCGCAGCGTCTCTCTGGTGGACAGCAACAGCGGATTGCCATTGCCCGAGGCTTGGCTATGGATCCAGATGTCCTGCTATTTGATGAACCAACCTCTGCCCTGGATCCCGAAATGGTTGGCGAAGTTTTAACAGTAATGCAGGATTTGGCTAAGACAGGGATGACGATGGTGATCGTCACACACGAGATGGGATTTGCGCGTGAAGTAGCAGATCGGGTTATTTTTATGGATGGGGGACTTGTCGTCGAGACAGGGACACCTCAGCAAGTCTTTGAAGAAACAAAAGAGGAGCGAACAAAGGACTTTTTATCAAAAGTCTTGTAAAAAGAGTCTCCTCTTTTTCGTATAGTTTCTTTCTATAAGGGGGCCTAAAGGAAAACTAACCGTACCGATGTGAAAATTCTGTTATAATACTGTATATCACAGAAAGAAAAGAGAGTAGAATGGTTGTTTTAATGGATGGCAAGCACTTGTCACAAAAAAAGCAAACTCAATTGAAGGAACAAATTGCGCAGATGAAAGCTGAGACAGGCTGTGTCCCAGGTCTAGTCGTCATCCTTGTAGGAGAAAATCCTGCCAGTCAAGTTTACGTGCGTAACAAAGAGCGTGCAGCGAATTTAGTGGGGATTCACAGCGAAACTATTCGCTTAGAAGAAACTGTCAGCGAAGCGGTCATTTTGGAACTCATCGAAAGCTACAATCAAAACGACCAATTTCATGGAATCTTGGTTCAGTTACCCTTACCGGACCACATTGATGAACGACGGATTTTGCATGCGATTCGCCCGGAAAAAGATGTCGATAGCTTTCACCCTACCAATATGGGCTATCTTTGGTCTGGCCAACGAGTGATGGTCCCATGTACACCAGCAGGGATTATGGAGCTTTTATCAGAGTATAATATTCCCATTGCTGGAAAAAATGCTGTCGTCATAGGCCGATCCAATATCGTTGGAAAACCAATGGCTCAGCTTCTATTAGAAGAGGATGCGACGGTGACCTTGACCCACTCTCGGACAGAAAATCTGGCATCCGTTGCCAGAAAGGCGGATATCTTGGTGGTAGCGATTGGACAGAGTCAGTTTGTAACGGCTGACTTTGTGAAGGAAGGTGCTGTCGTCATCGATGTCGGGGTGAACCGCGGTCAAGATGGCAAATTAGTCGGGGATGTTGATTTTCAAGCTGTCAAAGAGCGAGCTGGCTACCTCACTCCGGTACCAGGAGGGGTCGGACCGATGACCATTACCATGTTGATGGAGCAGACCTACCAGGCAGCATTACGAACTCAGCAAGCTTGAGGCCTGGGATAGCTCAAGGGTAGCGGAAGCTTGGCACATTTTATTCAAAAGCCTTGCACAGAAGAACCTGCCTAAGCTAAAAAGGGTTGAGAGGAGGAATCTCATGTCTTTACTAGGAGAAGTGATTCAAGAGCGACCATTTAACAGCCACAAGGGGGATTTTGGTCGCGTCTTACTCATAGGGGGGACTTACCCATACGGTGGGGCCATCCTCATGGCGGCCCAGGCAGCTCTTTACAGTGGAGCAGGTCTCGTGACTGTGGCAACAGATCGTGAAAATATCCTCCCCCTCCATGCACGGATCCCTGAAGCGATGGCCATTGACCTAGAGGATCAACCAAGTTTGATACAAGAGCTTCAAAAAGCTAGGACGGTGGTTATTGGTCCGGGCTTGTCCACAAACGATTTGGGGATGACATTATTAGGTCTAGTCTGTCAGCAGATCCAAAAAGAGCAGATTCTCATCCTAGATGGCGGGGCTATCCGTCTGATCGCTCAAGGCTCTATTCCTTTTCCAGATTGTCGCTTGATTTTTACCCCCCACCAAAAGGAACTGGAGGACTTGCTCGGTTTAGAAGTGGAGCAACAGTCCAAAGAAAAAGTCCAGACGGCTATAGAGCGCTTGCCTTTAGGAGCCATCCTTGTAGAGAAGAGACCCCACACGCGCATATGGGAAAAAGGTCGGTCTGATCATTATCAGTTACAAGTCGGCGGTCCCCATCAGGCTACAGGTGGCATGGGGGATACCTTGGCTGGGATGATTGCAGGTTTTACAGCGCAATTTAAACAAGTTTCGCTCTATCAATGTGTCACAGCTGCCACTTATGTGCATTCAGCGATTGCAGACGGATTGAAAAAAGAAGCCTATGTCGTCTTGCCTAGTCAGCTTACGAGGCAGATTCCATCCTTTATGAGGAGGGTCTGTGAGGGAGAAGACTTTTCCGACCCTCTCAGAATCAAATAGGCTGTATCGCATCAAGAAGTTTAGGATGAATCGCTTATACCCTCTGTTTTTGAAAAACATTGGGTGTTTTTTTACCCTAATCTAGTCCTTCGAGATGGGTTTTTTGTCTTTTTTGCTATAATAATTAATAAAAATAAGGAAAAGGAGCCCGTGTGGTTGAATATTTATCAGTCAGTCAGTTGACAAAATATTTAAAGTTAAAATTTGACCGGGACCCTTATTTGGAGCGGGTCTATTTGACCGGACAAGTTTCTAACTTCAGAAGAAGACCAACTCATCAATATTTTTCCCTCAAGGATGAGCAGTCCGTCATTCAGGCAACTGTCTGGTCCGGGGTCTATCAGAAGTTGGGGTTTGACCTAGAAGAGGGGATGAAGGTCAATGTGGTTGGACGAGTGCAACTCTATGAACCAAATGGATCTTATTCTATTATTATCGAAAAGATCGAGCCGGATGGACTGGGGGCTTTAGCGCTCAAGTTCGAGCAATTGAGACAAGCCTTGACAAAAGAAGGGTTGTTTCGGGCTGACTTGAAGCAGACGCTTCCCCGCTTTAGCAAGCGGATCGGTGTGGTGACGAGTCCAAGTGGCGCGGTTATCCAAGATATTATTACAACTGTCAATCGGCGCTATCCCAATGCTGAAATACTTCTTTATCCGACTAAGGTACAGGGAGATGGAGCGGCAGAAGCGATTGCGAGCAATATTCAGAAAGCCAATCAACGCGGTGAAATCGATGTATTGATCGTTGGCCGTGGGGGCGGTTCCATAGAGGATTTATGGGCTTTTAATGAAGAGATCGTTGTCCGTGCGATTTTTGAATCTCGGATCCCTGTCATCTCTAGTGTAGGTCACGAGACAGATACGACCCTTTCAGACTATGTAGCAGACTACCGGGCAGCGACTCCGACGGCTGCTGCAGAATTGGCAACTCCGGTGACGAAGCTGGACCTTCTTACCTACCTCCAACAGTCAGACAATCGCATGTCTCAAGCCTTAGCTGCCTATATTCAGAAACAGCGCAAGCGCATCGACGTGGTGCAACAATCTGTTGTCTTTCGCCAGCCAGAACGACTCTATGATTCTTATCTTCTAAAGCTCGATCGCTTGTCGAATGATCTCCAGGTCCAAATGACCCGTCTTTATGATGAGCAACGCCAGCAGTTTCGTTGGATTCTCGAGCGGTTAAAAAATCAGTCCCCAAAGGCCCGTATCGAAGGCCTAAGGGAGAGACTTGTGCGCGAGAAAAGAATGATCCAGTCCAGTATGACTCAGATTCTGGATCGGAAAACAGCGAGATTTGAACAAATCTCACAGTCCCTGGAACTACTCGATACGAAAAAAATACTAGCTAGAGGCTTTGCGATTGTATCGAAAAACAATGTTCTTCTTCGTTCTGTCGATCAAGTTAAGGAAGGGGAAGAATGGAGCATCCAACTGCAAGATGGACAAGTAGAAGTGGAGGTAAAACATGCCCGCAAAGAAAAAAACATTTGAAGAAAATTTGAGTGAATTAGAAACTATCGTGACCCAATTGGAACAAGGGGACATTGCCTTGGAAGATGCCCTTAAGGCCTTTCAAGAAGGGATGACCTTGTCAAAAAAACTCCAAAAGACCCTAAATGATGCCGAAAAGACCTTGGTCAAAATCGTGCAAGAAGATCAAAGTGAAGTAGAACAAGATGAGAACGAGTAAGGTAGAAAAGAAAAGGCTCCTAGAAGACACCCTCGCTGCCTATTACCAACCCTTGGTGGCGGACCAGTTGAATCAAGCAATCTTGTATTCTCTAAAGGCCGGTGGAAAACGGATTCGCCCGATGATCTTTCTCAACCTAGTGGAGGCTTTTGGGATTCCTTTATCCACGGCCCATTACCAGGTCGCAGCAACTGTAGAGATGATTCATACAGCTAGTTTGATCCACGATGATTTACCAGCGATGGATAACGACGATTATCGCCGTGGTCAACTGACCAATCATAAGGTTTATGGAGAGGCTGTTGCCATTTTAGCTGGAGACAGCTTATTTTTAGATCCCTTTGGCTTTTTATCCCAGATTGACTTGCCAGCTCCCATTCTTTTACAGCTCATCAGAGAGCTTTCTCAAGCATCTGGAACCTTTGGAATGGTTGCAGGGCAAACCTTGGACATGATGGGAGAGGGACGCTCCCTGACCCTGGGTGAGTTGCAGCAGATTCATGCTCATAAAACGGGGACTCTTTTCACCTTTCCATTTGTTGCAGCAGCGATTGTGTTGGAGCTTTCACCAGAAATCATCGAGCGTTTCCGAAATATCGGTAAACTGACTGGCTTAGCATTCCAAGTCAGAGATGATATCTTGGATGTCACAGCGAGTTTCGAGGAGATTGGGAAGACGCCGAATAAGGATCAGGATGCCCATAAAGCGACCTACCCCTCCCTGATGGGGCTAGAAGGCGCTCGAGTCTTTTTGGAGGAATGTTTGCAGCAAGCACTGGTAGAACTAGAACAAATAGAGCAGGAAGAAGCCTGTGACCTGAGGGATCTGGTGGCTTTGATAGAAAGTATGCGGATAAAAAATGTCTAAAGAAAGAGTAGATATATTAGCGCTGAGACAGGGGCTTTTTGAAACGCGGGAGCAAGCCAAACGTGGGGTGATGGCAGGCTTGGTCGTTAAAGCAATCAATGGCGAACGCTTGGATAAACCCGGTGAAAAAATCGACGAGGGAATAGAGCTACGGTTGAAAGGGGAAAAACTGAAATATGTCAGCAGAGGCGGTTTGAAGCTTGAAAAAGCCTTAGATGTTTTTCAAATTTCTGTTGAGGATTTAGTGACCCTGGATATTGGGGCATCAACGGGAGGATTTACGGACCTGATGCTTCAGTCTGGAGCTGCGCGAGTCTATGCAGTAGACGTCGGGACCAACCAATTGGTCTGGAAATTGCGGCAAAATCCTCAGGTTGTGAGTATGGAGCAATATAATTTCCGCTATGCGAATATCGAAGACTTTAACCAAGGACGTCCCCAATTTGCATCCATAGACGTCAGTTTTATTTCCTTGAGTTTGATTTTTCCTGCTCTGTCTACCATTTTGGCCGAGGACGGGGAAGTTGTCGCCTTGGTGAAGCCACAATTTGAGGCAGGACGAGAGCAAATTGGGAAAAATGGGATCGTAAAAGATCCCCAAATCCACTGTCAAGTATTGGAAAAGGTTCTTCAAATAGCGGAAGAAGATGGATTTTCACCACAGGGATTGGATTTTTCACCGATCCAAGGCGGTCATGGCAATATCGAATTTTTGCTTTATCTTAAAAAAGGCCCTGTGAAAGAAAATGCTAAAAAGATAGAGATAGCGGAGGTTGTAGCCTGCGCTCATAAGGAGTTTAGGAAAAATGCATAAAAGACAACGTTTAGCTTTGATTAAAGATATTGTAGTACGGTATCAAATTGATACACAAGACGAAATTGTGGAGCGCTTGAAAGAAGCTGGAGTCGAGGCGACACAGGCGACCGTTTCACGGGACGTCAAGGAACTTGGAATTGTAAAGGTCCCTGTCGGAAAGGGGTACTGCTATAGTTTGCCAAAGTCAAATAAGAATAAAATCAAAGCTTCAACTGTACGGGATGTACGCTCTTTGAACAATATGATTCACATTGATGCCGTTCCAGGAACGACTTTTGTTTTGAAAAAGCAGATTTTAGAGCACTTCGATCCCTTCCTTTTTTCCGTTATTTCAGATGATGACAGTATCTTGGTTGTAACTCGGGATCCGGGTTATGTCCCACAAATCATTCAGACAATTCAAACGTGGTAGGAAATGTTATTAGAAATTTCGATTAAAAATTTTGCAATCATTGAGTCTGTCCGCCTGTCTTTTGAAAATGGGATGACTGTTTTGACTGGTGAGACTGGGGCGGGGAAATCCATTATTATTGATGCCATGAATCTCCTGCTAGGAGCTAGAGCAACGACGGACGTCATCCGACACGGGACGGAGAAGGCGGAGGTAGAAGGTCTCTTTTCGATTGAGAAAGAAGAAGCTTTGCACCAGCTCTTAAAAGAGCAAGGGATCGAAGGAGAAGATGAACTGGTGATTCGCCGGGAAGTGCTGGTCAATGGGCGGTCTGTCAGCCGGGTTAATGGTCAGTTGGTCAATTTGTCCCTCCTACGACAAATTGGGAGTTTCCTAGTGGATATTCATGGTCAGCATGATCAGGAAGAACTGATGCGGAGTCCCCATCATATTCGGCTGTTAGATAGTTTTGGAAAGGCTGATTTTAAGGAATTGAAAGCGCGCTACCAAGAACTTTTCGAAGAGTATCGCCAGATCCGAAAACAAGTTATTCACCAGCAAAAGCATGAGTTAGAAAACAAGGCACGGATTGATATGTTGGCTTTTCAAATCGCTGAAATCGAGGCAGCCAACCTCCAACCCGGTGAAGAACAATCCCTGCAGCAAGAACGACAAAAGTTGTTGAATCATAAGCAGATTGCAGATAGTCTCACAAACGCCACGATTTTACTCGATAATGAAGAGGTCTCCAGTATTCATCATATCCGTTTAGCGATGAATGAACTCACATCGATTGAAGAGTACGATGAACGCTACAAAGAAGTGGCGGGAATGATCAGCGACCTCTATTACAACCTGGAAGAAGTCAGCAAGCAACTGGAAGACATGATCGAGGAGATGGAGTTTGATGGCAATCAGCTGATGGAAGTGGAACGACGCTTAGATGTCATCCATTCGATGACACGAAAATATGGCGGTTCTGTAGAAGATGTCCTAGCCTACTGGCAAAATAGTACAGTAGAATATGACCTGCTGACAGGTCAAAGTGGCGGGGTTCCGGACTTGGAGAGGACCTTACGTCGCCTGCAGAAAGAATTGGTCCAGTCGGCTCAGGAACTGAGTCAAGCCCGCCATCAGTTGGCCCATCAATTGGAGGATGAGATCCAACAGGAGCTTAAAGACCTATATATGGAAAAGGCTCGTTTTCAGGTTCAATTTCAGGAAGCTAAATTCAATTCTCAAGGGAATGAACAAGTCGAATTTTATATCGCGACAAATCCGGGAGAAGAGCTAAAACCCTTGGTGAAAGTAGCTTCTGGTGGAGAAATTTCGCGCTTGATGTTGGCCATCAAATCAGCCTTTGCCAGACGGGATTCGAAAACAAGCATCGTCTTTGATGAAGTCGATACCGGAGTTTCTGGCCGTGTAGCTCAAGCGATTGCGGCAAAAATTTATAAATTAGGCCAGCATGGGCAGGTTTTGGTGATTTCCCATCTCCCTCAAGCAATCGCTATCGCCGATTATCAATACTTTATTGAAAAGAAATCAGATGCGCAAACAACAGTTTCGACCGTTCGTCTATTAACACCAGAGGAACGAGTGGAAGAAATCGCAAAAATGCTGGCGGGAGATCGTCTGACTGATGCTGCTCGTAATCAAGCAAGAGCACTTTTAGAAAAATAGGATAGAAAACGGGTCCGCCCTGTTGGTAAAAGGAAGCAGCGGAGAATACTGCTATCCTTTTATTTTTCAAGCATTCTTTGATATAATAATAGGGATAGAAACTTGGAATAGGAATGAAATTATGAGTATAAAAATAGTGACAGACTCAAGTAACACAATGGAAAAGGAACTCGCCCAAGAGTTGGGAATCACAGTGATTCCTTTGTCCGTCATGATTGATGGAGAAGTGTACTCTGACAGCGATTTGGAAGAAGGTCAATTCCTAGAGCTGATGCGACAAGGGAAAAATCTCCCTAAAACCAGTCAACCCCCTGTCGGAGTCTTTGCAGATATCTTCTCAGACTTAGCCAAGGATGGGAGTCAGATTATTGCCATCCACATGTCCCATTCTCTTTCTGGGACTGTGGAAGCAGCCCGTCAAGGGGCAAATCTTTCCGGCGCAGATGTGACGGTTGTGGATTCCACTTTTACGGACCAAGCCGCAAAGTTTCAAGTGCTAGAGGCTGCGCGTATGGCAAAAGCAGGGGCTAGTAAAGAAGAAATTCTAGCAGCGATTGAGGATGTCCGGGCTCATTCTGAACTCTATATCGGTGTCTCTACTTTAGAAAATCTCGTCAAGGGAGGACGGATTGGCCGAGTGACTGGATTGCTCTCTTCCTTGTTGAATATTCGCGTGATTATGCAAATGCAAGATCATGTTCTAGTACCGATTGTCAAAGGACGGGGACAGAAGACCTTTAAGAAATGGTTGGACAATTTCACAGAAGGTTTGTCTCACAAAAAGGTCAAGGAACTGGGGATTTCGTATGCTGGATCTCGTCATTTTGCAGACGAGATGGCTGAGCAGTTGCAGCCATTTGTTCCGGTACCAATTTCGGTTTTGGAGACCAGTTCGATCATACAGACCCATACTGGGGAGGACGCTTGGGCGATCTTGGTGAGATATGAATCATAAAAAAACTATTCAAGGCTTGGTTGTATTTTTTACCAGCCTTTTAACATTTATTTTGTTGTGGAACCTCCTTCTGCCAAGTGCTAAACCAGTCATGACTAAAGTCCAGTCAACCGAGGAACTCTCCCAGTTTCACTATGTGGCCATTGGCGATTCGCTCACGCAAGGCGTAGGAGATACGACCAATCAGGGAGGATTTGTACCACTCTTAGCGCAAAGTCTAACCAATGAAAATGCATTTCAAGTCACTAGTGTCAATTATGGGGTATCTGGAAACACCAGTGCGCAAATCCTCAAGCGGATGCAGGAAAAAAGTGAAATAAAAGAGAGTTTAAAAGACGCAGATCTCCTGACCCTGACAGTGGGTGGCAATGATGTGCGAAAGGTGGTCTTGGATCATTTTTTAGATTTGTCAGCCAGCAGTTTTACGACACCCGCCAAGACCTATACACAGAATGTCAAGGAAATCATTCGGTTGGCGCGTGCAGAAAATCCGACGCTTCCTATCTATGTTGTTGGGATTTACAATCCATTTTATCTGAACTTCCCTGAGCTAACGGAAATGCAAACAGTGGTGGACAGCTGGAATCAAACAACCGAAAATACGGTCAAGCAATTTGAGAATGTGTATTTTGTTCCCATCAATGATCGGCTCTATAAAGGAGTGAATGGACAAAGTGGCGTGGCTCAAATCGGAAATGACAAGACCATCATTACAAATGATGCCTTATACTCGGAAGACAGTTTTCATCCTAATAATACTGGATATGAAATCATGAAAGATGCGATATTGGAGAAAGTGAATGAAACCAAGGATCAGTGGAAAAGCAAAAAATAGGCCCCTTATGCGGGCAGGACACCCCAAACTGTCCAGTAGACCGTCAAGTTCCTCACTTAAAAGAGGGAAAATTTGGAAATGGTTGTTTTTTGCGCTTCTCAGTTTTGTCATTGCGTTTGGACTTGTTCTTCATAGCCGTTTATCGACCCCGCGGGAAGATATGAAGCAACTCCAAACCTCGGATACCTCAAAAGATGCAAAGATTGGGACGCTGACGACCAATCGTGCCCAACTGAATGACACGATTGCGGTCATGCTCAAGTCTTATCGTTTAGACAAGTACAAATTGTATGCGGATAACCAACAAATTCTGTTAGAAGGGAAGATCACCCTTTTAGGGAACGAATACCCTCTGTACATTTATTTTCAACCTAGTAAGTTGGAAGATGGGAGTGTTTTGTTAACTCTCAAGGATTTCTCTGTCGGGACCTTCCAAGTTCCCAAGGAGACCGTCTTACAGGCCTTAGCGAAAGGTGGCAATTTGCCCGATTTTGTCAGCATTGATGCTGAAAAGGCGACCCTTACGATTCGGCTACCCGAGATAGAAAATCAATTGGGGATTTACGTCAAAGCCAATACCATTGACTTATATAATGACCAAATCATCTTTGATCTCTATCGGAAAAGTAGCTAAATAAAGTGATCTAGACAGGTTTTGAACGGACCTCTCCGAGGGATCGTCCGCAAGCTGGTCAGGGTGATAGGGCCATCTGTATGTTGTTTTTTGCATTGGTGCATTCGTTTGTTCATTATTGGAGGAGAATCATCTGCTATTTGCAAATTTACTAGCTAGGAAAGTGGGGAAATACTTGACCTTATGCGCTTTTTGGGGTAATATATAAGTTGTGAGTCACTCACCCCAGAATAAAAATTGGAGGATTTAGCACAATGGCTAATAAACAAGATTTGATCGCAAAAGTTGCAGAAGCAACTTCATTGACTAAAAAAGATTCAACAGCAGCTGTAGAAGCAGTATTTGCAGCAGTTTCTGAATATCTTTCAAAAGGTGAAAAAGTTCAATTAATCGGATTTGGAAACTTCGAAGTTCGCGAACGTGCAGCTCGTAAAGGTCGTAACCCACAATCTGGTGAAGAAATCACTATTGCAGCTTCAAAAGTTCCAGCATTCAAAGCTGGTAAAGCTCTTAAAGACGCTGTAAAATAATAACAACACGAAAAGCCCTTTAGATCAACGTTTCTGACGTGTGTAAGGGGCTTTTTTGGTGCTCAAGGGGCACGTTTTTTCTTTCCTATTTAGATTGTTTAAAAGGTCGATGATAGTGTCATTGATTATCATAAAGTCAAAAAGCAAAAAATTAACAAGCTCAAGAAAGAAGGAAAGAGACTTTACAATAAATAAAAATAGTGTTACGATGAATGCGAAGAGAGATAGAGGTTGAAAAGTATCCGCCTCCAACGCGCCACCTTTATAGGTGGGTCTAGAAATGCGGGCGACCTTCGGCGGTCCCGCCTATCTCAAGCGCTTGCGACTTAATGTCTAAGCGCTTTTTTATATCAATTTACGGCGTAACGGGCTGACGATTCGCTGAATTGGAAACTAAATGGATTCCGTCAAGAGCTACAGAGATCAGAAAAAGCAGTGAGGGGGATCACTGCTTCGTTTTTTCTGTAGTATGGGAGCGTAATTTGTTATGCTGATAGCGTGTTTGAGACGCCTATTCAGGATGTCCGATACACCATTTTTGTTGATTGAATAAGTGTTACCTATTCAATCAACCAATGGATAGATTGTATATTTACAGTCCCGAATTTCTTCTTGAAAAAGCAGATGGCTAAAATGAGTAGAACGAATCCAATAAAAATTTCAAACCGTTCACGTCCTTCAGAAAGAAAAGGGAGTTCCTGTTGTTTGTCTGTTAGAAGTCAATCTCTAAGACGATGGGGGTATGGTCTTGACGGGCACCGGAGTCAATCATAGCTGATTTAGTCACTTTGTCCGCAATGCGGTTAGAAGTGAGCCAGTAGTCAATTCTCCAGCCTGTGTTATTGATTTTAGATGTCTTGCTACGTTGTGCCCACCAAGTATATTGATCTGGAAGGTCCCCATGCAAGTGGCGGAAGGTATCAGTGAACCCTTTGGCTAGCAAGTTAGTAAAGCCAGCGCGCTCTTCATCGGTAAAGCCTGGGGAACGACGGTTGCTAGCTGGATTGGCCAAGTCGATTTCCTTGTGGGCTACGTTGTAGTCTCCTGTTGCCAGAACAGGCTTTTGCTGGTCTAGTTCTGCCAAGTAGTCTGCATATTTGACATCCCAAATTTGGCGTTCTTCCAAGCGTTTGAGCCCATCTCCAGCATTCGGAGTATAGACCTGGGTCACAAAGAAGTCATCAAATTCAAGGGTAATGATGCGCCCTTCACTATCCATGGTCGACGGAGCCCCGATTTCAGGAAAAGTCACCTTGGGTTGCAATGTTTTTTTATAGAGAAACATGGTTCCAGCATAGCCTTTGCGAGCTGGCTCGACGGAAGATCGCCAAGTGAGGTCATATGTTGGGAAGAGTTGGCTTAGGATGTCTAAGTGCTTCTTACTAGGGCCAGTGGCAGATAGTTTGGTCTCTTGAAGTGCGATAATATCTGCATCTTCAGATTGAAGAGTGGCTAGTACTTCTTGTGAGAGTTTGGCACGTGCCGAATCACTGGTCAGTGCAGCATTAAGGGAATCAATATTCCAGGAAATCAGTTTCATAGTCTATCCTTTTTTTAGTTTCTGTGTCCATTATATCAAAAAGGAAGAACTTCCGATATTTGTGGGCTTGAAAATATCTGTCGAAAATTCTATAATAGCATCAATACGAAAGACAAAGAGAGAGAACCCTTCTTCTAAAAGAAGTAGTTGCCTACCATCGGATGAGCTATTTAGTGGGAGTGGGATCAGCAATTTTTGGTCTGAAGTGATATGAAAATGAGAGAGAAAATGGAGAAAAGATGAGACTGGTTTATCTAATCATTGGTTGTTTGTCTTTATTGCTAGGGATTATTGGTATTCCGCTTCCGATCTTACCGACAACCCCGTTTTTATTATTAGCCATTGCTTGCTTTGCACGCAGTTCAAAACGCTTTGAAAGCTGGCTGTACAATAGCCGTCTCTACCAGATTTATGTGGCGGACTACCGAGAGACAAAAGCCATTGCGAAAGGAAGAAAGAAGAAAATTCTTCTTCAAATTTACCTGTTGATGGGGATTTCCATTTACTTTGCACCCATCATCTGGGTGAAGATCGCTCTACTTGGTCTCACCATTTTTATCACCTACTACTTATTTAAGGTGATTCCCAATAAACCAGAAGAATAAGAGTCCTCTTGCCAAGCGAAAAAGGAGTGCAGGAGTGGCTCTTTTTTGGTATAATAAAGTGTTAACAAACAGGTTTCATTTGCCTGGAAAGGAAAAAACATGTCTGAAAAGAATTTTTATATTACAACGCCGATCTACTATCCATCTGGAAAACTCCATATCGGTTCTGCCTATACAACTATCGCCTGCGATGTCCTAGCGCGCTACAAACGCTTCATGGGATACGATGTTTTTTATCTGACAGGTCTTGATGAGCACGGGCAAAAGATTCAACAAAAGGCAGAAGAAGCAGGCATCACGCCACAAGCTTATGTGGATGGCATGGCTGTTGGGGTTAAAGAACTTTGGAAGCTTTTAGATATCTCCTATGATCACTTTATCCGGACAACGGATGACTACCATGAAAAAGTGGTGGCGCAAGTCTTTGAGCGCTTGCTGGCTCAAGATGATATCTACCTGGGAGAGTACTCGGGTTGGTATTCCGTATCAGATGAAGAATTCTTTACAGAAAGTCAGCTGGCAGAAGTCTTCCGTGACGAAGCTGGAAATGTGACAGGCGGGATCGCGCCATCTGGCCATGAGGTCGAATGGGTGTCTGAAGAATCTTACTTCCTTCGCCTCAGCAAATACCAAGACCGCTTGGTGGAATTTTTCAAATCCCATCCAGACTTCATTAGCCCAGAAGGGCGTCTCAATGAGATGCTAAAAAACTTTATCGAGCCTGGTTTGGAAGATTTGGCTGTTTCTAGGACGACCTTTACCTGGGGAGTGCCTGTCCCATCCAATCCGAAGCACGTAGTCTATGTGTGGATTGATGCCCTTCTCAACTATGCCACTGCGCTTGGTTATGGTCAAGAAGGACATGCTAACTACGACAAATTCTGGAATGGAACCGTCTTCCACATGGTCGGAAAAGACATCCTACGCTTCCACTCCATCTACTGGCCCATCCTTCTCATGATGTTGGACATGAAACTCCCAGACCGCTTGATTGCTCACGGCTGGTTTGTCATGAAAGATGGCAAGATGTCCAAGTCTAAAGGAAATGTGGTTTATCCAGAAATGCTGGTCGAACGCTATGGGCTTGATCCACTTCGTTACTACCTCATGCGCAGCCTTCCAGTTGGTTCGGACGGAACCTTCACTCCTGAGGACTATGTGGGCCGTATCAATTATGAGTTGGCCAATGACCTTGGAAACCTCCTCAACCGGACGGTTTCCATGATTAACAAGTACTTTGATGGACAAGTTCCAGCTTACGAAGAAGGGGTGACCGCGTTTGACACTGCGCTAGCCCAAGTAGCAGATCAATCTATCGTTGACTACCATACCTACATGGAAGCAGTTGACTACCCGCGTGCCCTCGAAGCTGTCTGGACCCTCATCTCTCGGACCAACAAATACATTGACGAAACCGCTCCTTGGGTACTCGCTAAAGAAGAGGGTGACAAGGAGCAATTGGCAGCAGTCATGGCTCACTTGGCAGCTAGTCTTCGTGTCGTAGCTCACTTGATCGAGCCCTTTATGATGGAAACCAGTCGTGCAGTCTTGACTCAACTGGGTCTCCCAGAAGCGACCAGCCTTGAAAACTTGCATCTAGCAGATTTCCCTGTAGGAGTCACAGTAGTGGCTAAGGGAACGCCTATCTTCCCACGTCTCGATATGGAAGAAGAAATTGCCTATATCAAGGAACAAATGGAAGGCAATAAACCAGCAGTTGAAAAAGAATGGAATCCTTATGAAGTGGAACTGAAACTCAACAAGGATGAAATCAAGTTTGAAGACTTTGACAAGGTTGAAATCCGTGTCGCAGAAGTCAAGGAAGTTGCTAAAGTAGAAGGTTCTGATAAGTTGCTTCAATTCCGCCTGGATGCTGGAGACGGTGAAGACCGTCAAATCCTCTCTGGAATTGCCAAATACTATCCAAATGAACAAGAATTGGTCGGCAAGAAAGTTCAAATCGTGGCCAACCTCAAACCACGCAAGATGATGAAAAAATATGTCAGCCAAGGCATGATTCTCTCGGCAGAGCACGACGGAAACTTAACCCTCTTGACAGTGGATGCAAGTGTGCCGAATGGTTCCATTATTGGATAAACGAAGAACTTGAAGTAAGTTTTCTATCCCCAAAAATGAACTGCACCCCAAAAGTTAGATTTTTTAGTCTAATTTATGGGGGACGGTTCATTTTTTTCATTTCTTTTGATAAAGAGGGGCGATGCATATAGACAATGGTATCAAATTAGTTTATAGTTGTAGTAGTAATAGTTTGGAGTAGATTTATGAGAAGGAAGATATATCCGTCAAAGAAAAATTGGGTTGTTGCTGGTATCACGTTGACAGGGCTTTTGCTAGCACCGAGTGTTTTAGCTGAAGAAGTAGTACCAACGACTGCTTATGGGACTTCATTAAGCCCAGCATCTGATGTTCAAATACCAGAAACAAACCGTCAAGTGAATGAAGCAGTCCCCTCTCCTATCGTTGATAATCAGAATAGCTCAACTGAGGAGACCAGTGAAACGAGTGTGGATTCGACGACAGGCAGTATCGTGTTATCGAAGCAATCGGCTGACACAAGACAGGATGTTACACCGTCAAATGTAGGAGTGACCTCGGATACCATAGATTCGACTGTTGCTTCTTCAGTTAATGGAAGTACAACAGAAGCTTCCACTCAAGCAGAAGCAGGTGTCCAACCAACCTCAACAGCCTCTGCGGAGGAAGAAGGAGGAGGAGACCAAGGACACAAAAAGGCAGATACAAAAGACATCAAGGTCAATGCTCATGTTCAAGGGACTGGATGGAATGGCTTTTCTGATGCGAGTCAAGTCATCGGGACAGTTGGAAAAGGCAAGCGACTTGAAGCGCTGGTTTTCAAACTAGAAGATGGCTTATCTGCTATTGGCGATATCATTTACCAGTCGCATGTTCAAGATATTGGTTGGCAAACAACAGTTAAAACAGGTGAAATGAGTGGCACCGTTGCAAAAAGTAAACGTTTAGAAGCATTTAATATGCGTCTGACAGGTGAATTAGCAACCTATTACGACGTCTATTATCGAACACATGTTCAGAATGTTGGCTGGCTAGGTTGGGCTAAAAATGGTGGGAATGCAGGAACGGAAGGCTTGTCCTTGCGCTTAGAAGCGATTGAAGTTCAGTTGGTATCTAAAGAAGACAGCTTTCAAGGAGACAACCGTCGTAGTTTCATAAAAAAAGGTCAACAAGTAGCCAGTATTTCATACCGCACCTATGTAGGGCAGAATGGTTGGCAAACAGAGGTGAAGGATGGTTCTGTCAGTGGTAGCGTCGGAAAGAATAGACGAATTGAGGCTTTAGGGGTCCGCTTGGACTCGGATTATTTCGGTCATGTATCCTATCAGACCCACATACAGAATGTTGGCTGGGTGCCCCTTGTCCGTGATGGTCAGGCGAGTGGGGTTGGCGGATCAGGAAAGCAAGTTGAAGCCGTCAAGATTTCCTTAATCGGTGATATTAGTAAGGATTACGATGTCTATTATCGTGTGCATAGTCAAAATAAGGGCTGGTTGGGTTGGACCAAGAATGGATCAGCAGCAGGAACGGAAGGCTTCAGTTTGGGCGTTGAAGCTGTAGAAGTCACCTTGGTTAAAAAAGGGAGCAAGGCTCCTGGCACAACTGCCAATGCCTTCGTGAAGAAACAAGCACAACAAAGTGCCAAACCAAAAAAGTATCCCATGCCTTACTTTAACCAAAGAGATGCGCGCTGGATTAGCAAATACTACGGCCGTTATACAATGGGTGATACTGGCTGTGTTCCCACTTCGCTTAGTATGGTATTTTCTTCTTTAACTGGCAAAACCATCATGCCAACCGCAGTTGCAGATTGGTTATATCATAACACCAACGACTTCGATCGGACTGTTCCTGGGACGCGCGCACCAGGGATTGTAAAAGCGGCAAATGCCTGGGGATTAAAAGCAACGAACTTATCTAGTTACAATCACATTGTTTCAGCCTTGAAGTCAGGCGATTATGTGTTGGCTGGTGTAGAAAGAAATGTCTTTGTGAATCAAGGTTCTCATGAGATTGTGCTAAAAGGCTACAACAATGGGATGGTATATGTGACCGACCCCTATACTCAATCCTTGTCCGGTTGGTATACCATGTCTTACCTGTTTAACACAAAGAGCACGGACAAGGATGACACAGCATTGGGATTACCCTTCTTTAAAATTTCTCATTCCTAATGCTTTCCTGTCTGTATTCCTACTCTTAAAATGAGAATAAGCAGAATGGCTTACCTCGTAAATGGAAGTAGGCGAATGACATCATGTATCTGAGAGTGGGACAGAAATCGGGAATTCCTTAGAATTCGATTTGGTCGTCCCACCTCCGCACAGTTGAGTAGGGCTGTAAAGGCTGATGCAATCAGCCTAGTAGAGCCCACTCAACCACTGCGTCTTGCTCGACAATCCAAAAACAATGGAGAGGCTAGGACTTTTGTCCCAGCCTCTTTTTGCTGCTTCACCCCTTTTGAGAGTCGTTCGCTGCCTTTATCCCCCTTTTACGAATAAAGAGAGTGGAGGTATGCGGATGTTCACAGCACTTGATACACACGGGAATCGAATCAATCTACTAGCCGACCCAAACTTAAAACGGGGAAGGTATACCTGTCCGGGATGTGGAGGTCAGCTGATTTTTAAAAAAGGGGAGGTCCTACAAGCTCATTTTGCCCATCGCTCTTTACAGGATTGTTTGGCCTATTCGGAGAATGAATCCCCTCAGCATTTAGAATTGAAAGCCAGCTTATACCGCTGGCTTAGACAGACGAAAGCAGTCGAGATAGAATATGCCTTCCCAGAAATCCAGCAAATCGCGGATTTATTTGTCTTTCCAAACTTAGCACTAGAGATTCAGTGTTCTTCCTTGTCGATCCAGCGCCTTAAGGATCGGACGAGAAGTTATCACAACAATGGGCAAAGGGTCTTATGGTTATTGGGAGAGAAGCTCTGGCTGAAAGACCGGCTTACCAAGCTCCAAGAGCACTTCTTATATTTTAGCTGGAATTGTGGGTTTCACTATTGGGAATTAGACCTAAAACAGAAAGAAATCCGGTTAAAATACCTCATTCATGAAGACTTGCACGGGAAAGTGCAGTATCTGCAGAGATGTTTCCCATTTGGGGAGGGAGATCTGTTATCAATCTTTCGCTTTCCGTTTCAAGGACAAGCTCTTTCTCACTTGAGGGCAAAAGTGGATCCAGACATCGAGCACTATGTGGCCTGCCAGCTCTTTCACCGTGATCCGAAATGGATGAAACGGCAGGCCGTAGCTTATCAAGAGGGAAAGAATCTATTGACCTATTCACGGGATGATTTTTATCCCCAACTGACTCCTGTCAAGCGACAGGATTTTTGTCAAATTACGACGGATTTGAACCACTATTATCAAGCATTTGACCGATACTACCAAGAACAAACGGATAAGCGACAGCAAGTCGTGTATTCTCCTGCATATTATCGAATGAAGTAGCGCCCCTTGGAGGGAGAGGGCAGTCTGGAAAACGAATGGATAGGAAGAGATTGTTCTGGAGGAAGTTCGATCTGAAGAAGAGGGAAGAGCAAGGGACTCAAGGGGCTCCCCTAGGACCGATTTTTTGGAAAAAGGGTGCAGATGGAGATTGTCATGACGAAGGGAAGGATGGTATAATAGAAGCAATTTAAAAAGAAAAGAGATGGATTATGCCAAAACAACGTCAGGAAATTGAAGAAAAATTCCAATGGGATTTAACGACCGTTTATCCGAGTGACGCCGCTTGGGAAGAGGAATACAAGGATCTTTTGTCCACGATTGAGACTGGAAAAGACTATGCAGGACGCTTGCTCGAATCAGCTCAAACCTTCCGTACAGTCTCTGAATTACAATTGAGCCTGATGCGTCGGATTGAAAAGCTGTACGTCTATGCCTCAATGAAAAATGACCAAGATACACGAGTGGCCAAGTATCAGGAGTTTCAAGCGAAGGCCAATACAGCCTATTCCCAATTCTCTCAAGCTTTTGCTTATTATGAGCCAGAGTTTCTGCAAATCACACCTGAACAATTGGAAGAATTTTATGAGGCAGAGCCTGCTCTCCAACAATACCGCCACCAATTGGATACCCTGTTGACCAAAAAAGCCCATGTCTTATCGCAAGAAGTAGAAGAAGTCTTAGCGGCTTCCTCTGAAATCTATGGTGCTGCGTCAGAGACCTTCTCAGTGTTGGACAATGCCAGCATCTCTTTTGAGGATGTAGCAGATGAACAGGGTCATTTAAAACCATTGACCCACGGAACCTTTATCTCTTATATGGAGTCTAAAGACCGGGAACTGCGCAGAGAAGCCTACGAAAACCTTTATGCAGTCTATGAGCAGTTTCAGCATACCTATGCGAAAACACTGCAAACCAATGCCAAATACCACAATTTGAATGCTCGCTTACGCCACTATTCTAGCGCTCGAGAAGCAGCCCTTGCTGAAAACTTCATCCCAGAATCCGTCTATGATACCCTTGTTTCAGCGGTTAACAAGCACCTTCCCTTGTTGCAACGCTATGTCGACTTGCGCAAGAAGGTTTTAGGCTTAGATGATTTGAAGATGTATGATATCTATACGCCTTTGTCTGAGATGGACCTTTCTTATACTTATGAAGCAGCTCTGGAAAAAGCATCAGAAACCCTGTCTGTTTTTGGGGAAGAGTACAGTTCGTATGTGAAAGCAGCCTTTTCTGATCGCTGGATTGATGCGATGCAAAATGAAGGCAAACGTTCGGGCGCTTATTCTGGGGGGTTCCTATGACACCAATGCCTTTATGCTTTTGAACTGGGATGATACCTTGGATAACCTCTTTACCCTAGTCCATGAAACGGGGCACTCGATCCATTCTGTCTATACTCGGAAGAACCAGCCTTATGTGTACGGGCACTACTCGATCTTTTTAGCTGAGATCGCGTCAACGACCAATGAAAATATCTTGACGGAACGTCTCTTACAAGAAGTGACTGATGAAAAAGCTCGCTTTGCCATTTTAAATCATTATTTAGATGGCTTTAAGGGGACTGTCTTTAGACAAACGCAGTTTGCTGAGTTTGAGCAAGCCATTCACAAGGCCGATCAAGATGGGGAAGTCCTTACTGCAGAGCTTCTCAATACGATTTATGCAGAGATGAATGAGCGCTACTATGGCCTATCTGCGGTAGAAAACCCAGAGATCCAATACGAATGGGCACGGATTCCACATTTTTATTATAATTTCTATGTCTTCCAGTATGCGACAGGTTTTGCGGCAGCATCTGCACTGGCCCATAAAATCGTCCATGGCAGTCCAGAAGATATCGAAAAGTACCTGGATTACTTAAAGGCAGGTTCTTCAGATTATCCTCTTGCCGTTATTGCAAAAGCAGGAGTCGATATGACCAAAGAAGATTACCTCAATGATGCTTTCAAGGTATTTGAGGAACGCTTAAATGAGTTAGAAGCCTTGATTGAAAAAGGCGTTCATCTTTAAGTCCTTGTCTCCGGGGAAGGGATTAGAAAGCAAACTGTCTAAGGGAGAGCGACGCCGCTCTCTTTTTTGAGTGCTGTCTCAAGAGTAAAAGGCCCTGCCTCCCATGATGGCTCTCTCCGAATCGCTACGAAGGGATGTCCATTGGTTTCTACTAGGAGCTATGGTATAATGAACTCTATGGTGAAAACATATAGTCAAAATGCAAATCACAACATGCGACGTCCAGTTGTGAAAGAAGAAATTGTCGAGCTGATGCGGGAGCGTCAAGCACAACATACAGGATTTTTGAAAGAACTAGAAGACTTTGCGCGTGGACAGAATATTCCGATCATTCCACATGAGACAGTGGCTTATTTTCGCGTCTTACTTCAGACGCTTCAGCCACGACAAATCTTGGAAGTGGGCACAGCCATTGGCTACTCAGCCCTGCTGATGGCAGAAAATAGTCCCAAGGCTCGGATAACGACCATTGATCGGAACGAAGAAATGCTGAGCTACGCGCGTGAGAATATAGCTCGGTATGACCAGCGAAAGCAGATTGAATTGCTAGAAGGAGAAGCCGGAGACTTGCTTTCGAGCCTTCCAGATGATCAGTATGACTTTGTCTTTATGGATTCTGCTAAGTCCAAGTACATTGTCTTTTTGCCTGAGATTTTGAAAAAAGTCAAGGTCGGAGGGCTCATTGTGCTGGATGATGTGTTTCAAGGAGGAGATGTAGCACGGGACATTCAGGAAGTCCGACGAGGTCAGCGCACGATCTATAGGGGGCTTCAGCGCTTGTTTGATGCAACCTTGGACAATCCCGACTTGACGGCTAGTTTGTTGCCCTTAAGTGATGGGCTTTTGCTACTTAGAAAAAATGTCGAGGAAGTCCGATTGGAAGCCTAGTGTTTTAAGCAAAATTTAAGGATTTGTGGTATACTGGTAAAGTTAATGAATAAAAAGGAGAACCTTTTGATGAAAGCTAAAAAATTTCTTCTCGGGGCAGTGACACTGGTTGCTGCAACGACGCTAGCTGCTTGTTCATCAAGCAACGGAGCGATTTCGAGTGCGAATAAAGACACAGATAAGGCCCTTGAAGCGAAAGCTTTGAAGGGAGACGATATTGTGACCTACAAGGGCGGAAGCATCACCATCCGTGAATTTTACGAAACGGTTAAGACCAACAGCCAAGCTCAGTCTGTCTTGCTTCAAATGCTGATTTCGGATGTGTTGGAAGAAGAATACGGTAGCAAAGTTACCAATGATGATGTCCAAAAGGCATTTGATGAATCAAAAGCAAACTATGGGGATTCCTTTAGCCAAGCCTTGGCATCTGCCGGCATGACAGAGGAAGCCTACAAGCAGCAAATTCGGACGAGCAAGCTGGTAGAGTATGCAGTGAAGGTTGCAGCTGAAAAAGACATCACCGATGAGCAATATAAGACGGCTTACGATAGTTACACGCCAGAAGTAGAAGCTCAAATCATCCAAATGACGGACCAAAACAAGGCCAACGAAGTCTTGAAAAAAGCCCAAAACGGGGATGACTTTGCCCAGTTGGCTAAGGAAAATTCCACAGACAAAACGACAAAAGAAAATGGAGGAACTGTTAAGTTTGATTCAACGTCAACAACTGTTCCAACAGACGTCCAAAAAGCGATTTTTGCACTTAAGGACGGTCAAGTAGGGTCTCAGCTCGTTTCGGTCGTAGATTACAGTACCTATGCTTCTAACTACTATATCGTAAAGCTGGTGAAGAAGACTGAAAAGTCTAAGAACTGGGAAGATTACAAGGATGTCCTGAAGGAAGCTATCGTTAAGTCAAAACAAAGTGACTCTACCTATGTAGCAAAAGTCGTCGGAGAAGCCTTGACCAAGTACAATGTAAAAGTTAAAGACGAAGCTTTCCAAAGCATTATTTCTCAATACGCCAAAACAAGTGCATCTTCTAGCACCAGTGCAAGCTCAAGTACAAGTACATCAGAGTCTTCCACTTCAAGTTCAAGCTCTAAGTAAGCGTCTGTGAAAACTGGTGATAAGGCAATGAGCCTAGAAGGGCCAGGCGACTCAGCCTTATCTTCTGGCTCCTTCCCATCTCCATTGAAAGCCTCAGACCTATCAGAGAAAAAACGAATCAGTCAAACTGGTTCGTTTTTTGGTGAGTTGAAAAAATAGTTGACAAACGGATATTTAGTGATAAAATGAAACGGTTCATTTTACAGGATATGTTTGAGATAGATGTTGGTTATTTTTCTTGTTATGAAAGACTGAATCAAGAAATGCTAGACTTGCTTCGTTAAGGCTAAATAAAGGGAAGACTTAACCATGCGATGGGATTGTTCATCATTGTCAACGATACAGTGGGGCTGATTTTAAGTTGACGCAAGCTTTCAAAAACAGTATAATAGAGGGGTTGAGAATTGATTTTCGGTCCTCTTAGTCCAGAGAAGTGGCGGTGCTGCGAGCCATCTGAGAGAGAGAGTCATGCTACTCGATGTCACAATTGCATAAGAATAAGAGAATGACAAGTTCATTGAATGAAGGTGGTACCGCGGTTTTTCGCCCTTCGTGATGTGGACTTGTCTTTTGCTTTTGGAGGTGCAGATGAAAACCTATCTCGTGAAACAACAATTCCGTTTTGGAGGCGAACGCTTCGCTATCAAGGATGACAGGGGAGAAATCGCTTATCAGGTGGAAGGGTCCTTTATGAAGATTCCCAAGACTTTTACCCTCTATGATGCAGCTGGTCAGAAGGTGAGTAGCATCAGTAAAGAAGTGATGACCTTCTTGCCACGCTTTACCATTCAGCTTCAGGACGGTTCAAGTTTTGTGATTCGCAAGAAGTTGACCTTCTTACGTGATAAGTATACCTTTGATAACCTCAATCTTCGGATTGAGGGCAATATCTGGGATTTGGATTTCAAACTATTGGATGACCGTGACCAACTCATTGCGGAGATTAGGAAAGAACTCTTTCACCTCACCTCGACTTACACCGTCACGGTCCTTGAGGATGCATACGCTGATCTGGTCATTTCCCTCTGTGTCGCCATTGACTATGTAGAAATGCTGGAAAGCGGATCGAATTAAACAAAAATAAGGAGAACTCATGAAACAACTATCTAGTGCACAAGTCCGCCAACTATGGCTGGATTTCTGGGCCAGCAAAGGCCACGCGGTAGAACCATCTGTCAGCTTGGTTCCAGTCAACGACCCAACTCTCTTGTGGATCAACTCAGGGGTTGCGACTCTTAAAAAATATTTCGATGGAACTGTCATTCCTGAAAATCCTCGGATTACCAACTCGCAAAAGGCGATCCGGACCAACGACATTGAAAATGTCGGAAAAACGGCTCGCCACCATACCATGTTTGAGATGCTAGGGAACTTCTCAATCGGGGACTACTTCCGTGATGAAGCCATCACTTGGGCTTTTGAACTCTTGACCAGTCCTGAGTGGTTTGACTTCCCTAAAGACAAACTTTATATGACCTATTACCCAGATGACAAGGATTCTTACAACCGCTGGATTGCAGTAGGAGTGGATCCAAGCCACTTGGTCCCAATCGAGGACAACTTCTGGGAAATCGGTGCGGGGCCTTCTGGACCCGATACTGAGATCTTCTTTGACCGTGGTGAAGCTTTTGACCCAGAAAACATCGGGATTCGCCTGCTTGCAGAAGATATCGAAAACGACCGATACATCGAAATCTGGAACATCGTTTTATCACAATTTAACGCAGACCCAGCTGTGCCTCGTAGCGAATACAAGGAACTGCCCCACAAGAACATTGATACGGGCGCTGGTTTGGAGCGTTTGGTGGCCGTTATCCAAGGAGCTAAAACCAACTTTGAAACGGACCTCTTCATGCCGATTATCCGTGAAGTGGAGAAATTATCTGGAAAGGTCTACGATCCAGATGGCGACAACATGAGCTTTAAGGTCATCGCTGACCACATCCGTTCCCTTTCCTTTGCCATTGGGGATGGGGCTCTTCCAGGAAATGAAGGTCGTGGCTATGTCCTTCGTCGTCTCCTCCGTCGGGCTTCTATGCACGGTCAAAAATTGGGGATCAACGAGCCTTTCCTTTACAAACTCGTTCCAACGGTTGGAAAGATCATGGAAAGCTACTACCCAGAAGTGCTTGAAAAACGAGACTTTATCGAAAAAATCATCAAGAGCGAGGAAGAATCTTTTGCCCGTACCCTGCACTCTGGTCAACACTTTGCCCAAGGTATCGTAGCTAGCTTGAAAGAAAAAGGTCAATCTGTCATTGCTGGTCAAGATGTCTTCAAACTCTACGATACTTATGGATTCCCAGTGGAATTAACAGAAGAAATCGCTGAAGAAGCGGGCATGACTGTCGACCGTGAAGGTTTTGAAGCAGCCATGAAAGAGCAGCAAGAGCGGGCGCGTGCGTCAGCTGTCAAGGGTGGCTCTATGGGTATGCAGAATGAAACCCTCCAAAACATTACCGTAGAAAGTGTCTTCAACTACAATGCTAGTCAATTGTCTTCTAAATTAGTCGCTATCGTAGCGGACAATGCAGAAGTTGAAGCCGTTTCTGAAGGGACTGCCTCTCTGATCTTTGCGGAAACACCATTCTACGCAGAGATGGGTGGACAGGTCGCTGACCATGGTCAACTCTTGGATGCAGCAGGAAACGTCGTGGCTACTGTGACCGATGTTCAAAAAGCACCAAACGGTCAAGCCCTCCATACGGTCGAAGTGCTCGCACCGCTTGCTTTGAACCAAGAATACACCTTGGCCATCGACACCAATCGTCGTCACCGGGTCATGAAAAACCACACTGCGACTCACTTGCTTCACGCGGCCCTTCACAATATCCTTGGAAATCACGCAACACAAGCAGGATCTTTGAACGAAGTGGAATTTCTCCGTTTTGACTTTACCCATTTCCAAGCCGTAACTCCTGAAGAATTGCGTGCGATTGAAGAGCAAGTCAATGAGAAAATCTGGGAAGCACTTGCGGTTGAGACCGTTGAGACAGACATTGATACTGCTAAGGAAATGGGAGCTATGGCCCTCTTTGGTGAGAAATATGGAAAATCCGTTCGAGTTGTGACGATCGGGGACTACTCTATCGAGCTCTGTGGGGGTACCCATGTGGGCAATACGTCTGAGATTGGTCTCTTCAAGATTGTCAAAGAAGAAGGGATTGGATCTGGAACTCGCCGGATCTTGGCAGTAACTGGTAAGGAAGCCTTTGAAGCTTATCGTGAACAAGAAGACGCTTTGAAAGCTGTCGCAGCAACGCTTAAAGCTCCTCAAGTCAAGGAAGTCCCTCACAAGGTCGAAGGTCTTCAAGAACAACTCCGTCAACTCCAAAAAGAAAATGCGGAACTCAAAGAAAAAGCCGCAGCAGCAGCTGCAGGCGATGTCTTCAAGAATGTTCAAGAAGTCAACGGCCACCGTTACATCGCAAGCCAAGTGTCTGTATCAGACGCTGGTGCGCTTCGGACCTTTGCGGATAAGTGGAAACAAAAAGACTACTCCGATGTGCTTGTCCTAGTTGCCGCTATCGGTGACAAAGTCAATGTCCTTGTAGCTAGCAAGACTAAGGATATCCATGCTGGAAACTTGGTCAAAGAATTAGCTCCAATCGTCGATGGACGTGGTGGTGGAAAACCAGACATGGCCATGGCAGGAGGTTCCAATGCCAGCAAAATCGCTGAGTTGCTCGCAGCAGTCGGACAACATGTATAAGATTCAAATGAAGACTGAGGAAATCCTCGGTCTTTTTTTGATGGAGCCAAATGTACCCTTTTTGCGGATAGGAACGCGTGGCAAGGGAAGGCTAGGTAGAACAGATAGGTTATAAGGAACAAAAGAACACTTTCTTCTTTGTCTACAGGTTTTGTTTGGAAATGAACAGGTATTTTGATGTATCGAATAATGTACAAAATGACAACAATAGATATTTTTTTGAAAAAAATACTTGTCAAAAATAAAACCAAGTGTTATACTATACAGGTAAGATAGTTCAGATGATCAAGGAGGCGATATGAAAATTTTAGAAAAAGTGGACATCCAGGAAAACAAGCGCTTGGTTTTTGGATTGAACATGGTTGCTGTGATCCTTTGGATACTTCTTCTTTTCCCGTTTGCTTGGTTGACGGTTTTTCTAGCAGGAGGGCAACAGCAGTGGGATGTTCCTTATACTGATCTGATAGGGGTTATGTTGGGGATTATTCCCTTACTAGCTGTCCACGAGCTCATTCATGGGCTGTTTTTCAAGCTTTTTGCTCCGGAAAGACCTGTCAGGTTTGGGTTCAAGTGGTCTTCGATGATGGCCTATGCGACCAGTCCTGGAAGTCTCTACCAGAGGAAGCAGATGGCGATGATTGCTGGAGCGCCGTTTGTCATGCTAACAGCGCTCCTAACAGTAGGCTGTGCGCTGCATCTTTTCTCACCGGTCCATTATCTTTTTTGGGTTACTTTTCATGCCTGTGGCTGTGTAGGAGACTTTTTCTACCTCTACCTGCTGTTGATCAAGTATGGCAAGGGTGAGATTCGAGCAGAGGATACTGAGAATGGCTTGATCATTTATCAAGTATAGGAGGACAAGATGGTATTAAAAAATCGTCTCAAGGAGTTGAGAGCGAGGGATGGTCTCAACCAGACCGAACTAGCCAAACTAGCCGGAATATCTAGACAGTCGGTTAGTCTGTTAGAACGTGGGGAGTACACACCTTCGGTTGTCATTGCCCTTACGATTGCTAAAATCTTTAAAGAACCAGTGGAGAGTGTATTTCGCATAGAGGAGGATGAAGAGTGAGAAAGAGGAAAAAAACGCAGCGTTATCGTTTCTGGAGGAATGTCCTCATTATCGGACTAAGCGGTCTGTGTGGTGTTTTGATTGGGTATGGAGTAAAAGTCTTTCACCTAGAAAGGGGTGTACGACTGACAAACATCCTTTCCCAACCCCTTCTCTATGGAGGGCTAACTACTCTATCTGTCTTTTTGCTTTTGGTAGCAGGCTATCTCTATCGCAAATTAAAGGAAAATGTAGCCCTAAGAAGTCAAACGGAGGATGAGGAATTGGCAAATGCCATCGAAATTCGATCGCAGAAAGAGTCTAGTCTTCTCTTTATGATTGCGGCTGTTTTAATCGTTCCGGCCCTTCTCGTCTTTAATTATATGATAGGAACAGTTTATCGCTATGAGGCAGACGGGGTACTAGCTAACCTATATGGAGTCATTGTTTTTCTATCTGGTGTGGCGACGAGCATTCTTGCCGATAGAAGTTATAAGGTGGTAAATGGTCGAGCCCTTCCGCGCTATGCGAACTCTAAGGAAAAGCGAGAGGTTCTGATGAGCCATATGGATGAGGTAGAAAAGCAAATTAATTATGAAGAGAATTTTGAGCTGGTCATTCGATTGACGAACCAAGTCATCCCAGCGATTTTGATTCTTCTCTTGATCTTAAGTGCGTTGTTTAGGATGGATATCACCTTAGCTATGGTGACAGTAGGCTGTATTTATATTTATATGATCATCCACCAATACCGCATTGTCAAACGGTACTACAAATAAGGAGATAATGATGTTAGAAATTCAAGAACTACGAAAAAGTTTTGGCGAAAAGGAGGTCCTCCATGGAGTCAGTTTTGCTGTAGAACCAGGGCGAATTTTGGGTCTTGTTGGTAAGAATGGAGCAGGGAAAACAACGATTTTTCATTCCATCTTAAACTTTGTCAGCTTCACAGGAAAGATTATTTTTGATGGTCAGAGAATTACGCAACAAACCTTTGAGCGGGTGGGTTATCTTCCGGAGGAGAGAAGCTTGATGCCCAAGCTGACGGTTCGGGATCAAGTCGCCTACCTGGCAGAATTGAAAGGGATGAGCCGGAAGGAGGTATCGCGTGTTCTTCCAAGCTGGATGGAACGCTTGCAGGTTAAAGGAGAGGTCACGGATAAGATCAAGAGTCTCTCTAAGGGAAATCAGCAAAAAGTGCAGCTGATTGCAACCTTGATCCATCAGCCAGATTTGATCATTTTGGATGAGCCATTTTCAGGTCTAGATCCTGTCAATGCCAGCCTTCTCAAACAAGTGATTTTGGAAGAGAAACAACGTGGCGCAACGATCATCTTTTCAGACCATGTCATGACCGATGTTGAAGAGATTTGTGATGACCTCGTGATGCTAAAAGATGGTGAAGTTGCACTTGCAGGTACGGTACAGGAAGTGCGCTTGTCCTATGGTCGAACCAGACTCTTTATCAGCAGTGACTGGACCCAAGAGGAGTTGGAGCAATTGCCGCATGTCCTAGAAGTCAGTGTGACCAAGCAGGGAACGTGGCGCCTGATTTTGGAGGACGAGTCAGCTGGTCGAGACTTATTTGACAAACTGACGGGTGGTCAGTATATCCAAACTTTTGACCAACAACCACCGACGGTTGATGAAATCTTCAGAATGATTGCGGGGGAGTAAGATGAAACAAATTAAAACAGTCATTGTCGAGACTTATCTTCGACAAATCAAATCCTGGGCCTTTATTTCCATGGTCTTAGCGCCATTCCTGATTTTAGGACTTTCCTTTTTTGTAGGATGGATGACTTCGAAAAGTGCGGCGAAAGATCCGATTGCCTTAGTGGCGACTCCTGAAATCCAACAGGTTGTGGATCGAGATGATTCATTTGAGCATTACACCAGTTTGACTCAAGCACAGGAGGCGTTTGAGG
This sequence comes from Streptococcus sp. DD13, assembly GCF_001578875.1. GTDB lineage: Bacteria > Bacillota > Bacilli > Lactobacillales > Streptococcaceae > Streptococcus. The sequence goes on from NZ_KQ969506.1 coordinate 101,442, forward strand.
ACAAGAAATTAGACGGCTATATCGAAATTAGCGATGAAAATGGACAAGTTGTTGCGACCTATCATGGAAATGACAGTCTAGCACAGACAAAGAAAACGTTGCTCATGCAAGGACTCCAACTACTACAGGTCCAGGAAAATCAAAGTCAAGCTCAATTATCTACCTCTCAACAAGAAATCCTCAGTAAACAAGCGGACTATAAGGAGGTCTTGAAGGATGAGTCAGGAGACTTGAAGAAGGCGGTACAACAGCTGTCCTTTATGGCGATTAATTTCTTTGTGTATTTCTTGTTGTTGATCTATTCGACGATGACGGCTCAAGAAATTGCAGGAGAAAAAGGCACCAAGATCATGGAGGTTATTTTCTCCAGTATCGAAGCTAAAAATTACTTTTTCGCTCGAATCGCAGGCCTTTTTGGGGTGATTGTGACCCATATTGGAATTTATGTCCTTGCAGCATTGATCGCTTATCCTATACTGATTCAACAAGAATCTGTCGCTCCTTTCCGAGAGTTTATTGAAATGGCGATTGGACAATTGAACGTGTTGATCGTTGTCTTTGCCATCTTTGCGTTGCTCTTGTTTGTCATCTTATCTGCTTTTTCTGGTTCCTTGGTGACCCGAGCAGAAGATGCGACCAAGGCCGCCCAGCCTATTTCATATCTCACCATGGCCTTGTTCTTTGGAACTTATGCCTTTACGGATTCGGGAGATACGATTGTCCTGAAGGTTCTTTCTTACTTCCCTCTCTCTTCTCCGTTTTACATGCCTGTCCGTTTGATTAACGGATTTGCATCGAATCTGGAAGCAGGTCTATCCTTACTAATTTTGGTTCTGACCTGTTTAGGGCTGATTGTCTATATTGGCCGTAGATATGCGGGCTTGATCTTACAGACGGATGATATCGGACTCTTGAAGTCTTTGCTTCGGGGCTTAAAACGCCATTAAACAGTCTTTCTGAAAAGCTAATCAACCAATAAATGGAGTTGAAGAACTCATAAAAAGAGGCTAGGACAATGTACTGACCCCAAAAAGTTAGACAAATAATTTAATTAAAGGATTTAGTTCTGTACTTCACAGGACTAAGTCCTTTTAATTTGATCTTAATTCGTTTATTGTTGTAGTAATCAATGTAGTCTACAATAGCTTGTTCCAATTGCTCAAGTGACTGAAACGTCTTCTCATATCCATAAAACATTTCGGACTTAAGAATGCCAAAGAAAGATTCCATCATTCCATTATCTGGGCTATTCCCCTTACGTGACATAGAGGGTTGGATTCCTTTATCCTCTAAAAAATGATGATAGAAATCGTGTTGGTATTGCCATCCTTGGTCACTGTGGAGAATTGTATTTTCGTAATGGTCCTCTGTAAAAGCTTGTTCCAGCATAGCTTTTACTTGTACTAAATTCGGCGACGTAGAAAGATTATAAGCAACG
>NZ_KQ969506.1:103824-121546 GCF_001578875.1 Streptococcus sp. DD13
AAAAGTCCTAGCCTCTTAATTGTTTTTGGCTTGTCGCGCAAGACGCAGTGGTTGAGTGGGCTCTACTAGGCTGATTTCATCCGCTTTTACAGCCCTACTCAACTGTGCGGAGCTGGGACGACGAAATCGAATTCTAACGAATGACCGATTTCTGTCCCACTCTTCTTTCGATTGATTGTCAGCAGTGTGATGGATCCAAGAAGCGATCGGGGTGAAGACGATTAAGATGATTTCTTCCAGGCATTCCATTCTGCTACAGCTGTAAAGAGGACATCGGTAGAGGAGTTGAGTGCTGTTTCACAAGAGTCTTGGATCACTCCAACGATAAAGCCTGCTCCAACAACCTGCATGGCCACGTCATTTGAAATTCCAAAGAGACTACAAGCAACTGGGATGAGAAGCAGAGAACCTCCTGCAACACCTGAAGCACCACAAGCTGAAATAGAAGCGACGATTGAAAGAAGCAGTGCCGTTCCAAAGTCTACGCTGATACCTAGCGTATTGACCGCTGCTAACGTCAATACAGAAATCGTAATGGCCGCACCTGCCATATTGATCGTTGACCCAAGTGGAATCGAGACAGAATAGGTGTTCTCGTCCAGTCCTAAATCCTTACAGAGCTTGAGGTTTACTGGAATATTTGCTGCAGATGATCGGGTGAAAAATGCTGTCACCCCGCTTTCCTTTAGACATCGGAAAACAAGAGGATAGGGATTCTGTTTCATTACCACAAAAGCAATGAGGGGATTGATGATTAGGGCAACGATGGCCATCGCTCCGACTAAGACAAGGATGAGGATCCCGTACTGTGACAAGACGCTAACGCCGTTCTCAGCTAAGGTTTTGTACATGAGTCCCAAAATACCTAGCGGGGCTAAGTCGATAATCCAATGAACGACTTGCGACGTGACCTCTGCCATGGTTCGTAACAATTCTTTTGTCGTATCACCAGTGGCTCGAAGGGCAAATCCGAAAACCACGGCCCAAGCCAGAATCCCAATATAGTTGGACTGGGCAAGGGCATTGACAGGGTTGTCCACGATGTTCAATAAGAGGGATTGAAAGACAGCTCCTACCCCATCTGGACTGGAAGTTGTACTGGATGCGGTTTGGGATAGTTGCACCGTAATTGGAAAGAGGAAGTTCAGGACTACAGCTGTAAGGGCTGCAGCAAAGGTCCCGACCATATAAAGGCTAATAACTGCCTTCATGTTAGTCCGTTGACCTTCTTTTGTTTGGGCGAGGGCATTAGCGACCAAGGCAAACACCAAAATAGGAGCAATGGCTTTTAGGCCACCGACAAACATGTCTCCCAGCAATCCGATCGCAGAAGCCTTGGGTAGGAGCAGACCCAAAAGGGCTCCCAACAATACACCTAAGGCAATTCGTTTTAATAGGCTGGTCTGATTCCAAGCTTTAAAAATCCGTTTCATAGAAGTCCTCCGAAAATAGAATATACCTATCATATGTTATTTTATGCAGAATGTCAATCTTTGTTTTTGATTTGTGACCTTCCACAGGTGGGGAGAGTGAATAGATAATTGAAAAAGAAAAAAGAGGCTAGGACTTTTGTCCCAGCCTCATATTTGATTGTCATCATCTTATAAGCCATAGAGGTAATCGTCATCCTGCATCGCTTCGACCTCTCCGAGTAGATAACCATTCCCCACTTGAGAGAAGAAGTCATGGTTGGAAGTACCTGTGGAGATTCCGTTCATGACGATTGGGTTGACATCGTCTGCTGAGTCAGGAAAGAGTGGATCTTGTCCTAAGTTCATCAGGGCTTTGTTGGCATTGTATCGAAGGAAGGTTTTTACCTCCTCCGTCCAGCCGACACCGTCGTAGAGAGTTTCTGTATATTTTTCCTCATTTTCATACAATTGATAGAGAAGATCATACATCCAATCCCGCAGTTGTTCTTGTTGATCTTCCGGCAACTCATTAAATCCAATCTGGAACTTATAGCCAATATAGGTTCCGTGCACGGATTCATCTCGGATGATGAGCTTGATGATTTCCGCTACGTTTGCTAATTTGTTGTTTCCTAAGTAGTACAGTGGTGTGAAAAATCCGGAATAGAACAGGAAGGTCTCCAGGAAGACAGAAGCGACTTTTTTCTCTAGTGGCGTCCCCGTTTCATAAATTTCATTGATGATTTTAGCCTTGGTCTGAAGGTAGTCGTTGCTATTGGTCCAGTCGAAAATCTCTTCAATTTCTGACTTTGTATTCAGGGTAGAAAAGATAGAGGAGTAAGACTTGGCGTGCACAGATTCCATAAATTGGATGTTATTAAAAACAGCTTCTTCGTGCGGTGTACGCACATCAGCTCGAAGAGCTTCCACACCCGATTGAGATTGGAGTGTATCCAGCAAGGTCAATCCACCAAAGACCTTTCCAACGAGGTCTTTTTCTTCTAGGGTCAGTTTGCGCCAGTCGTCCAAATCATTGGATAGGGGAATCCGGGTATCGAGCCAAAATTGCTCGGTCAGTTTTTCCCATGTCGACTTGTCAATGATATCTTCGATGGCATTCCAGTTAATGGCTTTATAATATGTTTCCATGTAAAATTTCTTTCCTTTTTAGCAGATTCTGATAGGCCTTCTACTGTTCCTAATGGAGCCTTTCCTTTCATTTATATTAGAAGGAGAGGTGCTCTATTCTATCCTATTTTGCTGGTGTTTTACAAAGTAGGAGGGAGAAGTGCAAGCAAAGGCTTCGGCTTAGCTACGAGTGACAGGAGGAGTCAAGCCACTAAATCACACAGCTCTCGCATTGGTTGGCTCCGACTTCATCTCCGTCATCTGTAAAGGTACGAACGTAGTAGATCGACTTGATTCCCTTGTTGAAGGCGTAGTTACGCAGGATCGACAGGTCACGAGTGGTTTGTTTGTTTTCTTTTTTCCATTCGTAGAGACCCGTCGGGATATCGCTCCGCATAAAGAGGGTTAGAGACAGACCTTGGTCCACGTGCTCTGTGGCAGCGGCGTACACATCGATGACCTTTCGCATGTCCATGTCGTAGGCAGACGTGTAGTAAGGGATTGTTTCAGTGGAGAGTCCTGCAGCGGGGTAGTAAATTTTTCCGATTTTCTTTTCCTGACGCTCTTCGATCCGTTGGGTGATCGGGTGGATGGAAGCAGACACATCGTTGATGTAACTGATAGACCCATTAGGTGCTACTGCCAGGCGGTTTTGATGGTAGAGACCATCTTTCTTGATGTTTTCACGTAAGACCTTCCAATCCTCAGCAGTCGGGATAAAGACATCTGCAAAGAGTTCTTTGACACGATCAGATTGTGGGACAAACGCTCCAGTGATGTATTTGTCGAAGTAGCTTCCATTGGCATAGTCTGACTTGTCAAAGTTGTGGAAGACTTGGCCACGTTCTCGTGCGATGTTGTTAGACTCGACCAAGGTCCAGTAGTTCATCAGCATGAAGTAAATGCTGGTAAACTCAACCGACTCAGCCGATCCGTATTCAATCAGTTGTTGAGCTAGGTAGCTGTGAAGGCCCATGGCACCGAGTCCGAAGGTATGTGCTAGACTATTTCCATGATCAATCGTCGGAACAGCCGTGATGTGGGAGTTGTCGGTGACAAAGGTCAAGGCCCGCACCATGGCACGAATGGAACGACCAAAATCAGGTGAGGTCATCATATTCACGACATTGGTGGATCCAAGGTTACAAGATACATCGGTTCCCATTTGCAAGAAATCTTGGGCATCGTTAATGAGGCTAGGTTCTTGAACTTGAAGGATCTCCGAACAGAGGTTACTCATGATGATTTTTCCATCAACCGGATTGGAACGGTTGGCGGTATCGATATTGACGACATACGGGTAACCAGATTCTTGTTGCAATTTAGAAATTTCAGTTTCCAAATCACGGGCTTTGAGTTTGGTCTTTCTGATGTTTGGATTGGCAACCAGCTCATCGTATTTTTCTGTAATGTCGATATAGTTAAATGGGACACCGTACTCTAACTCGACTGAATAAGGACTAAAGAGATACATGTCCTCGTTTTTCCGGGCCAATTCATAGAACTTGTCTGGGATAATAACACCGAGAGAAAGAGTTTTTACGCGAACCTTTTCATCGGCATTTTCTTTTTTGGTTGAAAGAAAAGCGATGATGTCGGGGTGAAAGACGTTGAGGTAAACAACTCCTGCACCTTGACGCTGTCCCAATTGGTTAGAGTAAGAAAAGCTATCTTCAAAGAGTTTCATAACGGGTACGACTCCTGAAGCAGCTCCTTCATAGCCTTTGATAGGAGCGCCTGCTTCACGTAAGTTGCTGAGAGAAATTCCCACACCCCCTCCGATACGTGAAAGTTGAAGGGCAGAGTTGATGGACCGTCCGATGGCGTTCATATCATCGGTTACTTGGATCAAGAAGCAAGATACCAACTCTCCTCGGCGAGCCCGACCAGCATTTAGGAAAGAAGGAGTAGCGGGCTGGTAGCGTTGATGGATGATTTCATTCGCGATCTCAGTGGCGATTTCTTCATTTCCGTCCGCAAAGTAAAGGGCGTTAAAAAGAACGCGGTCTTCCATGCTTTCTAAGTAATATTCCCCATCATTGGTCTTGAGGGCATATTGGTTGTAAAACTTATAGGCTGCCATGAAGGATTTAAATTGGAAATCCTGGTCTGCAATAAATTGAGCCAACTGCTCGATAAAAGCTGGACGATACTTGCTGATAAACTCTTTTTCGAGGTAGTTTTCTTCGATTAGATAAGCAATTTTTTCCGTGATGTTTTTGAAAGCTTTCGTATTTGGAAGGACATTTTCCTTAAAGAAGGCATCCAAGGCTTCCTTATCCTTATGAAGCATGATTTGTCCATTTACAGGACGGTTAATTTCATTATTCAGACGGAAATAAGAGACGTCCGTCAAATTTTTCAAACTCATAATCTTCTCTTTCTATGCTGTTCGATGTCGGTTCAACGAGGGGGATTTTTTAGAGGAGTTCTTTTAATTTTGCTGGTTGAAAACCAGAAAAACTTCCTGTTTCGGTCTCCACTACTGGAGCAGCAGCAAATCCCAGGTCTTTGACATGAGCGATAAATTCTGGTTGTTCATCAAGGTTGATTTCTTGATAAGCTACTTGGTGTTGATCGAGAAATCGTTTCGTCATTTTACATTGAACACAGTTGTTTTTTGAATATACGGTAACCATTTGGTTCTCCCTTAATTTTTTTTACTAGACTAGCTTACACTGAAACGGGACGGATGTCAATTATTTTCTCTAGGAAATCAGCATATTTTGTGGAGAGAAAAAGCGGATAACACAACATATAGTGTATCTGCTGTATTCGGAAATACGTTAAAAAAGCCGGTTGTACAGTGTTTTTCTCTAACATGTTCGGAATTCAGCATCAAATAATGAAGAAACTTCGCCTAGATATAGGCCTTGTTTGTCACAAGAGAAGGGGAGGATTTTGGAAATGAGAATAAAAAATTCTTGAAAACAATCATGAGAAATGATATAATTCACTTTGTAAGGGTTATCATAGATGACCTACAATTTAGATTATACAAAGGAGAATCCTATTATGGCTTCAAAACAATTCCACATCGTGGCAGAAACTGGTATCCACGCACGTCCAGCAACTTTGTTGGTTCAAACAGCTAGCAAGTTCGCTTCAGAAATCACTTTGGAATACAAAGAAAAATCTGTAAACTTGAAATCAATCATGGGCGTGATGAGCCTTGGAGTTGGTCAAGGTGCTGACGTAACCATTTCAGCTGAAGGTGCAGATGCAGATGATGCAATTGCAGCGATCTCTGAAACAATGGAAAAAGAAGGATTGGCTTAAGAATATGACAGAAATGCTAAAGGGAATTGCAGCGTCTGATGGTGTTGCTGTTGCCAAGGCATATCTATTGATTCAACCCGATTTGTCCTTTGAGACTGTAACAGTTGAAGATACAAATGCAGAAGAAGCTCGTTTGGATGCTGCTTTAGCAGCCGCCCAAGACGAGCTTTCTGTTATTCGGGAGAATGCAGTAGAGAGCCTCGGTGAAGAAGCTGCCCAAGTTTTTGATGCACATATGATGGTTCTGGCAGACCCAGAAATGGTTGGTCAGATCAAGGAAACCATCCGTGCCAAAAAAGTGAATGCAGAGTCTGGTTTGAAAGAAGTGACGGATATGTTTATCACGATCTTTGAAGGGATGGAAGACAACCCATACATGCAAGAGCGTGCTGCTGATATCCGTGATGTAACCAAGCGTGTACTTGCTAACTTGCTTGGTAAGAAACTACCAAACCCAGCTTCTATCAACGAAGAATCAATTGTGATTGCTCATGACTTGACTCCATCTGATACAGCGCAGCTGAACAAACAGTTTGTAAAAGCTTTTGTTACGAATATTGGTGGACGGACCAGTCACTCAGCAATTATGGCTCGGACACTTGAAATCGCAGCCGTTCTTGGAACCAATAACATCACTGAACTTGTGAAAGACGGTGATATCTTGGCTGTATCAGGAATTACTGGTGAAGTAGTGATCAACCCAACTGAAGAGCAAATCGCAGCCTTCAATGCAGCTGGCCAAGCTTACGCTGCACAAAAAGCTGAATGGGCGCTTCTTAAAGATGCTCAAACAGTGACAGCTGATGGAAAACACTTTGAGTTGGCGGCCAACATTGGGACACCTAAAGACGTTGAAGGTGTGAATGACAATGGGGCTGAAGCAGTTGGTCTTTATCGTACAGAGTTCTTGTATATGGATTCTCAAGACTTCCCAACGGAAGATGACCAATATGAAGCCTATAAAGCAGTTCTTGAAGGGATGAACGGTAAACCTGTTGTTGTTCGGACAATGGATATCGGTGGGGATAAAGAACTTCCTTATTTCGACCTTCCGAAAGAAATGAACCCCTTCTTGGGTTACCGGGCTTTGCGTATCTCTATTTCTGAAACGGGTAACCAAATGTTCCGTACGCAATTACGGGCTTTGCTTCGTGCATCTGTTCACGGTAAATTGCGGATCATGTTCCCAATGGTAGCTCTCTTGAGTGAGTTCCGTACTGCTAAAGGTATTCTAGAAGAAGAAAAAGCGAAATTGCTTGCTGAAGGTGTTGCCGTTGCAGACGACATCCAAGTAGGGATCATGATTGAGATTCCAGCAGCAGCTATGTTGGCTGACCAATTTGCCAAAGAAGTGGATTTCTTCTCAATTGGTACAAACGACTTGATCCAATACACTATGGCTGCTGACCGTATGAACGAACAAGTTTCCTACCTTTACCAACCATATAACCCATCAATTCTTCGTTTGATCAACAATGTGATCAAAGCGGCTCACGCTGAAGGGAAATGGGCTGGTATGTGTGGTGAAATGGCTGGTGACCAAACTGCTGTTCCCCTTCTTGTCGGAATGGGCTTGGATGAATTCTCCATGTCAGCGACATCCGTTCTTCGGACACGTAGCTTGATGAAGAAATTGGACACAGCTAAAATGGAAGAATACGCTAACCGTGCGCTGACTGAATGTTCAACAATGGAAGAAGTGCTTGAGCTTTCAAAAGAATATTTATAAAAAGATGACACTCCCTGGCCGGTCCAGGGAGTTTTTTTGTGCTTTTGAGAGCTTTTCTACTTTTTGGGGGCCAGTAAGTGGATTTTCTAGGAAGAGAGGACAAAAGTTAATATTAAGTATTTACTTATCTAAAATTAAGTGATATAATTCTTTTAGAAAGGTAAGTATCTGTTTAATTAAAATGAAACAAAGGTGACGAGATGAAACGCATTTTGACCAATAAACTTTATCTTACGACATTCATAGCAGATATGATTTCCAACTTTGGGGATAGTTTGTACTATCTAGCCTTGATGAATTACGTTCTGGTCTTGCCGGATGCACAGTTGGCTATTGCTTTGGTCACTCTGTCAGAAAGTCTGCCTCTTTTGACGCGGTTTGCGATGGGAGTTTGGGCGGATCGGACAAAAGACAAGGTCGATACAATTGTGGCGACTCAGATTTTTCGTCTTGTTTTGTACTTGATCGTCGGGTTTGTGATGGGATTTTCGCCATCCCTTTGGATTGTCCTCGTTGCAGTGGTAGTGAATGTCTTTTCAGATTTATCCGGACAGTACGAATCTTATCTCTATATCCCTCTATCGCTTCGAATTGTCTCAGATGAAGATCGGGAAGCTGCTGCAGCCTTTCGTCAGGCGAGTAGCGCCATCCTACAAATAGGCTTTCAGGCAAGTGGGGCTATTCTCATCGCTTTTATGACTTATCCACAACTGGCCTTCCTCAATGCTGGAACTTTTCTAGCTAGTGCGCTGATTATGTTTGCTATCCGGTCATCCTTAATCCGACTCCTTGAGGAACATCCACTCAAAATGGTAGAGCACAACCAGTCACAAGGTTTGGTCAAGGAATTAACGAGTTCGTTTAAGGATGCTTGTACGGCCATTCAGAAGGTTCCTGCCCTACAGGCTAGTATCGTGGCTATCATGGGGATCAATGCGGTCGGGTCCATCCTGCAATCCTTAGTTGCTGCCATGATCAAGGACTTTGGGGACTTTATCATAGGGAGTCCTGCAACGACCCTTGCGTCGGTTTCTATCGCCTTTTTTGTGGGAAATATCATCGGATCCATCCTTTGTACCAATCTTTTCAAAAAAGTCTCCCTCATAACCATGGTAACCGTCGCGCTAGGCTTTTTGGCGATCTTTTTTGTGGCGATGGTCTGGCATCATATTGCATTTTCCTTGCTCATGATTTCTGGGACGGCAGTCGTCACTGGAGGAGCGACGCCAAAATTATCAGCTATGCTGTTCCGTGAGCTTCCAGAAGAAAAATTGGCCTCTATTGGTTCAGCCATTGATAGCTTTCTGACCTTTGGGATGGTTCTTAGTCGAGTGGCTTTTTCCGCTTTGATTCTGTGGTTACCAGTACAAGAGATTTCCTTCATCTACCTCTTGCTTTGTCTTGGATTGTTGGGGTGCACTATCATCAGTCGAAGGAAAAATCAGGTGGTATAAATCCAATTTTTCAAGGAGGAAAAAGCATGTCGGAATTGCTTTTGAACGTGATTTTGTATAGAAAGGATGCCTATGTCTTATAGCTATAACTCTGTCCATTCGGAGATGGTGGAACAAACCTTGCTTTCGATTTTGGCCTGTCCCCAGGAAGAATGGACCTTAGAATTGACCCAGAAAGAACGAGGTCTTTTGGCCCGGGATTTAGACACATTTGAGGAAATACGGAAGGTTTTTCATCCGTACCAAGAAAGGTTGAAACGGCTCTATCTGATGAGATCTGGCTGGTCTATCCTAACGACCTTTTATCTCTACTTGCTCAATCGTGGAGAAGATCCTGCGTCTATGGAAGAGCTACATGATCTAGTCCTTGAGATGACAGAAGAAGAGCTCCATGTCTGTCTTCATCTTTTTTTAGCAGAGGAGGACTATGAGAAGGCCAAGGATCAGGATTACTGGGATATGTTACAAGGTCTTGATTTGAAAGCAGAAGAAAAATGGCACATTCTCACGTTTAGTCACCAGATTGTCGAAAGTGTCCAGGACTTGGTCGCTCTTTCTAGGGCGCTGGTTCCCCTCTATCAGCCCTACTTGGAAGAGTCAAGAAGGGAGCGAGAATCTTTTGCTCAAACGCTAGAGATGGAAACGATACTAGCCCAGGCTCCCTTTTTAAAGGACCTAGAAACCAATCTCCATGATCAGTCCTTCGAGATGTTCGTCATTAGTCCTTGGATGACTCATTTTGTCTTTTTTATGATGACGGAAAAGGTTTTTCCACTTCTCCATCATTTTGTTATCTTGTCTTCTAAGGTGGATCAAATTCTACACAGCCATAATGACTTGGATGAAGAAAATTTTGTGGCGATCTTAAAAACGTTGAGTGACCTGACTCGCTACAAGGTTTTAGTAGCCTTGACCCAACCACATGCTAAGGTCAAAGATATCGCTGAAGATCTGGGGATCACAAGCGCAGCTGTTTCTTTTCATCGGCAAAAACTTCAAAATGCGATGCTTTTAGTCTACAATCTCAAGGAAAAGAACACGAAATACGATGTGAATCAACTGCTTCTTCAGGATCTGGTCCTAAAGATTAAAGAAGATTTTAGCTTGGAAGATTGAGCTCAAAACCTCTCAAACGGGAGGTTTTTTAGCTTGTTTTGACAGAGTAAAGATAGGATAAATATGGTATAATGAAGGGACAGACTGAAAAGGAGACCTCATGAATACATTAGTTGCCACTTTAAAACAAGACTATGGTATTGCCTTTCGCGATGAAGAATTGCTAAAAACGGCCTTTACGCATACTTCCTATGCCAATGAGCACCGCCTTCTAAAAATTTCACACAATGAACGTTTGGAATTCTTAGGAGACGCTGTTCTACAACTCATGATTTCAAAGTACTTATTTAAGAAATACCCGAATTCCCCGGAAGGAGAGATGTCCAAGCTACGCTCGACCTTTGTTCGGGAGGAGAGTTTAGCTAGCTTTTCTAGGAAATGTGGCTTCGATACCTATTTGAAATTAGGAAAAGGGGAAGAAAAATCGGGTGGTCGGAATCGGGATACCATTCTGGGAGATCTTTTTGAAGCGTTTCTGGGAGCTTTATTGCTGGATCAGGGAGAAGCGGTGGTGGAACGTTTCCTCAATCAAGTGATGATTCCACAGTTAGAGCAAGGAAATTTTGAACGGGTCACAGATTATAAGACCTATTTGCAGGAGTTGCTACAGGTCAATGGTGTCGTCCGAATCGAATACCAGGTAGTAGAAGAAGCGGGACCTGCCCATGATAAGACATTTACCGTAGTGGTGAGTGTGGATAACCGGACGATTGGGAAAGGGAGCGGTCGGTCCAAAAAGATAGCGGAGCAAAGTGCCGCTAAGAATGCTGTGGAGTCAATGAAGGAATATGTATCTAAAATCGATTGAAATGCAGGGCTTTAAGTCCTTTGCGGATAAGACAAAAGTGGTCTTTGATCGCGGAGTTACGGCGGTTGTTGGCCCGAACGGATCAGGGAAATCCAATATCACAGAGAGCTTGCGGTGGGCTTTGGGAGAATCTTCGGCCAAAAGTCTGCGTGGGGGCAAGATGCCGGATGTCATTTTTGCTGGAACGGAGAGTCGTCGGGCCTTGAATTATGCCTCTGTGATTGTGACGCTAGACAATCACAACCACTTTATTCCAGACAAGGGAGAGGAAATCCGCGTCGAACGCCATATTTACCGTTCAGGAGACAGTGAATACAAAATTGATGGGCAAAAGGTCCGCTTGCGAGATATTCATGATTTGTTTATGGACACTGGATTGGGGCGGGATTCCTTTTCAATCATTTCCCAAGGCCGTGTAGAGGAAATTTTTAATTCCAAGCCGGAAGAGCGTCGCGCCATTTTCGAAGAAGCAGCGGGAGTCCTCAAGTATAAAACTCGGAAGAAAGAAACGGAAACCAAGCTCTCTCAAACCCAGGATAATTTGGATCGTCTGGAAGACATCGTATATGAGCTAGAGCGCCAAGTCACTCCATTAGAAAAGCAAGCACAGACGGCGAAGCAGTTTTTAGCCCTTGAAGAAGAAAGGAAAAGCTTGCACCTCAATGTGTTGGTAGCTCAGATTCAACAAGGAAGAGAAGAGCTAGAAAAGGAGCAGGCCCAGCTTCACCACGTAAAGGATGATCTGAAGGCTTATTATCGCCAAAGAGAGCAGTTGGAGCAAGATTACCAACAGCAGAAAAGTCGACGCCAGTCCATTGCCCAGCAATTGACAGAAAAGCAGGACAGCCTAGTCGATATCACGAAATTCATCAGTGATGTTGAAGGAAAAATTCAACTCCGGAAGTTGGAGTCCACTCAGAACCAGTCGAGTAAGGAAAGTGCCCAAGACCGTCTGGGGCTAGTGGAGCAACGCCTAAGTGAATTAAAGGAACAGATGAGCACTCTTTCAACTGGTCTAGAAGAAAAGCAAGTGGTTCTGGATCAGTTGAGGCAGACAAAGGAGCAAGTGCGCTCGGATATTGCGGACTTTTCAGAAGATCCGGATACGGTGATTGAGCGCTTACGAGATGCTTATGTTCGCTTAATGGAGCAAGAAGCGGAACAAACCAATCATATGACGCGATTGAGTCAGGAGCTTTCCCAACAAGAAGCACTAGCCGTTCATCGGTCGCAAAAGCTCCAAGAATTGCAAGAAGAAGTAGCAGCCAGTGCCACGCAGGTAGAAGAAAGCCAAGCTGAATACCAACAAGTTGAACAGGCCTTAAAAGCGCTCTTACAGCAGTACAAGCAGCAAGAAAATGAGTTACTCCAAGCCAAACAGCAGTATCAAGAGCAGCAGGAAGCGGTTTTTGACTTGCTAGACCAACTAAAGAGTAAACGAGCTCGCCAGTCTAGTCTCGAAGCCATTCAAAAAAGCCACTCCAACTTTTACGCGGGTGTAAAGGCTGTCTTGCAAGAGGGAGCACGGATCGGTGGAGTGATTGGGGCTGTTAGCGAGCATGTGACCTTTGAAACAGATTATCAAACCGCTATCGAGATTGCCTTAGGTGGGGCGAGTCAACATATTATTGTCGAAGACGAGCAGGCTGCTCGCCAAGCGATCTCTTATTTGAAACAAGGGAAAAAGGGGCGCGCGACTTTTCTTCCTTTGACCACGGTCAAGCCTCGCTCTGTCTCTTCACAGATTCTCCATACATTCCAAAGTAGTCCAGGTTTTATTGGGATTGCGAGCGAGTTGGTGAGCTATGACGGACGGTTAGCGAATATTTTTGAAAACCTGTTGGGTGGCGTCGTTGTGTTTGCGACATTAGAAGAGGCTACGCAAGCTGCGCGTGCGACACGTTTTCAAACGAGGATAGTGACCTTGGATGGCTCAGAGATTCGCCCGGGTGGTTCTTTTGCTGGAGGAAGCAATCGAAACAGCAACACTCTGTTCATTAAGCCTGAGTTGGCGACCTTAGAGCAGGAAGTGAAGCAGTTGAACGATCTACTCCGCGTTCAGGAAGAAGCCTTATCGCTCCACCAGACCAAGATCGATCAATTACAAGAAAGCTTAGGAAGCTTGCAGACTCAAGGGGAAGATGCTCGTTTAAGAGAACAACGGACCCGATTGGAGAAGGAGCAAATCGAAGAACGACATCAAGAACTGAATCGATTACTTGAAGCTACTCGTACAGAAGCCTCTCATGCGGAAGTAGCTCATCTGAAAGAAGAATTAGAGAGATACCAAGAAACTCTCAATAGTCTTCAGGAAGAAAAAGACGGCCTGGAACAGCAAATAGAGGAACTAAGGGGGAATCGTGAATTTCTGCAAACAAGGTTGCGGGACTTACAAACTCAGCTATCCTCCTTACAGGTTCAAGAAAGTGAAGCGAAGTCACAAATTCGCTTTGACCAGACCAACCTAGAGACTTGTCAAGCCCAATACCGTGACTTGTCGGAGGAAAAGGAAGGTCTAAAGATCTTAATCGCTCAAAAAGAACTGGCAATGGACGACCGCAGCATTGAATCTTTGACTGTGCAACAGGCCCAAGCTCAAGAGCGAAAAGAAGAGGTTCATCAAGCTTTGATTCGTCTACGGTTTGAGTCCGAAGATATTGAAGGACAGATAGAGGATATCGAGGGGCACTTAGAGCAGGCACGTCTCAAAAATGAAGAGTTGATTCGAAGCCAGACGAAGCTAGAGGCTCTTGTAGAACAGATCAGCAACCAACTTCGTAAACTTTTGTTGGATTTGACGGAACAATACAAGCTCAGTTTTGAAGCGGCCCAACAAGAAGCAACGAGTGTAGAGGACTTGCAGCAGGCGGAAAGCCAACTGAAAACCATTGAAGGTTCGATTCGGGCGTTGGGTCCTGTCAATCTGGATGCGATTGAACAGTACGAAGAAGTTCATCAGCGCTTGAACTTTTTGACCAGTCAAAGAGAAGATGTCTTGCGCGCGCGCGATATGCTATTAGAGACCATCCATGAAATGGATGATGAGGTCAAGGAACGCTTCCAGCTCACCTTTACGGCTATTCGAGAAAGTTTTCAAAATACCTTTAAACAGATGTTTGGTGGAGGGTCTGCGGACTTGATATTGACCTCTTCTGATTTGTTGACGACAGGGGTCGAGATTTCGGTGCAACCACCAGGAAAAAAGATTCAGTCCTTGAATCTCATGTCCGGTGGAGAAAAGGCCCTTTCTGCCTTGGCGCTTCTTTTTTCCATCATTCGGGTGAAAACCATTCCGTTTGTCATTTTGGATGAGGTAGAGGCTGCGTTGGATGAGGCCAATGTCAAACGATTTGGAGATTATCTGAACCGTTTTGACCAATCTAGTCAGTTTATCGTGGTTACTCACCGCAAAGGGACCATGGCAGCAGCAGATGCGATTTATGGTGTGACCATGCAGGAATCAGGAGTCTCTAAAATTGTTTCCGTGAAGTTGAAAGACTTAGAGGATATGGAATGAAGATAACAAAAATATTTGCGTCAGATATGGATGGGACCTTCTTGCGCATGGATCATCAATTTGACCGCAAACGGTTTAAAAAAGTCATCCAATCTTTTAAAGAAAAAGGTTACTTGTTTGTGGTAGCGAGTGGTCGCCCCTTGCTCAACCTCAAGCATTTATTCGCTGAATTCTTAGACGAGATTGCGATCGTCGCAGAAAATGGCTCGGTTGTCTATTACAAGGGAGAAATCCTCTATCAGGCAGAGCCTATGAACAAGCAATTGGTATTAGACATTATTGATTCCCTTGAAAAGAGTCCGTATGCTTCTGGCTTAAGAACCATTGTTTCTGGTCTAGAAGGGGCTTTTGTGCTGGATAGCATTTCCCAGACGGATTACGACTTTATTAGCCATTTTTATCTGGAAGCAAAACGCGTCAAAAGCTACCAAGAGATCGAAGTGGATGTCATCAAGCTGGTAGCCGCTTTTGAGGCGGATCATTTGGAGTCAGCTCAAGCCTGGTTAAACGACCATTTTAAAGAGGTGAATGCCGTGACCACTGGAGGGGATTCGGTGGATATTATCCTAGATGGAGGGCATAAAGCGATTGGATTGGAAATGCTTTGTCAGCACCTTGGCTTACAGGCAAAGGATGTGATCGCTTTTGGAGACAATGAAAATGATTTAGAAATGTTGTCCTTTGCTTCGATTGCTTTTGCAACTGAAAATGCGAAGGAAAGTGTCAAAACCATGGCAAATCAAGTGCTTGGCCCCTGTGATGAGGAGCCCGTGATGGCGTATTTGGAAGAAATCTGTAAGTAAAGTAGGAATGGAATATGACAATTAAATTAATTGCATTGGATTTAGATGGAACCTTGTTGAATTCACAAAAGGAAATTTCAGAAGCCAATCAGGCTGCATTGAAAGCGGCTCGGTCAAAGGGAGTTAAGGTGGTTCTCACTACCGGGCGCCCTTTACCAGCTGTCATCCCTTATTTGGAAAAGTTAGATTTGTTGCATGCAGAGGACTACTCCTTGACCTTTAATGGAGGGTTGATTCAACAGAATGACGGCACGATCTTGGATAAGATTGGTTTTAACTATGAGGATGTCCAGCGTATTCGCAAGGTGACAGACGAGTTATCCCTGCCACTGGATGTCGTTCAAGGTGGAGATGTGTATGTTCTTCATTCCAAAACCGAATCCCTCTATGCGAGCTGCAATCCTCTATTGCATTACATTCCGACGGATTTTGACGATTTGGATAAGGGTCAGGAATTCAATAAAGCTGTCTCATCTGCGGATCCATCCTTGTTAGACCGAGCATTGAATGAAATTCCAGAGGAGTTATTTGAGCAGTATGAAATCTTTAAATCACGAGATCTCATCTTAGAGTGGAGCCCTAAAGGTGTGCATAAAGCAAATGGACTTAAAAAACTCATCGCTCATCTAGGAATTCAGCAAGAAGAAGTCATGACCTGTGGAGATGAAGATAATGATTTTTCCATGATCGAATGGGCCGGACTTGGGGTTTGTATGGCTAATGGTTCAGAGAAAGTAAAAGCAGTCGCTAAGGTCGTGACGCCTATGACCAATGATCAAGATGCGGTCGCTTGGGCTGTTAAAAAATATGTATTAGAGGAGGAAAGCGATGGGACTCTTTGATCGCCTATTTGGCCGTAGGAAAAACGAGAAATCGGAAAGTACGCAGCCGTTTGAGCAGGTAGAAGAACAAGACAGCCGGATTTTGGCTGATGTTGAAGAAGGTCTGACTCGCGAATCAGACCGATCACTAGAGGGATCGCAAGATCATTTCAAGGATCAGACGCCGTCTGTTCAGGAGGATGCTCCAGAAGAAGGTCCTGAACAAGAAGAAGGGATGGAGGAAAAAAATGGTGATAGGGATGAGGAAAGGACTCAAAGTCAGCAGGCGGTATCTTCTAGCGACGGATTTTCGGAAAGGAGGAGTGAGCATCTAGAGGAGATTGACTCTCGTGATCAAGTGAAAGAGGAAGATTCGAATCAAGAGCAAATCCTCTCCCCAATAGACCAGCAAGAAACCAGACCAAATGGCGAAGCTTCTATTGGTTCTGATGTAACCTGGCCAAGCTTGGATCCGTCTCAAGTCTCCCCACAGGACAAGGGGAAGGACGAACCTCAGGAAGAAGACGAAGAAAGTGAGCCAGCCTCACCTTCGAATCCCCTTCAGGAGAGCGCGTCCATTCAAGAGCCCTTATCTTCTTTGTCTTTCTCAAATGAAGGGGTACAAACAGAGCCTTCTGTAAGAGATGAAGTCAAAGAAAGCCAAGAGGAAAAATATGAGCGCAGCCTTTCTAAAACTCGAAAAGGTTTTGGGGCTCGTCTGAATGAATTTTTTGCTAATTTTCGAACGGTAGATGAGGCGTTTTTCGAAGAGTTGGAAGAACTCCTGATTTTATCCGATGTCGGTGTGCAGGTGGCTTCTACCCTTACAGAAGATCTCCGATATGAAGCAAAACTGCAAAATGCCAAGAAATCCACGGATTTGCAGCGTGTCATCATCGAAAAATTAGTTGAAATCTACGAAAAAGACGATGTCTACCACGAAGCCATCAATATGCAAGATGGCTTAACTGTTATGCTCTTTGTTGGGGTGAATGGCGTTGGAAAGACGACCTCGATTGGAAAGCTAGCCTACAAGTACAAGCAGGCTGGAAAGAAAGTGATGCTTGTCGCAGCCGATACCTTCCGAGCCGGAGCCGTGGCTCAGCTGGTCGAGTGGGGAAGACGAGTAGATGTCCCAGTCGTGGTGGGTCCTGAAAAATCCGATCCAGCCTCTGTCGTCTATGACGGGATGGAGAGAGCTGTGGCAGAAGGCGTGGACATTCTTTTGATTGATACAGCCGGACGCTTGCAAAATAAGGATAACCTGATGGCTGAGTTGGAAAAAATCGGTCGCATTGTGAAGCGTGTCCTTCCAGATGCCCCTCACGAGACACTCCTTGCTGTTGACGCTTCAACGGGGCAAAATGCCTTGGTTCAAGCCAAGGAATTTTCTAAGATTACTCCCTTGACCGGTCTCGTGCTCACCAAGATTGACGGAACAGCGCGTGGTGGGGTTGTCATCGCCATCCGTCAAGAGTTAGATATTCCTGTGAAATACATTGGATTTGGCGAAAAAATAGATGATATCGGAGAGTTTCATTCGGAAGACTTTATGCGTGGTCTCTTAGAAGGCTTAATCTAGCCTATTTGAGATGGATAATCACACAATAAAAAAGAAGAGGCTGGGACAAAAGTCCTAGCCTCTCCATTGTTTT
>NZ_KQ969506.1:121566-140225 GCF_001578875.1 Streptococcus sp. DD13
ATCAGCTTTTACAGCCCTACTCAACTGAGCGGAGGTGGGACGACCAAATCGAATTCTAAGGAATTCCCGATTTCTGTCCCACTCTCTCTTTGTTCGGAAGTTTTTAAATGATCAAGAAAAAAGCTGGAGGGCTCAAAGATGTCCTGCAGAAGACCAGAACGCTTGTTAGAAGGGGATTCAGGCTGACATAGAAGAAAAGAGAGCTGTTGCTCTCTTTTTAAATCGTTATGAACGATAGTTGTCGGTAGAAACAGGAAGAGGAATTCCCTTGTCCTTCTTCTTTTTTTTTAGGAGGCCTCGTTCACGGTACCAGATATCTGGTTTCCAATTCCATTCGGTTCCAAAGGATTCTAAGAGATCAAAGGAAGCTTGTGGTCCCATAGTCCCAGCCGGATAAGTGTGAAGGGGCACTTGATTTTCTTGCCAGATCTTCACAACCTTGTCGATAAAGGTCCAGCTAGCCTTCACTTCTTCCCAGTGACTAAAGTTTGTGGAATCCCCATTGAGAACATCAAAGAAGAGCTTTTCATAGGCTTCAGGAGAGTTGCCGAGGGCATCCGCATCGTGGCGGAAGTTTAAGCGCGTAGGGGTCAACTGGAAGTCTGCCCCTACCTCCTTGCCGTTAATTGTCAGAGAGAAGCCTTCTGTTGGTTGAATGTAGATGGTCAACACATTGGGTTCGATATCTTTTTCGATATCTGAGTGGAAGAAACCAACTTCCTTCTTGAAGGTAATGGAGATGCGGGTCCCTTTTTCAGTCAGACGTTTTCCAGTTCGGAAGAAGAAGGGGACATCACGGAAGCGATCAGTATCGACAAAGAAGACTCCACTTGCGAATGTATCGGTTGTCGAATGCTCCGCAATGTTGGCTTCCTCTAGATATCCCTTGAAATCTTGACCATCGATCCTTCCAGCAGTATATTGTCCGCGGATAAAATGACGCTTGATGTCTTCTTCGCTTTGCTTTTTTAGATGTTGGAAGACCTTGATTTTTTCAGCTCGAACGTCTGCTTCTGTAAAGGAAGCCGGTTTGTCCATCGCTAGAATCGATAACACTTGAAGAGTATGATTTTGCACCATATCCTTGAGGGCGCCGGAGTGATCATAATACCCCCCTCGGTCTTCGACTCCGATTGCCTCTACGAAATTGATTTGGACATTGTCGATGTAGTCGCGGTTCCACAATTTTTCAAAAAGGATGTTGGCAAAGCGAACGGCAAAAATGTTTTGGACCATTTCTTTACCAAGATAGTGGTCGATACGGTAAATTTGATCTTCATCGAAAGTTTGTGTCAGTTCTTGATTCAGTTTTTCAGCTGTTTCTAGACTGGTACCAAAAGGCTTTTCGATAATCAATCGTTCGAACCCACGTCCATCTACGATTTTTTCAGACTTAAGGTGCAAGGCAATGGTTCCGAAAAATTCAGGTGCCATGGATAAAAAGAAGACCTTGTTGTGGTTGGTTTGGTATTTGTGGTCCAGCTCATCCTGTAGCTTTTTAAGCTCTAGATAATGCTCGGTATCATTCACATCATGACTTTGGTAGTAAAAATGACTGGCAAAGTCAGCAGCTTCGCGAGCATTGTTGGGGAGGTCTCCAAGGGAGTCAATTACGACTTGTTCAAAGTATTCCTTGGTCCATGGTCTCCGAGCTGTTCCAATCACCGCGAAGTTCTCTGCGATTTGTCCAGATTTATAGAGACGAAAGAGGGAGGGATAGAGTTTTCGCTTGGCCAAATCTCCGCTCGCTCCAAAAATGGTAAATAACACGTGAAAGCTCATAAGGTTACATCCTATTCTAATCAAACTATATAAGGGTATTATATCACAAAATCCTCCGTCTAGGGTCTTACAAAGACGAAGGAAGAGGGGGCAATCGTTTTTCTAAAAAACGCGGTAAACATAAGGGTTCTTAGGTTCTTCAATCGTTCGGATCGAATCGATTTGGAGGGTGGGAAGGGTCTGTTTGAGGGACTGATGGTAGCTGACCTGTATCCGGCCAGTCACGGAAACCCAGGTATTATTCGTCAAGACTTGCTTCGCCCCTGTCGTTAATAGACCGTAGACACCAGAATCCGCAATACAATGGATAATCCCGAATCGGAAGATAAACTGTTGGTCTTTGTTATCCGGGTCATTATAGACGAAGCCGGTAAACGTAAAGGTCTTATCTAAAAAAGCATCTGGGAAGTTGTAGACCAATTCCATCACTTCCATATAATTGTCATCTGTAACTGTAATCTTGTCCAGGTCTTTGTAGCGGGCAAGTTCCGTTTCCATTTCTTCAGCATAGGCTGATTTTGTAAAATAGGAAGATGTATCGGGCTTGAGATACTGGGTAGCGGTACCTTCTTGGTCTTGGACAGACAGATCCGTCCCTGCAGCAACTGGGAAATGATAGCCCTTTGCTTCTACCGTCTGTGAGTTTAAGGTGACTGTTGGGAAAAACCAAGTGATAAACAAGGGGATCCCTAAGAGGAAAAAACTCATGGTCTTAGCGAGCGGTGTCTTGAGATGGCTATGGACGTTCATGTTTTTCATCCAGATATAAAGCTGGACTAATGAAAGGATAAAGGCCAGAATCATGGACAAAAAAGCCAAGTAGGAATAGTGAAGATTGATATATTGGTTGAGTTTTCCGGAAACATAAAGGTACATGGTCATTTCAAAATACCCAGCAAGGATTAAAAATCGAATCATTAAAGACCTCCCAGTAAGAAACTATAGGTAAAGACCGCAAGGCTAATCAAACCGAAGTAGAGAGCGATAAAGCGTCCTTTAAATTGAGCCTGCATCATCAGGACGTTTTTGATATCAATCATGGGTCCAATGACTAAAAAGGCCATAACCGGTGCAAAACCAAAAGTAGCTAGAAATGATGAGCCGATAAAAGCATCTGCTTCCGAACAAAGGGACAGAACAAAAGCCAATACCATCATGATCAGAATTGCTGTAGCCGTATTGTGTCCGATAGTGGTCAGAATGCGGGTTGGCAGGTAGACTTGCAGAAGACTTGCAAACAAGGAACCAAAAACCAAATAACGGCCTGTATCAAAGAATTCATCAATCGAATGGATCAAGGCATGACCCATTTTTTTCCATCCCCGAAGGCTAGAATCTTGATGGCGATGCTGCTCCGTCCGAGACGATTTCAAGATCGGTCCCTTGTAAAAGAATCCAAGGACAATCCCAAGAATCATCGCAATAAGAATGGAACCGAGCGCTCGATACAAGGCGATTGTCACAGAATTTCCAAAAGCAGTGTAGGTCGAAAAGAGGACAATGGGATTGATGACTGGCGCTGTCGCTAGAAAGGGGATGGCCGTATAACTGGGGACTTTTTTGTCCAGGAAACGGCAAACAATCGGTACAATCCCACATTCACAAGAAGGGAAAAAGAATCCTACCAGACTCCCAAACATGATCCGCAGGATTTTGTTTTTGGGGAGATAGCGATAGACGAACTCAGGCGTGATATAGATTTCGATAAAGCCAGAGATAATCGAACCGATTAGGACAAAGGGGAGGGCTTCAATAATGATCGACAAGAAGATCGCGCCCGCCTGTAAAATAGACAATGGTAGTTGTTGAAACATGGCAAGACCTATTCCTTTGCGTCCTTTTTGTCAGGGATAGGATCAGGATCATTGGGAAGTTCGATGGTCTCTAAGGCCTCGAAAGAGGCAAATTCTTCAAGCATTTTTTCTAAATCATCTTGGCGTTTAAAAGTAACAGGCATGATCGTTCCTCCAGATTGTAAAAAATAGTGTGAGTGTCAGTGGTTTTCTATAAGAAGAATCCCCCAAAACACATGCTATCCTTATTATACCCTTTTTGTAGGCAGGAGGAGGAATTCTACTACGGAAATTATCTTTTTGGACGAAGAGCAGGGCATTTGGGCAAGATATCTGAAAGAAAACTGAAAAAAATCCGAAATTGCAAGAAAAGTACTCCTGAGAAATCAATGGACAGGTGTTTCATGATATAATACTGATATGAAGGAACGAATGAAGGAATTGGTTGAGCTGCTCAATCAATATGCAAAAGAATATTATCAATTAGACCGGCCAACAGTGTCAGATGCAGAATATGACCGCTTGTATCGAGAGTTAGTGGACTTAGAGGCTGCCTATCCTGAGGAAATTCAGCTTGATAGTCCTAGTCACCGAGTAGGGGGACGGATTCTAGAGGGCTTTGAAAAATATGCGCATGAATATCCGCTTTTTAGTTTGCAGGATGCCTTTTCACGGGAAGAATTAGACGAGTTTGATCAGCGTGTACGGAAAGAATTCCCAAGAGCTCGCTACATCTGTGAACTCAAGATTGATGGGCTGTCCATCTCACTCACCTATCAAAATGGCCAGCTGCTAGCGGGGGCTACGCGAGGAGATGGGACGGTAGGAGAGAATATCACAGAAAACCTTCGCCGGGTATCCGATATCCCCTTGATGCTGTCAGAGCCTTTGGATTTGACCGTTCGGGGAGAATGTTACATGCCCAAAGCTTCCTTTGAACGGGTCAACCGCATGCGACAAGAATTGGGAGAACCCGAGTTTGCCAACCCTCGGAATGCCGCAGCTGGAACCTTACGTCAGTTGGATACAGGAGTTGTCGCTAAGCGTGGCCTAGCAACCTTTTTGTACCAAGTGGCTAGTCCGATTGACCTAGCTTATCAGTCGGATGTCCTTTCTGAATTAGAAAGATTAGGCTTTGTAACCAACTCCCATCGCCATGTGGCGCATACGATGGATGAGGTTTGGCGATTTATTCAGGAAATGGCCGGCAAACGTTCAGAGCTCCCCTATGAAATCGATGGGATTGTCATTAAAGTAGACGATTTGTCCCAGCAGGCTAGTCTGGGCTTTACAGTCAAGGCACCCCGATGGGCCATTGCGTATAAGTTTCCGGCAGAAGAAAAAGAAGCGGAAATCTTATCGGTCGATTGGACAGTGGGACGGACAGGGGTGGTGACACCGACTGCCAACTTAAGTCCTGTCCAATTAGCTGGTACGACAGTGAGCCGAGCGACTCTCCATAATGTGGACTATATCGAAGAAAAGGATATTCGAATCGGTGACCGGGTCATTGTTTACAAGGCGGGGGATATTATCCCGGCTGTTCTTCATGTCCTGATGGATCACCGAAAAGATCAGGATCCTCTTGTGATACCCGAGCAGTGTCCAAGTTGTCAGAGTGAGTTGCTTCACTATGAGGATGAAGTAGCCTTACGCTGTATCAATCCCATGTGTCCTGCTCAAATCAAGAACCGTCTCACCCATTTTGCGAGTCGGGATGCGATGAACATCGTGGGCCTTGGAGAGTCCAATGTCGATAAACTTTTTGAAGCAAATCTAGTTCAAGATGTTGCGGACCTCTACAAGCTTGAACCAACACAATTAGAAGAGCTAGATGGCTTTAAAGAAAAGTCGGCAGCTAAACTCTGGGAAGCCATCCAGGCTTCTAAAGGGAATTCGGCAGAGCGCCTCTTATTTGGCTTAGGAATTCGTCATGTTGGAAGCAAGGCGAGTCAGCTTCTTCTTAAAGAGTTTTCAACCCTAGAGAGACTCGCACAAGCAAGCTCCGAAGAAATTGCAGCGATTGAAGGGGTTGGACAGATCACTGCTCAAGCGATTCGCACCTATTTCGACAGTCCTGGGGGGAGCCGCCTTCTAATGGAACTGGAAGATGCAGGCGTGAATCTTGTTTATCAAGGTCCGGTGGTTCAAGAAAATGCTCTGTTAGCAGGTAAAACGGTCGTCTTGACTGGGAAATTAGAGTCTATGAAACGAGGTCAAGCCAAGCAGAAGCTTGAACAACTGGGGGCTAAGGTGAGTGGCTCCGTGTCGAAAAACACGGACCTTGTCGTAGCAGGTCAAGACGCCGGGAGTAAATTAACCAAGGCCCAAGAGTTAGGAATCGAAGTAAAGGATGAAGCCTGGTTAGCAAGTTTATAAGAAGGGAAGGCGAGGAAAACATATGGCAGAGAGAAAAAGAGCCCGCCTGATTTATAATCCAACTTCTGGAAAAGAAATCATGAAAAAGAACGTAGCTGAAATTCTGGACATCTTGGAAGGGTTTGGCTATGAGGCCTCAGCCTTTAAGACAAGACCAGAAGAAAATTCAGCTCTAAACGAAGCAAGAAGAGCTGGTGAAGCAGGTTTTGATTTAGTGATAGCAGCAGGTGGAGATGGAACCATTCACGAAGTGGTCAATGGGATAGCTCCTCTGGCTAAGCGCCCCCAAATGGCCATTATTCCAGCTGGGACAACCAATGATTTTGCGAGAGCTCTTAAGGTTCCAAGGAACAATCCTCTTGCAGCAGCTCGTTTAATTGGCAAGCAACAAACCATTCAGATGGATATTGGTGAGGTTCGGAGAAACAATCAGACAGAAAAGTATTTTATTAATATAGCCGCTATGGGAACTTTAACGGAACTCACCTATCGTGTGTCCAGCAAATTAAAAACCATGCTAGGCTACCTAGCCTATGTTGTAAAGGGAGCAGAGCTACTTCCGCGAGTTCAATTTACACCGGTTCGTGTTCGACATGAGGATGGTGTATTTGAAGGCAGGGTTTCGTTGATCTTTATTGCTCTGACCAATTCTGTAAGTGGATTTGAGCAAATCGTTCCAGATGCCAAGTTGGATGACGGGAAGTTTACACTAATCCTGGTCAAAACAGCTAGTTTGTTTGAAATTCTGGACTTGGTACGCCTCATGATGAATGGCGGGAAGCACATTCATAGTGATAAGATTCTCTACATCAAATCAAAAAATGTAGAAATCGAAAAGTTGGAAGAGGTCGGTCCCCCTTTGATGTTGAATCTAGATGGAGAATATGGCAAAGACGCTCCTGTTCAACTGATCAATTTGGCCAAGCATATTGAGTTTTTTGCAGATACAGATCGCGTGTCGACACAAGCTCTCACGATAAACGAAGATAAAGAACAGTGCCAAGCGATTCAGAACTTTGTGGACCAGAGTGTTTCCATGACTGAGGAGGATTCGCTCCGTTGATGTCCGTCTAAAAAGTCTTCTTTTTCCATTTGATTGGATAGGAAGGCTTTTTCTATGTCCATCCGAATGAACGTAAGCCATCAACTGCCTCCGTCCCCTATTGCTTTTAGGATAGGACATTTGGACGAAGAGTGGATAGCGAAATAGCTGGATCCGCACCTTTCTTGTTTCATCCTATAGAAAAAAACGTCTGATTGCTTTGGATTTCCGAAAAATCGCCCCCACAATCCGGTCCTAGTTTGACAAAAAAATTTAAAGGAGTAAGCTATTAGGAGTATCAATAATTAAAGGAGATTCATTATGAATTTAGCTATCTTGGCCCTCGGTATTGCCGTATTGGGTGTGTCTATTGCAGAAGGATATTTGGTGTCAAATATTGCAAAAGCTGCTTCCCGTCAACCAGAATTGTTTGGTCGTCTTCAAACCTTGATGATCTTAGGGATTGCATTTATTGAAGGAACCTTCTTTGTCCTACTTGCATCGACCTTCTTTGTAAAATAAGAGTTGCGATAGCGTTATACAAATAGAGGAGGGAGAAGTTGGAAACTTTAGAAAACCCAACTGTGCAGTTATTTGGTATTGAGTTTGATTTGACCATTCTTGCGATGTCTCTCTTAACTGTCCTTTTAGTGTTTGCTTTTGTTTTTTGGGCTAGCCGAAGGATGACCCTTCGTCCAAAAGGCAAACAAAATGTCCTAGAATACATCTACGACTTCGTACAAGGTGTGATTCAGCCTAATCTAGGGCAATACAGCAAAAACTACAGCCTATTTGCTTTTGTACTCTTTCTTTTCTTGATGGTGGCCAACAACATTGGTCTAGTGACTAAATTAGAGTCCAAACAGTTCAATTTTTGGACGTCTCCGACATCTGTTACAGCTGTCGATTTTGGGCTGGCCTTGATGGTTTCGCTGATTTGTCAGGTTGAAGGGATTCGGAAACAAGGACTTTCTGGTTATTTCAAAGGATTCCTGACCCCGATTCCAGCTATGTTGCCGATGAATATATTAGAAGAAATCACAAATCTGGCTTCCTTGACCTTGCGGTTGTACGGAAATATCTATGCTGGGGAGGTTGTGTTAAGCTTGTTGCTGGCTTTGGTTCACTGGAACGTGTGGATGGCTCCCTTGGCCTTTATCCTAAACATCCTTTGGACGGGCTTTTCTATTTTTATCTCAGCCATTCAAGCCTATGTCTTTATTATGCTCACCAGCACCTATATTGGCCATAAGGTCAACCATGAAGAATAAGAAAGGAGATGGACTCTATGTCACAATTGATTAATGCAACGAGTCTAGGGAATGTCATTATCGTTACGGGGTCCTTTATTGTCCTCTTGATTCTCATTCGCTTGTTTGCTTGGGATCGAATTACGGGTATCTTCGAGGAACGTGCGAAAAAGATTGCAGATGATATTGACAGTGCAGAAGCGGCTCGTCAAAAGGCAGAAGACTTAGCCGACAAGCGTCAAGTCGAATTGGCCAATAGTCGTCAAGAAGCAGGACAGATCATCGAAAATGCCAGAGCGACTGCAGAGAGCCAAAAATCTGAAACACTTGCGAAGACCAAAGAAGAAGTGCTCCGCATGAAAGACAAAGCCAAACTTGAAATCGAACAAAGCAGACAAGAGGCTTTGGAAACTGTCAAAGATGAGGTAGCAGATTTATCTTTTGCAGTAGCAAGCAAGCTTTTAGGCGCAAACCTGGATCAAGCAGCCCAAAGCGAGTTAATCGATCAATACATCAAAAAAATAGGAGAAGCTTGATGGATACAAAACAAGTAGGACTTGTCAAAAAGTATGCAGGAGCCTTCGTTGATGTAATAATAGAACAAAATCAGTCTGACCAAGTTTTCGGGGAGCTGGATGTTCTGCTTGCAGTATTGGAAGAAACAGATGCTCCATCTTTTTTGGCGGATATATCTGTTCCTTTGGAAGAAAAGGTCCAGCTGATCCGCTTATTCCAGGGATCTAGTTCACCATATGTGACCAATTTTCTGGAGGTCATCATCCAAAATGAGAGAGAAAGCCTGTTTTATCCGATCTTGGTCGAAAGCCGAAAGCTCTTGAGTCATCGAACCAATCAGTTTGATGTGCTGGTATCTTCAGCAGTGCCCTTGTCCGAGGAACAAGAGAAGGACCTGCTTTCGATTGTCAAGAGGCGATTTGATCTGCAACCTCGTCGTGTGTTGCAAGAGGTGAATCCAGATCTCATCGGAGGCTTTGTGGTCAAATCCAATTACAAAACGATTGATGCTTCTTTGAAAGCACAGTTGCAAGCACTAAGAAATACAATGAAATAGAAAGTGGTGTTCTTTTGGCTATTAATGCACAAGAAATAAGCGCTTTAATTAAAAAACAAATAGAAGACTTTCAACCAAATTTTGACGTTACCGAGACGGGCGTTGTCACCTATATTGGGGATGGAATCGCTCGTGCGCATGGTTTGGAAAATGCCATGAGCGGGGAATTGTTGATTTTTGAAAATGGAACCTTCGGAATGGCTCAAAACTTGGAGTCTAGTGATGTTGGGATTATTATTTTAGGGGATTTCACGGCTATTCGTGAAGGAGATTCAGTCCAACGGACGGGTCGTATCATGGAAGTGCCTGTTGGGGACGCTCTTATCGGACGCGTTGTCAATCCTTTAGGGCAAGCGGTTGATGGATTAGGAGAGATCCAGACGGACAAGACACGTCCTGTCGAAGCTCCAGCCCCTGGCGTCATGGAACGTCAATCTGTGAATCAGCCCTTGCAAACAGGGTTGAAAGCTATTGATGCATTGGTTCCAATTGGCCGTGGTCAACGGGAGTTAATCATTGGAGACCGTCAAACAGGAAAGACCTCCATCGCCATTGACACGATTTTAAATCAAAAAGGGCTGGGAGTGATTTGTATCTATGTTGCAATTGGTCAAAAAGAATCTACGGTTCGGACCCAAGTTGAAACTCTCCGTCGCTACGGTGCTTTGGAATATACGATTGTTGTGACGGCGTCTGCCTCACAACCTTCTCCACTCCTGTACCTTGCTCCTTATGCGGGGGTTGCCATGGCAGAAGAGTTTATGTATGCCGGCAAAGATGTCTTAATTGCATATGATGATCTTTCCAAACAAGCCGTGGCTTATCGTGAATTATCCCTCTTGCTTCGTCGTCCGCCTGGTCGGGAAGCGTATCCTGGGGATGTCTTCTATCTTCACAGTCGTCTCTTGGAACGGGCTGCGCGTGTGTCTCCTGCTCTTGGAGGAGGTTCGATCACGGCATTACCATTTATCGAGACCCAAGCTGGAGATATTTCAGCCTACATTGCGACCAATGTGATTTCGATTACGGATGGGCAAATCTTCTTGCAAGATAGCCTCTTTAATTCGGGTATTCGTCCAGCGATTGATGCCGGTTCTTCCGTATCTCGGGTCGGAGGTTCTGCTCAGATTAAGGCCATGAAGAAGGTTGCAGGGACCTTGCGTTTGGATTTGGCTTCCTATCGTGAATTGGAAGCTTTCACTCAGTTTGGTTCCGATCTAGATGCAGCCACTCAAGCTAAGCTCAATCGTGGTCGTCGAACGGTAGAAGTCTTGAAACAGCCTGTCCACCAGCCACTCCCTGTTGAGAAACAAGTTTTGATTTTATATGCCTTGACACATGGATTTTTAGATTCGGTACCGGTGGACGATATCTTAAAGTTTGAAGCGGAACTTTATCGCTATTTTGATACTCATCATGCCCAGCTTTTAGAAACCATTCGGACGACTGGAGACTTACCTGAAGAAGCTGATTTGGATGCAGCTATTCAGGAATTTAAGGATCAATCCGTCTTTGGATAAAGAGGAGGAATTAAGATGCCTTCTTTAAATGAAATCAAAAATAAAATCGCTTCTACGAAAAAGACGAGTCAAATTACTGGAGCTATGCAGATGGTTTCTGCCGCCAAATTAGCAAAATCCGAACAAGCAGCGAAAGATTTTCAGGTTTATGCTTCGAAGGTCAGAAAGATTACGACGGATTTGCTTCATGGGAACGGATTTTCAGATTCTAATCATCCTATGTTGGTCCAAAGACCCTGCAAAAAATCTGGTTATATCGTCATCACTTCTGATAAGGGACTTGTCGGAGGCTACAATTCCAATATCCTTCGGGCGGTAATGCAGTTGCAAAAGGATTATCACCCGAATGGCAATGACTTTGAGATTATTTGTATCGGTGGGATGGGAGCAGATTTCTTTCGTGCCAGAGGGTATGAGCCCTTGTTTGAAATCCGAGATATTGGGGATCAGCCTAGTTTTGAAGAGGTCAGCAAAATCATTTCTAAGTCCTTGGAGATGTATTTGAACGGCATTTTTGATGAACTGTATGTTTGTTATAATCACCATATCAATAGTCTAACCAGTCAGGTTCGAGTCGAGCAAATGCTTCCGATTGCGGATATCAGTGAAGATGAGGCAGAACCAGAGAAGATCTTGAATTTTGAGTTAGAGCCGAATCGGGATGCCATATTGAATGAGTTGTTGCCACAATTTGCAGAATCGATGATCTATGGCGCCATTATTGATGCCAAGACTGCTGAAAGTGCAGCTGGGATGACAGCGATGCAGACCGCAACGGACAATGCAAAGAATGTGATCAATGACTTGACCATTCAATACAATCGCGTCCGTCAGGCAGATATTACACAAGAAATTACAGAAATTGTTGGTGGCGCAAGCGCTTTGGAATAAAGCTGTCACAAGATATAGTGGCAGCTATTCATCAACAGTTCGAAGGGAAAACGGGAGGCTAGCCGACTCGCTAAGTTGGTGGGATAGTCCTCTACTTTTTCAATTTACAATAAATAGGAGTTATCATGAGTTCAGGCAAAATCTCTCAGATTGTGGGACCAGTTGTGGATGTGACTTTTCCAGCTGGAGAAGCATTACCTGAGATAAATAATGCCCTTGTTGTTTATAAGAATGATGAGAGCAAGCAAAAAATTGTGCTTGAAGTGGCCCTTGAATTGGGAGACGGAGTGGTTCGGACCATTGCGATGGAGTCAACAGACGGGTTGACCCGAGGTTTAGAAGTACTGGACACTGGTCGTCCCATCTCAGTACCTGTAGGGAAGGAAACCTTGGGTCGTGTCTTTAATGTTCTTGGAGATACGATTGACTTGGAGCAACCTTTTCCGAAAGATGCGGTGCGAGAGCCGATTCACAAAAAAGCACCTAGTTTTGATGAGTTATCAACGTCGTCAGAAATCCTAGAAACAGGGATCAAAGTGATTGACCTCTTAGCCCCATATTTAAAAGGGGGGAAAGTCGGCCTCTTTGGTGGAGCTGGGGTCGGAAAGACTGTCTTGATTCAGGAGTTGATTCATAACATCGCCCAAGAGCACGGGGGGATTTCTGTCTTTACCGGTGTTGGGGAACGGACCCGGGAAGGGAACGACCTCTACTGGGAAATGAAAGAATCGGGTGTCATTGAAAAGACAGCCATGGTCTTTGGTCAGATGAATGAACCACCAGGGGCTCGGATGCGCGTAGCTTTGACGGGCTTGACCATTGCGGAATACTTCCGTGATGTGGAAGGCCAAGATGTGTTGCTCTTCATTGACAATATCTTCCGCTTCACCCAAGCTGGTTCGGAAGTGTCTGCCCTTTTGGGTCGGATGCCGTCAGCTGTGGGCTACCAGCCAACCTTGGCAACTGAAATGGGACAATTGCAGGAGCGGATCACTTCAACCAAGAAGGGTTCTGTAACCTCTATCCAGGCGATTTATGTGCCTGCTGATGACTACACGGACCCCGCTCCAGCGACGGCCTTTGCCCACTTGGATTCAACGACCAACCTGGAACGGAAGTTGACCCAATTGGGGATTTATCCTGCGGTGGATCCACTCGCTTCCAGTTCAAGAGCTCTTTCTCCAGAGATTGTGGGAGAAGAGCACTATGCTGTAGCGACTGAGGTGCAACGGGTTCTCCAACGTTACCATGAATTGCAAGATATTATTGCGATCTTGGGAATGGATGAGTTATCGGATGATGAAAAGACCTTGGTCGGTCGAGCACGCCGGATTCAATTCTTCCTTTCTCAGAATTTCCACGTTGCGGAACAATTTACGGGTCTTCCTGGTTCATACGTTCCAGTAGAAGATACCGTTCGAAGTTTCAAAGGGATCTTGGAAGGTCAATATGACAATCTACCAGAAGATGCCTTCCGAAATGTCGGGGCAATAGAAGATGCGATCAAAAAAGCAGAATCAATGAAATTTTAAGAGGTGATAAATGGCACAAATGACCGTACAGATTGTCACACCAGATGGCATCAAGTATGAGCATCATGCGAACTACCTTCAGTGTCGGACCGTGTCAGGAGAGATAGGGATTTTACCAGGTCATATCTCGATGATTGCTCCCTTGGCGATTGATGAAATTAAGGTTCGGCGGATCGATGATGAAAATCACGTTGACTGGATTGCAGTAAATGGTGGGATTATTGAGGTGGCAGAAGATTTGGTCACGGTAATTGCAAACTCAGCCGAACGGGAGCGGGATATTGATGTCACACGGGCTGAACGTGCCAAACTTCGGGCAGAAAAGGAGCTAGAAGAAGCACATTCTGCACATAATATCGATATGGAACGCCGGGCTACGGTGGCCCTTCAACGGGCCTTAAACCGGATTAATGTCGGTAGGCATTGATGCACAGGAACCGTGCTATTTCGAGTGCGATGGACCTTGTTCCAATTAGGAATATTCGAGGTTGACAGGATTTTTTTCCTTCGGATTCGTTCGAGGGATGTTTCGTTCAAGAGGCTGGGACAAAAGTCCTAGCCTCTTTTTTGTTTTTGGATTGTCGAGTAAGACGCAGTGGTGGAGTGGGCTCGACTAGACTGATTTCATCCGCTTTTACAGCCCTACTCAACTGTGCGGAGGTGGGACGACGAAATCGCATTCTACCGAATGACCGATTTCTGTCCTACTCTCTTTTGATGGTACAATCTAGTTTTGAGGTGGAAAGTCAGGATGAAGTGAATGAAGTGATTGCGGGGAATCTTGTAGCTTGTGCAAAAAATCAAAAGAAGCAAATCCAAAACAGATGAATTTATTTTTTGAAAAGAGAGACTGCTCGACAAGGAACATTTTGAAGTATCGACAGAAATGAAGTCAGGCTTGTTTTTATACAGTCATTTGTCTGTAGATAAGGAGACGGAGTTACTGAGGGCTCCAAGTGGAAACCGTTTATTTTAAAAATGGATGGAAAATCAAGGCCAGGAATCATCAAAGAGAGAAAAAAAGGCACCCAACCTAAAGCCGTTTCGTTTCTCCTTTTCGTTGAGCTTAGTTTTATCCGATAAATCGTTATGAGACATCTACAATAACGGATGAACCGTTAGGAGAAGCAGTAAAATCGATGATCTAAAATGGTTTATCCCCCTTTTGATGAATCGATCAAAAGAGTTTTTGCAAATATATTATAGTTCTTACGTGTTCTGTAGCGAAGAATCAAACTTGTCCCTATCCCTGTAAGGAGATGAAAGGACATTCAATGAACATAAGGTTTTTCCTTCGAATCGATATCCCAATAGTGCCTTTGGGGGACAATCCGTGGTATAATGAGGGTATGTTCTATCAAATTGTGTCATTTGTCAGTCATCTATTTTTCATCTACATGACCTACTCGGTGATGGTAGCGGTAGTAGACTGGTCTAAAGTATTAAAGGGAAATGCTGAGAATAGCGTTCGGATTCAAATCTTCGTTTTATTTTTAGCCATTGCAATCGGTTATATGGTTTCCAATTTCTTTTTGGAGATGATGACCATTACACAAAATATCTCAGAAAGTATTCGAAATAGGTAAGAAAATGAGTCAACAAGATATTATCGTCGTCCAAGGGGGGCAGACGCCATTAGTCGGGGAAGTAGAGATTGAAGGTGCAAAAAACGCTGTTTTGCCACTATTAGCTGCGACCATTCTAGCTAGCACTGGGAAAAGCCACCTGTCTCAAGTCCCAATTTTATCAGATGTGTTTACCATGAACCATGTCGTTAGGGGATTGGGAATTTCAGTTGATTTTGATCAGGAAGAAAAGACAGTTACTGTAGATGCGAGTGGAGAGATCGGAAGTACCGCTCCCTATAAGTATGTCAATAAAATGAGAGCCTCTATCGTGGTTCTTGGTCCGATTTTAGCTCGTAACGGAGTCGCTCGGGTTTCAATGCCGGGTGGATGTACGATTGGGTCTCGTCCCATTGATCTTCATTTGCGTGGGTTAGAAGCGTTGGGGGCGACCATTCGCCAGACAGCAGGTTATATTGAAGCGACGACATCTGGTCTTAAAGGGACCCATATTTACTTGGACTTTCCAAGTGTAGGGGCGACCCAAAACTTAATGATGGCGGCTACCTTGGCCCAGGGTCAAACGATTTTAGACAATGCGGCTCGAGAGCCTGAAATCGTTGATTTAGCTATCTTACTCAATAAGAT
The DNA here is from genome assembly GCF_001578875.1 of Streptococcus sp. DD13. Classification (GTDB taxonomy): domain Bacteria; phylum Bacillota; class Bacilli; order Lactobacillales; family Streptococcaceae; genus Streptococcus. Next base: position 137,041 of record NZ_KQ969506.1, read on the forward strand.
GGGTGCGGATGTGAGAGGAGCTGGAACGGAGACCTTGACGATCAATGGTGTCGCAGAACTCCACGGGGCCGATCATAAGGTGGTCCAAGACCGCATCGAAGCGGGAACCTTTATGGTGGCAGCTGCCATGACAGGTGGAGATGTACTGGTCAAGGATGCTATCTGGGAACACAATCGTCCTTTGATTTCAAAAATGCAGGAAATGGGCGTGCAGGTGACAGAAGAAGCAGATGGGATTCGAGTCCAATCCAATCCTTCTCAGTTAAAAGCTGTTACGGTCAAAACCCTTCCCCACCCTGGATTTCCGACGGATATGCAGGCTCAATTTACGAGTCTCATGGCGGTTGCTAAAGGCGAATCGACGATGATCGAGACAGTCTTTGAAAATCGATTCCAGCACTTGGAAGAGATGCGTCGGATGGATTTGCATTCAGATATTTTGAGAGATACGGCAATCATTGTCGGGGGACAACCCTTGCAGGGAGCTGAAGTCATGTCTACGGATTTACGGGCTAGTGCGGCCTTGATTCTTGCGGGCTTGGTTGCGGAAGGAGAAACTCGGGTTGGAAAATTATCTCACTTAGACCGGGGTTACTACCGATTCCATGAAAAGTTAGCGAAATTAGGTGCAAATATTGAGCGAATAAGCGAGGAAGACGATGAATCATAAGGAAAATGCAAAATTTGTTGGTCGCCAGCTTTTACTGGTCATCTTAGCGATCCTTATCTTACTAGCCGTTTTTGCGATTGGGCTCGTAATTGGCTATGGAACTATAGGTGGTGGATCCAAACCTTGGTCTATCTTGTCTATCGATAAGTGGCAGGAAATTATTGGAAAACTAACAGGGAAATAGAACTAGAAGTTTCAGCAGGCTAGTCTGTATGAAACTTCTTTTTTGAGGAGAATATGGCAAAAAGGAAAACAAAAAAACAAGTCACAGGGCTTCTTTCATCTTTGATTGCAGTTGTTCTGGTGGTAGGCGGTTACCTTGTTCAGCAGCAGGCTACTGGCCCACAAACTTATTATCACAATCAAAGCCGAGCAAGCGACCAGCATCCATCTGAGGAATTGGCCAGTCAAGTTCTGACTTCGTCTGTCCGCGCTCAGATAAAAGGGGATTTGTCATGGAATGGATCCGGAGCTTTTGTGGTCAATGACAATCAAACGGATCTAGATGCCAAGGTATCATCTGCTCCCTATGCGGATACAAAAACCAAAATGGTTCAAGGAAAGCGAGTACCGACAGTGGCCAATGCTCTTTTGACAAAACAGACAAGACAGTATAAAAGTCGTGAGGAGACCGGAAATGGATCGACAAACTGGACTCCGGCTGGTTGGCACCAAGTAAAGGATTTAACCGGTGCCTATGACCATGCTGTGGATCGTGGACATTTATTGGGTTATGCCCTAGTTGGTGGTCTAAAAGGCTTTGATGCTTCCACCAGTAATCCGAACAATATTGCGGTGCAGACCGCTTGGGCCAATCAGGCAAGAAGTGACGACTCCACCGGACAAAATTACTATGAATCCTTGGTACGAAAAGCGCTCGACAAGGGGAAGAGGGTTCGTTATCGCGTGACCTTGATTTATGCGAAGGAAAACGACTTGGTCGCGGTGGGCTCTCATATAGAAGCCAAAGCAAGTGATGGGACTCTAGAATTTAATGTTTTTGTTCCCAATGTTCAATCGGGGCTGAGCCTGAACTATACAACGGGAGAAGTGACGGTCAATCAGTAAGTCGAAGAAACCTTCGTGGCTGGAGGATGGTATAGATGGTCTGTATGACTCGGATAATGGACCAGATGTTTTCCATCTTCTCTTTCTTGCCAAGATGTTCTTTTTTTGCTAGAATAAGGAGAATTGAATAGAAATCTGCAAGACTAGTAACTCAAGGGAAGTATATCAGGGAGGAGAGCCGAGACTGCAAGCTCTTTATATGGAAGCTGGGTGAATTCACTTGCGCATGGATTTAGAAATGAAGGTCTGACGGAACGGTCAGATGAAACGGATGGTACCGCGTGTCAACGCTCCGCTACTGGAGTTTTGGCATGCTTTTTTTATTGAATTTGGAGGAATTATGTCAACTATTGAAGATCAGTTAAAAAAATTGCGCGAAGAAACACTGGCGAGCTTGAAGCAGATTACTGCTGAAAATGAAAAAGACTTGCAAGATTTGCGTGTCTCAGTCCTTGGGAAAAAAGGTTCACTGACTGAAATCCTTAAAGGGATGAAAGACGTCTCTGCTGAGATGCGACCGGTCATCGGGAAACACGTCAATGAAGCCCGCGATGTCTTAACAGCTGCCTTTGAAAAAACGGCTCAACTTTTGGAAGAAAAGAAAGTAGAAGCTCAATTAGCGAGCGAAAGTCTGGATGTGACCCTTCCAGGTCGTCCAGTAGCGACTGGTCACCGTCATGTCTTGACCCAAACCAGTGAAGAAATCGAAGATATTTTTATCGGGATGGGTTACCAAGTCGTGGATGGTTTTGAGGTTGAGAAGGACTATTACAACTTTGAACGGATGAATCTGCCAAAGGATCACCCAGCGAGGGATATGCAGGACACCTTCTACATCACAGAAGAGATCTTGCTCCGAACTCACACCTCTCCTGTTCAGGCGCGGGCCATGGATGCCCATGACTTTTCTAAAGGTCCCTTGAAAATGATCTCACCAGGGCGCGTGTTCCGTCGGGATACGGACGATGCGACTCATAGCCACCAGTTCCACCAAATTGAAGGCTTGGTTGTGGGGAAAGACATTTCCATGGCAGATCTTCAAGGAACCCTTCAACTGATTGTCCAAAAAATGTTTGGTGAAGAGCGTCAAATTCGTTTGCGTCCATCTTATTTTCCATTCACAGAGCCGTCTGTTGAGGTAGATGTATCTTGCTTCAAGTGTGGCGGAGAGGGCTGTAACGTCTGCAAGAAAACCGGCTGGATTGAAATCATGGGTGCCGGCATGGTACACCCACGCGTGCTTGAGATGAGTGGTGTCGATACGACCGTCTACTCTGGCTTTGCCTTTGGACTTGGTCAGGAGCGTGTCGCCATGCTTCGTTATGGAATCAATGATATCCGTGGTTTCTACCAAGGGGATGTTCGTTTTTCAGAGCAGTTTAAGTAAGAAGGATTGTGGCAATCCAGTCCCCCTCCTGTTGGATTGATGAGGGGGGATGAATTGGAA
>NZ_KQ969506.1:140531-147568 GCF_001578875.1 Streptococcus sp. DD13
GGATGCTTAGACAGAGCCCCAGTTTGAATGCTGTTTAGTGGTTTTCTAAATTGTAGAAAGGAAATGAATTCGACCTGAAAGCTCAAAATTTAGATCAGTTGCTGTTGAAATCAGGATTTCTAGCAACTTCCTAAAATTTCACTGCTTTCGTCCTTGTTGGACAGGGACACGGTCTTAATATTTTAATTATGCTTGTATCTTATAAATGGTTAAAAGAATTGGTGGACATTGATGTGCCATCACAAGAGTTGGCGGAGAAAATGTCAACTACAGGGATCGAGGTAGAAGGTGTGGCATCACCGGCTGCCGGTCTCTCAAAAATTGTCGTCGGAGAAGTCTTGTCTTGTGAAGATGTACCAGAAACACACTTGCATGTCTGCCAAGTCAATGTGGGGGAAGAAGAAGCGCGTCAAATCGTCTGTGGAGCACCCAATGTGCGTGCAGGCATCAAGGTCATGGTGGCTCTTCCAGGTGCTCGTATCGCGGACAACTACAAGATCAAGAAAGGGAAAATCCGCGGTTTGGAATCCCTCGGGATGATCTGTTCCCTTGGTGAATTGGGAATTTCTGACTCTGTTGTACCGAAAGAATTCGCAGATGGCATCCAAATCTTGCCTCAAGATGCTGTTCCTGGAGACGAAGTCTTCTCTTATCTAGACCTGGATGATGAAATCATTGAATTGTCCATCACTCCAAACCGTGCAGACGCTCTTTCTATGCGTGGGGTAGCGCACGAAGTGGCAGCCATCTATGACAAGGCAGTTAGCTTTAAAGAATTTACTCTTTCAGAAACAGATCAAGCTGCAGCAGATGCTCTTTCTGTCAGCATCGACACAGACAAGGCACCTTACTATGCCGCTCGTATCTTGGACAATGTGACCATCGCACCAAGTCCACAATGGTTGCAAAACCTTCTCATGAACGAAGGTATCCGTCCCATCAATAATGTCGTAGACGTAACCAACTACATCCTCCTCTACTTTGGTCAACCCATGCATGCCTTTGACTTGGATACCTTTGAAGGGACTGACATCCGAGTGCGTGAAGCGCGTGCGGGTGAAAAACTAGTGACCTTGGATGGGGAAGAGCGTGACTTGGAAACAACTGACTTAGTCATCACTGTCGCGGACAAAGCCGTAGCCCTTGCTGGTGTCATGGGTGGTCAGGCTACTGAAATCTCAGACAAATCGACTCGTGTTGTCCTTGAAGCAGCTGTCTTTAATGGCAAATCCATCCGTAAGACTAGCGGTCGCCTTAACTTGCGTTCAGAATCCTCTTCTCGTTTTGAAAAAAGGGATCAATGTGGCAACGGTCAACGAAGCCCTGGATGCCGCAGCCAGCATGATCACAGAGCTTGCCGGTGCGACGGTGCGTAAGGGCATCGTTTCAGCAGGTGAGCTGGATACTTCTGATGTGGCAGTTTCTTCTACCCTTGCAGACGTCAACCGTGTTCTTGGAACCGAGCTTTCCTACGCTGATGTAGAAGATGTTTTCCGTCGTCTTGACTTTGGTCTTTCTGGCAATGCCGAAATCTTTACGGTTAGCGTTCCTCGTCGTCGCTGGGATATTACGATCGAAGCGGATCTCTTTGAAGAAATCGCTCGGATCTATGGCTATGACCGCCTGCCTACGACCCTTCCAAAAGACGATGGGACAGCGGGTGAGTTGACTGCGACACAAAAACTCCGTCGCCAAGTTCGGACCATCGCTGAAGGAGCAGGTTTAACAGAGATTATTACCTACGCTTTGACAACGCCTGAAAAAGCAGTTGAGTTTACCGCTCAACCAAGCAACTTAACAGAGCTCATGTGGCCAATGACTGTGGATCGTTCAGTTCTCCGTCAAAATATGGTTTCTGGTATCCTTGATACCGTTGCCTACAACGTAGCGCGTAAGAACAAAGACCTGGCACTTTATGAGATTGGAAAAGTCTTTGAACAAACAGGTAATCCAAAAGAAGAATTGCCAAAGGAAATCAACAGCTTTGCCTTTGCCTTGACAGGCTTGGTTGCAGAAAAAGACTTCCAAACGCCGGCAGTTCCAGTTGATTTCTTCTATGCCAAGGGAATTTTAGAAGCCCTCTTTACTCGTTTGGGACTGGAAGTGACCTATAGAGCGACTGCAGAACTAGCTAGCCTCCACCCAGGACGGACAGCTGTCATTTCCCACGGGGACCAAGTTCTCGGTTTCCTTGGGCAAGTGCATCCAGTCACTGCTAAGGCTTACGATATTCCTGAGACTTATGTAGCGGAGCTGAATCTGTCAGCCATTGAAGAAGCCCTTCAACCTGCTGCACCATTTGTGGAAATCACCAAATTCCCAGCAGTTAGCCGGGACGTGGCCCTGCTCCTCAAGGCAGAAGTCACTCACCAAGAAGTCGTAGACGCTATCCAAGCGGCTGGGGTCAAACGTTTGACAGCGATCAAACTCTTTGACGTCTTCTCAGGCGAAAAACTGGGACTTGGTATGAAGTCAATGGCTTACAGCTTGACCTTCCAAAATCCGGAAGATAGCTTGACAGATGAAGAAGTGGCGCGCTATATGGACAAAATCCAAGCGTCACTAGAAGAAAAAGTGGGTGCGGAAGTACGCTAAGAGAACATCAAAAAAGAGGCTGGGACAAAAGTCCCAGCCTCTCCGTTGTTTTTGGATGGTCGAGCAAGACGTGGTAGAGTGGGCTCTACTAGGCTGATTTCATCCGCTTTTACAGCCTACTCAACTGTGCGGAGCTGGAACGACCAAATCGAATTCGAACGAAGGACCGATTTCTGTCCCACTTTCTTTTAGGATTTTGGATGGAGTCTAACGCTATCGAGCGCTTCAGAGTGCTTTTCACCTTCTCTGGTTCATTTCCTACTGAGAAATCCGTAGAAAGCTTTTGAGGGAGGTGTCGATCCAAATGGGGTCAGCTGGACCCCTTACTCACTCTCTTTTTTGGACAAGATTTTTTCCATGACAGTTTCTTGCGGGTGCATATCGTGGCGTTCATAGAAACGAAGGGCAGCTGTATTGTCGTTCCAGACATTCAAGGTGAGGTTGTAACACTGCTGGTCTCGAGCATAGGTCTCAGCAAACTGGAGAAGGCGGTCACCAATTTTTTTCCCTCTCGCTTGTGCATCTACACAGAGATCCTCGATAAAGAGGGTTTTGATGGGTTGGAGGGCTGTAGAAGCAGGATCGACTTCCTTTAAGGTGACAAAGAGATGGCCTAAAAGGACTCCATCTTCGTTTTCGTAGACAAAGATGGGGGTATGTGCTTGCTCTAGTAGGATTTGCAGTTCCTTATTGCTGTATTTACTACCTCTACTTTTAAAAATATCAGGGCGGGCTTCATGGTGCACGTGAAGAATTTGCCCCAGCAGTTCTTGTAGTCTGGGGATATCAGAGAATGTAGCTAAACGAATGGACATTGTGGCTCCTTTCAGTTGGTAAAGGTCATTCGATTTGATATAGAATGAGATAACGTAGTCAGATGATTTTCATCGCTGGCTTTTGGGATGGTAAGAGAATGAATAGGGACGAAAAAACTTATGGATTGCTGGCAACTTTCTTTCGATGGATGATCGAGTGCGCTTCTAATCTTTGAACCAGCTGATCATATCCCGCGACAGAAAATGGAATGAGTAAGAAAACATAAGGGGCGACATATTGGCTTTTTGTTTCCCAAAAAAGGTGAAAAACGAGGCCGCCCGCTAGATACAAGAAGGGATAAAGCTTGAGATGGGACAGGGCATCCTGCTTTTTGAAGAAGAGGAGAAAGAAGACGGCACCTGCATAAATCAGGATGAGAAGGGCATGGGCATATTGGTAGAGGATACGATAGAGGAGGCCACCGTGGTAGAGACTACCCAATTGGGAGACGAGCAAGGGCTGTTTGGCAGGCTTGCTAGGTCCCGACCAGATTGACTGAAAAAGAGAGTCTGTCCAAGTCGAGAGAAATTTTGTTTGGAAAAAACGGACTGCATAGTCAGGATGGTCTAGGAAATAGTGGATTCGATCTTGGACACTTTTTTTAGCGTCTTCTTCCACCGCTTGATAATCCCCCTTTTTTTCAAAATAGATCTCTCGGACATAATAGTTGTACCAACCAGGTAGACGACGTTCATTTCCATCGTCCTGTAAACCCATGGCGAGCCAGGTAATTTTAGGGGTCCCTCTTAGATCTTGACCAGAAATGGTCTCGTAATGAAAAATCGTCGCTTTATTTAACAAGAAGGCAAAGGACACCGCGGCAGCCATCAGAAGAAGAGGGCGCCAACTTTTTTTACGAAGACTGTCAAATAAGAAAACAATGCTTAAGGCAACCAATAGAATGATAAAGTTGTTCCGAATCCAATAGGCCAGGGCAAGAGCCAAAATAGCCGCAAGGGCTAGCAGTTTTTGAGGATTTTTACGATACAAAAGGAGAAAGTAAATCCCAAAACAGGCAAAACAGAGGCCGTAGAGCAATCCATAAACAAATAGAATATTAAAGAATTGAGGTAAGAAGGCAAAGCTTAGGAGGATGGTATACTGACTGATCTTTTTATCCTGAAAAAGGAGATCTGTGGTTTTCCATGTCGCAAAGTTTATGCCGATGACAGCGACCGCATTGAGCAGGAAAAAGATCAATGGGCTAGGAAGAGGCAAGATGGTGAGGATCAACCGCTCAAAGGAGACTAAACCGAGCTGATGAGGGTAGCGAAATAAATATTGACCAGGATCGAGAGAGGATAAATCTCCTTTGTTTAAAGCAATAGCAGAGTAAAACACGCTTGCAGCGTCATCTCGAATCTTAAAGGTGGTCAGAAGGATCAAAAAAATCGCCGCAAATAGATAGACCAGGCTCAGTCCACGAAATAAGCGGGAATTAGACTGTTTGTTGAGCCAATTCCGACACAAAAAAAGTAAGAGAAAGATTCCGATAATCACCCCATAAACCCAGATCTTCGTAGGCACCAAGTGAGACAGTTCTTTCCCATCCAAATACATAAGGGACTGAACCAAGCAAGCAGATAAGAGGAGAATGGAGAAGAGGAAAAGACTTCCCCAACGGATGCAAGATTGGCCCAAGAGATTAAAAAAAGAGAGTATGTTTTGGTAGGACAGTTTGGTTTTCATATTACCACTCTAGCACACTTTTAGAGAAATGGAAAGGTGGAGAACGGATCACGAAAAAACAGTGGATCAATCGGAGCGTGCACGCACGCTAGCTGGAGTTTTTCGGGAATTTGGTGAAGGAAAGCTCCTATGCTAGAACTTTCCTATATCCACTTGGACAAGATTTTGGTACAATAAGGAGGATTGTGTCGTTTGTGGCTTAAAAGCGGATAGTAGAAGACGTCCTGCTATCAGGCTCCAAAGCAGTCCGCAAGGGCGTGCAGACAGCCATGGCTCACTAGAGAAAACGAGAAAAGAAAAGGAATAAAGGAGATTTTATGAAGAAAAAAACATGGATCATCGTTGGTTTGGTGATGTTGGGGATTGTGATGCGTTCTCCCATCACCTCTATTCCAGCCATTTTAACGGATATCGCGGCTGGCTTGCAGGTCGATGTGAGTAGTCTAGGTATCCTAACTTCGATTCCCATGCTGATGTTTGCCCTCTTTTCGACCTTAGTCCCAAAGGTGATTGCACGCGTGGGACTGGAAAAGTCTGTTTTGCTGACTTTACTCCTTATGATGGCAGGCTCTTCTTTGCGGGTTTTTCAGGTCCCTGGTCTATTTTTAGGGACGGCTCTTTTAGGGATGGGAATCGCCTCTATCAATGTCTTATTACCTAGTCTTGTGACAGCTTATTTTCCTGATAAGGTCGGGGTCTATACGACTTTATATTCAACGGTTATGAGTGTCAGCTTGACGGTTATGGCGTATCTTGCAGTTCCTTATACAGAGGCGACTTCTTGGCAAAGCTTTATCTTGCTCTTGTCTGCGATGATTGGAGGTGCCTTGCTTCTTTGGCTTCCAAACCTTCGCAACCATACAAAGCTAAATGCTCGTTCGAACAAGTCTGGCGAGGGGGCACTATGGAAAAACAAGGCAGCCTGGGCCCTCTTGATTTTTTCAGGTCTTCAGTCCTTGATTTTTTACACGGAATCTACTTGGCTTCCTACCGTTTCCCAAGATGCGGGCTTTAGTAAGGAGGCTGCGGCGGCTCTTTTAACCCTTTATAATATTGTCAGTCTGCCGACTTCTGTGCTAGCTCCAATCGTGATTTCACGCAGTCAAATGAAGAAAAAACTTGTCTGGGTAACCAGTTTTTGCTTCTTGACCATCGCAGGTCTTCTAGTCATATGGCTAGCTCCAGCGACCTTCTTCTGGTGGGGACTGGGTCACATTTTGATGGGAGTGTCTGTGGCTGCCCTCTTCCCATATATGTTGTTGAGCTTGAGCAGTAAGACTCGTAATGCTGGAGATACGGCTCGGTTATCAGGCATGGTCCAATCAGGAGGATACTTGCTCGCAGCAGTGGGACCCGTGCTTCTAGGCTATAGTAAACGCTTGTTTCACTCATGGCAACCCTTGATCCTTGTTTTAATGCTTCTCGCTGTTGTCATGATTGTCTCCATGTTCCAGTTTGAAAAGGTGGATAAAATTATTGATTAGTCTTTGGGTTTCCATCAAAGTTTTTAGCTTGTTTGCAGCAAAAGGAGAAATCAAAAAGGTCGGTACGAAATACCGGCCTTTTTGATGAGTAGAGAAGGTTTTGCGACCCATTACTCCTCACTTTTAGAAATAGCTTTGATAGAAAAGTGGCTTAGCGAGCGACACGGCGACGCGCTGCTTTTTTACGATTTTCTTCAATGAATGCTGCTTTCTTTTCTTCTGGTTCAATTACAGTTTTATGGAACGCAAATACCGCACCTGCTGCTGCAGCAACTGTTCCAACGACACCTGTAAGCAATCCTTTACCGAACCCTTTTGCCATAAACCTTTTCTCCTTTACTTTTGTAGTATGATATAATATATAGTAACGAAAAATCGAGGAAAATTCAAGAAAAATGATGAAAACGAAGATAATTGTGGTGATGGGGCCAACAGCCGTTGGAAAAACCGCGC
>NZ_KQ969506.1:147588-196827 GCF_001578875.1 Streptococcus sp. DD13
ATTTCTGGAGACAGTCAACAAGTTTACCGACACTTGGATATTGGGACTGCCAAAGCCAGTCCGGAAGAGCAAGCTCAAGTCCGTCATCATTTGATTGATGTCCGAGATGTCAGTGACTCCTATTCTGCTTTTGACTTCGTTAGAGAAGCGACGTCGGCTATTTCAGAGATTCGAGAAGCTGGGAAGGTGCCCATTATCGTTGGAGGGACGGGCTTGTATTTGCAAAGTCTGTTAGAGGGGTACCACTTAGGGGGACAGGTGGATCACGAAGAGGTCTTGTCCTATCGAGAAGAACTAGAAAAGATGGAAGATGAGGTCTTGTTTTCGCGGGTAGCGGAGCTAGGACTTCAAATCTCTCAACTCAATCGTAGAAGGGCAATTCGATCTCTTGAGTTAGACCGTTTTGGAAATGGCGCTGTCAATCAGCAGCCAGCCTATGATCCTCTTTTAATTGCCCTAACGGATGAGCGAAGTACCTTGTATGAGCGCATCAATCAGCGTGTAGACCAAATGCTAGACAGGGGACTTCTAGAAGAGGTAAACTGGCTATATCAAAATTATCCTGATGCCCAAGCAGCAAGAGGCATCGGCTATAAGGAATTTTTCCCTTATTTACGAGGGGAGGAGGAGTTGGATGTGGCAGTTGCGCGTGTCAAACAACAGACCCGTCGTTTTGCCAAACGCCAATTAACCTGGTTTCGGAATCGGATGCACGCGGATTTTTACTGCCTCTCCCAAGAAGGAGAAAGAGAAAAAATCCATCAGAAGGTAAAGGAATTCTTAGATGATTGAAAACAAACAGGAAGTGGAACGAGTTCTCCTGGTAGGTGTGGAACTCCAGCAGGATAAACAGATGGACATGTCCATGGGGGAGTTGGCCCGTTTAGCTGAGACGGCTGGGGCTGAAGTGAAGGGGGTTTATCTGCAAAAACGAGAAAAATACGATAGCAAAACCTTTGTCGGATCCGGAAAATTGGAAGAAATCGCTCGGATGGTCGAGGCTGAAGACATCCAGACTGTGATCGTGAACAACCGCCTAACTCCCAGACAAAATGCCAATTTAGAAGAAGGATTAGGTGTAAAAGTCATTGACAGAATGCAACTGATCCTCGATATCTTTGCCTTACGTGCCCGTAGCCATGAAGGCAAGCTGCAGGTCCACTTAGCTCAGCTCAAATATATGTTGCCCCGGTTGGTAGGCCAAGGAATCATGCTTAGTCGCCAAGCAGGGGGGATTGGATCGAGAGGTCCAGGGGAAAGTCAGCTGGAATTAAACCGTCGGTCCATTCGCCATCAGATCCATGATATCGAGCGTCAACTAAAAGAGGTGGAAAAAAATCGAACGATCGTCCGGGAACGGCGATTGGATTCTGGTCTTTTTAAGATTGGACTGATCGGCTATACCAATGCAGGAAAATCCACGATAATGAACGCCTTGACGGAAACAGGTCAGTATGAAGCTGATGAACTCTTTGCAACCTTGGATGCCACGACCAAGCTGGTTCACTTGGGCGGACGCTTTCAAGTGACCATTACGGATACCGTCGGCTTTATCCAGGATTTGCCAACCGAATTGATCTCCGCCTTTAAGTCCACCTTAGAAGAATCGATGCATGTCGACTTGCTCCTTCATGTGGTGGATGCTTCAGATCCTTATCATGTCGAAGAAGAGCAGGTTGTGTCGTCTATAATCGATCAATTGGATATGGGTGGGATCCCTCGGTTGGTCCTATACAATAAGGCGGATTTGGTGGGGGAAGACTTTCTTCCGACCCAATTCCCAAATGTGATGCTATCAGCGAAAGCTCCCCAAGCGAAACAAGATTTACAAAAGCTCCTTACTGCTCAGTTAAAAACCATGTTTGAACCGTTTGAGCTAGAGCTCCCCTATACCAGAGGGCATCTTTTGCATGAGATTGAAAAATTTGCGTTGGTGACAAAAAGTGAACTAGGAGATGAAAGTCAGTGGATTCAAGGGTACATTCCTCCAAAAAATAAATGGAGAGTAGAAGAATATGATGAAAGAAATCATTGAAATTGCCCTAAAATATGGGGGCTATACCAGTTTGGACAGGACCTTTCTGATGAATCAATTGGCCGGGTTGCCTCGGCACCAGCAATTAGCCTTTATCACCCCACCTCCATCTGTAGTCAATGCTTATTTTGCAGAACTCTACCAGAAAAAAGGAGTCGAAGAAGCTTGCCATTACTATCAAGAACTATCGGATGTTTATGATTGGTATACGGAAGCACCCAGTTTCAAAGAGGAAGCTCCCTTTGTTCGCTTGAATCTGAATGGCCGCGCTTTTGGCTTTGCCTATCGAAACAAGGAAGGGGAAGCCATTGTCTTTTCGGAGCAGGATGAGCCAGTGACCACAGACTTGTTGTTTGAGATTGCTCAAATTTTTCCCTGCTACCTTATCTATGAAGAGGATGAAACAATCCGGATGAAACCCGTTGATTGGACGGGATTGAAATGGATGAGAGAGGGAGACGGAGATGAGCGTTTTGTCTTAAGTCAACTGGAACGAGCTGAGAACTGGATCAAAATTTCAGGATACAACCAAGACGAGGTCCTTGAACGGTCCCAGTCTTATGCAGGAAAACGCTATATCAGCTGGTCTGGTAGAGAAGCACGAGTATACATAGAAAGTTGAGAAAATGCAGATACAATTTTTAGGAACGGGGGCTGGACAGCCTTCTAAGGCCCGAAATGTCTCTAGTTTAGCCGTCAAACTACTAGATGAAATCAATGAAGTGTGGCTCTTTGACTGTGGAGAAGGAACGCAAAACCGCATTTTAGAAACGACGATCCGCCCTCGAAAGGTTCGAAGGATTTTTATCACACATTTACATGGGGATCATATTTTTGGACTCCCTGGATTTTTATCCAGCCGTTCTTTCCAAGGAAATGAAGAACTGACGGATGTGGATATTTATGGACCAAAAGGCATTCGAAGTTTTGTCTTGACTAGTCTCAAGGTCTCTGGTAGTAAATTGTCTTACCGGATTCACTTCCATGAATTGGACGAAGACAGTTTGGGACTCATTTTGGAAACCGATAAGTTTCAGGTTTACTGTGAACCTTTGGACCATACAATCTTTTGCCTAGGTTATCGCCTGGTTCAAAAGGATTTGGAAGGACGATTGGATGCAGAAGCTTTGCAGGCTGCTGGAGTGCCGTTTGGTCCCTTGTTTGGCAAGGTCAAAAATGGAGAAGACATTGTATTGGAAGATGGACGGACGATTTTTGCCAGCGACTTTTTATCTGCCCCACGACCTGGGAAAGTCATTGCGATTTTGGGCGACACGAGAAAATGCCATGCCAGTGTCCGTCTGGGAGTTCACGCGGATGTCTTAGTACATGAGGCAACCTACGGCAAAGGGGATGAAAAAATCGCCCGAAAACACGGTCATTCGACGAATATGGAAGCTGCTAGTGTAGCAGCAGAAGCGGGTGCCAAGCGGCTTCTGCTCAATCATATCAGTCCTCGTTTTCTTTCACGAGACATAAGTGGGTTACGAAAGGATGCTGCGTCTATCTTTTCAAATGTGCATGTAGTAAAAGATTTAGAAGAGGTAGACGTGTGAAAACGATCCTAATCACAGGAGCTAGTGGCGGGATTGCGCAGGCAATCGTGCAGCGATTTCCAGAGGATCACTTGATCTTGATCGGGCGAAATTTAAAAAAATTAGAAGACCTGTACGGGAAGCGGCCTCGAACCTCCCTCTTTGAAGTAGATATCTGTGATGAGAGTGCAGTCCAGTCCTTTTTGGACCAGGTGGCCCTCCATCATGGTCCGATTGATATCTTGATCAACAATGCTGGTTATGGGGTTTATAGGGACTTTGATCGCTTTTCAAGCGAGGATGTCCGTCAGATGTTTGAGGTCAATGTCTTTGCGAGTATGCGTTTCTGTCGCCTACTGGGCGCCCGGATGAAGGAGAGAAAAAAGGGACACATCATCAACATTGTCAGCATGTCTGGTCATGTGTCAACCGCTAAATCGTCGGTATATTCTGCCAGCAAGTTTGCGATGATTGGGTTTACAGATGCCATTCGACTCGAGTTGGCTGCTTCTGGTGTCAAGGTGACCAGTATCAACCCTGGTCCGGTTAAGACTGCTTTTTTTGACTTGGCAGATCCAGATGGTTCCTATCAAAAAAGTGTTCAAACCTTTCTCTTGACGGCAGAGCAAGTAGCCAAAAGAGTTCAAAAGGTTACAGTGAAACCAAAGAGAGAAGTAAATATGCCTTGGACCTTAGCGCTTACGGCGACCTGTTATCGTTTGTTCCCCCGCTTGTCAGACTTTCTGGCTCGAACCGTCTTTAACTATAAGTGAGTTAGGACTAGGACAGGGGAACGAATGGTTTGAATAGGGCAGGTCCCCGTGGGATGGTGGTTACGGCAATTTTTAGTGTTTAGGTAAAAAACAGGAGGAGTAGGGAAGAGATGAAACGTATTTGGAGACTGATCTATAGTCGGGCCTTTTTTGTCATTTTGTCTGTCTTTTTAACGATCTGGTTTGTGATTTGGTCCGTTAGTATGCTGGCTGGAGCCATTCCTGTTTTATGGATTCTTCTCCAACTGTTTTCAGCTGCGGTGGCTCTCCATATCGTTAATCGGCCTATGAATGCAGCCTTCAAATTAACCTGGGCAGTCTTTGTTTTGGCAGTCCCTGTCTTTGGAGCTATTTTTTACTTTATCATGCGAACCAATCTGGAAGTCGTCCGCTATCGAAGGACCTTTAAGCGCCAGTCTGAAGTCCTACGAGCCTATATGAAAGACCATGATTTCCATTCGGATAAAGCGGAAAAAGTACTGGCTAAGCAGGATCCAGAGCAACTTCGTTTGCTTTCGTATATGGATCATTATGTTGGTTATCCGATGCATGTCAATTCTGATGCGGTTTATTACCCCTCTGGAGAAGCCATGTTTGAGGAGTTGTTGCTAGAACTGAACAAAGCAGAGCGCTACATCTTCATGGAATACTATATTGTCGATTTTGGCTACATGTGGGACCAAATTTTAGCCCTTCTAAAAGAAAAGGTAGCCCAGGGAGTGGAAGTTCGCTTTATGTATGATGGGATGAATTCGCTGACCTTCCTCCCTTATCATTATTATAAAACCTTGCAAGATTATGGCATTCAGGCCAAGGTCTTCTCTCAGATCATTCCGGCCCTTTCAACGGTACAAAATAATCGTGACCATCGAAAGATTACGGTGATTGACGGGAAAGTTGCTTTTACAGGTGGAGTCAACCTAGCGGATGAATACATTAACCGTATCGAACGCTTCGGCTATTGGAAGGATGCCGCTATCAAAGTGACCGGTGAGGCCGTTTCCAATTTCACCCTGATGTTTTTGCAAATGTGGAATTTCAATAACAAGCATCCAAACGAAGACCTCCACTTTCTTCAGGAACAAATCAGTCAGAAATCCCCTCATATTCAGTCCGATGCCGTGATGCAGGCCTACGGTGAAAACCCCTTTAATGATGAAGAGGTAGCGAAACGTGTCTATTTGGACCTGATACAGTCTGCCCAGGAGTCTATCGACGTGATGACCCCTTATCTGGTCTTAGACGATGAAACCATGGATAACTTGACCTATGCTGCCAAGCGGGGGGTGAAGGTCCGCTTTCTTTTGCCGGGAATCTACGATAAGCAGTCAGCCTATTTGGCTGCTCGGACCGATTTTGAAGTGTACTTAGAGGCCGGAATTGAAATTTACGAATTTAATCCGGGCTTTGTTCATTCAAAAGTGATGTTGGTGGATGGAAAGCGGGCGACGGTTGGCTCAGTGAATATGGACTTCCGTAGTCTTTATTTAAATTTTGAATGTGGTCTTTATATCTACAACCATCCACAAGTATTGGCAGCCATCCAACAAGACTTTGAAGATTCCTATAAGCGCTCCAATCTACTAACTTTGGAAGAGTTTCAAAAGAATTATCCATGGTATAAGCGGATTGCAGGGCATTTTATGAAAATATTCTCTCCCTTACTTTAAGCAGAAAGAAAAAAGAACAGACTGTTTTGTCCTGTTCTTTTTTGGTGGATATGGGGAGTATGCTATAATAGAAAGCGGATCAAATAGAGGAGAATGAGTGTGATACGATCAAATTATGCATGGCAAGTAACAGAGGCCTCGGCCGTTCATCCAGATTTTATAAAGACTGCTCAGAAAGAAGGATTAACAGAAGAACTGGCTTCTTTAGTGTTTGAACGAGGGATCCAAACCAAAGAAGATCTTCAGAATTTTCTTAATCCAAGAGTCGATTTGTTGCATGACCCTTATCTCCTTCACGATATGAAAAAAGCAGTTCATCGCATCCGAAAAGCGATCGAGCAAGGCGAGCAAATACTAGTTTACGGAGACTACGATGCTGACGGGATGACTTCTGCTGCCATTATGAAGGAAGCCTTAGAAGAACTGGGAGCGGAATGTTTGGTATACTTGCCCAACCGCTTTACAGACGGATATGGGCCGAATCAGTCAGTGTACAAATATTTTATCGACCAGATGGGTGTGTCCTTGATTGTCACGGTAGATAATGGGGTAGCTGGTGTGGAGGCTATTGCATATGCAGCAAGTCAAGGGGTCGATGTCATCGTGACCGACCACCATGCCATGCCCGATCAACTGCCCGATGCCTATGCCATTGTTCATCCAGAGCATCCGGATGCTTCTTACCCTTTTCCATTTCTAGCAGGTTGTGGAGTGGCGTTTAAGGTAGCTACAGCCCTTTTGGAAACCGTGCAGATGGATTTTTTGGAATTGGTAGCGATTGGCACCATTGCGGATATGGTCTCTCTAACCGATGAGAATCGGATGATGGTTTCCTTAGGTTTGCAATTGCTTCAACGAACGCAACGAATTGGACTTCAAGAATTATTTCAGGTAGCTGGGATTGCACCAGAAAATCTAGATGAAGAAACGATTGGTTTTCAAATCGCGCCTCGATTGAATGCCCTCGGTCGCTTAGACGATCCAAATCCTGCTGTCGATTTGCTGACAGGTTTTGACGAAGAAGAAGCGCGAGAGCTGGCCCTCATGATTGATCAAAAGAACCTGGAGCGCAAGAATTTGGTTCAAACCGTCTATGAGGAAGCCAAGGCTCTTTTGCGACCAGACCGACCTGTTCAGGTTCTAGCTAAAGAGGGGTGGAATCCAGGGATTTTAGGAATTGTAGCAGGACGTTTGTTGGAGGAGCTCCATCAGCCGATTATTGTCTTATCCATTGAGGATGGTCGGGCCAAAGGGAGTGCCAGAAGTCCCGAAACAGTCAACATTTTTGAGGCCCTCAAGCCACATCGAGATCTCTTTATGGCTTTTGGAGGACACGCTGGTGCAGCTGGGATGACGCTAGAAGTCGCGCACTTAGACCAGGTCGCCCAGATCCTCATCGGTTATATCCAAAAGGAAAAGATAGACCTTACTCAGAAAGAAGACTTATTACTGGATGGTTCCTTGAAATTAAATCAGCTCTCGATTGAGAGTGTAAAGGCCTTTCGCAAGATCGGCCCGTTTGGAATGAACTTTCGAAAGCCTATCTATTGTTTGCGAGATTTCACGATTGAGTCGGCAAAAAGTATGGGAGAAGACAACCAACATTTGAAAATTCGAGTGAGACAAGATAACCAACTAGTCGACGTCCTTGCTTTTGGATGGGGAGGTCTTGCCCAAGAAATCACACAAGTAAAGGGGCTTGAGCTAGCGGTTCATCTTTCTCTCAATCAATGGAACGGTCAGACCAGTTTGCAGCTCCAACTGGTTGATATGAGGGTTGAGGGGATCCAGTTGTTTGATATCCGAAAGCGAACGATTGAGATTCCCTATGATGTGCCGGTCTGGACAGAAGAGGAAATGGGCGAGACAGATCAAATCGCCTTGGATCTCTTACCTGACGATTTGAATAAGCTCAAACAATTCTTACGAAGTCAGGATTTGCAGGCCATTTATTTTAAAAACCGCTTTTCCCATTCTTATTACATCGATGGCTATGGGACTAGGGAACAATTCAGTCGCCTGTACAAGACAATCTATCAGTACCCTGAGTTTGACGTTCGGTATAAGCTAAAAGACTTAGCTACTTATCTTCACTTTTCGCAGGAACTCTTGATTAAGATGATTCAGATTTTTCAAGAATTGGGCTTTGTGGAGGTTGTGGATGGTGTCATGCGGGTCAACAAAGAAGCCAAACACCGCGAGATAGACGAAAGTCAGATTTACCAGAACTTAAAGGCACTGGTTAAACAACAGGAGATTCTTGCCTTAGGAACTGTTCAGGAAATCTATGATTACCTGATGTCAGATGATGAGAAGTGAGTTCCTTTTGAGGGGGAACGGATTTTTCATTCTAAATGTCAAGTACCTATGGAACGAACCAGGCGATCCGTCTGTTTCTAGAACGATTATCAAACAGGAAGCTGTCCTAGACGCTTTAGTGGTCACGGACACTGAAATTATGGTATAATAAAGCCTGAATCAAATTAAGAGAGAGTGTATTATGAACTTAAAAGACTACATTGCTAGTATTGAAAACTATCCTCAAGAAGGGGTGACCTTCCGAGATATCAGTCCCTTGATGGCGGATGGAAATGCCTATAGTTATGCCATTCGTGAGATTGTCCAATATGCTACGGATAAAAAGATCGACATGATTGTTGGTCCAGAAGCGCGTGGTTTCATTGTCGGTTGTCCAGTTGCCTTTGAACTGGGAATTGGCTTTGCCCCTGTCCGTAAGCCAGGGAAGTTACCTCGTGAAGTCATTTCGGCAGACTATGAAAAGGAGTATGGTGTCGATACTCTGACTATGCATGAGGATGCCATTAAACCTGGACAACGCGTCCTCATTGTGGATGACCTGTTAGCTACAGGTGGAACGGTCAAAGCGACCATTGAGATGATTGAAAAGTTAGGTGGAGTCGTAGCAGGATGTGCCTTTTTGATTGAGTTGGATGACTTGAATGGCCGTAAAGCGATTGGGGACTACGACTGTAAAGTATTGATGCATTATTAACGAAACTAGGATAAAGACAAAGGAGGGCAAGCTATGCCGATTATGATTGACAACTCGCTTCCAGCTGTTGAGGTTCTCAGAAAAGAGAATATTTTCGTGATGGATAATAATCGAGCCGTTCATCAGGATATTCGCCCACTAAATGTCTTAATCTTAAATCTCATGCCAACCAAGGAGGTGACGGAGACACAGCTCTTACGCTTGCTTTCCAACACCCCTTTGCAGATCAATGTAGATCTTCTGCATATGGTGAGCCATAAATCCAAAAATACAAAGGAAAAACACCTTCACTCCTTTTATAAGACCTTTGAAGAAGTGCAAGATATGTTTTACGATGGCTTCATCGTTACAGGAGCTCCGGTAGAGACGCTTCCGTTTGAAAAGGTCGATTATTGGGAGGAGATTTCTCAGGTCTTTCGATGGGCTAAAAAACATGTTTTTTCCACCTTGCATTTATGTTGGGGTGCCCAGGCAGGTCTTTATCATAAGTACGGGATTGAAAAGTATCATCTGGGAGAAAAACTCTCAGGGATCTATCTCCAAACAGTGGTTGATCCGACAAGTCCTTTGATGAGAGGGTTTGATGACCAATTTTTTGCCCCACATTCTCGCTACACGGGGAACGATTTGGCAGAAATCCGGTCGAAGTCGTGTCTTCAAGTCCTAGCATCAGGCGAAGAAGTAGGGGTATCCATTCTAGCCAGTCGGGACTTGCGGGAGATCTATAGTTTTGGGCACCTAGAGTACGATCGTGACACTTTAGCAAGAGAGTATGAGCGAGATATACGGGCTGGAAAGAACCCAAGGCAACCTTGGTCCTA
Source organism: Streptococcus sp. DD13 (assembly GCF_001578875.1). Lineage (GTDB taxonomy): Bacteria > Bacillota > Bacilli > Lactobacillales > Streptococcaceae > Streptococcus. Next base: position 157,436 of record NZ_KQ969506.1, read on the forward strand.
TTTCCCAGAAAACAATGAGCAGGAACGTCCTGTCCTAAAGTGGAACCTCGCTGCAGCAACCTTCTTTAGTAATTGGATTAACTATGCCGTCTATCAAGAAACTCCTTACGATTGGAGTACCTTTGAGGATTCGGCTGCGTCAGCAAGTTTATAAGGTGAATGATGAACTATTCTCAACTATTTAAGTCTGGCCACTTGGTAATTCCAAGTGCCCTGCTTTTTCATTTTAAGGAACTCTTTTCCTCTGCCGATGATTTTTTAGTATGGCAGTTTTTCCTCTTTCAAAACACGAGTAAGTTGGATGATGTCATGCCAAGTCAAATAGCAGAGTCTATCGGAAAAAGCAAGCTTCAAGTCGAGCAATCCATTGATCGCTTGCAGATAGCTGGACTTCTAGAGTTAAAGACCATTGAGTTGGCTGGTGAAGTGGACATGATCTTTGATGTCACCCCTACTTTTGAAAAGCTGGATCAACTGGCCAATCCGGAAGCATCCCCGCAGTCAGTAGTTTCGAAAGATACTACCTTAAAGAGTTTAGTTGGAGATTTCGAAAGAGAGCTCGGTCGAATGTTGTCTGGCTTTGAAATTGAGGATTTACAAAAGACCATCCAGGAGGATCATACACCGGTTGAGTTGGTCAGAGAAGCTCTTCGAGAAGCAGTTTTCAACAATAAAACCAACTGGAAGTACATCCAGGCTATTTTACGAAATTGGCGACGGGAAGGAATCACGAGTCTGGCCCAAGTTGAAGCAAAGCGTGAGGAGCGAGATGCTATGAATCGTCTTCCCCAACAAGTGACAGCCTCAGATGAGTTTTTAGGGGCCATGAATCTCTGGAAAGATTAAGATGGAATTGACAAAATTATCAAAACGCCTAGAGACGGTAGCGCAGTTTGTACCGGATAAAGCGCGTCTTTTAGATGTAGGAAGTGACCACGCTTATTTACCGATTGCTCTTGTTCAAGCAGGCACAATTGATTTTGCAATTGCTGGAGAGGTCGTAACCGGTCCTTTTCAGTCTGCTATGAACAATGTAGTAGACAATCATTTGGAAGAGCAGATCCAGGTTCGTCTCGCCAATGGCTTAAAAGCCTTTGAGGAATCGGATGCCATTACCTGTATCACCATTGCAGGGATGGGAGGGCGGCTCATTGCAGATATCTTAGCAGAAGGAAAAGATAAACTGGCTCTGGTCGAAACGTTGGTTCTTCAGCCAAATAACCGTGAGGACGAACTTCGGTTGTGGCTGGTAGAACATGGTTTTTCCATCCAGGAGGAAGCTATATTGGAAGAAAACGGAAAAGTCTATGAGGTGCTATTTGCGACTCATGGAAGCCAGAAGCTAACCCCTCAAGAACTTCGTTTTGGGCCGAAACTAATGAAAGAAGCGACTCCTGTTTTCCAATCAAAATGGCAAAGAGAGTCGAATAAACTAGGTCAAGCTCTTGCCCAGATTCCAAAGGAAAATCTGTCAGATCGGTCTGTGATTGAGGAGCGTTTAAGGATGATACAGGAGGTGCTCCATGCTAGCCAGTGAACTGATTGCACGATATGAAGCTTTTTGTCCACAAGAGTTGTCTATGGAAGGAGATGTCTGCGGATGTCAGATCGGTCGTCTAGATAAGGAAGTAGACAAGGTGATGGTTGCCTTGGATGTCCGTGAGCAGACAGTTCAAGAGGCGATTGAGAAAGGGGTACAACTCCTCATCGTCAAGCATGCCCCGATTTTTCGGCCCTTGAAAGATTTAGTGGCCAATCGTCCACAAAATCAAATTTATATTGATTTGATTCGACACGACATCGCAGTCTATGTCACTCATACCAATATTGATGTTGTGGAAGATGGTCTGAATGATTGGTTTTGTCAGTTGTTAGGAATCGAACAAACGAAACCCTTGCACTTAACGGAAAGGGAACAAGGGATTGGACGGGTTGGTCAGGTGACTCCTCAATCATTCAGTCAATTGGCCTGTAAGGTGAAAAATGTTTTTGGATTAGATAGCCTGCGTCTGGTTAGCTATGACCGGTCTGATCTCGATCGACTAATCGATCGGGTCGCTATTTGTGGTGGAAGTGGGCAGTCTTTTTATTCCGACGCGCTAGCGGCAGGTGCCCAAGTCTATATTACGGGAGATATTTATTATCATACAGCTCAGGAAATGCTAAGTGACGGGCTTTTAGCAATTGATCCCGGCCACCATATCGAAGTCTTGTTTATCCAAAAATTAGTTGAAAAATTACAAGAATGGAAACAGGAAAACAATTGGTCGGTTGAGATTTTGGCTAGTCAAGCCACGACCAATCCTTTTTACCATATCTAAGAGGTAGTGATGAAAGTAGCCATTGTAGGAGCAGGGATCGTGGGCTCAACTGCAGCCTATTACCTTTCTAAGAAATCAGATGTTGATTTGACGGTATTTGACGCCGGTCAAGGACAAGCTACCAAGGCCGCTGCGGGAATTATTAGCCCTTGGTTTTCAAAACGTCGGAATAAGGCTTGGTACCGGTTAGCACGTCTGGGAGCCGATTTTTACCAAGACTTGATTTCCGACCTGACGGCCGAACAAATAACGACGGATTTTTACCAACAGACGGGGGTTTACCTCCTTAAGAAGGAGGAAGTAAAGTTAGAAGAACTCTATCAGCTAGCCTTATCTAGAAGAGAAGAATCCCCTTTGATTGGCGAGTTGGCTATTTTGGACAAGGGACAAGTGTCCAAGCGATTTCCTGGGTTAGAGGGGTTTGACCACTTGCTGTATGCCTCTGGAGGAGCACGAGTAGAAGGATCTCTGTTGACAGAAACCCTCTTAAAAGCCAGTCAGGTCCAAGTCCACTCTGAACTTGTGTCCCTTGAAAGAGAAGGGTCTGGCTATCAGATTGCTGGCCAACATTTTGATTGCGTGATCCTTGCGACAGGAGCTTGGCTGGGTCAACTATTGACACCCCTTGGCTATCAAGTAGATGTCCGCCCACAAAAAGGGCAGCTCCGAGATTATCAGTTTGAATTGGTAACGGATGACTATCCCGTCGTCATGCCTGAAGGGGAGTTCGATTTGATTCCTTTTCGGAATGGGAAAATAAGTATGGGTGCGACTCACGAAAATGACATGGGATTTGACCTAACCGTTGATCACGCTTTGCTCCAACGAATGGAAGAGGAGGCATGCAGCTACTATCCAGAGCTTGCAAGAGCAGAGGTCCTAGGGGAACGCGTGGGAACCCGCGCCTATACGAGTGATTTTTCACCATTTTGGGGGGCTGTTCCAGATCAATCAGGTCTTTATGTCGCTAGTGGACTTGGATCGTCTGGTCTAACGACGGGTCCCCTGATTGGCTGGCATCTCGCGCAACTGGTAGCAGGAGGAGACTTGCTACTGGATCCTGCGGATTATCCTGTAGAAAGGTATATTCACTTGCGCGATTCGCATCTCATATAGGCTTTACGTCACCTTTTCTAAGGAAGAAGGTGACTTTTTTGTGCTGACATGATAAAATGATAAAGACAAATAAGTAGAGAGGTCTATTGACTATGAAAGGTATTATTTTAGCAGGAGGATCAGGTACACGCCTATATCCTTTGACGCGTGCTGCCTCTAAACAGCTCATGCCCATTTACGATAAACCCATGATATACTATCCCTTGTCTACCCTCATGTTAGCGGGGATTAAGGATATCTTGATTATCTCAACACCGCAAGATCTTCCACGCTTTGAAGATTTATTAGGGGATGGATCAGAGTTTGGGATTTCTCTCTCCTATGCTGAACAACCAAGTCCAGATGGCTTGGCTCAGGCTTTTATTATCGGTGAAGAGTTTATTGGCAAGGATAGCGTTGCTCTTATTTTGGGAGACAATATCTATCATGGAAATGGCTTGACAGCGATGCTTCAACGGGCCGAAAGCAAGGAAAAGGGAGCGACTGTCTTTGGTTACCAAGTCAAGGATCCAGAACGCTTCGGTGTGGTGGAGTTTGATGAAAACATGAATGCTATTTCTATCGAAGAAAAGCCAGAGCATCCAAAATCCAACTTTGCAGTGACCGGTCTTTATTTCTATGATAATGATGTGGTAGAAATCGCCAAAAACATCAAGCCAAGTCCTCGTGGGGAACTAGAAATCACAGATGTCAACAAGGCCTACTTAGAGCGTGGGGACCTGTCTGTTGAGCTTATGGGTCGTGGCTTTGCTTGGTTGGATACAGGGACGCATGAAAGTCTCTTGGAGGCGGCTCAATACATTGAAACCGTACAACGCTTGCAAAATGTTCAGGTAGCAAATTTAGAAGAAATTGCTTACCGCATGGGGTACATCACCAAAGATCAGGTGCGAGAGCTAGCCCAACCCCTTAAGAAAAATGAATACGGGCAATACCTGCTTCGTTTGATTGGAGAAGCCTAATGACAGATAACTTTTTTGGTAAAACCCTGCAAGCCAAGGCTATTGAGGCCATTCCTGGGATGTTAGAATTTGATATTCCTGTTCATGGAGATAACCGTGGTTGGTTCAAGGAAAATTTCCAAAAGGAAAAAATGCTTCCTCTGGGATTTCCTGAAAGCTTCTTTGCGGAAGGCAAGTTGCAAAACAACGTGTCTTTTTCACGGAAAAATGTTTTGCGTGGCCTTCATGCGGAGCCTTGGGACAAGTACATCTCCGTTGCGGATGAAGGGAAGGTTCTGGGGTCTTGGGTTGACCTCCGTGAAGGGGAAACCTTCGGAAATGTTTACCAGACCGTGATTGATGCTTCCAAGGGTATTTTCGTCCCTCGCGGTGTCGCGAATGGTTTTCAAGTCTTGTCTGATAAGGTGTCTTATAGCTACTTGGTCAATGACTACTGGGCTCTAGAGCTCAAGCCAAAATACGCTTTCGTCAACTATGCTGACCCAAGCCTAGGCATCCAGTGGGAAAACCTAGCAGAAGCAGAAGTCTCAGAAGCAGACAAGAACCATCCTTTACTCAAAGACGTCAAACCCCTAAAAGCAGAAGATTTGTAAAAATGTTGCTCTTAAAACAATCAAGAACATCATTATGTAGTTTTTAGCTTTGCTATAAACGAGCGAAGCGAGCTATATGCTTAGCTTTCCGCCGTGAGAAAAGCACCTGAACTATTTTGTTTCAGGTGCTCGGAAGTTTTGAGACATTGGGCTCAAAACTTAGTCATGGAACTTCCTGGATTTCTGAAATCATCCACTGGATAATTTCACCTAACTTCCGTACTCACCTAAGGAAAGCTAAAAAAGATTGATTTAAGAAACAATCAACACTAAAAACTATTTGGAGAAAAAATGACTGAATACAAAAACATCATCGTGACAGGTGGGGCTGGTTTCATCGGTTCCAACTTTGTCCACTATGTCTATAACAACTTCCCAGACGTGCATATCACCGTTTTGGACAAGCTCACCTATGCGGGGAACCGGGCCAATATCGAGGAAATCCTGGGCGACCGCGTGGAGTTGGTCGTAGCAGATATTGCGGATGCAGAAGTGGTTGACAAGTTAGCTGCTAAGGCTGACGCTATCGTCCACTACGCTGCAGAAAGCCACAATGACAATTCATTGAACGACCCATCTCCTTTCATCCATACCAACTTTATCGGGACTTACACCTTGCTAGAAGCGGCTCGCAAATACGATATCCGTTTCCACCACGTGTCTACGGATGAAGTCTACGGTGACCTGCCTTTGCGGGAGGACTTACCAGGACATGGCGAAGGCCCAGGGGAGAAATTCACGGCAGAAACCAAGTACAACCCAAGTTCGCCTTATTCATCAACCAAGGCAGCTTCTGACTTGATCGTCAAGGCTTGGGTGCGTTCTTTTGGTGTCAAAGCAACCATTTCCAACTGTTCCAACAACTACGGTCCTTACCAACACATCGAAAAATTCATTCCACGTCAAATTACCAACATCCTCTCTGGAATCAAACCAAAACTCTACGGCGAGGGAAAAAATGTGCGTGACTGGATCCACACCAATGACCATTCTTCAGGTGTCTGGACCATCCTGACCAAGGGTGAGATTGGTGAGACTTATCTGATCGGTGCGGACGGTGAAAAGAATAACAAGGAAGTCTTAGAGCTTATCCTCAAAGAAATGGGACAAGCGCCTGACGCTTACGACCATGTCACAGACCGTGCAGGTCACGACTTGCGCTATGCCATCGACGCTAGCAAGCTCCGTGATGAGCTCGGTTGGCGCCCAGAATTCACCAACTTCGAAGAAGGCCTCAAAGAAACCATCAAATGGTACACAGACAACCAAGACTGGTGGAAAGCTGAAAAAGAAGCCGTCGAAGCCAACTATGCGAAAACGCAAGAAGTGATTAAGTAAATCAGGGAAGAAGAATTCCAAACAGAAAAAGCAGAAGGGTTCTGCTTTTTTTGGTATAATGAGTAGGAACAAACTTATGAGGTGAAGGATATGATTTTAATTACTGGAGCCAATGGACAATTGGGAACCGAGTTGCGCCATCTTTTAGACGAGCGTATGGAGGAGTACGTTGCAGTAGATGTAGCGGAGATGGATATCACAGATAGCGCTAAGGTAGAAGCTGTATTTGCTGAAGTGAAGCCAAGTTTGGTCTATCATTGTGCTGCCTACACGGCTGTAGATGCAGCTGAGGATGAAGGGAAGGAACTGGACTATGCGATCAATGTAACAGGGACTGAAAATGTAGCCAAAGCTGCCGCTGCTCATGATGCCACCTTGGTTTATATCTCGACGGACTATGTCTTTGATGGGGAAAAACCCGTCGGACAAGAGTGGGAGGTCGATGATCAACCAGACCCACAAACTGAGTATGGCCGCACCAAGCGGATGGGTGAGGAATTAGTCGAAAAGTACAGCAAGCATTTTTATATCATCCGAACAGCCTGGGTATTTGGAAACTATGGAAAAAACTTTGTTTTCACCATGCAAAATCTTGCTAAAAACCATAAGACTTTGACAGTCGTCAATGACCAGCATGGCCGTCCAACATGGACACGGACTTTAGCGGAGTTCATGACCTATTTGGCTGAAAACCGCAAAGACTACGGCTATTATCACCTGTCCAATGATGCGACGGAGGATACGACTTGGTATGACTTCGCGGTGGAAATTCTTAAGGATACAGATGTAGAAGTCACACCAGTTGATTCGAGCCAATTCCCGGCTAAGGCCAAACGTCCACTTAACTCTACCATGAGTTTAGCCAAGGCCAAGGCGACAGGGTTTGTCATTCCGACCTGGAAAGAGGCTCTGAAAGAGTTTTATAAACAAGAAGTGAAGTAGGAAGAGGAGGCGATTTTCTCGCCTTTTTCTATGTTTGAGTATCAAAAATATGGTATAATAAAAAAAGTATACTTATTTAGAATGGCTAGGATATGAAACACGTTTTTATCATCGGAAGCAGAGGGCTTCCTGCACACTACGGAGGGTTTGAGACCTTTGTGCAGGCCTTGGTTTCCCACCAGCAATCTGAAAACATTCGCTACCATGTCGCTTGTTTATCTGATCACACCCATGGAGAACATCGGGAGTTTTTGGGGGCAGATTGTTTTACAATCAATCCACCTAAAATTGGTCCAGCCCGGGTGATCGCCTATGATTGGATGGCCATTCGTTATGCTTTGAAATTCATCCAAAAAGAGGGGATAGAGAATCCGATTTTTTATATTTTGGGGAATACCATCGGAGCCTTTATTGGCCCCCTAGCTAAAAAAATCCACCGCGTCGGAGGTCAGCTCTATGTGAACCCAGATGGATTAGAGTGGAAACGTTCTAAATGGTCCAAGCCAGTTCAACTTTACCTCAAATATTCTGAAAAAGTGATGAGCAAAAAAGCGGACTTGATTGTGGCGGATAATCGTGGGATCGAATCTTACTTCCATGCGCACTATCCTTGGTCTAGAACGACCTATGTAGCGTATGGGACAGATACAACACCGTCTAGCCTAAAGCCTCAGGATACCAAAGTGCGCGATTTGTTTTCTCGATGGGACATCCAGGAAAAGGAGTATTATCTGGTTGTCGGTCGCTTTGTCCCAGAAAACAATTACGAGACAGTGATTCGAGAGTTTAGGAATACCAAGACCAAACGGCCCTTGGTCTTGATTTGCAATCAGGAAGGAAATGCCTACTTTGAAACCCTTCGTGAACGAACAGCTTTTGACCAAGATGATCGCATTCGCTTTATCGGGACGGTTTACGATCAGGACTTACTGAAGTACATTCGCCAAGAAGCCTTCGCTTACCTCCATGGCCATGAAGTGGGAGGGACCAATCCAGGTCTTCTTGAAGCCCTGGCTCATACCGATGTCAACCTTGTCTTGGATGTAGAGTTTAATCGACAAGTGGCTCAAGATACGGTCTTTTATTGGACCAAAGAAGAAGGGCAGTTAAGGGAGTTGATCCAGGAACTAGATCAGAAAAAGGATTTTCAAGCGCTTGGTCAAAAGGCTCGAGCACAGATTCAACGCTTGTATACTTGGCCCTCTATCGTTCAACAGTACGAGGAATTGTTTTTGAATGAAAGTTAATATTTTAATGTCCACCTACAATGGGGAACGATTTTTGGTAGAGCAACTGGACAGTATCCGAAACCAAACCTATACGGACTGGACCTTGTGGATTCGAGACGATGGCTCGACAGATGGCACACGAACAATCATCCAAGACTATACACAGTTGGATAGTCGTATTCATTGGATGAACCCCGATGATCGTCAAAATTTAGGGGTCATTGGAAGCTTTTATGCACTGGTGAAGGCAGAAGTAGCGGATGTCTATTTCTTTTCGGATCAAGACGATGTCTGGTTGCCGGAAAAAATCGAGAAACAAGTCGCTGTTTTTGCCAAGGCGGATGCTCAAGTGCCCCTCATGGTCTATATGGATTTAAAGGTCGTAGATCAGGAGTTGACGGTTGTAAACGAGAGCATGATCCGATCTCAATCCCATCATGCCAATACACAATTGATCCAAGAGTTGACAGAAAACTCGGTGACAGGTGGTGTAGCGGGGATCAATCATGCCCTAGCTCGACTTTGGAATCGCACCGATCGCATCATCATGCATGACTGGTATTTGGCTCTTCTAGCCACGAGTTTTGGGCAGTTAGTCTATATCGATGAGCCGGGAGAACTATACCGACAACATGCCAATAATGTACTGGGGGCTCGGACCTTAGACAAGCGATTTAAACTGCTAAGAGAAGGTCCGAGAAAGATTTTTACCAGATATTGGAAACTGATTCATGATTCCCAAGACCAGGCTCGAAATATTCTCGAACTAAAGGGAGCCTCTCTTTCAAAAGATAAGAGAGACTTGCTAGAGCAATTTATTGATATTGACCAACAAGGTTTTTTTGAACGATGGAAGAGGATTGTCCGCAACGGCTATCGAAAGAATCAATGGAAACATATCCTCGTGTTTCGGACTCTTCTGTTAACAAATTTATATAATGAGAGAAAAAAATGAAAAGAGTATTACTGATTATTCCGGCCTATAATGAGGAAGGCAGCATTCAGAAAACGGTGTCCATGATCGAGCAATACAAACATGCCACGGACTTACCTTTTGTTTTAGATTATATTGTCATCAATGACGGTTCGACAGATGCGACTCCTCAGATTCTAGACCGTGAGGGGATTCCTCACATTGACCTTGTTCAAAATTTGGGCATTGGTGGTGGTGTCCAAACGGGCTATCTTTACGCGAATCGTCAAGGATACGATGTGGCTGTTCAATTTGATGGAGATGGCCAACATGATATTGCGAGTATCGAGGATGTCGTTGGTCCAGTTTTGACGGAAGAGGCTGATTTTACCATTGGTTCTCGCTTTATCGATAAGTCCAAGGAAAATTTCCAATCAACCTTTATGAGACGGGTCGGGATTAACTTAATTTCTTTTGCGATTCGATTGGTCACTAGAAAGAAAATCTATGATACAACGAGTGGCTATCGGGCAGCCAATGCGCGTGTCATTGCGTATTTTTCAAAACGCTACCCTGTTGCTTATCCAGAACCAGAATCCATTGTTCGACTCTTGAAAAAAGGGTACAAGGTGAAGGAAGTTCCGGCCAATATGTTTGAACGAGAAGAAGGCGTATCCAGTATTCGGGCCTTTAAGTCGGTAACCTATATGATTGATGTGTTGACATCTATCCTAATCGCTGGGTTTATGAAGGAGAGCGACTCATGAGTCTATTTTTACAAATTGAAATGTTTGTCTTAGCCATCTTGATCTTGTATGCGATCATCCGGATGGTCAACAATCGGTCATTTTCTGTTAGAAGAGCGACTCCATGGTTGGTGATTGGTTTGATACTAGTCTTTATCAGTCTCTTTCCGCAGGTTGTCTCTTGGCTTGCTCATAGGGCTGGCTTCGCCTTGACCATGAACTTTTTGCTCTTTGCGGCAGTCTTGTTTTTATTTGTTCTAGAGATTTTTGATACCAGTAGTAGTAGTCGAAAAGAAGAACAAATCAAGCAGTTGATTCAAGAAGTCTCTCTCTTGAAGAAAGAAATTGAGGAAAAGACATCTAAATGAAAAAGTATGTTATTGGTTTGCTCTTCCTGCTTTCTATAGTGTTGACAGGCTGTAGAAATGACAAAAATTCTAGTGAAACGGTATCCATCACAGCCTATTATTTGTATAATAACAATCCTGTCTATAGTATCGAGGTGAATGCCTACAATTACCAAAATGCGCTTGAGAAAGTGACGACAGGGGAGTTCGAAGATCGAGATTTTAGCCATTTCACATTTGATAGTGTCAAGGTTCATCACCAAGTTGATGGAGAAAAGGTGACCCTGTCCAATCACTTGAGCTTTGGACGAGGGGTCGTCAACACGGAACAAGATGCCCGTACGATCATTCGCACCTTGTACGAGCAGGATAAAAATTACCTCAACTACATGAATGGATTGAAAGCCAGCCAAAGTTTACAAAATCCAGATAATCCCCGTCGGAAATTTTCCAATCGTGATGGGAAGTTGGTTGGACAGCTTGAAAAAGGGCTGACAATTTTTGAAAATACAGCAGAGGTACAAGCCTACACCATGGCGGACGTCGAAGAAGGAGGCGTCTATTATATCGGAAATACTAGGCCAGCTGAACAAGCTATCACCATTAACCAGGCGAAGCCCTCAGAATCAGTCAGCTTAGACTATGGTCAAGAAGTGACCTATTCTATTCCTGTCACTAGTTCCAAGATGACGATTCGTGTCTCCCCAAACTTTGTTGTGACAGAAGCCAGCGAAACCTACCAAGCGACAATCGATCCTGTTTTAGAGAAAAAAGGGGAGGGAGGAAAGCTGGTCAATGTGGAAGGTAGTCCTAGACTAAATGCCGGACGCGTCTTGTTAGATAATAGTCAAGAGGATACGAACAGTATCACTGCAACAGAAAATCGCCTCTCTCACCTTCATTCGATCCAACGCCTGGATTTTGATTTGTCGAATCGTACAGCGACCACCTTGACCATCAAGGGATACGTTTCCTCCAGCGCAAACTATCAGATCCCTACCATGGAAACTCGTAGCAATGGATTGGATGTCCTATCGGAGACGAAGCTAACGGTGCTCAATCAAAATCAAGGACAAGGTCTCTATGTAGCAGATGAACAGGGTTCCATCGTTACACCTCAAGTGAATAGCTATGGGATGAATTTCGTCATGGTGGATGGAAGCGACAATACAGTGGTGACTGGCTTTAAATTTGCTCTGGGACGAGTGGAGAATGGGACGATTTCTTTGTATCAGGTGTCCAAAGATGGAAAGGTTTCATGGCAACCGACGGGAAGGACCCTAGAGTCTCTATCGGACCAACCCATGACCCATGCGGAGACGCTCCTTGAAGGCAATCAAATCACCTATGTAGATGGAAAAACCGGATCATTAGCCTTAAATCCACGGATTTGGGGATATAATCCACAAAAGCAAGTCAAACAAAACGAATCTATTTTCAAGATCCGTGGATTATCGGATCAGTACAAGTATGTGCTGGTACCAGTCAAGCTAGCAGAAGGGTACAGCCGTCATCAGAGCGCCACAGAATTTACGGTTAGCGCTACATCGATCCAAAAGGCGCAATTCGGCAATACAGAAGTCAACGGGGCCATTTTGGATATGAAGTATGGAAAAGAAGAATACAATCAAATCACCCTGGTCAAGGAAGGACAGTCAATCCACCGTCCAGACAATCTAGTCCTGCGTCTTTTGATCGTAGTCGGAATCCTGCTCGTTGGCTATCTGCTCGTTGCCTATCTGATGATCAAAAAGGGCTAACCTTCATCAAGGAAGAAAGAAATAGTGAAATGAAAAAAACCGTTGCAATCGCTCTATCTACCTATAATGGAGCTCAATATATTCGGGAACAATTAGAAAGCCTCGTTCATCAAACCATCCTTGAAGAACAGCATTACCAGGTGAAACTGGTGGTACGCGACGATGGGTCAACGGATGCGACTCTCTCCATCCTGAAAGAATACCAAAGGACGTATCCTGCCCTTCAGTGGACCATTCTAGAGGGTGAAAATATTGGCTGGAAACAGTCTTTTAACGAATTATTGCAGGCAACAGTAGCCGATTATATCTTTCTCTGTGACCAAGATGATATCTGGGACCTGGATAAGTGTCGGATCATGTTGGACCAGATGCAGAGGCAGTCGGAGATAGAGGTGCTGATTCATCGAGTTCAGTACTACTATACGTCGGATGTTGGGGTGAAAAAAATCCTCAATCAATCCTATGAAGAACTTGGGATTACCAAAAATGATGGGAGTCTTGAGCAAGTACCACCAAAAGCGCATTTTTCCTACTTTCCCTTTTTGGGATGTTGCTTCTTGATCACCAATCCGATTCGGGAAGAATACCTTTCTGTGATTCATCACAAGGAAAATACGATTGCACATGACACAGCCCTGTTTCTAATCGGTGCCACTCGAAATTCCTTGTTTTACTTGAATCGGCAATTGATCCAGTATCGGCAACATAGCCAGAATGCGACAAGCGTATCGAATCGACAAAATCCTTTCCAGTTGGCTCGAAAACAAAAGCGGACGACCCTAACCTTCTATGAAAATTTGATGGTTATCTTGTCCAGCATCGCAAGCCTATCAGTCAATCGTCAACAAGCAGAGGATGCGCAAGCCATGTTGGACAGGATCCGAAAAGAATACTTGGCTCTCAAACATCATCGGATGTTGCGCTTTACACGATTAAAACGAGGGAAATTCGGCTGGAACAAGCTGATGTTGATTGACATGTTGGTCGCTTTGGTCCCCCCTATAAGAGGTTAACAAATGAAAAAAATGACAGTAGAGGAGATACGGACAGTTCAACTAGACATGCTGTCTTATATCGATAAACTTGCTCGCGAACACCAGATTGAGTATTCTCTAGGTGGTGGAAGCTTACTTGGAGCCATGCGTCATCAAGGCTTTATTCCTTGGGATGATGATATTGACCTGATGTTAGAGCGCACCCAGTATGAAAAACTGATCCAAGTCTTGGCTCGTCAAGAAAATGAGGACTATAAGATCCTTCACCATTCTACGGAAAAGAATCTCTGGCCTTTTGCCAAGCTCTACCATACGGGGTCTATGTATCAAAGCAAAACGGATCGGATCCATCCTTGGACGGGGATCTTTATTGATATCTTTCCAATGGATCGACTGCCTGAGTCAGCAGAGGATCGAGAACGTTTCTTTAAAAAGGTTCACTCGGCAGCAGCGAATTTGATGTGTACGACCTATCCAAACTTTGCAAGTGGTTCGCGTCGCCTATATGCCTATGCTCGTCTCATCTTGGGCATGCCTCGTTTTGCCCTCTATCATGGGCAGGCAAAAAAACGTGCAGAAATGTGTGATCAAGTCATGATGACCTATGACCAGAAGGATGTTCCTTATGTCGGCTATACGGATTCCCGATACCGGTTGCGAGAGTTTTTTCCTAGAGAGGTTTTTGAGCACTACGAAGATGTGGCCTTTGAAGACTTGAACGTACGAAAAATCAAAGATGATCACGCCTACCTTCATCAACTTTACGGGGAGAACTACATGGAATTACCTCCTGAAGACAAGCGTGAAAATCATAGTTACTATACTTGGTACTGGAAGGAAAGATAAGATGAACATTGGTGTTATTTTTGCTGGAGGCGTGGGATCCCGGATGCGGTCGAAGGGCCGTCCGAAGCAATTTTTAGAAGTGCATAGTAAGCCCATCATTGTGCATACTTTGGAGATTTTTGAAGCTTGTCCGGAGATTGATGCGACAGTTGTCGTCTGTGTAGCGGATTGGTTGGATTACATGGAAAAACTCGTCGAAAAGTTTCAACTCAAGAAAGTACAAGCCTTAGTGCCAGGTGGAGAAACCGGGCAACTCTCTATTTTTAATGGCCTAGAAGCAGCGGAGAAGTTGTCTCGTGGAGAAGAGGATATCGTCTTGATTCATGACGGGGTTCGTCCGTTGATCAATGAGCAAGTTCTGGTAGACAATATTCAAATGGTAAAAGAAAAAGGAAGTGCGATTACGTCTGTTCCTGCCAAGGAAACCATCGTTCTAATCAATGAGGAACAAAAGATCGATGAAGTGGTGGATCGGACGCGCTCTTATATCGCAAAAGCTCCTCAAAGTTTTTATCTCAAGGAAATACTGGCTGTTGACCGGGACGCGATTTCAAAAGGAATTACGAATGCCATTGATTCCAGTACTCTCATGGGGATGTACGGAAAAGACTTGGCGATTGTGGAAGGACCGACGGAAAACATCAAAATTACGACACCGGATGACTTTTACACTTTTAAGGCACTCTACGATGCCAAAGAAAATGCACAGATTTTTGGTTTATAAATATGGTAAGATACAAACAAACGACCGTACAGAAGGATCTGAAAAACATCACAGAAGTAGAGCAAATTGACTGGACCAAACTTTGCAAGAAACGTGTCCTCATCTCGGGAGCAAACTCGATGTTGGCTACTTATCTGATTTATACACTAGCTTATCTCAATGACCATCACCACTTGCAGGTGCAGATTTTAGCTAGTGCTCGCAACATGGCTAAGGCCAATGAACGCTTTGGGGATCTTTTAGGACGTGAGGATCTGGAGCTGGTCGAACATGATGTGCGCCAACCGTTTGCCTATGACGGACCTGTGGACTATATTATCCATGCAGCCAGCAATGCCAGTCCTTGGTTTATCCTCAATGATCCAGTTGGAATCATTCAAGCCAACACCTTAGGGACCATGAACTTGCTTGAGTTTGCTCGAGGCAAGCAGGTCCAAAATGTCCTCTTTTTGTCCACCCGAGAAGTGTATGGGAAGGCGGTCAAGGAAGTCATCGATGAAGAAGCTTACGGTGCCTTTGATATTCTGGAAAGTCGAGCCTGCTATCCGGAAAGTAAGCGAGCTGCAGAAAGTTTGCTACGATCCTATTATGATCAGTTCCAAGTACCCTTTACCATTGCTCGGATTGCCCATACCTATGGGCCAGGTATGGAAGTGGCTAATGATGGTCGGATCATGAGTGACCTCTTGTACAATGTCCTTCAGAGAGAAGATATCGTTCTAAAAAGTGATGGAAGTGCAGAGCGGGCTTTTTGCTATCTTTCCGATGCGATTTCAGGGCTCTTTACCATCTTGTTGCATGGAGAAGTGAGCCAGGCCTACAATCTAGCCAACGAACAAGAACCGATTCAAATTCGTGACTTGGCCCAAGAATTAATGACCCTTTTCCCGGATCGCGGCATGAAACTCGTTTTCGATATTCCAAGTGTAGCCAACAAAGGCTACAGTAAAATGGGACGGACTCGTCTGGATACCCGGAAATTAGAAGCACTTGGATGGAAACCGAGAGTGGACTTGCGGCAAGGGATTACACAGACGATTCAAAGCTTTGAGGAGTAATATGCTACAAACAGCTGTTTTAATGGCAACCTACAATGGAGAGCTCTTTATTCAAGACCAGTTGGACTCCATTCGCAATCAGACGTTACGACCAGATGTTGTTCTGATCCGAGATGATGGATCAACCGATGGCACAGTAGCAGTCGTTGAAGCCTATATCCAAACCTACCAGTTGGAGGGTTGGAAAATTTTGCGAAATGAAAAGAATCTAGGCTGGCGACGGAATTTCCGTCAATTGATGCTAGATGTCTTGGACTATCCTGTCGATTATATCTTCTTTAGTGATCAAGATGATACCTGGTATCTAGACAAAAACCAAGTTCAGGTAGATCAGATGGAGCGCCATCCGGACATGGATTTACTTAGTGCGGATATCGATATTGAAGTTCTTGGGGAGAACGCTACCGTTCCTTCAAACTTTGTCTTTGCCGATCAGGAACAAGTCTTATCCAAATACCCTCAAGACTTCACCTACCACAATTACCGTCAGGGTTGGACCTTTTGTTTGCGAGCATCCTATGTTCGCGAGTTGATGGCGGCTTATCCATCCGACTTAATCGTCTCACACGATAACTTAACAGCAGGTGTAGCAGGAGTCTTAGGGACGGCCTATAACTTAAATCGACCTGTCGGTCTACACAAGCGTCACGGTGGAAATGCCAGTGGCAATATCTTGAACCTCCACAGTAGTCGCCAGCGTCACCTGGACGAATTGTATTTGGTTTTATCTTATTACACCATTTTAGAGGGTGTCATTCGGACCCGTCAACATGAGACAGAAAGCAAAGTTCAAGCGTATCTTCAGTTTAATCAGAAACGTTATCAATACGCTAATGGACGGAAATTCCTTGCAACATTTGGACAAATGCTGACCCAAGGTTCCTTTTATGATAGCCTATCCAATCGCATCCGGGATGCCATCTTTTTATTCAAAAAATAAACATATTAGGAAAGTATATGAACCATAAATTTAGCCAGCTGCACAAGCTCCTTTTTGACTCTAAGAATCTTCATAAAACTTTTCTGGTTGTCGGGCTTTCGCTTACCTTTGTTTTGAGCGTTTTTATGCCTTTTTTCAATGAGCCAGACGGTCAATACCACTTAGCCATATCTGGACGGGTATCCAATACCATTATCGATACCTCTCGCTATGGAGAATACCGAATCGATTCAGGGATGCGGCGTTTAAGTCCTTATTATAAAGACGGGACACTCTTTCAGCATTTTTATGAACGAAAGGCAACCTTTATCACGCCAGAGGAGTTGCCACGAGAGTCCAACTACAGCTATACCAATTTTGTCTATTGGGGACATGTCGTCCCTGGGATTGGGCTGGCGCTTGGTCGGATGATTTATCCTTCCATGGGTGTGATGATCACCACGGCTCGGCTGTTCTCCTCCTTCTTATCGATCCTCGCTTTGGCCTTTATTATAAAGTATCTAAAGAAAGGGAAGTTGGTTTTCTTTGCCGTCTTTCTGAGTCCGGTCGCGCTCAATTCTTTTGCCAGTCTTTCTTATGATGCGACAGGATTTGTGGTTGTAGCCTCCTTTGTCGCTATCTTGATCAATATCTTGGTGGACCGTAGCCTGACTCGGAAGCGGCAACTTTGGCTGGCCTTTAATAGCGTGATGTTGTTGATTGCCAGCAAGCAAAATTATTGGTTGATCCTCTTGCTTCTTCCTTTTGTCTTGCTTCAGGTTGAGACCTCCTTCTTCCAAAAGTGGAAGAAGAGGACAAAGAATGCTTGGGAAATCTTGAAGCAAAAGCGGAGCTTACAATTATTGCTCCTTCTTTTAGTAGGTGTAGCCGTCTATCTCCTAACAAGAAACCATGGAGGGCCTCTACTTGTCCTTCGCCGCTATATCATGACCTTTGGTTATAATTATTCTGGAACAGGGACCTTATCCAATGATATTACTTCCTGGCTGGCAGCTCCTTATCCAAGTCAGAACTTTATCCCTACCTGGGTGGCGGCTGCTTGGTATATGATCTTTTTTGCCGTCCTGTTTACGGAGGAGAAGTTTGTCCGAGAAAAGTGGGTGGGTTTCCTTTTTCTGGCCTTCTTTATCATTGGTGTCATCGGTGTTTTCTATATTCAGTTGGATTATGCAGGAGCACGGACGAGTTATATTGAAGGGGTTCAAGGACGGTATTTTACAGCGACCTTGATCCTCATTCAACCTTTTGTATCTTCTATCAAAGCACGGCTGAATCAAGCAGGGAGGAGGCTTGTTCCCCTAGCTCTGCTTAGTCTGATATTGGTCTCCAATGCCCTCCTCCTTTTTGATACAGTTATTAGTTTATTCATGAGGTAAGAAAATGAAATTACTTAAAAATATGCTGTATAATACTTCTTATCAGCTGTTAACCCTTCTCTTACCCCTGATTACGGTCCCCTACGTCTCGCGTGTGTTGTCACCAGAAGGAGTCGGGATCAATGCCTATACCAGCTCCATTGTCACCTATTTCACCCTCTTGGGAGCCTTAGGGGTCACCTTATATGGGAATCGGGAGGTAGCTTTTGTCCAGAGGAACAAATACAAGCGAAGCAAAGTTTTTTGGGAATTGTTTTTCCTTAAGGCAGGAGCAGTATTTCTTGCATCGGCCGTCTACTTTGTCTTTGTCTTAACAGTACGGGATTGGAAGATTTTTTATCTCTTACAAGGGATCAACTTGTTGGCAACAGCTACGGATATCTCCTGGTATTTCTTAGGGGTAGAAGATTTTAGACGGATAGTGATCCGTAATACCATTGTGAAATTAACGACAGTGGCTCTCACCTTCCTTTTAGTAAGAGGAGAAGGGGACTTGGGTCTCTATATCTTTTTGATTGCCTTTTCAGCACTGTTAGGTAATCTGACAGTCTGGCCTTATTTACGGTCTGAAGTAATCTGGATTCCATTTCGAAATCTGAGGATCCTCAAACATCTCAAGCCCACCCTCTTGCTGTTTTTACCTCAAATTACCATGCAGGTTTATCTTTCTCTCAATAAGACCATGTTGGGAGCGATGGACGGGGTGGTTAGTTCAGGCTATTTTGATCAGTCTGATAAGATTGTTCGCATCCTCTTTACTATTGTTTCTGCCATCGGAGGAGTCTTCCTGCCAAGACTCTCGAGCCTTTTCGCTCAAGGGAAGAAAGAAGAAGCCAAGCAATTATTGCTTAAGTTGATTGACCTGAGCAATGCCATCTCCATCCTTATGATAGCAGGTCTTGTAGGGGTTTCTTCTAATTTTGCGACCTATTTCTTTGGGAATGAATATGCGGCGGTTGGACCTCTTATGGCCGTCCAATCTCTGATGATTATTACCATTTCTTACGGTAGTGCTTTAGGAACCCAGTATTTGTTGGCTTCTAAGCGGACAAGAGCGTATACCTTATCCGCTGTCGCGGGTCTGGTGACCAATGTCCTGGCCAATTTCGTACTGATTCCTCCTTATGGAGCCATGGGGGCTATTATCTCGACTGTTTTGACAGAAATAGTCGTATCTTCCTACCAAGCCATTTCTCTCAGAGATGTCTTTTCATATAAGGAGTTAACTCGTGGCTTGTTACGCTACACTATCGCAGGATTTGCTAGCTTTGCGGTGGTTTATCTAATGAACCAACATATGAGCGTGTCCCTCCTGAATTATTTCTTACAGGCTCTTGCGGGCGGACTTGTGTATCTCGTAATCATCTTTGTCCTTCGGACGCCGGTGATTCGATTAGTGATTGATTTTAGAAAAGAAGAAAAATGAAAATACTAGCTGGGATTGTGACCTTTCATCCAGAATTAGAACGACTCAAAGCCAACATAAACGCCATTCTACCACAGGTAGACCACTTGGTCCTTGTGGACAATGGTTCGGAAAACTTAGCAGAAATTCAATCTCTTGTCCAAGATGGGATGACTCTGATTCCCTTGGGCTCCAATCTTGGAATTGCGAAAGCCTTGAATGAGATTGGTCAATACGCTATTGATCAGTCTTTTGACTGGTTTTTGACGCTGGACCAGGATACGGTTGTCAATGCGAATTTGATGGATCTCTATCGTCCGTACCTTGGTCGGGAGAATACAGGCATGTTGACTTGCCTTTTCCAAGATATCAATAAGGATGCTGAGGAGATTCCTGAGGAGGAAGTGACCCTTGTGGAGCGAGCCATCACATCAGCAACCCTTATGAATACAGAGATTTTTCGCGCTTCTCATCGGTTTGATGAAGTCATGTTTATTGATTTGGTGGATTATGATATCTGTATTCAGTATCTCTTGTCAGGTTATGATATCCTGCGTGTGAACCAGGTTGGATTTTTACATGAGATTGGGAATGCTCAAAAAATTAAGTTTTTTGGAAGGGATGTGTTCACCTATAATCACTCTCCCTTTCGGAAATACTATATCGCTCGAAATGCTCATTACTTGATCAGAAAGTATGGAAAAAATAAATATACCCGGCATTATTCAAGTATGGTACGTGCTGAATTTTTGAAAATTCTCTTTTATGAAAAGCAAAAAGGGAAGAAATTAGGAGCCATTATCCGCGGAGTTCTTGCAGGAAAGAGGATGAACGTAAAGAAATATGAAAAATAGTCAGACCATTGCCTTTTTTTCAGGCTACTATCTTCCATTTTTGGGAGGAATCGAGCGCTATACAGATAAGCTATCAGAAGAGCTTGTCCGCCTAGGATACCGAGTGGTCATTGTCACGACCAACCATGATCAGCTACCGAACAAGGTTGAAGAAGAAGGACGAACCATTTACCGACTTCCATCCAAGAAGCTCTTTCAGCAGCGCTATCCTCTCCTGGATAAAAATGCAGTTTTTCACGATCTAATGAAGCAGATTGAAGCGGAAGAGATTGATGCGGTCATCTGTAATACCCGCTTTCAGCTGACGACGCTCTTGGGGTTACAATTTGCTAAGAAGCATCACTTGCCATCCTTTGTCCTGGACCACGGTAGTAGCCACTTTACCGTCAACAATGCCATTTTGGACTTTTTTGGAGCGATCTATGAGCACCTGCTGACGGCCCGCATTAAGCGGTTTAAACCACGATTTTACGGCGTATCACAACGCTGTTGTGATTGGCTTCGTCATTTCAGAATTGAGGCAGATGGGGTGATTTACAACTCTGTTCCTGCTGATTTGGATCTTCAATTTGCTGGAAAAAGCTATCTTCCGAAAGAAGAGGGACAGATTTTCATCACCTATGCCGGTCGTATGCTTAAGGAAAAGGGCATTGAAATGCTCCTGGAAGCATTTAGTGGTTCCCATTTTCCTGAACATGTCCAGCTTCAAATCGCTGGAGATGGCCCAGAGTTCGAACGATTGCAAGAGCAGTATGCCTCTTCTCAGATTCACTTTTTAGGTCGGCTTGATTTTGATGGGACCATGTCCCTCATGGCCCAGTCTGACATCTTTGTCTATCCCTCTATGTATCCAGAAGGCTTGCCAACATCCATCTTAGAAGCAGGAATCTTGGGCAATGCCATCATTGCAACAGATAGGGGAGGAACAATAGAGGTCATCCATCAAGCGGATCAAGGAATTATCATGGAGGAAACGGTTGCCTCCTTACAGTCAGCCCTGAAAACCTTGGTGGAGGATGATACCTTACGAAGTCGGATGCAAGATGCGATCCACCAACGGGTCAAAACCAATTTTACCTGGACAGTGACGGCAGAAAAAGTAGCGACCCTCTTAGTCGATTCGGCCAATGATTAGTCAGTTTACAAGGAGATAAAGGTGAAGTTTGTTGAGAAAGAAAAATATCGCTATGGGATTTTAGCGATTTATTCTATTTTTTTGTAGTTCTATCTTATATTGCGATTAATTACCAGAGTCGTGTGGTAGACTATGGCTTTCACTTAACACGGATCGTTGGATTAGCCCAATCAATCCGACATGGGGACTTTCTACCCAATATCAACCATCTTTTTACTTATGGAACGGGCTATCCTACCCCGATGTTTTATGGCAACTGGGCTTTGTATCTACCAGCCTTGGCTTTTATCCTAACGAAGTTAGGAACAGTGGCCTTTGCGGTTTATACCTTGCAGATTGTCCTTGCGACGACCTTTTCCGTCTATTATTGCTTCTCAAAGATGACTGGACATCGCAAAGCCAGTTTTTACGCGGCCATCCTGCTTCCTATCGCCTATCCCTTATTTGGCTATGGGATGACTCTTATGGTCCCTCTCGTCCCCTGCTTGCTTTACGCCATCCACCGTGTCCTCTTTCAGAAGAAGTACAATCCCATCCCTTTAGCTCTTGTGATTGCACTTTTAATCCAAGGCCATATCCTATCGACAATGATCTTAGCGATTACGTCTATTGTTGTGGTTCTGTTCTTGATCCGAAAGTTGGATCTAAAAGGGATCCAATCATTTGTGACCTCCCTGGTTATTGGTTTGCTTTTATCAATTGGATTTATCCTCCAATTCTTGGAGCAGGCCCGTTCTCAGCAGTTCTTTTATGAATGGAAGACGCGAGACTTTCCCTTTAAAACGACCTTTACAAGTTCAGAAGTGAAGTCTCTTTTCCAGACTCTACTAGATCTGTTTTTCAAGTTTAATGTGAATGACGCATCTTCTTACTTGAAATGGCTCCTCTTTGCTTCCATGTTTTGGCTCTTCTTCTATTTTAAAAAGTGCAAACCCTTTACCAGGGTTTTGCTGGGAACCTCCCTTATCTTGCTTCTTGCAACAACCAATCTATTGCCCTGGACCAGCGTTTTAAGACACACCTTTTTAAGTGCCCTCCAGTACCCCAATCGCTTGATATTCTTTGTTCCGATTTTCTTACTCTTGGCACTCGTAAATGAAGGGAAAGAGCGCTGGTTACGCGGGATGCTTGTCGTGATCGTGCCGGTCTATCTCTTTATGATTCTCACAACTTATCACTTCCAAAATAAGGTGGCCCTGGATTATATGCGGGAGACCAATCGCATCATGTCAGAAGCTTATGTCCAGATCCCGGCTCTCAAAGACTACCTCACTCCATCAGGAGATGAGTACTATACGATTGATGTTCACCATAAGGAAATCAGGGATCGGGATACCCTGGTCAAGTTTGATGAACTCAACAATGCCACCGTTCGCAATATTCGCTATCAATACAATCGCCTGAGCTTTGATATTCAGCTTCAGGATCCTAGAAAGGAAGCCGTCATCGTCCTTCCTAAGATCTGGTATAAGGGCTATCGAGCGACTTATTCAGCTGGTGCTCAAGGTAGCCAACCAGCCCTAGCCACAAGAAAAAGAAGCCAATCTTCTTTATTAGGCTGGCTAGAAAAAGGGATGAAGGTAAAGGAAAGCCAAGTCTTATACAATGGTAAAATGCGTTTGACCGTTACAAAAAGCGGACATGTAGACATTTATTATCAAAAGACCTGGTTACAAACGATTGGTTTCGTCCTAGAAACCGCAGCTTGGATTTTCCTCGCCTTTATCCTATGGAAATATAGGAAAAAGTCCCAGAGGGAATAAGAAACGATCAAGATGACAGAGAGAGCATTCAAAAGGATTTCCCGTCTATTTCGATTGGATAGCGTAGGATACGTTGTTGCGAAGTTTGGAAAGTAAACTATTCAAAATTGATTCAGAACTTCCAGAAAAGGAGGAGCTGAGTCTTTTTTATGAAAGTCAGAATCGTTCAACGTTAGGGCAAGGAGAGTAGGGAGGTGTTCTACATCGGAGGTCATCCAATCAGAATGGTACATTTATTTGTGACGCGATTACTGGTTAGCTAGAGATCTATTCTCTCGCGGATTGATTGAAAATATCCTCTCTTTCATTTATAATAAAAGACGATTTTATGAAAAGGGGTAAATGTAGATGAAATTCTACTCGTACGACTATGTTCTCAGCCAAATCAGCCTACAAAATAATGTAATGGTTGGCATGCAAATTCTTCTATTGGTTGTAACGGGATTTTTTGCATTCAAGGCCTATCAAGACAATCGGGGAACGAAATTCCGTGAATTAGTAATGATTTCAGCCCTGACCTTGCTGGCCTTGCTCTTGATAACTATCTCAAATTTTCAGGACAACCAAGCATCGAATAATCAATTTCAAACTTCCCTTCATTTTATCGAAGTAGTGTCAGGGGATTTGGGGGTAGACAAGGCTGATGTCTATGTGAATACCTCAGCGACGACTGACGGAGCGATTCTCAAGGTAGGAGATAATTACTATCGTGCCATGAATGGAAGTGAACCGGATAAATTCCTATTAGAAAAAATGGAACTCTTTAAAACAGATGATATTGAATTGGTGGAGGTGAACAAATGACCCTGGATTATCTGGATATCTTAATCAAACTTGCCCTGGGCCTCTTTTCGCTCGTTATTGTGATTAACGTAACGGGAAAGGGAAATTTGGCGCCGAACTCCGCTACTGATCAGATTCAGAACTATGTACTAGGTGGAATTATTGGTGGGGTGATTTATAATAGTGGCATTAGTATTCTACAGTATGTGGTCATCCTGATTATGTGGACTATTTTGGTCTTGACGCTCAAGTGGCTCAATAATCATGTTCGTTTTGTGAAGCAGGTCATCGATGGGAAACCAACCCTTCTGATTCGAAATGGAAAAATTGACCCAGAAGCTTGTCGAAGTGTCGGTTTATCAGCCTCTGATGTTGCACTTAAGCTACGGAGTCAAGGTATTTTCCAGCTAAAACAAGTCAAACGGGCTGTGCAGGAGCAAAATGGGCAACTCATTGTCGTACAGATGGGGGACGAGAATCCCAAATATCCTGTCGTAACAGATGGAGTGATTCAGCTAGAAGTGCTAGAATCTATTGGACGTAGCGAGGAGTGGCTTCTTGATAACCTCAGTAAACAAGGATATGATAATGTCGCTAATATCTTTATTGCTGAGTACGACAAGGGCGTGGTAACCGTCGTGACATATGAATAAAAAAGGTGAACTGGGGGATCTTCTGAAGTAAAAAAATGCATGGAAGATTCCTTTTCATCATTCAATGCCTTCTCAAACCGTTTAGGAAGACGGTTGCGAATCGGATTCAATGAGGCTGGGACAAAAGTCCTAGCCTCTCCATAGTTTTTGGATGGTCGAGCAAGACGCAGTGGTTGAGTGGGCTCTACTAGGCTGATCTCATCCGCATTTACAGCCTGACTCAACTGTGGGGAGGTGGAACGACCAAATCGAATTCGAACGAATGACCGATTTCTGTCCCACTCTCTTTTTTCTCACAGTGGGCCTTCTTGGGTCATTCCTTTCCTTGTCACGTTCTGTGATTCGCTTTCGTTTTTCTAAAGCGCTTTGCAGAAACAGAACTTAAAAAACGTTGTTTCCGTTTGAAGAGGTTGCAAGACCTCTTTTTTTGAGCCTTGCAGTCGCTCGTAAAAAATGATACGATAAAGGATATTTATGGAAAGTTTGGCTTCCTGTTGGAAGCCGTAACGAATGAAAGGGAGAAATGAAAAAAATAGGATCACACAAGGCCTATGCCTTATATGCGAGTCTTTTGCTAGCTACGATTGCAAATGCCCCAGCTGTATTAGCAGATCAAGGGACGACAGACGAGACGAGTACACCTGTCTCTGTCACACAAACTTCTAAGACAGAGACCGAATTGGATAAAGTTCGGACGGAAGCAAGAAATAGCGAAGGACAAAGCCTAGCTGCACCTGTCACGATTGCCGAAGAACCTGTCGCAGTCGCACCTCATACTGAAAAAAACACGGAATCTGCGAGTTCGGAATCCCAAACAAGATCCGACTCCTCCCAGACGACCAGACAAGTGCCGTCATCTGCTGAACGTCCAGTCGCTCAAGGGCAAAGAGTAGAAGAGCAAAAGCCCGTTCTCACCTATAGCAGTCACGTGCAGAATATCGGGTGGCAAAAGGAAGTTTCAGAGGGACAAACTAGTGGAACGGTTGGCCAATCCAAGCGTGTGGAGGCAATCAAAATCCAAGTCCAATCCAAGGATGGTGGCGTGCGTTATCAAGCTCATGTCCAAAATATTGGCTGGCAAGACGTGGTGTCCAACGGACAAGTCGCTGGAACCATTGGTCAGTCCAAGCAAATGGAGGCCTTTAACCTGCAACTGACAGGGAACCTTCTTGTGCAGTATGATCTTTATTATCGCGCCCAGATTCAAAATAAGGGCTGGCTAGGTTGGGCAAAAAATGGAGAAAATGCAGGAAGTCAAGGGCTAGGTCTTCGCTTAGAAGCCTATGAAGTCCGCTTGGTGAAAAAGGGGACGAGTGCAGGCTTCAGTACCAACGGTGCTTTTTTAACCAATCTGCCTGAGAAAAAGGACGTCCGCATCCCCCAACCAGGTGTGTTTTATAAGGCTCATGTAAAAAATGTTGGTTGGCAAACGGCTGTCTCCAATGGGCAGGTAGCGGGGACCGTCGGAGAATCCAAGCAAATGGAAGCCCTCGTGGTGTCCTTGACGGATGTATCTCATGGAACGATTGAAGTCAAAAGTCATGTCCAAAATATCGGCTGGCAGAACTATGTGACTGGTGGAAAAGAAAGCGGGACAACTGGAAAAGGACTTCGGGTGGAAGCCCTGCAAATGCACCTGACCGGAGAATTGGCCCAGCACTATCGCGTAGCCTATCGTGTCCATGTTCAAGATATTGGTTGGCAAGATTGGGTTTATGAAGATCAAATCGCGGGGACCATCGGTCGGTCCAAGCAAATCGAAGCCTTGCAAGTACAAATTGTCAAGAAGGAGGAGCAGCTGGCCAACACCATTCCAGTTGTCAAACCTGCTCAAAAGGGAGCATCAGCCTCCCAAGGAAATTATAGTGTCCTCAATCGGGTGATCTATTTGGATGCAGGACATGGCGGGAAGGATCCAGGAGCGGTTGCCAATGGACTTCTAGAGAAAAACTTGAATATGGCCATCCAAAACAAACTAAAGACGCAATTAGAACGAAAAGGCTATAAAGTAGTGACCACACGGACAACGGACTCTTTTGTGGACTTGTTGGAACGCTCTCAAGCTGCCAATAAGAGTCGTGCGGATATCTTTATCAGTATCCATTTCAATTCAGGTCCAGCATCGTTTGAGGGGATTGAGACCTATTATTACCAAGCCTATGCGGAATACCCTTCTAAAATCAATGCAAGCTATCATGTCAATCCAGAGCGGATGTCTCGAAGCGATGCCCTTGCTCAAGCGATTCATACCCATGTCGTGCGCCAATCCGGTGCCAAAAATCGTGGCGTACAACGCAACACCTTCTCTGTGTTGAGAGAAACCACTGCTCCTGCTGTTCTACTTGAGTTGGGCTATATGTCCAATTCGTCAGAGGCCAAGAAAATGGCCACTAGTGCTTATCAGGACAAGTTGGTTGCTGGGATCCTTGCCGGAGTGGATGCCTATTACAAACAATATACATTATAGAAAATGAAAAGTTACTGATAAATTTCAGTAACTTTTTTCTGTTTTTCAAACTGAAAACTAAGGAATTTTTCTTTTTTTATGCTAGAATAAGTAGAGGAGGCCTTCCGATGATTAAAATTTTTGGGAAATACCGCTATCACTGGCAACCAGAATTAGCCTGGTCCATGATTTACTGGTGTTTGACGCTCATGATGCTCTTTATTCCATTGGCGATTTTTTTTGAAATTTCCTATATCAGCACAACGATACAGCAGTTTTTGCTGGCCTTTTTAGTGCTGGTCATGCTAGGAGTTCATCGATATTTTGTCATTAAAGATGATGAGTTACAGATTTCAACGGCCAATCCGTTCAAGACGACCAAAATTCCCGTCTCTTCTATCCACAAAGTAGAAGTCAGAAAACAAAATGTGACGATTTTCTCGACGGATTATCCGGATGGGATGATTTATCGGATGCGCAAATGGCCCAAAAAATATTTTATCAATGCCTTGACACTGACGGATAGTTTTCAAGGGGAAATCGAGTTGAGTGATGGGAAAGAATTTGATTATTTTTCTGCCTATTATTTAAAATAATCTCGCTCAACTTCGATAGCTCGCGTCGGACATGACTTTGCAGCTTCCATGATGGCTGGAGTTAGTGGGACATCGATCTCAAGTTCTGTTGATTCTGAAAAAATAACGATGCCATCATCGTCATAGTCAAAAACAGTTGAAATCGTTTGGCAAAGCCCGCAGGCGATGCATTTTTCAGGAGTCAATTTTACGTTCATATTTTTATTTTAATGCTTATTTTACAAAAAAACAAGGAGAACATACCTATGTCACAAGAAACACAAGAGCCATGGAACGAAGAAGTCGTTTCACAAGAAGCATCTAGAAGAAGTCGTCGTCGAAAAGGGCGCGATATCAATACCCTTATTTTTACGATATTAGGGATCGTTTTTCTTGTGATTGTAGTGGTCATGATTGGAATCGCGGTCTACCTCTCTTCAAATGGAAGCCGAACATCTTCCAATGATGGCTTCTTCAACTCCACGAATGCCAGCAGTAATGAAGCAGCTATTGCCAGCCAAAGCAAATCATCTGTGGCTTCTAGTACGACCTCATCTTCAACTTCAACAGCCCAGTCGACAGCTGCGAGCAGTTCTTCCTCAACGGTTGCTTCAAGCGAAGGGACAATCACCGTCAATGCAGGTGAAGGGGAAGGATCGATTGCGGCGCGTGCAGGTATTTCCATTGCAGAATTGGAACGTTTAAATCCTGAACACATGACGACTGGATCTTGGTATGCCAACCCAGGTGATGTTGTTCGAATCAAATAGGAGTAGAAGTATGAAGCCCCTACAGATTGCGATTGATGGACCTGCTTCTAGTGGGAAATCGACGGTTGCCAAAATTGTTGCCCGTCAGTTCGACTATACCTACTTAGATACAGGAGCAATGTACCGTGCAGCCACTTATATTGCCTTGCAAAATGACCTTGGACCGGAGGATGTGCTACAGCTGCTAGATTTGTTGGATCGGTATCCCATTAGTTTTGGCCGGGCAGAAAGCGGAGAGCAACTCGTCTTTGTGGGAGATGTGGAAATTACACATCCGATTCGAGATAACCAAGTAACGAATAATGTGTCCTGGGTGGCTGCTTTAGCACCTGTTCGGGAGAAACTGGTCAAGATGCAGCAAGAGATCGCAAGCCATGGCGGGATTGTCATGGATGGTCGTGATATCGGGACGGTCGTTCTGCCACAAGCCCAGTTGAAAATCTTTTTGATCGCTTCAGTCGAAGAAAGGGCAGAACGTCGCTTTAAAGAAAATCAAGCCAAAGGCATTGAGACCGATTTAGAAACCCTCAAAGAAGAGATTGCGCTTCGAGACTATAAAGATAGCCACCGAGAGGTGTCCCCTTTAAAAGCGGCTCAAGATGCGCTCACCTTTGACACAACAGGAGTATCG
Organism: Streptococcus sp. DD13; assembly: GCF_001578875.1. Taxonomy (GTDB): domain Bacteria; phylum Bacillota; class Bacilli; order Lactobacillales; family Streptococcaceae; genus Streptococcus. Next base: position 186,657 of record NZ_KQ969506.1, read on the forward strand.
ATCGAAGGAGTTGTTTCCTTTATTACAGAAAAAGCAAAAGAAATCCTTGACAAGCAAAAGCAATCATGATAATATAGGTGTATTGAGAAAAGCAGAAGTGAAAGCTTCTCGCCTTGCGACTAACGTTGTCTGGCTCTACAGGAAAAGATTTCTTTTAAAGAAAGATTAGATGTGGAGAGCGGACTTGTGTATACAGGTCCGCTTCGTTTTTCTCGAAAAATAAAAAAGAGGTGAAAACCATAGCAAAGCAAGATTTGTTCATCAATGATGAAATTCGAGTGCGTGAAGTTCGTCTGATTGGGATTGACGGCGAACAGTTGGGTATTAAACCATTAAATGAAGCACAAGCGATTGCTGATGATGCGAATGTTGATTTGGTCTTGATCCAACCGCAAGCGAAGCCACCTGTTGCGAAAATTATGGACTATGGAAAGTTCAAATTTGAGTATCAGAAAAAACAGAAAGAACAACGGAAAAAACAAAGCGTTGTGACTGTGAAAGAAGTGAGACTGAGTCCGACCATTGATAAAGGCGACTTTGAAACCAAACTTCGAAATGCTCAAAAGTTCCTTGCAAAAGGAAATAAAGTGAAAGTGTCTATCCGATTTAAGGGTCGGATGATTACCCACAAAGATGTTGGAGCAAAAGTACTGGCTGAGTTTGCTGAAGCGACACAAGATATCGCAATCATCGAACAACGTGCAAAAATGGATGGACGTCAAATGTTCATGCAGCTCGCCCCCATCTCAGAAAAAAATAAGAATTGTAAGATAGAAGGAGTATATCATGCCAAAACAAAAACACACCGTGCATCAGCTAAACGTTTTAAACGGACAGGTTCAGGTGGATTGAAACGCTTCCGCGCCTTTACGTCACACCGTTTCCACGGAAAACGAAAAACAACGTCGTCACTTGCGTAAAGCAGGAATGGTACATGCTGGTGACTTCAAACGTATCAAGTCCATGTTGACTCAAATGCGTTAATCAGCTGGAAGTATTGGAATAGACTATTAAAGGATTTATTGGAGGAATATAGAAATGGCACGTGTTAAAGGTGGCGTTGTTTCACGTAAACGTCGTAAACGTATTTTAAAATTAGCTAAAGGTTACTATGGAGCAAAACACATCTTGTTCCGTACTGCAAAAGAGCAAGTAATGAACTCTTACTACTATGCATACCGTGACCGTCGTCAAAAGAAACGTGATTTCCGTAAATTGTGGATTACACGTATCAATGCAGCAGCTCGTTTGAACGGACTTTCATACTCACAATTGATGCATGGTTTGAAATTGGCTGAGATCGAAGTAAACCGTAAAATGCTTGCAGACTTAGCAGTGAACGATGCAGCAGCTTTCACAGCTCTTGCAGATGCAGCTAAAGCAAAACTTGGTAAATAATTAAAAAGGATGGGGGAACCCATCTTTTTTTGCTTGTCCTAAAGTCACACAGGAATCCCCTCGAGCTGCTTGTTTACTCTTGGAGAATACACTAGCCCAGTCAGTATATTTGGATAGCTGTGTCTATGAACTTAACGGAGTCCTTATAAAAGGTCATCCGTCAAGTCTTACCTAAGCTCTGTCTAGGATAAGAAAGGTTTCAAACATAGCCTTTCAACTTGTCTCTCTCTTTAAAAAAATCCCTCAGTTCACTAATCAAGAACTGAGGGATTTGCTTGAGATGATCCTTTTTTCGTCAAAAGGATACTAGAAAGACTAGTTGGAGCTCGTAGAAGTGCTAGACGAAGTGCTGGAATCCGGGTTGAGTTCCTGGTAGGTCGGAGACTTGAACAAATCCACCGTCGACTTGCCGAGTTGGCTATAGAGGGAGGTTGATTTTTTTCCACGCTCTTGTTCTGTGGCTATTAAACGCTCCATTGAATTTTGATAGTTATAGTCTTCTGGACGGATAGGATTGATTCCATTGTTCAAGAAACGCAGGAGATCACCTGTTTGCACTGCATCACTCATCTTCAGTTGAGTCGCTGCAGCAGTTTTGGCAGCATCAATTTCTGCTTGTGTCGTTTCGTCTGGATTTGTAATTTCTTCTCCAGTTTGCGTGTTGTAAATGCGCTCCGCATAGCTGGTAAATTTCGGTGTAATGTAGGTGTCACTATTTCGAAAAGCAACGACTTGTTGATTGTCAGGCGAGAGCAAATCTTGTCCCATTTGGATAAAGTTGCTCGAATCAATCCCCAAGATATGCTCTAAGGTCGGAAGGGCATCCACCTCTCCTCCATAGGTGCTAACGATATGCCCCTTGTCCATTCCTGGGACAACGACCATATATGGCACGCGTTGCATCATAGCATTATCGTATTGTGACCAGGTTTCCGTATTTTTGCCAAGAAGAGGAGCGAGACTCGGATTACGAGAATTGGAAATACCGTAATGGTCCCCATAAAGGACAATCACAGAATTTTCATAGAGGCCCGCCGCCTTGAGATAATCAAAGAAATCTTTGACAGATGAATCAAGGTAATTGGCAGTTGAGAAGTAACCGTTTATGGTGACGTCATCTGTTGTGGCATAAGGGAAACCAGTCTCGGACCCTTTCAAATTTCCATCAAAAGGATAGTGATTGGTCACCGTGATATACTTCGCATAAAAAGGTTGTTGGAGACGTTCTAGATATTTGATGGAGTCATGGAACATAATCTTGTCATTCAAGCCATATTCGAAGGAGTTTTCGCTTGTCGCTTCAGAAAAATAGGATTGGTCAAAGAAATAATGGTAGCCCCATTGTTTGTAGGCATTGTTTCGGTTCCAGAAGGTCCCTTTGTTTCCGTGGAAGACAGCGGAGTCTTGATAACCGTATTGTTGGAGAATGTGTGGTGCAGCCTGCTGGGTATTGGATCCTGCGTACTGTACCATAAAGGAGCCTTCTGGTAACCCAAAGAGGGAATTCTCAAAAAGCGTTTCTGCATCAGAGGTTTTACCTGCTTTAACTTGGTGGAAGAAGTTAGAAAAAGCAAAGGTTTCTTTTGAGTGGTAAAGCGAGTTTAGAAACGGAGTGACTTCATACTCTTTACCATCTGATTGGAGTTTAAAGTCGATGAGAAATTGTTGGAAACTTTCCAAATGAATATAGATGACATTGCGTCCTTTTCCAATTCCGAAGTATTCGGGGTTTGGTTTTGCATAATGCTGCTTGACATATTCTTGAACAGTCTTTAAATCATCAGAGTTCGCTTGCATCCGCGTTTGTTGTGTCTTGTAAACTTGGTTTGCATTATAAGCGATAAAAGCTGGTAATCCTAAGGAACGGACGACCTGGGTATTGGAGAATCCCCGACTCAAAAGCTCGGGTCTTTCCATCTCGGCGATAAATAAGTTTCCGGTAAAGAGCATAGCTGATAGAGCCGTAACTGCAAAACTGGCACGTTTATTAAAGGGACGTTTGTCTGTCTTAAATTTCTTCCGCACCAAGAGATAACCAAAGAAGACAAAGTCTATCAGATAAAACAAATCTGTTACGTGAACCATTTTGAAGACCATATCTGAAATTCCTGCCGAAACACTGGAACTGGCCATCATGGTGGAGATGGTGATGTAGTCTGAGAATTCTCGGAAATAAATCACGTTGGCAAAGAGCCAACCAAACAAGGAAAGATAGATAAGGAAGGACAACCAATAGAAGATTTTTGTATTTTTTATGTAGAGAGCAAGCCCAATTAATAACAATCCAAGAGGGATGGGATTAATGGCTGCAATGAACCACTGGAGATGGCCTTGTCCTGTTTTGGTAAAGACAATTTCGAGGTGGTTGAAGTCAATAATATAGGCAAACAAGGTCTTCGCCCAATAGATGAGAACGAGAGCAAGGACAAAACCGAGTCTCGTTTTAAAAAAAGTAGAGATTTTTTTTAATACATTTTTCACAATTGAACCCCATTCTATACTTTTCTTTTCTTAGATAATCAACTCCATTATACCACATTTTTATAAAGTAAGAACTGGAAAGGGTGCTGAGTTTAGTTTGTGCCTTAAGAGGGTTTTTGGTATAATCATAAGTATGAAAACAATCAAAATGAATCAGGCAGCAGAAAAAAAGATTCAGCAAGGAATTCAATTGCTCGATGTTGAAGACTTGGCATCGGTTCAGTTGGAAAATGAAGTGGTAGAATTGCTGTCTGAGACAGGAACGAGCTTAGGGATGGCTTATCTGTCTAGGGAAAATAAGGGTGGAGGTTGGCTGATTTCTGAGAAGGTCCGACCTCTGGATCAGGCATTTTTTATCCAATTATTCCAAAGGGCGCGTCAGAAGAGGAGTCGTTATGAGGAGTCTGGTCATACCACGGCTTATCGGCTGTTTAACCAAGATGGAGATTTTTTCGGAGGCCTAACGATTGATCGTTATGGCGACTATGCGCTCTTTACATGGTACAATCCTTTTGTTTACCAACTGCGGCAACGAATCGCCGATGCTTTTTTTCACGTCTATCCGGATGTGAAGGGAGCCTATGAGAAAATTCGGTTTCAAGGAGTAGACTATGAGTCCGGTCATCTTAGAGGGGAAGAAGCGCCAGACCAGTTTTTGATCTTAGAAAACGGTGTTTCCTACCAGGTATTTTTAAATGATGGCTTGATGACGGGAATTTTTCTTGATCAACATGAAACGAGGGGACGCTTGGTGGATGGTCTTGCGGCTGGGAAATCCGTCCTCAATCTTTTCTCTTATACAGCAGCCTTTTCAGTAGCTGCTAGTATCGGAGGGGCCACTTCGACGACGTCAGTTGATTTGGCCAAGCGGTCCAAGGAACTGTCCATGGCTCATTTTGTGGCAAATGGCCTCCCACTAGACCCTCATCGTTTTGTGGTCATGGATGTCTTTGATTATTACCGATATGCTAAGCGACATGGCTTAAGCTATGACCTGATCATTTTAGATCCTCCAAGTTTTGCTCGCAATAAAAAGCGACGTTTTTCTGTCGCAAAGGATTTTCATATATTGGTTGCAGAAGCTGCTGATTTGCTAAATCCAGAAGGTATCTTGATCGCCTCAACCAATGCGGCCAATCTTCCGATCCATAAGTTTAGAAAGCAGATTGAAAAAGGGTTGCAGGGTCATGCTTTCCAAGTCTTGGAGAGTGATCGCTTGCCTGCGGATTTTTCTATCAATAGTAACGATGAAAGAAGTAATTATCTAAAAGTAATTACAATCAAGGTGAATAAATGAAAATAGTTCTTCCAATTATGCCTCGATCGATTGAAGAGGTGGCCAGTATTGATCGCGAAAAGCTAATGGATGCCGATATGATTGAATGGCGGGCGGATTATCTGCCGAAAGATCAAATTTTGTCAGTTGCGGCAGCGGTATTTGAATTGTGTGCCGGTTTAGAGGTCATCTTTACCATCCGGACACGTGAAGAGGGTGGCCAGATGACCATCTCGTCTGAGGAATATGTTGCCTTAATTAAGGAAGTTGCGCATATCTACCAGCCAGATTACCTGGATTTCGAATATTTTACCCACAAAGACGTCTTCTCTGAAATGCTGGAATTTCCCAACCTCATCTTGTCCTACCATAATGTGGAAGAAACTCCAGAAAACTTCATGGAGTTAATGTCTGAGCTGACCAGTCTTTCTCCTGCTGTCGTCAAAATGGCGGTCATGCCAAAAACAGAACAGGACGTTCTAGACATGATGAATTTTACGAGAGGATTTAAGACCCTAAATGCAGAGCAAGTCTTTGTGACGGTGTCATTGGGAGAATTAGGGAAAATCTCCCGTTTAGCCGGTCACATCACGGGGTCTAGTTGGACCTATGCTAGTCTGGAGGAAAACAAAGCCCCAGGACAGATTACCATCAGCCACATGAAACAATTCTTACAAGTATTGGAGACAAAAGAATGAGATACTTAACAGCGGGTGAGTCCCATGGGCCTCGCTTAACAGCGATAATAGAGGGCATTCCAGCTGGTTTGTCCCTATCGGCAGAAGATATCAATCAGGAGTTAAAGAGGCGACAAGGTGGCTATGGCCGTGGTGGTCGGATGAAGATTGAAAGTGATCGCGTGGACATCTCCTCGGGCGTTCGTCATGGCAAGACAACAGGCGCGCCGATTACACTTTCGGTCATCAATAAAGATCATGAAAAATGGCTGGATATCATGTCTGTAGAGGATATTGAAGACCGGCTCAAATCGAAACGTCGCATTACTCATCCTCGTCCAGGACATGCGGATCTGGTCGGAGGAATGAAGTATCGTTTTTCAGATTTGCGGAATTCTCTCGAGCGTTCATCTGCTCGTGAGACGACGATGCGAGTAGCAGTTGGAGCGGTTGCGAAGCGCTTGTTGGAAGAGCTACAAATAGAGATGGCCAATCATGTCGTCGTCTTTGGTGGAAAAGAAGTTGAGGTACCGGATCGTCTGACTGTTTCTGAGATCAAGTCTCAAGCAGGTCAGTCTGAAGTATCGATTGTCAATCCTAAGCGAGAACAAGAAATTAAAGACTATATTGACCAGATTAAGCGCGATGGGGATACCATTGGTGGAGTGGTCGAGACAGTGGTCGAAGGGGTCCCAGCAGGCTTAGGTTCCTATGTTCATTGGGACAAAAAGCTAGATGGAAAGATTGCACAGGCCGTTGTGTCCATCAATGCCTTTAAAGGGGTTGAGTTTGGACTTGGATTTCAAGCAGGTTCTTTAAAAGGAAGTCAAGTCATGGACGAAATTATCTGGAGTGAAGGAGAGGGCTACAGCCGTGGCAGCAATCGCTTAGGTGGCTTCGAAGGCGGGATGACCAATGGCCAACCCTTGATCATCAGAGGGGTCATGAAGCCGATTCCAACTCTCTACAAGCCTTTGATGTCTGTTGACATCGATACTCATGAGCCCTACAAAGCAACCGTTGAGCGCTCAGATCCGACGGCTCTTCCAGCAGCTGGTGTAGTGATGGAAGCTGTCGTAGCGACTGTTTTAGCTCAGGAAATCCTGGAGAAGTTTTCATCCGATAATCTGGAAGAATTGAAAGTGGCGGTGGAACAGTACCGTACTTATGTAAAAGAGTTTTAATACGATATGCACCATACGACGAACCAAGTCTTTATCATTGGTCTAGGCCTTATCGGATCATCGCTTGCGCTGGGAATCAAACGGGATCACCCAGAGGTCACGACCATTGGCTATGACCGATCAGAGCGGACGCGCACTATCTGCTTAGAAAAAGGAATTGTTGATCACGTAGTAGACTGCTTGGATGAGGGCTTAACCAATGCGACTGTCATTTTTTTGGCCGTTCCAATCAAGGAAACCGTGGAGATGATAAACTATCTAGCTCAAGCTGATTTGAGGGAAGGTGTCCTGATCACGGATACTGGATCCACCAAGCTTGAAATCGTCGCAGCAGCAGAGAAGGAGTTGGCTTCGCGCGGGATTTCCTTTATTGGAGGTCATCCCATGGCGGGGAGTCATAAGTCTGGTCCCCTTGCAGCCGATGTCAATCTATTTGAAAATGCTTATTATATCCTGACGCCCACTGCAACTACGCCGGTGGAAGAGCTGGTTTTTTTAAAGGACCTCTTGAGCGGATTACATGCTCGTTTTATCGAAATTCAGGCAGCTGAGCACGATCGGGTGACCAGTCAGATTTCCCACTTTCCGCACGTTCTTTCGGCTAGTTTGATGGAACAGGCCAGTCATTATGCAGAAGGACATGGCTTGACCAACCAGTTTGCAGCTGGCGCCTTTCGGGATATGACACGGATTGCTGAGAGTGAGCCGGCTATGTGGACAGCGATCCTTTTGTCCAATCAAGAAGCCATTTTAGATCGGATTCGGGACTTTCAAGCACGGTTGGATCGAATTGCCCAGCTCATTCAAAATGGAAACCAGGAAAGCATCTGGAATTACTTTGACAATGCACGTTCTCGCCGTCAAAGTATGGAAATCCATAAACGGGGTGGGGTCGAATCTGGCTTTGATATCTTTGTCAATGTTCCCGATAAGGAAGATGTCATTCTTTCTATTCTCGAATTGTTGCGGGGAACTTCCCTCGTCAACATGCATATCAATGAAGAAAACCGAGAGGATATTGATGGGATTTTACAAATCACCTTTAAGAATATCAAAGACAGAGATACTGCAAAGCGCTTGATTGAAGAAAAAACGAGTTACCAAGTGACTGTAAAATAGCCTTGTATGGCTGGAGACAAGATGGAAAAATATAAAAGGAGAATCACATGACACAAAATATATACGATATAGCCAACCAGTTGGAAAGAGCGATTCGTGAATTGCCGGAATACCAAGCTGTCGTAACAGCGAAGGCGAAGGTAGATGCAGATGCAGCCTCTAAGCAAATCTTGGAAGACTATGTAGCCTTTAATCAGGCACTTCAGTTGCAGTTGCAGTCTGGTCAGATGCCCGGAGAAGAAGAGCAAGCAAAAATGCAAGATTTTCAAGGAAAGATCCAGAGTCATTCGGACTTGATGGAGTATTTTAATAAACAACAACAGCTATCTGTTTATGTTGCAGATATTGAAAAGATTATCTTTTCGCCTCTTCAAGACTTGATGTAGGCGAGAAATCCACCTATAAATGAGGGAAAAGCCTTAAAAATCGGATTTTTCAAAAAAATGTTTGACAAATCATCTTGAATACGTTAAGATGGGTATATTAAATTGAAAGTGACCAGTTAAATGAAGCAGATCCAACATATGACTTCTACCCGATTTTATTACTTTAGCTTTATGAGATAGTGTTTGTTCTATTTTGAGATACAAACACGCTACAACAACTTGTTTGTATCTATATGGCTAAAGTTCTTTATGATGGGTCCATGTAGATGTATATCTAAATGGGTCTGCAGTATACTATCTGTTTTTGTATTCTTCTATCCGTTTAGATATTCTAGACGGATTTTTTGTTTTTCCAGTTACGCTTTTAAAGAATGAAGGAGATATCTTTATGAAAATTCTTAAGAAATTATTGGCTCCGACCTTAGTTGTTGCAGTCCTTTTAACTTCTTTAACGCTTTTGCACATCAGTAAAAGCAAGCGCTCCACAACGAAATTCCGCATCGGGATTTCTCAGTATGTTGCCCATGTTTCGTTAGATGCTGCTAGAGAAGGCTTTATCGATGAATTGGCGAAAAATGGCTATATAGATGGAGACACGATTGAACTTGACTATCAAAACGCCCAAGGAGAGCAACGAAATCTAAAGACGATTTCAAAGCAACTGACGGAGTCCAGTGACCTGGTCCTAGCGATTGCGACACCCGCAGCGATTAGTTTGCAGGCTACGAGTAAAGAAGTCCCTATTTTCTTTACGGCTGTTACGGACCCAGTTTCCTCAAAGTTAGTGGAAAATGCAGATCAACCAGATGGGAATCTCACAGGAACGACAGACAAGTCTCCAGATATGCAGGAAAAACAAATAGATTTGCTTAAAGAAGTTCTTCCTAAAGCCAAGACCGTTGGTATTCTATATACGCAAAGCGAGTCTAACTCAGTCATCCAAAAAGAAAGTGCGGCAAAACTTCTAAAAGAGAAAGGCTACCAGGTCGTTGAAAAGACCATTTTGGATAGTAACAATGTCAAGGCTGCAGCTGAGAGCCTCATGTCAGAAGTGGATGTCGTCTTTATCCCGACAGACAATACCATCGCCTCTACCATGTCGACCTTAAAACAATTATCCTTAAAATACAAGGTTCCAATTATTGGCGGAGCGACAGGTGATGTGGACAATGGGGGACTTTATACCTATGGAACCAACTATGAAGAGTTGGGGCGTCAAACAGCCCGGATGGTCATCAAACACATGAAAGGCAAGACGATCAAAGATCTGCCGGTTGAAAATCCAGAAAAGCTGGTGGTTCATATCAATAAGGATATGGCCAAGGAATTGGGAATTGATATTTCAAGTATAGAAGGAAAATAGGAGAGAAGAAGATGGATTTTATTTTAGGAAGCTTAGCCGAAGGGCTCATGTGGTCCATTATGGCGATTGGAGTGTACTTGACCTTTCGAATTCTCGATATCGCGGATATGACGGCTGAAGGGGCCTTTCCCTTGGGGGCTGCTGTCGTGGCTTCGCAAATCACTGCTGGGACCAATCCATGGATCGCGACCTTTTTAGGATTTTTAGCTGGGATGGTTGCAGGATTTGTATCCGGATTTCTTCACACAAAGATGAAAATTCCAGCCCTCTTGACGGGGATAGTGACC
>NZ_KQ969506.1:197102-241694 GCF_001578875.1 Streptococcus sp. DD13
CAGGATTATACTCTATTAATATTGTGATCATGTCTGGTTCCCCTAACTCTCCCCCTACGGTGATGCGGCCACTGTGATTAGTAGTTTAACGCACTTTGGTCTCTCACGGGAACAGGCAGTCTTTGGACTGGGTCTAGCCTTTTTGATCATCATTTGTGTCCTCTTGACCCTTCTTATGAAGACGCAAATCGGTCTGGTCTTACGCTCTACGGGGGATAATATTCCTATGAGCGAAGCAAATGGTGTGAATGTCGACAATATGAAGATTTTCGGCTACATGATCTCAAATGGACTGATTGCTCTTTGTGGGGCCTTGTTTGCACAAAGTGATGGATTTGCGGATGTGACTTCGGGAACAGGGACCATCGTTGTGGGACTCAGTGCGGTTATCATTGCTGAGGTGCTGATTCACGACCTGACCATTGGATGGCGCTTGCTATCGATTGGGGTAGGAGCAATTGTGTATCGACTGATTATTTTAAATATCTATGAAATCCCTCATTTAGATCAGAGCCTGGTTCGCCTCTTCAACGCCATCTTGCTGGCCCTGGTCTTGTTCGCACCAGAAGTCCAAAAGAAACTGAAGGTTCGTGGCCTCAAATTAAGCAAGTAATAGAAAGGGTAGAATATGTCAACCTTATTATCAATTCAAGAGATTCATAAAACATTTGAAGTGGGAACGGTCAATGAAAACCATGTGCTGAAAGGCTTGTCCTTAGATGTAGAAGAGGGCGATTTTATCTCCGTCATCGGAGGAAATGGGGCTGGGAAATCCACTTTGATGAATGTATTGTCCGGCTCTCTACAGGTAGACCAAGGAGATATCCTCCTTCAGGGAAACTCGATCAGTAAGTCTTCTGTTCGCAAACGCTCTAAAGATATTGCGCGTGTCTTTCAGGATCCAAAGATGGGGACAGCTTCTCGCTTGTCCATTGAGGAAAATATGGCCATTGCCGCTCGTCGCGGGAAAAAACGGAGTCTCAAATGGGGCGTCAGTGAAAAAGATCGGAAAGACTTTAAAGAGGCTCTTGCAGAGTTAAATTTAGGATTAGAAAACCGGATGAAAGTAGACACGCAATTCTTATCTGGTGGGCAACGTCAGGCCTTGGCCTTGGTCATGGCAGCCTTAGTGAAGCCTCAGTTGTTATTATTGGATGAGCATACAGCTGCGCTAGACCCAAAAACCAGTGAGATGGTGATGGAGCTCACCCAACGAATCGTGGAACGCCATGAACTAACAACCCTTATGATTACGCATGATATGAACCACGCGATTCGCTATGGGAATCGTCTGGTGATGCTCTACCAAGGAAAAATAGTGGTGGATATCAAGGGAGAGGAAAAGGAGAAACTGACCGTAGAAGATCTGCTCCAACTCTTCCAGAAAAATAGTGGTCATACCCTGACGGATGACCAGCTTATTTTAGGATAAGGATTGAGGAAATCTCATAGATGTGGTACAATTTCTCAGAAAAGAATACCGGAAAGGTTGCAAGATGAAACAAAGAAATCCCTATTTATTTACAGTATTTGGTCTTTACCTAAACTACGTTTTTCAAGGGATCGCGGCCATTATTATTTCACAAAATAAGACTTATTTTTTACAACAATGGCACACCTCTATCGAGCAACTCTATATTGTTCTTGCGGCCATTGGGCTGGGTCGGATCATGAGCTTGACCTTTTCAGGATGGCTTTCTGATCACTTTGGACGAAGGCTCGCCATGTATATCGGCGTTTTGTCCTATGTCGTCTTTTATGTCGGACTGTTTCTATCACCGACTTACCAGCTTGCCTGTCTTGTTGCCATTTTTGGAGGGTTTGGGAACGCCTTTTTGGATACCAGCACCTACCCGATTGTGATGGAAGCTTTTCAGAACGGAGAGCGCAACCAGGCCTTGAGTATACTCAACAAAGCCTTTATCTCCATCGGTCAGATGGTCTTTCCCTTTGTCTTATCGATCGTGATGCAGTACGATATTCCCATGATTTGGGTATTTGCCATTCCAACGATTTGTTTGCTTCTTAACCTCCTCTTTTTGATGGGACAACCTTTCCCTGAAAGAATAGACAAACAAAGGATGGACCAAGAGAAGGATATTCAAAAGAGCAGTTCCCAAGGACAGAAAAAAACGATGCTACCGAAAGGACAAATGAGAAAAGAAGGGGCAGCCCTTTTGATTTTTTCCTTTGTATCAGTTTCCCTCTTTAATATTTTTATTACATCGATTCCTCTCTTTGGGGAACAGCTGCTCGGGATGAGTGAGAGTAAGGCCAATATCTTTGTGAGCTATTATAGCTTCTTTTCTCTGATATCGGTCTTTGTGACCTCCTTCTTGATTTCCCGGGGGATGCCGGTTATGCGGTGGATGATTATCTGTCTCACACTTACAGGGCTAGCGCTGGTGACCATGATCCTTCTGCCGTCCTTTTGGACAGTGATGCTCGCAACTTTCGCGGTTGGTTTCTTTGCGGCAGGTGGTATATGGCAATTGGGACTAGTCGTGATGCTGGATTTCTTCTCCAGTCAAAGGGGGCTCAACACCAGCTTTTATTCGTTATCGACTTCCATTTCGGTCATGGTCATCCCTTATCTAACTGGGGTATTGGCTAAACTCGATATTGTCTATGTTTTTTGGTTAAATGCCTTACTTGCCTTGATAGGCCTGCTCAGTATCCTCTTTGTTGCCCCCTCTTACCAGCGCTTGCTCCAAGCCAAAAGGAGATAAACATGTCTCACGAGGAAGCGGATCCTTCTTTGATGTACAATAGAATCTTGCAAACCAGTGTCTGTCTAAGTGATAGGGGCATGGTGAAGCGTGACAATGTTGGGATCAAAAGCTAGTCAGAACCTGTCATGGATCAGGGAATAAAATAGAAAAAAGGAAATAGGATGAAAATAGAAACAAATAGTCGTGGTCTCCAGGGAGAAATACAGGTTCCTGGGGATAAATCCATCAGTCATCGTTCCATTATATTTGGAAGTTTGGCACAAGGAGAGACCGTCGTGCGTGGAATCTTGCGAGGAGAGGATGTTCTATCTACCATGCAAGTCTTCCGTGATTTAGGAGTTGCCATTGAAGATGATGGAGAAATCGTGAAAATCCATGGAGTCGGATTTCAGGGTTTCAAAGCTCCTCAGAACAAGCTCGATATGGGCAACTCAGGAACCTCCATCCGTCTGATTTCGGGTCTATTAGCAGGACAAGATTTTTCAGCGACCATGTTTGGGGATGATAGCTTGTCGAAGCGTCCGATGGACCGGGTGACGATACCCCTTCGAGAAATGGGAGTGACTATTTCGGGGCAAACGGAACGTGATTTGCCTCCGTTGACCATCACTGGAAATCCCCAACTAAAACCAATTCACTACCGATTACCAGTAGCTTCTGCCCAGGTCAAATCTGCGCTCATCTTTGCAGCCATGCAGGCAGAAGGGGAGTCCGTCATCCTTGAAAAGGAACAGACAAGGAATCATACGGAAGATATGATTCGTCAGTTTGGAGGAGAAATTCAAGTGGATGGCTTAGAAATCCGTATCCGAGGTGGACAGAATCTGAAAGCTCAAGAAGTTGTCGTTCCTGGTGATATCTCATCGGCTGCCTTTTGGCTGGTAGCCGGTTTGGTAGTGCCCCATTCCAGCATCGTCCTAAAAAATGTAGGAATCAATGAAACTCGAACGGGGATCCTTGAAGTTATCCAACAGATGGGTGGGAAGATTGAGATAACGGATAGGGATCCTGTAAGCAAGTCTGCGACTATTACAGTAGAAACATCTGATTTGAAGGGCACGGAAATAGGTGGAGATCTAATTCCTCGTTTGATTGATGAATTACCGATTATTGCCCTTCTTGCGACTCAGGCTCAAGGACAGACGGTGATCCGGGATGCGCAAGAACTCAAGGTGAAGGAAACGGACAGAATTACGGTTGTCGCAGATTCTTTAAACCGGATGGGGGCAACTATTCAAGCGACGGAAGATGGCATGATCATCACTGGCAAGACACCGCTACATGGCGCACAAATCAATACCTTCGGAGACCATCGTATTGGTATGATGGCAGCCATCGCGGCGCAAGTAGCTACAAAAGGTGAAGTAGAATTGGACCGAGCAGAGGCCATCAATACCAGCTATCCAAGCTTCTTTTCCGATTTGAAACGCTTAAAAGGAGAATAACATGGTAAAAGTACTATTAGGCTTCATGGGGGCAGGAAAAACCACTGTAGCCAGCTGTTTAGAACGTGATGGAGAAACATTTTTAGATATGGATCTCCTGATTGAAAAGAAGATTGGCATGAGTATTACGGACTATTTTGCTAAGGAAGGGGAAGCGGCCTTTCGAAAGATTGAGTCTGAATTGTTAGAAGAGTTGTTATCGCTTGAAGGCGATGTCATCATCTCCACCGGAGGAGGTGTCGTTATCTCTGAAAAAAACCGTCAACTGCTCTATCAAAATCGGAAAAATAATGTCCTCTTGGCAGCTTCTTTTGAAGTTTTATATGATCGGATAGAGCATGATACGGTCTTTCAACGTCCTCTCTTTTTAAACAATTCAAAAGAGGACTTTCATGGGATTTACGAACGACGGATGATGCTGTATGAAGGATTGTCTGACCTGATTATTAACACGGACCACCGTAGTCCAGAAGAAGTAGCAAGGATCATCAAATGCATGTAGCTTATCTTGGCCCGAAGGGCTCTTTCTCCCATAGTGTCGTCCAACAAACTTTTCCAGATGCTGATTTGATCGCTTATCAGACGATTACGGAAGTCATCAAAGCCTATGAAGACCAGGCTGTCACTTATGCCGTCATTCCTGTTGAAAATTCGATTGAAGGGAGCGTCCATGAGAGTTTGGATTATCTCTTTCACCAAGTAGATCTCCCAGCAGTTGCAGAGGTTCTCCAACCCATCGCTCAACAATTACTGGCTACGGATACCGAGAAGAAGATCGAAGTCGTCTATTCCCATCCTCAGGCTATTGCTCAGGGAAAAGCCTATATCCAAGAACATTTTCCCTTTGCTCGTTTTGAAGGAACGGCCAGTACAGCCTATGCAGCTCGCTTTGTGGCCGCTCATCCGGATAAACCTTATGCCGCTATTGCTCCGAAAGCCGCGGCTAGTGAGTATGGACTCGAGACGATAGGAGTCGATATCCAGGAGATTGATGAGAATTATACACGCTTTTGGGTCTTGGGTCAGCAAGATCCAGAACTGAACCTTCATCAACAAGCTCGAAAACTTTCTCTTGCCTTGACCCTGCCGGATAATTTACCTGGTGCCTTGTATAAGGCGATGTCCGTTTTTGCTTGGCGGGACATTGACTTAACCAAGATCGAGAGCCGTCCCTTAAAGACAGTCCTTGGCGAGTACTTTTTTATCGTGGATGTCGATTATCGCGAGCCGGATTTAGTGACCTATGCCTTAGAAGAATTGACAAGTTTGGGAATTTCGTATAAAATTTTAGGGAACTATTGTGTTTACCAGCTGGATGAACAATAAGAAATCATCACGAGTGCCTGTAAGAAGTTTTCTCAAATGTATTTGAATGATAGAGATAGAGAAGACGTGAAATAGAGACAGAAAAAATTAGAACACCAGCATGGTAGGATAGAAGGACTTGAAATGACGAATGAACAGAATCGGCTTTCTCACCATGAGGAATTAAGACTCGATTATTTACGAAAAAGAGTACACTACCTGACACCGAAAGAGCAAAAAGAGCTCGATTATCTAGAATATAAGGTCAGTCAGCCTGCTCACACAGAAAGAGAAACCCATCAGGATCCCCGTTCTCAATCGGCTTCACGGAGGTCCGTAGCCCCTTCTCGCTCTGTACAAAGTAGGGAGGCAGTTGAGGATGATGGCCTGCCTTTTTACCCTCGGGAAGCCCAAACGAGAAAAAATCGCAAACGCCAATCCTCCAGCTCTTCTGCGAGACAAAAAAACTCAAGAGCCCTGCCTATAGATGAGCAGATAAGGACTTCTCACCGGCCTATTGCTCCTGGAAAGGGAGGAGGACGCCCTCCTAAAAGAGTGAAAAAAATCAAGAAAAAACGACGCTGGGTCAAACGTATTTTGATTAGTTTCCTATTGCTCCTCCTAGCGACCATTGCGGGGATGACTTTTATGTTCCTCCGGGGGCTGAATATGGCCAAAACAGATGCCCAAGCAAAGGCTGCAAAGACAGAATATTTTAATGGCCAAAACACACGAGATGGCGTCAATCTATTGATCGTAGGGACCGATGGTCGTGTCGGACAGACCAGTGCTGAAACTCGCACCGACTCGATCATGGTCGTCAATATCAATAACAAAGATGGGAAGATCAAGATGGTCAGCTTTATGCGCGATATCTTGGTCAATATGGGAGGAATTGAAAGTAAGCTCAATGCCGCCTATAGTGCTGGAGCCTTGGAAGCAGAGGAAAACCCAAGCAATACCAAGATGAGTGGAGCTGAAAACCTCCGTCAAGTCTTAAAGGAAAACTTTGATATCGACGTCAAACATTATGCTCTGGTAGACTTTTCGACCTTTGCCACGGCAATCGATACGCTTTTTCCTGAGGGAGTGGAGATTGATGCTCAATTTGCAACTGTGGATGGACGGACAGTGACAGAAGTAGATGTACCCGATGATCTAGGCGCTAAAAATGGCGTCGTTCCGACTCAAACCATTCGTGTAGGGAAGCAAAAAATGAATGGCCGAACCTTGCTTAATTATGCTCGTTTCCGCCATGATGACGAGAATGATTTTGGCCGAACGAAGCGGCAACAGCAAGTTTTGTCTGCGATTATGACCCAAGTTAAGAATCCGACCAAGCTCTTTACGGGTGCTGAGGCGATTGGAAAGGTCTACGCACTGACTTCTACTAGCATCCCCTTTGATTTCTTACTGACCAACGGCGCTGGCACCCTACTCTCAGCTGGGGGAGGGATTGAGTCTTTGACCATTCCAAGCGAGGGGGATTACCAAGAAGGATTTGATGCTTATGGTGGTGTCGGTTTGGAGATTGATTTTGCCAAGTATCGAGATAAGCTAAGCCAGCTAGGTCTTAGGTAATGGCATTCAACGGTATCCTAAAAAAGCTTAAATATGTTATACTAAAAGCGACGCAAGTCGCTTTTTGTCTTACTTCATAAGCAAATGGTGCCTGCTACATGAAAGAGGAAAATATGATCAAGAAAAATGATTTACTGGATGTAGAAATTGTAGACCTGACCCACGAGGGACAAGGTGTAGCCAAGGTGGATGGTCTCGTCTTTTTCGTCGAAAATGCCCTGCCTGGAGAAGTGATCACCATGCGGGTACTCAAGGTCACCAAAAAGATTGGTTTTGGTAAAGTTGACGTCTATCACAGGCTCTCAGAGCATCGGAATTCAGACTTGGACGCCGCCTATCTCCGTACAGGAATAGCAGACTTTGGCCATTTAGCCTATGCAGAGCAACTGACCTTCAAGCGCAAGCAAATCCAAGATAATCTCTATAAAATCGCTGGAATCGTGGACGTAGAAGTCGCTGAGACACTGGGGATGGACCATCCCGTAGCCTATCGGAACAAGGCAGCAGTCCCAGTTCGTCGGGTCAATGGGCAGTTGGAGACGGGCTTTTTCCGGAAACATTCGCATGATTTGATGCCGATTGAGGACTTTTATATTCAAGAGAAGGAAATTGATCGCCTTCTTGTATTTGTTCGAGACTTGTTGAGACGGTACGACCTGAAGCCTTACGACGAGAAGGAACAAACGGGCTTGATTCGCAATTTGGTAGTTCGGCGTGGGCATTACTCGGGAGAGATCATGCTGGTCTTCGTAACCACACGGCCAAAGGTGTTTCGGATAGAACAGTTGGTAGACCAGGTGAAAGCAGAATTTCCTCATGTTGTCTCTATCCTACAAAACATCAATGATCAAAACACCAATGCTATTTTTGGGAAGGATTGGCGGACCTTATATGGCAAGGAGACCATTACGGACACTATGCTAGGCAATGACTATGCTATTTCAGCTCAGTCTTTCTATCAGGTCAACACAGTCATGGCTGAAAAGCTTTACCAGACCGCTATTGCCTTTTCAGATTTGACGGCTAAGGATATCGTCGTCGATGCCTACTCAGGAATAGGGACTATCGGCCTATCCTTTGCTAAGCAGGTTCAAGCCGTTTATGGGGTGGAAGTTATTGCAGAAGCAGTCGAGGATGCCAAGAGAAATGCCAAACGAAACGGCATTACAAATGCCCACTATGTCGCTGACTCTGCCGAACGGGCCATGGCCAAATGGAGTAGGGAAGGTATCCGACCAGATGTCATCATCGTAGACCCACCAAGAAAAGGCCTGACGGAAAGCTTTATCAAGGCCAGTGTAGACATGCAACCAAAGAAAATCACGTATGTCTCCTGTAATCCAGCCACCATGGCGCGGGATATCAAGCTCTATCAGGAACTAGGTTATGAGCTCAAGAAAGTGCAGCCTGTGGACCTTTTCCCGCAGACGCATCATGTTGAGGCGGTATCACTGCTTGTACGAGCTGATTCATCAGCCAAGTAGAAGTAGATGTTCTGCCCATGCGACAAGGTGAAACCGAAGGTCGAGAAGGTGCCCTCGGGTATAGGACTCGTAGAATGAGGAAATAAAGCGACGAAATGATACGGTAAGTCCGAACCGCTGAGTGTGTCGCTCTGCTCGTGAAAGCCTAGAAAGCTGAAGCAAAAGGTTTTTGGTGTTGATTTCCGAAGATGGCTATTCATGTAAAAAAGTCTAAGATCTGGGAAAGTCCGTCATAAGAAAGGAGGATAGGATGGGAGACATCGTTCCATTTGAGACTAAGGAAGAGTTTCAGCGGGATATAGAGAAACTTCGCGTTGAGCTTTCGATGCTTTTATTGGAAAGGGACCAGCTGCTCTATCATGTCTGTCCAGCTATCGAGACGGCCTATCTGATGCGGTTCGGTGGCTTGGAATATCAGGTGTATCAAGCTGAGTGTCAATTTCGCCGTCTAAAGCGGAAACTAGCCCTCCTTATTCAGAGGCGGAACCGTCAGGAAAGCATTGATCTGCAACAAATCGAAGGACAATTGGACCTAGAGTTGGCAGAATACCAGGAACGGCTAAAAGAACAGTTATCCCATCTGAACTGGGCACTTGAAAGAAGCCAACGAGAAGTTCTATCGGAGGATGAGTCCAGAGAACTGAAGAGTCTTTATCGGAAAATTGTTAAAAAGCTTCATCCGGACTTACATCCTGAGTTAAGCCAAGAGGAGTTAGACTTGTTTCATCAGGCTGTGACCGCCTATGAGGATGGAAACTTGGCGGTCTTACAAGTGATTGCTCAAGTGATGGGAGACTCGAGTGAGGAGCTAAGTGGCAGTCTCCTTGTGAAGGAAAAAGAAAGACTAGAAGAGTTGACCGCAAGTTTAACAAAAGAGATTTCTGATTTGAAGAAAGACTATCCTTATACCCTCAAAATCTTGCTAGAAGATGAAGAAGCCTGTCAAGGTAGGTTAGCGGTGTTGACAGATCAACTGGAAAAGTACCAGGCACTTTGTCAACAATATGATAAAGAGATTAGCCTTTATGTGTGAGAGCACGCTCGTAATCAAAAGGAGAAAAGATGAAAGAACTTAGTCCAGTTAATCGGAAAGAACTGACGAGTGTTCGCTTGTCCCAAGCGCAAGAAGTGGCCATTCCGAAACCCTTTCAGCAAGATATTTTGCTCTTTGAGACGCATGTTGCAGGAACTTCCCATATCGAAGGGATAGAAGAGTTAGAGCCCTTTATCCAGATTGGGGACCGCCTGGATTTTTTTCGAGAAGTTACGAATTCTTATGATCAAAACGCCATCGAAATCCGAAATGCATCCGGCGTGAAGCTTGGCTTTCTCCCTCAAAAGGACAATATTGTCTTTTCACGACTAATGGACGCCGGAAAACTTCTTTATGGGAAAATCCAATCTAAGGAGTTACGAGGGCGCTGGCTCAAAATTCAAATAGAAATTTATTTGCAGGATTTGTAAAGAGGATAATAGAATCCTGTTGACGTATGATTCCCCCCATCCAATCGATAGGGGGTGGTTTTTTATCATATAATAAAAAAAAACACCGAATCGGTGTTCCCTTTTACAAGTTGTGTACGGACTGGATCAAAAATCACTGCCTTATTTTAACTTGCTGTGTTGTTTCGAATGGTTCCAACGAAGACGTATCAGGGCAGTTTTATATCTATCTGCGACTGATTGTGGTTCAATCTACCAGTTTCTTCCACTTTGGGGAGTTTATTAGCTAATGTGACTACAGTATCTGCCACAAGCAGAAGCTGTGGTCTTTTTTTGTGGTCAAAGAGTATGCATCAGAATGGGGGAATGGGGACTGTTCAAATTTTCGATAAAAATGTTTCTTCATTTCATAAAGATTTCATATTTCCTTTTTATAATCATCTTATCAGCATAAAGGAAACAAAATGAAGGAGGTGTCAGATGCGTCCGATCCAAAGAGCTTGGGCTTATGTGCGTAGAAAGCGCTGGAGAAGTGTGACCTTATTTTCTATTTTTCTTCTTCTATTAGCAGGGAGTTCAGCCTGCTTGACCTTGATGGTCTCTAAGCAGAGTGTGGAAAAAAATCTCTATCGCTCATTCAATAGTTCCTTTTTCTTAAAGAAACTTGGGGAGGATCAGAATTTCTCTCTGTCAGAAGTAGAGTCTGTAGGCCGTATCTCAGGTGTCGAGAGCTTAGCTCCAGAGCTTGTCATGCTTGCAAACCTAAGAGATAAGGAGGTCGTTTCGGGGCAACAAGCTGTCGTTCGTAACGACCTGGAAGGACAAGCCAGCAATCTACTGGGAGTAACGGCACTCATGGACTCAGCTAGGGAGGCTCGGTTTACCAGCTCAAGCTTCAAGCTGACGAAGGGGCGATCTCTTCAGAAAGGGGATCAGCAAAAAATCCTCATCCACCAAGAGCTGGCTCAGAAAAATAACTTGGAAATAGGAGATCGTCTAGAGTTAGAATCGCTAGGAATCGATGGCAAAGAGGGAAAGCCACTCCCCTTTGAGATCGTGGGGATTTTCTCTGGGAAACAGCAAGAACGCTTCACAGGTCTAAGTTCAGACTTCAGTGAAAATCAGGTCTTTATTGACTATGATAGTAGTCAACGTCTTCTGGGAGTCTCGAAACAAACTGTCTCAAAAGCCCGTTTTTTTGTCCAATCCCCTGATCAGATGTCCTCTATCCTGCAGCAAGTACGGCAGATGGGACTTGAAGCAAAAGGGTTTCAGTTGGAGCAGGACAATCACCACTTCGAGCAGGTCAAGGAGTCTGTAGATACCTTTCAGTCCTTCTTGCAGCTCTTTCTCTACGGCATTTTACTGGCTGGTGCGGGAAGCTTGATCTTGGTCCTATCCCTTTGGCTTAGAGACCGGATCTACGAAGTTGGCATTCTTCTTTCCTTGGGACAGCATAAGGGAGAGATTTTGCTCCAATTTTGTTTGGAAATCTTGATTCTCTCTCTTGGGGCTCTTTTACCAGCATTTGTGACTGCAAGAGTGGGGATTACTTACCTCTTACAGACTCTATTAGCTGGCACTGAGCAAGTCGGTCTACAGGAGACGATTGCGCAGACAAGTGGGATTGCGACTAGTTTACTCGTCTTTGCTCAGGCCTATGCTTTCCTTCTTTTTCTGGCATTCTCGTCGGTGAGTCTTTGCTTTGTCTTTTTATTCCGAAAATCCCCAAAAGAAATACTATCATCTATGAGTTAAGGAGATACCATGACCTTATTACAGTTAGACAACCTTACCTATCGCTTTAAAAATACGGCCGAAGCCGTCCTCTATAGGCTGAATTACCACTTTGAACCAGGGACTTTTTACAGTATCATCGGCCAGTCGGGCTCCGGAAAATCCACCCTTTTGTCCCTCATGGCTGGTCTGGATAGTCCAGTTGAAGGAGCCGTGCTCTATGAGGGAGAAGACATTCGAGAGAAGGGCTATTCCTATCATAGAAAGCACCATGTTTCTCTTGTGTTTCAACAGTACAACTTGATTGACTATCTTTCCCCGCTGGAAAATATCCGTCTGGTTTCTCCGAAAGCGCAGAAAGAGACCTTATTGGAGCTTGGCCTGGATCAAAGTCAAATCAAACGAAATGTCCTCCAATTGTCCGGTGGTCAGCAACAACGCGTGGCCATCGCGCGCAGTCTGGTCTCAGAAGCCCCAGTTATTTTAGCAGATGAGCCAACGGGAAACCTCGACCCCAAGACGGCAGAGGAAATTGTCCATCTTTTGAAGAATTTGGCGCATCAGTCGGGAAAGTGTGTCATCGTCGTGACGCATAGCCAAGAGGTGGCACAGGCTTCTGATGTCATCTTGGAGCTCAAGGACAAAAAGATCCGAGAGCTGACCCCTAATCTTGAAACGAATGATACTCCATAGAAAGGTAGCCTATGTTACACAGAGCGTTTGCATATGTCAGCAGAAAGATTTTTAAATCTATCGTTATTTTTTGTCTCCTTCTCTTGATGGCTAGTCTGAGTCTGATTGGTCTTTCTGTCAAAGAGGCGACAGCCCGGGCTGCACAGGAAAGTTTCAAAAATATCACGAATAGCTTTTCCATGCAGATCAACCGTCGGGTCAACCCAGGAACACCTCGCGGTGCTGGGAATATCAAGGGAGTAGACATTCAAAAAATCACAGAAAACGCCGCAATCGATTCTTATATCAAAAGAATCAATGCGATTGGCGATTTGAAAGGCTATGAGCTTATTGAGACTTCAGAGACCAAGCAAAATCTGACTCCCGAGCGTGCCCAACGCTTTGGCAGTAGTATGATGGTCACAGGAGTCAATGACTCTTCTAAGGAAGACAAGTTTGTCTCAGGGGCTTACCAGCTCGTTCAGGGAAAACATTTGACAGATGGAGACAAACACCAAGTTCTCCTTCATAAGGACTTGGCTAGCAAATACGGCTGGAAGGTGGGGGACAAAGTGACTCTGGCTTCCAATATTTACGATGCAGACAATGAAAAAGGTGCCCGAGAAACGATCGAAGTCACGATTAAAGGGCTCTTTGATGGACATAACAAGTCAGCTGTGACCTATTCCCAGGAGCTCTATGAAAATACAGCGATCACAGACCTTAAGACCGCGGCTCAGCTCTATGGGAATACTGAAGAAACCGCCCAGTATGAAGATGCGACTTTCTTTGTAAAAGCTGATAAAAACCTAGATGCAGTCCTGCAAGACTTAGCCAGCATCAAGGGGATCGACTGGGGAAGCTATAGCCTCTTTAAAAGTTCGTCTAATTATCCCGCTCTAGATCAGTCGATCTCTGGGATGTACCGGATGGCAGATCTCCTCTTCTGGGGTAGTTTGATCTTTTCCTTACTTTTACTGAGCCTTTTGCTCAGCCTCTGGGTCAACACCCGTCGCAAGGAAGTAGGAATCTTCCTCTCAATTGGGCTAAAGCCAGTTACTATCTTGGGGCAGTTTCTGACAGAAAGTAGCTTGCTGGCGGTACCAGCTTTTATCGCCTCCTACTTTGTCGCCCAAGCGACTGCCTACCAGATTGGCAATCACCTTTTAACAAGCGTGACTACGGATGTGGCTAAAGTAGCTAGTAAAGCTGCCCAAGCGTCCAATCTAGGAGGGGGAGCAGAAGTAGATGGGTTTAGCAAGACACTATCCAGCTTGAATATCAGTATCCAAGCTCGAGATATGGGCATAGTGTTTCTCCTTGGCTTTTTCTTGCTGGCTTTGGTAGTGAGCGTGACCGCTAGTCCCATCTTGAGAAGAGCTCCAAAAGAAATCCTAGGGGACATGAGCTAAGAAACCCCTACCATATCTGGGGGAAATGAAGTATAATAATGAAAAAGCAAGACGGAAAAAGGATAGGATATGAAGATTCTGATTGTAGAAGATGAGGAGTTGATTCGAGAGGGAATGAGTGACTTCCTGCTAGATTGTGGCTATGAAACCTTTCAGGCAGGGGATGGTCAGGAGGCCTTGCAACTTTTTTTTAGATATGATTTAGACCTCGTCTTACTGGATATCCAGCTGCCCAAGCGAAATGGTTTAGAAGTTCTGACTGAGATTCGTAAGGTCAGCCAGGTCCCCGTCCTGATACTGACGGCCTTTCAAGATGAGGAGTACAAGCTGACCGCCTTTACTTCTCTAGCAGACGGCTACTTGGAAAAGCCTTTTTCCCTATCGCTCCTCAAAGTTCGGATAGAGGCTATTTTACAACGGTATTATCGAAAAGAGGACTGCTTTTCATACGGAGAGACCCGAGTGGACTTTATAGGCTATCAGGCGACAGTAGCTGGCCAGCCAGTGTCTCTGAATGCTAAAGAATTGGCCATTTTGGCTTACTTGGTTCAAAATGAAGGTCGCGTCCTGACACGGACGCAGATCTTGGATGCGGTCTGGCAGGAGACAGAGGACATCCCTTTTGACCGCGTCATCGATGTCTATATCAAGGAGCTCCGTAAAAAGCTGGATTTGGATTGCATCCATACAGTCCGCAATGTCGGTTACAAATTGGAGAGAAAATGAAGCGATTGAGTTTATTTACCAAGGTTTTTGCTTACACCTTCTCGATCTTTGCAGTCCTTCTCTTGTGTCTTCACTTGGCGATTTATTTCCTCTTTCCTCTGACCTATCAGGACAAAAGGCAGGAGAATTTGAGTCAAAAAGCGACGGACATTGCTCGCTCTCTTGATGGCCAGGATCAAAAAACGATGGAGCAGGTACTGGCTGTCTACTCAAGGAGCAGTGATATCCTTGTAACGATCAAAGGGGAGGCTAGTACCAATACGTTAAAAGTAGCGGATGGTCTTCCGTTGGATCCTAAACGACAAACCAATTCAATTGTCATTGAGGAGCGTGAATTAAAGACTCGTGGAGGGCAAACTCTGACACTTCAGTTTCTAACATCCATGGACTTGCAGAAGGAAGCTGAGCAGATGAGTTTAGGATTTTTGCCCTATACGCTTCTTGCTTCCTTTCTCCTCTCCCTTTTGATCTCTTACAGCTATGCTAAGATGATCGTAGCGCCGATTTTGGATATCAAGCGGGCAACGCGACGGATGATGGACCTAGACCGGGATGTCCGTCTACGGGTAGACTCCACGGATGAGATTGGGGACCTAAAAGAACAAATCAACAGTCTCTACCAGCATTTGTTGGCTACTATTTCAAATCTCCATGAGAAAAATGAAGCTGTCCTTCAGCTAGAGCGAATGAAGGTGGAGTTTTTACGAGGAGCTTCACATGAGCTTAAGACCCCCTTAACCAGTCTAAAGATTCTCCTGGAAAACATGCAGGCTAAGGTCGGTCGCTACAAGGATCGAGACCACTATCTGACAGTGGCGTCTAACCTTGTAGATGATCTCAGCCATCAGGTGCTACAGATTTTATCACTCTCTTCTGTCCAAGAACTTCGGGAGGAGAAAGAGACGATTTCTCTACGGGAATTGACCAGTAGCTTACTGGCAGACTATAGCCTCCTTGCCAAAGAAAGCAAACTCTCGGTAGAAAATCATCTCAGTCATCAACAGGCTTACCTCAATCCGTCGACCCTCCGGCTCCTTCTATCCAATCTCATCAGCAATGCCACCAAGCACTCTAGTCCAGGAGGATTTGTCAGGATTGGGGAGGAAAATGGCTGGTTTTACATCGAAAACAGTTGTTCCATAAAGGAACAAACCATCGTTGTTCAGTCTTTCTCTGACGAATATCACCGGCAAGCAAAAGGTTCTGGCCTAGGTCTCTTTGTCATCAAGACCCTACTAGAGCATGAAGAAATCCCTTACCGCGTAGAAAGAAAGGAACAAAGCTTAATCTTTCTCATGAAAGTGCCAGGACCCCTCTCTTAAACTCAAAGAAAACTTGTTGTTAAGCCTACAACAAGTTTTTTTAAAAAAAGATTTGATCACAATTCACGAGTGCATTTCCTGCTGCCCATCCGTCTATTGGAAGTAGCGGTCTCCTTCAAACGGATCATACAGGCCCATTTTTTTAAAGGAATCGAGCGAGGAAAAAGTGGATTTTTTTGTTTAAACGGTAGAAAATGACCAGAAAATACCGTTTTTCTATTCCCCTTTGTGCTATAATAAGCTTAGTATCATTTAGCAAAGGAGTCACTATGACAGCAGTAGATTTTAAAGCAGAAGTTGCGAAACGTCGTGACGCCATGATGGCGGACTTGTTTAGCCTCTTGGAAATTAACTCTGAACGGGACGATAGTAAAGCTGATAAGGACCATCCTTTTGGTCCTGGTCCAGTCAAGGCCTTGGAAAAATTTTTGGAAATCGCAGAACGGGATGGCTATGAAACAAAGAATGTCGACAATTATGCCGGTCATTTTACCTTTGGACAAGGAGAAGAAGAACTAGGAATTTTCGCCCATATGGACGTTGTACCAGCTGGGAGTGGCTGGAATACGGACCCCTATAAACCTGAGATCATTGATGGCAAGCTCTATGCACGTGGGTCATCCGATGACAAGGGACCAACCATGGCTTGTTATTACGGCTTGAAAATCATCAAAGAACTGGGTCTTCCTGTTTCAAAACGGGTGCGGTTCGTTGTCGGAACCGATGAAGAGTCCGGATGGGGCGACATGGATTATTACTTTGCCCATGTAGGTCTACCTGAGCCAGACTTTGGCTTTTCTCCGGATGCAGAGTTCCCAATCATCAATGGCGAAAAAGGAAATATCACAGAATACCTCCATTTTGGCAGCAGCAATGGGGGAAGTTACCACCTGGTTTCCTTTAAAGGCGGCCTTCGGGAAAACATGGTCCCTGAGTCTGCAACAGCTGTCTTTACAGCTGATACAGACCTTGCAAGTCTGCAAGATGCTTTGACGCATTTTGTTAGCGAATACCCAGTGACAGGATCTGTTCGAGAAGAAAATGGTCAATTTATCGTTCAAATAACAGGGAAGTCTGCCCATGGTGCCTCTCCACAGTCTGGTATCAACGGAGCGACCTATTTGGCCCGCTTCTTAAATGACTTTGACTTTGCAGGAGCTGCGAAGGAGTATATCCATTTGGCTGCGACCTATGTCTTTGAAGACCATACTGGTGAAAAGTTAGGAGTAGCTCATACGGATGCAAAAATGGGCCGACTATCTATGAATGCTGGCGTTTGGAGCTTTGATCAGGATGCTAAGGACAATACCATTGCCCTGAACTTCCGTTACCCACAAGGAACAGATGCCGCAAGGATCCAATCTCAGTTGGCCACCCTTCCAGGAGTTGTATCTGTCAGCCTTTCAGAACATGAGCACACACCTCACTATGTCCCGATGGAAGATGAGCTTGTATCCACCTTACTGGCCGTTTATGAAAAGCACACTGGCCTTAAAGGTTCTGAGCAAATCATCGGTGGGGGAACCTTTGGCCGCCTCTTGAAACGTGGGGTTGCCTATGGAGCGATGTTCCCAGGATACACGGATACTATGCACCAGGCTAACGAGTTTGCAGACGTAGAAGATTTGTATCGTGCTGCAGCAATTTATGCAGAAGCGATTTATGAGCTGATCAAATAAACAAGCCTTGTAAAGGAGGATGGAGCGGATGCAGGAGATTATCAAGCAAATCATGGAAGATCCACAGAATGCCTTGTTCACTTCGAAAGGGATTCGGCCACTTTTTACAGCTCCAAAGACAGCACGGATCAATATTGTCGGACAGGCTCCAGGTATTCGTGCCCAAGAGTCTGGCTTGTATTGGAATGATCCTTCTGGCGATAATCTACGGGCTTGGCTAGGAGTGGATCGGGAGACCTTCTATCAGTCTGGCTATTTTGCGGTGATTCCTATGGATTTCTATTTCCCAGGAAGTGGCCCGTCAGGAGACCTGCCTCCACGAAAGGGCTTTGCAGAGAAATGGCATGGAAAAATTTTAGAACAGTTACCTGATATTGAACTAACGATTCTAATTGGAAATTATGCCCAGCGCTATTATTTACATCAGAAGTCGTCTGCTAAGTTGACGGAGACTGTTCGTCACTTTAAGGATTACCTGCCCCAGTATCTCCCCTTAGTGCATCCTTCCCCCCGCAACAATATCTGGCAGAAAAAGAATCCCTGGTTTAAGGAAGAAGTTTTGCCGGAAGTACAAGAACTTGTAAAAAAGATTTTGGACAAGTAAAAGAAACGGATCCAAGGATTCGTTATCAAAGTGAAAGTGAGAGAGTGGGACAAAAATCGGTCATTCCTTAGAATTCGATTTCTGTCCCACCTCCGCACAGTTGAGTCGAGCTGTAAAAGCGGATGAAATCAGCCTAGGAGAGCCCACTCAACCATTGCGTCTTGCTCAACCATCCAAAAACAATGGAGAGGCTAGGACTTTTGTCCCAGCCTCTTCATTTTCTAGTGAATGGAAACCTATTCGCAGTCAAATCTCCCATTTTGAAGTCATTTATGGTAGGATTTTTAAAGAAGAGAAGGAAAGGGGGTAAGATATGTTGAAATGGATACGCCGGGGAATCTTATTGAGCTTGATCGCCTTGATCGGTTTAGCCTGCTTGCTCATTCCAGATCGGGTAAACCCTTCGGATCAACTGCAACAAGTCCAAACAGAAATGTCCTTGGCCAGCTTGGTGCAAGATCTCAGTGCAGACCAGATCGATCTGACCAGCCAAACAGCGACGATTCGATTGCGGACGGGCCGCTTTAATCAATATTTGAAATCTCTCATTGGTCAACTGGGAAGCCGTCCCTTAAATGAGACAGCCTACAGTCTAGAAGGGGACTACCTTCGCTTGCAAACACCGGTCCAACTAGGTCCGATTGAGAGTAAGCTAGACATGGAATTTTCCGTCAGTGTGGTAAACCAACATCTGGTCTTAAGAGCTGTACATGCTCGACTTGGGAAGATGCCCCTTCCGACCAGTTTGGTCCTGTCGCTGATAAAGGGTCAACTGATCAAAGGGAATCCTGATCTTGTAGTGGATCAATCTGACATTCAACTATCATTAACGAGTCGTCCATTTGAGATTCGAGAAGTGTCTATTACAGACGGAGAAGCAACGTTTGTGATCGGTTTACAGACCAATTAGGAGGAAAGAATGAAGAAGCCAATTATTGGGATCGCTGGAAATGAACGCCCTTTTCCAGAAGACCCAGACGTAACGATGAATTACATCCCATCCGGATTTGTAGAAGGAGTTCAGACAGTTGGTGGACTCCCTCTACACATTCCTTTATCAGATATTCGTCAGGTACCGACGTATATCCAATTGATTGACAAGTTAATCTTAACGGGTGGTCAGAATGTATTGCCTCAATTTTATAAGGAGGAGCAGACCATCGAAAGTGATGATTACCTGTTGAAACGGGATGAATTTGAGTTGGCGCTGATTACAGAAGCCATCCGCCAGAAAAAGCCGATATTTGGTGTTTGTCGAGGCCTTCAGCTCTTTAATGTCGCCATGGGTGGGACTCTTCATCAGGAGATTGAAGGACATTGGCAGGAAGCGTCAGGCCTAAAGGCAACACATGGCATCACCGTGGATCCTTCTAGTGTACTCTATGCCATCTACCAAGAAAAGGCGGTCGTTAATTCTTTTCACCATCAATCCATTCATCAACTAGCTCCAAACTTGACCGTCATTGCGCGGGCAACAGAGGATCAAGTGATTGAAGCAGTCACAACCACGGATGAGACGCGCTTTTTGGGTGTTCAGTGGCATCCAGAGTTACGTCAGGGAGTCAGTAAGGCGGATCTGGCTCTATTTGATTATGTCGTTCATAAACTTTAAAACTATCTAGGAAAATAGCCAATCACAGGCTATTTTTTGTTGACCGACAAAGTTTTCAACCGTTGGATAGCTTGGAGAAAACAGGGATTCACATGGAGTCGTCACGCAAGATTGGCAGAATGGATAAAAAAAGTTTTCTTGTGCATCTTCTTTATTTGGCCCATAGAGCTTGAAATTTGCTATAATAGGGGATAAATCATGACAGAAATGGAGAGGTGATAGGTGGTAGTAGCAAGGAGTAAGGCACAGCGGTCCTTGATGAGTCGGATTTTAGATCGGGTAGATTATAGCTTGATTTTGCCCGTCTTTTTTTTACTGATTATCGGAGTGTTTTCCGTTTATGTGGCAGTGAATCAGGATTATCCTGAAACGATCGTTCCGATGGTTGGTCTTCAGCTCATGTGGATTGGTTTGGGAACGGTTTTAGCCTTTTTAGTGATGTTTTTTCATATCCGGTTTTTGTGGAAGGGAACACCTGTCTTTTACGCATTTGGCCTTGGTCTCATGGTGCTTCCCCTTGTTTTTTATAATCCAAGTTTGGTTGCTTCTACGGGTGCAAAAAACTGGATTACCATCGGATCAACCACTTTATTTCAACCGTCTGAGTTTATGAAAATGGCCTACATCGTCATGCTGGCTAGGATAGTTGTTTCTTTTCAGAGAAAGCATCCAGATGGTGGATTAAAACAAGATTTCCATCTGATCGGTTTGTTAACCTTGTTTACGATTCCAGTATTGATTTTACTAGCCCTTCAAAGTGATTTAGGAACAGCCCTGGTTTTCCTTGCGATCTATGCGGGTGTCATCCTGATGTCTGGTGTTTCCTGGAAAATCCTCTTGCCGGTGACCTTGATCTTGATTATGACGATAGGTGGTTTTCTCCTTCTGTTTTTTATTCCAGGGGGAACAGGGTTTTTACATTCCGCAGGAATGAGCACTTATCAGATCAATCGGATTTCTTCCTGGCTGGACCCTTTTAAGAATGCTCAGACCACCTCTTATCAGCAAGCGCAAGGTCTTGTTGCGATTGGGAGTGGAGGCTTGACGGGTAACGGATTTGCTTCATCCGAGGTCTTGGTACCGGTCCGAGAGAGCGATATGATTTTTACCGTCATTGCTGAAAGCACAGGATTTGTCGGTAGTACGATTGTTATTTTACTTTATCTCTTGCTGATCTACCGGATGCTTCGCATTACCCTTCAGTCCAATAATCGCTTTTATACTTACATTGCGACAGGGTTTATCATGATGCTATTGTTCCATATTTTTGAAAATATCGGTGCAGCGACAGGAATCTTGCCCTTGACGGGGATTCCGCTCCCCTTTATTTCTCAAGGAGGCTCTTCTATGATTGCCAACCTCATCGGTGTCGGACTAGTCCTATCCATGTCCTATCATAATAATCTGACAGAAGAGCAAAAATGGGTCAAGCGACAACGGAAATTAATTTTAAAAAAGTAATCCCTAAGGAGGTTCCAAATGACAACAGTAGCTGTTTTATTTGCAGAAGGTTTTGAAGAGATTGAAGCTTTAACACCAGTGGATGTGTTTCGAAGAGCAGGATTTACTTGTGAAATGATTGGTCTTACTTCTATTGAGGTGACCGGTTCTCATGGCATCACCGTACAAACGGATAAGGTTTTTGATGGAGAATTAGCCTCCTATGACTTGGTCTTGTGTCCTGGTGGGATGCCAGGATCAGCTAACTTACGGGATCATACCAGCCTGATAGAAGCGATTCAGCAACGCGACCGGAATCACCAATGGTTGGCAGCCATTTGTGCGGCCCCTATCGTATTGGCCAAAGCCGGTGTTTTAGAAAATCGAAAGTTTACCTGTTTTCCTGGAGTCGAGGCACAAATACAAGACGGGATTCATCAGACAGAGACCGTTGTGGTCGATGGTCATGTCGTAACAAGCCGAGGAGCTGGCACGGCTTTAGCCTTTTCCTATCAGTTGGTCGATCTCTTGGGAGGAGACGGACAAGCCTTGGCCCAACAAATGGTTTACCAGCAGTTGTTTGAAGAAGTAAGTTCTCTGTAGAGCGAAAGGTTGGAAGGGATTCCGACCTTTTTTGTCACGCTCGATTCAGGCTGGCTCAACTGCTTCGAGTATAGAGGGGATAAATCTGCCGTAGATTTCCCTTGTCCCTATTGTTTGGTTTGGAGGCAATTTTAGGGGAAGACTCTGAAAAGAGTGGGATTCAATCGGGAGATAGAGCTTCGATTCTTTTAGTGCGAAATGACGGGAAATATGGTATAATTATAGGGATTATGTTGGGATAGTCCCGATAAAAAAGGAAGAGAAATGACAGAAGAAATAAAAGATTTGCAAGAACGTGCGCAAGAATATGATGCCAGCCAGATTCAGGTCTTGGAGGGATTAGAAGCGGTTCGGATGCGTCCTGGGATGTATATCGGTTCGACCTCCAAAGAGGGCCTTCATCATTTGGTATGGGAAATTGTGGACAATTCGATTGATGAGGCGCTGGCCGGATTTGCCAGTCATATTGAAGTCTTTATTGAACCAGACGATTCCATTACGGTTGTTGACGATGGACGCGGAATCCCAGTAGATATTCAGGAAAAAACGGGACGTCCGGCCGTTGAGACTGTTTTTACCGTCTTACACGCAGGAGGAAAGTTCGGAGGTGGAGGCTACAAGGTGTCTGGAGGACTCCACGGTGTAGGGTCATCCGTCGTAAACGCTCTTTCCACCCAGTTGGATGTTCGTGTCTATAAGAATGGCAAAATCCATTACCAAGAGTACCAACGTGGAGCAGTCGTTGCTGACTTGAAGGAAATTGGGGAGACAGAACGGACTGGGACAACGGTCCATTTTACTCCGGATCCCACCATCTTTACCGAGACGACGACCTTTGATTTTGAAAAGCTAAACAAGCGGATCCAGGAACTCGCCTTTTTGAACCGAGGACTACGCATCTCTATAACGGATAAGCGAGACGGTCAAGAGCAAACACGGCAATATCACTATGAAGGCGGGATTGCTTCTTATGTAGAATACTTAAACGATACAAAAGAAGTTATCTTTGAGACCCCTATCTATACGGATGGAGAGATGGATGGCATCACCGTCGAAGTGGCCATGCAGTATACAACTGCTTATCAAGAAAATGTGATCAGCTTTGCCAATAATATCCATACCCACGAAGGTGGAACCCATGAACAAGGTTTTCGGACAGCTCTGACGCGGGTCATCAATGACTATGCGAAGAAAAATAAAATCCTAAAAGAAAATGAAGACAACCTTACTGGGGAAGATGTCCGTGAAGGTTTGACAGCAGTGATTTCTGTCAAACATCCCAACCCCCAATTTGAAGGACAGACCAAGACTAAACTGGGCAATAGCGAAGTTGTTAAAATCACCAATCGTCTCTTTTCAGATGCTTTCTCCGATTTTCTATTGGAAAATCCTCAAGTGGCCAAACGCATTGTTGAAAAAGGTATTTTGGCTAGCAAAGCCCGGATTGCTGCAAAGCGAGCGCGAGAAATTACGCGGAAAAAGACGGGGCTTGAAATCTCAAACCTTCCAGGAAAATTGGCCGATTGCTCCTCAAACGATCCGACAGAAACAGAACTCTTTATCGTGGAGGGGGACTCAGCTGGAGGATCTGCTAAATCTGGGCGAAATCGAGAATTTCAAGCGATTCTCCCGATCCGTGGTAAGATTTTGAACGTCGAGAAAGCGTCTATGGAAAAGATTTTGGCCAATGATGAAATTCGAAGTCTCTTTACGGCGATGGGGACAGGTTTTGGTGCAGAATTCGATGTCAGCAAGTCACGTTACCAAAAGTTGGTCATCATGACCGATGCCGATGTAGATGGAGCTCATATTCGAACCTTGCTCTTGACCTTGATTTATCGCTTTATGCGCCCGGTACTGGAAGCAGGGTATGTCTACATTGCCCAACCTCCTATCTACGGGGTTAAGGTCGGCTCTGAGATAAAAGAGTATATCCAGCCAGGTGCCAATCAGGAGAAGCAATTGCAAGAAGCTTTGGCTCGCTATAGTGAAGGACGCTCCAAACCAACCATTCAGCGTTATAAGGGGCTGGGAGAAATGGATGACCACCAATTATGGGAAACAACCATGAATCCAGAACATCGGTTGATGGCACGTGTCTCCGTAGATGATGCAGCAGAAGCAGACAAAATTTTTGATATGTTAATGGGGGATAAGGTAGAGCCCCGACGAGAGTTTATCGAGGAAAATGCTGTTTATTCCACTTTGGATATTTAAAAACACCAATAAGTGGTGCACACAAAGCGAAAATATGGTATAATAGAGCGTATTTTCGAGTATAACACTTAAAAATCTAAGGAGATAAACATGTCATATAGAACAATTGTACTGATTATTGCGATTGTCGTGATCCTCCTGCTTGTATACGCGGCGATGATGCTGGTAAGAAGGCGAACAGAACGAAGCTTACAAGCCTTGGAGGACAGAAAGGAAGATTTATTTAATCTACCTGTCAATGAAGAGGTGGAAGAAGTAAAAAATCTCCATCTGATTGGTCAAAGTCAAGTGACCTTCCGCGAGTGGAATCAAAAATGGGTTGATTTGTCCCTCAATTCCTTCGCTGATATTGAAAATCATATTTTTGAAGCTGAAACGTTCAACAATTCTTTCCGTTTTCTGAAAGCCCGTGCAGCAGCGGCCAATATTGAAAGCCAGATTGACTTGATGGAAGAGGATATTGCTTCGATCCGAGAAGGGTTAAAAGAACTCAAAGAAAAAGAGGAAATCAATTCTGGACGGGTTAAACATGCCTTGGATCTCTTTGATCAGTTACAAGAAAAAGTCCGTCAAGACAGCGAACCTTTTGGGGAAACACTTCCAGAACTCGAAAAACAACTGAAAAATATCGAAGTAGAGTTTTCTGAGTTCGTCATGCTGAATTCTTCAGGGGATCCTATTGAAGCAGCCTCTATCTTGGATAGGACAGAAGAGCATATGATTGCCCTCAATCATATCATGGATCGCATTCCTGATCTGATTGAAAAAGTAACCCAGTCCTTCCCTGATCAATTGGATGACTTGGAATCAGGGCATCAAAAACTGGTTGACCAACATTATCTCTTTACAGAGGATAACATTGCAGATCGTTTCCAAGAGATTCGCGTAGCCATCCGTGAGAATACCGCCCTGATTGTTTCCTTTGATCTGGATGCAGCAGAAGCTGAAAATACGGAAATTCAATCAGAAATCGATGCCTTGTACCAAGAGTTTACGGATGAAATCAAAGCGCATCAGGAGACTGTTCGCTTGGCTAAAATCCTTCCTCAATTCATGGAGCATGTGTCTGATAATGCCAAGAACTTACTAGACGAGTCCGAACGTTTAGATAAGGCTTACATGCTAGCGGATAGTAAACGAGCACGTATCAACCAAGTGGCAGGACGCATTTCTGTATTAAAAGAGACAACTCAGGCAAGCATTGATGAAATCGATCATCCTCAGGTGGCGTATTCAATCCTACATGAGCGCTTAAGTCATGCAGAAGAAACCTTGAAGGAATTAGAAGAAGAGCAGATTGTTCTTGCAGAATACCTTCAGACTCAAGAAGCTTCTGAAGCAAAAGCTCGCCGTAAAGCCAACGAGTACATTAATAAATTGCATACCTTGAAACGCTATATGGAAAAGAGGAATCTTCCAGGAATTCCTGAAGAATTCCTGAATAACTTCTTTAAAACAAGTGACCATTTGGAGTCCTTATTAGCGGAGTTGGAGTATAAGCGTATCAATATTGAAATTGTCAACCGTCTCCTTGAAAATGTCACCTATGATATGACTAGTTTGGAAGAGCAAGCCTACCTGATCATTCAAAATGCTTCCTTGACCGAACAACTGTTACAGTATTCGAACCGCTACCGCTCCTTTGATCAGAATGTTCAAAAATCCTTTGCACGTGCCCTTGCTATTTTTGAAAAGGAATACAATTATCAAGCTTCCTTTGAAGAAATTTCATTCGCATTGGAGAGCGTAGAACCAGGAGTAACGGAACGATTTGTTCACTCTTATGAAAAAACACGGGAACAAATACGATATTAAAAGAGCCAATAGGCTCTTTTTTTGAATGGAAAAGTGCTATACTCAATATAAGAAAGTTGATGATTCAGGAGGGACAGAATTGGTCAAAGGGTTAATCGTTTGTGATATGGATAGTACCTTGATAAAAGAAGAGGGGATTGACTGTCTGGCCCATAAGGTTGGAAAGGCAGAGGAGGTTTCAGCTTTGACAAGAGCGGCGATGGAAGGCAGAATGGACTTTGGGGACAGTCTGAAAAAGCGGGTAAATCTCTTAAGAGGGGTGGATCTTCAGACTGTTCTAGACCTTTCCCAGCAACTGACGTTTACAAATGGAGCGATCGAGCTTCTCCACTTGTTACGATTACAAGACTTTAAAATCGGAATCGCTTCAGGGGGTTTTCTACAAATGATGAAACCAGTCCTCCAAATGATCAAGCCAGACTATATCTTAGCCAATTCGTTTGAAATCAAGGATCACAAGCTAACTGGACGTTTGGATCGTCCTATCGTTAGTGCACAATCCAAAAAGGAGGCGGCTCTGCTTTGGGCTCAGGAGCTTCGTCTATCAGCTGATCAGATTGTCGCTATTGGTGATGGGGCAAATGATATCCCCCTTCTGCAAACAGCAGGGATCGGAATTGCTTTCTGTGCCAAGGAAGTGGTTCGAAACCAAGTCACCTATCACATCGAAGAGGCAAATCTCATGAAGGTGTGGGACCTACTTCAGTCTTTACATCGAATTTAGCAGAAAAGGAGTCAGCATATGCATATAGTCATTGCACCGGATTCGTTTAAAGAATCCTTAAGAGCAAAAGATGTAGCGATAGCTATCAAAAAAGGCTTTAAGAAAACCTTTCCCGAAGCTAGGTTTGACCTTCTTCCTCTGGGAGATGGAGGAGAAGGGACGGTAGAAGCGCTTGCTCAAATTCACCAATTGACGAAAAAAGAGGCAGTAGTCTCAGATGCCTTTGGCCACAAAAGAACGGTCTGTTATGCAAGTGATGGAGAGACGGCTATGTTTGAAATGGCATCCATCTGTGGTTTGGAGCAGATTCCGGTAGAAAAGCGTGATCCCCTCCAGCTTACTACAAGGGGAGTCGGAGAGTTGATCGTTCTATTAGCATCTGAAGGACACCAGGAAATCATCATAGGTGTGGGGGGCTCTGCAACGAATGACGGTGGGATTGGGATGGCTGCGGGATTGGGGTATCGCTTCTTGGATCAGGAAGGAAAGAGGCTCGACCCAATCGGCGCCTCCTTATCTCAGATTAAATCTATCGATGATTCCGAGCGGTGGACAGGACTAGAG
The DNA here is from genome assembly GCF_001578875.1 of Streptococcus sp. DD13. GTDB lineage: Bacteria > Bacillota > Bacilli > Lactobacillales > Streptococcaceae > Streptococcus. Next base: position 224,220 of record NZ_KQ969506.1, read on the forward strand.
CAGGTTAAAATCCAAGTTTTAACAGACGTCGCCAATCCCTTGTGTGGTCCAAATGGCGCTACAAACGTCTTTTCCCTACAGAAGGGAATGTGTCCCGAGCATCTCCAAGCGGTCGATGGAGCGTTACGAAATCTCTATCAAACCTTTTATCCGAATCTTTTGACTTTAAAAGGAGGAGGAGCTGGTGGCGGGATGGCGGCAGGTCTCGTTGCTTTTGCAAACGGTCAGATCCATCAAGGGATTGACGCTGTACTAGATCGAGCAAGGTTTGAAGCGCGTGTCGAGAAGGCTGACTTAGTAATCGTTGGAGAAGGTCGTCTGGACCGACAAAGTCTATCTGGAAAAACACCAATTGGCGTTGCTCGCAGGACACCGGATGGTATCCCGGTTCTTGCGATTTGTGGTAGTCTTAGCAAAGATCTTCCAGAGTTTCCATTTGAAAATATCCAAGCTGCCTTTTCCATCATCACGGAGGTGAGCAGTCGGGAGGAGATTTTTGCTGCCACATCGGACAATCTAGAGCGCTGTGCCCATCAAATTGCCAATCTGTTAAAGCTGGCAGGTTGGAATGGCCGGATGTTCAAAACTTAATGGGATCAAAAAAGGAGGCTGGGACAAAAGTCCTAGCCTCCTTTTTTGTTTTTGGATTGTCGAGCAAGACGCAGTGGTTGAGTGGGCTCTACTAGGCTGATTTCATCCGCTTTTACAGCCCGACTCAACTGTGCAGAGGTGGGACGACCAAATCGAATTCTAACGAATGACCGATTTCTGTCCCACTCTCTTTTTTAGATTCTGTTTTGCGAATGGAAATCTTACTCAACCCTTAATGGAATAATTTTCCCCAAAATGACGATTTTTTGGAGTTCTTTTTTTCTCCGTCTGGATGAAGCAATGTCGCATACCGGATGGTCAAATCCTTCTGTTCTTCTGATACCGGGTGATCGGTATGGATAATCAATCCAAAAGGGGAACGACTGCATTGGTCAGACACGATAGTCGCCGTACAAGCATGCTCGTGTGCGACTTTTAAGTAAAAAATTTGATAACTATTTTGTACATTTGGAGAAATCTTGATGGTGACTGGTTGATAAGCTGCTAGGATTTGCTCCAGCATACTTGAAAAGTTGTCACGAAACAGGGGACTATTGGCGTCAGCTATGCTGCATTCTCCGATTACACGTTCTTCATATGTTTCTAGAAATTTTTTTTGTTCATCCGGATGGAGCCGGTTTTCCCCGCTGGCCTTTTGGAGGATTTCATTTGTTAGATCTTTCATTCTTGCATTATATCATAAGTTTTTTTAAATAGCCAAAGGAAGCGATTACATCGAAAAAGGGAGCCTTTTTCCGCTTGAGATAGCTATTTTTCCTTGAAAAAAAGCACTTTTTAAGGTATGATAAGACTTGTAAATAATAAAAACTCAAAGGAGAGTAATCGAATGTCAATTATTACTGATGTTTACGCTCGCGAAGTCCTAGACTCACGCGGTAACCCTACACTTGAAGTTGAAGTGTATACTGAATCAGGTGCTATGGGTCGTGGTATGGTCCCTTCAGGAGCTTCAACTGGTGAGCACGAAGCTGTTGAACTCCGTGACGGAGACAAATCACGTTACCTTGGTCTTGGGACTCAAAAAGCTGTTGACAACGTAAACAATATTATTGCAGATGCGATTATTGGTTACGATGTACGTGAGCAACAAGCTATTGACCGTGCTATGATCGCGCTTGATGGAACTCCAAACAAAGGTAAATTAGGTGCAAATGCTATCCTTGGTGTGTCTATCGCCGTTGCTCGTGCAGCTGCAGACTACCTTGAAGTTCCTCTTTACACTTACCTTGGCGGATTCAACACAAAAGTGCTTCCAACTCCAATGATGAACATCATCAATGGTGGATCTCACTCAGACGCTCCAATTGCTTTCCAAGAATTCATGATTGTACCTGCAGGTGCACCTACCTTTAAAGAAGCACTTCGTTGGGGAGCTGAAATCTTCCATGCTCTTAAGAAAATCCTTAAAGGTCGTGGACTTGAAACAGCCGTAGGTGATGAAGGTGGATTCGCTCCTCGATTCGAGGGAACTGAAGACGGTGTAGAAACTATCCTTGCTGCGATTGAAGCTGCTGGATATGTACCAGGTAAAGATGTCTTCATCGGATTTGACTGTGCTTCATCAGAGTTTTACGAAGATGGAATCTACGACTATACTAAATTCGAAGGTGAAAAAGGTGCGAAACGTACAGCGGATGAGCAAATTGATTACCTTGAAGAATTGGTTAACAAATATCCAATCATCACGATCGAAGATGGTATGGATGAAAATGACTGGGATGGCTGGAAGAAATTGACAGAACGTCTTGGTGACAAGGTTCAATTGGTTGGTGACGACTTCTTCGTAACAAACACTGCTTACCTTGAAAAAGGTATTGCAGAACATGCTGCGAACTCAATCCTTATCAAAGTGAACCAAATCGGTACTTTGACAGAAACTTTCGATGCTATCGAAATGGCTAAAGAAGCTGGTTACACTGCCGTTGTATCACACCGTTCAGGTGAAACTGAAGATTCAACAATCGCTGATATCGCAGTTGCAACAAACGCAGGACAAATTAAGACTGGTTCATTGTCACGTACTGACCGTATCGCGAAATACAACCAATTGCTTCGCATTGAAGACCAATTGGGTGAAGTAGCTGAGTACCGTGGTTTGAAATCATTCTACAATCTTAAAAAATAAGCGTTGATACATTAACGTTTTAAAGGCCTACCTTATTAAAGGTGGGCCTTTTGTTTCTGTTCTAGAGTTGAATCTTTCATGTTTCGTGTAACATGAGTATATATTGATGTGGTCACTTGAGAATTAGCATGTCCTACCAAGAAAGGCTAAAGTTCAAGCAGGGAATATTATTTATGATTTGACTAAAAGTGACATGAGTTTACAAGACGCCTTACGTTACTTTGAAGATATCTATAGATCAAAAAGGCGTGGTCTTAATATAGCACTTATAAGGAAAGGTGACAAAATTTTAGGGATGTTGAAACCTAAAAAATAAAAGAGGCATCCGCGCTCCTATGGGTGCTCGAATTCCTCTTTTATTAAATTATACATTTTGATTCTATAAAAATCAAGACTGGTGAAACTGGTCTCTTTTGCGTCGAAGGGCTAGTTTGTGTTCTTCACTCTGAGCAGGTTCGAATTCTGCACGGCGCATTGTCCAAGCATTGATGACGTTAAAAGCCATGGATTATAATAACAGTCGTTGATGACTTAAAACATAGGAGGTTTGCAATGAATTCGAATCGTTTGCTACTTTAGAAGAGTGGAATGGAAAAAAATGGACTGAGCTGTTGAACGCACGATGAAATTTTTTATTGAAGCACTGGTATTAGCTGGTGATACCATGACTGGAGAGGAAGTCGATGGGAAAGATGTGGAAAAATCATTAAAAAATAAAGCTATCAGATCGTATTATAATCTCATCATCACCGCAACAAGCGGAACAAATGGGATGCCTTACTGTAATGATGACTTGGAAGAAGAAACTATGGGCGCTCCACGTGCAACAGGAACCGATTTGACATATGGCTATTCGGAAAGCGAATACCATCGCATGATAAATCAAGCGTTAATTGAGTTTGCGGAAGCTTATAAAAACGGGGTTTTGCTGGTATATAAAAAAAGCTAGGTCTGTGCCTAGCCTTTTATTTTAAGCGTTCGTTAATTAAGTCTTGCAATTCGTGCAAGTCTTCTGTTGTAGCAAGTGACCGAATGAACCCACGCGCATTCGAACGCCTACTTAAATAATTCTTATGCTCTTTATTTTTAGAAGCCCATCGTTTGTCAGCCTCTCGCTGACCTTCTGAGGTGCTGTACCCTTTGCGTTTCTTATCTGTCATATTATCTCCTTACTTTAAGAATGATATAATAAGATTTAGTATACTCAATCCTAAAGCGAGAGAAGCGATAATGATTGAACGTTTTTCTTTATCCATTGCATATACCTTTGTGACTATGATATAATCTAATCGAAGCCTTGGGGCTTTCGCCCCGTGACTTCTTAAAAGCTATTTGTGGAAGAGTTCTCTGACCAGTTTTATTAGTTCGATCAGGAAGATGCCAAGACTAATTTTATCTGCTGTAGAGAGCTTTTCTTTTTTGCGTTGACGCTTCATAGTCAATATCCTTTCTTTAGATTTCTTATCTGCGATTGTCCTTTCCTCAACCACATTTATAGTATATCATAGTCTAAATACTATGTCAACACTTTTCTTAAACTTTTTTATATTTTTTGGGAGTTTTTTGTCTATATAATGAGATATAATAGTAGTATGAAGCAATCGGGAGTTAACAGTCGATTGTCGTTACTCCTTGCAAAATGTGTTTTTTACCCGATTACTTGGGCCTGCAAGTTTTAAAAGGCTTGTGGGTCATAATAGCGTGCAGAAGCGTACGGCGCCTGCGACGCGAAAGGTCTAGTCAATCGCATGTCGGACTAGGTTTAATGTGCAACAAAGGTCAGCAAACGCTGGCTTTTTGTTTTTGAAATAGGAGGTGAGGATATTGGGCTAAATCAACGACAAAAGTTATTTGCTAGTGAGTATATAAAGCTAGGAAACGCTACACAAGCAGCTATCAACGCTGGCTATAGCTGAGGACAGTGGAGCAATTGGCGAGCAGAAGTTGAAATAAAAGTCTCTGCGCGCTTACCGTGAAATGCGTGCCCGTCCAGCTGAAGAGTTGGGGATAGATACCTTTTATTATTCTAAGAAAGCAAGCGCGAGAGCAGCATGCGCACCGCTTCAACATCGTATCGTCACCTTTGGGCCTGCTAGAGAGGTAGAAGGTGTAGAGGTCCTGTCTCTAGCTGATCATGGACATGGGACGCCTGCAGGGTGTTTGGGAATCAATTGTGGCCATATCTTGACCCCGTTCATACCAGGTGTTCATACGCTCCCTGGGCTTGGGCCGGATGTAGAGAATATTAGCCAAGAACAGGCGATAGAAAATGCCAACGCACAAGCCAAACAAAGAGCCTTAGAACGTTCAATCCGGTCGAACAAGGAAAAGCTTCACGTTGCCGAGAAGTTGGGCGACCAGGAACTAATCGATAAGTATAAAAACAAGATTAGGATCCAACAAGGAGCCATGAGAGACTATCTCAAGCAGCATCCGTTTCTTCGTCGTGATTACGCTAGGGAGAAGCACTATGATGACCCATTTAGCAAGGCGAAGAAAGAAGTTGAATTAAGGCGTGAACTAGCCAAACTGGAAAAGCACAGAGCAGAACAAAAAGAAATGCGTCAGCGTTTCACTTCTGCTGTGAAAGATGGTATAATTAAGACAGAAATCAACGAACAGAAACAAGCTGATCACATCAGAGGTACTAACGAATGGTATAGACGACTCGAGACTGACTTAGCCAATGGTAAGCAGTTTGAACCAAGTTATTTGACGGTATCAATGGAGGAGGCAGCTAAACTAATTAAACGTTATTCTGGGACAGGGCAGTTTAGGTACTCTGATAAAGACGGATATATTCCTAAAAAAGAGATTATCCAGCACGACGGCAAGATTGGTATATATATCGACCAATCTACAGGAGAGATGTTTGAAACTGACAGTTTTAGAATACACTACAGTAAAACAGGGGCACATATTGTCCCAACGCTTAGAGGTAAAAACCGATGAAGTTATGGCTATATGTTAGAAAAAACGTCAAAATTACACTAATTGATGGACAAATTGTGTCTGGCTTTGCCGAAGATTATTGTTCAGCGTCTGATAATGCTGAAGAAATTGATTCCTTGCTCGTAGATGTTGGAGGGAATCCAAGAGAATATTTCGAAAATGAAATCCTTGGCATTTCTTTAACTTAGCACTTAGTTCGATCTAGGTGCTTTTCTTATATCTAGAAGGGATAAAGACGATGTATCAATTGTTTAAAATAAAGAAGTGGTTTGTTAGAGAATTCCTATGTGTACATGATTATGTAGTGAAGGAACTTGGCGCTCACTCCTGCGCGGAATGCAAAAAATGTGGGAAAATAACAAGTACAAGCAAAATTTAATTATACCTAAAGCCGTAACTCCACGGCTTTTCTTATGCGCTCGAAAGGAACAGGGGGGTGATTTGTATGTTCTCCACTCTGAGCAGGTTCGAGTCCTGCAGGGCACTTAGACTTTATCCGCAGTCGGTAAAGAACGGAATATCAAAAAGCAGGAGGCCTATCGTGGCAGAAGAAATCCAACATACTGACCAGGCAGTTGACCCTGGAGAAAACCAAGTGCAAGAAAGCACAGAACAAACCAGGACATTCACTCAAGAAGAAGTGACCGGCCTGGTAGCAAAAGAATCCAAGAAAGCGCAAGAAAAAATCTTCAAAAGCCTAGGATTCGAAGATATCAAAAGCGCTAAGGAAGGATTCGAGAAGCTGAAAGCGTGGGAGGATTCTCAAAAGAGCGAATCAGAGAAAAATGCGGAAGCCCTTGCAATGAAGGAACAAGAATTAGCAGAGGCCTTATCTAGCAATAAGAATCTGGAAGCTAAGCTATCAGCTCTTACGTTAGGGGTGACGGCTGAGTCTGTTGACGATCTTATTTTTCTTAAACGTTGGACCGCGATTCAGGATTCGTTTGGAACAACCAAATTATCGGGGGAACTTAAGAGCTGGCTTTTATCCGTCAAAAAAACTCCATAACCAGATTGGTTATGGAGTCAGTGCTCATTTAGAAGAGGCCTTTGATTTTGTCTACTGCCCCGTTGACCAAGTCATTTCCTGAAACAAGTCCTTTTGCTTGTTCAAGGTAGTCCCCGAAATGATCCTTGTTGTCTTCGATAAATTTCTTTGCGCTATCGAAATCTTTCTTTTCGATGAGTTCTTTCACTTGGTTCAGTAAGTCGAGTGGATTCATTTGATCGTCTCCTAACATAATAATGATAAACGAGGCAAGTGCCTTCTTATTTATTGAATCATTTTTCGGAAGGTTTGACAATCAAAATGACTCGTTAAAATGACCGATCATCCTTCGTGCGAAAATGAAGAGGTCATTCAGGCTTATGCATCTCCAAACAATACAGAGGTTGCCTCAGGGATCAAGCAGTCGTCTGAGAGCAATGTCAGTTTACCATTGGCTGCATCACGTTGAAGTACGCTGACATTGTCGCTGTCTTGATGAGGAACGATGAGAAAGTGCTCATCTGGAGAGAGGGTGAAATCTCGAGGAGTGTGTCCACCAGTCTTGACAATCTCTAGAGGGACTAAGAGTCCATCTGCCCCAATGGAGAAACTTGCAATGGAATCATGTCCGCGGTTGGAAACATAGAGGAAACGACCATCACTAGAGATACGGATAGCTCCGCCTCCATTAAAACCGTCATAATCTTTGGGAATCAGAGACAATATCTGAATGGACTCAAAATCACCGTATCCGTCGTAAATGAGAACTTCAACAGTGGAATTCAGCTCACAAACCACGTAGGCCATTTTTTGGGAGGGATGAAAGACTAGGTGACGCGGTCCTGCACCTGGAGTGATCTGAAACTGGTCGATAGCTGTGAGTTTTCCTTCTTCAGAAATCTCATAGGTCACCAAGTGGTCCGTACCAAGATCACAGGTAACGAGATAGCGATCAGGCGTGAGATCAGCAAAGTGGACATGGCTGGAGGCTTGATTTTCATGAGGCCCTTGTCCTGAGTGCTGGACACAGTCAGCTAGGGTCAGCCTACCATTTTCTTCTTTTTTATAGACAAGGACTTGTCCCTTGTGATAGTTGGCAGCATAGACTAGTTGACGATCGTCATCCACGCTGACATAACAGTGAGGGGCTCCTTCTTGGACCACATGCTGGATGAGGTGAAAGTTCGGATCCCAGGCAGCGATTCCTCCTTTTTCATCCTTAGCACCTACGCTATAAGCGAATCCATCCGCTGCTATGGCGAGGTAAGTAGGGCTTGGTTCAGCGCCCAAAAGACGTGGCTGGGACAATTCTCCCGTTTTTTCATTAAAATCAGCCTGATAGATCCCTTGCGATAAGCGTCTCGTATAGGTTCCAAAATAAACTAACATACAGTAACCCCTCATGATTTTGATAGGTTTATTATATCACAAAAGATTTTTTAAAGGATGGAAGGAAAGGGAAGAAATACAGGAAAATTAGGTCAGAAAATGATACAATATAGGACGAACGAGTTTGTGAATGAAAGAGGCAAGGATGAACAATAGCGAAAAAATGATTCTCTCGATCCAATCTCAAGATTTGGAGCGGGCAAAAAAATATTTTAAAAGAGCGAGAAGCCAGGATGATCCAGAAGTTTTACTTGAGTTAGCGGTCTATCTGGAAGGGATTGGCTTTTTCTCTCAGGCGAAAACGCTCTACGAGCAACTTTTGCCGATTTACCCTGAATCCGCACTCCAGTTGGCGCAGATTGCAAACGACGATGGGAATGTCGAGGAGGCGTTTGCCTATCTCGAGCAGATTGGGTCAGAAAGTCCTTACTATCTCGAAGCCTTGCTTGTGAAGGCTGATTTGTATCAGTCAGAGGGATTGACGGATGTGGCAAGGGAAAAACTTCTTGAGGCGAGCCGTCTATCAGAGGAGGAGATAATCCGCTTTGGTTTGGCAGAGCTGGATATGGAGCTTGGCTTTTATCAGGAAGCGATCGAATGGTATGTTCAACTAAATCATGATGAACTGCTAGAGTTGACAGGTGTTTCTATTTACCAACGCATCGGGATAGCTTATGCTCGACTTGGACGCTTTGAAGTGGCCATTGAATATCTGGAGAAGTCGGTCGAGCTAGAATATGATGATACGACTTTATATGAGCTGGCTGTTTTATTGTATGATCAGGAAGAATATCAAAAGGCCAACCTTTACTTTAAGCAACTGGATACCCTGAACCCCGAATTTGAAGGGTATGAGTATCCTTATGCTCAGTCTCTTCATGCAGAACATCAGGTGGATCAGGCTATAACAATTGCGGAAAAGGGCTTGCAGAAAAATCAATATGATAGCCTGATGATGCTCTTAATCTCCCAGTATGCCTATGAGGCGCATGACCCAGAAAAAGCAGAGCGTTATCTCTTACTGGCAAAAGACAACGCTGAAGATCTCAATGAGGTCTTATTGCGTCTTTCGAATTTATATCTTGAACAAGAGCGGTATGAGGACGTGGTGGCGCTTGCTCAAGAAGAGTTTGAGAATGTCCTGACGCGCTGGAATCTTGCGAAGGCTTTTCGTGCCATAGAGGAAGACGATCGAGCGCTTACCTTGTACAAGGAACTCGAGGATGACTTAAAGGAAAACCCTGAATTTTTACAAGATATGGCCTTGTATCTGAAGCAACTGGGGGATCGCAAAGAGTCAGAGCGGTTATTAAAAGCCTATCTACAAAGGGTTCCAGATGATATGGACATGCAAGTGGCTTTAGAAGACTTGCAAGAGGAGTACTAAAGGAAGTTTTTCAAGATCTGGGAATCTTGATCGTGATTAGAACAGAGGAAACGAGGAAAGGAATCGTTCATGGAAATCAACACACTTTTCCAATACAATACATTAGGTGCCTTAATGGCGGGATTATACGGTGGTTCATTGACAGTAGGTGAATTGCTCGAACATGGAGATTTGGGATTAGGGACCTTGGATTCTATCGATGGGGAATTGATCGTTCTAGATGGGAAGGCCTATCAAGCTAAGGGATCAGGAGATCAGCCGGAAGTTGTGGAAGTGGCGGATGAGATGAAGGTTCCCTACGCAGCTGTCATTCATCATCAAGCAGAGGTGATCTTTCGGCAACGTTTTCCGATGACAGCAGAAGAACTTCAAAAGCGGATCGAGTCTTATTATGATGGAGAAAATTTATTTCGCTCCATCAAAATTGTTGGGGATTTCACTAAGATGCGTGTTCGGATGATTCCCAAATCCACAAGTGGAGAGAAATTTGCGGATGTTGCCACTCATCAACCAGAATATTCGACCGACAATATCTCGGGGACGATTGTGGGGATTTGGACGCCGGAGATATTTCACGGTGTATCAGTAGCGGGTTACCATCTTCATTTTATTTCAGATGATCATAGCTTTGGAGGGCATGTCATGGACTATGTCATCGATCATGGGATTATCGAAGTAGGGGCAGTTGATCAGCTGGATCAGCGTTTCCCTGTGCAGGATCGCCAATATCTCTTTGCCAAGTTTAATGCACAAGAAATTCGCAAGGACATTGAAAAGTCGGAGTAGGCGATAGAGAATGCTCTAAGGAGATTGGGTGAGGATAGAGAGGCTAGGACAACAGTCCTAGCCTCTTGTTTGTTTTTGGATTGTCGAGCAAGACGCAGGGGTTGAGTGGGCTCTACGAGGCTGATTTTATCCGCTTCTACAACCCGACTCAACTGTGAGGAGGTGGGGTGACGAAATCGCATTCTAACGAATGAGCGATTTCTGTCCCACATTCTTCTCTTGTTTTTTAAAATCATCTCTAGTCTAGCTCATTTTCCATCCGGACTTTTAACTATAAATGGTATAATAGGGGTAGTTTTTACTTGGCTTTCAAGCACGATCGGTCTGTTGCTCAGTCCTTGAAAATGCTAGGAAGAAATCATGTGATGGGTGGAGAGAAGAATGGGATTGGAACTCTTATATACAGATGTCAAACAGAATTTAACAGAAATTTTAGCTCAGCGTGCCCAGGGAGCTGCGGACCAAGGACGACGGGTCTTTTATATTGCCCCCAACTCTTTGTCCTTTGAGAAAGAGCGAACCGTACTATCGCTCCTGCCTCAAAGAGCTTCTTTTGCCATTACTGTGACGCGCTTTTCTCAGATGGCACGTTATTTTGTCTTAGATGAGGTCCAAACACTGGAAAACTTGGATGAGCGAGGCTTGTCTATGGTCTTTTACAGGGCCCTCAGTCAGCTAAAAGACAGTGATTTACAGGTTTTTGGACGGTTACGCTTGGAACCAGGATTCATTTCCCAGCTGGTTAGTCTCTATCAAGAGTTACAAAGATCACAGATGACGGTCGCTGATTTAACAGGGCTCAATCCTCAGGAGAAGCAGGCTGATTTTCAGTTGATTTTTGATCGTGTAGAGACTATTTTGGCGGAGGAAGCTTATGGCCAAATCAGTCAATTGGGACTGATGCAGGCGGCTCTTCGACGCGGAGATATGGACCAGACTCTGCAGAAGGTGACAGTAGTGATTGATGGTTTTACACGCTTCTCGGCTGAAGAAGATGCCCTGCTTTCTCTCATGGTGGAAAAGGGAGCAGAAGTCATCATAGGGGGTTATATGAGTCAGCGGGCTTGGAAGACACCCTATGCAGATGGGAATGTGTATCAAGCCAGTATTGCTTTTATGCGGGATCTTTCCTTCCGTTTTCAGGTATCACCGACTTACGTAGAAGCTGATCATCAACTGAATGGTCCTAGCTCCTTTGAAAAAATAACTCGTTTATTTGAAGCGGCCTATGATTTTAGCCAAACAGATGTTCGTTTGGATGATGCGGACCGTGAGGCGATTCAGCTTTGGACCATGCCTAGCCTCGAAGAAGAGTTAGAAGTCATTGCGACAAGTATTCGTGAGAAGCTTTTTGAGGGCTACCGTTACAAGGATATCACTGTTCTCTTAGGTGATGTTGAGGCCTACCGTTTACCTTTGGGGAAAGTGTTTCGCAAGTATGACATTCCGTTTAATTTAGCGCGAGCTGAGTCCATGGCTAGTCATCCTTTGGTTCATTTTGTGGAGAGCCTAGCTCGTACCCTCCACTATCATTTCCGTCAAGAAGATGTGGTGAATCTGTTGAAGTCTGGCCTTTATGGAGACATTCGCGAGGACCAACTCGATCAGTTGGATGACTATCTTCGCTATGCGGACATCCAGGGGGATGCTTTTTTCACCCCCTTTACAGCCAGTCGGTCGGGAGCGTATGATCTAGAAGTGTTAAATGCCTTACGCAAAGAAGTCATGGCGCCGATGCTTGCCCTCCGAAAAGGAGCAAAGGGAGGGAATGGACGACAGGCTATGTCCACTTTGATGGCTTTCTTTGAAGCAGTTTCTTTAGCAGAGCGTTTCCAAAAGATGGTGGAGGAAGATCTGGCACAATCAGTCGAGCGACATGAGGAAGTTTGGAAAGTTTTCTCTAGTATCTTAGAACAGGCTCATCGACTGTTTGCCAGTGTTGATTTATCAGTAGAAGACTTGCTGGATATCCTGAGTACGGCCTTGTTAACAGCTGATTACCGGACGGTACCGGCGACGGTTGATGTCGTGTCTGTACGCTCATATGACCTAGTTCAGCCCCATCAGAATCGTTTGGTTTATGCTGTGGGAATGTCCCGCCAGTATTTCCCCAAAATTGCAGAAAATGACAGTTTGCTTTCGGATGAGGAGCGCCAGATCATCAACGAAACGACAGATGATGGCAAACGATTGGATCTGGTTAGTCAGGAGAATACCCAGAAAAATCTATATACGGCCTTGTCTTTATTGAACGCTGCACGTGAGCGACTGATTATCAGCCAACCGCGATTTGATGGGGAGTCCGAGTTGATGCTGTCACCTTATGTCCAACATCTGGTAGGATGGGGCATCCCGATGCAAGCTAAAACGATCTCACCCAATCGTCTGGAAGCAAGTGATATTGGAAATGCCAAGTCCCTTTTATCGCGGCTGATCACCTATCATCAGTTAGAGGTGGACCAAGAAGTGAGTGAGGATCGTCGGACCTTCTGGACAGTTGCTAGAAGGTACCTTAGTCGTTATTTGGAAGAGAAAGGATTGCGCTTGCCGGGATTTGAGAGACGGTTGACAACCAGGCCGTTGACACCCGAAGTGACCGCCTTGCGTTTTCCCAAAGACAAACCCTTACTCTTGTCCGCATCTGCCGTAACCAGCTTTTATAATAATCAATACAAGTATTATTTACAGTATGTATTGGGCTTACAGGAACCAGCGAGTATTCATCCAGATCATCGCCAGTATGGAACTTATTTACACCGAGTCTTTGAGAGAACCTTAGGGGATCGGACGGATCGATCGTTTGATGACAAACTAGAGACGGCTATTCGGGAGACCAATGGAGAAGCCGAATTCGCGAGTGCCTTTCGTTTAGATGGTCAGGCTCGGTATAGTTTAGCACGCTTGGAAATGATCGCACGTGCGACGGGTCAGGTCTTGGCGGATGATTCTTTGGTGACCCCGCAGATTGAAGAGGCACCGTTTCATATTAAGCTGAGTAAAGAATTGGAGCTACAGGGGATGATTGACCGGATTGACCGGATGGAAAATTCCGGTTTGACAGGGATCGTTGATTATAAATCCAGTCGACAAATATTTGATATAGAGCGTTTTTACAATGGAATGAGCCCTCAGTTGATCACCTATATCCAGGCCTTACTAGCGCAAGGTCTAGACTTGAAGAAGATTTTTGGTGCCATGTATTTACAGATGCAGGCTCCTCAGGTCAAGCTCAAGGAATTGAAAACATTGGATGATGCCCATGAACTTTTGAAAAAGAGCTTGACTTATCAGGGCGTTTTTCTTAAAGAAACAGCGAGTCAGTTGAGCGAGGGCCCGTATAGTATCTCGCCTAGCACGAGTTTTGCTCTTGAGGACATGCAACAACTGGTGTCCTATAATCGTCACCTGCTAGAAGAAGCCAATCGAGTGATTCGGTCTGGTCATTTTATGATCAACCCTTATACTGAGGATGGTCGATCTGTCCAAGGCGACCAGTTGAAAGCCATTACCCATTTTGAGGCTGACTTGCATCTCGCTCAGGCTAGACCTTTTGTAAAGCTAAACAGTAAGAGGGGGCAAAAAAATAATGATTATATCGCCCGTATTGGAGAGGAGTTGAAGCATGAGTCTTAAACCATTTTTGAATAAGGAAGAGATTGCAGCGCTAAAAGAGCAAGAAGCCCAATCGGACAAGGTTCAAAAGCGAACACCTGAGCAAATTGAAGCCATCTATCGTCATGGGAATAACATCCTAGTGTCTGCGTCTGCAGGATCTGGAAAAACCTTTGTCATGGTGGAGCGGATCGTAGATATGGTGATGCGAGGAGTTTCGATAGATCAGCTCTTTATCTCGACCTTTACCGTGAAGGCGGCGCGTGAACTAAAGGAGCGTCTGGAGAAAAAACTCCACCAGGCGGTCCAATTGACCGAAGACCAGTCTCTCCGCCAATTTCTTCATCAGCAGATCAATCTTCTTCAGACGGCAGATATTGGGACGATGGATGCTTTTACGCAAAAGTTTGTCAACCGGTACGGTTACACGATAGGGATACCACCTCATTTTCGCATTATGGCAGATGCGAGTGAGCAGGAACTGGTACGGCGACGAGCCTTTGATGCCTGCTTTGAATCGTATATCGCTGGAGCAGATGGAGAGACCTTTCAACGCATGGTAGCGAATTTTAACCAAGGACGTAAGGAACCATCGGCTTTCCGCGAGCTTGTATTTACGATTTATAACTTTAGTCAGTCTACCGCTGCTCCAGCTCAATGGATGCAGGAAACTTTTTTAAAGGGTGTCTTGGATCAAAAGGATCAAGAAAAGTATTTGTCCCAGTTGACAATAGATGCGCGTGACAGTCTAATTGACTTTCGGAGCTTTCTGTTGCATCATGCTGAAGATGCTCAACTTGCTTACCAAGGGGGGAAGAATCCAGCTTATATCAGCAATGTCGAAACCATCCTAGAGATCCTGTCGTCCCTCACAGCAGTGTCCGATCAAAAAGCGGTAGAAGATCTGCTTGCAAGAACTGTACAAGTGGCGACAAGCTCACGTGGTCAGGCCCTAGTTGCTCGGAAGTCTCCCAAAGAAGATGAGTCCCTTAAGTCCTTTAAAGAAGAGTTTAATGAAGAGCGGAAAAACTTAGTAGCTGGATTGAAATCTATCCAGCAAACTATGTTTGAGCTAGGAGTGGTCATCCGCTATCAAGATCAACTGCTACCCTATTTGAGGTTGTTGCAAGACTTTGTCCTAGCCTTTTCCAAATGTTATCTGACAGAAAAACGTCAAGAAGGAGCTTTTGAATTTTCAGATATCAGTCATTTTGCGATTGAAATTTTAGAAAATCAGGCAGAAATTCGCCAACTATTTAGAGAGCGTTATGTCGAAGTGATGGTCGATGAGTACCAGGACAACAACCATACTCAGGAAAAAATGTTGGAACTCCTCTCCAATGGCCATAACCGTTTTATGGTTGGCGATATGAAGCAGTCCATCTATCGATTTCGTCAGGCAGACCCTCAGATTTTTAACCAAACATTCAAGACATTTCAAACCAATCCCCAGGCTGGGCACTTGATTTTGCTGAAAGAAAATTTTAGAAGCCAGTCAGAAGTTTTAGACAGTACCAACGGACTCTTTCGTCATCTGATGGATGAGGAAATCGGGGATATCGTCTATGACGGAATTCATGAGTTGGTAGCTGGGAGTCCAAAACAAAAGGAAGTCCACCCGGAACATCAGACACAGGTATTGATCTATGATGATAGTCAGTCCGATCCATCTGATGTTGCAACAAATGATGATGAAACAAGCCTTCTTGACCCAGGTCAGGTTAGATTGGTAGCTCAGGAAATTCTGAGGTTGGTCCGGGAGGACGGAGTTTCTTTTTCAGACATTACCCTTTTAGTTCCTAGTCGTACGCGCAATGACTGGATTATCCGAGCCTTTGACCGTCTAGGAATCCCCTTGGTGGTTGATGGAGGAGCGGCCTCTTATCTCCAGTCGGTGGAAGTGATGGTGATGCTGGATACCTTACGTAGTTTAGACAACCCTTTGCAAGATTACGCTCTCGTAGCTCTTCTTAAGTCCAGTATGTTTGCCTTTGATGAAGATGAGTTAGCTCGGATTGCCTTGCAAGAGACTAGGGAAGATCAAAAAGCCCATAAGACGATTAAGTTACGGTTTTATCAAAAAATCCAACTGGCCCTTTCGGGCCAAGGGAGTCAACCAGCTCTCATCTCTGCGAATTTTCGAGAAAAATTGTCACAATTTGAAACAACTTTTCAACGTTGGCGTGATCTAGCAAAGAAAGTCAGTCTCTTTGAATTGATTTGGACCATTTACCAGGATCGATTTTACTATGATGCAGTGGGGCTTCTACCAAATGCAGCCCAAAGGCAAGCAAATCTGTCTGCCTTAGCACAACGGGCAGAACAGTTTGAACGAACAGGCTTCAAAGGCTTGACACGCTTTATCGCCATGATTGACAAGATTTTAGCCAGCCAGCATGACCTGGCTAATGTCACGGTGGCTCCTCCTGAAAATGCGGTCTCGTTAATGACGATTCACAGTAGTAAGGGACTAGAATTCCCCTATGTCTTTATCCTCCATGCGGATAAGAAATTCAATCGTCAAGACTTATCCTCTCCTGTGATCCTTAATCGGGACCAAGGGATTGGCGCGACTTATATAGCAGATCTTAAAGAAGCATTGCCTGAAAGCCATCTAAAGCAAGTACCTGTTGAAATGGAAACGGTCACCTATCGTATCTTGCGTGATCTGGAGCGTCGTGCCTATCTTTCCGAACAGATGAGACTGCTTTATGTGGCGATGACCCGGGCAGAGAAGCGGCTCTATATCATCGGAAAAGGTCGGAAAGAAAAACTGATGAACGCCCCTTCTCCTAAGCATTCTGAAGGTCGCATATCCCTCAAGGAACGTGAGAATTATAGTTCTTTCCAGGATTGGTTTGTAGCGGTTGGTCAAGCTTTTTCAGAAAATGACTGTCAGTATCAGATTCGGTTTGTCAGCGACCAAGACCTCACGCTAGAAGAAGCTCTCCCTCAGGATCTCATTCCCCAAGAGAGAGCGAAAGACCAGGCCAACAATCGTCAAAGCCAAGACATAGCTGATGCTCTCAAGCGATTGGAGGCGGTTGATCAGCTGAATCAGAAGTATCAGACGGCGATTGATCTACCTTCTGTTCGCACACCTAGCCAGGTTAAAAAGTACTATGAACCGGTTCTTGAGACAGAAGGCGTTGTTTTAGATGGGGTACGACCTGACCGTGCCCAGGAGAACAAAACCTTCACATTACCAATTTTAGGAGCTAAACCTCAGGTCACAGGTGCTGCCGTTGGAGCCGCCACCCACGAACTCCTCCAACGCGTTCCCCTATCAGAAGAAGTAAATCTATTTGATTTAGAAGCAGCCTTAGCGGCTGTAGATGCTCCAGAAGAAGTCAAAAATCAAGTCAAGCTAGATAAGATTGCAGCCTTTTTCGAGTGGGAAGAGCTCGGACAACTCATTCAGCAGGAGCATGAGAAGGTCTATCGAGAAGCGCCCTTTGCCATGCTCGAGACAGATCCGATCTCTAAGGAAGCCTATGTCATCCGGGGGATTATAGACGGTTATATAGTATTGGAAGATCGGATTGTTCTTTTTGATTATAAAACGGACCATTACCGTCATCCGGAAGCATTAGCCGAACGTTACCGTGGTCAGATGGCCCTATA
>NZ_KQ969506.1:241714-264009 GCF_001578875.1 Streptococcus sp. DD13
GTTTTACTAGGTGGAGAGAAACTTCAGGTTGTCCGCATTTAAAAGCAGCTGTTCTCAATCAACTAAGCATCGTGTCGACCTTGCAGGTTGATGGATTCAGTAGCTTTGAGAAAACCAAAAACACTCCTAAGGCTCATCATTGAGTCTTAGGAGTGTTTTTTAGGATTCTATGTATGGATATTCTCCAAAAGCTAGTCTGAATAATAGAAAAGCAGACCCGCAGGAGACATCGTTTTTAAATGTCCTTTTTCGCCTGTTTCCGGAAGCGTCTGTAACTAACGAAGCCTAAGCAGATGATCCAAACAATGGATCCGTATACCCCATACCGGGTATCAACTTGTAAGAAGAGGGTCCCAAAAACGAATAGCATAAAAATCATGGTTAAAGGATTAAGCAATTTGTAACGGGGCATTAGGTAACCATTCGCCATGAAATCACTAGATTGACGGTAGCGTAAGTGGGCCCACATGGTCAAGAGATAAATTGTGATATAGACACCAGAAGAAGCAGCAGTGATCAGTTGGAAGGCAGATTGAATTCCTGGAATCATTCCAACCAATGCGGATCCTGCAATGATGATAGCAGAGAAAATGATGGCTCGACTGGGAACGCCCGTATGTGAAAGAGCTTGCAATTTTGTCTTGGTCATCAGCTTGTTTGGTGCCTCATGAGAGAGTTGATAGAGGTGACGACCAGTCGAATAAAGGGTCGAATTTAAGGCAGAGGCTGCGGAAGTCAGGATAACAAAGTTAATCAGTCCTGCGGCCCATTTGAAACCAGCCATTTGAAAGACAAGTACGAATGGAGAGTCTTCCACTGATCCGCTGGTTGACAATTGATTCCATGGAATAATGGACATAATGGCTAGCAGAGATCCAACATAAAAAATAAGAATACGTGAAGGAATCTCCCGGATTGCTTTTGGCAGGACTTTTCGCGGATTGGCTGTTTCTGATACGGTAATCCCGACAAACTCAATCGCTTGGTAGGCAAAAAAGACCATCTGGAATGAAGCAATAAAACTCATCCAGCCATTGGGAGCTACTTGGAAATTTTGAAGAATATTGCTGATTTGGACCTTACCAAAGTCTGTCTGAAAGCCTGTGAGTGCCATAATAATAGCCGTCGCGATCAAGGCTAAAATCGCAACGATTTTGATCATGGCAAACCAAAATTCCGTTTCACCAAATACTTTTACAGCAATGAGATTGATCGAGGTGAGACCGACAAGGAAAACCAACTGGATGATCCAAGAAGGTAGGTTGGGGAACCAGAAGTGCATGTAATCGCCAACCGCTGTTATTTCAGCCATCCCGAGTAGAATCAAGGAAATCCAGTAAGACCATCCAGAGAAGTAGCCCCAGCTAGGCCCCAGATACCGGCTGATAAAGTTAATGAAGGTGTGCTGATCAGGGTCCTGGTAGAGCATTTCGCCCATAGCTCGCATCATAAAATACATGAAGAGACCGGTCAGTAGATAGACGAATATGATAGAAGGACCTGTCAGGGAGATAGATGAGCCAGCTCCCTTAAACAATCCAACTCCAATCGTCCCTGCGATGGCAATAAACTGAACATGGCGATTGCTGAGACCACGGACCATTCCGTTTTCAAGTTCGCCCTTGTCATTGATATGAATCTTTTGTTTTTTTGACATATTACTCCCTTTTCAGATGAATATAAGAAATATTATACACTAAATCAATTAAAAATACAAACCGTCCGAAAATCACGTTCAAAAATAGAGCTTAGAGTCATTTTATGGAGTGCTAGTCGATGGGAACTGACTGAAGCAGTGTAACGAATCACTGTAAAATGAAAAGGCAAGAGAAGGTTCTTCTCCTGTCCTTTTCAAAGTGAGTGGATTTTTTAAATCTTCATAGACTTTATTTTTTCTTCTTCTGGGGTGACACGTAGGGTCTTTTGTCCAGTGTAGGTCACAAAACCTGGCTTTGCTCCGCTTGGCTTATGCAGCTTTTTAGCTTCAATCATATCAACTTGAACCAGATTGGATAGGCGGGCCTTGGAGAAATAAGCGGCTAGCTCTGCCGCATCCGTCTTGACCTCATCACTTGGGTCTAGATTATCACGAATAATGACATGACTTCCTGGAATATCCTTTGCATGAAACCAAAGTTCTCCCTTTTTGGCCATCTTAAAAGTCAATTCTTCGTTTTGAAGATTATTTCGCCCCACCAAAAGGATGGTTTTTCCATCACTTGCCAGGTATTGTTCTGGTTTTTTTCGTTTGGCTATTTTTTCACGGTGCCGTCGCTTGATGTATCCAGTTTCGATCAATTCTTCTCGGATTTCAGAAATATCTGCTAGGCTGGCCTGACTGAGCATGGTCTCTACGCTATCTAAGTAGGCAATCGTTTCCTTGGTCTCCCGAATCAGGAGATGCAGGTGTTTGACCGCTTCTTTTAGTTTTTGATAACGTTTGAAGTAGCGCTGTGCATTCTGGCTGGGTGTCAAAGCGACATCCAAAGAAATCTCTAACGGTTCATTGGTATAGTAGTTGTCTAAGGTGACGGTGTTTTGATCATTTGGGACTTGGTGCAGGTAGGTGGTGAGGAGTTCCCCTTTTTGCCGGAAATCTTCGGCATGATCAGTTGCGGCCAATTCTTTTTCTTGTTTTTCTAATTTCTTCTTGTTTTTTTCTAATTCGTTGCTGACCCGACGGATGAGTTCGTTGGCTTGTTGGGCGACGCGGTCTCGCTCAGCCTTGTCTTGGTAATACACATCTAACAAACGTGAAAGGGAATCGAAGTGGTTTTTAGAAGTTGAAAATGGAATGGGACTAAAATTCTTATCGCTTAGGCTTGGAATCGTCTGCATCTCAAAAAAGCTCCGAAATGTTTTCAGACGGTTGGAGCCGACTAGCCGTTCGGATAGTTCATGTGCAGTGTCCCGACCTAATCCTTGAAATCGTTCTTGAAGAAATTGAGGTGTTAGTTTTTCCGTCTGTAATAGCTCAAATAAGGATTCATCATCGATCGTAAAGGGATCTTGTCGCTGGGTTTGAGGGGGATCAATATAGGTTGATCCAGGCAGAATGGTTCGATAGGAATTTTGGGAAAATCCGATATGTTTGATGGCCTCAATAATGCGATTTTCAGTTCGATCTACAAGGAAAATATTGGAGTGTTTTCCCATAATCTCAATGATTAAACCAACTTGAATATGATCACCAATCTCATCCTTGTTGGACATGGAAAATTCAAGAATCCGATCGTTTTCTTTCTGTTCAATCCGTTCAATGATCGCACCCTGCAAGTATTTCCGTAGAATCATGGTAAAGGTGTTTGGAATCGGTGGATTTGTCACCTCTATTTGAGTTAGCTGAGCACGACCGAAAACAGAATGAGCGGACAGTAGCAGCTTATGATTGGCGCGATTGTTTCGAATTCCTAGGACCAATTCTTGTTCAAAGGGCTGATTAACCTTTTGAATCCGACCTCCTAGTAATTGTTCTCGCAGCTCGTGTGTCATATGGTGTAAAAAAAATCCATCAAAAGACATAGAGTCCTCCCTTTTTGATCCAGTAGTTTAGGCAATACGTGAAGCACTGCATTCCGGTATAGTTTATCGGTATCATTATATCATGGATTTTTTTAAAAAATTATCAAAAAACTATTGACAGGTGAAAAATCTTGCCGTATAATAACCTCAATCAGAAAAGTAATAAAAGAAAGTTTTCAGGGAGCTTGTGGAGATTGTGAACAAGTAGCGGACTTTTATGAAATGGGCTGAGGAATAAAAGGAATTCAAAACAATGAGAATTCGGTGCGCACACCTTACAGTGCAACTCCTTGTTAGAGGAGGCTGAGTGATGGACGATTCTAGATAGTTCCATCAGTGAGGTGGCACCGTGTCATTGACGCCCTCACATACCTTTTGGTATGTGGGGGCTTTTCGTTTTCAGAAGAAAACGATGGAAAAGGAGAGGAATATGAAAAATAAATCGTTGCTTTATGTTGTTACTGCTTTAGTCGTATTGGTCCTTGGTGGAGTAGCTTATTCTAGCTTTTTTTCGAACAATTCAAAGGACGCGTCAGCCAAATTAGCAGATAAAAAAATTGTAAAAATCGGGGTTCTACAGTATATCACTCACCCATCATTAGATGAAATTTATCAAGGCATTAAAGATGGTTTAAAAGAAGAGGGTTACGAAGAAGGAAAGAACATTGAAATTGATTTCCAAAATGCGGAAGGGGACCAATCACAGGTGCAAACCATGTCGAATCTTCTTGTCCAAAACAAGAATGACATCTTTGTAGGGATTGCGACACCTGCAGCCCAAGGGCTTGCGAATGCGGAGAAAGAAAAGCCTGTTATCATGGGAGCGATCAGTGACCCAGTCGGGGCTAAACTTGTTCAAAGTCTTGAAAAACCTGGGGCAAATGTCACTGGAGTCTCAAATCAAGAAGCAATCGGGGATACAGTTGACTTAATCAAGGAAATTACTCCAAATGTAAAGACCATCGGTATCTTGTATTCTTCTAACGAATCCAACTCCAAGAGTCAAGTTGAAAAATTCACTTCCATTGCGGAAAAAGCAGGATATACGGTTCAACCGTATGCGATTTCATCAACCAATGACATCATCTCAACTGTCGGTGTCATGGCTGGGAAGGTAGATGCCATCTATATTCCTGTAGACAACGCGATCGCTAATGGATTTGAGTCTGTGATTACGACAGCAAACAAGACAAAAACACCAGTTTACAGTAGTGTAGAGGACTTTGTTCAAAAAGGTTCTATTGCAGGTGCGACCTTGAGCCAACGTCAGTTAGGAGTTGCGACAGGGAAGATGATTGCTAAAGTGATTAAAGGTGCAAACCCTGCTGACACTCCAGTAGATATTTATGACAAAGGAAGCGTCGTGATCAATAAAAAAGCAGCCAGCGAATTAGGCCTTACCATCCCAGATTCTCTTTTGAAAGATGCCAAGGTGATTGAATAAGACGCGACTGACATTTAACGGACTATACAGGATGAGAGAAAGGAGAAGCAATGATACTCTCGACCGTTGCTCAGGGTCTGTTTTGGACCATCTTAGGATTAGGGATTTTTATGACCTATCGGATCTTAAATTTCCCAGATATGACTGCGGAAGGATCGTTTCCTCTTGGAGGAGCTGTCGCAGTTAGTCTCCTATCTCGTGGGATTGACCCCATTCTTGCGACGATTGGAGCCGTTTTAGCTGGGGCACTAGCGGGATTGGTAACGGGATTGCTTTATACAAAAGGGAAAATCCCGACCATCTTAGCAGGAATTTTAGTGATGACGTCCTGTAACTCAGTGATTCTTTTTATCTTGGGAACATCACACTTAGGACTCCTCAACACAAAAGTAATTCAAGATTTTCTTCCCTTCAGCAATGAGTTCAATATTCTTTCTGTAGGGATCATAGCGGTTGTTGCTGTGATTTTCGGGATGCTCTTCTTTTTACATACGCGGATAGGACAAGCCTATATTGCCACAGGAGATAATCCAGATATGGCACGCTCTTTCGGTATCCGGACAGGCAGGATGGAGTTATTAGGCTTGGTCGTATCCAATGGGATTATTGCCCTATCTGGAGCCTTGATTGCCCAGTATGAGCAGTCTGCAGACGTTTCCCGAGGAATTGGGGTGATTGTGATTGGTCTTGCAAGCATTATCATAGGGGAAGTGCTCTTTCGTCAATTATCAATGGGCGAACGTTTTATCTCCATTGCTATCGGAGCCATCCTTTATCAGTTTCTCATCTTGGGTGTCCTTGTCCTTGGATTCCCATCCAGTTATCTGAGAATCATCTCGGCCGTCATCTTAGCTATATGCTTGATGATTCCCGTCTTTAGAGCGAAGATTCTGAAAGGAGTCCGATTGCACAAATGACTAAAGTAATTGTAGAATTAAAAGATGCCACCAAGATTGTCAACAATGGCTTAAATGAAGAAAAGGTCATTTTGGACCATGTTTCGTTAAAAATTTTTGACAAGGATTTTATTACCGTGCTAGGTGGCAATGGGGCTGGAAAGTCCACTTTGTTTAACGTCATAGCGGGAACGCTGAGTCTGACAAGCGGCTCCATTCTGATTGACGGAGAGGATGTCACCAATTGGCCAGCAGAAAGACGGGCAAGCTACTTGTCTCGTGTCTTTCAGGATCCAAAGATGGGAACAGCTCCTCGGATGACCGTAGCCGAAAACTTGTTGATAGCTAAGTATCGCGGAGAAAAGAGGGGATTTAGACCCCGCCATTTAGAAAAGTATCTTCCAGAGTTTGCTGAACTCTTGCCCTCTATCGGGAATGGGTTGGAACGTCATATGCAAACGCCAGTAGAATCCTTGTCAGGTGGCCAGCGCCAAGCCTTAAGTCTCTTGATGGCTACGATTAAACGGCCGGAGTTGCTTTTGTTGGATGAGCATACGGCCGCTCTGGATCCAAAGACCTCAGTGTCCCTTATGTCCTTGACAGATGATCTCATCGAGCGCTTGGGCTTAACAGCTCTTATGATTACCCATCACATGGAGGATGCCCTCAAATTTGGGAATCGTTTGATTGTGATGAGGGATGGAAAAATTATCGAGGACGTCAATCGCGACAAAAAAGCAGGGATGAAGATCGAGGATTATTATCGCTTTTTTGAGTAACGGATAGGGTTTCAACTGTTTCAGATGCTCAACAAATAGGGGCTTTTGCTCACTATCCTTAAAAATGTAATGAATCATCGAATGAGATGGTTCATTATTTTTTGTCTGCGGAGATCGGCAGGCTGATCTGACGGAGTTCTTTTAGCAGATCGATGTCATATCGAGGTCTTGTCACCAGAGTCCTTGTATGAATATTGACGACCCTCATTGTCCACCATTGAGAAATACACAAAAATAGTGTAAAATAAAGAAGATATGCAAGATATTGCAAGACTGTAATTCGACTTGGGGAGCCAAGGACCGTTAGTAAATATTCTATTTAAAAGGAGTCATTATGAGTACAATAAAGATTATGGCCCTGGGCGGAGTAAGAGAAAATGGAAAAAATCTCTACATTGCTGAGGTCAATGATCAAATTTTTGTTTTGGATGCGGGCTTAAAGTATCCAGAAAACGAGCAGTTAGGTGTTGATATCATCGTGCCGAACTTTGATTATCTGGAGGAAAATAAACATCGGGTAGCTGGGGTGTTTCTGACCCACGGACATGCAGATGCGATTGGAGCACTTCCTTATCTGCTTGAAAAGGTTAGAGTCCCTGTTTTTGGTTCGCACTTAACGATTGAGCTTGCAAAGCTTGTAGTGAAATCCTACAATGCAACCAAGAAATTCAATGAATTTCATGTGATCAATGCTGAAACAGAGATTGAATTTGATGAAACGACGATTTCCTTTTTCAAAACAACCCACTCCATTCCAGAGAGTTTGGGGATTGTAGTCAAGACAGACCAAGGGAATATTGTTTATACAGGGGATTTCAAATTTGACCAGGCAGCCAATAAATACTACCGAACAGACTTTAGTCGCCTGGCCGAGATTGGACAAGAGGGCGTATTGGCCCTCCTATCGGATTCTGCGAATGCCGATAGTGCGGTACAAGTTGCGAGCATGCATGAAGAAGCAGAAGAAATCCTCCAAACCATTGAAGATTGGGAAGGTCGTGTCATTGTTGCCGCGGTAGCTAGCAACATCGCTCGTATCCAACAAATCATTGATGCTGCGGAAGAGACAGGACGCAGGATTGTCCTCACAGGTCATGATGTAGAAAATATCGTCCGGACCGCGATCAAATTAAAAAAACTACGTCTGGCTAGTGAACGATTGCTTGTGAAACCAAAGGACATGAATAAATACGAAGATCATGAGCTCATCGTCCTTGAAACAGGTCGTATGGGAGAACCGTTAAATGGACTTAGAAAGATGTCTATTGGCCGACATCGTTATGTCCAGATTCAAGATGGAGACCTGGTTTACATCGTCACGACCCCAACGATTTCTAAGGAAGCCGTTGTAGCCCGTGTGGAAAATCAAATCTACCAAGCAGGAGGAGTTGTCAAATCTGTGACCGACTCACTACGCGTTTCAGGGCATGGAAATGCGCGGGACTTGCAGTTGATGCTCAACCTCTTGAGACCAAAATATCTCTTCCCTATCCAAGGGGAGTATCGGCAATTGGATGCCCATGCGAAGGCTGCTCTTGCGATTGGTTTTTATCCTGAAAATATTTTTATCGTCAAACGTGGCGACGTAATGTCCTATGAAAACGGTGATTTTGTACATGCAGGTGCCGTTCCGTCTGGTGATGTCATGATTGATGGAAATGCGATTGGAGATGTCGGAAATATCGTCTTGCGCGACCGGAAGATTCTTTCAGAGGATGGGATTTTTATCGTTGCAATTACCGTGAATCGACGAGAAAAACGGATCATCTCAAAAGCTAAAGTTCACACAAGAGGCTTTGTTTATGTGAAGAAGAGTCGTGATATTTTAAGAGAAGCTTCTGAAATCGTCAACCAATCCGTTGAGAAGTACTTT
The DNA here is from genome assembly GCF_001578875.1 of Streptococcus sp. DD13. GTDB lineage: Bacteria > Bacillota > Bacilli > Lactobacillales > Streptococcaceae > Streptococcus. The sequence goes on from NZ_KQ969506.1 coordinate 250,229, forward strand.
ACGAAGGATAGCTTTGATTGGGGTGAGTTGAAGTCCACAGTTCGCGATGACTTGTCTAAGTATCTCTATGATCAAACCAAACGTCGACCTTCTATCCTTCCAGTCATCATGGAAGTCAAATAACCTGTTTTTGGGCTGGGATCATCTCAGCCCTTATCTGCTAACAAAAAGGAGAAGATTATGGCTATTATGCGCATCGAGTACCGATCAGAAATTTTGGATAAAGAAAACCGAGTCAATATCATCTACCCAGATTTGAGTCGCGTGGACCATCCAGATGATCCAGATATTCCCGTTTTGTATCTCCTTCACGGAATGGGTGGCACGCAAGATTCTTGGCTCAACCGCACCAACTTGGACCGAATCTTGCGCTATACCAATCTCATCGTAGTGATGGTCAATACCGATAATGCCTTTTATACCAATACAAACTATGGCGTGCGCTATTATGATGCGATTGTAGAAGAGTTACCTCGTGTGTTGAAACGATTTTTCCCGAATATGTCTACAAAACGAGAAAAAACATTTATTGCTGGCTTATCCATGGGTGGCTATGGTGCTTTTAAGTTAGCCTTAAGCACCAATCGCTTTAGTTATGCTGCGTCTTTTTCAGGTGCTTTATACATTGAGGGCATGGTGGATGCTCTGGCAGATCGACCTGAGTTTCAAGAAAAGAAAGCTTTTTGGCAGGGGATTTTTGGAGACTTGTCGCATCCTCATGAGAATCCCAACACTATTTTAAATATTGCAAAAGATTCTGATCGTCAGACCAAACTCTATGCCTGGTGTGGAGAAGGAGATTACCTTTATGGCTTGCACCAGATTGCTGTGAAGAAATTGTCAAATCTAGGTCTAGATCTAGAAGCTCGCCATAGTCCAGGAACGCATGAATGGTATTATTGGGAGAAACAGTTAGAGATTTTCTTACAGATGTTACCGATTGACTTTAAGTTGGAAGAACGGTTGGGGGAATAAGCTTGAACGTATACTGACTGGAGTCAGTTCAATCAATGAAGAAGAAAAAGAGACAGAAGTAGGAGTTGGACCAAACCTTCCTCTCGATGTTGAATCGAAAGGGAGAGTAGATCTAGACTTTTACTTTCTGTCTTTCTTTTTATTATTTTCCTAGGCAGAATTGACTGAACAGTTGGGTAATCAGTTCATCTGGTGCTGCCTCACCAGTGATTTCCCCCAGAATCTCCCAACACCGGGTTAAATCGACTTGTAGCAGGTCAACTGGCATACCGAGTGCTAGTCCGTCATTGACAGCTTGGAGGGAAGCCACAGCTTGTTCAATTAAGCTGATGTGACGGGTATTGGATAGATAAGTGGCATCCTGTTCGATTTGCTTCGCGTTTTCAAAGAACAGGTCATTGATTTTGTCTTCAATGTGATCAATATTCTTGTTTTGCAAAACGGAGATCGGAATACAGTCATCGGGAAGTTCGTCTTGATTGATCCGAATTTCAAGATCGGTCTTATTGAGGAGAATGATGCGGCGACTCTTATCTGAGAGGTTCAAAAGCTGTCGGTCTTGATCCGTGAGGGGTTCGCTAGCGTTTAGAACAAGGAGGACTAAGTCGGCTTCGGATAGGGCTTTGCGAGAACGTTCGACACCGATTTTTTCCACTAGGTCATCCGTATCACGGATACCAGCAGTATCGATTAATTTCAGAGGAATCCCCTTGATAGAGACGTATTCTTCGATGACATCTCTTGTCGTTCCTTCTATATCCGTTACGATAGCCTTTTCTTCTCGGAGCAGATTGTTTAAGAGGCTGGATTTTCCAACATTTGGACGACCGATGATGGCTGTCGAGATTCCTTCACGGAGGATTTTTCCTCGTTTAGCTGTTCGGAGTAAGCCTTCCAATAACTGCTGAAATTCCAAGGTTTTTTCCTGAATAATCGCCGTCGTAGCCTCTTCGACATCGTCATATTCCGGATAGTCAATGTTCACTTCGACTTGGGCCAGTGTATGGAGGATTTCCTGTCTGGTCTCTTTAATCAAATGGGAAAGGGAACCGTCCAATTGACGGACAGCATTGTTCATGGCCTTGTCGGTCTTGGCACGGATCAGATCCATGACAGCTTCAGCCTGGGTCAGGTCTACACGACCGTTTAAAAAGGCTCGCTTGGTAAACTCTCCAGGTTCTGCCATTCTAGCCCCTTGTCGGATGAGTAATTGGAGAATTTCATTGGTTACCGCGATGCCACCATGTGTATTGATCTCAATGACATCTTCTCGGGTAAAGGTTTTGGGAGCTTTCATGACCGTCAGCATGACCTCATCTAAAATTTCATGTCGATCCGGATCATACACATGCCCATAGTTAATGGTATGGCTGGCAAGGCGGTTGATATCTTTTCCTTTAAAAATGCGGCTGGCAATCTCAAAAGCCTGACTTCCTGAGATCCGGACAATCCCGATAGCTCCCTCTCCTAGTGGTGTTGAAATAGCAGCAATAGTATCAAATTCTTTTGTTATCATATTAGTCCTTTAGTAATACTTGTTGAGCAAGCATTTCTTCACGTAGATCCAGGAATCCTGTTTCCAGTTGGAAATGTTTCAATTTAGTGGCAGTTCTATTGTACCATTATCTGACTAAACTGTCCGAATTGCTTCTTGCTTTTTCGTTGAAGATAAGCTGAACTCTTCATTTGAAAAGGAAGAACGAATCGACACGTATAAGAACAAGATTAGGATCCAACAAGGAGCCATGAGAGACTATCTTGCAGATAAACCGTTTCTTCGTCGTGATTACGCTAGGGAGAAGTACTATGATGATCCATTTAGCCAAGCGAAGACAGAAGTTGAGCTAAGAGAACGACAAGCTAAAGTAACTAAGGAGTACAATAAAGCTAAAGAACTTTTAGGAGAAAAAGCGCCAATATCATTATCAGAATTTAAGAAAATGGGGTATAATAATACAAGAGGGTACAAACAGATATTGCTCAAGTCCGAGCTACAAGAAGAAATCAACAACGGTGCCCTCTCGTTGACTATCAATGTGGATAAGCAAAACAGGCATAGTAAAGACCATCCAGCTTATGCTGACTATGTGGCACGAAATAGAAGTAAAGGTAAGCCAATACCTGGTTACATCGAACTGGATAACGAAACTATCCAGAAGATTATTGATGATAATTACCTAGATGGAACAATAATTAAACGCCAAGTAGGACAGTTTAGTTCTGTCATCAAAATTGATAAAAAGAGTGGTGTGGCTTACAGCCGTTTTGATTTGGATGGAAAATATCCTACGAAGACAGATGAGTTCACTATCCATATTTCAAAATCAACTACTCATTTAGCGCCAAAAATGCCGAAAAACGATACAGAGGGAGGAAATCAATGAAACTATGGGAATATGTAGACAAAAATGTTCATCTTGTATTGAGTGACGGTACCTCTATCATTGGCAAGGTGGATGAGTGGTTTGATGGATATGATTTAGATGGTGATGATGAAATTGTCATAGCTGACCTTTCATATCCTGAAAGTGCTATTAAAGAAATTGAAATCATCAGCGCTTAGTTCAATCTAGGTGCTTTTCTTATATCCATGAGGGATAAAACGATGTATCAATTGTTTAAAATAAAGAAGTGGTTTGTTAGAGAATTCCTATGTATACATGATTATGTAGGGAAGGAATTTGGTGCTCACTCCTGTTTTGAATGCAAAAAATGCGGGCTTTACCTCAACAAGCTATATCCCTCAATACAATTACTTTAAGAATAGACTTGTTAAAACAATTATCAACATTCCTAAAAGTCATCACATATATTTCACGGATAATGATGACGAAAGTGAGATTATTCTACCAAGAGGCACTAAATATGATATAATTAGTGCGAAAGAAAATAAGGGCGGAATAGTCCTTGAAATGAATGTCAGAAAGAACGAGTAATAATGAACTTATCAGAGGCTTTTTCTCAGATTGACTCGATGGGGTTGAGTTCTCCTAAGCTCATCCCGTCTGAGATGACAGATGAAGAATTATCACATTTGAGGTTTACCACATTTTCTAAAGAAGATGAAGAGGTTATCATGGCCGAACTCAAAAAACGTGGTCTAGCTTTGTAAATAATCAGCACTTAGTTCAATCTAGGTGCTTTTCTTATGCGCTCAAAAGGAACAGAGGGATTTTGATTTGTGTGTTCTCCACTCTGAGCAGGTTCGAGTCCTGCAGGGCGCTTAGACTTTATCCGCAGTCGGTAAAGAAGGGAATATCAAAAAGTAGGAGGCCTATCGTGGCAGAAGAAATCCAACCTACTGACCGGGTAGTTGGAAACGAAGTTCAGGTGGGTTAGGAATCTCCATTTGTGATAGATAATAAGTTTGAGCAAATAAATCCCCCTCAGACCGTTTCTGAAGGGGAATGATGTTAGAATGCAAAGAGGTCGTTTAGATTTTCGGCCATTGTAGGATGGGTAAAGATTTGTTTGGACAGGTCTGTCGCTGTGATATGGTAGTCCATCGATAGGCTGATAATATTGATCAACTCTGCAGCGTCCTGTGAGAGTAAGGTTGCACCAAGGATTTCCTTGGTCTCAGCATGGACAACAGCTTTAAAAGCACCACGCAGGTCCCCATTCACATGTCCACGAGGCATGGCAGCAACCAACAATTCCTTTGTAAGAACTGGAAGGCCTTGCTCTTTTGCTTCTTGCTCTGTGAGACCGACAGAAGCAAGGGTTGGAGAGATGAAAAGAGCGGTGGGAAGGGCACCACGGCTTTCAAGAGAATAGAGGCCTTGGCCCGTCAGATAATCAAGGACAATACGTGAATCGTCTAAAGAAATATAGGTAAACTGAGGTCCTCCATTCACATCCCCGACAGCAAAGATACCTGGAACAGTTGTCTGTAAGTGCTGATCTACTCGAATGGCGCCCCGTTCAGTTGTCTGGATATCCGTATTTTCAAGAGTAAGGTCTTGGATATTTGGGACCCGTCCGGTCGCATAGAGCAAAGCATCGAAGCGATATTCTTGCTGGTCTGCTTTCACGACCACTTGATGGCCGTCATTTCGAATTTCAGAGACTTGGACTCCTTGCTCGATCACAATGCCATCTTCTTCAATATACTCTTTGGCCAATTTGGCGATGCTTGGTTCCACTCGAGGGAGGAAGGTTGATCCTGAGTCTAGGACAGTTACTTGGCTACCAAGTTTTTGGTAGAGGTGAGCAAATTCCAGGCCGATATTTCCCCCACCCAAAATTCCTAGACGTTCTGGAAGGGAAGAAAGGGATTGAATGCCGGTAGAATCGTAAACAAACTGACTGTCTGCTAGTCCAGGGATAGCAGGGACACGGGGACGTGCTCCAGTATTAATAATGATCGTGTCCGCGGTCAGTTCTTGGCGCTCGTCTCCGGCAACGACTTCGATAACCTTGTTGGAAAGAAAATGAGCGGTTGCATCGAAAACGGTGACGCCACTATTGGTTACATTTGCATAATTCTTGGCATTCAGGCGACTTGTGACGGCCCCTTTTTCAGACATGGCCTGATCAAAGGTCCATCCTTTTTCTGCAGCGACAATGAGCGTCTTTGTCGGGATACAAGCGATATTGATACAAGTCCCTCCGTACATGGCCTTGCTTTTTTCAATCAGCGCAACTTGTTTTCCGGCAGTAGCTAATTTGGCAGCCAGCGTCTTTCCGGCTTTTCCAAATCCGATTACAATGACATCATATTGAAGCATATCTATAAACCTCGTTTTCTATTTTAAGGACATTGTATCACAGCTGCTTGTTTTTGTCTGATGGGGAGATTTGAAAATTTGGGGTCACACGGGATTGCCTGTTTCAGCGCAGATTTAGCACCTTTTTCAGAGGTGAGACTAGCGAAAAATTCAAAAAAAAGGTAAGATAGACTGTATGGATAAGAAACAATTAACTGGCTTAAGCCAAGCACAAGTTGCGCAAAAAACAGCCCAAGGGTTGACCAATCAGTTTCAAACGTCAGCTAGTACCAGTACCTGGCAGATTGTGAAGCGAAATGTCTTTACGCTCTTTAACTTGCTAAACTTTGCGATTGCTCTGGCCCTCGTGGCTGTACAGGCATGGTCAAACTTAGTCTTTTTTGCGGTCATCTGTTTTAATGCCTTTTCAGGGATTGTGACCGAATTGCGGGCCAAACATATGATTGACAAGCTCAATCTCCTGAGCAGAGAATTGGTGACGGTCATTCGAGAGGGACAAAAGGAACAAATCGCGCCCGAAGACATCGTCTTAGGAGACTACATACGACTAAGCGCCGGAGAGCAGGTTCCTAGTGATGCCCGTGTCTTGACGGGGGTAGCAGAAGCAAACGAGGCCATGCTCACTGGAGAGAGTGATCTGGTTCTAAAAGAGGAAGGAGATGAGCTGTTATCTGGAAGTTTCCTTGCCAGTGGCCACGTCTATGCAGAAGTGATCCGAGTGGCGGGGGACAATTATGCGAATCAGCTCATGATGGAGGCGAAGACGCTCAAACCGATTAATTCTCGCATCTTGATGAACTTGGAGAAAATATCCAATTTTACAGGAAAGATCATCATTCCGTTTGGCTTAGCCCTGTTTTTTGAGGCCTTGTTGCTCAAGATGTTACCGGTAAAAGACTCGGTGGTTACAACCTCTACGGCTCTTCTTGGTATGCTGCCTAAAGGGATAGCTTTGTTGACAGTCACTTCGCTCCTGACAGCTGTTATCAAATTAGGGATGCGAAAAGTCCTCGTACAAGAAATGTATTCGGTGGAAACCTTGGCCCGTGTCGATACCTTGTGTTTGGATAAGACAGGGACCATTACTCAAGGGAAGATGACGGTGGAGTCGGTTTCATCTTTGACGGAAGATTTCAGTGAAGAGCAAATCACTGAAATACTAGCGGCCTACAGTCAGGCGAGTGATGATAACAACCCGACTGCGCGTGCCATTTTCAATCGATATGGAACAGAAAACCATCCTTACTCAACCAGTAATGTGATTTCCTTTTCGAGTGATCGGAAGTGGGGAGCCATCTATTTTGAAAACTTGGGGACCATCTTCCTAGGAGCTCCGGAGATGTTACTGAAGGAAAATCCTCAAGCGGTTATCCAAGCTCAAAATCGTGGTTCTCGTGTTCTGGTCTTGGTTCGGAGTCAGGAAAAGCTGGATCAGCAAGCTCTTCAGCTTCCAACGGACATCCAGCCTTTAGCCGTTCTTGAAATTACAGATCCGATTCGAGAAGGTGCAGCAGAAACGTTAGATTACCTACGATCACAAGATGTGGACTTGAAGATCATTTCAGGGGATAATCCAATCACGGTTTCCCATATTGCCCAACAAGCTGGTTTCGCAAATTATCAGAGCTATGTGGACTGTTCCAAAATTACAGATGAGGAATTGGTGGCTATGGCAGAAACCACGGCTATCTTTGGACGGGTGTCCCCACATCAGAAGAAATTATTGATTCAGACCTTGAAAGCAGCGGGTCGAACCACGGCAATGACCGGAGACGGGGTCAATGATATCCTAGCCTTGCGTGAAGCAGATTGTTCCATCGTTATGGCAGAAGGAGATCCAGCGACGCGTCAGATTGCCAACCTGGTCCTGCTCAATTCTGATTTTAATGATGTACCAGAAATCCTATTTGAAGGTCGTCGGGTCGTCAACAACATCGGACGTATTGCTCCAATCTTCTTTATCAAGACGATTTATTCCTTTATTCTGGCTATCATTTGTATCGCAAGTGCTGCACTCTTTAATGTTCATTATCTATTAATTTTCCCATTTATTCCGATTCAGGTGACCCTCATCGACCAATTTGTGGAAGGATTCCCACCATTTGTACTCACCTTTGAGCGTAATATCAAACCTGTCGAAAAGCACTTTTTAAAACGCTCCATGAGCTTAGCCTTGCCAAGTGCACTCATGGTTGTAGCGAGTGTGTTGATTGTTCGTTTTTGGGGAGCTACTCATGGTTGGACGGATATGGAAGTTACAACCTTATCCTATTACTTACTAGGATCGATTGGCTTTATATCTGTCATCCGTGCCTGTCTGCCACTTAATCTGTGGAGGGGCTTGCTGATTGCCTTTTCAGTGCTTGGATTTTATGTATCGGCTATCGTCTTGCAAAGAGTGATCGAAATCTCTACATTGACAGCCAATAGTTTCCCTGTTTACCTTGTCTTGATGGGAATTTTTATCCTTCTTTTTATCTGGGCAACGATCCACCAAAAGTATGAATTTGGCGAAAGAAAATCTTCTTAAAGGTTTTCTTTTTTTCTCTTTACTAGCCAGGATAGGAGACCGAAAAAGAGTGAAAAAATTTTCTTAAAATCCGGTGTAAAAATGGATTGACAAGGTTCTGAGAATAGCGTATGATGCCATTGAGAAGAGTTATCTGGTTCAATCTATGAACAAAAAATATCCATCACAAGGAGGAAGTTATGAAAATAAAAGGTCACCGGTTCTTGTTCTTAACGCTATCTTCGCTGGTTTTATTAACTTCGTTAACAGCTTGTAGCCGCCCACAAGGTAGGACAGGAGAAGACCAGTCAAGTACAGAAAACAGTCAGAGCCGCCAAACAAAGAAAGAGGCTGCCTCCACCTATTCTAATCTCAACAGCAATGCGAGTGTGGAACAGGTCCGAACCATCCTTTCCGCTTCCATTGATCAAGCGGATGTGAATGATTTTTTAAAGCAAGTAGAAGATTATAACGCTGTTACCGGATCGACTGGGCTCATCGGCACTTTTGAACCCTACCAGAAAAAAGAGTATGACCTTGAGAAAATCACGAGTCTGTGGAAGGAGAAAAAAGGGGACTTCATCGGAACCAATTGTCGCATCAATACCTACCTCTTGCTGAAAAATAAAATCCAGATTCCAAGCATTCAAAAGGATGATAGTTTGCTCTTTATGGATTTGGATGCCATCGACAAGGGGAAATTGCTATCTGCATCTGATAAGGAGCGATTTACGACCTTGTTTTCTAAGGTGAAAACGGAGGATACGCAGGATGTCGCTGTTCATGCTAAAAAGATGGAGGAATATTTCAAGCAATTTACCTTTGATGAAGAGGCCCGGATGCTATCGGTTATTGTGCATGATAATTTGGATGGACAGTCTCTTTTTGTCGGTCACGTGGGTGTCCTGGTACCTGATGGAGATGGATATTTATTTGTAGAAAAATTAACCTTTGAAGAGCCTTACCAGGCCATTCATTTTACGACCATCCAAGACTGTTATGACTATTTGGGAACCAAATACCAGGACTATACTGGTGAGGGCTTAGCCAAACCTTTTGTCATGGACAATGGCAAGTGGATTGGCACATCTGCTACAGATTAAGCCATCCGTTTCGCTAGAGGGCTTGAATGGCTGATAGGATAAAATGGGCATTTTGTGATTCATGCCAGTCTTCTTCGAATCTTGTATTGAAAATAGCGTTTTACTCAGATCATGGGTGAAACGTTTTTTATTGATAGAAGGTTTGAGTCGAACTTGAGAAGCCTATTTGGAAGTTGCGTGAGCTGATAAAAAGATAAGAAAAGCAGCTGAAAACGAAGCAGTCATGGAGAAGTAACTTTGTGATATTTTTAATAAAGTCTTGACTTTGTGTTAGAAAAAAGATATAATTTCCTAGGTTTGAACGTTGAATGGATGTATTTTTACAGGCCAAATAAAATGGATGAAACGGAACCAATAGGAGGAAAGAATGACACTAAAAGTTACTTGTTACGGTGTGAGACCGAATGAAGTCCCTTTTTTTGAAGCTTTAAACAAGTATGGTTATGAGCTAAATCTTGTAGAGGCTTTAACCACCCATGAAAATGCGGATGCGGCAAAGGGAAGCGATGCAATCATCCTACGAGGAAACTGTGTGGCGGATCGAGAAAATTTGGAAAAATGGGCGAGCTGGGGAATCCAGTATGTGTTCACCCGTACAGTTGGCTTTAACCATATTGATAAAGAGGCGGCGGCAGCATTAGGATTAAAGGTAGCCTATGTTCCTGGTTATTCTCCAAATGCGATTGCTGAACTCTCCTTGACCCTGGCGATGGACCTTTTACGTCATGTCAGCTATACTGTGAATCAAACCCGCCAGCTAAACTTTAAAGTAGATGCGACGATGTTTTCTAAAGAAATCCGTAATTGTAAAGTTGGGATTATTGGGACTGGACGCATCGGTGTGACAGAAGCACAACTCTTTAAAGGACTTGGAGCGACAGTTTACGGATATGATGTTTTTCAGTCAGAGTATGCCAAATCTGTTGTTGAGTTTCTAGAATTAGATGATTTGCTTGCGACATGTGATATTGTTAGCCTTCACGTTCCTTACTTTAAAGGACAAAATGATAAGATGGTCAATGCAGAATTTATCAGTAAAATGAAGGACGGCGCTATCTTAATCAACACTGCGCGTGGAGAATTACAAGATAACGAAGCAATTGTCGCTGCCATTAAATCTGGTAAGTTGGATGGATTTGGAGCAGATGTTTTGCCGAATGAAACAGCCTTTTTCTTCAAAGAATTTGCTTCTAAAGAGGATATTCCAGATGCCACTGTTCGCGAAATGATTGACTTGTATCCAAAGATTTTGTTGACACCACATGTTGGTTCAAACACGGATGAAGCTTTGTCCAATATGATTGAAACCAGCTATGACAATTTAAACGAAGTACTGACGACAGGTCAATTGACCAACTCAGTTCTGTAATCACATCAATATAGGAGATTTAAATAGATGAATAATGATTTGTTTGCTAAAATTTTGAGTGACAAAACGTTCTTGGGCGCTGTCGTCTCAACCATTTTTGTCATCCTGACAGGTTACTATGCTCGTAAGAAAAAAATCGTGCCGGAAAATGGTGGTAAAGTTTTATCCAATATTTTGTTAAACTTAACCCTTCCCTTCTTGGCTTTTAATGCCTTTATGGTGCCAATCAATGACAAAACCTTCACGACTGGATTATCCACCTTTGCATTTGGTTTTATCGCCTATATCGCTTTGATTGTCCTGTCTTTTGTTCTATTTCCACAGTTTAAGGGAGATCGTAAGGATACGTTACGAATTTTGACGATTTTTGGTTCGACGACCTTCTTTGGGCTTCCGATTATCGATGCGATTTTACCAGCTGGAACACTCTATGCCAACTTGTTTAACATTGCCTACCGGGTCTTTCTTTATTCCTATGCCTTGGTGGTGATGTCAGGGGCTAAGTTTGAACGCAAGTATCTGAAGCAAATTTTCTTGAACCCTATTGTCATTGCGACCTTCCTTGGATTTGTTTTGTGGTTGCTTCAACAGTATGCTCCTCAAGTGAATGTCCATGTTGAGCCAAAAATTGTGAATAAAAAATTTGTAGAAGCTACTGTATCCCATTTCGCTTTTTATCGTATTGACCAAACCCTTCCATGGTTGTTCAAAGCCTTCCAATACCTTGGAAATCTGTCTTCTCCACTTGCGTGGTTGGCGATCGGTATGACCTTGGCTGGAATCGATCTAAAAGATGCGATAAAAGAAAAAGCGGTATGGTATTACTCAGTCGTTAAATTGGTCGTTGTACCAGCTGTTATGTTAGCAGTGATGCTCTTGATCAACGTCGTTGGAACTGGTTTTGGATTCCAATTGGGCTATCCTGCAATCTTTGCAATCACAGTCTTTATGGCGACACCACCGGCAACTGTTGCGGTTTCTTACGCAATCAACTACGAAAAAGAAGCGGAGCTTTCGTCAAATGCTTCCCTATTGTCAACAGTATTGGCAGTCTTTGCCATTATTGCTTGGGTCATTATTTTGACTGCTTTGAATGCAAACGGCATTTTCCCAGCTTAATAAAAGGAGCCATTGTGGCTCTTTTTTTGCTGTCCAAGGAAGTATGGTATAATAAAGTGATCAGAAAAGGAGCGATAGATGTACGATTATTTGATTGTTGGAGCAGGCTTGTCTGGAGCCATCTTTGCGCATGAAGCGACGAAACGTGGGAAGACCGTAAAAGTGATAGACAAGCGGGATCACATCGGAGGCAATATCTACTGTGAAGAGGTGGAAGGGGTGAACGTTCACAAGTATGGTGCCCACATTTTCCACACCTCTAACAAAAAAGTCTGGGACTATGTGAATCAATTTGCGGACTTTAACAACTATATCAATTCACCCATCGCTAACTACAAGGGCAATCTCTACAATCTTCCCTTCAACATGAATACATTTTATGCCATGTGGGGAACCAAGACACCACAAGAAGTCAAGGACAAGATTGCGGAGCAAACGGCTGACATGCAGGGTGTGGAGCCTAAAAACTTGGAAGAGCAAGCGATTAAGTTGATTGGACCAGATATCTACGAAAAGTTAATTAAGGGCTATACGGAGAAGCAGTGGGGACGTTCTGCGACAGATCTTCCACCTTTTATCATCAAGCGTCTTCCTGTTCGGTTGACCTTTGATAATAACTACTTTAACGACCGTTATCAAGGAATTCCCATCGGTGGCTACAATGTCATTATTGAAAATATGCTGAAAGATGTGGAAGTAGAACTTGGGGTTGATTTCTTTGCCAATCGTGAAGAGCTTGAAGCTTCAGCTGATAAAGTTGTCTTTACAGGAATGATTGACCAGTATTTTGACTACAAACATGGGGAGTTGGAGTACCGGAGTCTGCGTTTCGAACATGAAGTGTTGGATGAAGAAAATTACCAAGGGAATGCTGTGGTCAACTACACTGAGCGGGAGATTCCTTATACGCGGATTATCGAGCACAAGCACTTTGAGTTTGGAACTCAGCCTAAGACCGTGATTACCCGTGAATACCCAGCGGATTGGAAACGAGGGGATGAACCCTACTATCCAATCAATGATGCCAAAAATAATGTCCTCTTTGCTAAGTACCAAGAAGAAGCGGAGAAAGATGATAAGGTGATCTTCTGTGGACGCTTAGCAGACTACAAATACTACGACATGCATGTGGTTATTGAACGTGCATTGCAAGTCGTGGCGGAGGAATTTGGAGCAGACTAGCAGTTGGATTATGGGATAGATCATTGCACTTAGATAAGCAAATGAGAAAGTGGTTTGAGGACTAAAAGGTCTAGCATATCCTGGGTCAGAATGGTATAATTAGGACAGAAATAAACAATAAATGGAGTGACTCTATGACAAATTTAAAAGAGCAAGTTGGGATCAAGGCAGCTGAGTTAGTAAAGCCAGGGATGATTGTTGGTCTTGGAACAGGGTCGACTGCTTATTATTTTGTGGAGGAGCTTGGTCGTCGTGTCAGGGAAGAAGGGTTGGACATCACAGCCGTCACAACTTCTCGAGCGACCTACAAACAAGCGGAATCTTTGGGAATCCCTCTTAGGGCCATCGACGAGGTAGAATATGTGGACTTAACCATTGATGGAGCAGATGAGGTCGACGGATCTTTGAATGGCATTAAGGGAGGCGGTGGAGCTCTTTTGATGGAGAAAATCGTAGCGACCTATTCAAAAGATTGTGTTTGGATTGTGGATGAGTCTAAGGTAGTTAAAACACTCGGTGCCTTCAAATTACCAGTTGAAGTGGTTCAGTATGGAGCTGGAAACCTCTTTCGACACTTTACAGATCGCGGTTTTGAACCAAGTTTTCGTGAGAAAGACGGCCAGCGCTTTGTGACGGATATGGGCAATTTTATTATGGACTTAGATTTGAAACGGATCGAGGATGCTTATGCACTGGGAAATGAACTGGATCATACAGTGGGTGTAGTCGAACATGGCCTTTTTTAGACCGGATTTCAAAGGTGATTGTGGGAACAGAAGAAGGTCCAAAAGTTA
>NZ_KQ969506.1:264377-310871 GCF_001578875.1 Streptococcus sp. DD13
TTAGTGTGATATGGTATAATAAAAGTATATTTTCTACTTGTAAAGGAGACATTATGTCTAAATTTAAGCGCATCCATTTAGTGGTGTTAGACTCTGTCGGAATCGGGGCGGCACCCGATGCCAATAACTTTGTCAATGCCGGCGTACCTGATGGCGTATCAGATACCCTAGGTCACATTTCGAAAACCGTTGGGCTGAATGTACCCAACATGGCTAAGATTGGCCTTGGAAATATTCCGCGGGAGACACCCCTTGCGACAGTGCCTGCTGAAAAAAATCCCACGGGTTATGTGACCAAACTCCAGGAAGTTTCCCTTGGAAAAGACACCATGACCGGACACTGGGAAATCATGGGCCTAAATATTACCGAGCCTTTCGATACCTTCTGGAATGGCTTCCCTGAAGAAATCATCACCAAAATCGAAGCATTTTCAGGCCGTAAGGTTATCCGTGAGGCCAATAAACCCTACTCAGGGACAGCGGTCATCGACGATTTTGGCCCTCGTCAGATGGAAACGGGTGAGCTGATTATCTATACCTCTGCGGACCCTGTGCTTCAAATTGCGGCCCACGAAGATATTATTCCATTGGACGAACTCTACCGGATCTGTGAATACGCTCGTTCGATTACACTTGAGCGTCCTGCCCTTCTTGGCCGGATCATCGCTCGTCCTTATGTGGGTGAGCCTGGAAACTTTACACGGACAGCCAATCGTCGAGACTTAGCCGTATCACCTTTTGCCCCAACAGTTTTGGATAAACTCAACGATGCAGGGATTGATACCTATTCTGTCGGAAAGATTAGCGATATCTTTAACGGCGCTGGAATCAATCACGACATGGGGCACAACAAATCCAACAGTCACGGTATCGATACCCTGATCAAGACTTTGGGTCTGCCAGAATTTGAAAAAGGCTTCTCCTTTACCAACTTGGTGGACTTTGATGCCCTTTATGGTCACCGTCGGGATCCACATGGCTACCGGGATTGCTTGCATGAGTTTGATGAGCGCTTGCCAGAAATCATCGCTGGCTTGCGTGAAGACGACTTGCTCTTGATCACTGCTGATCATGGAAATGATCCAACCTATGCAGGGACAGATCACACCCGTGAGTATATTCCCCTCTTGGCTTACAGCCCATCCTTTAGGGGCAATGGCGTGATCCCTGTCGGACATTTTGCGGATATTTCAGCTACTATTGCTGATAACTTCGGTGTTGAAACTGCCATGATTGGAGAGAGCTTCTTGGATCAATTGAACTAAGATGACCCGTTTTGCACTTCTGGTCAGAGGCATCAATGTCGGTGGCAAAAATAAGGTCGTCATGGCAGAGCTTCGTCAAGAGTTGACAGGGTTGGGACTTGAAAAGGTTGAGACCTACATCAACAGTGGCAATGCCTTCTTTGACGCCACGCAGCCTAAAGATGACTTAGTTCCTCTATTGAAGCATTTCTTTGCAAAACACTATCCTTTTATCCAGTCTTTTTCTTTGCTGAGTCAGGAGGAGTTTGAGACGGAGCTGAAACATCTACCAGATTGGTGGAAGAAAGACATGGCTCGAAAAGATGTCCTCTTTTACACGGAGGGAGTGGATATGGATCGGGTTATCAGGCAAGTTTCAGAATTGAACCTACAGGATGAAGTGCTTCATTTTGGGAAACTTGGGATTTTCTGGGGGAAATTCTCTGAAGCAACTTACGCCCAGACAGCTTATCACAAGCAACTACTCAAGTTGCCTTTCTACCGCACGTTGACCATCCGAAATGCCAATACTTTTGATAAAATCGGTCACTTACTAATAAACTATTGAAGGAGAAAAAATGACTTATTTAGAAAACATTTATGAAACGCGTGATTTTTTGAAAAACGCTGGTGTGGAAGCACCGGAATTTGGGTTAATCCTTGGATCAGGATTGGGAGAACTTGCAGAAGAGATTGAAAATGCCCTCGTCTTTGACTATGCAGATATTCCCAACTGGGCCCAATCAACGGTTGTCGGTCATGCGGGGAAGCTTGTCTATGGAGACCTGGCTGGTAAGAAGGTTCTGGCATTGCAAGGACGGATCCACTACTACGAAGGCCTAGGCCTACAAGCCGTCACCTTCCCAGTCCGTGTCATGAAAGCCCTTGGCTGTACAGGTATCTTAGTAACCAACGCGGCTGGAGGTGTTAGCTTTGGTCCTGGAACGCTTATGGCTATTTCTGACCACATCAATATGACAGGGGCAAATCCCCTCATTGGTGAAAATTTAGATGAGTTTGGTCCTCGCTTCCCAGATATGTCGAAAGCCTACACGCCAGAATACCGTGAGATTGCGCATCGTGTAGCGAAAGAAGCTGGTATCAAGTTGGACGAAGGGGTTTATTGTGGATGGTCAGGACCTGCTTATGAAACACCTGCTGAAATTCGTGCCCTTAAGACACTAGGAGCAGATGCAGTCGGCATGTCTACAGTGCCAGAGGTGATTGTTGCCGTTCATTCAGGTTTAAAGGTGCTTGGTATCTCCTGCATCACCAATCACGCAGCTGGTTTCCAAGATTCGCTTAGTCACGAAGAAGTGGTCGCAGTGACTCAGCAGGTCAAGGGGGATTTTAAAGGATTGATTAAAGCCATCTTGGCAGAACTGTAAAAAGATGCGATCTAGAATCCTTCGTCTTCCTTACCCACTAAGGTTGATTTTGGCGATCTTTGCTCTTGGAGTTGGGGCGGGCCTTGTCGGGATGGCTTGCCATTACTTACTCGAATTGGTTCAACTAGTAGCATTTGGGAGTGATGCTAGTAATTTATGGAAACAGTATGATCAGGCTGGAGGGCTACGGCGCTTTCTGGCTCTCGGCTTGACGGGTTTATTGGCTGCTGTCTTTTGGTTTGAACTTCAGAGACGGTACAAGATCTTA
This sequence comes from Streptococcus sp. DD13, assembly GCF_001578875.1. Lineage (GTDB taxonomy): Bacteria > Bacillota > Bacilli > Lactobacillales > Streptococcaceae > Streptococcus. The sequence goes on from NZ_KQ969506.1 coordinate 267,278, forward strand.
TCAATCAAACAGCAAATGAACCTTGTAGGGGAAGGAGAGCCAAAGATTCGTCTTCAAATCGCTCATGCTGCAGCGCAAGTAGCCATTGTTGGAGCGGGTGCCTCAGTTGGCAAGGAAGGGGCACCACGGGAGGTCGGTGCATTAATCGGTGGTCGTTTGTCCAAATGGCTGGATTTGATGAAAAAGGATCGCAAATTATTGATTGCTTGCGGAGCAGGTGCGGGTCTTGCTGCTGTCTATCAGGTTCCTTTTGCAAGTAGTCTCTTTGTCCTTGAGACTCTGGGGATTGCTTGGACCAGTCGCAATGTCCTCTTGATTCTGATCAGTTGTTACTTGGCTGATTTTCTGGCCCAACCGCTTGTGGGAAATGCTCCTCTCTACCAAATGGCCTCCCTTTCATGGACAGCAGGTAGTTTCTTGCAAGCCCTTTTGTTAGCAACAGTGGTAACCCCCTTGGCTATGGGCTTTGCTTGGTTGACCAAAAGAGCCAGCCAGAATCGGACTAAAGACCGTAAAATCCTCTGGGTCTTGCCAATCGTTTTTCTAACCTTGGCAGTGGTTGCTATCGATTTCCCGATCTTTATGGGGAATGGGCAAGTCATGGCCCAGTTGCTTTTATCGGAACAATCTCTGCCAGCTTTGCCTCTCGTTTTGATTTTGAAGGGACTATTTGTTTACCTTCTCTTGCGAAATGGAGCCTACGGAGGGACCTTGACGCCTTCTTTTGCTTTGGGGATTGGAGCAGGCTATTTGGTAACCGTGATCGCAAATCGTTTAGGGTTCGCTTTTTCACCCTCTATGGGAATGCTCTTGGGAGCTAGTGTCTTTTTAGGGACCACGCTAAAAGCCCCTTTGACAGGGGCAACCTTGGTTCTTGGATTTACGGGGCAGCCGCTCCTTCTAAGTCTCCCCCTGTTACTCGCTAGCTTTTCAGCTCAGTGGCTTTCGAGGATTCTTGATAAGATCAGAGAAAAAGCAATAAAACCCCTTCTCCAAAATAGAAGAAGGGAATGAGAAGCAGTGTTTATTGATTTTCTCGTGTTTCTTGAGAATAGTCCGGCACATCAGGGATATGTTTAAAGAGGTGGTTAACGGATTTTAAGAGCGTGGACTGTTCCAGAGGATTGCCACTAAAGAGATCCGTAGCTCGTAATTCTTCTTTTTCGAGTAGAGTTTTTAGAGTGACAGCCCTCATCCGGATATCATACTATCCTTGAAAAAGTGGCAGGATGGGCTTATCAGATGTCTCTACTGTCAATACAACATCCCCTTCGAGTTCTACAAACAGACCGATGAAGGCGAGATTGGGGCTGTTCTTTGGAATAATCTGTGGACGGTCGGTTAGCTTTCTCGGCATAAATTGTGATCTAATGTAGGTCAATTATCGTGTCATTTAGAAGACATTGCGCAACCGCTGAATTGTTTGCTTGGCTCTTTCTTGTTCCGCTTGGTTTTTACAGGTATGCTATCCTTTTAACTGCTGTAGATTTCTCAATACCTCAAACGATAGAAAAGTTGACCCTGTGTTCTCATTGGAACACGAGCGGAAAACTTTCTGATACTGATAAAATAAAAATGAAAAGAAAGGGAGTTCGGGTTTGAAATTGAACCCGGGCTAGAAGCAGTGTAAAAAAGATAAATCCTCCTAGATGCGATGCATTTTTGTCGGATTTCCTATTTTTACTGTGCCTCTTTAACGCCTATCACTCAAAAAAATTTATAGAAAGGAAAGAGCGTGCGTTCAGATTTGAACACGAGCGGAAAACTTTCTGAAACTGATAAAATAAAAATGAAAGGAAAGGGAGTTCGGGTTTGAAATTGAACCCGAGCTAGAGGCTGTGTAAAAAAGATAAATCCTCCTAGATGCGATGCATCTTTGTCGGATTTCCTATTTTTACTGTGCCTCTTTAACGCCCTTGGTATCTTATATTATGTCTATCCATATTTCTGCTAAGCAAGGTGAAATTGCTGATAAAATTCTTCTTCCAGGAGATCCTCTTCGGGCTAAATTTATCGCTGAGAATTTTCTTGAAGATGCTGTTTGTTTCAATGAAGTCCGTAATATGTTTGGGTACACGGGAACCTATAAAGGGGAGCGTGTTTCGGTCATGGGGACTGGGATGGGAATGCCTTCGATTTCCATCTATGCGCGTGAGTTGATTGTCGATTATGGTGTGAAGAAATTGATCCGTGTAGGGACTGCAGGATCTTTAAATAAGGATGTTCATGTGCGAGAATTGGTTTTAGCCCAAGCAGCGGCGACCAACTCCAACATTATCCGCAACGACTGGCCACAGTTTGATTTCCCACAAATCGCAAGCTTTGATCTTTTAGACAAGGCCTACCATATTGCCAAAGACTTGGGTATGACGACTCATGTCGGAAATGTCTTGTCATCAGATGTCTTTTACTCAAACTACTTTGAAAAGAACATTGAGCTTGGAAAATGGGGCGTCAAGGCGGTCGAAATGGAAGCAGCAGCCCTTTACTATTTGGCTGCCCAACACCAAGTAGAGGCTCTGGCCATCATGACCATTTCGGATAGCTTGGTCAATCCAGATGAGGATACAACGGCAGAAGAACGGCAAAACACCTTCACCGATATGATGAAGGTCGGACTAGAAACGCTTATTTCAGGAGAATAACAGAGGAAACGGCTATTGGGCCGTTTTTTTTTGATAAAGAAATAATATATAAAATGATATAGGTGCCACTAGTTCTGACTCCTATTTTTTGTTACAATAAGGCTATGATTATCTTACAAGGAACCAAATTAGAGCGCTCATTTGCGGGAGATGTGCTATTTGAAAATATTTCCCTACAGGTTGATGAGCGGGATCGTATCGCCTTGGTCGGGCGAAATGGAGTAGGAAAGTCTACCCTCTTGAAACTATTGGTGGGAGAAGAAAGCCCCACATCCGGAACAGTTCAGATGAAAAAAGGGCTTTCCTATTCTTATCTGGCACAAAATAGTCGATTCGAGTCCAATAAAACGATCTATGAAGAAATGTTATCGGTGTTTTCCGAATTGCGTTCGGATGAGAAACGATTACGGAAGCTGGAAGAAGAGATGTCACAATCAACAGGAGAGGACTTGACGAGACTGATGGCGACTTACGATGCCTTGTCAGAGGATTTTCGTCAGCGGGGCGGTTTTACCTATGAACGGGATGTTCGCTCCATTTTACAGGCCTTCCAGTTTGATGAGATGATGTGGCCAATGAAGATTCACGAGCTTTCTGGAGGACAAAATACTCGTCTAGCGCTAGCCAAGATGCTGTTGGAACAGCCGGAGCTCTTGATTCTGGATGAGCCGACCAACCACCTAGATATCGAAACGATTTCTTGGTTGGAAAACTATCTAAGTAATTATCGTGGTGCCTTAATAATCGTAAGTCATGACCGTTATTTTCTGGATAAAATCGCGACGGTTACCCTAGATTTAAATCCACACTCTCTGGATAGATATGTGGGGAATTATTCTCGGTTCATGGATTTGAAGGCTGAAAAATTGGCCACTGAAGAGAAAAACTATGAAAAACAGCAAAAGGAAATTGCAAAACTAGAAGATTTTGTTCAACGCAATATCGTTCGTGCGTCGACAACTAAACGGGCCCAAGCTAGACGTAAACAGTTGGAAAAGATGGACCGGTTGGAAAAACCAAAAAATCATGAAAAGTCCGCTCACATGGCCTTTTCTGCTGAGAGGCCATCTGGGAATGTTGTTTTAACAGTAAAGGATGTTGCGATTGGTTATGATGGGCAGGTCTTGTCAGAACCCATCCAGCTAGACGTCCGGAAAATGGACGCAATCGCAATCGTCGGTCCCAATGGAATCGGAAAAACGACCCTTCTGAAATCTATCGAGGGAAGTTTATCTCCAATCAGGGGTGATATTCGCTTGGGAGCCAATGTAGATATGGGCTATTATGACCAGCAACATTCCCAATTGACACCGAGTAATACGGTGCTAGACGAGATTTGGAATGACTTTCGGACAAGTCCAGAAGTGGACATTCGCAATCGGCTAGGAGCCTTTCTCTTTTCAGGTGACGATGTGAAAAAGACGGTTTCTATGTTGTCTGGTGGGGAGCGAGCTCGATTATTATTGGCCAAGCTATCTATGGAAAACCACAATTTTCTGCTGTTAGATGAGCCGACCAACCACTTGGATATTGACAGCAAGGAAGTATTAGAGGAGGCCTTGATAGCCTTTGATGGAACCTTGGTATTTGTTAGCCATGACCGTTATTTTATCAATCGTGTGGCGACACAAATTCTTGAAATTTCAGAAAACGGTTCTCATTTGTATCTAGGGGATTATGATTATTACCTAAGTAAAAAAAGCCAGCAAGAAGAGCTGGTTTCTAGCCAGGAGGACTTGCCAGACGAACAATCGGGACAAGACCAGTATCGACAGCAAAAGGCCAATCAGAAGGAAGAACGAAAACTCCGTCGGCTCTTAGAAGAACTGGAAGAAAAGATTGATAATACGGAAGTCCAACTAGAAGAGCTTCAAGATCGTATGGGAGCGACCAATGAGCTTGCAGAGTTGAGCCGACTACAAGAAGAGCTGGAGCAAATCGAAGAACGACAGGAAAGACTCTTAGCAGAGTGGGAAGAGCTCTCACTAAAGTTGGAAGCTTAAGGAGGATAGACAGAGGGGACATGAAAGTATTCGGAAAGAAATCCTTACTGATTTTTGATTTGGATGGTCTTTTATGTAACACAGAAGATGTCTATCTTGAAGGCTGGAAGCAAGGGCTTGACCAGATTGGTTTGTCGATTGACAGATGCCAGCTTTCAACCTTATCTGGACAATCCCCACGAGCGATTGATGCGTTTTTTATCAACAAGGATTGACAGAGAAGCAAGTATCTAACATACGACAGTTTCGCGAGGATTACATTGATTTTGCCCTTCAACAAGGGCGGATTGAGATGATGCCTGGAGTAGAAGCTTATCTCACAAATCTCTCGGTGGATCAAAGGTGTGCGGTCTGTTCTTCCTCTCCTAGAAAAAGAGGGAAGAGAATTTTACAGTATCTTGGGCTCTACGAAAAGATGGATTTTTGTTTGTTTGTAGACGATGTCGAAAGGGCCAAACCGGATCCTCTTCCCTACTTGAAGGTCCTAGACCATTTTCAACTTACAGCGAATCAGGCCTTGGCGTTTGAGGATTCAATCTCCGGTGTTCAATCTGCCCAAGCTGCAAAGATAGAAGTCATTGGAGTCCGTCATCCGCTAACACGTGATTTTCGAAGCTTGTGTGGTGAAGGGCATGCTATTTCTAGTTTTGAAGAATTAATGGGAGTTCATAAGGTATGAAAAGAGAATTATACATTGTTGGCGATATCCATGGCGAATATGCGATGATGAAGGATATCCTTCAGTATTGGAAAAAAGAAGAACAACAGTTGGTCCTGCTTGGAGATTTGGCAGAAAGAGGGCCACAAAGTTTAGAGTGTTTCCTAGAAGGGAAGCGCTTGGTAGAAGAGGAAGGGGCGATTTATATCCGCGGGAACCATGAAAAGATTCTCTTTGATTGGCTGGAAGATCCACGAGAGGCCTTTGACTGGTATATGCGAAATGGGGGTGGGGCGACCATCACGAGTTTATTAGGCGAAGAAGCTTTTGAAGTTCTTTCGCCAGAAGAAATGGCGCAAAGCATTCACAAACAATACCCTGATTTACTTGATTTTTTAAAAAATCGCCCCCTCTATTTTGAGACAGAAACGGCTATTTGTGTCCATGCTGCAGTCGACCTAAGTCTTGACGACTGGCACGAAACATCAATCCGTGACTTTATTTGGCAACGAGAGCCGTTTCATTCGACTCCGAACCATTTGGATAAGACCATTATTTTTGGACATACGGTAACTAGTCATCTCTTTAAAGACGATACACGACTAACGATTTGGGAAAAGGATGGGAAAATCGGAATTGATACCGGAGCAGCCTATGGTGGGGCTCTGACGGGATTGGTTTGGGATGATCGTGCTGGACGCGTCGCAGAAATTCATCAAATCCGTCATCAAAAGAAAGAAGAAGCGAAGGACTGAGGATCAGTGATCCGTGATCTTCAGATATTCTTGGTATTCTAAAAAACCAGATGGTGTAGTGGGAATAAGCTCCAACTACACCATCTGGTTTCTTTGATTTATAGGAGAAAAACATCTTAGTTTTCAGTAAAATCAGCTTTCGACTTTACATCATGGTATTCCTCCGGAACTTCATTTGACAGGATGTCTTGATAGGTCGGAAGAGAAATATCCTGGCCATATTTATTTTTGAGAGCCGTTGTGACCATGCGGTAGGCTAGGTTGACATTGCGAGAGAGAATTGGACCATGGAAGTAACTTCCAAAGACGTTTTTATAGTGAACGCCTTCCACTCCATCTTCGTGATTATTTCCGTTTCCATAGATGACTTTTCCAAGCGGGCGCTGATGGTCGGCTAGAAAGGTCCGTCCCTGATGATTTTCAAACCCATAGTAGGTTTCATCAAGGTCTTCATTGTAGATTTTGATATCTCCAATATAGCGATTGTTGGACTGGTTGACGGTGTAATGGTCCATCAGTCCTAGGCCGTCAACTCGCTTCCCATCGGCTTCGATGTAATACTGACCAAGAAGTTGGAAACCACCACAGATCGCCAGCATCACGCCGTCCTTCTCAATAAAATGGCTTAAGCCTTCTTTTTTAAGGGGTAAATCAGAAGCAAGAATCGACTGCTCGTAATCTTGGCCCCCACCAAAAAAAGCGATGTCATATTGGTCCTCATCAAATGGGTCTTCGAGGGATACGATATCCACATGTACCGAAGCTCCTAGCTTTTCAGCAACGTATTTGAGCATAAGGATATTGCCATTATCCCCATAAGTATTCATCAGATCCCCGTATAAATGAGCAATACGTAGGGAATAATCTCCGACTTTACGAGTCGTTTCTAAGGAAGTGTAAACCATTATTTCATCTCCTTGTTCACAGCATGACGTTGAGCGAGTAATTCCCTCATTTCTAACATAGCAGTATAGGTTGCTAAGATATAGGCATGAGGACAGTCTTGCTGTTCGATCACTGAAATGAGCTCTTCTAGCTCAGGATATTCATGGATTTGATCGGCTGGATAACCTGTGACACGGAGCCTGCGGGCCATTTCTGAAGAGCGAACCCCTCCTGTCAGGATCTGTGGAATCTTCATATCAGTGACCTGTTCGAAGTCTGCATCCCAAATCCAACTGGTGTCGATTCCATCTGCGTAGTTGGCATTCAATAAGACAGACAAGCTGAAATCATAAGGAGCTAGTTTCATCATTTCAATTGCTTGCGTAGCTCCTACAGGATTTTTAATGAGGACGAGGGTACATTTTGTATGACCTAAGGTAAAGGTTTCTTGTCGTCCGAAAACAGCTCGACTCTTATCAAATCCTGCCTTGATCTTATCTGAAGGAACACCGAGAAACTCCGCAACTGAAACAGCAGCAAGGGCATTGTAGACATTGTACAAGCCACCGATATTGATGGCGTATTCCTGTCCGTCAATGACAAATTGACTGGAGACGTTTGTTTGATGGAGTAGCTGAGTCAAACGATAGTCTAAAGGAGGACGTCTAAAATCACAATGCTCACAGAGATAATGTCCTAGGTTTGCATAAGTGTTCATCTTATAGGTCAAGATATGGTGGCAGTTTGGACAGAGGATTCCTTCGGTATTGTAGTGAACTCGCTGAGCAGGTCCTTCATTGTGATCGAAACCGTAGTAGCGAATAGGATTGACCAGGTCACTTGATTGAAACAGTGGACTGTCTCCATTTGCTAAAATGGTTGCAGTAGGGACTTGAGCAGCTCCTTTTGCGATCATCTTGTAGATATTATAGATTTCGCCATACCGATCCATCTGGTCACGAAAGATATTGGTAAAGACGATCAGAGTTGGGGTCAGGTAGCGGGTGACCTTAGCGAGGCTTGCTTCGTCGATCTCTAGGACGGCAATCTTTTTCCCGTTTTTATTGGTCTTAGCTGTCAAAAAAGTCGTCGTAATCCCAGGTAACATATTGGCACCCGTAGAGTTGGTCGTGACGGAGCCAAAGGCTTCTTCCAGGATCCCCACTGTCAAAGCGGTGGTCATGGTCTTTCCATTTGTGCCTGTGATGATGACAATCTCATAATCTTTGGCTAAGTGGTTTAAAATATCTGAATCAAATTTTAAGGCGATGTTGCCGGGAAGAGTTGACCCACGTCCGACCTTTGAAAGGACAAAATGTGCACTCCGTCCAGCGATAAGGCCCATGGCTGTTTTTAGTTTCATAGTCTTAGTCCTTGGTTCAATAGTTTTTGGATTGGTGTTTTTAAAGTTGTAAGCGAGGTTGTTGGAAAGAGTGGGATTTCGTCCGATTTCGAAAAGGATAAACGTGCACTCTGACCGGTTTTAAAGTCGATGATTGTCTTTCATTTATAGTCTTATTCTATCATAAAACAAACAGAAAGACTAGAAATGAACATCAGTCATTTATCTACCGAATAGCCAAGTTTGTGGTATAATATTCTTTGTATGTAGACGGAAAGTATGAGGGAAGATTATGAATCTTCAAAACTTTATGAATGCCAATTATTGGGCGAGTTTAGTCTCTAGTCCATGGATGGCTTTGATGCACCTGTTTGACATTCTCATGGTCATTATCATTATTTATAATTTTATCCGCTTTGTTTCTGGAACAAAGATTATGATACTGATTCGTGGGGTCTTGTTTTTCATTGCAGGCTATGTGATTGCGACGCTTTTGGGGCTTCAAACGATTGCTTGGCTGATGAATCAGGTCCTGACTTATGGGGTGATTGCTGGTGTTATTATCTTTGCACCAGAGCTAAGAGCGGCACTCGAAAAGCTTGGTCGAACGACTCAGATATTCAATAGTCAATCGGTCCCAGCAGAGGAACTTCTGATCCAGGCATTTGTGAAGTCGGTCAGGTATATGGCACCTCGAAAAATCGGGGCCTTGGTTGCCGTTGAACAAGCTCAAACCTTGCAACAATATATTTCTACAGGGATTCCGTTGGATGCGGATATCTCCGGAGAATTATTGATCAATATCTTTATTCCAAATACTCCCTTACACGATGGAGCTGTGATTATACAAGACAATAAGATTGCGGTCTCTTGTGCCTATCTCCCTCTATCAGAAAGTAAGAGTATTTCAAAGGAATTTGGAACCCGTCACCGGGCCGCGATTGGTTTGTCGGAGGCTTCTGATGCCTTTGTCTTTGTCGTTTCAGAAGAAACGGGAGGCATTTCGATTGCACGAAATGGCGTGTTCAAGCATGGGCTTTCGATTGAAGAGTTTGAAGAAGAACTTAGAACCCTTTTCCAAACGGAAGACACCCAACCATCTGGTTGGATTAAACGAATTGGAGGGCTTCGCAAATGAAGAATAAATTAAAATGGATTGGTCATTTGACCGGATCAATCATCGTAGCCTTGGCCTTGTTTTTCAATGCGACTCTTGGCAATTATCAAAATAAGGTCGAACCCAGTCAAGCCTCTCCAACTGAAAATTATTCACATACCTTGACGTATATCCCTATCGAGATGGACTATGATAGCAGTCAGTATTATATCTCAGGATTTACTTCAACGGTTACAGTGGAACTTTCTGGCTCCAATCGCGTCTTGCTTCAAGGGGAGACAGAAGAGGGAACGCGAAGCTTTAAGATTCGGGCAAACTTGAGAAACTTGGAACCTGGAACTCATACGGTCAAATTGGAAGCCGTGAATTTGCCGACTGGAATCACGGCCAACATCGATCCCTCAACCATTACGGTGCAGATTGGGAAAATTGCCAAAAAGGATTTCGCTGTAAAAGGGGTTGTGAAAACGGAACAAGTGGCTACTGGTTATCAAGTGGACAAAGTGACAGTAGATACAACGAGCATCACGATCACAACAGACGAAAGCACCTTAGCTCGGATCGATCATATCGAAGCGATTATTCCAGACGAAACCGCCTTAAAGGCTGATTTTTCTGGGACAGCTCGTCTTCAGGCGGTAGATAGCAAAGGAAATGTACTACCAGTCTCTCTCTCAAGCGATGAGACACAGATGCATGTAACGATTAAAAAGAAATAGGAATATAAGGAAATTAGAAAATGGGAAAATATTTTGGAACAGACGGTGTGCGTGGGGAAGCCAATGTAGAATTAACACCAGAGTTAGCGTTTAAATTAGGCCGATTTGGTGGGTATGTCTTAAGTCAACATGAGACGGAGACTCCTCGGGTATTGGTGGCTCGTGATACACGTATTTCAGGGCAAATGTTGGAAGCGGCTTTGGTAGCCGGCCTGCTCTCCGTTGGAATCCACGTTTATAAGTTAGGTGTGATTGCAACTCCAGGAGTTGCTCACTTGGTTCGAACAGAAAGAGCCAGTGCAGGGGTGATGATTTCGGCCAGTCATAATCCAGCTCTGGACAATGGGATAAAGTTCTTCGGTGGAGATGGTTTTAAATTGGACGATGAAAAAGAAGCGGAGATTGAAGCCTTGCTAGATGCGACTGAAGACTTGCTTCCAAGACCGTCTGCTCAAGGATTAGGAGATGTGGTAGATTATCCTGAAGGGGTTCGCAAATATCAGAAATTTTTGGTTTCTACAGGGGTTGAGCTTGGAGAGATGAAGGTTGCTCTTGATACAGCAAATGGTGCAGCCGCAACTTCAGCTCGCCAAGTATTCCTGGATTTGGGGGCGGATCTTCTAGTCATGGGTGAAAGTCCAGATGGCATCAACATCAATGATGGAGTGGGGTCTACCCACCCAGAAGCCCTTCAAGAGTTAGTGCTTGAAAGTAAGAGCCAAATTGGGCTGGCATTTGACGGTGACGCCGATCGCTTGATTGCGGTGGATGAAAGAGGTCAACTCGTCGATGGAGATAAGATCATGTTTATCATCGGGAAATACCTTTCTAAAGCCAATCAATTAGCTGAAAATACCATTGTCACGACCGTCATGTCAAATCTTGGTTTCCACAAAGCCCTCGATCAATGTGGTATTCAAAAGGCGATTACAGCCGTTGGCGATCGGTATGTGGTGGAAGAAATGAGGAAAAATGGGTACAATCTGGGTGGCGAACAATCCGGTCATGTCATCTTGATGGACTACAACACTACTGGAGATGGTCAATTAACTGCTGTACAGCTAACAAAAATCATGAAAGAAACCGGGAAGTCTCTTTCAGAGTTGGCTGATGAAGTGACCATTTATCCACAAAAACTAGTTAATATCCGTGTAGACAATAGTAAAAAAGATGTCGCGATGGAGGTCCCAGCGATTGCTGCAATCATTGCCCAAATGGAAGAGGAAATGGCTGGAAATGGCCGAATCTTAGTTCGACCAAGTGGGACGGAGCCCCTCTTGCGTGTGATGGCTGAAGCCCCAACGGATGAAGCCGTGGATTATTATGTCGATACGATTGCAGCAGTGGTCCAAGAAGAAATCGGAATAGTGTAAGGATTGGGTGAAAACCTAAGAGGATAAAAGGCGGCCAAGCCGTCTTTTGCATTGTAAGGAAAATAGATGAGTATATTAGAGGTAAAAAATTTAAGTCATGGTTTTGGCGATCGAGCCATCTTTGAGAATGTTTCCTTTCGCCTGTTAAAGGGGGAACATATCGGTCTTGTCGGGGCAAATGGAGAGGGAAAATCCACCTTTATGTCCATTGTGACGGGTCGTTTGCAGCCAGATGAGGGGAAAGTAGAATGGTCCCGGTATGTCACTGCAGGCTATCTAGATCAACATGCTGTTTTAGAAAAAGGAATGACGGTGCGCGACGTGTTGCGGACGGCCTTTGATGAATTGTTTAAGACAGAAGCACGGATCAATGACATTTACATGGCTATGGCGGATGAGGCAGCAGATATGGATGCCCTTATGGAAGAAGTCGGAGAACTACAGGATCGTCTGGAGAGCCGTGATTTCTATACATTAGATGCCAAGATCGATGAAGTGGCTCGAGCTTTAGGGGTCATGGATTATGGGATGGAGACAGATGTCACAGCTCTTTCAGGAGGGCAGCGGACAAAGATTCTTCTAGCGAAGTTGCTTCTCGAAAAACCGGACATTCTCCTTTTAGATGAGCCGACCAATTATTTGGATGCTGAGCATATCGAGTGGCTGAAACGCTACCTACAAGAGTATGAAAATGCCTTTGTATTGATCTCCCACGATATCCCCTTTTTAAATGATGTCATTAACATCGTTTACCATGTCGAAAACCAGGATTTGGTTCGCTATAGTGGAAATTACGTCCAATTTGAAGAAGTGCATGCTATGAAAAAAGCTCAGCTTGAAGCAGCTTATGAGCGCCAACAGAAGGAAATCGCCGACCTACAAGACTTCGTAAACCGCAACAAAGCGCGTGTCGCGACTCGAAATATGGCCATGTCCCGTCAGAAAAAGCTGGATAAGATGGAACTTATTGAGTTACAATCTGAAAAGCCAAAGCCTTCCTTTGAGTTTAAATCAGCTCGAACGCCTAGTCGTTTCATTTTTCAGACAAAAAATCTCGAGATTGGATATGACCGTGTTTTAAACAGGGTCCCGCTTAACTTAACCTTTGAACGGAATCAAAAAATTGCAATTGTCGGAGCCAATGGTATCGGAAAATCCACTCTATTGAAAAGTCTTTTAGGCCTTATCCCTTCCTTAGGAGGGCAAGTGGAACGGGGAGAATACCTTGAAATTGGTTATTTTGAACAAGAAGTAGCCTCTGGAAATCGGAAAACTCCCTTGGAAGCCGTTTGGGATGCGTTTCCTTCCTTGAACCAAGCAGAAGTTCGTGCTGCCTTAGCACGGTGTGGCTTGACTTCCAAGCACATTGAAAGTCAGATTCAAGTCCTATCCGGTGGTGAACAGGCGAAGGTGCGCTTTTGTCTGTTGATGAATCGAGAAAACAATGTCTTAATCCTTGACGAGCCGACCAATCATCTGGATGTGGATGCCAAAGAGGAGTTAAGCCGTGCCCTCCAAGCTTATAAAGGCTCTATCTTGATGGTCTGCCATGAACCTGATTTTTATGAGGGATGGGTAGATGCTGTTTGGGATTTTAATGAGTTGATCTAAGGGACATTCTATTGGTTTTTCAAATGTTGGCTCCTCCCCCAATGGCTCTTAGCTAGCCATTCAAAAATATGGTATAATAAACACATGTTATCAAAACCGACGTCTGCCTATATTCATATCCCTTTTTGCACACAGATTTGCTATTACTGTGATTTTTCGAAAGTTTTTATCAAGAACCAGCCTGTAGATGCTTATCTTCAGGCTCTTATTAAAGAAATCCAGCATTATAAATTACCCCAATTGCGGACTCTTTATATCGGAGGTGGGACACCATCTGCTCTCTCCGCTTCTCAACTCGACTATCTTCTGACCAACTTATCAAAAGAAATTGATCTCAGTCACATTGAGGAGTTTACCATTGAAGCCAATCCAGGTGATTTAACGAAGGAGAAAATTCAAGTGCTTCAGGCATCGGCCTGTAATCGTGTCTCCCTCGGGGTGCAGACTTTTGATGATGGGATGCTCAAGCGGATTGGTCGAAGTCACAATCGTCAGCAGATTTATGAAACCATTGAGGCCTTAAAAGAAGCGGGTTTGACCAATATCTCCATTGACCTGATTTATGCCCTACCGGACCAGACCTTAGACCAGGTAAAAGACAATGTAGCGCGTGCTTTAGACCTAGATATCCCCCATCTGAGTCTTTACAGCCTTATCCTTGAGCAACACACCATCTTTATGAATCGTCAAAAGCGGGGCCAACTTCATTTGCCTGGAGAGGACGTGGAATCAGAGATGTTTGAGTATATCCTGTCCGAACTAGAGGCACATGGATTTGAACATTATGAGATTTCGAATTTTACCAAGCCAGGCTTTGAAAGTCGTCACAATCTCATGTATTGGGATAATGCTGAGTACTATGGTTTAGGAGCTGGGGCTTCCGGCTATCTAGCTGGGATGCGCTACCGTAATCGGGGGCCTATCCAGCATTATTTGACTTCCATCCAAGAAAAGGGGCATGCCCGCCTGCATGAGGAACAGCTCACTCAAAAGGAAATGATGGAAGAGCAGATGTTTCTAGGCTTGAGGAAGAAGGCTGGGGTTTCCATCACAGACTTTCAAACCAAGTTTGGTGTCAGTTTTGACCGGGTTTATGGGCCGATTGCTGACCGATTAAAAGAAGAGGGGCTTTTACAAGAGGAGGGCGATCGTTTACGGATGACCAAGCGAGGTCTGTTCCTCGGTGATACGGTCGCGGAGAGATTTATTTTAGATGAAGGGAGTTATGGACTATGGGATTAATTTATAAAGAGGAATTTACCATTCCCTACAGTATGTCGGATGTCAACCATTTAGCCAATTTACCGGCCTTGCTAGGAGAATGTATTTCGGTATCGGGACGTCAGTCCATCGCTCTAGATAATAGCGATGATTGGGTCTTTGAAAACTATGGTCTGGTGTGGATCATTACGGATCATGATATTCAGGTCAACCATCTTCCTCGCTTGTATGAGACGGTTGTCATTGAGACTGAAGCCTTGGCCTACAACAAGTTCTTTTGTTACCGTGCTTTTCGCGTCTTGGACCAGGAAGGTCAGCTCTTGGTTGATATCTGCAGTAGCTTTGCTCTCCTTGACTGGGAAAGCCGAAAAGTTCACCCTGTTTTGCCCGAAATTGTAGCGTGTTACCAAGCGGATTTTGAGAAGAAGTTGCGTCGGGGACCCAAATATTCTACTTTAGATCATTTCGCGAGCGAAGACTATCGGGTTCGGTTTTATGACATTGACATGAATGGACATGTCAATAATGGACGCTATATTGAATGGGTCTATGAGGTTATGGGATTTGATTTTCTATCCCACCACATCCCGAAACGGTTGCAACTCAAGTACTCAAAAGAGGTCTCACCGGGTGGTTTGATTCAGTCACGCTATGAGCTGGACGGATTGACCAGCCAGCATGAAATTGTCTCAGATGGACAAGTTAATGCTCAGGCGATTGTTCGCTGGCAAAATGTGGAGGAGGATTATGTCTCATAAAGATGAATGGTTGACCTGGGCAACCAAGCTCCAATCTCTAGCACAGAATGGTTTGGCTTATACTGAAAATGTCTTTGACAGAGAACGTTTTGAAGAAATCCGACAAATTTCGGTGGAAATGTTAGCCTGTGCATCTGGGCTTCCCGAGGACAAGGTGAGGGATCTCTTTGCCAATGAAACGGGTTACCAAACGCCTAAGATTGACACACGGGCTGCGATTATCAAGGAAGGACGAATCTTACTCGTCCAAGAGAATAATGGAACCTGGTCATTACCAGGTGGCTGGTGTGACGTCGATCAGTCGGTTCTAGAAAATGTCCAGAAAGAAGCTAAGGAAGAAGCGGGGCTTGAGATTGCCGTCGAAAGATTGGTTGCCGTTCTGGATAAGAGAAAGAACAATCCTGTCACCTCTGCTCATTATGTGACCAAGCTATTCTTTTTGTGTCGAGAGCTGGGAGGTCAATTTGAAAAAAATAATGAAACTCTGCAATCGGCCTATTTCTCTATGGATCAACTTCCACCATTAGCAGAAGGAAAAAACACAGTTGCGCAACTCCAGTTGTGTTTTGAGGCGGCAGCAGCAGAACACTGGGAAACCGTAGTCGATTAGGAAAGGAAAGAGGATGAACTACTCAGGCTATTTGATAGATTTAGATGGAACGATCTATAAGGGGAATGAACGAATCCCTGCTGGTGAACGATTTATTGCTCGCTTGCAAGAGAAGGGGATCCCTTATTTATTTGTTACGAATAATACCACCCGAAGCCCTCAAGCTGTCCAAGAGATGCTGGCAGATAAATTTTCGATTCAGACGGGTCTTGAGACGATATATACGGCTAGTCTCGCTACGATCGACTATATGGAGGAGTTAGGAAAAGGGAAAACAGCCTATGTCATAGGCGAATCAGGTCTGAAGGAGGCCATTCTAGCGGCGGGTTACACCGAGGATACGGAAAATCCAGCCTATGTGGTAGTGGGCCTTGATTGGAAAGTAGACTATGAAAAATTTGCCATTGCGACCTTAGCAATCCAAAAAGGTGCCCACTTCATAGGGTCTAATCCTGATCTTAATATTCCAACCGAACGTGGTCTCCTTCCTGGAGCTGGAAGTTTGATAGCCTTTCTAGAGGCAGCAACGCGTGTACAAGCGACCATTATTGGCAAGCCCAAAGCAACCATCATGGAAAAAGCCCTTGAGCGATTGGGGACTAAAAGAGAAGAGACCTTGATGGTTGGAGATAATTATCTAACGGATATCCGAGCTGGTATTGACAATGGCTTTCCCACTCTCTTGACCTTGACCGGCTTTACGACTAAAGAAGAAGTGCCTGACCTACCGATCCCTCCGACCCATGTCGTTCGTGACCTAGATGAATGGAGTTTGGATGAAAAATAAGATTGTCCTTTTTTCAACGATTGTTTTTAGCTTCAGCTTTGCCATTCTCGCTACGATCTACCTTGCCTGGCTCTTGTATCCTTTAGAAATCTCAGGCTTGGATTTAACAGCTCTGTCGGGTCTCTCGTCTGAGCGGATCCTGCTAAATTTTCACCATCTCATGGATTACCTGACCAATCCTTTCAGTTGGACTTTAGCCATGCCAGATTTGCCCTCTTCCACGAATGGTCTTCATCACTTTGCACAGGTTAAACTCTTATTTCATCTCGTACAGTTCCTCTTTTTCCTCTCGCTTCCCGGATTTGTGTGCTATCTAAAAGAGATTTTTGGGAAAGGTTTTGGCCGGCTTTACCGGAGAATTTTTTTCGGTTTAGCTGTGTGTCCATTCCTTCTTTTCCTCTTTGTTTTCTTCATAGGCTTTGACCAATTTTTTGTTTTATTCCACCAAGTATTGTTTGTCGGGGATTCAACCTGGCTCTTTGATCCTGCTCACGATCCGGTGATTTTGATCCTGCCCGAGGTCTTCTTTCTCCATTGTTTTCTCGTCTTTTTCTTCCTATATGAGCTGACTTGCCTTGTCTTTGCTTGGGGAGGAAAGAAGCGAAAGGATTAAGTAAGAAAAGGAAACCTTGCAGCACTAAGGTTCATTGCTTTTTTAAAACTTTTTCAGTATAATGATTCGGTACCGGATCATACAAAAAAACTTACCTACAGCTGGTCTGCTAGGTAAGTTTATCTATGTAAAGGAAATAGGGAACTTCCCCTGATAACCTATAAGAGATGGATGAGACCTTTCATCTACTCTTTACAATGATTTTCTATTATTAGAAGAGAAGATTTCTCATTTTGAAAAACAACTATTTTTATGGAGGTAAGTATGCTTCAGTCACTTATTGCTGAGATAAAGGAATATCGAAAACCATCCTTTCTAGCGTCTTTTTATATGGTCCTAGAGGTTATGTTTGAAATTTCGATTCCCTTTGTAATGGCAAGTTTGTTGGACCAAGGAGTCCAACAGTCCAATATGGACAATATTCTTTTCTATGGAGGAATTATGCTGGTTTGTGCCTTTTTATCCCTTTTTTGTGGAATGCAATCGGCACGCTACGGGGCTTTTGCCTCAGCAGGCTTTGCGAAAAACTTACGTAAAGCCCTCTTCAAGAAGATCCAGACCTTCTCCTTTGAAAATATCGATTCCTTCTCATCTGGAGGATTGGTGACGCGGATGATGACCGATGTCACAAATGTTCAGAATTCCTACCAAATGATTATTCGGGTCTGTGTTCGGGCACCCTTGAATCTTATTTTTGCAATTGCAGCTAGTTTCCTCATCAATGCGGAGATGGCCTTTATTTTCGTTGGTGTTAGTCTTTTCTTAGGGGCTGTTCTGTTCTTGATTACAAAGATTGTCTACCCGCGTTTTACAGCAGTTTTTGCGGCCTATGACCAACTCAACAACAATATCCAAGAAAACATCACCAACATGCGGGTAGTCAAATCCTATGTCAAGGAAGCTGAAGAAACATCTAAATTTAAAAAATCTTCTCGGCGGATTTACAATATGTTTATGAGAGCCATTCGAGTGATTACCCTCAGCAATCCGGCAATGATGTTGTCCATCTATACGTCCTTTATCCTGATTTCCTGGCTTGGAGCCCAATTAATCGTTGGAGGGACAATGACAACAGGTGAACTAACTTCGATGTTTACCTATACGATGACCATCCTGATGTCCTTGATGATGTTTTTGATGATCTTCGTCATGCTGTCGATCTCGATTGCATCGGTCTCTCGGATCAATGAGGTCTTGCATACGGAGTCGACGATCGTCTCTCCAGAGTCGGGTCTTACAGCAGTGGCGGATGGCAGTGTTTCGTTTGATCATGTCCAATTTTCCTATCAAGATGAAAATGGCGATAAAACCCACGTATTAAAAGATATCAACTTAGATATCCAATCGGGTGAGTTTATTGGGATTATTGGAGGAACGGGTTCTGGGAAATCCAGTCTTGTTCAATTAATTCCTCGCTTGTATGATGTTGAAGCAGGTCAAGTTCGGGTCGGTGGTCAGGACGTGAAAGACTATGATCTGGACTATTTGCGCAAGCAAGTAGCGATGGTTCTTCAGACAAATGTCTTGTTTAGTGGGACGATTAAGGAAAACATGCGCTGGGGAAATAAACATGCGACGGATGAAGAAATTATCGCAGCCTGCAAAATTGCTCAAGCGGATGAATTTATCCAAGACTTTAAAGATGGCTATGACACAAAAATTGAGCGTGGTGGAAGCAATGTCTCTGGAGGTCAACGCCAACGTCTCTGTATCGCACGTGCTCTTTTGATGAATCCAAAAATTCTGATTTTGGATGACTCGACATCTGCCGTCGATACCAAGACAGATGCCTCTATCCGTCAGGGCTTGGCTGCGAGTCTGAAGGATACAACGAAAATTATCATCGGTCAGAGAATTTCCTCTATTCAAGATGCAGACCGCATCATCGTCATGAATGATGGGAAAATTGATGCGATTGGCAGGCACGAGGATTTGGTTTTGACCAACGCAATCTACCGAGAAATCTATGAAATGCAAACACAAGGGAAAGGAGAAGCAGATGCAAAATAGAAAAAAAGCGGGTTTTGGATCCATCCTTCGACTCTTGAAGTTCATGTGGCAGGATTATAAGGTTGCACTCCTAGTTTCCTTTGCCCTTATCGTTATCTCCTCTCTTGCGACTGTAAATATTACGGCGTCTATCCAGTCACTGGTGGACCAGTATATAGAGCCCATGCTTTCTACAGGAAGTCGTGATTTTGGACCTCTCTTGAAATTCTTATCGGGTGTTGCCATTTTCTCTCTTTTTGGAGTCTTGGCCAACTACGGCTTTTCGCTCATCATGGCGACAATCTCTCAGGATATGTTGCGCACTCTTCGGAATCAGCTCTTTAGTCGAATGGAAAAGTTGCCGATTCGCTATTTTGATACGCATCAGCATGGAGATATCATGTCTATCTACACGAATGATATTGATGCTTTGCGCCAAGCGATTGAACAGTCCATTCCTCAGTTGCTCCAATCAACTATTACCATTATTGGTGTTACGTTCGCGATGCTTGGAGTGAGTCCGCTTCTCTTTCTAGTCGTCCTTCTCATGCTATTGGTAATGATTTTTGTCATTCGTGATATTTCGGGCAAGTCAGGGCGTTACTTCGGAGAGCAACAAGCGAATCTCGGGATTGAAAATGGTTATATCGAAGAAATGATGTCTGGTCAAAAGGTGGTGAAAGCCTTTGTCCATGAAGAAGAAAGTATCGCCGAATTCAATCGGATTAACGAACAACTCTTTGAGTCTTCTTATCTTGCCAATCGTTATGGGAATGTGTTGATGCCCATCCTTGGAAATTTAGGGAATATCTCCTTCGTCATTACAGCCATTGTCGGTGGAAGTTTAGCTTTAGGGGGTGTTGGTGGTTTGACAATCGGAGGTTTGATGGCCTTTTTGCAGCTCAACCGGTCCTTTACCAGTCCCATCACACAGGTCTCCCAACAAATTAACTTTGTCCTCATGGCCTTAGCTGGGGCGGACAGAATCTTTGATTTGTTGGACGAGGAAGAAGAGGTTGACCAGGGAGTGGTGACCTTAGTCAACTATAAGCTAGTAGATGGCGAAAAGGTCGTGACTGAAGAAAAAACCAATTACTGGGCTTGGAAACATCCACGGGAAAATGGGAAGTTTGAGCTAGTTGATTTAGTCGGAAATGTCGTCTTTACGGATGTGGATTTCTCCTATGACGGCAAACATCAGATTCTTCATGATATCAACCTTTTTGCGGATAAGGGTCAAAAAGTAGCCTTTGTCGGAGCGACCGGAGCTGGTAAAACGACCATTACCAATCTGATTAATCGCTTTTATGATATCCAGTCAGGTTCGATCACCTATGATGGGATCGATGTTAAATTGATTGAAAAGGATTCCCTCCGCCGTTCGTTAGGAATCGTTTTGCAAGATACGCACCTCTTTACAGGTAGCATTGCAGAGAATATCGCCTATGGTCGTAAAGACGCCACTCGAGAAGAAATTTTAGAGGCGGCTCGGATTGCCAATGTCGACAGCTTTGTCAAAAATCTGGACCAGGGCTACGAGACAGTCTTAACTGATGATGGAGCTGGCTTATCCAATGGCCAACGTCAGTTGATTGCGATTGCACGAGCAGCCTTAGCAGATGCTCCTGTTCTCATCCTAGACGAAGCAACTTCCTCTATCGACTCTCGTACGGAGAAAATGGTCCAAGAAGGAATGGACCGTCTGATGAAAGGTCGGACTGTCTTTGTCATTGCCCACCGCTTATCGACGATTGTCAATTCGGATGTCATCATGGTCATGGACCATGGACGCATCATCGAACGAGGCAATCATGCAAGTTTGATGGCTGAGCGGGGAACCTATTATCGACTCTACACGGGTGGATTAGAAATTGATTAGCCTACAATCTGAGACAGATGCGTCTCAGATTTTTTTTGACGTCAGACCATTTTGTCTTTTCTCTAGAATGGACGATGGGAGACCGACGAGATAGGCTATTCTTTGAAAACAATCGTCAGAATAAGTTTTGGAGATGGATAAGAAAAGTCAATTGACAAGGTTCTAAAACTTGGATACAATAAAGCAAGTTTCTATTATTGAGAGGTAGTTATGTCTGAAAAAAGGCTATTAGACACCGCATTGGCCAAGCTTTGTCTATGATTAATCGATACAAGTTTTCCTATCTTTCTGTCGCGATAATGCTACAGATTGTGATGGCGTTTGGCTTTCAGGTTTTACGGTGGGTGTTTCGATTGGCCATCATCGCTTCGGATGAATACAATTTGGATAAAAACAATCTTTTCGTGATTTTGTCCAATCCCATCAGTGTGTTCCTGCTGGCTCTTTTTCTAATTGTATTTGCCTTTTTCTTCCTGGTGGAGTTTTCGACGCTCGTCTCAGTGATTTATGTATCACAAGCTGGCGGAGATCTTGAATTGAAAGAGGTTCTCAAGCAGTCCTTGAGAAGGCTTAAAAATATTTTTGGAATTCAGTTTTTGTATTTTCTCCTTTACCTCATCGTCACCATTCCCTTAGCTGGCTTGGTCATTGGCTCCAGCCTAACCGAGCATCTCTATGTTCCAGACTTTATTACTGGAGAATTCATGAAGTCGACCAGCGGTCTAATCGGGACTTTTGTCGTTTTGATAGGATTTGTCTATCTAAATGCTCGTTTGCTCTACGTAGTTCCCTATCTCATCACCAAGGACCAACCTTTTTTAGACTCAGTCAAAGATAGCTGGAAAAAGACCCGAAAGGGCCTCTTTCCCTTGCTCATTTCGATCGGATTGTTTGAATTTATCCTGTCCCTGGCCTATGCTATTTTAGTATTTTTACTTGTTGGGGTCGTCAGTTTTTTAGATCCAAGTGGTCAAAATCGGTGGATGGAAATTGCTTTTTTGGTCTTGGTTCGGGTCTTTAGTTTTGCTTTCTCGGTCTTTACAAAACTTGGTGTCTTAAGTATCTTGGTGTCCGGTTTGCAACATGAGAACAAAGCCATGCTTCAGCCACGTCAAGTTTCTGGACGGATGAAGTGGCTCTTTTTGGGAACAGTAGGTACATTATTAGCTGTCTCCATTTCATCGGCTTATGACATCGCCACTGCAACCTTGAATCAATCAGAGATGATTATAGCGCATCGAGGAGATATCCGGCATGGAGTAGAAAATTCGCTCGAGGCCTTAGAAGCAGCGTCTGAGAATAAGGCCAATGCAGTCGAAATGGATATTCTTTTGACAAAGGATAACCAGTTCGTAGTGATGCATGATAACAAGTTGAAACGTCTTGCAGGGATAGACCGCCGGGTGCAAGATATGACGCTAGAAGAATTGCAAAAGGTTGAAATCACTCAGGATGGACATCGCTCGCATATCTCCTCTTTTGAGGATTATGTCAAGCGGGCCAAGGAATTACACATGCCTCTCTTGGTCGAGTTAAAACCACATGGGGGAGAACCATCCAACTATGCAGACCTTTTTATTGCTGAAGCTAAGCGCCTAGGTATTGAAAAAGAATACCGTGTGATGTCTTTGGATCTTGACCTCATACAGGAAATTGAAGAAAAAGATCCCGCGATTGAAACAGGCTATGTGATTCCCATCCAATTTGGTCTGTTTGCTGAGAATCAGGTCGATTTTTATGTCATCGAAGACTTTTCTTATCGGCAAGAACTAGTCACTCAGGCGCATCAAGAAAACAAAAAAATATTTGTTTGGACCATTAATGATTCACAAAAAATCGAAAACTACCTTCAGCGTCCAGTTGATGCCATCATTACAGATGAGACAGAAGAAGCGGCTTCGATTCGCCAAGAACTAAAACAAGAAACGAGCTATTTCAATCGTTTCCTTCGATTATTGGACAGTGATTCAAATAGTTAAAAGGAATGGTTTCGCTAACCTGATTCTAAAACAGTATTTCCTACACCCCAAAAGGGAGAGAAAAACTTTCTCTTTGGGGTGTTTTTGATTGAAATGGATATCCTGCTGTCCCCTAAACGTTACTTCCCCCCACGAGACTGTTAGATCGTTCCCTCTTCTTTCTATCCTCAATCTAGTGTCTCAGATAGCTTTACAAACGAAGTGGTCAAAAAAAGGATCTAGCCTGTGGATACAGAGCTAAATCCTTGGTTAAGATGGGAAATTGAACTTGTCTGCTGCGATACTAGAAAGTCGTCTAGTCCGTCTCAGGAGAAGCCAAGAGTTTCTGGATACTGGATGCGATCTCTTCAGGGAGTGTCTTGGATGAAAAGCGCTGGACCACCTGTCCTTCTTGGTTGACCAGGAATTTTGCAAAATTCCATTCAATTCGCTTTCCTAGAGGACCCGATGCCTGGTCTTTTAGCCACTGATAGAGGGGGTCGGTCTCTGCTCCATTCACTTTGATCTTTGCAAAGCGCGGAAAGGTGGTAGCGTAGTGGAGGCTACAAAAGCTATTGATTTCTTCCGCACTACCAGGTGCTTGTCCCATAAATTGATTGCAGGGGAAATCCAAAATTTCAAATCCTTGGTCCTGAAACTGGTCGTAAAGAGACTGTAATCCTTCATATTGAGGAGTGAGGCCGCAACCTGTCGCTGTATTGACTAAGAGTAGCACCTTTCCTTGGAAGTTGGAAAGGGGAAAAGCCTGGTTGGCTTGATCCATCACGGTAAAATCATAAATGCTCGTCATCAGATTCTCCTTGCTGTTGATTCTTTATTGCTATTATTATACCAGTGAAGTTCTCTAAGGTCGAGAAAAACAAATCGGTTCTTTTCCTTCTTAGCGAGATAAAATAGAAAGGCCTCATTCTAGGTAAACTTGCCTGTCATCGCCAAAAGTAGTATGATTAAAGGGTTGTGGTAGGAGGAAAGAAAAGGATGAAAGATATTCATTTTGATGCTATTTCGGCATTTGAAAACTATGAAATCAAAGAAATGAGAGATGGACGTGTGGTTGTGACGACAAAGGTCGTGGATTCATCCCTTAATTACTACGGGAATGCGCATGGTGGCTATCTATTTACCCTATGTGATCAGATTTCTGGTCTAGTCGTGGTTTCTCAGGGGGTAGATGGCGTGACCCTCCAGTCTTCGATTAACTACCTCAAGGCTGGAAAGTTGGGGGATATCTTGACCATCACAGGGGTTTGTGTGCATAGTGGACGGACTACCCGCGTGGTGGACGTTGAGATCCATAATCAAGATGGAGTCAATGTTTGCAAGGCCACTTTTACCATGTTTGTTACAGGAGAAAGACTAGAAAATGCCCAAGTTCGCATATAAAAACTACCTATTTGATTTTTATGGTACCTTAGTGGATATCCATACAGATGAGGAAGACCCTCTTGTTTGGGAGCAACTTGCAGCGCTCTACCGTGCCTATGGCATAAACTATAGTGGGGAAGGGTTACATATTGCCTACAAAGATTTGATTGCTAGGGCGGAAAAGGAATTAAAAAGTCACTTGCAAATCGATTTTCCAGAGCCTGATCTGCGAGTGATCTTTGCCCAGCTCTATCTATCCGGCGAAAAGCAAAAGACCCACCTATCTAAGGGCGTGAATCTGCGATCTTGGGGGGATTACCTTGCTAATACCTTTCGTATCCTTAGTCGAAAGCGCTTGGCTCCTTACCCTTGTACCCATGAGACCTTGGAGAAGTTGAAAAAGAAAGGAGCTAGGCTTTTCTTGCTGTCCAATGCTCAAGCTTCTTTCACTCAGTCGGAAATTGATCTGACAGCTTGTCGTCCATTTTTTGAGAAGATTTATCTCTCTTCCGATTACCAGATGCGCAAGCCTCAAGCAGACCTTTACCGTCGTGTCCTAGCGGAAAATCATCTAGAGGTATCCGAAACGGTCATGGTTGGCAATGACCTTTTTACCGATATGGCTGGAGCAGGCGCTATTGGTTTGGATGGAATTTTGTTGAACACTTTTCCTTATTCTGAGGATCAGTTGCATCATCTGAACCCAATGAATCATCCAGTTATTCGGAATATTTCAGAATTAGGCTAATGGTCTAAAGGATAATGGCAAGATGCAGATCCATCCTTCAGTGGACAGA
Source organism: Streptococcus sp. DD13 (assembly GCF_001578875.1). GTDB lineage: Bacteria > Bacillota > Bacilli > Lactobacillales > Streptococcaceae > Streptococcus. Next base: position 292,384 of record NZ_KQ969506.1, read on the forward strand.
CATCATGATAGAAGAAAAGAGAAAGAATAGATATGGGAGTATTTGATTTTTTACGAAAGAAGCCATCCAAAGAGGCTGTTTCTCGTCCAGACCAAGGTATTGAAGCTTACGACGACTATCTAAATCAGATTGGGGAGTACTATGTCGCCTTTAAAGAATTAGACTTGTCGGAAGAGGATTTTAAGGAAGCAAGGGTAACCGATCTAGCTGAAGCTTGGCGGCTCTTTATATGGTTTTTAAAAGAGCGTGTCGGGATGGACCAGCTGACGGAAGAGCAGTTGGCCATAGCCAATCAGAGGATTCGTCGACTGGCTGAAGTGTTAACGCAAAAGATCCTTGAGCTAGACCATCTCTATTGCCTGTATCATCGAAATACCGATGAGCCGGCCCTCTTTAGCCAGCTAACGGTGTTAGAGGATGGACGACGGTCTTCCTCAGAGCCGATGATTCGGATTTTTACTGATCGAGATTTGGAAGTGGCGGCTTCCTATCCAGAGGACCAATTTTCCATTGTCAAAATCGACCGAGCAGATGGTCAAGGAATTCTGAATTTTCTCCATCATGCTTTTTATATCGACGGTGCGATGGGGATTGAATTGGGATCAGATGCGGTCTCCATAGCGTCTTCAAAATTACTAGAAGAGCCCGACTTCAGTCACTTACCAGAGGTCCAACGGCCTATTCATAACCCGTCGATCATGCGGTGGTTGCTTTTAATGGCACAGTTAGGGGATGTTAGAGAGCACCCTGAAAGTCAAGGAGACTATGCTCATTATCATTATCTGATGCGCCAGAACCTAGCAGAGGCACGTTTCTTGGTTCCGAGCCAGGTGGATGGACTCTCCTATGATGAGGAGGGGAATGCTGTTTTGTCTCAAGGAAGTAGCCTTGCTCTCGTCACCATGGATGGAAGAGGAAAGCGCAAGGCCATACAGATGTTTACCGATTGGAATCAATTTCGAAAGCGTTACGATCTTGATTATGACGGCTGGATGATGACGATTGCGGAGATCATTGATCACTATGATGTCACGATCAATCCAAATCCAGACTTTCCCTACTTGGGGATCTATCTAGACCAAGAAGCCTTTCAGGAACTAATCTAAAGAATGGCGTACACAGCCTGTAAGGATTGGATTTTTCATGAGTATAGAAGGATCAAAAAATCTCTTTCTCATCCGGGAAAGAGATTTTTGTTATGAGCTGGAATTGGTAGGAATCAAGATTTTTACATGAACCCAATCTCCTTTTTGCCGAAAGGTCATGTGGCCACCATATTTTTTGGCGATGTAATCCATACTCTTTAAACCATAGCCATGAGCCTCTTTGTCTTTTTTTGAAGTAGTTGGGAAATCAGCTAGATGATCCTGCAGATGGTGAGGAAAATAGTTGTCAAAACGAAAGACCATAAACTGACTGTAAGGGGCGATTTTTACAGTGATCAGCCGTTGATCCAGGTTAGAAATCTTTTCCACTGCCTCGATAGCATTGTCAATAGCATTGCCAATGAGGGTCGATAAATCAATCACATCCATGAAATCTAGACCAGCACCATTCACGAGACAGGTGAAATTGATATCATTGTGCAAACAGTAGTGGTTTTTCTGGGTTAAAATGGTGTCCAAAACGGGATTTCCAGTGTTAACCTTGGCTTCAAAATTTTGAATGGCTTCATTAATCTCGCTGAAGTACCGTTGTCTACGTTTATGATCAGCTTCTTGTTCTAAAATGGCTAATTGATGCTTGAGATCATGGACTTTACGACCAATCATTTCACTATTTTCTTGGTAAGCTTGGTATTGCTTGTACTGGAGTTGAAACATTGAATGAATAGAGGTTAGTTCTTCTTTGAGATAGCGCTCATGCTGCAAGGTCTCCTGGGTCAGTAATAGTAAAATTCCGGAGACATTGATCGTCGTCCGTAAAATAAAAATGCTCGTCGAGTCTCTGAATTGCTCCGTATGGTTGAGCAGAAAGCCAGAGTTGGAAAGAACGAAAATTGCTAATGAGGTGAAACAGGCGGTGTAGACATCGCGTATTTCAATGATCGATTCTAAATCACTCGTCGAGAGCTTTCGGTTTTGCCAATAGAGGATGGATAATGTCAATCCGCCAAATAGGAACATAAAGCTGGCTTGACTCCATCCTGAGTCATAAGGGCTTTTATAAAGAAGAAGGCAGTAGAGATGCCAGGAGACAGAAGCCACAAGCTCTGCTGCGATAAAGGATTTAGCCGTTTGATACAGCTGCAGGGAGAGCTTTGAGACGCCTAAGAGCCGAATAGAGAGAAACATCCAGACAATATTTAGGAGGATTCCTGGAATCCAGAAAATTAAAGGGAGTTGTCCTGCAAACAATTGGAGGATCATCTGAGCGCATAAGAGGATCAAAATCCGAAGGAGACCCTTTTTAAGCCCCAGATGCTTCAGGGAATCCATGGCGATGATGCAGCAGGCGGCACTTTCGGCTAAGGCTGTGTAGATGCGCGGAATATCAGGAAAAGTGTTCATCATAAGAGGGTATCTCCGATATATTCGGTCAAAGCTTTCATAAAGTCTTTCTTACGAGGGCGACTGACTGGTATGGTATCTCCAGCTACTGTAATCAGATTTCCTTGCGTTTGTTCCACGTAGGCGAGGTTCACGATAAATCCAGAATTACAGCGGAAAAAGGAGTGACCATCAAGGGAGCTTTCTAACTTTTTGAGGGTTGTCGTAGTCGTCAAGATTTGCTCTCCATAGTGGATATGGATGGAATGCCCTTCGCTTTCAATGTAGGTAATCTCTGATTGAGGGATTTTATAGGTTTTGTTCTTGTTTTTAATGTATAAAAACTGTTCCTGCTCTGCATCGGACGGCAGCTTGCGAAGGATTTTTTTGAAATGCTCCTCAAACACAAAGGCAGTCAACGGCTTTAAGAGGAAATCAATGGCATCCACTGAATAGCCCTGGATGGCTACTTGGGAATGGTTGGTCACAAAGACGATCAAGACATCGGGGTCGACTTCACGGATTTTTTTGGCGGTTGTCATCCCATCCATAATAGCCATCTCGACATCCAAATAAATGACGTCATATTGACGTTGATAATCACTGGTAATGCCAAGTCCGTCATTAAAGTAGTGAAGGGAAACAGAGACCCCATGCTCCTTTGCAGCATTTACGATATAGTTGTTTAATTTCTTTTGCTCTTGAAGTTGGTCTTCGACAATGGCGATATGTATGGTTTGTTTCATATCCTTTAGTATAGCATGAATTGACTCATTTTAACAAAATGAACAGGTTATGCAGATAAATGAACAGTTTATGAAGAAAGGGTTTTCTTTTCATTGATTTGTCGCTATACTAAAAACAAGAAAGGGCTTACAAAGTCAAATAGGAGGTTCTCATGATCAATCGAAATCAACAAAGAAGTCTACTCGCAGTGATTGTGTCCATGTCCTTTATTGGTTCACCCGTGTCTGCTGCAGATACCTATCCAAGTAGCTATCAGTCCTGGGATGCTGAAACAGTTGTTCGCTACACGCTTGTCTTAGCGACCATTGCAGTCGTAGCTGCTATCGTTTTCGGGATTTACCGTATTGTCAAAATCAAATCCCTGAAGTCGCTCAAACGCCGGATTAGTTTTGGACTGTCTGCCTTACTAGGGATCCTTGTCATTGCTGCTAATGTTGCAGTAAGTGCGTATACCAATGTCATCGATGCTTATTTTGCACCCAGTTATGCAGATCAAGCAGCCATAAAGGAGACAAGTGCTGTTTCAAGAAAGTTGGTCTCATCGATCCAGGAAGAAGGAAGCGTCTTACTCGAAAATAAAAACAAGGCTCTTCCATTAAAGGATGAAACGAAAGTCAATGTATTTGGAATCTCATCCGTAAAATTGACCTATGGCGGGTCAGGGTCAGGAGCAGCCGATGAGTCGCAAAACGTCGACTTACAAACATCTCTCAAAGATGCAGGATTCGAGGTCAATGATGAATTAACAGACTTCTATAAAAAACACCTGCCGGAAAAGAAAAAAGAGAATGTCTTTTCTTTGAATGGCGGCGATTATAATATCTATGAGCCAGCACAATCTGAATACTCAGAGGACCTGATGGCCAATGCCAAGAAATTTTCAAATACAGCTATTTTTGTCGTATCACGAAATGGTGGTGAGGGAGCAGACCTTCCTCAGGATATGAAGGATTACAAACAAGGGGACGCTGGAAAGCATTACCTTGAGTTGCAAACTGTCGAAAAAGAATTGCTTCAAAAAGTAGAAGAAAATTTTGATAAAGTCATCGTCCTCGTCAATTCTTCGAATGCCATGGAGCTTGGCTTCTTAAAAGACTCAAAGGTAGATGCAGCGCTTTGGATCGGGGGACCTGGTGTGACAGGGATGTCTGCTGTAGGAAAAATCCTGAAAGGGGAAGTCAATCCATCTGGACGATTGGTGGATACTTACGCTTATGATTTGGAAAGCAACCCAACTTTCTTTAATACGGGAGATTTCACCTATACCAATACAGGTTATTCGATAAAAGGCATGGATGGTAAGGAGAAAGAGGCCTTTCATCACTTCGTTCATTATCAAGAAGGAATCTATCTTGGCTACCGCTACTACGAGACCAGATTTGTCGATAATCAAACTGGTCAAGTGGATGAGTCAAACTACAACCAGACAGTTCAGTACCCATTTGGATATGGTTTAAGCTATACTAGCTTCAAACAAGAAATGACGGGACTGACAGAAGCCGATGGTAAGATAACCGTCCAAGCTAAACTAACGAATACTGGGGATGTGGCTGGAAAAGAAGTCGCTCAAGTGTATTTCACAGCCCCATATACCCAAGGAGGCATTGAAAAATCTCATGTCGTTTTGGCTGGATTTGCTAAAACAAAGGATTTGGCACCAGGGGAGTCACAAACCCTCAATATCGAATTTAACCGGGATGATCTTGCATCTTATGATTACAAAAATGCCAAGGCTTATGTCCTTGATAAGGGAGATTATCAGATTAAATTGATGAATAATGCCCATCAAGTATTGGATAGCAAGACGTATACCGTGGCACAAACAGAAATCCGCAACCAACGTTCAACTGATAAACAAGCTGTGACCAATCAGTTTGACGATGCCGCAGGAGATGTGAGTTATGCAAGCCGTGCAGACTGGGCTGGAACACTGCCAACCAAACGAACAGAAAATAAGAAAGCTACTGAAACTCAAATCAAAGAACTAGACGTCAAAAACGACCGCGTATCGGATTCGGGTGCAAAAGCCAGTGAAGCAACCGGTCAAAAAGGAGATCTTCGCCTTCTTGACCTAAAAGATGCAGACTATGATGATCCGCGCTGGGACAAGTTATTGGATCAAATGTCTACTGCTGAAATGGCTAAATTGATTGGCTATGGCGGATATACGACGGGTGCGGTAGCATCTGTAGACAAGCCAGCCACTCTGGACATCGATGGGCCTGCTGGAGTAAACGGAATTTTCCAAAATATCCACGGCGTCCAATACAACTCCGAAGTGGTGGTGGCTTCTACTTGGAACACAGAATTGGCAAAAGAGATGGGAGATGCCTTTGCAAAAGAAGCAAAAGCACATGGTGTGGTCGGTCTGTATGGTCCTGCGGTCAACATCCACCGTTCACCATTCTCTGGTCGAAACTTTGAGTACTATTCTGAAGATCCAACGATTTCTGGTAAAATGGCTTCAGCTTTGTCTCAAGCCGCACTTAAAAATGGCGTTTATACCTATACCAAACACTTTGCCTTGAATGATCAAGAAGACAACCGGATCGGTGTGGCCACTTGGGCGAATGAACAAGCCATCCGTGAAATTTACCTTAAAGCATTTGAAATTCCTGTAAAAGATGGTGGTTCAACAGCTATTATGTCCGCCTTTAACCGCTTAGGGACTCTTTGGGCTGGTGGTAATAAAGCTTTGTTACAAACTGTCTTGCGCGATGAATGGGGCTTTAAAGGAATGGTCATCACGGACTACTTTATGCCAGGTTCTTATATGAGTTCTGATCAGGCTATTCGTGCTGGTGGTGACTTGATGCTCTCTACTCTAGGGGCTCTTCCATCTGAAAAGTCAACTGGAACAGAAGAAGGTCAAGCGGCCTTACGCAAAGCAAGCAAGAATATCTTGTACACCGTCGCTCACTCAGCAGCCTTTGACCTTTATTCACCGAAGACAAAATGGTGGTTAGTGATCTTGATCGTGGTGAATCTACTTCTAGTTGCCTTGACAGCCTTTGGCTTAATCAAATCAACAGCTAGAAAAGCAGAAAAAACAGTTCAGAAAGAAAAAAGTAGCAAATTAGGATAGGGAGGAGTTTTCCTCCTTGTCTCTTTTTAAAGGAGAAGGGTATGAAAGAATGGATCGAAAAACATCCAGACTTATGGGAGTTTATTAAATTTAATATTTTATCAAATGTCGCAACGATTACCAATTTTTGTGTTCTTTGGCTGGCTTCGAACTTTCTATTTACCCGCTTTGCCCATCAGAGTTTTAACTGGTTTATCTTTCAGTATGATGTCAAAAGCGGAGGACTAAATGGTTTCTTGTCCTTCTTATTAGCCTATATTTGTGCACAAATAGTGAACTATATTGTGCAACGAACACTCGTATTTGGCGCTCAAAACGATTTCAGAAAAACCCTTCATTGGTATATTCTAACGGTTCTTGTAGCTGGGGTTTTATCGATTGTGTTGCCCCCTTATACGACGGCTATCTTCCAATCCTGTGGGTTCGGACTTGGGATTGCGCAAATGTTGGCCAATGTCATCAATATTGTAGTACAAGTGGTGATCAACTATCCCATGATGAAATTTGTCATTATGAGATAGAGGAGCTATTTGATAGGAGAATGGATGAGCTAGAAATAGATCTTATAGCAGGATAAAAGAATTGGGAGATAAAAAATGAAGCACAAGCATATCATTGACACATTGACGCTGGAGGAAAAGGCTGCGCTCATGTCAGGGAAATCCGTCTGGGAAACGAAAGATATCCCTGAAAAGGGAATCCCATCTATCTTTCTATCAGATGGTCCCCACGGGATTCGAAAACAGGAAGGGGATGGAGATCATCTCGGATTGAATGCGTCTATCCCGGCGACCTGCTTTCCGACAGCAGCGACATTGGCGAATAGTTGGGATCCGGAATTAGTTGAAGAAGTCGGGAGCGCCCTTGGGGCAGAAGCAAGAAGTCTTGGTGTCCAGATGGTGCTTGGTCCAGGTCTAAATATCAAACGGAGTCCCCTATGTGGGCGAAACTTTGAATATTATTCAGAGGATCCCTATCAATCTGGGAAGATGGCTGCAGCAATGGTTCGTGGCATCCAATCACAAGGTATTGCGGCAACACCAAAGCATTTTGCGGTGAATAGTCAGGAACTGCGCCGAATGGCTTCCGATTCGATTGTTGATGAGCGGACGTTACGGGAGCTGTATCTGACTGGCTTTGAAATAGCAGTAAAAGAAGGTCATCCCAAAGCCCTCATGAGCTCTTATAATTTGATCAATGGTGTCTATGCGAATGAAGACAAGAAGCTCCTTCAAGATATTTTGCGAGATGAGTGGGGCTTTGATGGCCTTGTCGTATCAGACTGGGGAGGCTCCAATGACCATGTAAAAGGTGTAGCAAGCGGGAGCCACTTAGAGATGCCTGGGACCAAGTCCATCGGACAAAAGGAAATTGTAGATGCTGTCCAATCAGGCTACTTGCAGGAAGAGCTCTTGGATCAGCGCGTGGATGAACTGTTGGATGTGGTTTTCGAGCTTGCGGTGGTAGACCGTCAGCCAATTGATCCTAGCAAACAACATGACTTGGCTCGAAAAGCCGCTAGAGAAAGCATTGTCCTCTTGAAAAATGAAGAAAAGGCATTGCCCTTGTCCAAGGGTGAACGTGTCGCCCTGATTGGAGAATTTGCCCAACATCCCCGTTACCAAGGGGCAGGGTCTTCCTTGATCCAGGCAAAGAACCTTGAAAACACCTTGAGTGCTATTCAGGATTATCCTCTTCAGTTTGTAGGATTTGCCAGTGGTTACCAGCGGACGGATCGGCCGGATGAAGGACTGATCGATGAAGCAGTTCGCCTTGCAAAACAAGCGGACACTCTTCTTTTATACCTAGGTTTAGATGAAATCAGTGAAAGTGAAGGCTTGGACCGCAGTCATTTGTCTCTTCCGAAAAATCAATTGCAATTGGTAGAAGCGCTTGTCAAACTGGAGAAGAAAATTGTTGTCGTGCTTTCTGCAGGTTCTGTACTCGATCTATCTTGGGATGAGCAGGTGGATGCAGTGGTTCATGGCTATCTTTCCGGAGAAGCAGGAGCCACAGCGCTCTTAGATGTCCTAACCGGACGTGCGAATCCATCTGGCAGACTAAGTGAAAGCTATCCGTATGCTTTATCAGACATTCCATCCTCACGTGATTTTCCTGCTAAAGGCTTGTATTCCTACTACCGAGAAGCCTTGTATGTTGGCTATCGCTATTTTACCAGCGTAGAGCGAGCGGTTAAGTATCCTTTTGGTTTTGGTTTATCTTACAGTCACTTCACCTATCATGACTTGCAGGTGAAAGCAGATGGTATCGAGCTTTCTCTTACGAATACAGGGGATGTTGCAGGAGCTGAAGTCGTCCAATTTTATGTCGGAAAAAAAGATTCCAAGATATACCGTCCATCCTTGGAATTAAAAGGCTTCCAAAAAGTTTTCCTAAAAGCAGGTGAAAGCAAGCGCGTCCAGATTCCATTTGACGAGTGGACTTTCCGTTATTTCAATGTTGAAACGGGGGCATTTGAAGTAGAAGAGGGCTTGTACCAGCTGTATGTCGGAGCAAATGTCGAGGAATTGTCCTTATCTGCTGAAGTCAACCGAAAAGGGACGACAGACCGGTATCCTAGCCAAGAAAACCTTCCATCCTATTGGAGTGGTCATGTGGAAGAAGGATCAGATCAGGAATTTGCAGTTTTATTAGGCCATGAACTTCCGATCGAAGGGATCGCGAAAGGCCGAGATCTAGGCTTGAATGATCCTTTGCTTAAAATGCAATATGCCAAAAGTTGGATAGCAAGAAGGGTCTATCATCTTTTGGACCGACGTCTTCAAAAGGCGGAGAGAAAAGGGATCCCTGATTTAAATCTACTTTTTTTGTACAATATGCCTTTTCGAGCGCTTGCCAAGATGACAGGAGACCGCATAGACCAAGCAATGGTCACCGCTATCTTACACATCGTAAATGGTCACTTTTTCAAGGGTCTAGGGAAGTTAGCTTCAGCCTATCGAGCTAAGAGGCATTATCAAAAGACTCTATCTTGAGTAGGAAAAGAAAGAGTAGTCGGACAGGACTCGATTGAAAAGGACTCTTCGCATGTGTCAAAAAGAGGCTAGGACAAAAGTCCTAGCCTCTCAATTGTTTTGGATTGTCGAGCAAGACGCAGTGGTTGAGTGGGCTCTACTCCGCTGATTTCATCCGCTTTTACAGCCCTACTCAACTGTGCGGAGGTGGGACGACCAAATCGACTTCTAAGGAATGACCGATTTCTGTCTTACTCTCTTTTTTATGAATGGCGGCGATTCCATCGCATCACTGCTTTATCCAGTACTTGATAGATAAAGAATGCAAGGACAGAGAGGGCAGCCACCAACAATAGGACGCCTAGGGATAGGCTTGATAGGGAGAAAAGACGGGGCATCAACAGACCTGCTATGAGGATTCCAATCAGGTTGATCAAGACAACTCCCCATTTAAAAGAATTCATTGGTAAGCTAATCTCAATCATGATCATAAAACCGACCACAGCCATGAGAATGACACCTGCTGAGGAAACTTGGTCAGAACTGATGTGAAAGAGCTTGCCTGCGAGCATGACCGTTAGAACGGTCGCGATAGACGTCAGACTTGCAGGAAAAGCCTTCATCATGACCTGTCGTATAAAGTTTTTTCGGATCCGCTTGGTGTTTACTTCCAATGAAAGGAGGAAGCCCGGAATCCCAATCGTAAAGGCGGATATGAGTGAAAGTTGAGAAGCCTTAATGGGATAGCTGATGAAGAAGGTCATGGAAATAATAGCCAAAATCATGGAAAAGATATTCTTATTGAGGAAAAGAATAGCAGAACGTTGGACATTGTTGACTACCCGACGGCCTTCATGGAGAACATCTGTCATGCGGTCAAAGTCATTGTCTAAAAGGACGACTTGAGCTACTTGAGTCGCAGCCTCACTACCAGAGGCCATGGCGATGGAACAGTCAGCCTCTTTCATAGCCAGGATGTCATTGACGCCATCTCCTGTCATGGCAACCGTACGGTCGGCACGATGCAAGGCCTGCACCAGCAGCCGCTTTTGTTCCGGTGTGACCCGACCAAATACAGTGTATTTCTCGATTGCTTGATCAAAGTCAGCTTCTGATTGCAATTCACTCGCGTCCACATAGGATGTTGCATCTTGGATCCCTGCTTGGCTAGCCACTTTAGATACGGTCTCTGGATTGTCTCCTGAGATGACCTTGATGGTCACATCCTGCTCTGCAAAGTATGCAAAGGTTCGAACGGCATTTTCGCGGATGGGATTGGCAAGGACGAGATAAGCGAGTGGCGTCACACTGCCCTGTAAGGGAAGACTGAGTTCGTGAGTGCTGTGTCGGGCCAAGGCAAGGACCCGATTTCCAGATGTCAGCTCTTCTTGAAAGTCGGGAAGGGCCTCTTTGTAAGCTGGTCCTAACACAAATTCTGGTGCCCCTAATAAATAAACTCCGTCAGAGAAATGAATGCCACCAAATTTCACGGAAGAAGAGAAGGGGAGAACTTTTTTCACAGGAAATGGTTTAAAGGAGAGGTCGTTTTCAAGGACAAATCGCTCTAAGGCCTTCATGGTTTCATTGTCATCTTGACTAGCCCCGACATAGCGAGCGAGGAGACTTTCGAGTTCACTGGTAGAAAGTGGCTGTTCTCGACTTGGGATAATCCGCTGGACTTGCATGGTAGGTTCTGTGATGGTCCCTGTCTTGTCGACGCAAAGGGTGTCGACATGGGCGAGAGACTCGATGCTCTTCATATTGTGAAGCATGACCTGCTGACGTGCTAGCTTGACACTTCCCATGACCAAGGCAAGGGTTGTCAATAAATAGAGTCCTTCCGGAATCATCCCGATAATGGCAGAGACGGCCGACACAACACTCGATTGCAGATTATGTTGGTTAAAAAAGAAGTTTTGGCTAAAAAGGATGAGACCGATGGGAATCACGACGATGCTGACGTATTTCAGCACCTTATTGAGGGATTTTAAAATCTCGGACTGTTCTCCGACATCCATCGCTTTTGCTTCGAGAGATAGTTGAGAGATATAGGAGTCTGCTCCGACTTTCTCTAAGACTGCGTAGGCCTGTCCAGAGACGACAAAGCTACCGGATAGGAGGTTTGCTCCCATGCCTTTTTCGATTTCGTCCGCTTCACCTGTCAGTAAGGCCTCGTTTACAGCAATCTGACCATCAAGGACACGCGCATCTGCAGGGATTTGATTGCCAGATTTTAAGAAGATGAGGTCTCCTTCCACCAACTCATCGGACGGAATGGACTGCTTTTCCCCCTCCCGGATCACGGTGGTATGGGAGGCGTGTAAGAGATTCATTTCATCAAGAATCTGCTTAGCCCGAATTTCTTGGTAAATCCCAATGACCGTGTTGATGATAATAATCGGTAAAAAAGTGAGCTGGTTCCAAGCTTGGACGATAGCCAATAAAAGGGCAATCATCAAAAAAATAAGGTTAAAAAAAGTAAAGGTATTTCGTTTGACAATATCGATGACGGAGTTTTCAGTGTCCGATATCACCGCATTGGTTCTTCCTTGTCGAATTTTCTCTGCGACTTGAGCGTGTGTGAGTCCTGTTTTCATCCAAGAATTCCTCTTCATATTCGTTTTGTAAGATCCCATTTATTGTACCGTAAAGAAGGTAGAAATACAAAAATTGACTGTAGGGATACAGAGAAGTGAGTGGATGGAGGCACGAAAAAAGTTGAGAACAAAAGGTCGGAATTTTCCTAAGAATCAGGAAGTAACCCCCTCTATCTGAAGTGGTTTAAGCACTCGTTTTTATGTCCTTCCTTGGAAACTCAAACTCGTTTCATCTCTCTTAGAATAGATCCGGTTACAGCTCTATAGGATGCCTATCGCATCAAGACTTCGGAAATAGAAGAAAAGGAGAATGTATCCGAAAGGCCATAATGAAATAGTTTTAAGAAATACGAACTAATCGGTTATTATACATCGTTTATATCTACAAAACACGAATATCTTAACAAAAAAACAATAAATATTGACTAAAAACCAAACTATTGCTATAATAATCCATGGAATGGCCCAGGGCTAAGCGATGCGTCAGCATAGGTAGGTAATCCATATAGAAAAGAGAACAGAAATGTTAAATGAATTTCCCATTTTTGATTATGAAGATATCCAGCTCATCCCCAACAAATGCGTGCTAAAGAGCCGTTCAGAAGCCGATACGCGAGTGACTTTGGGCAACTATCAATTTAAACTGCCAGTTGTTCCAGCTAACATGCAGACCATTTTGGATGAGGATCTAGCGGAGCGCTTGGCTAAGGAAGGTTATTTTTACATCATGCACCGCTTTGATGAAGAAGGACGGATTCCTTTTATCCAGCGGATGCATCAGCAGGGTTTGATTGCCTCCATTTCCGTTGGGGTTAAGGACTATGAATATGATTTTGTACGGTCCTTAAAGGCGGATGCACCAGAATTTATCACAATTGATATCGCACATGGACATGCGGATAGTGTCATATCTATGATCCGTCATATTAAAGAGCAGCTGCCAGAGACTTTTGTGATTGCAGGAAATGTCGGAACACCTGAAGCTGTCCGAGAGTTGGAAAATGCTGGGGCTGATGCGACCAAGGTAGGAATCGGACCCGGAAAGGTTTGTATCACCAAAGTCAAGACAGGTTTTGGGACAGGGGGCTGGCAACTGGCTGCTCTTCGTTGGTGTGCCAAAGCTGCTAAAAAGCCCATCATAGCAGATGGTGGGATTCGAACTCATGGGGATATAGCTAAATCAATCCGTTTCGGAGCGAGTATGGTCATGGTAGGCTCATTGTTTGCAGGTCATCTGGAAAGTCCTGGAGAAGTAGTCGAAGTTGATGGGGAACTCTTTAAAGAATACTATGGCTCCGCTTCTCAGTACCAAAAAGGGGCCTACAAGAATGTCGAAGGGAAAAAAATCCTTCTTCCTGTGAAAGGCCCTATTCAAGATACCCTTATCGAAATGGAACAAGATCTCCAAAGCGCCATTTCGTATGCTGGAGGGCAAAAAGTCTCGGATCTTCGGCATGTCGATTATGTCATCGTGAAAAATTCAATCTGGAATGGAGATGCCCATTGATCACGATCTTTGGTGATTCGCATGAATGCATGAACAGATGCCCGTACTCTAGATGAGAAGGTCCTTATCTTCTAATTAACATACTTTCTAACAAACTTTTAGCTCTTTTCTGGGTAGCAGGGCTAGAAGTTTTTTTGTGTTTCCTTTTCCTAGCCTTAGATTTTCCATAATTTGTGTAGCAGATGACTAAAAGAAAGACTGGTTTTGTGCGGACAAGTTTGCTAGTTTAGAACTAGAAAAAACACAAAAGAAAGTGAGGGATAGCATGCAGATTAAGAGACAAATCGTCGAAACCATTGGAGATCAAGACATCGAGCAAATCATGCTCATCAATGACCAAGGAACCTGCGCACGTTTCTTGAGTCTTGGGGCGACCTGGCAGTCTTTTACAGTCAAGGACCAGGAGGGGCGTGAAAAGGAATGCATACTGGGTCTAGAACGTCCGTCTGATTATCTAAGGAGCCACTTATGTGCAGGTCAAGTAGTGGGACGAGTCGCTGGGCGCATCAAGGAGGGACGAATTGATCTAGATGGGACAAGTCTTCAATTGCCTTGTAATCAGAAGGGGCATTGCTTGCACGGAGGGCCAGAAGGATTTCACACTCAAGTCTGGAAAGTAGAGACAGAACTCCTTCCTTCCCTTGCGAGGCTCACCTTTTCCTATCACGCTAAAGAAGCTGTGGATGGCTTTCCAGGGGACCTTTGGGTCTTGGTGACTTACGAGCTGGATGAAACAACTCAACTGACTCTGACCTTTACAGCTAGAGATGCAACGAAAGAAACCTTGTTTAATCCGACGAACCATGTGTATTTTAACCTGAGTGAGCGTCAGGACTTGGAGACTCACAGCTTGAAGATCCGGTCTCAAGAGTACTTGGAAGTGGATCAAGACTTAATTCCGACAGGGAGACGGATCCCAATCAGTGGCACGGCGTTTGACTTTGGACAAGCAAGAGATCTTGGACCGGCTCTTGGTGAAATGGGGGGACTGGACCATGCCTTTATAGTAGGAGAAGACGCAAGGACCCCGATTGCAGTCCTTTGCGAGCGGGAGAGTGGGGACCAAATAGAAGTGTATTCGGATCGATCAGCTTTAGTCGTCTATAGTTTAAACGATCCTGAAGAGCTGACCTACTTTACAAGAGATCAGGGAAAAGCTTGTCAGAAACACCAGGGACTGGCTCTCGAAGCCCAGTTTGCTCCAGACGCGATCCACCATCCAGAATGGGGAGACACCAGGCTCCATCCAGGACAGACAAAGGAGTATCAGATTCGATTTGTCTACAAAAGAGGAAATTAGATTTTGACCCTATGGGTCTGAAGGGGAGGTTGGATGGATGGGTCTGTCTCGTATAGAGAAGGATGCCTTTTCTATAAAAAGGTGAAAAACACCTTTAGTTGGTTTTGGTAGAAATCTTGACAAAAACCATCAAAAGGTCTATGATTGGTATATACCAATACAAGGAGGAAATCATGGAAGTTATCAAAGTAAAGAACCAGATCGAAGGAGCAGAAAAAGCAGTTGCGATCTTACGGGAATCGTTGGCGAATGGAGCAAAAACTCTGGGACTAGCGACAGGGTCGACACCGATTGAATTCTACAAGCAAATTGTTGCTAGTGATCTGGATTTCTCAGACATCATCTCGGTTAACTTGGATGAGTATGTAGGTTTGGGCAAGGAAAGCTCTCAATCCTATGTCACATTTATGGAGGAGCATCTCTTTTCGCACAAACCGTTTAAACATTCTTACCTTCCAAATGGCTTAGCGGCTGATTTAGATAAGGAAGTTCGGGAGTACAATCAATTGATTGCTGAAAATCCAGTTGATTTTCAGATTTTAGGGATTGGAGATAATGGGCACATTGGTTTTAATGAACCGGGAACCAGTTTTGAATCGTTGACACATGTGGTGGATTTGACGCCGTCGACGATTCATGCCAACGCTCGCTTCTTTGCGAATGAAGAGGAAGTACCGAAGCAAGCCATTTCTATGGGGATTGCCAATATCTTAGCGGCAAAAACCATTGTCATCATGGCCTATGGGGCAAATAAGGCCAATGCTGTGAAGGCTATGCTTCGTGGTCAGGTGACCGAAGACGTGCCAGCAAGTGCCCTGCAAGGTCATCCTCGTGTTTACGTAATTGTAGACCAAGAAGCTGGGAAGGAACTAGACTAGAATCGAGGGGATAGCATGGTAGTGTACATTAAGGCTAAGACCTTTTATTTTCCCTATTCTGTCCAAAAGGGAGGCTATTTGGAAGTCAAGGATGGGAAGTTTGGTGCCTATCGAAAAGACATACCAGATGGAGCTCAGGTACTAGACTATAGCTCTTACCAGATCGCACCAGGCTATGTGGACACTCATATCCATGGTTATGCGGGAGCAGATGTCATGGATAATCAGCAAGATGGGCTAGAAACCATGAGTCGTGGCCTGCTATCGACCGGGGTAACCAGTTTTTTACCGACCACTTTGACAGATACCGCTGCCCATTTTGAAGCGGTTTGTAAGACGATTGGTGATTTTGCTGGTCAAGAAACCGGTGCTAAAATTCAAGGAATCTATCTGGAAGGTCCGTATTTTTCGGAGGAGTACAAGGGGGCCCAAAATGAGAAATATATGCGGGACCCGTCCTTGGAAGAGTTCGCCTCGTGGCAGGAAGCTTCTGGTCATTTGATCAAAAAAATCGCCCTAGCCCCCGAACGAGAAGGAGCCAGGGACTTTATTCGGAAAGTGACAGATGAGGGAGTTGTCGTTGCGATTGGTCATTCCAATGCCACCTACGATCAGGCTGTCGAAGCCGTTGAAGCTGGTGCTTCGGTCTGGGTCCACGCTTATAATTGCATGCGCAATATGACTCACCGAGAGTTAGGGGTTGTAGGGGCTATGTATAGTCTACCAGGGACGACTGCGGAGTTGATTTGCGATGGGCATCACGTAGACCCCAAGGCTTGTCAGGTCCTAGCTAGGCAAAAAGGGAAGGCTGAAATCGCCCTTATTACCGACTGCATGCGCGCAGGGGGATTGCCTGATGGGGACTATATGCTTGGAGAATTACCGGTGACCGTTGCTGAAGGAACAGCTCGACTCGTCCATGGAGGGAATCTGGCAGGCTCTATCTTGCAACTCAAAGATGGTGTTAAGAACATTATTAAGTGGGGATTGGCCAGCCCGGAAGAAGCTATACGGATGGCTAGTCTTCAACCAGCTAAGTCGGTTGGGATAGAGGATCGATGCGGTCAGATTAAAGCAGGTTTAGCGGCTGACTTCCTAGTCTTAAATGATGACTTTGAGCTAGTCGAGACCTACTTAGACGGTCGGTCCGTCTATAAGGCAAGGGATCTTCAGTAGAAAGGGCTTTTCTACAAATTATAGAAGAATAAGAGTCATTTTAGGAAATGAAAAAGAAAGCGTTGAGAACGCTTTCTTTTTTTGGTATAGTGAAGTGAAAAGGAGACGGAATATGAGACGTTTACAGGGAAGAAGAGAACTGAAGAAGGATTGGTATTTTAGTCAGACAGTGGATCAGGAAAGAGCTTTGTCGCCGGATTTTCGGGCAGCAGATTGGCAAGCCATCAGTCTCCCTCATGATTGGAGTATCTTTAATGATTTTGATCCCCACTCACCTGCTCAAAATGAAGCAGGTCAGCTCAATGGAGGGACAGCCTGGTATCGGACGAGCTTTTTACTGGATACGGATGCTTCACAAAGGACCACTCGAATTTGCTTTGATGGGGTTTACATGAATGCCAAGGTCTTTGTGAATGGCCAGCTGGTTGGTCACTATCCCAGTGGTTATACAGGGTTTTCATATGATATTTCAGCTTATCTGCGCAACGATGGCCAGGCTGAACAGCTGGTGGTTTATGTAGAAAATCAGCAACCCAGCAGCCGCTGGTACTCAGGAAGTGGGATTTATCGCGATGTCTACTTATTGGTCGAGGACCTTGTGCACATTCCAGAGATGGGGATTACAATTACCAGTCCTGATCTGGAAAAGGAGCAAGAGGGTCTTGTCAAGACCCGACTAGTGACGGAAGTCGTGAATCGAGGGGCGGTCGAACCATCGGTGTATATAGAGCAGTTTATTCTTGATGCGAGAGGGAAGGTCGTGGCTAACGGTCAGACTACAGTTGCAAAAACGGTAGGGGCAAATAGGTCCTGTCTTTTTGAACAAGATTTACTCGTCTTCCATCCGGACTTGTGGGATGTAGCGGATCAAACACCGGTTTTATACAGTTTGGTTACCCGACTTTATCGCGACGGACAACTTCTCTCCGAACGAACAGATCGCTTTGGCTATCGTTATATGGATTGGACTGCTGATGAGGGCTTCTTTCTAAATGGTCGCTCTTTGAAGATCCATGGGGTCTGTCTGCACCACGATCACGGGGCCTTGGGAGCAGTGGAAAATGAAAAGGCAGAGTATCTCCGTCTGAAACAGATGAAGGAGATGGGGGCCAATGCGATTCGGACCAGTCACAATCCTGCTAGTCCTCAGACCTTGAAATGGGCGGCCCAACTTGGTTTGTTGGTTCAAGAAGAAGCTTTTGATACCTGGTATGGTGGGAAGAAAACCTTTGACTATGGACGGTTTTTCGAAGAAAAAGCGACTCATCCAGATGCCCGAGACGGGGATAGTTGGTCGGACTTTGACCTTCGGAGAATGGTAGTAGCTGGAAGAAATAATCCTGCCATCTTTATGTGGTCTATCGGAAATGAAGTCAGTGAGGCAAATGGTGATACGCATTCTCTAGAAAGCGTTCAACGCTTAGTATCTGTGATTAAAGAAGTGGATTCTAGTCGCTATGTGACCATGGGGATGGATGCCTTTCGTTTTGGAGACGGACAAGGAGGTCACGAGAAAATCGCTGCCCATTTAGATGCCGTAGGACTCAATTATGCGGAAGACAATTTTGAAAATATTCGGCACCAGCACCCGGATTGGCTCTTGTATGGATCTGAGACATCCTCTGCGACGCGTAGTCGGGGGAGTTATTTCCGCCCTCAGGAGGAATGGATAGGCGACAATCGCCCTCTCCGTCGATTTGAACAATCAGACTATGGAAATGACCGTGTTCCATG
>NZ_KQ969506.1:311379-361313 GCF_001578875.1 Streptococcus sp. DD13
GGATCAGGTGAGTTATGCGGGACAATTCATTTGGACCGGCTACGATTATATCGGCGAGCCCACTCCTTGGCATAATCAAAATGACACGCCAGTGAAAAGCTCTTACTTTGGTCTAGTGGATACTGCAGGTATTCCCAAAAATGATTATTTTTTGTATCAAAGTCAATGGCGGTCGGTAGAAGATTATCCGATGGTTCATCTCTTCCCCCATTGGAATTGGGAGGATGATGAACGCCGGGCACAGGTTGCGGATGAGGAAGGGAAGATTCCAGTACGAGTCTATTCCAATGCCTCCCATGTAGAACTGTTTCTAAATGGTCGCTCTCAAGGAAAGAAATGTTTTGTACGAAAAAAAGGATCAAATGGACTCTTTTACCAAGAAGGACAGCGGGAGGAAGAACTTTTTCTAGAATGGCGTCTGCCCTTTATTCCAGGCAAATTAGTTGCTGTAGCTACAGATGAAGACGGTCAGGAAGTCGCTCGAGAGATGGTACAGACAGCAGGTCAGCCTGCACGCATTCGTTTGTTGACGGACCAAGAAAGGTTGAAATCCGATGGACAGGACCTTTCCTATGTCTACTTTCAAGTGGAAGATGAAGCAGGTGTAGTGGTCCCTACAGCTCAGCACAAAGTAGACTTTCAGCTGGATGGACCGGGGCGTATTCTTGGAGTGGACAATGGAGAACAGGCTAGTCGCGAGCGTTACCAAGTACAGGCAGATGGTCGCTGGCACCGCAAGGCCTTTAATGGTCGTGGTCTAGTGATTCTGGGGAGTCGAGAAGTGGAAGGCCTTCTTTCTCTAAGGGCTAGCAGTGATGGGCTTGTCAGTGATGACAGGACGATTTGGATAGGGAAAGAGGAAGTGAGTCAATCGACATCTGATCCGATTGGTTTATCCCTTCATATAGAAGAGGGAGAATGGAGGGAAGACCGGCAGGTATTTGTCACTTGTTACTTGGACTATCCCGATGGTCACCAACAAGTTCTCCCGAGTCAAGCTGTCACGTGGAAGGTATCTGGCGAGGGCTGGTTGGTCGTTCAAGAAGGAGTATGGGAACTACGTCAGGCTGGATACGTGGAAATCCATGCCCGTTATGATGAATTAGAGACCACCCTTAAAAAGAAGATTGAGCCTGCTATGATGGAGAAAACGATTCGACGCGTCCGGCCTGTTCATCTGTATACCCAACTCGGTCAGATGCCCAATTTGCCTGATACGGTGATTGCTGAGATGGTAGAGGGAAGTCCCAAGCGCTACCCAGTTGTATGGGAACTTCCTAATCCAGAGACCTTCTCACACTATCAGAATGTCCTCATCTCCGGTCAAATAAGGGAGAATCACACACAAGCTCAGGCCATCGTCACGGTATCTGGTATCCAGGCTGTAGAGGAAAAAAGTTGCGTCACGCTCATCCAAGAGCCACCAAGGTTACCTGAAACTGTTCGGGTTTACCTATCAAATGGCATGACAGATCAAGCGAAGGTGGACTGGGAAAGCATCCTACCTTCTCAATATGAGCAGGTTGGAAGCTTTGTGGTCAAGGGTCGCGTGGACGGCTGTCTGGTTCCGGCTGTCCTAAAGGTCCGTGTGACCGATCAAGCGGATCTAGGCCAAGTCATTTCCAATCAGTGGACAGGTTCCACCCTGCCATTGGCATTTGCTTCAAGTGAGCAAGAAGGACATGAGGCCCAGTACTTAAATGACCGGCAGACAGACGCTCATAGAGAATCGTCTCATTATTGGGCTAGTTGTCACGGGGAGGAAAGAGCCTACGCGGGGATTCTTTTTGGAGATGCAGGGACAGTTTCGTCTGTCTTTGTGGACAATCTCACGCTCTATCTCCATGAGAAAACCGGTACCTTGCCCTTGGATACACTCAGAGTGGACTATTACGATGGTGGACAACCAAGTTTAGATGATGCAAATCATTTAAACGAGGACCATTGGAAAAAAGTCGCGCATCTGAAAACAGTTCCGTCAGACGACGGGCAGGTCGTCCAATTGCAGTTTGATAAGGTAAAGACCTATGCGATCCGAGTCGTCTTTTCTCAGCTTACGCAACCCGTCGCGCTATCTGAGTTGCAAGTATTTTCGAAAAAAGCCATCGCTAAGGATGCTACAGAAGTAGAATTATGGTATCAAGGAACCAAGCAAGACCTGCAGGAAGGACAGTATGACCTATCCTTACCTGAGGATTGGAAGGAGACAGATTTGCAAGTCAAAATGACCAATAATGCCAGCAAAACAATAGTGCCTGCCCTACAACCAGGACAAGCTCATCGCATCATCGTCCGATCAGAAGACAACCATCTGGTCGCAGAATATCGACTTTGGCAAAGGGGGAGCCATGACGAATGAACTAAAAATTCCTTTTGGAGGACCAAGGCCGACAAGAGCACAGCTTGACTACCATCAAGATGAGTTGGCAGCCTTTATTCACTTTGGAATCAATACCTATTATGAACAAGAATGGGGAAATGGGAATGAAAATCCGTCACGATTTTGCCCAACAGCCTTGGATACAGATCAGTGGATCAGGGTTCTGAAAGAAACGGGATTTCAGCGAGTGATTATGGTCGTGAAACACCATGACGGATTTGTTCTCTATCCTTCTCGTTGGACGGATCATACTGTGGCGGCTAGTCCTTGGAGGGGCGGAAAAGGTGACTTACTGGCTGAAATCTCAGCGTCTGCGAGTAAGTATGATATGGATCTGGGCATCTATCTATCCCCCTGGGATGCACATAGCCCACTGTACCATATCGACACCCAGGACCAGTACAACCAGTATTATCAGCGACAATTGGTTGAAATTCTTAGCAATCCACAATATGGAAACAAAGGGCGGTTCGTCGAAATCTGGATGGATGGTGCGCGTGGAGAAGGGGCTGAGGAGCTGGTCTATGATTATCCTGCTTGGTTTTCTACCATTGCTCAGTATCAACCAGACGCCTTAATTTTTTCAACGGAAGCCACAAGTATTCGCTGGATTGGAAATGAAAAGGGTGAAGCTGGAGACCCCTTATGGCAAAAGATACGTCCAGAAAAACTAAGTCTTCACACAGATCCTGCCTACCTTAATCATGGGGATCCAGATGGCACTATCTACTCACTAGGAGAAGCAGACGTGTCTATCCGATCAGGTTGGTTTTATCATGAGCAACAAGAACCAAAGAGTCTAGCAGATCTCCTAGAGATTTATCTTCATTCTGTTGGGAGGGGAGCTCCACTGTTGCTCAATGTCCCACCGAACAAGGAAGGCTTGCTAGCGGATGAAGATGTCCAGCGCCTCCGGGAGTTTCATCAAACACTAGAAGAATTATATGCTACAGATTTGGCCCAGGGAGCAAGGGTTTCTTTCAAAGGTCAGCCGATTCAAGAACTGACGGACGGGCAAGTAAGGAGTCATTGGCTAGCTCCGAATGACCTGGAGCCCCTTATCCTTGAGATGGACTTTGGGTGTGAGAAAGTCTTCGATACCATCGAATTAAGAGAAGACTTGACCCAAGGGCAACGAGTTGCTCGCTTTGCTTTGCAAGTAGAAGTAGACGGCGTCTTTCAAGAGTATTTGTCCGGACAAACCATTGGCTTTAAACGTTTACTAGTCGGGGAAGTGCGTCAAGCTAGACGATTGCGACTCATATTGTTGGATTATCAAGCTCTTCCGATCTTATCCAAGTGGGCAGTTTATAAGGCGCCAGATGTAATGCATCAACGATCCAGCTCATCTGGGCTTGCATTTGGACAAGAATGTTATAAGGTCGTGGGCGGACAAACAGTTACTGTTCAAGTGAAAAGGACAGACAATCTATCCCAAAGCGAAGTCGTGCGGCTCCTTACGGAGCCTGGTACCGGTGTACATGGGGTAGCCTATTTAGATCAAGTGGTAGACATCTCTTTTGCGAGTGGAGAAACCCTTAAGGAGATTGCAGTAGATACACTGGCCTTTAGTGGATCATCCTTGCTTGATTTTTATATGAAGGCAAGAAGAGCAGATGGAACCTCAGTTGTTACACGAATTCAAGTCAATGAAAGCAACCTCCTTTTAAAATGAGTACGAAAACGATAAAAAAACGCTAAAACGTTTGCAAATTTTTAGTACTTAATAGTATAATCTTTTAGAAAGGAGAACATCATGAAAAGTAAAGTAAACTTATTAATTAAGTTTTTCTTGTTTGTTGCAGGAGTTATCGGACTTTTGGCTTTGACGGATGTTGCAAAGGCAGCTGAAGTAAACCAATATACGATCCAAACTAGCTTAACGAAGGCGGGACAACCCATCACAAGTAGTACCACTGTTGGCTTAGGAGAAACCTTCACAGTGTCCAATACGGTGAACTTTCCAGATAGTCAAACCATCAAGAGTGGGGATACATTTGTATTGGAACTTCCAAAAGAAGTGGTTGCAGCGACCAATTTAACCTTCGATGTCTATGACACAACTGGAAATGTTGTTGGTTCAGCCGTTTTGAATAATTCCAGTCGGACTGTGACTGTCACCTTTGGGAACTTTTTTGAAGGTCGTCCCTTGAACAAGCAAATGTTGCTGTCCTTTGATGTGACAGTTGACCGCTCTGTTGTCAAAGAATCTGGAACTGTGAATATCCGGATTGGTAGTGGCGTCTTCCCATTTCGTTATGAGGCGACTAGTGATCGATTAGCTGATTATGAGGTAAAATACGGATACCAAGATACTACGAATCCTCGTATTGTCAAATGGCGAATCATCCTCAATGCGCGTCAGGATATGTTGCGGGGGATGGTGATCACAGATACCTTCCGTCAGGGGCAAACTCTGGTAGAAGGAAGTTTCCGAGCAGTCCGTTATGCTCCTCAAGCGACTCCTGTTTTGACAGAGAATGAATTGACAGCTTTACCTGTACTCGATAATTTTAGTTCTAAGGCTGTATTTACCAAAAATGAAGCAGGAGGCATCACTGGATTTACCATTCCATTTGGAGATAACTACAATTGGCCTATGTTTATTGAATATTCAACCCTTGTTCCAGAAGGGGTTGAAGCAGGTACCCAAGTGTACAACCGTCTAGGCTGGACGGCGACAAACTTTGTAGGTGAGCGAACATTGGAACCTTATGTTGTGTTGCAAAATGCATCGGTCGTTATTAGTGGTGAAAACAATGGGCAAGCGACGATTCAAGTAGACAAGAAACTACTTGGTCAAACGCTAGAAGCGGGTCAATTCACATTCGGTCTTTATCCTGAAGGAAGTACGACTCCGGTCACGACAACGACCAACGCTGCCGATGGAAAAGTGACTTTTTCTTTGACAGGCCTCGCTGCCGGAACAAAAAAATATGTTATTAAAGAAATCGTTCCTGAGGATCAAACAGGTTACCTCTATGATCGCGGAGAAGTAGCTGTGACTGTTACGACGACAGATAAGGCAGGGCTCAAGTCTTCTACTGTTCGCTTTGATAGTGACAAAAAAGACTTTACCAATGTTTATCAAGGCCAACGCACGATCGAAGGACGGAAGATTTGGGTGGATCAAAATCAAGTAGATAAACGACCAACCAAGATTACAGTCCGTCTTCATGCCAATGGAAAAGAAGTCCAAGTGACCGAAATTGGTGCCTCAGATGATTGGAAATACCGCTTTGAAAATCTTCCAGAAAGAGATGAGACTGGCAAAGAAATTCAATACTCTGTGACGGAAGATGAGGTAGCGGGCTATAGGACGACAATTAATGGCTTTGACATTACCAATACATTAAATGCTGTTCCACCCACTCCTAAAGAGCCGAACAAACCAAAGAAAGAGTTACCAAAGACTGGTCAAGAATCAGTAGCCTTCTTGACGATTGTAGGCTTGATCGGATTGGCTTTCTTATCCATGAGCCATTTGGCAAAAAAAGAGAATTAAAAAAGCTGACAGGCATTTTTCCTAGGAGATCAGTTCTTCAAAAAATGAAAAGGATTGTCGGTTGATGGAACAAGATTAGAAAAGGCCTCAAGACTGGATTTCCAGACTTGGGGCCTTTTTGTATATGGGCATTTGGATCGACTCATGCTTCTAATAGACTTACTTTCTAACCGGTAGACTGGATTATGATGGTCGGTGAGAAGCAGGCAACCAGGATAGGTGGAAATCCAGCTGGCGACTCTCCAATAATTGGTTGTGTGAGATTTGGTGAACGGACTCTCCGTCTAAGAGGACCTTGTCTACAAAGGAGAAGTGTGGGTAATTTTGGTGAGCTTGGATGTCCAACCAATGGCCTGTCTGTCCCAGTCGGATACGGATATGATTGAAGACGGGAATCCCCACATCATAGACTGGTTTACCAGGGCAGGTCGGATAAAAGCCTAGCACACTCCAAATATACCAGGCAGCCATGCTGCCATTGTCTTCGTCACCAGGAAAGGCTGCCACGCCAGCTTGGAAGGTCTGGCTACGAATGCCTTTCAGAAGGAGGCTGGTAAACTCTGGATGGCGACTATAGCGGAAGAGGTAAGGGATGTGAAAGCTTGGTTGATTGGAGATGGCAAGTTGTCCAAAATTCGCGGCCGCCATCTCACTCATTTCGTGTATCTCAAATCCATAGCCACCCGTCTCAAATCGCGGGTGATCATTACAAAGTTTGGTCAAATAGGCTAGAAATTTTTCTTCTCCTCCTAGTAGCTCCTTGAGACCCTCGATATCATGAAGGACTCCAAGACTGCTCTGGATGGCTGAACACTCGGCATAGTCTAGCCCCCAACTATAGGGAGAGAATTCTGGACGCCAGTTCCCTTTTTCGTCTTTGGCCCGCATGTAGCCCTGTTCAGCGTCAAATAGTTGGCGAAAGTTTTGAGCGGATTGGAAATAGTCCTGGGCTAGGTCAGGCTTCCCTAACCGATCTGCGAGTGTTGCGATACAAAAATCACTGTAGCAGTAATCCAAGGTATGACTGACACTTTCATGGTGGCTAGAAGGAAGGTAACCTAGATGCTGGTATTCTGCTGCTCCGTGACGGCCATAGATTCCCTTTGGATCTGCCTTCGTTGCGGTTTGGAGCATAGCGGTCAAGAAGTCCTCTTCTAGGTCCGGGATGAGGCCTTTGATAGCTCCATCTGCTATGACTCCATCTATCAAGGTGCCTGGCATCATGCCCCGTTCATCCGGAGCCAGCCATTTGGGCAGATAGCCCGTTTCTTGATAAACGGTATAAAATCCCTCTAGCATATCCCGGTATTTTTCTGGAGCGAGGAGTCCCAAGAGAGGGAAATTAGTCCGGAAACTATCCCAGAAGCCAGTATTTGTAAAAGCCTTTCCTGGTCGGACTGCTTGGTGTTTCAGATCAAAATGAATTTCCCGACCATCTGCATCTCGTTCATAAAAAGTTTGTGGAAAGAGGAAGAGGCGGTAGAGGGCGTGGTCAAACATGCGACGGTCTTCTTTTCCTTGATCGACGATTTCTAGCCTATGCAGGTAGTTTTCCCAGGCCTCCTTGGTCTTTTCTTTTGACTGTTCAAAATCGTGAGATGGCAAGTTTCGAAAGGCTTGATCAGATGAGATAAATGAAGTGGCGATTTTGACTTCCCCATTTGACTTGTCTAAAGTAAGAGAGAAATCCTCTTCTAAGGATTGAACGGACTGAATCTCTTGATCAAAGGCTAAAGCCACATGCAAGACAAGAGCTTGTTTTGTAGTTTGGGTCTCTTCTTTTAACTCAAGTAAAATAGTTCGCTTATCTTTTTGAGTGAATCTGATCTCTGCCTTGCTGTGGAGAAGAAGTCGCAAGGGCTCTTGAGAAGGTGATTGGCAACGCATGACAGCACCATACAAGGTAGGGGTCAGCTCAGTAGTAAGGGAATAGCGTAGACTATCTATTTTAAGATAATGAGGCTGAAAGGTCGCCTCCTCTGGTCGATAAGAGGACTGTCGATGGAGGATATCGGCCTGTGAAATCTCTCCAATCACTGGTGTGACCAGCAACCATGAAAAATCTCCAATCCAAGGACTGGGCTGGTGGGTCAAGCGAATCCCTTGAAAAGTTGGCGTCGTCGGATGGAAAAACCAAGCCCCATCTGTATGACTTGTCTGAGGAACAAAATAATTCATTCCAAAAGGATAACCTGTATAAGGCAGGGCGTTGCCATTGGAAAAGTGGGGGGAATTTTCTGTTCCGTATCGTGTATCAATGTTTTCAATGATTGTTTTCATATGAACCTCCGTGAAAACCCTTTCTTAATTTCGATTATATCATGGATTCGACAGAAAAACAGTAGCCGAAAAAGATACTATCGAAAGCACTTTAGTTTGTGTATAGGATTTGAAAGCGGTTTACCCTATACTAAATACTGAACTATGATCATTCGTTAAAAAGGAGTAAGCAAATGGCGCCTTATTCAACATCAATTGTACGTAACTGGCTGGATGGCATCGCTGAGATGGCTCAGGACCACCCTGACTGGGTAGCTGTGTTTGAACGCTGCTATACCGATACTTTGGACAATACAGCCAAGGTCCTAGAAGATGGCTCGACCTTTGTCTTGACAGGAGATATCCCTGCCATGTGGTTGCGAGATTCGACCGCCCAGTTTAAGCCTTATCTCTTTGTGGCTAAAGAAGATCCAGAAATGCGAAAGACCATCGCAGGTCTAGTGAAGCGACAAATGGCCTTGATTCTCAAGGATCCGTATGCCAATTCATTTAATATCGAGGAAAACTGGAATGGTCACCATGAGACGGACCATACCGACTTAAATGGTTGGATTTGGGAGCGCAAGTATGAAGTGGATTCCCTTTGCTATCCCCTACAGTTAGCCTACCTTCTCTGGAGAGAGACCGGAGAGACCAGCCATCTCGATGCGACCTTCATTCAAGGAGTAAAGGAAATCCTGCACCTCTGGCAGGTAGAGCAGGACCACAGTAACTCCCCATACCGCTTTGTCCGGGATACGGATCGCCAAGAAGATACCTTGGTTAACGACGGATTTGGCCCAGACTTTGCGGTGACAGGGATGACCTGGTCAGCCTTTCGTCCGAGTGATGACGCTTGTATCTATAGCTACTTGGTACCGTCCAATATGTTTGCGACAGTGGTCCTAGGCTATGTGGCGGAGCTCTTTGAAACTCTGGACTTGGAAGGGGCTTTAGACATTGTCCCACAAGCTAAGCGGCTGCAGGCAGAAATTCGTGAGGGGATCGAGAAATTTGCCCACACCAAAAATAACAAAGGAGAAGTTGTCTACGCTTTTGAAGTGGATGGCCTAGGGCACGCCAGCATCATGGATGACCCAAATGTTCCTAGTCTCTTAGCAGCTCCTTACTTAGGCTTTTGTGACATAGAAGATGAAATCTATCAAAATACTAGACGAACCATTCTGAGTCCTGAAAATCCGTATTACTATGAAGGCAAGTATGCGTCAGGTCTGGGGAGCTCCCATACCTTCTACCGCTATATCTGGCCGATCGCTCTGTCTATTCAAGGTTTGACCAGCAAGGATAAGGAAGAGAAGAAACGGATTTTGGACCTTCTGGTAGCCTGTGATGGCGGGACAGGTGTCATGCACGAAAGCTTCCATGTGGATGATCCGACCAAGTTTTCTCGGGAGTGGTTCTCTTGGGCCAATATGATGTTTTGTGAGTTGGTTTTAGATTATTATGATTTACGAATCGAGGTGTAAAATGGAAAATATTACCGTACATATCATTTCCCATAGCCACTGGGATCGTGAGTGGTACCAGCCTTTTGAAGCACATCGCATGCAATTAGTGGAGCTCTTTGATGATCTCTTCGACCTGTTTGAAAATGACCCAGACTTCAAAAGCTTCCACCTAGATGGACAAACGATTGTACTTGATGACTACTTGGAGATCCGACCTGAAAACCGGGAAAAACTCCAGCATTATATCGACCAAGGCAAGCTCAAGATTGGGCCGTTTTACATCCTCCAGGATGATTACCTGATTTCCAGTGAAGCCAATGTGCGAAACACCTTGATCGGTCAGCAGGAATGTAAAAAATGGGGCAAGTCCACCCAAATTGGATACTTTCCAGATACCTTTGGGAACATGGGACAGGCTCCGCAGATACTGAAAAAGTCAGGACTGGATGTAGCGGCCTTTGGTCGTGGGGTGAAGCCCATCGGCTTTGACAATCAAGTTCTGGAAGACGAGCAGTTTTCTTCCCAGTTTTCTGAAATGTTCTGGAAAGGAGCAGATGGGAGCCAAGTCCTAGGGATTCTTTTTGCCAATTGGTACAGTAATGGAAATGAAATTCCTGTAGATATAGATGAGGCACGCGTCTTTTGGGAGCAAAAACTAGCTGATGTCCGTGCTTACGCTTCGACCAATCAATGGCTGCTGATGAATGGATGTGATCACCAACCTGTTCAAAAGAACCTGAGCGATGCCATTCGTGTTGCAAATGAATTGTATCCTGAGATCAACTTTGTGCATAGTTCGTTTGAAGAGTATATCCAGGCTGTACAAGCAGCCCTACCGGATAATCTGTCGACGGTAGAAGGGGAGCTAACTAGTCAAGAAACAGACGGTTGGTATACGCTGGCCAATACTTCTTCCTCCCGAATTTACCTCAAGCAAGCCTTCCAAGAAAAGAGCAATCTGCTAGAACAAGTCGTGGAACCCTTGACCATCCTAACAAATGGTAAAAACTATAAGGACCAACTGACTTATGCTTGGAAGACCCTCCTTCAAAATGCCCCCCACGATAGCATTTGTGGCTGTAGTGTAGATGAGGTTCACCGAGAAATGGAGACCCGCTTTGCCAAGGTAGGACAAGTCGCTCACTTCGTCAAGCAAAATCTCTTAGATGAATGGAAGGGCAAGCTCGATAGCCATCAAGCTGAGAGTGAGCACCTCTTTACAGTAGTCAATACAGCTCTTCATGAGAAGGTAGGTATCGCAACAGTGGACGTGGCCATTGCCACCTGTGATTTCAAGGAGGCTCATCCGACAGTAGCCTATCAACGGATGGCTGATCTAGAAATTCCAGCCTTTGTAGTCAAGGATTTGGACGGACAGCTCGTCGAAGCTAAGGTCGAAGACCTAGGAGCTTCCTTCCAATACACTCTGCCAAAAGATCAATTCCGCTATGCCTATATCGCACGGCAAGTACGGGTGACCCTCCCAGTCCAGCTAGCTCCCCTTTCATGGGAAAGCTATCAGCTCGTGGAAGGTCAAGTAGCAGAGGCTCCTGGTCTTTATCGTAACGGCGTGATTGATACGCCTTTTGTCACAGTCAGTGTAGACAAGGGTCTGACCGTCTACGATAAGACGACCCAAGAAGCATATGAAGACTTCCTGCAATTTGAAGATCGGGGCGATATCGGAAATGAATATATTTATTTCCAACCAAAAGGGACACAGCCAATCCTAGCCCAATTAAAAGGGACAAGAGTCCTTGAAAACAACGCTCGTTTTGTGAAATTGTTACTGACACATGAGCTGACCATTCCAGTCAGTGCGGATGAAGTCTTAGATCAAGAGCAAAAAGGCATTGTTGAGTTTATGAAGCGCACTGCTGGACGCTCCAAGGAGCTGACCACGATGTCCTTATTGACCGAAATGACCGTCTTTGCGGATAGCCCGCAGCTTTCCTTTAAGACACGCTTTACCAATACAGCCAAAGACCACCGCATCCGTCTCTTGGTTAAAACCCATAACCAAAGCAAGACCAATGATTCTGAGAGCATCTACGAGGTAGTCACCCGGCCAAATCAACCCGCCACAGTTTGGGAAAATCCTGAAAATCCTCAGCACCAACAAGCCTTTGTTAGTTTATATGATGAGAAAAAAGGGGTTACCGTCGGCAATAAAGGTCTCAACGAATATGAAATCCTAGAAGATGATACGATTGCTGTTACCTTGCTTCGGGCGACAGGTGAACTAGGGGACTGGGGCTACTTCCCAACGCCAGAGGCGCAATGCTTGAGGGAAGTGGAAGTGGAGTACAGTCTGGAATGCCATACATCAGAAAGTCGCTTTGCGGCTTATCGCAGGGCCAAGGCTCTTCAAACACCGCTAACATCCTTGCAAATCACGAAACAAACAGGGACCATTCCAGCAAAAGGTCAAGCTCTACAACACCCAGCACTCGAATGCGACCAGCTCTGTCCAACTGCTTATAAGGTAAGTGAAGATGAGGAAGCTTATGTCCTACGCTATTACAATATGAGTCAAGAAAGGCTAGCTTTTGGAGCTGAATACGGATCCCTATTGAACCTTTTAGAAGAACCAATCGAAGCAGAAGCTGAAGGGATCCAACCACAGGAAATTCGAACCGAACGAATTGCGAGATCGTAGTCTCACATGAGGGAGACAGCGCGATCGATGAATAGAGAAAGGGAAAGGAAATGGTGATTGCGACAGTTGATATCGGAGGAACAGGTGTAAAATTTGCCAGTATGACCAGGAATGGAAAGGTTCTTAGTAGACAAGCGATTCCAACACCTGCTTGTTTGGAGGACTTGTTGACCTGGCTTGATCTGCTTCTCACATCTCAGGACTACGAGGGCTTAAGCATCAGCGTGCCTGGCTCTGTGGATCCCCATACAGGAGTGATTGGTGGCATTAGTGCGGTTCCTTATATTCATGGTTTTTCCTGGTACGAAAAGCTGGCCCAGTATTCCTTTCCCATTCATTTAGAAAATGATGCCAATTGCGTAGGGCTTAGCGAATTACTCGCTCAGCCAGACTTAGACAATGCAGCTTGCGTGGTGGTCGGGACAGGTATCGGTGGGGCCCTTATTCTCAATGGACGCTTACATCGGGGGCGTCATGGTTTAGGAGGAGAGTTTGGTTACATGCTCTTATCAGAGCCTGGAGAAAGTTTGGGGAATTGGTCCCTGCTGGCTTCAACAGGGAGTTTGGTTCGAGCTGTTCGGGCGAGAAAGCACTCCGAAGATTGGAACGGCAAAAAAATCTATCAGGCGGCTGCAGATGGAGATGTCATCTGTCAAGAGGCGATTGATCACATGAACCGACAGTTAGCAAAAGGAATCCTCAATATCCAGTACCTATTTGATCCAGATCAGATTTGTATCGGAGGATCGATTAGCCAAAATCCAGCTTTTATTACAGGAGTCCAAGAAGCAGTCTCATCCTATGTGGACCGCTATGATGAGTTTACCGTTGCCCCAAGGATTCAAGCATGCACCTATCAAGCAGATGCCAATTTATATGGCGCTCTCGTCAATTGGTTACAGGAGGAAAACGAATGGCCACATTTATCGGCTTAACAGAAAAACAAGAAAAAGCAGTGGAGCGTTTAGCTCATCAGTTGCCCTTAGGAGATGTCGAGATTGAGGTCTCTTCAACAGCCCAATCATCGATCCGAGTGACAGGACAAGAGGGCCACTACCAGGTTGCTTATGATCAACCTCATCGCCTGTACCGGGCACTGGCCCTACTAGCTGCAGCACTCCAATCAGGCGAGACAGTTGTCTCTATCCAAGAGACTGCTGCTTATGACCACTTGTCCTATATGGCAGACTGTTCGCGTAATGCGGTTTTAAACCTATCTTCTGCTAAAAAAATGATTGAAGTCTTAGCCCTTATGGGCTACTCGACCTTCGAACTGTATATGGAAGATACGTATGAAGTCGAAAATCAGCCTTACTTTGGCTATTTTAGAGGACGTTATACAGCTGCTGAATTACAAGAAATTGAAGATTATGCTGCTCAATTTGACATGGACTTCGTCCCATGTATCCAGACCTTGGCTCACTTATCGGCCTTCGTCAAATGGGGTGTCAAGGAAGTCCAGGTCTTGCGTGATGTAGAGGATATTCTCCTGATCGGAGAAGACAAGGTCTATGACCTGATTGATGGGATGTTTGCCACCTTGTCTAAACTCAAAACCCGCAAGGTCAATATCGGGATGGACGAAGCTCACTTGGTAGGACTTGGTCGCTATCTGATCTTGAATGGTGTGGTAGACCGGAGTCTTCTTATGTGCCAACACTTGGAGCGCGTGCTGGATATTGCTGAAAAATACGGTTTCCACTGTCAAATGTGGAGCGATATGTTCTTCAAGCTCATGTCCTCTGACGGCCAGTATGATCGGGAAATTGAGATTCCTGCTGAAACCAGGGCTTATCTAGACCGTTTGAAAGATCGAGTGACACTGGTTTATTGGGATTACTACCAAGACAGCGAAGAAAAGTACAACAGGAACTTCAGCAATCACCACACCATTAGCGACGACCTTGCTTTTGCAGGGGGTGCTTGGAAGTGGATTGGCTTTACGCCCAATAATCACTTTAGTCGCCTGATTGCCCTTGAGGCCAATAAAGCCTGCCGCAAAAACGGCATCAAGGAAGTCATTGTGACGGGCTGGGGGGACAACGGTGGTGAAACGGCCCAGTTCTCTATCCTACCAAGCTTGCAAATCTGGGCAGAACTCAGCTACCGCAATGATTTGGACCGCATTTACGAACATTTTTCCATAACGACAGGGCTTGATTTTGATGACTTTATGCAGATTGACTTAGCCAATCGCTTGCCTGGTCTACCAGAAAATCTGAGTGGGATTAACCCTAACCGCTATGTTTTTTATCAAGATATTCTCTGCCCGCTTTTGGATGAGCATATTCGTCCAGAAGTAGATGCCCAACATTTTGCTCGAGCCGCTCAGACGCTAGAACAAATTAGTCCAAAAGCCGGGGACTTCCAGTATCTATTTGAAACTCAGGCTCAGCTCAATCATGTCCTGTCTCTCAAGGCGGATATCGGTGGGAAGATTCGCTCAGCCTACCAAGAAAACCGAAAGGCAGACTTAGAAGAAATTGCAAGACAAGACCTACCGATAATCTATGAAGCAGTAGAGCGGTTTGTTCAGCTCTTTAGCCAGCAGTGGCTCAAGGAAAATAAGGTCTTTGGACTTGATACAGTGGACATTCGTCTAGGTGGACTCTTGCAACGGATCAAACGGGCGCAAGAACGCTTGCTACAATATGCTTCCGGTCAAGTGGAGCGTTTAGAAGAACTAGAAGAAGAGATTCTACCGTTTACAGATTTCTATAAAGAACAGGAGTTTCAAGCGACAACTGCCAACCAGTGGCATACGATTGCGACAGCTTCGACCATTTATACAACCTAATCAAGCCATCGGAAGATCTCAAGACGATTCCTTGAGATCTTTTTTTAACTTATTTTATTTAGTGTTTGAAATAAGTAGAATTTTTTCTATAATTTGTAGTTTATCTCTTATAGCGAAAAGCCTTATAATAAAAACATGAAAACGGTACCATAACAAAAGAAAGGGAGATGTTATGAATAAAGTTTTAAAAAACATTAGAGAAAACTTTATCTTTCTGCTCATGGTCCTGCCTGGTGCGATATGGTTGATCTTATTCTTCTATATCCCGGTCTTCGGTAATGCGGTTGCCTTTCAAGATTTCCACATTCACCCGGATGGTTTCCTGGCCAGTGTCCTGAATAGTAAATGGGTGGGATTGGATAACTTCAGATTTCTCTTTAGTTCACAAGATGCCTACATCATCACGCGAAACACCTTGCTCTATAACCTCGGATTTATCGTGCTCGGTTTGATTGCAGCGGTTGCAATTGCGGTAATCTTTAGTGAGATGCGCTCGAAAAAGTTGGTAAAAGTTTTTCAGACTTCCATGCTCTTTCCATACTTCCTCTCATGGGTTATTATCAGTTACTTTGTTGATGCTTTCTTGAATATCGATAAAGGATTGATCAACCATATCTTAGAAAGTATGGGCAAGGATCCAATTAACTTTTACACGACATTGGGTATCTGGCCAGTCCTCTTGCTCTTCATAGGGATCTGGAAAGGACTTGGATACAACAGTGTCCTCTACTATGCAACCATCATGGGAATTGACCCAACCTACTATGAAGCAGCTATCGTGGATGGCGCTTCGAAGTGGCAAAGGATTCGCAATATCACCCTACCTCAGTTGGCACCACTGATTACGGTTCTTACGATTTTAGCAGTTGGAAATATTTTCCGTGCAGACTTTGGTCTCTTCTATACAGTAACCCGTAACGGAGGCGGAGGATCTCTCTACAGTGTCACCAACGTCCTTGACGTATACGTATACAACGGTTTGGCCAATACTGGGGACATCTCCATGTCAGCTGCTGCCGGACTTTATCAATCCATTGTCGGTTTGATCCTGGTGGTGACATCTAACCTGATTGTTCGTCGAATTGACAAAGAATCTGCTCTATTTTAGAAGGAGGAACCAATGCAAGCTTCAAAAAAAATCAAAAAGAAAAAAATTGATAGCGTTGGTATCCACGCTTTTAGTAGACCAGCCAATTTCTTCTTCAGTATTTTAATTGGAATTATCGCGCTTTCAAGTATTTTACCCTTCATTTTTGTTATCATGATTTCCATCACGGATGAATCCGTGATTGCAACACAAGGGTTCAATTTCTGGCCTTCCAAATTTGGTGTAGATGGCTATCTCTTCTTGGTAAACTTTAAAGATAAAATTTTAAATTCGCTCTTTATTACCTTGTTTGTGACAGTGGTAGGGACAGCGACAAACGTCTTTATCACAACAACTTATGCCTACGCCATCTCGAGAAGAACATTTAAGTACAAACGATTTTTCACTGTTTTTGCTCTGATCACCATGCTCTTTAATGCAGGGCTAGTTCCAGGCTACATCGTCGTCACCCAGCTTCTACATATCGGAAATACGATTGCAGCCTTGATTGTGCCAATGTTACTCTCTCCGTTTAACATTATCTTGATGCGGACCTTCTTCAAGAGAAACATTCCGGAAGCCATCTTGGAATCTGCTCGGATTGATGGGGCAAGTGAAACGCGTATTTTCTTCCAAATCAGTTTACCACTTGCCTTACCTGGTATCGCAACAATCAGTCTCTTTACAGCACTCGGTTTCTGGAACGACTGGTTCAATGCCCTTCTTTATATCAAGAATCCAAATCTATACCCACTTCAATACCTGTTGATGCAAATTCAATCGAATATGGATTACATCGCAAAATCCTCAGGGCTTTCTTCCCAGCTCGCTGGAGCTGTCAGTGCCCTTCCAAAAGAAACAGGTCGGATGGCCATGGTCGTTGTGGCGACTTTACCAATAGCCCTCCTCTACCCATTCTTCCAACGGTATTTTGTAAAAGGTTTGACAATTGGAGGGGTAAAAGAATAGGATCTTGCCCTGTATGCCCGGACGTATGTACACTGTCCAACACACTTACTCAGTAAACAATAAAAAAATTATTTAAAGGAGTTTTTCATATGAAAAAGTGGAAAAAAGTAGCTCTATTTGCAGCAAGTGCGCTCGCAGTTGCAGGACTAGCAGCGTGTGGTAGTGGTTCATCATCTAAGAGTGATGGTGTAACGACCCTTAAGATGTATCAAATCGGGGATGCTCCTGACAATCTAGATACACTCTTGGCCAATGCAAATAAAATCCTTGAGGAAAAAGTTCAAGCTAAACTTGAAATCGAATACCTCGGTTGGGGAGATTACAGTCAAAAAATGTCTGTTATCACTTCATCTGGTGAAAACTACGACATTGCCTTTGCAGATAACTATGTTGTGACAGCACAAAAAGGTGCATATGCTGACTTGACAGATCTTTATAAGAAAGAAGGGAAAGCTCTTTATGAAGCTCTTGACCCTGCTTACATCAAAGGAAACACTGTCAACGGTAAGATTTATGCAGTACCAGTTGCAGCAAACGTAGCTTCTTCACAAAACTTCGCTTTCAATGGTCCACTTTTGGAAAAATATGGCATTGACATTTCTGGAGTGACTTCATACGAAACATTGGAACCAGTTTTGAAACAAATCAAAGAAAAAGATCCAAACGTTGTTCCATTTGCTATCGGTAAAAACTACATTCCTTCCGATAACTTTGACTACCCAGTTGCGAACGGTCTTCCATTTGTTATCGACCTTGAAGGGGATACAACGAAGATTGTAAACCGTTACGAAGTACCACGTTTTGTACAGCACTTGAAGACGATCCATAGCTTCTACGAAAAAGGATACATTCCAAAAGACGTAGCAACCAGCGATACTTCTTATGACCACAACAGCGATACATGGTTGGTTCGTGAAGAAACTGTCGGTCCTGCTGACTATGGTAACAGCTTACTTTCTCGCGTCGCAAACCGTAAGATTGAAATCAAACCAATCACAAAATTCATCAAGAAAAACCAAACTACTCAAGTTGCGAACTTTGTCATCTCAAACAACTCTAAGAACAAAGAAAAAGCAATGGCAGTATTGAACGAAATCAATACAAACCCTGAATTGTTGAATGGATTGGTATATGGTCCAGAAGGAACAAACTGGGAAAAGATTAAAGACACAGAAAACCGTGTTAAAGTTCTTGAACCATACAACGGTAACACTCATATGTCAGGTTGGAACACCGGTAACAACTGGA
The DNA here is from genome assembly GCF_001578875.1 of Streptococcus sp. DD13. Taxonomy (GTDB): domain Bacteria; phylum Bacillota; class Bacilli; order Lactobacillales; family Streptococcaceae; genus Streptococcus. Next base: position 329,753 of record NZ_KQ969506.1, read on the forward strand.
TTCTTTACATCAACGAAAATGTAACAGACCAACAAATTGCAGATTCTAAGAAAGAATTGGCTGAAGCAACTGAATCACCAGCACTTGGCTTCATCTTCAATACTGAACCTGTTAAATCTGAAATTACTGCAGTGACCAACACAATGCAACAATTTGACCGTGCGATCAACACCGGTACAGTTGACCCTGAAGTTGAAATTCCAAAATTGATGGAAAAACTAAAATCTGAAGGTGCATACGACAAAGTGTTGAAAGAAATGCAAAAACAATACGATGAATTCTTAGCATCTAAAAAATAAGAGATGATGAGGCTGGGACAAAAGTCCTAGCCTCTCAATTGTTTTTGGATTGTCGAGCAAGACGCAGTGGTTGAGTAGGCTCTACTAGGCTGTTTTCATCCGCTTTTACAGCTCGACTCAATTGTGCGGAGGTGGGACGAGGAAGAGGTGGGACGACGAAATCGAATTCTAAGGAATGACCGATTTCTGTCCCACTCTCATTCTCATTTCAAAGAGTCATCCAATGATGGGAAAGAGCCTCATAGAAATGCTCACGCAAAACAAAATCTTCTTTCTGATGACGTTTTTTGAACCTACGTCAGGTAGAAGAAAAATACATCAAGCTACTCAAGAAAACTTGTTTAAATGAGTTACTTTACGAAAAAAAGTGGTATAATGAAAGCATTATCATAATCAAAGAGAAGGAGTTCACAATGGGAAAATTGATTGACTTTATCTTTCAAAGAGTATTTATGGCCATGTTGGCCTCAGGGATTTTTCTAGTCCTAGCTTTATGTGGTGGACTGGTGCTTGGGATTGCCCCAGCTGGAAGTGTCTTAATGACCTTGTTTGCCCAGTATCGCTACAACTATAAGCAGTACAAGTGGACAGAAGCGTGGACTTTATTTAAGGAAAACTTTGTTCGCTCCAATCAAATTTTCTATACTTTTTTTGTGACCGAATCGGCCTTTCTTTACGGGATTTACTTGATTATTCAGGTGCCCCAATCCATTTTAACTGTTTTGGTAACGATCTTTAATCTCGTTTTTGCAGTGATTATTCCGCTTGGTTACGCTGTTTACCTGAAGCTACAAGTTTACTTTGACATGTCCTATTTCAATAGCCTCAAACTTTCTTTTATTGGCATGTTTTTGAGTCTCTTGTCCATGTTTAAGATACTCATTGGAGCAGCCATCGTTCTCATGATTCTTTATCTTGCACCTGCCTTGGTCTTTTTCGTCTTTATAGGAGCTTGGCACTTCTTTATTAGTGATTTGCTGGAGCCAGTTTATCAGGTGGTTTCTTCTAGTATTGTAGCTGAGCCATGAAAAAAATCTGGTTAGACAGTCTTTTAAAAGTCTATGCGGTGGCCATGTTTGTCATCGTAGGATTTGTAGCCTTACTCATTTCTTATGCTTCCTGGCAGTCTAATGATCAGGAAGCAACTTCCATTGCTCAGCGCGTTTCTACAAGAGTGGCGGATGAAGTAGAAAACTACTACCAACAAGGTGTCCGCTTCACGCAAGAATTAGCAGGTAACCAGGCCAAGTTAGAAGGGCTCTATAAATACTTCACCTTGTCTCCAGGAGATTATGCCACCTGGCGATTGGCGAGCAATTTGTTGGGGATTGTAGAGGTTTCTATTCATGAAAATGTTTCCTCCATTTACTTGCAAAATGACTTTGTGGAAGGTTTTGATCTGACGCTTCAAGATTATACAACTGCCTTTGTCTCCACACGAATGAAACAAGGGGGCAAACAGGTTGAGGCTGATCAGTTTCGACCTTCGGATAGTGCCTTTGCTATTCCCTTGAATGATCCTTTTACAGCCAATCATATCGGGACGGTTTATATGACGGTTTCGAAGAAATTTTTTGAAAAAGCGATTGATAATATCCGTCATAGAACCCCTGTTTTAGTGAAGATTTCTTCCCCCTATGGAAAAACGATGATGACTTTTGGTGAAGGGAAAGGAGCTGCTTGGCTGAAGCAGGAAACCACCCATGGATATGTGGTTGAAGTGGCTATTCCAGATAGTTATCGGATTGGAACAACGATTTCCAATACTGTGTTTGTTATTGGACTGAGCCTCATCCTAACGATTAGTCTTTATTTCATCCTTCGGGGGGTCTTTCGAAACTACCAACTTCAGGTTAGTGATTTGGTGGAGACTATCCAAACGATCGGTCAAGGAGACAGTGATCGGCGGATCAACACAGAGTCTAAAGAGCAGGAGCTCTTACTCATCGCCAATAACACCAATACCATGCTGGATAATTTAGAAAAAAATATCCACGATATCTACCAGCTTCAAATCAGTCAAAAGGATGCCAATATGCGAGCTCTCCAGGCGCAGATTGATCCTCATTTTATGTACAATACACTGGAATTTATCCGGATGTATGCTGTTATGGAAAAGCAAGAAGAATTAGCCGATATTATTTATGAATTTAGTAGTCTCTTACGAAACAACATTTCAGATGAGTCAAAAACAACGCTCAAGCAAGAATTAGAATTTTGTCGGAAATACAGCTATCTTTGCATGATTCGTCATCCGAAATCCGTCGCTTATGGGTTTAAAATTGATCCATCACTGGATAATCTGACGCTACCCAAGTTTACGATTCAACCCTTAATCGAGAATTATTTTGCTCATGGAGTTGACTACCGTAGAAATGACAATGTCATCAGTGTCAAAGCGATGAAGGTTAAAGACACCATTCAGATACGAATCCAGGACAATGGTCGAGGGATGTCTGCTGAGAAGTTGAATGAAATTCGACAAATCTTGTCTTCAAGGACCGTTCAAACTACTGAAGAAAAAGAACAGCGCAAGTCCATCGGAATTATTAATATCCATGAACGTTTTCTCCTCTTTTTTGGGGATCGCTACAGCATTCAGGTTGATTCAGTAGAAGATCATGGAGTGACCTATATGATTGAAATTAAGGATACCGAGTAAGTATGTACAATGTATTATTAGTTGATGATGAGTTTATGATCACAGAAGGTCTCAAGGTGCTCATCCCATTTGAAAATTGGAAGATGAAGGTGGTGGCTACTGCAAATGATGCCGAAACAGCCTTAGAGTATCTCAAACAACATTCTGTCCACCTGGTCATCACAGATGTCAATATGCCGGGTATGAATGGCCTTGAGATGATTGCGGAGATGAAGGAGATTAATCCAAGTCTTGCTTTTATCATCTTGTCTGGTTACCAAGAGTTTGAATATGTCAAGGCAGCCCTCAATCTCCAAGTAGCAGATTATCTAGTCAAGCCAGTGGACAAGGTGGAGCTGGGGAATATCCTGGAAAAGCTATCTCAGCAATTTGATCAAGCCTCCAATGACCGTTTGAAACAAATCTTTAAGCTGGATACATCAGAGGAGGTCATTGCAGAATTAGTAGACGGAAAAGGAAGCCTGTGGTTAGGGGCCAGCAGTCAGCCGACTGGCTTGGTCTCGACTCCTTATCCATTATTTGGCAAATCTCTCTCTCTCTATCTTTCTACCAAGGAAGAAGAAAGTCTGTACCAAACACCGTTTACTCCTCCTTACAAGGAGACCATGGCCCGTTTTCAAGATCACCTGGAAAAGGTGCTCTTTTACGGAACCTTAAATCTCCAAGAAACGGACCCTCTCTTTCAATACTATGAACCCATGTATCGTGTCATCGTCCAAGGCAATCTCCAGCAGATTTTAGAAGAGTTAGACATGTTAGAAGAGGTTGTGTTGAACAATACACCGTCTGTCAGCATCACCAAACAATTGTTTATCCAGTTTGTGATGGATGTCTATCATTTATTTGAGCATCTAAAATCAGAGGATATGACCCGTATTGTTAAGGACATCGAAGGATCAGATAGTTTTGTCAATCTGCTCGATTACATCCGTCATAAACTGACAGATGTCTTTACCCAATATCGGATGAACGAAAACGTTGCCAAGGTTTTGGAGATTATTGGAAAGGATTACCAAAAGGACCTTTCCCTCAAGGACATGAGTCAAGAACTCTTTATCAATCCAGTTTATCTAGGACAGTTGATCAAGCGCGAAACCAATTCAACCTTTGCTGAATTACTGAATAAACAACGGATAAAGGCAGCCCAGCAGTTGTTGCTTTCAACCAATGACAGCATCGAAGATATTTGTTATGCAGTAGGGTACAGTAATGTTGGTTACTTCTATAAAGTATTTCGCAAGCTTTGTGGGAAGTCACCCAAGACCTATCGTCAACAGAAGGATTAACCAAATGAAAGACAGAGCCTATGCTTTGATTTCTCCTATAAAAAGCGGAGAAATTGGAATAAATAGGTTCTGTTTTTTCTCTTTAAAATGAGGTACAATCAGGGCAAGAAACAATACGAGGTGACGATATGTTGCAATTTCCAAAAGACTTTAAGTGGGGGTCTTCAACGTCTGGACCACAGACAGAAGGCCGTCAAGCAGGGGATGGAAAAGGAGATAATCTTTGGGATTATTGGTACTCCCAAGAGCCCCATCGGTTTCACAATGGAATTGGGCCAGAAGAAACATCGACTTTTTACCAACATTGGGAAAAAGACATCGACCTACTGGTGGAGACAGGTCATACGATTTTTCGGACTTCTATCCAATGGTCACGGATTTTCCCGCAGGGTCGTGGTCCAGTCAATCAAACTGGAGTAGACTTTTACCGCAGGGTTTTTGAGCAAATTCGATCTAAAGGGATTCAACTCATGGTCAATCTCTACCATTTTGACCTGCCCTATGCCCTTCAGAAAGAACAGGAAGGCTGGGAAAGCTTAGATACGGCCTATGCCTATGCAGATTATGCTCGTTTTTGCTTCGAGCAATTTGGGGATCTGGTCGACCAGTGGATTACCTTTAATGAACCGATTGTTCCAGTCGAGTTTGGCTACTTCTATGATGCACATTATCCTCATAAGGTCGATGCAGTAGCGGCCACAAAGGTAGCCTATCATACACAATTGGCTAGTAGTCTAGCTGTTCAAGCATGCCACGAGGTCAACCCAGAGTATAAAATTGGTATCGTCCTCAATCTGACACCGGCTTATCCACGCAGCCAACACCCAGCGGATGTCAAGGCTGCTCGCATAGCCGATTTGGTGCAAGCTCAATCCTTCCTCGATCCATCCGTACTAGGCCATTATCCAGAAGAGCTTGTGGAGATCTTGAAGGCAGAAAACCTCTTGCCGGAAACGACAGAGGAGCAACTCTCTTTGATTCGGGAGAATACGGTTGACTTTTTGGGAGTCAACTATTATCAGCCCCTTCGTGTCATGGCACCACGTTTTGCCAAGCACCCAGATAGTCCGCTCTTGCCGGAGCACTTCTATGAGCCTTATACCATGCCCGGTAGAAAAATTAATCCCCATCGAGGATGGGAAATTTACGAGCAAGGGCTGTATGATATTGCCCAAAATATCAAGGAAAACTATGGCAATATTGACTGGTTCTTAACTGAAAATGGGATGGGTGTAGAAGGTGAAGAGAGATTCCGAAAAGACGGCTTTATCCAAGACGATTACCGCATCGACTTTATCAAGGACCATCTGCGAGAGTTACATCGTGCGATTGCTGATGGGGCCAACTGTAAAGGCTACCTGCTCTGGACCTTCATCGACTGCTGGTCCTGGCTCAATAGCTATAAAAACCGTTACGGACTCATCGAGCTTAACCTAGAGACCCAAGAACGGGTGATCAAAAAATCTGGCTACTGGTTTAAAGAAGTCAGTCAGAAAAATGGATTTGAAGATTGAATTTCCGATAAGGAGAGAATAAGAAAGGAAAAAATCATGGCAGAACCACTTTTTTTACAGTCCGTTATGCAGGAAAAAATCTGGGGCGGAACTAAATTACGGGACGCCTTTGGCTATGACATCCCCTCTGATAAGGTAGGGGAGTACTGGGCTATTTCAGCTCATCCAAATGGCGTTTCCACCATCAAAAACGGTCGCTTTAGTGGACAAGGACTAGATAAGCTCTATGCAGAACACCGGGAGCTCTTTGGCAATAGCACATCTCCAGTTTTTCCACTCCTGACCAAAATTCTCGATGCCAATGACTGGCTTAGTGTCCAAGTGCATCCGGACGATGACTACGGACTATCTCATGAAGGTGAGTTAGGAAAGACCGAGTGCTGGTATATCATCGCAGCGGATGAAGGAGCGGAAATTATCTATGGGCACAATGCCCAGTCAAAGGAAGAACTTCGCCAGCTCATCCAAGAGGGAAATTGGGAGCAACTCCTGACCAAGGTGAAGGTCAAAGCTGGAGACTTTTTCTACGTGCCGAGCGGGACCATGCACGCGATTGGCTCTGGAATTCTCATCTTAGAGACCCAGCAATCGAGTGATACGACCTACCGTGTCTATGATTTTGATCGCAAGGACGACCAAGGACATCTTCGAGATCTCCATATCGATCAGTCTATCGATGTCTTAACCATTGGTCAGCCAGCGAATAGCCGTCCTGTAAGCCTGCATGCCGATGATTTGGAATCGACCCTCCTTGTGGCCAATGACTTTTTTGCCGTTTATAAGTGGCAGATCAATGGCCGTGTTGACTTTGTGAAGACTGTCGACTATAGTCTCTACAGTATCCTGAATGGGCAGGGAGAGATAGTAGTGGACGGAGTAAGCTATCTACTTAGAAAAGGAGACCACTTTATCCTTCCTAGTGATGTGACGAACTGGATGATGAGCGGTCAGGACCTGGAGGTCATTGTCAGTCATCCTTAGTATGGAGCTTCACATGCTATAGTGTAAGAGGCTGGGACAAAAGTCCTAGCCTCTTTTTTGTTTTTGGATGGTCGAAGAAGACGCAGTGGTTGAGTGGGCTCTACTAGGCTGATTTCATCAGTTTTTACAGCCCTATTCAACTGTGCCACTCTCTTTTGCTCTCTTGCTACAATCCTTCCCCCCTCTCATGTCCTTCCCTTCTCATCAATCGGTCTCACGAGGATGTGTCAGATTACTATTTTATAACGATTGTGTCAGAAGATTACAGCAAGACTACAAGTTGATAAAATCATTAGTTAGTGCTTTTATTATCCGAAAATTATGATAGGATGAGAACTATCATAACGAAAAGGATGTATCTAAACATGAAGAAGAAAAATAAAAAAATCCTCTTATTCTCAACACTTACTCTTTCGATGGCCTCTTTGGCGATGATGAAGGTACAGGCTGACGAAGTAGAAATGAATTGGACGGCCCGCTCAGTGGACGAGATTAAAGCGGATATCCAAGAAAAGAACGAAGGCAAGGTCTATACTATTCGATACGGCGACACCTTAAGTACGATAGCAGAAGCACTTGGCATTGACATGCAGGTCCTGGCCAACTTAAATGATGTGACCAATCTAGACTTGATCTATCCCGAAACAGTCTTGCGGACCAAAGTGGACGAAAAAGAGCAAGTTACAGCGATTGAGGTTGAAACACCTCAGGCAAATGCTGAGCCAACAGTTGTTTCGGCTGATTTGGAAAAAAATGAGATTCAAGTAGGGGAGCAGACACATTCTGTTGAAGATCTAACCCAACCAATCGACAGCCAAGAGAAAGAAACTATCCAGGAAGAAATGGCCTCCTCCAAGGAAGCAGAAGGAACGCCATCAAATTCCTCCCAAAAGGAGGAAGATATTCAAGAGCATACGACGACACCAGCTGCTCAACAGTCATCGCAAGATCCAGTTCAGCAAACTAGCAGTCCAACGAACTCGACACCTTCCACCACAAACCAATCGAGCACGAGTGGGGGTGGCAGCAGGAGGTCCAATAACTTGTCTACTTCTGTCGAGGTTGCTTCCTTGTCGCTTACAAATACAGGCTCTAATGAAGGGCTTCAGCCACAGACAATTGCCTTTAAAAACGAAGTAGCTGCAGCATTTGGATTGAGCAATATAGGAGGATATCGAGCTGGCGATCAAGACCATGGAAAAGGCCTGGCTCTTGATTTCATGGTGCCTACAAGCTCAGCTTTAGGAGATCAAATCGCCCAATACGCCATTCAACAAATGCAAAGCAAGGGAATTTCCTATATCATCTGGAAGCAGCGCTTTTATTCACCTTACCCAAGTATCTATGGACCAGCCAATACTTGGAATCCGATGCCAGATAGAGGAAGTATCACTGCCAATCATTATGACCATGTCCACGTTTCCTTGAACCCTTAGGAATAGAGCGATATCAAAATTACACTTCAAAGATTGTGTAATCGCTTGCAAAAAAATCGAAACTATGTCATAATGAAAGGGAAGAAAAGAGATGCACAATAGAAAGGATGAAAAACGGAAACGATACTTTGTGCAGTTCTTGAAAGCATCCCAATCAGCTTCAAATCGTTTCTGATGAGCACGTGACATGAGAGCGATTTGCTAAGCAAGAGGTACCGCAAAGGAAAGGAGGAATATTTGATTCAAGATCACTCTTCCTCTCTTTCAATCAAGAAATCATCCAGTAGGAACTACTAGCAAGTGGTAGTAGCAAGTTTTTAGACAGTAGCGGTTACATAATCGGGCTAAACGTACGATAGCCATCTGAAAGACGAGAAATTTAGGTCCTATATCCTATATTTTTATGACTGAGCTTATGAAGTGTTTTCCACACTCATTTCAATTAGTAGGCTTCAGCTTCCAAAACCGATCATTCCATGCAAGTGATAAGATTCTGTATGGGAGGCTACTCTAAATCCCTATCACAAGTGAAAGTATTGTAGACCTTATGGTTGAGAAAGAACTAGGTGTACGTTCGTCCCTTTAGGATGTCTGTTTATCCTAGCTTCCCCTTTACCAGAATGGGCAGGGGCCCGAAATACTGGTAAATAGTTGCTTATAAAAGCAAGAGAAGACGCGATGAAGAGGATTCACCGCGTCTTTTTGTTAGGTTGTAAGGCTGCTTGTTTTTTATTAGCTTGCTTTCGTTTCTTTAGGAAGAAGCAAGTTTAGCAAGATTCCTGTAAGGGCTGAGAGAGCCGTACCAGATAGGGTTACAGGACCCAGTGGCAAAACAGCTCCACCGATTCCAAGGACCAACATGGCACTTGCGATGATGAGATTTCTGATTTGCCCAAAATCAACGTGTTCCTTGATGAGGACCTTCAAGCCATTGCTTGCAATGACACCGTAGAGCAGGATGGACATCCCACCGAGGACTGGCTTAGGGACAGTTTGGATAAGTGCTGTGAACTTGCCTAAAAAGCTCAAGAGAATGGCTATGATCGCAGCATTTCGAATCACAGAGACAGAAGCAATACGGGTCATAGCTACGACTCCAGTATTTTCTCCGTAGGTTGTATTGGCCGGACCACCAATAAAAGCGGAAACGGCTGTTGCAATCCCATCCCCCATCAAGGTCCGGTCGAGACCAGGATTTTTCAGGAAAGGGCGGCCACAAATTTGGCTCAACACTGTATGATCACCGATATGTTCTGAAATGGTTACGATCGCTATAGGTAAGATAGCAATTGTTTCTGGTCCGAAGTAGAGATCATACTGTTTGAAAACACCACCCGTACTAAAAGGAAGATAGAAGTTAGGAATTTCAAACCAGTTCGCATCAAGGACTGGTTGAAAGTCAACCAATCCGAACAAAAGAGCCGCGATATAGCCACCGATAATAGCAAAGAGAAAGGGGATGATTTTAAAGAGACCCGTTCCTTTGGTATTGACGACAGCGGCAATCAAAAACGTTACTAAAGCAACAGCAGGAGCCTTCCAACCACCATCTGCCACTAGACCTGCATTGCTTACAGCTGAATTAGCAAGACCAAGACCAATGACAATAATCATAGGTCCGATTACAATCGGTGGAAGAAGGGCATCGATCCACTTGGTTCCGATAAATTTGACGGAAAGAGCGACCAAAACATAAATCAAGCCAACAAGGACCACGCCAGTTTGAGCAGCTGAAACATCGCCGTTCATTTCCTTCATGGCTAATGCCATGGCTGTAATAAAGGCAAAGGAGGAGCCTAGATAGACAGGGACGCGAAAACCTGTGCAAATCATGTAGATCAAGGTTCCAATCCCAGAAGCAAATAAAGCAACAGAAACAGGCATTCCAAGTTGTAGCGGTACGAGAATAGTGGCTCCAAACATAGCAAAGACATGTTGGAAGCTCAGCAAGATCCCTTTACCAAAAGAAGGACTTTGATCCACGTCTAGGATCAAATCAGCAGATGTGTTCTTTTCCAATTTTAAACCTCTCTTTTGGGCACAAAAAAAGCCCCTTTTTTTAGCGGCAAAAGTTTGCAACAAAAAGCCTGTGAATGACTCGTCTTTCTCATCTCACGGGATGAATTTAAAAACTCTTGCATCAGTAGTATATCAAAATTAGTTTCACACGTAAAGCAAAGGATTTGTCAATGACCTCCTCAACCTTTAAGCGTGTATCGGAAGGGTAAGAAGTCTACATGAATATACTGTCAATCGGTCTAGACGCCATAGCTAGAGTTTATAGTGAGTTATAGTTTATAAGATTGAATAGAGAGGAAAATTGATTTAAAATGAGATTGATTTTCGGAGGAACATATTTTATAATGGATTTATCAGAAGAAGTACTTCTAGTAATGTCTTCAGGGAGCTGTCGGTTATTGTGAGACAGTGGCAATGCTTTTAGGAAATGGGCTGATAGTAGTTTGGAGCAAATACATAAGCTTCCGGTTGGCACCCCTTACCGTGCATCCTGTTGATAGACAGGGATGAGTGGATTCTGTTGTGAAGGATCCAACGAGGTGGTACCGTGTTATGACTTTGTGATTAGCGCCCTCGCGTAGATTTTCTATGCGTGGGCTTTTTCATTCGCTTAAAGCTGATTGGGGAAAGGAGACAGCATATGGCAGAGCAAAAAGGATATTTTGGACAATTTGGTGGGTCGTTTGTACCAGAACCAATTCAAGAATTATTAGATGAGTTAGAAAGAACGTTTGAAAGGTATAAAGAGGATCCGGAGTTTTTGGCCGAGTACCATCATTATCTAAAGGATTATTCTGGTCGAGAAACTCCATTGTATTTTGCAGAAAGTTTGACGGATCACCTTGGTGGAGCCAAGATTTATCTTAAACGAGAAGATTTGAATCACTTAGGGTCTCATAAGCTGAATAATGTATTAGGTCAAATCCTGCTTGCAAAACGGATGGGGAAAACCCGTGTCCTGGCAGAAACAGGCGCTGGCCAGCATGGAGTGGCTACCGCAGCTGCAGCTGCCAAGTTTGGGATGGCCTGTGACATCTATATGGGGGCGGAGGATGTCGAACGCCAACGCTTGAATGTCTTTCGGATGGAAATGATGGGAGCGACTGTCCATGCGGTTCAAACAGGGACCAAGACCCTTAAAGATGCTGTGGATGCAGCTTTTGGCGCTTGGATGTCAGACTTGGATGCTTTTTATGTCCTGGGTTCAGCAGTTGGACCTCATCCCTATCCGACCATTGTCCATGAATTCCAAAAAGTCATTTCCGTTGAGTCACGTAGACAAATCCTGGAAAAAGAAGGGCGTCTCCCAGATGCTGTCATTGCCTGTGTAGGTGGAGGGTCCAATGCGATTGGTGCTTTCTCTGAGTATGTAAAGGATCCTCAAGTTCAGTTAATTGGTGTGGAGGCAGCTGGAAAAGGACTTGATACAGATTTACATGCTGCTACGATGACGAAAGGAACGATTGGGGTTGTCGATGGCATGAAGACTTTTGCCGTCTTCCAAGAGGATGGACAAGTCGCACCTGTCTACTCGATCTCTGCTGGTTTAGACTACCCTGGTGTCGGTCCAGAGCATGCTTTCTTTAAGGAAAATGGACGGGTGACCTATCTTGCTGCGACGGATGATGAAGCAGTAGAGGCCCTCTTGCTCTTAAGTAAGACAGAAGGGATCATTCCAGCAATCGAGAGTTCCCATGCACTAGCCCAAGCTATTAAACTAGCTCCAACCTTAGAAAAAGATAAGATCCTCATCGTAAACCTATCTGGACGTGGCGATAAGGATGTGGCTTCCATTGCTGCTTATTTAGAAAATAGGGGTGAATAAACGAAAAAAACAGGATTTCTAAACGGAACTCCTGTTTTTTCCCGTTTATGGATAAGAATCAGCAAGGCAGTAGTTGGACTTGAAGGACGGATAGTGGCCTTTATTTATCTCATGATAAGTGAAGTCAGGAATGAATCGAAACCAGATACTCCTATTTTTTGGTATAATAGAAAATGAAATCTGTAGAAAAGAGAATATTATGAAGCGAAGTTTGGTCATTGGTTCGACTGTCTGTGACGTCATGATTTATCTGGATCGTCTCCCAAGTCGGGAAGGCGATGCTCACCTAGATCATCAACTGTGGTCTTTAGGAGGATGTGCCTTTAATGTTGTCAATATCCTGCATCATCTAACTGGAGAATACGAATTTCTTTCACCTCTTGGTCAAGGTGTCTATGGAAAGTATGTCCAAAGCGAGCTGGAAAAGCTTGGAATCAAGAGTCGTATCCAGTTAGAGGGGAATAATGGCTGTTGCTACTGCTTTATCGAGTCGGATGGAGAAAGGACCTTTTTATCTGACCATGGCGTCGAGTATACCTTTCAATCGTCTTGGATAGATGAGCTGGTAGACGAGACCTTTTCTTATATTTATGTGTGCGGATTGGAAGTTGAGGAGCCGACAGGACTCGAATTGGTTCAAGCAGTTGGGCGTCTACAGGGACAAGTTATTTTTGCGCCAGGACCACGGGGCCTCTTCATTCCACAGGATCGTTTACTAGCGATTTATGACCTCCATCCTATTTTGCATGTGAATGAAGCAGAAGCTCTTTCTTTTTCCAATGAATCTTCTGTGAAAGAAGCGGCTAAAAGCCTGTTTGCTCAGACAGGTCAGTTGGTTATCGTGACCTTAGGTGAAAAGGGAGCCCTTGCTTATGATGGAAACTGGTACCATGCTCCTGGGTATCCTGCTCAAATCGCTGATACAGTGGGCGCTGGCGATAGCCATGTGGGAGCCTTCCTAGCAGCTAGGCAGTCTGATTTAGAGATAGCAGACGCCCTTGACTTCGCCAACCGAGTGTCTAGCCAAATTGTAGCTACAAAGGGGGTCCACCTGAAAAAGGAGCAATATTCATCCTTACGACAAGAGTTACGCCAAATCAGACAAGAGAAGGCTCCCCAGTAGACAGAATTATTTTTGGAATTTCCTTTTCTAGCCTTCATCATATCGTCGTTCACGCATGGACCAATCTTTTGATGGCATGTGGCTACAGATAGATGTTGCAGAATAAGCCCTTTCAAGTGAAGAAGGAAATTCTCCGTTTGATCTCTATTCTGGATAAGAAAAAGGGGAAGAATCTTATCAGAGGTAAGAAACAGAAAACCACGAAGTTCCTGGAAGCTTCGTGGTTTCATTGTGTTTGTTTAGTTTTTGTTTGAAGATTTAGCGGCGATAGAGTTTTTCTTGCTCATATACTGGATCAAAGGTGACATGGATCCCGAGCTTGCGAAGGACATTTTTATCCTCTTCAGGAAGGGTCACTGTGGAGTGTACCTCGCTTCCTTTCAAGGAGCTGAGTTGGTCCATGGCTTTTTGGGCCTGCTCATTGTCCATGGCAGTAATCGCTAACGCTATCAAGATTTCATTGGAATGGAGTCGAGGATTATGGCTTCCTAAGTGGTGAATTTTTAAGGATTGAATCGGTTTTACATAATCTGGACTAATAAGGTGGGTTTCCTTATCAATGTGTGCGAGTTGCTTAATCGCGTTGATCAGAACAGCAGCGGTTGGTCCAAACAAATCAGAGGTTTTTCCGGTGACAATTTCACCAGAAGGCAATTCCAAGGCTAAAGCAGGATGACCGGTCTCCTCTTCTTTCGTCCGGGCCTTGACGGTCACCTTCCGGTCTAGGGGGTGAACCCCGATGGAGTTCATGAGGAGTTCAATCTTTTTGACGGCCGACTCAGAAACTTTTTCAGCCTTAAAATCCACGAGAGTCTGATAGTAGCGACGGATGATTTCTTGTTTGGATGCCTCACGTGCAGCTTCATCATCTACAATGGAGAAGCCCACCATGTTGACTCCCATATCAGTCGGGGATTGATAGGGGGAGCTTCCTAAAATCCGTTCGAACATGGATTTGAGAACTGGAAAGATCTCAATATCTCGGTTGTAATTAACGGTCGTTTGGCCGTACGTTTCTAGGTGGAAAGAATCAATCATATTGACATCATCTAGGTCAGCAGTTGCTGCCTCATAGGCCAGATTGACAGGATGGTGGAGCGGAAGATTCCATACAGGGAAGGTTTCAAATTTAGCATATCCAGACTTGATTCCATTTAATTGATCATGGTACATATTGGACATACACGTGGCAAGTTTTCCAGATCCAGGTCCAGGTGCTGTCACAACGATCAGATTTCGGCTAGTCTGGATATAATCGTTTTTGCCCATGCCTTCTGGAGAGATAATATGATCGATATCTGTCGGATATCCTTTGATTGGATAGTGGAAGTAGGCCGTAATGCCGTTTTTTTCCAGTTGGAATCGAAACAAATCAGCAGCTGGTTGATTGGCATACTGGGTAATCACGACAGATCCAACATAGATTCCAAGCTCTTTAAAGGTATCAATCAGTCGGAGCACTTCCTGGTCATAGGAAATTCCCAAATCGCCACGCGCTTTTGACTGCTCGATATTGCTGGCATTGATAGCAATGACGATTTCAACTTCTTCTTTCATTTCTTGAAGCAGCTTGATCTTATTATCCGGTTCATAACCAGGAAGGACTCGCGCAGCATGGAAGTCTTCCAGCATCTTTCCACCAAATTCTAGATAAAGCTTTCCGTCAAACTGATTAATCCGTTCCCGTAAGTGGTCTCTTTGGAGTGTTAAGTATTGATTTGAATCAAATGCAAGTTTTTTCATTATTTTGTACCTCTGGACCAAATTATATCAAAAAAATAGTGGTCTAGGATAGCAAAAGTCCATTTTCTAGAAAATAGGTCAGATAACTCTAGATATCCTTGCAAAGATTTTCAAGGGATGCTATGATGATAGTAGATTCTAGAGAAAAGAAGGCACTTTCCTTATGAAAGATTATTTGCATCAAGTACAATATTACGAAACGGATGGCATGCGGATTGCCCATCATTCCAATTATATTCGCTGGATGGAAGAAGCACGGATTGATTTTTTTCAGCAAATTGGCTGGGCCTATGATCGCTTAGAAGATACAGGAGTCTTTTGTCCGATTGTATCGGTGGAGGCCAGATATCTTGGGATGACCAAGTTTTCTGATTGGGTCAAAATTCAAGTCCGCTGTACAAAGCTATCGAGTGTGCGCATCACCTTAGATTATGAGATGCGAACCGTCACAGATGAATTGGTCTTTCGTGGACGGACTGAAAATACCTTTTTACGTCAAGACCGGACCTTTATCCGCTTAAAGAGTGATTTACCGGAGCTTTATCAGGCTCTAGAAGCTATTTTAGTAGACTAGTCCGTCGATTGGTTCATCAAAAAACTTTTTCAATCGTTGTAAATGCCTGTCGTAGAATGCTTTTATTCTATCGCAGGCATTTTTGACATATTTCTAACTTAGATTTTTCAGAAAAGGCTCCTTGCGTCAATTTAATCAGGAATCGAAAGGAGTTGTGCTCCATTTACCAGACGGGACTAGGAAAGAAGATATCGTGTATATTTAGCAAGAAATGAAAAGAACTATTCGAACACGCGACCGTAGGGATTCCCCCTCTTCACATGGTTGACATGTCTGAATAGTCATTTTCGTTAACGTAAAATCAAGAGAGTTTGACCACCAAGTTGGACGTTCTCTTGCACGATTTGCTCTCCGACAAATGGGTAGCGGACGAGCAGGGTTTTTTCGGTTTCGAGAGGGTAAGTGGCTCCTTCTTGTCCAAAATTGATCACAATCTCAAGAGTTTCATTCTCCGCCTGAATCTTATATCGGAGGAGAGTCTCACTAAGCCAATAAAAATCAATTTTCTCAATAATGTCTTCTCTCGACGAGAAAGTCAGCTCTGGATGATTCTTTCGAAATTGAATGAGTTTTTGGATAAAGGTGACATCTTTTTCAAATAGGTTAGCACGGGACCAGTCCAGATGATTGATGGTATCGGGACAGTTATAGGTGTTGTCTAAGTTATCCTTTGTCCGGAAAAATTCTTGACCAGAATGAAGAAAGGCGGTTCCTTGAGAAAGGAGGACCAGCTGAAGTCCGAGGCGCGCGATATGAATTTGATCTTCCGGGGTGAGATCCGGTCTTTTTAGGTGAATATAATCAAAAAAGGTTGCATTATCATGACATTCGATATAGTTGACGGTTTGCTGAATGGTTTGATAGCGACCATTTTTTAAGGCTGCACCGATGGTCCCTGTTAGGATGTCCTCGATTCTCTGACGATGATGGATGTCTTGGAGAAGCTGTGGTTGAACTAAGGTCTCCTTTAGGGTATCTCGATAAAGATCGTTAAAGAAGCCAATCTGTGGAAGTTGCTCCGCATTGTACTGGTGTGCTAATAATCTAGACTCGAGTCCAGTAGCCATCTCCCACCCTTCTCCGTAGAGGTAAACGTTCGGGTAACGTTTCTGAAGTTCTTGTGCTACTTGATTCATCGTTTGGATGTCTAAAATCCCCATCAAGTCAAACCGGAACCCATCAAAACCATAGAGGTCTAACCAAATAGTAAGCGAGTCTTTGATGTACTTGCGGATCATCAAACGTTCGCTTGCCATATCATTTCCACAGAAGGTACCATTCGTTTTGCGATGATGCTCATCGACGCGATAGCAGTAGCCGGGAATGATTTTTTCAAAGGCATAGGTATCAATGTCATAGACATGATTGTAGACGACATCCATGATAACCGATAGGTCTGCTTGATGGTAGAAGTGAATGGCTTCTTGTAGCTCGATGATACGCGCATAAGGATCATTCGGATTGGAGGCAAAGCTTCCTTCGGGGACGTTGTATTGGACAGGATCGTATCCCCAATTGTAGACCAGCTCAGGGTGATCCTCATCGACACTGCCAAAATCATAAAGGGGCATCCATTGGACATGGCTAACACCCAGTTTTTTCAAATAGTCAAAGCCGATTTTTTTCCCATTCAACTGAGGTGACTCTGTTAGAGCTTGAAAAGGACCTCCTTTAAAACCAGCCTCTTTATCCGAACTAAAGTCACGGACGCTCATCTCATAGATTACAGCTTCTTGCTTGGGAACTTGCGTTCGTGCACGCTTGACAGGTTGAAAACGTCCTTTGTCTATGACATAACTCCTCTTAGAGTTTGCTTCTGAAGATAGGGCATAGGGGTCATGGACACTCACCCATTGGTTATTGACCTTATGCAAGTAGTGATAAGCTTGCCCGTCGTAGTCTCCTGAAAGAGTGAGCGTCCATATTCCACGCTCTTTCCTTACTAGTGGTTTTGTCTCGTTTCCTATTTGCAGAAGGACGGATTCGGAGATAGGAGCCCAGAGGGTAAAAGTAGTGGCTTCTGGTGTATAGTTAGCCCCTAGATCAGATCCATTGTAAAAAAAGTGCTGATCGAAGGCTGCGGTACGAACAATAGAGCGATATTCCAAAGTAGTATGATTCCGGTCGTGATCGTAAATTTCGTAAAAGGTATCCAGATCGAGATCCTCACTTGCCTGCAAGTGATAAATGACTTCCTGATTTACTTCGAGGGAGTGTTGCAATTGCAACTCCTGACCGAGATGTTTTTCGCCCTTTTTCGTGATAGTAAAGGTAAGGTGCGAATGCTCAAAGTGGTGGGGAAGGTGAATGCTAATAGTTCTTAAGTCGTCTAAATAGGCTGTGAATCTTCGAAAAGCCATCCTAGAAAATCTCCTTTGAATTTCGTTACGTCAATATTATAATCTAAAAACAAGCGCTTGCATAGCAAAAAGAGTCCATCCATTGAAAAAATTCTAAGATATTGTGAAAAAGTAGCCAGAACCTCATGCACAAAATGAGTTTTTAGGGTAAAATAGATAGAAAGAATGGAAAATGAGGAGTCACGACATGATAAATTTGCAGAACTTTGTGCAAGCTCGCTATGCCAAGCGGATTGAGGATTGTTCGGACCAGGAACTGTATTATGCTCTCCTGGCTTTTACCAAACAAAGAAGTGAGGCAAAATGTACCAATGATCAAAAGAAAAAGGTCTATTATATCTCAGCTGAATTTTTAATCGGAAAACTGTTGTCTAACAATCTGATCAATCTTGGGGTGTATGATGAAGTGAAGCAGCAGTTAGCAGCTGCAGGAAAAGATTTGATTGCTATTGAAGAGTTGGAGATGGAACCTTCTCTTGGAAATGGTGGTTTAGGTCGATTGGCGGCCTGTTTCTTGGACTCGATTGCAAGCCTGGGCCTCAATGGTGATGGAGTTGGCTTAAATTATCACTTTGGGCTATTTCGTCAGATTTTTGAATACCACCAACAGTCCACTATCCCGGATAGTTGGATTACGGAGCAGTCCTGGTTGACCAAGTCACCGATTTCCTATCAGGTTCCTTTTGCAAACTTTACTCTGACTTCGCAGCTCTTTGATATTGATGTACCGGGCTATAAAACAGAACGAAAAAATCGACTTCGTCTGTTTGATGTGGCTTCTGTGGACAATAACATTGTGTATGATGGGATTGAATTTGACAAGGAAGACATCTTCCGCAACTTGACGCTCTTTTTATACCCAGATGATTCCACGGATCAAGGAAAAATTTTGCGTATTTTCCAACAATATTTTATGGTCTCAAATGCGGCCCAACTCTTAATTGATGAAGCAATCGCGAAGGGTTCAAATCTTCATGACCTAGCGGATTATGCGGTGATTCAGATTAATGATACCCACCCATCCTTGGTCATTCCAGAATTAATCCGACTGCTAGAATTACGAGGTATTTCCTTCGATGAGGCGGTGAATATTGTCCAGTCTATGACTGCCTACACCAACCATACTATTTTATCAGAGGCATTGGAGAAGTGGCCACTGGATTTCTTATATCGAGTTGTCCCACATTTGGTGCCCTTTATTGAAGAATTGGACCGTCGTGCCAAGGCTATAAAAGATCATCCTGCTGTGAATATCATTGATGGCGAAGGTCGCGTGCATATGGCGCATATGGACATTCATTATGGCTATTCGATCAATGGTGTCGCCGCCTTACATACCGAGATTCTTAAGAATTCCGAGCTTAAGGCTTTTTATGAACTTTATCCAGACAAGTTTAATAACAAAACAAATGGAATTACCTTTAGACGCTGGCTGATGCATGCCAATCCTCATTTGGCCCAGGAATTAGATCGACTGCTAGGACATGGCTATCACCATGATGCAACGGAACTAGAAGGGTTGCTTGCGATTGCGGACAAGGATTCCTTTAAGACTGCTTTAGAGGATATCAAAGCGCATAACAAACGGAAATTACAACGTCACCTGAAGAGAAAACAAGGGTTAGATATTAATCCGAATTCTATTTTTGACGTACAGATTAAACGGCTACATGAGTATAAACGCCAACAAATGAATCTCCTTTACGTCATCCATAAATATTTGGAAATTAAGGAGGGCAAGATTCCTAGTCGCCCGTTGACTGTATTTTTTGGTGGGAAAGCCGCACCTGCCTATACGATTGCACAGGACATCATTCATTTGATCCTGGTCTTATCGCAGGTGATTGCCAATGATCCAGAAGTGGCACCTCATCTTCAGCTCGTTATGATTGAAAATTATAACGTCACAGAAGCCAGCTTCTTAATCCCAGCGGCAGATATTTCTGAACAAATCTCCCTCGCTTCTAAGGAAGCTTCTGGGACATCCAACATGAAGTTTATGTTAAATGGAGCCCTGACCCTTGGGACTTTGGATGGAGCGAATGTAGAAATTGCAGATTTAGTTGGCGATGACAATATCTATATCTTTGGAGAGGATAGTCAGACTGTCATACAGCATTATATGGATGGTAGTTATCACTGCAGAGACTATTACGAGCGTCCGTCCATCAAGCCTTTAGTTGATTTCATTACGTCTGACGTTGTCCGTCAAGCCGGTGGAATCGATGAGAGACTATGGCGCCTGCAAGAACGGTTGCAGAATGAGGATTACTTTATGACTCTCTTAGATTTGGAAGATTATATCCGTGTCAAAGATCGGATGCTGACAGATTATGAGGATCGAGATGCTTGGTTAGACAAAGTAATTGTCAATATTGCTCAAGCTGGATTCTTTTCAAGTGATCGGACTATTGAGCAGTACAATCAAGACATCTGGCACTTAAAAAGAGAAGAAAACTAAACGAACATGACCCCTGAAAAGACTTTTGAAAAGGGTTCGTTATCCGGACAATCAAAAAGCCAATCCTGTTTTGATCAGATTGGCTTTTTTGATGTGGTCTTCTTCAATGCATGTGTTTGGAAAGGGATCCTTTTTTTATTTCAGTTGCAGGTGTTTCTTGGGGAAGTTTTTTAAAATAAAAACTTGTATAGCGTGGGATGGTCAGTTTTGTTTTTCCATCCGTGACCTGTAAATTAAAAGTAGCGGTTGGAACAGCATTTGAAGAAAAAATCAGTCGATAAGTTCCATCATCGGGTAGGTCTAATTCGACATCAAACAATTCCTGATCATTGAAATTGTTAACGATGAGAATTTCTTCGTCATCCGACATGCGCCTAAAGGCATAAAGATTGGCTTCGGGATCAATTTTGACCCAATCAAAGCCTTTTTCGTAGGCTTGAAAATCGTATTTCCAAAAGGCATCATGATCTCTATAGAGCGTAAGAAGGGTCTTCATCATTTGATGAAAGCTTTGGTGAACGGGGTAATTTAATAACATCCAGTCCATTTCCCTATGTTCGTGCCATTCGCGAATGTGTCCCCACTCATTGCCCATAAAGAGGAGTTTTTTTCCTGGATGAGCATACATAAAACTATAGTAGACCCGTGCTTGATGAAACTGATCTTCATAGTCTCCATTCATTTTTTCAACAATAGAAAGCTTTCCATGGACTACTTCATCATGTGACAGTGGCAAAATGAAGTGTTCATTTTGGTTGTAATACATGCCAAAGGTTAGTTCATTGCTGTGAAATGGTCGGTAAATCGAGGAACGGCTCATGAATTTAAGGGAATCATTCATCCAACCTAGATCCCATTTGAGATCGAAACCGAGCCCCCCTTGATCCAGAGGATGAGTTACTCCAGGATAGCTGGAGGAATCTTCTGCAATCATGAGGATACCTTTATGTTCCGTATGAAGAAGGGCGTTGACCCGTTTGATAAAATCAATCGCTCCGTGATTCAGTTTGTCTTCTTCTGTCTCCCCACGCCAGTAGAGGATGTAAGACAAGGCATCCACCCGAATTCCATCAAAGTGGAACTCTTTTAGCCAGTAGCTGGCATTTGAGAGGAGAAAAGAGCGCGTAGTGCCCTTTGCGAGGTCAAAGTTTGCGGTCCCCCATTGATGATTTTCACGATCGGATTCCTTAGGGTATTCGTAAAGTGGAGAGCCATCAAACAGGTAAAGACCATGCGCGTCTTTACAGAAGTGAAGGGGAACCCAATCTAAGAGGACACCGATTCCCGCTTGGTGACATTGGTCGATCAGGTATTTCAGATCGTCTGGTTCACCATAACGACTGGTTGCACTATAATAGCCTGTAACCTGATATCCCCAAGAGCCATCAAAAGGATGCTCCATGATCGGCATCAATTCGATATGAGTAAAACCGTTGCTCTTTACATAGTCAATCAGGAGGGGAGCGATTTCTCGATAACTGTAAAAATGATCAGTAGAAGGGTCGTCCTTTTGTTGTTTGGGATGTTTTTGTTTCCAGGACCCTAAATGAACTTCATAGATGGAAAGAGGTTGGTTTTCGTATGAGGTCTCGAGTCGTTGATTGATCCAGTCTTGATCTTGGAAATCATAGTGGCTCTGGTAGGTGAGAGACGCAGTGTGAGGTCGGATTTCACTCCAAAAGGCAAAGGGATCGGACTTGTAGAGCCACTGACCATCTTTCGTGTGAAGGAGGTATTTATAGGCTGTTTGTTCCAAGACCCCTAGGATAGGAAGAGAAAAGTAGCCATCTCCTTCAGTTAACATGGGATGTTGCTTTTCCCACTCATTAAAGTCTCCCACTACATAGACTGCTTGAGCGTTTGGGGCATATAGTCGAAAGTGGAAGCCGATTCTTTTTTGATTTTCAAAAATTGGGTGTGCTCCCATCTTCTCATATAAGCTTGTATGCTCTCCAGATTGGAAATAATAGTGATCCAGCTCACCAAATGTTGACATGATAACCTCCTAAAAGCGACAGGCTAAAATTGGGTTCTGTAGGAAAGAGCATTCCTGATCCCAAAATAGAAAATGTTTCAAAATTACTATATTTGATCGTTTAAGAATAAGAATCGACATCTTGCTTCGATAATTAGCGTTTGGGTCTCCCCAAACGCTAATACACAAGATAACTAGGATACTAATTGATCGTAAAGAAGGAGATATTTTTGAGCCGATGCGGTCCAAGAAACATCTTTCTCCATGGCTTGTTTTATCAATTTCTGCCAGTCTTCAGGGCGGTTGTAGTAGGTATCAATGGCCAAACCAAAGACTTGAAGCATACTGTGTGCTTGTTTACCAGCAAAACTAAAGCCTGTTCCAGTCCCGTCAAATTCATTATAGGCTTCTACTGTGTCTTTCAGCCCGCCAGTTTCTCGAACCAATGGAAGGGTCCCGTAGTGCATGGAAATTAATTGACTAATGCCACACGGTTCAAACATGGATGGCATAAAGAAGAGATCAGAAGCAGCATAAATCTGATGCGCCAGGGGCTCATTATAGCCACGATAAAAAGCAAACTGTTGCGGATATTTTTCCTTGTAAAAATGGAATGTGTCCTCAATCGCCTCCTCACCGCTTCCAAGGACCACAAATTGTGCTCCAGAAGCGAGGAGTTCATCTAAATGATGGGCCATAAGATAGAAGCCCTTTTGCCAGGTAAGACGAGACACAACACCAATCAGAAGAACATTGGGATTTTGTGGTAGAGCAAACTGCTCTTGTAAGGCGAGTTTGTTTTTCTTCTTATCCTGTAGATTCTTGAAGCTATAGGGCTGAGCTAAATAAGGATCTGTCTGAGCATCCCAAAGATCATAGTCGATTCCATTGACAATGCCTGAGAGGTCATAGTAGCGGCTGCCGAGAACATGGTTCATATTTTCCCCAAATTCATCGGTTAGAATTTCTTGGGCATAGGTTTCTGAGACAGTTGTTACCTTGTCTGCATAGAGGATGCCAAGTTTCATATAGCTAATACAGTTCTCATAAAAGCGAGCCGTTCCGTCTTCATAGTAATGGTAGTTCATGCCTAGGGCTGACCAGAGAGCCTCTTTTGAGAAAATCCCTTGAAAGGCTAGGTTATGGATCGTAAAGACATGGCGAATGTTTCGGAATTCTTCTCGATAGCTGTAGAAGGTACGGCAGAGAAATGGAATCGCAGCCGTATGCCAGTCATGGCTATGGATAATATCTGGGAAAAAATCCAAGGCTTCTAATAACCGACAGGTAGCGTGCTGGAAAAAGCCGAAGCGGATGGCATCATCATCGTATCCATAGAGCTCATCACGCTCGAAAAAGTCTCTGTGTTCAATGAAGTAAAATTGAACCCCGTCGACGTTTTCGGTGTAGACATTTGCCAGGGTATGGATGTCTCCAGCATTGACATCAAAAGTCGTCACATACTCAAAGCGACCATGGTCTTGGATTGCCATTTTTAAATAGAGAGGCAAGACTACTCTGACATCTTGTCCTTGTAGAACGAGCTCTTTTGGAAGGGAGCCAATAACGTCTGCCAGTCCTCCGCTTTTGATATAAGGAAGTCCTTCGGATGCTACAAACAGGACTCGTTTCTTTTTGGTCATCGTTGCCTCCTAAATGATACTATTTGAGCGGATATAGACAGGTTTATTATCCTTACCAATGATTTCTACGGCATGTTTAATATCTGTAGACTTGTCTATGATGGCATTTTCGATGTAAGCACCTGTCCGGATGTGAACCCGATTTAAAATAATAGAATTTTTAATAGTGACACCATCTTCTACCACCACATCACGGTCAATGACAGAGTTTTCAATATGACCGTTAATGATACTACCATTTGCAAGTAAGCTTCCTCTGACCTCAGATAAAGGGCCGTAAAGAGTAGGAGAAGAATCGCCTGTCCGCGTGAAAATTGGCCAGTTGGGCTTAAAAAGAAGCTTTCTTTGCTTGGCATCGATCAACTCAAGTTGGGTATTGAAATAAGTTTCCTCGTTGTTGATACAAGCGACATAGTCTCGATGAGCGTATCCGTAAATCTTGTATTCGTTGACGACGTCGTGTAAGATATCTTTCAACCAATAGAGGGATGAGACTTGGTTGGCACGCTTGATGAGGCCGATAAAAGTCTCGCGACGCATGAAGTATGCTTCAAGAGAGACAGGACGGTTCTTATATTTTCCATGATTTTCTTGGAAGTTAACGATTCGCTTGTCATCTCCAAACACGATGGTCGAACAACCGATGAAGTTTTCACGGGCGTTGTTGACATTCTTGTAAAGAACAGTGATATCTGCTCCGGTCCGTTCATGATCTTCCTGGAGTTCGGTATAGTCTTGGCTGTAAATAAAGTAACTAGGGGCGATGAGAACAAATTCTTTATTGGAATCTTCAATATAACGGAGATTATCCGTAAAGGCCCGCACATCATGCTGGTAAATCGGAGAACTATCTAGTTCGCTATGGAGAAGACGGAGTTTTCCTCGCTTGCTATTGATGTTGTAGTGCTGACCCGTTCCAACGTGCTGAATGGTGGAGCGACTGTTTGCCGGCATATAAACTTGGTATTCAGAAATACCTGAGTTAGACATATTGGACAGGACAAAGTCAATCAATCGATACCGGGCAAGAAAACTAAAAGATTGTGCAGCCCGATGAGACATGACCTTGCCAAAATTTACATTGGTACCTTCAATATTGACAATTCCGAGTGTATTTTTTAACATAGCCATCCCCCTTATTTATTTACATTTCGATCGACTAATAAGATTTTCTCAGGACTACCCGCTACTTCGACATCCTCGGAAATTTGGACGTTTTCAGAAACGATAGCATGATCCACCTTAGCCCCGCTTTGGATGCGAACACCTGGTAACAAGACAGAGTTGGTCACAATCGCCCCTTCTTCGATAATGGCGTCTGTCGAAATGACAGAGTGCTCAGCGTGTCCATAGATGATTGCCCCTTTATCAACGTAAGCAGAACGAACTACTGCGTTTTCACCGATGACTTGAGCAGGAGACCCCTTGTCCTCAGAGTAAATCTTCCAAGTAGAGTCAGACAAGTTGAGCTGATCAGAATGGTCAATCAAATCCATATTAGACTCCCAGAGACTGTTAACCGTTCCAACATCCTTCCAGTATCCTTTGAAGGGATGTGCCCAGAGACGGCGGCCATCTGCTAGATATTTCGGGATGATGTCATGACCAAAGTCATGTGAGGATTCTTCGTTTTTATCATCTTCTTGGAGATACTTTTTAAGGGTTTTCCAGTTGAAGATGTAAATCCCCATCGAAGCGAGATTGCTTTTTGGTTTGGCCGGTTTTTCTTCAAACTCGTTTATCCGTAAATCTGCGTCGGTATTCATGATTCCAAAGCGAGAAGCTTCGTCAAGTGGAACCTCGATAACAGCAATAGTAGCATCTGCCTGA
The DNA here is from genome assembly GCF_001578875.1 of Streptococcus sp. DD13. GTDB lineage: Bacteria > Bacillota > Bacilli > Lactobacillales > Streptococcaceae > Streptococcus. Next base: position 355,484 of record NZ_KQ969506.1, read on the forward strand.
TTTTTTTCATGCGTTTCTAACAACTTGTCATAGTTCATTTTATAAATGTGGTCCCCAGACAAGATCAGAACATACTCTGGTTCATTTAAATCAATGAAGTCAATATTCTGAGTGATGGCATCAGCAGTTCCCTTGTAAAGTCCAAAACCTTCGATTTTTTCGCGAGGAGGAAGAACAAAAATTCCAGATCCTTGCGCATCCAATCCCCATCTTTGTGACTGAGATACATAGGCATTGAGCAAAATCGATTCATACTGTGTCAGGACACCGACAATTTCTAGTCCTGAATTGGCACAGTTACTCAGAGGAAAATCAATAATGCGATACTTTCCACCATAAGCGACTGCTGGTTTTGCAATCTTTTTCGTTAAACTTTCTAAACGGGTGCCTCTACCACCAGCTAGGATCATCGCAAGCATTTTGTTACGAGCCAAATTTCCGTCCTCCTTATCAGATATTACGCTATTAGTATAGCATAAAAAGAGGCGTTTTGAAAGCGATTCCCATGTTTTTTTGAAAGGTTTCATGTATTTTTGTTTTAAAATGTTTTAGAAGACTTTTCAAAAAAATTGTGAATTCATGAGCATATTTTTTGAAAACGCTCTACTTTTTCATTATAATGACATTGTACAATATTATTTTGGAGGAATTCTCTATGTCAAAAATCGTTGTTGTTGGTGCCAATCACGCTGGTACAGCATGTATCAATACCATGCTAGATAATTTTGGGAATGAAAATGAAATCGTTGTTTTTGACCAAAATTCAAATATTTCCTTTTTAGGATGTGGGATGGCACTTTGGATCGGGGAGCAAATCGATGGTCCAGAAGGACTTTTCTACTCAGATAAAGAAAAATTGGAAGCAAAAGGTGCTAAAGTTTACATGAACTCACCAGTTCTTTCAATTGACTACGATAACAAAGTTGTGACTGCAGAAGTTGAAGGTAAAGAACACAAAGAGTCATACGAAAAATTAATCTTTGCAACCGGTTCGACACCAATTTTACCACCAATTGAAGGGGTAGAAATTGTGAAAGGCAATCGCGAATTTAAGGCGACCCTTGAAAATGTTCAATTTGTAAAATTGTACCAAAATGCTGAAGAAGTCATTAAAAAACTGGAAGATAAGAGCAAACACCTTGAACGAATCGCTGTTGTTGGTGGCGGTTATATTGGTGTAGAGCTTGCAGAAGCCTTTGAACGCCTTGGAAAAGAAGTGGTTCTAGTGGATATTGTCGATACCGTCTTAAATGGTTACTACGATAAAGATTTCACAGAGCTAATGGCGAAAAACCTAGAAGAAAACAATATTCGCTTAGCGCTTGGTCAAACTGTAAAAGCAATTGAAGGTGATGGAAAAGTAGAACGTTTGGTGACTGACAAAGAAACCTTTGATGTAGACATGGTGGTTCTTGCTGTTGGTTTCCGTCCTAACACTGCACTTGGAGATGGCAAGATTGAACTTTTCCGTAATGGTGCTTTCCTTGTAGATAAGAAACAAGAAACATCTCTTCCAGGTGTCTATGCAGTAGGAGATTGTGCGACTGTCTATGACAATGCTCGTAAAGATACTAGCTATATTGCACTTGCCTCAAATGCTGTTCGTACAGGTATCGTAGGTGCTTACAATGCTTGTGGCCATGAGTTAGAGGGTATCGGCGTGCAAGGTTCAAATGGTATTTCCATCTATGGTCTTCACATGGTTTCAACTGGATTGACGCTTGAAAAGGCTAAAGCAGCTGGCTATAATGCGGTAGAAACAGGTTTTAATGACCTTCAAAAACCAGAATTTATCAAACATGACAACCATGAAGTAGCGATTAAAATCGTCTATGATAAAGATAGCCGTGAAATCCTAGGTGCTCAAATGGTTTCACGTGATTCGGCGATTTCAATGGGAATTCATATGTTCTCCTTGGCAATCCAAGAACATGTAACGATTGAGAAATTGGCTTTGACAGACCTATTCTTCTTACCACACTTCAATAAACCATACAACTACATTACGATGGCAGCCCTATCTGCTAAAGACTAATAGAAGCTTGTAGTGGAGAGGCTGGGACAAAAGTCCTAGCCTCTTTTTGTTTTTGGATTGTCGCGCAAGACGCAGTGGTTGATTGGGCTCGACTAGCCTGATTTCATCTGTTTTTATAGCCCTAGTCAACTGTGCGGAGCTGGGACGACGAAATCGAATTCGAACGAATGACCGATTTCTGTCCCACTTTCTTTTTTATTTTTTTGATTTGGCCTGTAAGAGTAGGAGCAGGTCCGTTTACTTTCTTTCAAAGCCCGAATGAACCATCGGATTTTCACTATTATCAGGTTCTTTTACTAGCGAGAGTGCTTTGAAAAAGGTATAATGAATTGATAAGTTCGATATAAAAAAGGAGGACCCTATGTCCCGGGTACCAAATCGCAGACAACCGAAACAGCGCCAATTGGGAATTTGGATTGGTTTAGGTATTAGTTTGATATTAGTTTCCATTTTTGCTGTCATTTTTTTCACGATATGGAGTCGCCAAAATACGGTCAATAATGCCAATTTAGGTCGCAGCACGTCACAAAGCGCTACTTCAAAAAGTCAGACAGAGTCGACGGTTTCTTCATCTACGACAACTTCTCAGGCGGGGACCATCTTTCCTTCTACACTTTTGGGGACCTGGTCTATCTATGATCAAAATATGCAGACTCAAATTCGCATGACTTTCTCTGAAAATGGAAAAGTGGAAACGGTGATTGGAAATGCCCAGTACATCTCCCAGGTAAAGCAAACCATTCAGGTCGGAAGTGGTCTTTATCGCTATGTTTTAGAGGACGATTCTCAAACGGCCGCCTTAAGTCCTGGTGCTCAGATTGGTGGGGCTTATGTCAAATATGATTTTGGGATTCGGATCTCATCAGACGGCATTCAACCTGTTATTTGGCAGGCTGCAAGCAACGAGTCCTTTGATTACAGTCAACCTTTACAATCACGTGAAGATTTGATATTAACCAAAAATGGCACCTCTACGGATAAAACATCCTCTCCGATACGGGAAGATCGCTCCGTAGATACAAGAAGCTTAACGACTGAACAAGTGAATAACTGGGCTATTGCAGCCTATCGACAAGAAAATGGAACAGATAGCTCCAACTCAGACTATCAGGCATCTAGTTGGATGGGGGACGATCATCTGGTCTATATACGGGTTCGTCCTTCTTCCCAAAGCACATCACCAGCAGCTACCGGTGGTTACTATCGGGTCAATGCAAATGGATATCTAGAAGAATCCACTGATTCTGGTCAAGTATGGACAGTCATCAGCCGTTATTATCTCTATTAGATTTTATTGGAGAGAAACAGTCGCCTATTGGAGGTGGCTGTTTTTTTGCTTTGTTGGAAGAACCTAGATTTGTGAGTTTAAAGGGGGCCAATTCTTTCTACAGATGGTATAGGATTGAAGGAGCAGGGAATAACAAAAAGACTCCATCATTTCTATAGCCGTTTTGACTGCAGAAATGACAGAGTTTTTTAGTTATGAAAGGATAGAAGCCAGCAATCCACCTAAAATTAAGATAATGGCACCGCTAAGTCGATTGGCCATTTGGGCAAAGGCAATCATTTCCATACGATCAGAGGCTGAAAGTACCGCAATATTTCCTGTTCCGCCCATGGAGTTGTTGATCATTCCAGATCCAATCGCTGTTTCAACTGGATAGAGGCCAACCATTTTTCCGATCAAGGCTGAAGCAAGGCCCATCGCAACTACGGAAGTCAAGCTAAGGAGGATGAATTCCCAAGTCATGGCTTTAGCAAGTGTTGAAAGGTCAATAAGAGAGAGACCAATCCCAGCCAAAACGGCATGAGTCAAGTTCGTCATGATCACTTGGTTAAACATGACGACACAGTTTTCAAGAGCCTTCGGCACAGCATTGAGAGCCTTGAGGATGAATACGATAATAATCATGAAAGCATAGCTATGAATTTTGGGAATAAAGGCATTACAGATAACACCGAGCAAGAAAATGGTGAAAGCAAACATCATACCCACTCCAATTTCGCTTGGGTCCAGGGTCAGTTTCTCTTTTTTTAATTCGTCCTTATTGACGGGGATGAGAACGCCGTGACCATTATATTTGCTGTTTGCAAATACCTTTGCAATCATGACTGCACCGATAATAGCTAGGATATTCCCAAGGGTTGTAGCAGGGGCTAACTGGGAGAAAATATCTGTTTGATTTGCATGAAGGTTGGCTGCATAAATCTTGGAAAGGGGTAAAATCCCAGCTCCCATGCCTCCGACCATTTGAGGGAAGGAAACATAGAGAATGGAATGCCCAAACCCTTGTCCAAGAAGAGCACCTACCGCACCAACTGAGAGAGCTCCTACAACCATGGCTACAAGAGAGACAGGGATAAAACGGGCAGATGCCTTGACCAAAAGATTTCGATTCATGCCAAGGATAGAGCCACAGATGAGAGCGGCAATATAAAAGTCCAAGAATCCGAAAGAATCTCCTAAGAAGCCCTTAGTTGCTACTATGATGTCACTTGGAATGACGTGGAAAGTAGCGAGCAGGGTCGCACCAAGTAGGGTAAAGACAGAGCCTCCGCCCAGGTAAGAGTTCATAATCGGAAGTTTCTCACCAATATAGTAGAGAAGATGCCCCATCACGACCAATAAAAGGGTGATTCCAAGCATATTGAGTGGGAGTTTCCCCATAGCAATCGTCACCGCAAGAACGATGACGATGAATGCATATAGAGGAAGACTGACACCGGAAATTTTGATGTTGTTCAATTTTTTCATGGTTGTTCAGTCAACTCCTTTTTAGTAGGTTGGATACCATTTAAGGTCACGGACAGCTTTTGCCATATCTGTTTCCTTAGCTTGCGCCAAACCTTGTTCTTGAGCTTTCTTAGCAACAGCTTCAGCAACCTTGATGGACACGTCAGCTACATATTGGAAAGGAGGGAGAACAGGCGCACCTGGTTGACCTGGATTGACGATACCGGATAAGGAGTGAGCAGCTGCCCCAATCATTTCGTCTGTCAAAAGACTAGCTTCAGATGCTAACATTCCAAGACCCAGACCTGGATAGATCAAAGCGTTATTGGCTTGACCGATTTCATAGTCCACACCCTTGTAGCTGATAGTTCCTGAAGGGACACCGGTCGCCACAAAGGCTTTACCGTCTGACCATTCGATGACTTGTTGGGCAGTTGCTTCTAATTTCTTGGTTGGGTTTGAAATTGGGAAGATCACGGGGCGTTCTGTATTTTGGCACATGGCTTCGACGACTTCTTTTGTGAAGGCACCTGGGTTTGTGGAAGTTCCGACCAAGATGGTTGGTTTCACAGTTTTGATTACTTCAAGAAGACTGGTCATGTCTCCTTTTCCTTCAAAGTCAGCACGTTTTTTAGCAAATGGTTTTTGAGCTGGCGTTAAATCTTCCATATCGTCAAACAAAAGACCTTGTTTATCAATCATGAAGAAACGTTTGTAAGCTTCTTCTGGATCAAGACCTTCAGCAACCATTTCCGCATGAACACGATCTGCAATACCAGCACCGGCAGAACCACCACCATAGCAAAGGTAAACTTGGTCTGTCAATTTTTCACCCGTGATGTCCATCGCTCCAAAGATACCACCCAAGACAACGATACCTGTTCCTTGGATATCATCGTTGAAGGTTGGGATTTCTTTCTTGTAGCGGTTCAAGATATCTGCTGCGTTTGAACGGCCGAAGTCTTCCCAGTGAAGGTAGAGTTTAGGGAAAAGATTTCCAGCCGTTTGAACAAATTGATCGACAAAGGCATCGTATTTTTCACCACGAACCCGTTCATGAC
>NZ_KQ969506.1:361333-368492 GCF_001578875.1 Streptococcus sp. DD13
ACAAGAGGCATAACGCAAGCTGGGTCAATACCAGCTGCTGCTGTGTAGACCATGAGCTTACCGACAGAAATGTCCACCCCTTGAACACCCCAGTCACCGATCCCCAAAATTCCTTCTGCATCGGTCACAACGATCAAGCGGATATCACGATCACCAGCTGCATTTTTCAAGGTTTCTTCGATATTTTCTGGATGGTTAATATCAAGGTAAGCCGCATATTGTGGGTCCACAAAGAGTTCAGAGTATTGTTCAATGGTGTCAGCAATCACTGGATCATAAACGATTGGGTTGAACTCCACGATGTGTTGGTTAAAGAGGTAGTAGAAAAGAGTCCGGTTGGTATTAAAAATCTCCATCAAGAACAGACGTTTTTCAAGGTCAGATGGTTTGCGCAAGAAATGTTGGTAGGCTTGCTCTGCTTGTTCTTCAATAGTTTGAACATATGGAGGAAGGAGTCCGATCAGACCAAGTTCTTTCCGTTCTTCCATGGTAAAAGCAGTTCCTTTATTGAGGAAAGGGTTGTTTAAAATTTCGTGTGATTTCATGACGAAATACTCCTTAAATATTAATCTAGTGAATTCCTAATTCAACTGATACTAGCCATTATAAATCTTACGTTTCCTTATAGTCAACTTGCTGAATACTTATAAATTATTTTTATGAGAAACATTTTTATGATAAAATAGAGGAAACTAGTAGTGAGAGTAAGGAAGAATGAACATTCGAGATTTAGAATACTATCATCAACTGTCAAAGTTAAAATCTTATACGGAAGTGGCTCGTTTCTTTCAAGTTAGCCAGCCAACCGTCACCTATGCCATCAAGCGTTTGGAAGATCATTATGGCTGTTCCTTGGTTGAAAAAACAGCCTCTAATCGAGTCCTTCGATTGACACGGACAGGAAAATTATTAGCCAGCCATGTCCAGGAGATTTTAACTGAAATTGAAAAAACAGAAAAAGCAGTCGAGAGGAGCAAAAAAACATTGTTCGTATTGGATTGCCTCCGCTCATCACGAATGATTTGATGAAACGGTTGAATTCTCATGATGAAGAGTTTGAGATCTTCAGACAGGCCCAATTGGTTCAACGTGGGTCCTGGGATCTGATGCAGTTATTAGATAAGGGAGATCTGGATTTTAGTTTAATCGGCAGTTTGGAGCCTTATTCTCATCCTCATCTAACTTGTCAATTGCTTTATCAAAAAGAATTTTACGTGATTGTCTCTAAGCGGCACCCCTTAGCGAACTGCAAGGAGCTATCATTTAAACAATTATTAGAAGAAACCTTTATCCTTTTAGATGAGCACCATGTTCATATGGCAGCCTTTCAGCGCTTAAATGCCCGCTATGATCAGTTGGCTCAATCAACTGTTGTCCTCTTGGATTCCAATCTTGTTCAACGCTTTATTGAGGAAAATTTGGGGATCGGTCTAATGACAGATCTGACCTTGTTTCCAGAATATCCAGACCTTATTAAGATTCCATTAGTAGAAGAAGAAAGGATGACTTTTTATATCAGCTACGCTTATCCAAACGAAACGGAACCTCAGCCATTAATTCAATCCTTTATTCAGCGACTAGAAGAATCTATTTAAAACGATTTGTGAGATTGGATGTGTAGAAGCCTGTGACAATGGTCGAAATAGATGCAGTCTACTATATAAGTGAACGAGGAGACGCCTCTTTTGGAGCCTTTGGCATGTAATGAGGGAGCGGTCATTTCCTTTTTATGAATGATCTTCCAAAAGTTTGTTTTTAGAACAAACTTTTGAGGTGTCGTTCAGCAGGAGAGGAGATTTTGATGGATGCTTGCCTTATCCAGCTATCGCAGTGGCGTCGATTTTTAAGAATAATCTTCCTGTTAAAGGGAGTTTTTTATTCGCTAAAAAGGTGTCAAAGATTGGTAAAGATTTCTACTTTTTGAACCGAAGGCTTAGAATTTTGATATAATAAAGCGAAGTAAGAAAGAGAAAGTGATTGATATGAATCCACTACTAAAAGGAATGAACGATCGTCAAGCGGAAGCGGTAGAAACGACAGAGGGACCGCTTTTAATTATGGCTGGTGCCGGTTCAGGTAAAACGCGTGTTCTCACCCATCGTATTGCCTATCTGATTGATGAAAAAATGGTCAATCCATGGAATATTTTGGCGATCACCTTTACCAATAAGGCGGCAAGAGAAATGAAAGAGCGGGCTCAAGCGCTCAACCCTCAAACAGCTGAGACCTTAATCGCGACCTTCCACTCCATGTGTGTACGAATCTTAAGACGTGAAGCGGACCATATTGGCTATAATCGTAATTTTACCATTGTAGATCCTGGGGAACAGCGAACCCTCATGAAACGAATTATGAAAAATCTCAATTTGGATCCGAAACGTTTCAGTGAGCGGACCATTCTGGGGACTATTTCGAATGCCAAAAATGACTTGATTGATGCAAAGGCTTACGAACAATTAGCAGGGGATTTGTATACGGAAACCGTAGCCAAGTGTTATAAGGCTTATCAAGAAGAACTACGGCGAAGTGAATCCATGGATTTTGACGACTTGATTATGTTGACCCTGCGTTTGTTTGATCAGCACCCCCAGGTTTTGACCTATTACCAGCAGCGCTATCAATATATCCATGTAGATGAATACCAGGATACCAACCATGCACAGTACCAGCTGGTTAAACTCTTAGCTTCTCGCTTTAAAAATATCTGTGTGGTTGGTGATGCCGACCAGTCTATTTATGGATGGCGTGGTGCCGATATGCAAAACATCTTGGATTTTGAAAAAGATTACCCTCAGGCCAAGGTTGTCCTGTTAGAAGAGAACTATCGTTCCAGTCAAAAAATCTTGCAGGCAGCTAATGACGTCATTGCCCATAATCAGAACCGCCGTCCAAAAAAACTCTGGACCCAAAATCCTGAAGGGGAGCAACTGGTTTATTACCGTGCGAATTCTGAGGTAGAAGAGTCCGTCTATATAGCTGACACCATTGGCAAGCTAAACGCTCAGGGTTACTCATTTAGAGACTTTGCGGTCTTGTACCGTACCAATGCGCAATCCAGAACGGTGGAAGAAGCCTTGATGAAGTCAAGTATTCCCTATACCATGGTGGGCGGGACAAAGTTCTATAGCCGAAAAGAAATCCGAGATGTCATTTCCTATTTGAATCTCATCGCCAATCCGTCTGACAATCTTTCGTTTGAGCGTGTTGTGAACGAGCCAAAGCGAGGGATCGGTCCAGGTACGGTTGCAAAGATTCGGGAGTTCGCTGACTTGCAAGATTCCTCATTACTGGAGGCATCAGAGCAAATTCTCCTTTCGGGAATCAAAGGGAAAGCAGCGCAGTCTATTCAAGACTTCGCAAGATTTTTATTTGAGATTCGCGAGGAGATGGACCAACTGACCATCACCGAGTGCGTCGAACGTGTGCTAGAAAAATCAGGCTATACGGAAGCCTTAGCACTCCAGTCTACATTAGAATCGCAAGCAAGATTAGAAAATATTCAAGAATTTCTCTCTGTGACCCAGCACTTTGATGAGAAAGAAGGAGTAGAAGAAGAGAGCGGGGTTGACCGCTTGGGTCGTTTCTTGAATGACCTAGCCTTAATCGCAGACACTGATGAAGAGGACAACTCTGCCTCCGAAGTGACCTTGATGACCTTACATGCTGCCAAGGGTCTCGAATTTCCAGTTGTATTTTTAGTGGGAATGGAAGAACATGTCTTTCCACTGTCACGTGCTTCGGAAGATCAGGATGAGTTAGAAGAAGAGCGACGTCTCGCCTATGTGGGGATTACACGAGCAGAAAAGCAGTTATACCTCACCAATGCGAATTCTCGTCTCTTATATGGACGAACCAGTTACAACCAACCGAGCCGTTTTCTTCGGGAAATTTCATCAGATCTCTTAGACTATCAGGGGTTAGCAAGGCCTGCAAACACAAGTTTTAAGGCTTCTTATGTCAATGGAAAAACTCAAAAATTTGGACAAGGGATGAGTCTTTCCCAGGCCCTCCAAGTTAGGAAATCCAAGGCACAGCCGACCCCTTCTGGCTTTACAACAGAAGATCTACCCTTTGGAGATACCAATGGTTCACATGCAGCAAGCGACTGGTCCGTAGGAGACCACGTTCTTCATAAAAAATGGGGAGAGGGTGTTGTCTTAGAAGTGAATGGCGCAGGACAAACCCAAGAACTGAAGATTCGTTTTCCAGAGATTGGACTCAAAAAACTATTGGCCAATATCGCTCCGATTGTCAAAAAATAAATGGAATGAAGGTTTCTAGCTACAAATAGTAAGAAAGCATTCTTGACAAGTCGGTGAATAATAGTAAAATAAATATACTTAAAATCAGTTGTCGATTTCATAAAAAGAATATGGAGGTGAAAGATTGAAAACAACAGACAAAAATAAGAAGAACTCAAATTCAACGAGTATTGGAAAGCTAGCGGTGATGGCAGGTGCGACATTTGCAGCCACTACTGGAATGGTCGCGCAGGCAGATGACATCAATGCTGTCACTCCAGAATCCAATTCACCAGTAGCGGAATCAGAGCAAGTGACACAAGGACAGGTAGAAGAAGCAATCCGATATGCGGACAAGACCCAAGAAGCGGTTGATCAGCAAGGAAAAGTGGTTGATCAAGCTCAACAAGACCTGACGGATGCTCAAAAAGAAGTAGAACATTCGAAAGTCGCCTTAGATGCAGCTGAAACCAATGCTGGTCAGACGACTCCTGAGGATATCGAGTCTTTATCAAAGAACTTAGAGAGTCAAGAAGCTCAACTGACCGTTGCGAAAGCTGAGTTAGAACGCAAGCAAACTGAGTTTCAGGCAAAAGAAACAGAAACTCGTTCTCAAACCGCTATTGTCAAGAAAAAAGAAGAGGAAGAGGTTGCCGTTCAGGCTGAAATCAATCAAGCCAAAGGGAAATTGGCTCAGAGTGAAGAACCTGTTCGGGAAGATGAGATTGCGAAAGCTGAAAAGAAAAAGCAAGCAGCTGACGAGCGGGTGACCAAAGCGCAAGCTGCCGTTGCACAGGCTCAGCGTGATGTCAAAGAAGCAAAGGCCAATGATCAGAAAAACCAAGAGTATCTTGAGACAGTAACCAAGGCACGGAATACTGCTCTGGATCAGGTCAAACAAGCCCAGACAGCAGTAGATAAGGATGCTAAATCTTCGACTGCCTATCAAACGGTCAATCATATTCAAGTCGATGCTGCCTATGTAAAGTCACTCAAAGCTTATGCCCAATCAAGGGGAAGCAACGGTAACTTTAATGCGAGTTCGCTTTTAGTTCGTAACAAATATATCGTCGAAAAAGGGGATAATCGCCAGGTAGGAAACTGGTCTTCTCTTTCGCAAGAGGTGAAAGAAGAATTAAACAGCTTTGCCTTAAGCCTTGTAAATGAAGTCCGGCAGTCGTTTGGCTACAAATCTGCTGTCCTCACTCAAGGAATGATCCAGTTCTCGACAGATGTTGCAAGCAACTATGAGCGGAAAAACAAGGCCGGTTTTCATCATCACGAAACGGATTCGATTCAAGCAGCAGCAGAAAAGAATGGCTTAAAAACCACTTCAAAGGCCTCTAATCTTGGATATGAAGACTTGAATATGTATCCTTACAATGTGTCCACTGTCGGTGGTTTGAAAAATGCAATTTATGGATCTCTGACCAGCCTTTTATTTAATGATAAGGCTTTATCGGGTAGCTGGGATCATGCAGTTTCTTTGGCTGGTTTGACCAATCTTCGTTGGACGGGAGTGGATTATCCTGTTGATCAAACCTACCTTGGTGTTAGTATTTCAACGGTTGGAGGAAGTTCTTCTATTCACTTCATGAAGGTAGAAGGTTCCAACAATATTCAGAACCAGAAGTTTAATAAAACCCTTGTAAAAGCCAGCACGAAAGCTGGTGTGAACCAAGCCTTAGTCACGAAGCTGCAACAAGCGAAAACAACATTGGCAAACGCTGAAACGACATTGAAAGCAGCGCGTGCCGTCCAAAGTAAATCGCCACAGGCCCAAAAAGTGCTTCAATCCGCTCTTCTTGATTTACAAATCGGGCTAAATGACTTAAAGGCGGCTCAATACGATGTAGAACAGGCGAGAGCATCTGTAGCTCAACAACGCACTCTCAGAGCTACCAATCAGAAAGAGGCGCGATCAGCCTTGGAGAATGCACAAAAACGCCTGACTAGCTTACATGAAGAAGTTTTAAGCCAAAATAAAGTATTGCAGGATCTTAAATCACAACTATCGCAAGCTCAAACGAATTATAATGAGGCAAACTCTGCCTATCAGACAACTGTCAGATCGATTGCCTTATTAAAAGCTGAAATTGCAAATGCTGAAAATAGTCCCGTATTATTAGAAATGGCTCGAAAACGAGCAAAAGATGCGGAAGTTGATCTGAGTGTGAAGAAAGCTGCTCTCATCGTCCAACAACTACATCTGGATGAGTTAACGGCTAAAAATGAATCTGCTCAAGCAGAAAAGGCTCGTCTAGTGGCTGCTTTTAAGGCGGTGATTCCAGCAGTGACAACACCAAACCACACCTCGGATAGCAAGAAGTCAGATACTGTCGCAAACTTTGTAAAACCAGTCGAAACGACAAGTGAAACAAGACAAACAGAACAGCCGATTGCTGAGCAAACGCCTAGTTTCTCAACGGAAGGATTTGAAGGCCAGGATGTTGTTTCATTGCAGGCTGATCAACAGACTGAAAAGAATACTCAGGTACTGTCAGTCAATCTAGAATTGGATCGTGCCCTTATTCCAGCTCCTTCTAGAAGTTCTGCTTCAGCGTTTCAGGAGGAGGATGGAAATGAGGTGCTCGTTTCTTCGACTCATCAAGATGATAGGCAGATAGCTGAGACGTCTTCGGATATCGTAATGAAGGAGAGCTCTTCTGAGCAAGTAGCGACTCCTAAAGAGACGACACAAGAAGATTCATCTCAAGAACAGCCTACTGATCAAGCTGGTCTATTGGCAAGTGGTGTCATCGCTGGGGCAACCATCCTTGGCTTAGCAGGTTTGGCAGTGAATAAGAAAAAAGGAGACGACCTCTAAAGCTTTGTCGCTGACCCCTCTCTGCTAGAATAATTTCACAAGATATGATTGGAACTGGGACAATATGTTTTGTGTTTTCAGCCTAAAAAAA
>NZ_KQ969506.1:368733-393401 GCF_001578875.1 Streptococcus sp. DD13
TTTTTTTAAGAGTTGTTTGACTTGGTCCAGACGCTTCTGATAAAAAATAAACTAATCAGAGAGAGGATAAGGAAGATTGCCCCTACGTAATAATAAGGGAGGTCAAGTGTGGTATAACGTCCTGAAAGATTGACGATTCCACGGTACAGCATTCCAACAGTGAGGGTTGCAAGGCCAGAATTCCATAAATTAAAGGTAATTCGAGAGAGATTAGGAATCAAAAGTTGGATGATTGAGAAGATGAGTCCACCAATCAAAGGAACAAGAAACAAGTAGTGCATGAAGAGGGATGTTTCTCCAAAACTAAAGGATTCGTAGATGCGACTTCCGATAAAAAGAAAGACCGTCACGAGAATATAAGTTATTAAGCTTTTTTTGAAGCGCTGTTTGTATGGATTAGTAACCGATGTAGACAATGTCGCTCACCGCCCTTTCTGAAATAGTACCATTCGTTGTTGGATTGTTGATAACCTGACCGTTGAAGTAAAGAGTAGAGGATCCTCCTCCATCAAGGTTATAAGCAGTCGTTGCACCGTAAGACTTCATTACTTCAGCCAGTTGGTACAAGGAGAGTCCTTCGCTTTCAGACGTACGACCATCCGAAACGACGATAATGTAATGATTGCTATCAATCATACCGATAGCTGTCCGAGGATTGGACGACATTGACTGACCGACTTCTGAGTTCGTATCTACAGCTATTTCTCCATTTTCAACTAATGCTGGTCCAAAGGCCAATAGATTCACTACACCATCGGACACTAGTTGATCTGCACTGATCTGATCTTCATAAATGATTTTGAAAGATCCATCTTTATAGATTGCTAAGTCCCCGTTGCTGGAATTTTCCCTTACGGTATCCCGATAGACGACCCCGTTTCGGATGACATAGCCGGATTCGTTTGCGCCGTAGTAGTCCCCGTTGACAGCTAGAATGGCATTGTTATTAGCAGCAGTGACAGAAGTTTTTGCTGTTACATTGGTTCCGTAAGTGTTTTGAGCCAGAGCGGTTTTGAGGTATTCGGGTGAAGAAACAGTGATATCCGCGATATAGACCTGAGTATTGGAAACTGTTTTTTCTGTTAAAGTGATCTGGATGTTCTCATCTTTGTAGCTAGTATCACTCGTCGTTGCATTTGCTGTCGCAGCTTTGGCAGTGCTGGAGTCGGTACTTGCTACTGATACAGTGGTAATGGCGTTTGAGAGAACAAATGTTTTTAACATACTATAACTAAAGGAACCACACAATAGAATACCGAAGCAAGTGGCATAAACATAAGATTTCTTAAAAATTTTCATGAGTTGGAGTTGGCCTTTCTTTAAAAATGATTTTCTTTTGTACCATCCAAGATACAAAGAATAAGAGGAGTCCGACGATGACTTTTACAATTAACAGATTGATGCCAAATATTGCGTAAAAGCCTCGAATGAGGAGGGTATCAAGTGCATAGAGTACGAAGGCAAGGGTGAAGTATCCTGTCCCTGTTTTAGCTAGGGAATCATTGTTCTTGAATACCAGACGTTTATTCGTCGTATAATTAAAGATTCCGCTAGCGATCCGTGCAATGGTATTGGCTAATAAAATACGAGAACCGATAGGGAAAGATGTCAAGGTTGCAAGACAAATAGCATAGACGAGGTAGTCTATCAGGAAACTCCCAACGGAGGATAAGGCGAATTTTAACATATTTTTGTAAATCATAAGCCCATCTTTGATTGGTCTGAAATGAGACCCTTCATTGTCATTGATATAAACTGTTTCGATTGGAACCTCAAGGATTGGATACTCTTTACATGCAGACAAAAGCATATTCATCTCGTATTCGTAGCGATTTCCCTCAACGCCTAAGAGAAAAGAAAGCATATTGGTGGTAAAGCCACGAAGCCCTGTTTGGGTATCTGTAATAGCAACTCCTGTTTGGAGTTTGAATAGTTTTCGGGTCAACTTATTTCCAAATGCTGAGCGCAAAGGGACTTTCCCAGTGAAATTTCGAGATCCGAGGACTAACGTATTTGGGTTGGATTGTGATGCATTGGCAACACGTAGGATATCAAAAATTTTGTGTTGGCCATCTGCGTCTGCCGTCACGACAGTTCCGAATTTTCCAGTAGACAGAATATAGCGAAATGCCGTTTTTAACGCATACCCTTTTCCTTGATTGGATTGATGGTGGATGACATGGGCATCCTGTTCAATCTGATCAAAAATGGTTCGTTTTTCTGCTGAGCTTCCATCATTTACTACAATGATGTCAAAGTTGCTTTTTTCTTTTATTTTTTGAATTAATTGTACCAGCTGTTTATCTGGTTCATATGCGGGGATGACAAGATAGTTCATAGTCTTTCCTCATTTCTTTGATGTGATGGTCTTAGTAT
This sequence comes from Streptococcus sp. DD13, assembly GCF_001578875.1. GTDB lineage: Bacteria > Bacillota > Bacilli > Lactobacillales > Streptococcaceae > Streptococcus. The sequence goes on from NZ_KQ969506.1 coordinate 371,110, forward strand.
ATCGAGCCTTTCTTAAAACAAGCTGATATCAGTTTTCTTTAAGAAAAGTCCATAACGGATGAGGATGAAATGGAGTTGGACAGGAATAGGTGGGTGCGTGCTACTTGGCCTTAGTTTTGGCAAAAATTGGACAAATTTCGTCATAAAAATAGGAGTAGTGTTTGAACGATTCCGACAAAGATTCTTATCTCTAGAAAGACAAAGCGTCCTTGCAAAACTTTTCTGGGAATATAAGAGGAAAAGGAAAGTTTTCCCTTAAACTTTTGGTATAATAAGAAGATAAGACAGAGACTCTCCTACAGTTCGAAGCAAGGAGAGAAACAAGCCCTGTTCAGAATCAAAGGGTTGGAACAGGTTTTTACATGATAATGAATTAGAAGGACAGAGATTAGGAAATTATATGCCAACGATGAATGAACTCAAACAACGCCAGAAAAAGATTCGCAACTTTTCTATTATCGCTCATATTGACCACGGGAAGTCAACCCTGGCTGACCGGATTTTGGAGCAGACAGAGACCGTATCCAGTCGGGAGATGCAGGCCCAGCTCTTAGATTCCATGGATTTGGAGCGAGAGCGAGGAATTACCATCAAGCTAAATGCTGTTCAGCTCAACTACCAGGCAAAAGATGGTGAGACGTATATTTTTCATTTGATTGACACGCCGGGACACGTAGACTTTACCTATGAGGTGTCTCGCTCCTTAGCCGCCTGTGAGGGAGCAGTGCTGGTGGTGGATGCTGCCCAAGGGATTGAAGCCCAGACCTTAGCCAATGTTTACCTAGCCTTGGATAATGATTTAGAAATTCTTCCAGTTATCAATAAAATTGACCTTCCAGCAGCTGATCCAGAGCGGGTTCGGAACGAGATTGAAGAGGTGATTGGATTGGATGCTTCGGAGGCAGTTCTTGCCTCTGCTAAGGCAGGGATCGGGATTGAGGAGATCCTGGAGCAAATCGTGGAGAAAGTGCCTGCCCCAGGGGGAGATGTAGAAGCGCCTTTACAAGCCTTGATTTTCGACTCAGTTTACGATGCTTATCGTGGGGTTATCCTCCAGGTCCGCATCGTTAATGGGATGGTTAAGCCGGGTGACACGATTCAGATGATGTCCAACGGAAAGACCTTTGATGTGACAGAAGTTGGGATTTTCACGCCTAAGGCTGTGGGTCGCGATGTGCTAGCGACAGGAGATGTAGGTTATATCGCAGCCTCCATCAAAACGGTAGCTGATACTCGTGTGGGAGATACCATCACCCTAGCAGACAATCCAGCTAGCGAAGCTCTTCACGGTTATAAGCAAATGAATCCGATGGTCTTTGCGGGTCTTTACCCGATTGAGTCCAATAAGTACAATGACCTGCGGGAAGCCCTAGAAAAACTACAACTAAATGATGCTAGCTTGCAATTTGAACCGGAGACCTCACAAGCATTGGGCTTTGGCTTCCGTTGTGGATTCTTAGGACTTCTTCACATGGATGTCATTCAGGAACGATTGGAGCGAGAGTTTAACATTGACCTCATCATGACGGCACCGTCAGTAGTTTACCATGTCAATACTACGGACGGGGAGCAGGTAGAAGTCTCCAATCCGTCAGAGTTTCCTGATCCGACACGGATTGAGACCATCGAAGAACCTTATGTGAAGGCACAGATTATGGTACCCCAAGAGTTTGTGGGAGCTGTTATGGAGCTTGCTCAAAGGAAGCGTGGTGATTTTGTGACCATGGAGTACATTGACGATAATCGGGTCAATGTCATTTATCAAATCCCGTTAGCAGAAATCGTCTTTGACTTCTTTGACAAGCTCAAGTCTTCAACGCGAGGATATGCCTCTTTTGATTATGAATTATCAGAATACCGGCCTTCTAAACTCGTTAAGATGGATATCCTGCTCAATGGGGACAAAGTTGATGCTCTTAGCTTTATTGTGCATAAGGAATTTGCTTACGAGCGAGGCAAACTGATCGTAGACAAACTTAAGAAAATCATCCCCCGTCAACAGTTTGAAGTGCCTATCCAGGCTGCGATTGGTCAAAAGATTGTGGCGCGGACGGATATCAAGGCTCTTCGCAAGAATGTCCTAGCCAAATGTTATGGTGGAGATGTGTCTCGAAAGCGCAAACTCCTTGAAAAACAAAAAGCTGGTAAGAAACGGATGAAAGCTATCGGGTCAGTTGAAGTCCCACAAGAAGCCTTTCTCAGCGTCTTGTCCATGGACGAGGAATAAATGTCTCATTGGTTGAGAAGAGGGAGATTTTTCTGGAAATCATCATGATTCAAACTCTTGGGGAGATGTTTTTCTTCTTTATAAGAGATGAGAAGTATTTGGCGCCGGATGGAGTCTACTTTGAATAGTGACTTGAAAAATAAAATGAAAAAGACAGTTTGGGCTGTCTTTTTTTTGATAGTTTTTTTAAAAGAAGTCTTTTGAAATATATATTGGTGATGGCTTTCATTTTGTGTTACTTTAAAAAGAAAGCGTGTCATCACAAAATGATGAGAGAAGGAGAAATCATGACATTTGTTGAAGAATTAAAAGCTGCACCGATTGCGATTTTAGGGGCAGGAGCAGTAGGCAAGGCTGTCGGGGCAGATTCTGTATTAGCCGGAAACAAGGTCCACCTATATGAATTACCAGAGTTCGCACCTATTACCTTGAAAAATATTGAAAAAACTGGGATTACGCTCGGTGGAAAACAAAACAGTCTATACGGCTTTGAGCGCAGTGGACAAGCTTTCTTTGATCTCGTTACAACAGATATCGCTGAGGCTGTGAAAGGAGCAAAGATTATCATTGTCGGAGTTCCATCTCTAGCTCATGATAGCTTTTTCGAACGACTTATTCCTGTCCTTGAAGATGGGATGATTGTCCACATTATTCCGGACAACTTTGGAAGTCTCAAACTTCGTAAAAAAATGCGAGAATTAAACTGTGATAAGAATGTTATCGTAGGAGGATGGACAAGTGCTCCGTATGGTGCTCGCATTATCAAAGAAGGGGGTGTCTTGACATCCAAAATGGAACTGAAATACCGTGCTATCTCTCTTCGCGGGGCCAGTCTTCCTTCTACAGACCAAGAAGTTTTTCTTGAAAGTTCCAAAGCCATCGGAAGTTTTGATGCAATCACGGAGGGGGATGGCGTTTCTGGAGGGAAAACGGTTCTGGATATTGGCTTTTCAAATGTCAATCCGGTCCTGCATTGTCCGGGAACGATTCTTGGTGCGAGTGTCATGGAAAACTTTGGAAGAATTTTTGGTGGAAATGATAGATACCAGTATTCGATTTATTCGCATGCTTATAGTGAGTCTGTGGCTGAAGTTCAGTATGCGTTTTACCTGGAACAGGTTCAGCTGGCTGAAGCGATCGGTGTTGATCTTTTGCGCTATCCGAAGAAAAACTTCTTATCAAGAACAAGTATTTTGGGCCCAGAGTATATGGGAGATGATTGTATCGTTCCTTTTGATGAGCAATTTCCGATGGCCTATGGAACGGGTCCCTTCTCGATTCAGGACCGCTATGTGACAGAAGATGTACCGGTAGGCTGCCACCTCTATCATGAATTGGGTAAAAAATACGGTGTGCCAACGCCTGTCATTGATTCGATGATTACCCTAGGTTCTGTGATGACGGGACGGGATTTTTATCAATCCGGTCTAACTCTAGAGGATTTGGATTTAGCGCATTTAGACAAGGAACAAACGCTAGATTACTTGGAAAATGGACAGTTTATTGAAAAGAAAGGGTTATGATGCATTATAGAGGAAGTTTAGAAGGACCCCAACACTTAGCAAGGCGACATGAAGTCGCTCCTTCTCCCATTGCCGGGGTAGCCATTGGCATTATTACGATTGATTTTGATTATGTTAAGTTACCGGGAAATGTTGCGAATGCAACCACTTTTTCCTTTCCTGTAGCTTATGAGGTGATACAAATCGAGATCGAAGACTTGTTCCAAGGAAAACCTGAAATATTGAAGATCATACTTGCTGCCGCAAAGCGGTTGGAACAACAGGGTGTTCGGGCCATTGTTGGTGCATGTGGTTATTTTAATCATTTTCAGGAGCAGATTAAGGCAGCTGTTTCAGTCCCAGTCTATCTTTCTAGTGTCTTGCAACTTCCTCTTATTCAGATGGGCTTAAAAGAAGGACAAAAAACAGCTGTAGTGGTTGCCGATGGAGAAGGGGCGAATCGTGCATTTTTTGCGAAAGCAAAGGCTGATATAGATCAATTAATCGTACAAGAAGTAGGGACGCTTCCGTCTTTTGCCCCTATTCGGTACAACAAGACTTATTTGGATCATCAGGAATTGTCTGATGATTTGGTACGGATTTTAGTAGGGCTAAAAGAAGAACATCCTGAAATTGGAGCGATTTTACTGGAATGTAGTGACCTACCACCATATGCTACTGCCATCCAACGGGCAACAGGTCTACCAGTTTTTGATTTTGTGACTCTGATTAACTGGGTCTACAGTGGTCTCGTTAGACGTGATTTTTACGGGTATTTTTAAAGTGTAGCGATTGTCTCTAAGATTTTCTTTGATTGTTGAAAAGCTCTTACTTGTTCGATTCTTTTTTGAGTGATTTGCTAACTATGGCAGAGGCTGTGGTATAATAGCAGTAAACTTTTAGAAAGATAGAACGATGAAACAGGAAATCGATTTAGAATATTACCATCACTTGGCGCTCCAAAAACAAAAGGAACATCGAAAATTCTTAACCAGTTTAAAGAAAAAACCGCCCAAGAATTTAGATAAAATAGCCTTGGAAATTCATCAACAGGTTTTTCAAGAAATTGACTGTACAGCTTGTGCCAATTGTTGCAAGTCACTTGGTCCAGACTTCAAAGAAGCCGATATTGTACGAATTGCCAAGTATTTTAAAATGAAATTACCAGCTTTTGAAGCAGAATTTCTTCGGGTAGATGAGGACGGAGACAAGGTTTTTCAATCGATGCCCTGCCCCTTTTTAGGAGGAGATAATCTTTGCTCTATCTATGAAGTACGGCCCAAAGCTTGTCAGGCATTCCCTCATACGGACCGAAAGAAATTTTATCAAATCAATCACTTAACCATTAAAAATACCTTGACCTGTCCAGCCGCCTATCTGTTTGTAGAAAGACTAAGAAAGAAAGTGTAGGCTCTATCTGTCGCACGATGGACCACAGAAGAAGCCGGTTGCACAGTCCAATTCGATTCAAAGAAAAGCATGCCAAAATCACCTTGTTTGGATAAAGTCGGGGTGATTTTTGCATGCTTTTATTTGCAGAAATGATGATTGTGATCTTTATTTCGTATGGTCAAAAAAGATCAACAGATAGATTCAGGATCAAGTGCTTCATTTCAAGCCAGCCATTCGATGCCCAGCTCTTCCACGCTCGTCCATAAAGGGTCATCAGGATATTGGTCCGAAATAATTGTACGATAGTTTTCGAGAGGATCTAGCTTAAAGTAAGCTGTTTGATAAAATTTTGAATGATCAAGAAGTAAAATCACGTCCTTTGATCGAGCAAGCATATCTTTCTTTGAAAGTCCAAGTCTCATTGAAGCTTCGTAGACAAAATGGCAGTCGATACCACGTGCTGAAGAAAAAGCCAGATCAATTTTAAATTGATCCCAAAAAGAGCTGTCACCAGTAGGGGTTAAAACGGTTGCAGAATGCGGCTTAATTTGGCCACCTGTCAGAAATATTTTACTTGACGGGTGGGCATTGTCGGAGAGGTATTCTGCAATAGACAAGCCGTTTGTAAAGACAATGAGATTTTCAATTTTACAAATATAAGGGCAGAGTTCAAATACTGTCGTACTTGAATCAAGATAGAGACTGAGGCCAGGGCCGATAAAATCCTTGGCTATTGATGCAATATATTTTTTCTCTTTCTTATAGGTATTTTCCCGAAGGTGATAGGAAAGGTCAGTGCTTGTAAGGGATTGGAGGAGAACTTCTCCGTGTCGTCTTTTAAGAAGACCTTGTTCCTCCAGGTATATCAAGTCTCTCCTTAGAGTTGATGTACTGAGAAAGGTCATTTTTTCCAAGTCACGAATAGGAATTCGTTTCTTTTTCTTAACGAGTGCGATGATTTCTTCTCGCCGATCTTGTCGTGTCATAGTTCCCTTTCTTTGTAAGCGTTTTATTCTATTTTATCACAATCGCTTAGTTTGAACAATTCTTCATCTTTTTTTGAACCTTTTTCGATCTTGTGTTCATCACTTGCATATTTTATTTGTCAATTTACAATAAGTGTAGAGAACTAGTTACAAATATACCCTCCTGGTTTCATCTAGCTATCCAGACTAAAAGAGGAACCGAAAGTGAAGGGTAGGAGGATAAGGGGGATCAAGAATGACCATGGAACAGACTTTGGAGAGTATTTACCGCAGGACAAAATGGTTTCGAGACGCACGTTTTGGGATGTTTATCCATTGGGGCTTATATGCGATTCCTGGAAAAGGGGAATGGATTCGGAGCCATCAATCTTTAAGCATCGAAGATTACCAACCTTACTTTGAAGCTTTCAATCCAACCCATTACAACCCGAGGCAATGGGCAAAAGAAGCAAAGGCCGCGGGGATGAAATATATGGTATTAACTGCCAAGCACCATGACGGCTTTTGTCTGTTTGATTCAGCTTATACAGACTATAAAGCTACGAACACTAAGATTGGTCGTGATTTGGTCGCAGAGTTTGTGGAGGCAGTCCGAGCAGAAGGTCTCAAAGTCGGACTGTATTACAGCCTGCTTGATTGGCATCATCCAGACTATCCTAAGTATGGTGACCCGTATCATCCGATGAGAAACCATCCTGATTTTAAGGATGAAGACGTTGATTTCGACCATTATGTGAGCTATCTGCATCATCAAGTAGAAGAGCTTGTAACCAAGTATGGGAAATTGGATATCTTGTGGTTTGATTTTTCGTATGAAGGAAAGAAAGGGGAAGATTGGAGAGCGTCAGAACTCATACATATGGTCAGAAAATACCAACCAGATGTCCTTGTCGACAATCGCTTGGAAGCTTCTGGTGAAGGATTTGGCAGTCTCGTTACGGACCACATCCAGTCCTATTCAGGAGATTTTGTGAGTCCAGAGCAAATTTTACCCCATCAAGGCATTCGAAATTGTAAGGGAGATCTTGTACCTTGGGAACTTTGTCTGACCATGAACAATAGCTGGGCTTATAATCCGACAGACCTTGCCTATAAATCGCCAAAGACCTTTATTCGAAAGCTTGTGGAATGTGTCAGTAAAGGAGGGAATATGATTCTAAATGTTGGTCCAAACGCATTAGGAGAATTTCCAAAGGCTGCCCGCGAAATTTTGAAAGAAATTGGAATATGGCTGGAGCAGTATGGCGAAGCGATTTATGAGAATGGATTAGTGAATTTGCCTAAGCCTGAATGGGGTTACTATACGCAAAAAGGCAGCACAATTTATGCCCACGTCTTTGAACAACCGATTGGACCTTTGGCCTTACCAGGAATAACAGAAGCTGAAGTGAAAAGAATGTCCTTTCTTCATGATGGAAGTGAGGTATGTATTTCCAACAGTTGGACCACCACTACGTATCCGGATATGCTGTTTGCCCAGTATGGAGACGTTCCCCACTTTACCTATCCACTTCCAAATGAGATGGATTCTGTCATCAAAATCGAAAGAGGAATTGAAGGAGGACTCCCTGATTAGAAAGACTATCCTAAATGATTTTTCAAAGTTCATTTTTAGGATGAAAGCCTATTGGTGAGCTAGTTTAGAATAAGGAAAGTCCATCAAATTGTATATTGTTCGAATGCTACTGAAAAAAGACTATCCTAACTCCTCCTATGATATAATGAAATCATGAATACTTGGGAGGTCCTATCCCGATTGACCTGGAAAGGAAGAACATGACGGTGTCCTATAAATACTTGCTATTTGATCTAGACCATACTCTATTAGACTTTGATGCAGCTGAAGATATCGCTTTAACGCAACTTTTAAAGGAGCAAGGGGTGAGCGAGATTCAAGCTTATAAAGACTTCTATATCCCAATGAACAAAGGACTTTGGAGAGATTTAGAGCAAGGAAAAATACGTAAAAAAGACTTAGTCAATAGCCGCTTTGCTAGACTGTTTGCGCATTTTGGGATAGAAAAGGATGGGGTGGAGTTGGCTGAACGTTATCAAGACTTTCTATCATGCCAAGGTCAAACCTATCCAGGAGCCTCTAATCTTTTAGCAATCCTGAAAGAACAAGGATACGAATTATTTGCAGCGACTAACGGAATTGCAACGATTCAAAAAGGAAGGATTGCCAATTCTGACATTTCCTCTTATTTTAAGCAACTGTTTATCTCTGAAGAGTTAGGGAGCCAAAAGCCTCATCCCCTCTTTTATGAAAGATTGGCAATGTGTATTCCAGATTTTGACAAATCCTCTGCGCTCATGATTGGAGATTCTCTAACCGCGGATATAGCTGGGGGGAATCAAGCAGGGATTGATAGCGTCTGGTATAATCCCAATCATCTTCACAATACGAGTCAAGCCTTACCGACCTACCAAGTTGCAAGCTATGATGAACTTTTAAAACTACTGGCAAGTTAAACAATGAAATAAGAGGAGGCGAGTGGCGGAGCTTATATAGGAAAAAATCCTGACAATCCTCCCTTCTGTGGAAAACCATGAGAGGCTGGGACAAAAGTCCTAGCTTCTCAATTGTTTTTGGATTGTCGAGCAAGACGTAGTGGTTGAGTGGGCTCTACTAGGCTGATTTCATCAGCTTTTACAGCCCGACTCAACTGTGCGGAGGTGGGACGACGAAATCGAATTCGAACGAATGACCGATTTCTGTCCCACTCTCTTTTTGTCTTTTAAAGGATGGGAATCAAGTTGCTTCTGGCCTTTTTTGTATGCAGCTTATTCATTTTTTAGAAATAGAATAGTCTATTCCGAGCTAGAATAGAAAGTACCAGTCTGAACAAGATCCCTTCTTTGGTCAGGATAGGAAATGGATTCTACTTTTTATTCTGATGATTTTAAAGTATAATGAAAAGGATATTGATAGAGGAAGTGATACGATGATTATAAAAGAACTGAACAAAGAAACATTTCAACACTTACAAGACCAATACCCAGCCAGCAATTTTTTACAATCTGCTCAGATGATGACTGTCCAAGAAAGAACGAATCGCTTTTCTGCTGTAGAATCCCTAGGGATATACCGTGAAGGAGACCAGGAAATCATTGGTCAAGTCATTCTGGTGTATCGTAAACGCCATCGTTTCTTTACAGAAGCATTAGCCTTGCATGGACCTTTGATGGCCTTTGATAATCCCCAGCTTGTCACAGAAGTACTGCTTGCGATCGAAAGCTACCTCCGAAAGAAGAAGGTTGCGACATTTAGCTTTTATCCTTATGCGATTGAAACCGTTCGAACAGCAGATTTGGAGCCATTGTTGGACAATCAGCTCTCAGCAACCAGAGAAGCGATACAAGGGCTTGGCTATAAAGCTTCCTTTGATCCCATGCAATCCACGATTGTCAATACCATGTTTGTAAAGAATCTGTCCTCTTATTCTTCAGTTGAGGACATTCACGAAGCGTTTTCGCCTTCTTTGAAACGGGATTTAAAAAAGTTTTCAGCTTTGGCCGTTAAGGTTGAAGAATTACCGGACAATCGACTGGATGAATTTTACCAGATTTTACAGGAGACAGGAAAACGAAAGGGATTCGCTGTTCAAGAATTATCTTATTTTCAAAAAATAAAAGAATCATTTGGGAATCAAGCGAAATTTATGCTCGCCTACCTTGATTGTCAGGAATATCAAGACTATCTCAGTCAACAGATTGATCATTTTGAAACGTTGATTGATCAGTTAAAAAACGGTCTTCAAAAAAAGAGAACCAAAGGGCAGATTGCGGATGCTCAAGATCAGTTGAACTCCTATTATAAGCGAAAAGAACAATTTATAGCTATGGAGATAGAAGGAGACAAATTGCCCTTATCTTCTTATCTCTTCATCTGTACGGACAATGAAGTGGTGAGTTTCTCAGGGGGAAATGACGAACGTTATATGAATTTTGGTGGAGCGACCCTCTTGCATTGGGATATGATTCAGTTTGCCTTTCATCAAGGAGTGGAGCGATTTAATTTTTATGGCACTATTGAGACTGATGATGCGCGTAAAGGGCAGGGGAACTTCAATTTCAAACGACAATTTGGTGGCGAACTCCAAACGCTTCCTGGTCAGTTTACCAAGCATTTGAACAGATTCTATAGCCTAATCAGCAACATTCGTTCTTAGCAACTTGATTTTTTGCTTGTCCTCCTTTGTAGAATGGAAATAGAAAATTAAGAAAAACAAATTTTTAAAATTTTCTAAAAATTCCTTGAAATCCATCATAAAAAGAGGTAGAATAGGAAGCAATAAAAGGAGTTGACAGTATGACAGTAACAATTGATTGGGAAAACCTTGGTTTTTCATATATGAAATTACCCTTCCGATATTTGGCTCATTGGAAGGATGGCCAATGGCAAGAACAGGGGCTGACAGAAGATGCTACCCTTCATATCTCTGAGTCTTCCCCGGCGCTTCATTATGGTCAGCAGGCTTTTGAAGGATTGAAAGCTTATCGGACGAAAAATGGCTCGATTCAGCTGTTTCGCCCAGATCAAAATGCTGAACGTTTGCAACGTACAGCAAGACGCTTATTGATGCCAGAAGTTCCAACGGATCTATTTATCCGAGCAGCCAAAGAAGTTGTCAAGGCCAATGCGGACTATGTTCCTCCTTACGGTTCTGGAGGGACTCTTTATCTACGTCCCCTCTTGATTGGTGTAGGGGAAAATATTGGTGTTCATCCTGCAGATGAGTATATCTTCACGATTTTTGCGATGCCAGTAGGAAACTACTTTAAGGGTGGTCTGACACCAACAAATTTCCTCATTCAGGATGAGTACGACCGGGCTGCTCCAAATGGAACGGGTGCCGCCAAAGTTGGTGGAAATTATGCAGCCAGTCTGTTACCAGGGCATATCGCTCATGAGCGAAATTTTTCAGATGTGATCTATCTTGATCCTGCTACTCATACAAAGATTGAAGAAGTTGGTTCTGCAAACTTCTTTGGGATTACGCGTGATAATGTCTTTGTGACACCGATTAGTCCTTCGATTTTACCGTCTATTACAAAATATTCTCTCCTTTATTTAGCGGAGCATGAGTTAGGGATGGACGTCTTAGAGGGAGATGTTTTTGTAGACCAATTAGATCGATTTGCAGAAGCGGGAGCTTGTGGAACAGCAGCTGTTATTTCTCCTATTGGGGGAGTGCAACACGGTGATGATTTTCATGTCTTTTACAGTGAGACTGAGGTCGGACCAGTCACTCAGAAACTCTATGACCTCTTGACAGGAATTCAATTTGGAGACATTGAAGGTCCAGAAGGTTGGATTGTCAAAGTTGATTAAATGAACGGATGCGAATAAGCTTGTACTTGCAAGCTTATTTCATTTTGTGTAAAATGACAGGGAGGTGTAAAATGAGTAAAAAAGAAAAGAAAATTGAAATTCAGATTGTAGATGCACAAGTTGTCGTAGACGGTCAGACCTATGAGGGAGTTCAGTTAATCCTTGGGAAAAAAACCATAGGAGAGATAGCAGAGCTAGGAGAAGGTCGATTTGCGACCGTCAAAAATGAAAAAGCGGATGCTTTTTATAAGAAATTGGAACAGGCAGTTGCCTATCTCATAGAAAATTACAATTTAAATCATTAAAGTCTTGTCTAATAGGGATTATTGTGTTAAAATAATTTCTGTTAGTGTTGGAGAGATAGCGAAGAGGCTAAACGCGGCGGACTGTAAATCCGCTCCTTCGGGTTCGGGGGTTCGAATCCCTCTCTCTCCATTCATTACAGTGGGGTATAGCCAAGCGGTAAGGCAAGGGACTTTGACTCCCTCATGCGTTGGTTCGAATCCAGCTACCCCAGTTAAAGGTAGAGAATTTTTCTCACTCGTAAATGATAGTTTTGTTGTCCTTGCGTATGCCTTAAAAATTTATTTTATGTTGAGCCGAGGGGCTTGATTGTCGGAGGTTTTTTTTATAATGAACGAATTTGAAGATTTGTTGAACAGTGTAAGTGAAGTTGAACCAGGTGAGGTTGTGACGGCTGAGGTATTGACAGTTGATGCCAATCAAGCAAATGTTGCGATTTCTGGAACTGGTGTTGAGGGAGTTCTTACTCTTCGCGAACTGACAAACGATCGTGATGCAGATATCAACGACTTGGTAAAAGTTGGAGATAGCTTGGAATTGTTGGTACTTCGCCAAGTAGTTGGAAAAGACACTGATACTGTTACATATCTTGTTTCTAAAAAACGTTTGGAAGCACGCAAGGCTTGGGACAAATTAGTAGGTCGTGAAGGTGAAGTTGTAACTGTAAAAGTAACTCGCGCAGTTAAAGGTGGACTTTCTGTTGAATTTGAAGGTCTTCGCGGATTTATTCCAGCGTCTATGATTGACACTCGTTTCACTCGTAATACAGAGCGTTTTGTTGGTCAAGAATTTGAAGCAAAAATCAAAGAAGTAGACCCAGCAGAAAATCGCTTTATCCTTTCTCGCCGTGAAGTTATCGAAGAATCTGCAGCAGCAGCTCGTGCAGAAGTATTTGGTAAATTATCAGAAGGTGATGTTGTTACGGGTACAGTTGCTCGTATTACAAGCTTCGGTGCCTTTATCGATCTTGGTGGTGTTGATGGATTGGTTCACTTGACTGAATTGTCACATGAACGCAATGTTTCGCCAAAATCAGTTGTTACTGTTGGTGAAGAAGTAGAAGTAAAAGTTCTTGCCATTGATGAAGAAGCAGGCCGTGTATCTCTATCATTAAAGGCTACAACACCTGGACCATGGGATGGCGTTGAACAAAAACTTGCTGCTGGTGATGTAATCGAAGGCAAAGTGAAACGTTTGACTGACTTTGGTGCATTTGTTGAAGTATTGCCAGGAATTGATGGACTTGTTCACATCTCACAAATTTCACACAAGCGTGTTGAAAATCCAAAAGATGTACTTTCTGTAGGACAAGATGTTACTGTTAAAGTTCTTGAAGTAAATGCTGCTGATGAACGTGTTAGCCTCTCTATTAAAGCCTTGGAAGAACGTCCAGCACAAGCTGAAGGCGAAAACAACGAAGAAAAACGTCAATCTCGTCCACGTCGTCCACGTCGTCAAGAAAAACGTGACTATGAACTTCCAGAAACTCAAACTGGATTCTCAATGGCTGATTTGTTTGGCGATATTGAATTATAAACATCAATTGAAATCTCCTCGCCAATGAGGTGAGGAGTTTCGTATTATGTCTGCTTTGCAGACTAACCACCCTTAGTGTAATGGATATCACGTAAGATTCCGGTTCTTGAGATGGGAGTTCGATTCTCTCAGGGTGGATTTGCTTCGGCCACGTAAGTTGGCCTTTTTCTTTTGATAAAAGTCCAATCTATCGATAAATTGATTGCTATTTCAGTTATAGCGCAATGTTCTTGAAAGTGATAGAATAACTATAAGGTCTAGAGAAGGAAGAAATATGATTTATTTTGATAATGCCGCCACCACAAAAGTAGATTCACAAGTGTTAAAGACGTACACGGAAGTGGTCGAGAAGATTTGGGGCAATCCCTCCAGTCTACACCAGTTGGGGAGTCAAGCAAATAGGATTTTAGAAGCTTCTCGCAAGCAAATTGCAGCCTTACTGGATAAAGAAGCGGGAGAAATTTTTTTCACCTCAGGTGGAACGGAAGGGGATAACTGGGTCATCAAAGGGGTTGCCTTGGAAAAAGCCTATCTCGGAAAACACATCATCGTATCAGCGATTGAGCATCCTGCGGTTAAAGAGTCAGCGCTTTGGTTGGAAAGTCAAGGCTTCACTGTTGATTTTGCACCAGTGGACCAACATGGATTTGTCCAAGTAGGAGCTCTGGCTGACCTGATTCGTGAGGACACCACCTTGATTTCCATCATGGGGGCGAATAATGAAATCGGCTCTATCCAGCCTATCAAGGCTATTTCGGACTTGTTAGCTGATAAGCCAACAATTTCCTTTCATGTGGACGCGGTTCAAGCGATTGGAAAAGTTGCTTTGGATGAGTTTCTAACGGATCGAGTTGATTTTGCTACCTTTTCAGGACATAAATTTCATTCTGTCCGAGGTGTCGGTTTTGCCTATATTAAGGAGGGCAAAAAAATCACTCCTCTTCTTCATGGCGGAGGACAAGAATCAGATAAGCGCTCCACCACAGAAAATGTAGCGGGGATTGCAGCGACAGCAAAAGCTCTACGTCTTCTATTGGATCGCTTTGATAGGAGTCAAGAGCGGCTGCTTGCCATGAAACAAATCTTGTTAAGCTCTCTCTCGAGCTATGAAGACGTGACGATCTTTTCTGATACGGAGAATTTTGTTCCTAACATACTAACTTTTGGCATCAAAAATATCCGGGGAGAGGTCCTGGTTCATGCCTTTGAAGAGCATGAGATTTTCATTTCAACGACATCGGCTTGTTCCTCTAAAGCTGGAAAGCCTGCGGGGACACTGATTGCCATGGGGATTCCTGAAAAAATTGCTCAAACAGCAGTTCGCATTAGCCTGGATGATGACAATGACATGGCTGAAGTAGAGCAGTTTTTAACGATATTCAAGCAAGTATACGAAAAGACGAAAAAGTGAGATAAAGAGTTGGAATCAAGTTGTTTAGAAGGATGATTCCTAGAAAGAAAATAAAAAATGACCTTAACCTATTCAGAAATTATGATTCGCTACGGAGAGTTGTCTACCAAGGGAAAAAACCGGATGCGTTTCATCAATAAACTAAAACACAATATCAAGGAAGCTCTAGTCCTTTATCCAAAGGTGACGGTAGCAGTGGACCGGGACCGGGGGCATGTTTACTTACATGGGCAAGATTATGCACCAGTCGCAGATTCCCTCAAAAAGATTTTTGGGATTCAAAATTTTGCCCCCTCCTATAAGGTCGAAAAGTCTGTACCAGCCCTGAAAAAAGCCGTGCAGGATATCATGATGGGGATTTATCAGGAAGGGATGACCTTTAAGGTATCAGCACGGCGCAGTGATCATTCTTTTGAGTTGGATAGCCGTGAGCTCAATCACGAGCTAGGCGGAGCTGTCTTTGATGTCCTTCCCAATATCCAAGCACAGATGAAATCTCCTGATATCACGCTGCGTGTAGAAATCCGAGAAGATGCGGCCTATATTTCCTATGAAGAAATTAAAGGGGCAGGTGGGTTACCTGTTGGAACTGCTGGCAAAGGTATGCTCATGTTATCGGGGGGGATAGATTCTCCTGTTGCAGGTTATTTGGCCCTTAAGCGGGGAGTGGATATTGAAGCAGTCCACTTTGCTAGTCCGCCTTATACCAGTCCTGGGGCTCTCAAGAAAGCTCAAGATTTGACACGGAAATTAACTGCCTTTGGTGGGAACATCCAGTTTATCGAAGTGCCGTTTACCGAGATTCAAGAGGAAATCAAAGCCAAGGCACCCGAAGCTTATCTGATGACCCTCACCCGTCGCTTTATGATGCGAATTACTGACCGTATCCGTGAAGAGCGACATGGTCTGGTCATTGTCAATGGGGAAAGTCTTGGTCAGGTAGCCAGTCAGACCCTGGAATCGATGCAGGCTATTAATGCGGTGACCTCAACCCCTATCATTCGACCAGTTGTGACTATGGATAAGTTGGAAATTATCGACATTGCAGAAAAAATTGATACCTTTGCCATTTCGATTCAACCGTTTGAAGACTGCTGTACGATTTTTGCTCCTGATCGGCCCAAAACCAATCCGAAACTGAAAAACGTCCTGCAATATGAAGAACGATTAGACGTAGATGGTCTGGTAGAACGGGCGGTTGCAGGGATTCTTGTCACTGAAATTAGTCCTAAAGAAGAACGGGCAGATGAAGTGGATGTCCTGATTGAGGATTTGTTATAGCAAGAGGAAAGACAGTGGAAATTAGGAGGCAGAAAGTAGGCTTATTTTCAAAGACCTATCGGGAAGTTAGAGAGGTGTACCTGCGTTCTTTTCCAGCTCATGAACGCTTGCCTTATTTCCCTTTGGTGGTAAATAGCTGGCGAAAAATAGCCAATTTCTATGCGTATTATAATCATGAAGAGTTTGTTGGATTTGCCTATGTTCTCTCCACGACCGAAGCTTATTTTATCTTATTCTTGGCAGTAAACGATCTTGTGCATTCCAAAGGATATGGTTCAAAAATATTACAAGACTTGAGACAAGATGCAGGAAAGCGGCCCATCATGCTTGCTATTGAGCCGATGAATGAAGAAGCTGCGAATCGGACACAACGGAAGAAACGTCTGGCGTTTTATGAGCGAAATGGTTTTGAGTTGACTCAGCATTTTTACTACGAAGGAAGCGAGCGTTATCAGATTATGTTAACCAATCCGAATAGTCCTCTAAGCCTATTTGAGAACATGATGCACCAAGCCTTTTGGAACCTGATCCCCATCAAGATGACTAGTGAGTAGACACATGTTTGAGGAAAGGTAAGTGATGTTTTTTGAAAAAAAGAGATGCTAAGGCTTGAAAAAAACAAGTAAGAATGGTATCATATTAACGTTGACTATGCACACCCTGTGCAACCGCACGACTACCGTTTAAGTGGTTTGCCCCACGGTACTAGGCGAGTCTTCACAAACATTATCGGGAAACCGAAACATTCCATAGGAGGTGCATAATGAGCACATACGCAATCATTAAAACTGGCGGAAAACAAGTAAAGGTTGAAGCTGGTCAAGCTATCTACGTTGAAAAATTGGACGCAGAAGCAGGACAAGAAGTAACATTTAACGAGGTTGTTCTTGTTGGTGGTGACAAGACTGTTGTCGGAACTCCACTTGTTGAAGGAGCTACTGTTGTTGGTACTGTTGAAAAACAAGGTAAACAGAAAAAGGTTGTAACCTACAAATACAAACCTAAAAAAGGTAGCCACCGCAAACAAGGTCACCGTCAACCTTACACTAAAGTTGTTATCTCAGCAATCAACGCCTAAGGCGTCGCTGGACAACTGTCATCATAGAATAAAATCGGAGGAATTCATATGTTAAACTTGAATCTTGCTCAATTAAACCTCTTCGCCCACAAAAAGGGTGGTGGTTCTACATCAAATGGTCGTGACTCTCAAGCAAAACGTCTTGGTGCCAAGGCAGCTGATGGCCAAACTGTATCAGGCGGTTCAATCCTTTACCGTCAACGTGGTACAAAAATCTACCCAGGTGCTAATGTAGGTCGTGGTGGAGATGATACCCTTTATGCTAAAGTCGAAGGTGTCGTACGCTTTGAACGTAAAGGTCGCGATAAAAAACAAGTTTCTGTTTACCCAATCGCAAAATAAGGTAAGAAGGCCTGCTTAGCAGGCTTTTTTGCTGTTTTTTTGGTATAATGGAGCTTAGAATGTACGAGGATTAGTTATGAATATTCAACAATTACGCTATGTTGTGGCCATTGCCAATAGTGGAACCTTTCGTGAAGCTGCTGAGAAAATGTATGTGTCTCAACCAAGTTTATCCATATCTGTACGTGATCTAGAAAAAGAACTGGGTTTTAAGATATTTAATCGAACAAGCTCGGGAACGTCTTTGACACGGAGAGGTTTAGAATTTTATGAAAAAGCTCAAAATTTGGTAAAGGGTTTCGATACGTTTGAAAATCTTTATCTCCATGATGAAGAAGAGGCTGTCGAATTTTCCATTTCGAGTCAGCACTATGATTTTCTACCGCCTTTGATTACAGAATTTTCAAAAAGTCATCCTCAGTATCCTAATTTTCGGATATTTGAGTCTACGACTGTTCAGATTTTGGATGAGGTCGCTCAGGGACATAGTGAACTTGGCATTATTTATTTAAATGAGCGCAATACACGGGGGATCCAACAAAAGTTAGCGAAACTACGGTTAGAAGCTGTTTCTATGATTGAGTTCCAGACCCATATTTATCTTCGAACCAACCATCCGTTAACAAAGAAAAAAGTCATTGAACTTTCTGACTTAAAAGGATTACCGACGGTTCGTTTTACCCAAGAAAAGGATGAATATCTGTATTACTCAGAGAACTTTTTTGATACTTCAGATTCATCTGTGACGTTTGATGTGACGGATCGTGCGACTTTAAATGGCATATTAGAGCGAACGGATGCTTATGCAACTGGATCTGGTTTTTTAGATAGTGAAAGTGTCCATGGCATCACAGTTGTTCCGTTGAATGAACCAACAGGAAACGCGATGGTATATGTGAAACGAGAAGATGCGGAGCTAAGTCAATGTGCATTAGATTTTATTGAGGCGATGCAGGATTATTTTAATAGAAAGTCAAGTAAATAAAAGATGATAAAGAGAAAAATCGGATTTCCGGTCTTAATGGTTGGAATAGTCCTCTTGGATCAACTGGTGAAGTGGTATGTGGTGTCCAATATTCCTATAAATGAAAGTCGACCTTTTATTCCGCATATTCTCAGTCTTAGTTATTTAAGAAATTATGGAGCCGCGTATTCCTTGTTGCAAAATCAGCAATTTTTATTCCTAGTCCTCACTTTCTTGCTGATACCGGCTTTCATCTTTTTATTTGTGAAACGGATCAAGGGGAACTTACCAATCCTTTTTGCCCTATCTTTTCTCATTGCTGGTGGTATCGGTAATTTTATCGATCGGATGAGATGGGGGTATGTTGTCGATATGTTTCAAACAGAATTTATTAATTTTCCCGTGTTTAATGTCGCGGACTCCTTTTTAACGATTGGTGTAATTTGGCTGATGGTGACACTTTTTATGGAAGAAAAAAATGCAAGTAACAATTAAGATTGATGGGATTCGATTAGATAAGGCCTTAGCAGACTATTCAGAATTGACAAGATCCCAGGCAAATGAACAAATCAAATCTGGCCAAGTCATGGTCAATGGCCAAGTGAAAAAGGCCAAATACAAGGTGCAAGCTGGTGATGTGATTTCCTATGAAAAAATAGAAACCGTCGAGGTAGATATACAAGCTGAGGATACCCCCTTAGACATTCTCTATCAAGATGAGGATGTAGCTATCGTGAATAAGCCACAAGGGATGGTCGTTCATCCTTCAGCCGGTCATCCTTCAGGAACCTTGGTCAATGCTCTCTTGTTTCATCTGAGTGATCTTTCTGGCATTAATGGAGAGTTGCGACCTGGAATTGTCCACCGGATTGATAAAGATACATCGGGACTGCTGATGATTGCTAAAAATGATCAGGCGCACCAATTTTTAGCGGATGAACTCAAGGAAAGAAAATCGCTTCGCAAATATGTGGCGATTGTTCACGGGAATTTGCCCAATGATCGGGGAGTAATCGAGGCTCCGATCGGTCGTTCAGAGAAAAATCGTAAAAAACAAGCCGTAACGGCAAGTGGGAAGCCTGCTCTCACGAGATTTAAAGTGCTAGAGCGGTTTGAGGGCTATAGTCTTGTAGAGTTGCAGCTTGAAACGGGGCGTACGCATCAAATTCGTGTCCACATGGCTTATATCGGACACCCCCTTGCTGGGGATCCGGTGTATGGGCCGAAGAAAACCTTAAAAGGGCACGGTCAGTTTCTTCATGCGCAAACCCTTGGATTTACCCATCCGAAAACAAAAGAAATTCTCGAATTTAGTGTAGAACCACCAGAAATCTTTCAAACGACATTGGCCTCCTTGCGATCTAGACTAAAGTAAATTTTTTCTAGATTTGATGAAGAACTAATTGGAAGATGGAGCTTACCTTGCGAGAAGTGTGAATTCATGCTATACTGAATAAAATAAAATGAAAGGAGCTACAAAGTGGAACAATTGCCTAATTGCCCGAAATGTCAATCTGAGTACGTCTATGAAGATGGAGTGATGTTAATTTGTCCAGAGTGTGCTTATGAGTGGAATCCTGCGGAAGTAGCGAGCGAAGATGAAGGAATCGTAGCTGTCGATGCCAATGGAAATCGTTTAGCTGATGGAGATACCGTGACCTTGATTAAGGATTTGAAAGTCAAAGGGGCACCAAAAGACCTTAAACAAGGAACACGCGTGAAAAACATTCGAATTGTGGAAGGTGATCACAACATCGATTGTAAGATCGATGGATTTGGTGCTATGAAATTAAAATCTGAATTTGTAAAGAAAATATAAAGATGAGAGGTGTTTGGTCTGGTACACAGTATGTTGCTGGGTCAAGCCTTTTTTTGAGAGGAATTATGCAGAAACAAACGACTATTTTGATATCCCGCTGGATTATGATGCTGATCGCTCTTTTAGGGCCGATTCTCCAAGTCATCAAGTACAGTGTTGGGATGCTGACCTATTATACGACCTTATCGAATTTTTTAGTTGCAGGTTTTTCTGTCTATCTGGTCTGGGCTATGCAGAAAGGTTTGGACCTACAGGAGGGGCGTTTATTACGGATTAAAGGGGCGGTTACCATGGCGATCATGATCACCTTTGTTATTTACCACATCATGTTGCGTCCACTGGCCACTGATTTTTGGAGGGTTGAAAATATCATTTGCCATTATATAACCCCTCTTTACTTCTTTTTCGATACTTTGTTATTCGATCGACAAAAGGCTTATCGCTGGTTTGACCCCTTCCTATGGACAAGTATCCCCTTAAGCTATTTTGCTTTTGCTTTATTAAATGGCTATCTACTTCATTTTCCGATCCCAAATGGGAAAGATGGTTATTTTGCCTATTATTTTTTAAATGCGCCAAAGTATGGTTGGGAGTTTGTCATTCGATCAGTCATCGTTATTTTTATCGCGTATGTACTGGCAGGATATGTCTTATATTTGCTAAAATCACTTGGAAGACGAAAACACATCCTGAACAAGCCTTGATTCTTCGGATTTTTAGCAAAAAACTAGTTTTTTAAAGAGGATTACAAAAGAATTTGCGTGTGATTCCGATAAATCCTTTTCATCTGGAAAAGCTTTTGGTATAATGAAAGTACAAATTAAATCCTTTAAGTATCTGTCCAGAGAGGCGGACAAGGAGTTTCACAGCCAAGACTAGGTTTTTTCCCATGCCTTCGTTTTACTGAAGTCTCCTTGTATAAAGGAGACTTTTTTTCTATATCAGGAGGATGTAAGATGAAATCAAAAGAAATCGTTGATGAAGTAACGATGAAGCGGGCCATCACCCGAATTACTTATGAAATTATTGAGCGCAATAAGGAATTAGACCGCATTGTATTGGCAGGAATCAAAACAAGAGGAGTATACATCGCAAAACGGATTCAAGAACGTTTGGAACAGCTAGAGGGAGTGCACCTTCCATTGGCAGAGTTGGACACGCGTTCTTTCCGGGATGATGTAAAAGCATCCGAGGATACGACGAATGTACCAGTTGATTTGACAGATTTAGATGTCGTTTTGGTTGACGATGTTCTTTATACAGGTCGGACCATTCGCGCCGCGATTGATAATGTGGTTTCACATGGACGTCCTGCGCGAGTAAGTCTTGCTGTCTTAGTGGACAGAGGTCACAGAGAATTACCGATTCGTCCAGACTATGTTGGAAAAAATATCCCGACGAGCCGCTCCGAAGAAATTACAGTAAAAATGACAGAAATTGATGGGTGTGATGGTGTCTATCTAGAGGCTAGTGAAAACGAATGAAGCAGATGGGATGATGAATCCAGTGTTGCATCAGTTAAAGAGAAGCGAAGGTTCTGTCAGATAAACAAAGGAGGATTGAATGATTTCCGAAAATGGACAAGTTGTATTGAAGCACTTAGTCACTATGGAAGATTTGTCAAAGGAAGAAGTGCTTGGATTGGTCCGACGAGGTGTAGAGTGGAAGCAGCATAAAGATACCGTACAAAGAGATTCACAACTATTTGTAGCAAATTTATTCTTTGAAAATTCAACACGAACTCATAAGTCTTTTGAAATGGCGGAAAAGAAGTTGGGATTAGAGACGATTGAATTCGATGCAGGAACGAGTTCGGTTAACAAAGGAGAAAGTCTCTATGATACGATTTTGACCATGGGCGCGATTGGTGTGGACGTTTGTGTCATTCGCCATCCAGAAGAGGAGTATTATACATCCTTGATTGAGAGTCCGACCATTACGGCTTCCATCGTCAATGGGGGAGATGGATCCGGTCAACATCCTAGCCAATCCCTACTTGATTTGATGACAATTTACGAGGAATTCGGACAATTCGATGGACTTAAGGTAGCCATTGCGGGAGATATTTCCCATTCGCGGGTGGCTCGATCGAATATGCAGATTTTAAAGAGACTTG
>NZ_KQ969506.1:393748-403816 GCF_001578875.1 Streptococcus sp. DD13
AGTTTGGCCCGTATGGTCAATACTTGGAAATGGACGAAGTGGTTGATCAAGTGGATGTCTTGATGCTCTTGCGCGTCCAGCATGAACGTCATGAAAGTGGGACCTACTTTTCGAGGGAAGACTACCATGCCCTTTATGGTCTGACAGAGCAACGTTATCAAAAGTTACAGGAAAAAGCGATTGTTATGCACCCAGCACCAGTCAATCGAGATGTTGAAATTGCAGATTCTTTAGTTGAAGCCCCTAAATCTCGCATTGTAACCCAGATGCAAAACGGTGTCTTTGTACGAATGGCTATTTTAGAGGCTATTTTAAGAGGGAGAAAGGAAGAATAAGATGACAGTACGCTTATTAGTTCTCGAAGATGGGACCATCTTTGAAGGTCAAGGATTTGGCGCAGATGTGGATGTGACAGGAGAAATTGTTTTCAGCACGGGAATGACAGGATATCAAGAATCCATCACGGACCAATCGTATAATGGACAAATTTTGACATTTACCTATCCCTTAGTAGGAAACTATGGGGTCAATCGGGATGATTATGAGTCTATTTCTCCGACCTGTAAAGGAGTTGTCGTCTATGAATGGGCACGTCGAGCAAGCAACTGGCGGAACCAATTAACCTTGGACGAGTTTTTGAAGGCTAAAAACATTCCTGGGATTTCAGGTATTGACACAAGAGCCTTAACCAAAATCATCCGAAAACATGGAACCATGAAGGCGACAATGGTGGATAAAGGAGATTCAGTCGATCATATCATGAGCCAACTGAAGGCGACAGTCTTGCCGACCAATAACATTGAACAAGTCTCGACTAAAATCGCCTACCCTGCTCCTGGTGTAGGAAGAAACATTGTTTTGGTAGATTTTGGTTTAAAACACTCGATCTTACGAGAGTTATCAAAGAGACAATGCAATATTACAGTGGTACCACATACTGTAACAGCCCAAGAAATTCTAGACCTAAACCCAGATGGTGTCATGCTGTCAAACGGTCCTGGGAATCCTGATGATGTTCCAGAAGCTTTGGAAATGATTCGAGGTGTACAAGGACGGATTCCGATTTTTGGAATCTGTATGGGCCATCAATTATTCTCAAAAGCAAATGGCGCAGAAACTTATAAAATGAAATTTGGTCACCGTGGTTTTAACCACGCGGTTCGAGAAATTGCAACTGGTCGGATTGATTTTACAAGTCAAAACCATGGTTATGCTGTTTCTCGGGAAAACTTCCCGGATGATTTGATGATTACGCATGAGGAAATTAATGACCATTCTGTTGAAGGTGTACGCCATAGAAGATTTCCTGCATTTTCTGTTCAATACCATCCCGATGCAGCACCTGGTCCACATGATGCTAGCTATCTATTTGATGAATTTATGGAGATGATTGACGCTTTTCAAGCTCAAAAATAGGATACGATTGTTTTCAAAATGAAAACCCTGACTTGTTCTATAGAAAGGAAAAAGAAGGACGCTTTTGATGCAAAGCCATTTTGGCGGATAACCGTTGAAGGTGCTTTGAAAGACAAGGTTGTCGATAAAAGTAGTTCTTGGTACGAAACATATGCCAAAACGTAGTGATATTCAAAAAATTATGGTCATTGGTTCGGGTCCCATTGTGATCGGACAAGCTGCAGAGTTCGACTATGCGGGGACACAAGCTTGTTTGGCGCTTAAAGAGGAAGGATATGAGGTTGTTCTCGTCAATTCCAATCCAGCGACTATCATGACAGATAAAGAAATTGCGGACCGAGTTTATATTGAACCAATTACCCTAGAATTTGTCAGTCGGATTCTCCGTAAAGAACGACCAGATGCTCTTCTCCCGACTTTAGGTGGTCAAACAGGGCTCAATATGGCCATGGAGTTGTCAAAGAACGGAATCCTTGAGGAGCTTGAAGTGGAACTCTTAGGAACCAAGCTATCTGCGATTGACCAGGCAGAAGACCGCGACCTCTTCAAGCAATTAATGGAAGAGTTGGGACAACCGATTCCGGAATCCGAAATTGTCAATACGGTGGAAGAAGCTATTTCATTTGCAAATGAGATTGGCTACCCTGTCATTGTTCGTCCAGCATTTACCCTTGGTGGAACTGGTGGGGGAATGTGTGCCAATGAAGACGAATTGCGTGAAATTGCTGAAAATGGCTTAAAGCTATCTCCTGTCACGCAGTGTTTGATTGAACGCTCCATTGCTGGGTTTAAGGAAATCGAATACGAAGTTATGCGTGATTCGGCTGACAATGCCTTGGTTGTCTGCAATATGGAGAATTTTGACCCTGTGGGAATCCATACAGGAGATTCTATCGTCTTTGCTCCTGCTCAGACCTTATCCGACCATGAAAATCAAATGCTTCGTGATGCTAGTCTGAAAATCATTCGAGCTCTTAAAATTGAGGGAGGCTGTAATGTCCAGCTGGCCCTAGATCCGCATAGTTTTAAATATTATGTCATCGAAGTAAACCCTCGCGTTTCTCGGTCTTCTGCCTTAGCTTCCAAAGCGACAGGTTATCCGATTGCTAAGTTAGCTGCAAAGATTGCAGTTGGCCTTACCTTAGATGAAGTGATCAATCCAGTTACTGGTTCGACCTATGCGATGTTTGAGCCCATGTTGGACTACGTGGTTGCGAAAATCCCACGTTTCCCATTTGATAAGTTTGAAAATGGGGAACGACGTCTTGGTACTCAGATGAAGGCGACTGGAGAAGTCATGGCTATCGGACGGAATATTGAAGAGTCGCTCCTTAAGGCCTGTCGTTCTCTTGAAATCGGTGTCTACCATAATGAGATTGCTGAGCTTTCCAGTCATACAGATGATGCGCTGATGGAGAAGATTGTAAAAGCGCAGGATGACCGTCTCTTCTATGTCTCTGAGGCGATCCGTCGTGGCTATACACCGGATGAAATTGCAGAACTCACTAAAATTGATGTCTTCTTTTTAGACAAATTACTGCGCATTTTCGAGCTTGAGCAAAAATTGGCTCATCATGTCTTTGATGCTTCTGTTTTACGTCTGGCCAAGGAAAATGGTTTTGCCGACAGGAAGATCGCTGACTTGTGGCAGACAGATGCACAAACTGTGCGACAATTCCGTTTGGAGCAAGGTATTCGTCCTGTCTTTAAAATGGTAGATACCTGTGCCGCGGAATTTGAGTCAGAAACCCCTTACTTTTATTCTACTTATGGGTTTGAAAATGAATCAATCCGGTCAAGCAAAGAATCGGTCTTGGTTCTAGGATCTGGTCCCATTCGGATCGGACAAGGGGTGGAATTTGACTATGCAACGGTTCACTCTGTCAAAGCTATACAGGCAGCAGGTTATGAAGCCATTATTATGAATTCCAACCCAGAGACAGTTTCGACTGACTTCTCAGTCTCAGATAAGCTCTATTTTGAACCTTTGACATTTGAAGATGTCATGAATGTGATTGATTTGGAACATCCAAAAGGAGTCATTGTCCAATTTGGTGGTCAAACCGCGATTAACCTTGCTGAACCACTGGCAAAAGCTGGAGTGACCATTTTGGGAACTCAGGTAGAGGACTTAGATCGTGCTGAGGATCGGGATCTCTTTGAGCAAGCTCTAAAAGATTTGGACATCCCACAACCACCAGGTCAAACTGCGACGAATGAAGAAGAAGCAGTAGAAGCAGCTAGAAAAATTGGTTTCCCAGTCCTGGTTCGGCCATCTTACGTTTTAGGTGGTCGCGCCATGGAAATTGTCGAAAATGAACAGGACTTGAGATCTTACATGCGGACTGCGGTAAAAGCAAGTCCAGACCATCCGGTCTTAGTGGATTCCTACATTGTCGGTCAGGAGTGCGAGGTGGACGCTATTTCTGATGGTACGAATGTCTTGATCCCTGGTATTATGGAGCATATTGAACGAGCAGGTGTCCATTCTGGGGATTCCATGGCGGTTTATCCACCTCAGACTTTCTCTCAGAAGATTAAGGATACGATCGTTGCTTATACGAATAAACTAGCGGTCGGATTACATTGTGTTGGGATGATGAATATTCAGTTTGTCATTAAAGATGAAACAGTTTATGTCATCGAAGTCAATCCACGCGCCAGCCGGACAGTTCCTTTCCTTTCAAAAGTAACCCAAATTCCGATGGCCCAGGTTGCAACCCGTCTCATCTTAGGTGAAAAATTTGAAGACTTGGGGTATTCGACTGGCTTGTACCCAGAGTCGGACCTAGTCCATGTGAAAGCCCCAGTGTTCTCCTTCACAAAATTAGCCAAGGTCGATAGCCTATTAGGTCCTGAAATGAAGTCCACTGGTGAGGTAATGGGATCTGATGCAACGCTAGAAAAAGCTCTTTATAAGGCTTTTGAAGCTTCTTACCTTCACCTTCCAACTTTTGGGAACGTTGTTTTTACCATTGCAGATGAGAATAAGGAAGAAGCCTTGGCTTTAGCAAAACGGTTCGAAGCAGTAGGATACGGTATTTATGCGACCTCCGGAACCGCAGATTATTTAAATGAACATGGTCTCCATTCTACTTATGTAGATAAGATCGGCCATGATAATGCGAATGATATTCCAGCCTTGGTGCGTAGTGGTCGCGTACAAGCAATTGTCAATACAGTGGGTAAAAAGCGAATTGCAGACGAAGATGGGCAGGAAATCCGTCGCTCGGCGATTGAACACGGCGTCCCCCTATTTACAGCTCTAGATACAGCAGATGCCATGATCAAAGTGCTGGAAAGCCGTTCCTTTACGACACGCGCCATTTAACAATGGCTTCAAATCTTTAAAAGAGGCTGGGACAAAAGTCCTAGCCTCTCCATTGTTTTTGGATTGTTGCGCAAAACGCAGTGGTTAAGTGGGCCCTACCAGGCTGATTTCATCAGCATTTACAGCCCTACTCAACTGTGCGGAGGTGGGACGACGAAATCGAATTCTAAGGAATGGCCGATTTCTGTTCCACTCTCTTTTGATTGGTGCAAGATCTCTCTGGAACTGGTGATCATCTAGGCTAGTCCAGTTTATGGTATACTAAGGATATGAAAATGATTGTTACCACTAGTCTTGGGATGCAGCCACATTTAGTCCAAGAAGCTAAGGAGATTGCAGAAGATTTAAGGATTCCATATATCGAACGAAACAAGAAGTCACTAACCCATTTGTTTCAAATAGCTGAGCACGTCTTGTTCGTGACGAAAAATCGTCTGATCTTGGAACAAAAGGAGGGAAGTTCCTTCTTTTTCCATTTGG
Organism: Streptococcus sp. DD13; assembly: GCF_001578875.1. GTDB lineage: Bacteria > Bacillota > Bacilli > Lactobacillales > Streptococcaceae > Streptococcus. The sequence continues at coordinate 398,976 of NZ_KQ969506.1, forward strand.
ATACCGCGATGCTCCGTATCAAAGCTCCTCGTGATCCTTTATTAGAACTTATAGGGGATGACATACAGACCGTTTTAGATTGTACAATGGGGATGGCAACGGATAGTATTCTTTTGTCTTATGCGGGCTATCAGGTAACAGCTCTCGAATCCCAAAAGATGATTGCATACCTAGTAGAGGCTGGTTTGCGTAAGACGGACGCAGGGAATGACCAGATTAATCAGGCCATGCGAGCGATTCAAGTTGTCCATACGGACAGCCTTCGCTTTTTAAAGCAATCGGAAGATAACTCGTTTGATCTTATTTATTTTGATCCTATGTTTGTCGCAGCTATTCCAGAATCTCATAATCTAGATGGACTAAATCCACTGGCCAATTCGTCTCCACTGACTCTTGAGATGGTTCAAGAAGCCAAACGCGTGGCTCGTTATCAGATTCTGGTCAAAGCACATTTTCGTGATCCTATCTTTGAACAGTTAGGTTTTGACCACCTCGTTCGTCCCAATCAAAAATTCCATTATGGTAGGATTCGTGTCGAAGACTAGTAAACATCATTGAAAAGGAAAAATAAATCCCCAGGTGTCAAGTTTTTTTCTTGACACCCGAGGAAATAGTGGTATAATAAGTTTATAGTCCATGACTAACCTATTATTTTTAAAGAAAAGAGACTGATATAAATGGCAGTAAAAATCCGTTTGACTCGTATGGGTTCTAAGAAAAAACCTTTCTACCGTATTAACGTTGCAGACTCACGTGCTCCACGTGATGGACGTTTCATCGAAACAGTTGGTACTTACAATCCCTTGGTTGCTGAAAACCAAGTAACCTTGAAAGAAGATCGCGTTCTTGACTGGTTGTCAAAAGGTGCACAACCTTCTGACACAGTTCGGAATATCCTTTCAAAAGAAGGTGTCTTGAAGAAATTCCACGATTCAAAATTCTCAAAATAATAAGCAAAGCGAGAGATTCTTATGGATATGATTGAAAACCTGATTATTACGATTGTGAAGCCTTTGATTTCACAGCCGGATAAATTGACTATCAAAATTGAAGACACACCAGAATTTTTGGAATATCATTTAGATCTTGATAAGTCTGATATTGGTCGTGTCATTGGTCGAAAAGGGCGGACGATTTCTGCCATAAGAACCATCGTATATTCTGTTCCAACGACCGATAAAAAAGTTCGTTTGGTAATAGATGAAAAATAAAAAGGCGGGACTTGGTTCCGTTTTTTTGTTGGAAGGAGAAGGAATGAAAGAAGTGACCATTCGGCAATTACAAGCTTATTTAAAAGAACATTATCAGAAGTCTCGGACGGAAGAAGGTCTATTTATCAAACTGGTTGAAGAGGTTGGGGAGGTAGCTGAGGTCTTAAATGGACGTTCTGGACGTAAAGCGGCTGTCCAGGATTCAAATGAGGAATTGGCAAAAGAACTCGCTGACATCATTCACTATACGGTTGCCATCGCTGCCATCAATGAGATTAATCTTACTAAAATCATCTTCGAAAAAGATAAAACAGCAGCAGTAAAATACCAGCACGAGCGGGATTTAGAGCAGTTTCTAGCAGATAAGTCCATTTGAGAAATTCCCTTGAACGTGATAAAATATACTGAATAAACTACACTGGAGAAATCATGAATTACTTTAATGTTGGAAAAATTGTGAATACCCAAGGACTTCAAGGAGAGTTGCGCGTTCTTTCTGTAACAGATTTTGCAGACGAGCGCTTTAAAAAAGGCAATAAACTGTCGCTTTTTGATGAGAAAGAACAGTTTGTCATGGAAGTGGAAATCGCTAGTCATCGCAAGCAAAAGAATTTTGACATTGTCAAATTTAAAAATCTCTACCATATCAATGATGTCGAAAAGTTTAAGGGATTTTCACTAAAAGTAGCGGAAGAAGATTTATCTGAACTGGAAGATGGTGATTTTTATTACCACGAAATTATCGGCCTAGATGTTTTTGAAGGTCAAGAATTAATTGGTCAAATCAAAGAAATTCTTCAACCAGGTGCCAATGATGTCTGGGTAGTGGAAAGAAAGGGAAAGAAGGATTTACTTCTCCCTTATATTCCGCCTGTTGTCCTTGAAGTGGATGTGAAAAACCATCGGGTCAATGTAGAATTGCTGGAAGGATTGGACGATGCGGATTGATATATTAAGTCTGTTTCCTGAGATGCTGACACCACTGGAGCATTCAATTGTCGGAAAAGCAAGGGAAAAAGGGATTCTCGATATCTACTACCATAATTTTCGAGAACAAGCTGAAAAATCTCGCCATGTAGATGACGAGCCTTATGGTGGGGGACAAGGGATGCTGTTGAGAGCCCAGCCGATTTTTGATACCATGGATCAGATTCCGAAAGACCAGGCGCGTGTGATTCTCTTGGATCCAGCTGGAAGGACCTTTGATCAATCCTATGCGGAAGAATTGTCGCAAGAAAAGCAGTTGATTTTTATTTGTGGACATTATGAAGGCTATGATGAGCGGATCAAGACATTGGTGACCGACGAAGTTTCTCTGGGAGATTACGTCTTGACTGGGGGAGAGTTAGCGGCCATGACCATTATTGATGCGACAGTCCGCTTAATTCCAGAAGTCATTGGCAAGGAAAAGAGTCACACGGATGATTCCTTTTCATCCGGTTTGTTGGAATACCCCCAGTATACTCGTCCAGCACAGTATCGAGGGATGTCGGTCCCTGACGTACTCTTGAGCGGCCACCATGAGAACATCCGGCGCTTTCGTCTCTATGAAAGTTTGAAAAAAACCTATGAACGTAGACCGGATTTGCTGGAAACTTATGCCTTGACTAAAGAAGAAAAAGAATTGCTTACTGCCATCCAAAACGACAAGGAGATGAAATTTTAATGGTTCAATTTCGAGAAGATTTAGCACATTTTGAGAATTATAAAGTAGCTCGTAAAGTCCAACATAATTTAGGAGATAATGAAAATCGTGTGATGGACTGGTCTTCTTTAGCGCAAGAAGCCGTTCTTTCGATGGACCCTTCCGTTTTAACCTATTATGGAGACAATCGCTATGAGGAATTATTGAAGGCTTATGCCGCTTATCTCCATGTGCCCGTGAATTACTTAGTGCAAGGGGTTGGATCAGACCAAATGGTTCATATGATTGTGACCACTTTTTTAAAGGCAGGAGAAGTCTTTTTGACGGTGAACCCGGACTTTTTTATGTATCAAGTATACAATGAAATGCACGGAGTTCATTATGCGAGCTATGATTTAGCCTGGCAGGATGACAGTCTTTTTCTTGATCCTCAATTGTTCTTAGATTATGCCAATCAAGTAGGAGCAAAAGTGATCATGCTGTCCAATCCCAATAATCCGAGTTCGATAGAGTACCCTTCTGGGACACTTGAAGCGATTGTGGCTGGTTTTGATGGGGTCGTTGTGATAGATGAGGCCTATATTGATTTTGCGAAAGGTTCAAGCTTTGTTCCGTTGATTGATCGGTATCCAAATCTTATTGTCCTTCGAACGCTTTCAAAGGCTTTTGGATTAGCTGGCTTGCGCTTGGGATTTGCAGTAACCAATCCCACCCTGGCTAGAGAAATCGATAAAGTCCTTCCTCCCTATAGCATGCCCAATATTGTAGCTGAGATTGGAAAAGTTGCTTTAGAGAAGAAAGAAGCAGTAGAGGAGTCGGTTCAAACAATCAAGGAAACGCGAGATGATTTTATCGCTTTCTTGAAGACTTTACCAGATATGCTGGTCTTACCATCTGCTACGAATTTCATTACCTTTAAAGCGCCTTATTGTTCCTCCATTTTTGAAGACGCTCAAAAAGAAGATTTCCTATTCAAATACTACACGAGTGGCCGTCTAGCTGGCTTTATTCGTCTGTCAGTTGGCAGAAAGGATGAGATGGAGCAAATGAAAGGGATTATTCAAAAAGTCCTTGCAAAAGGTTAGAAAGCCCAACCATTTACAGTTTACTCCAGGAGGATGACCCTCATAACGCAAATCAAGAGGCTGGGACAAAAGTCCTAGCCTCTCAATTGCTTTTGAATGGTCGCGCAAGACGCAGTGGTTGAGTGGGCTCTACGACGCTGATTTCAACCGTTTTACAGCCCTACTCAACGGTGCGGAGGTGGGACGACGAAATCGAATTCTCACGAATGACCGATTTCTGTCCCCCTCTCTTTTTGTTTCGCCCGGTTTTTAATGAAAAGCATAACATGACCAAACCTGCTATCAGTACAAGCAGTTACAACACATTTTTGCTGAAATCCATTCTTCTTTAAAAAATTTTGAGAGATTTTGGAAGAAAATGATTGACATTGGAAGAAAATAAGGTATAATATCTTTTGTAAACGATTGCAATTAATAGAGAGGAGTGATTTTATCTTAAAGTCGGAACGACACAATCTGATTTTGCAGTTGATTCAACAACAACAATTTGTTCATTTAGATGAACTCATTACTTTATTGGATAGCTCAGAATCAACTGTCCGACGGGATTTAGATGAGTTAGAAGCCGAGGGACTCTTAAAACGAGTTCATGGTGGGGCAGAAGGTCGTCCTCGTTTGCAAGATGAGGAAACGATTTCTGAAAAATCTGTCAAAAACGTTCAACAGAAACGCGCAATTGCGGAAACAGCAGCGAATATGATCCAAGACCAGGACTTGATTTTTCTGGATGCTGGGACAAGCACAGGCAGTATCATTCCTTTTTTGGAGGGTCGCCAAGTCACAGTCGTGACCAATTCCATCCATCACGCGACACGGTTGGTAGAAATCAACATTCCGACTATGATTGTAGGAGGTTTTGTGAAGCAGTCAACAGATGCCTCTATTGGAAACTTTGCATTG
>NZ_KQ969506.1:404141-427873 GCF_001578875.1 Streptococcus sp. DD13
CGCTACTAAACTTTGACCGAGCCTTTCTTGGAATGAATGGTGCCGATGATCATTACTTTTCTACACCAGATGCAGAAGAAGCAGCTATCAAGCGAAAAGTGATGGGAAGAGCCAAAGAAAGTTATGTTCTGATCGATGCATCCAAAATCGGTCAAAAGTCTTTTGCGAACGTCGCTTCCTTATCTAGTGCCCATATCATTACAAATCGAACGTCACATCCCATCTTACCATTAATGAAAGAAAAAACGGAGGTTATCACAGTTTGATATACACAGTGACCCTGAATCCCGCTATTGACTATATTGTCCGTCTCGACCATGTGGAGACCGGATCAGTCAATCGCATGGATTCGGAAGATAAATACGCCGGAGGAAAAGGGATTAATGTCAGTCGCATCCTCAAGCGTTTAGAAATTGAAAATACTGCGACTGGTTTTATCGGAGGATTTACAGGTCGTTTTATTAAAGACGTCCTAGAGTCCGAGTCGATTCAAACGAATTTTGTCACAGTTGACCAAGATACACGGATCAATGTCAAAATAAAAGCGGATCAAGAAACCGAAATCAATGGGAATGGTCCAGAAGTGACAGAAGGTCAGTTAGAACAATTGCTGAATATTCTGTCCAATTTGACTAGCCAAGATGTGGTTGTCTTTGCTGGATCGGCACCGTCTTCTTTAGGAAACGAAGTCTATAAGCACTTGATTGCCACCACACGATCTACAGGAGCTCAAGTCGTTTGTGACTTTGAAGGCCAAACTCTATTAGATTCTCTTGCCTTCCAACCCTTATTAGTCAAACCAAATAACCATGAATTGGGAGCTATATTTGATGTAGTGTTGACGGAATTAACAGATATTGAACGCTATGCTCAGCAATTATTGGAACAAGGGGCACAAAATGTTATTATCTCCATGGCTGGTGACGGAGCCTTGTTGGTTAGTGAGAACGGAACGTATTTTGCGAAACCAATCAAAGGGCAGGTAAAAAATTCTGTTGGGGCTGGGGACTCCATGGTGGCCGGATTTACTGGAAAACTTGCTACTACAGGCGACGTGATCGAAGCTTTTAAGTGGGGAGTGGCCTGTGGAACAGCGACAACCTTCTCAGATGACTTAGCTACGGCAGAATACATACATGAGATTTATGAAAAAGTTGAGGTAGAAAAACTATGAAAATTCAAGACGTTTTAAATAAAAACGTAATGTTGTTTGATCTTCAAGCAACAGATAAAGAGGGCGTGATCAATGAGATGGTCCAATCGCTCGTGGACAATGGTGTGGTGACAGATTTTGACACCTTCAAGGCTGGAATCATGAACCGTGAAGCACAAACTTCGACTGGTTTGGGTGACGGAATTGCCATGCCCCACAGCAAAAATGAAGCAGTCAAAGAAGCAACTGTTTTATTTGCTAAATCGAACACAGGTGTAGACTACGCATCGTTAGACGGGCAACCAACAGATTTGTTCTTCATGATTGCAGCTCCAGAAGGGGCAAACGACACGCACTTGGCAGCTCTTGCTGAACTATCGAAATACTTGATGAAACCAGGTTTTGCAGACAAACTTCGCCAAGTAAGCAATCCAGATGAAGTGATCGCAACTTTTGACGCAGAAGAGCAAGAAGCAGTCGCAGAAGAAGCGAAAAAAGCCGAAGCGGTTAAAGAAGCAGCTTCATCTGACAAACCGCTCATCGTTGCCGTTACAGCCTGTACAACAGGGATTGCCCACACTTACATGGCAGAAGAAGCCCTCATCAAAAAAGGGGAGGAAATGGGTGTCACTGTTCGTGTTGAAACAAACGGTGCATCTGGTGTCGGCAATCGCTTGACAGCTGAAGAAATCGCTAAAGCTGAAGGAGTCATCATTGCAGCGGATAAGGCAGTTGAAACCGCTCGTTTTGATGGGAAGAAGTTGATCTCAAAACCAGTCGCAGCTGGTATTCGTCAGACAGAAGAATTGATCCAAACCATCTTAGATGGCAAAGCAGATGTCTTCCACGCTGAAAATGCAGCAGAAGCAAGCGCAAGTCAAGAAAAATTGAGTTTGGTAGGAGCCTTATACAAACACCTGATGAGTGGTGTTTCTCAAATGCTTCCATTCGTTATCGCTGGTGGTATTTTGATTGCGATTGCCTTCTTAATTGACCAAGTGCTTGGTGTTCCGACGAATCAACTTTCTCAGTTAGGTTCTTACCACGAACTAGCGGCTCAGTTTAAATCAATTGGTGGTGCAGCCTTTGGCTTCATGCTTCCTGTCTTAGCAGGTTATATTGGTAACTCTATTGCTGAAAAACCAGGTTTGGTAGCTGGTTTTGTGGCAGGTGCCATCGCTTCAAGCGGAGCAGCCTTTGGGAATATTACCTATGGAGCTGCAACTACCGAAATTCCTGCTGCAATCTCTTCAGGATTTCTTGGAGCATTAGCAGGTGGTTTCTTAGCAGGTGGAATTGTTTTATTAGTTAAAAAATATGTTAAGGTTCCACGTTCACTAGAAGGTGCAAAATCAATCTTATTAATGCCTTTACTTGGAGTTGCATTGACTGGATTTGCAATGCTTGCGGTGAATATTCCAATGGCTGCTATTAATACAGGTCTTAACAATTTCCTTTCAAGTTTATCAGGTAGCTCAGCTATCCTTCTTGGACTTCTCGTCGGCGGTATGATGGCTGTGGATATGGGTGGACCAGTCAACAAAGCAGCTTATGTCTTTGCTACAGGTACACTTGCTGAATCTGTTACTTCAGGTGGCTCAGTAGTTATGGCAGCCGTTATGGCAGCTGGGATGGTTCCACCATTGGCGGTATTCGTGGCAACAGTCTTGTTCAAAGATAAGTTCACTCAAGAGGAACGTGATTCAGGTTTGACAAATATCATTATGGGACTTTCCTTTATCACCGAAGGTGCGATTCCGTTTGGAGCGGCTGACCCAGCGCGCGCGATTCCAAGCTTTATCGCTGGTTCTGCTGTGACGGGTGCATTGGTTGGTGCTTTTGGAATCAAACTCATGGCTCCTCATGGAGGAATCTTCGTCTTTGCACTTACAAGCAATTGGTTACTATACATTGTAACGATCTTAGTCGGAGCGGTTATAGCAGGTCTTCTGTTTGGTGCCCTTCGCAAATCAAAATAATGGATCCACTAACCCTAGGAAGCTCGAATAGCCGTCCTAGGGTTTTTGCATGCGCTAAGATTTATGGTATAATTAGAAGAATATGTTTTTAAGGAGAAGTTTATGAAACTCAATGCTGAAAAGGTGGTTGTAAATGCCTTTCACTTTGACGCACGAAGTGCAAAATACGAGAAAGAGAATGGCAAGCCACAAACAAAATTGAGGGTGAACTTTAAAGTATTGGAACAAGATCAAGAAGAGAATACCACACGGATTATTTCTTATCTTACTTATACGATTGTATTGAATTCCTTTGTCATTTCGGGAACAATCAGTCAAAAATCTACCATTTATGTGCAAACAGTAGATAGTCCTGAGGATCTAAAAGAGCAGGAACGTGCTCTTTTAGCAGAGCCTTTACTGGATTACTTGAAACGTTTAACTTATGAAGTGACAGAAATCGCTTTCGACCAACCTGGAATAAATTTGGAGTTCTAAGAATGAAATTAGCTGTTATCACAGATTCTTCAGCCGTATTATCCCCTGAAGTGTTGCAACACTCAGATTTATATATTTTGGATATTCCCGTCATCTTTGGCGATGAAACATTTGTAGAAGGAAAGAATATCACCACTCCAGAATTTTTTGAAAAGATGGCCGAGTTCTCCGATCTTCCCAAGACCAGCCAGCCCAGTCTTTTAGAATTAACAGAGATGCTGGAGGATTTAAAAGAAAAGGGGTATACCCATGTCATTGGACTCTTTTTGGCTGCGGGTATCTCAGGTTTTCATCAAAATATTCAATATTTAACACAAGAATTTGATGGATTGGAAATTGCTTTTCCAGATACTCGGATCACGTCCTCTCCAATGGGGATGATGGTGGAGAGGACTTTACGTTGGGCAGATGCTGGTACAGTATCCTACGAACAAATTTTAAATAATCTGCAAGAGGCAATTGAATATACCCAAGCTTACATTATGGTGGACGACTTGAATCACCTGGTCAAGGGGGGAAGATTGTCCAATGGTGCAGCGCTTCTTGGAAATTTATTAAAGATAAAACCGATCCTTTACTTTACCAAGAAGGGAACGATTGAAGTGTATGAAAAAGTTCGTACAGAGAAGAAGGCTGTTAAACGGCTAGCTGAAATCATGCAAGATATTACGACTCAGCATGACGGAAGAAACTATCAAATTGATGTCATTCATGCCAATGCTCCGGAAAAAGCTGAGGCCTTTAAAACCTTGTTAGCAGATTATGGGGTGACAGATGTTCGTATCGTGACATTTGGTTCTGTGATTGCGACGCATTTGGGTGAGGGCGCTATCGCCTTTGGGATTATTCCCGTGATTGACTAGGGTCTTTGAAAGGGAGGGTTCAAAATGACTATTAAGCTAATCGTGGCCGGATTTACAGGGAAGATGGGCTCTACTGTCCTAGAGATGGTGAAGAAGGATCCGGACCTTGAACTGGTTGCCTTGTTGTCTCCCTCTTGCCAAGATGCAGAAGTGGATGGTGTCCCGGTTTTTCAAAATAAAGAAGATTTAGTGGGATTCAAGGCAGATGTATGGGTGGATTTTACGATACCTGAAGTCGCTTATGAACACACTCGTTTTGCGATTGAACAGCAATTTGCACCTGTAGTAGGGACAACTGGCTTTACAGCGGATCAGGTGGAGCAGTTACGAAGACTCTCTTGTGAAAAACAAGTCGGAGGATTGATTGCTCCAAACTTTGCGATCGGGGCTATTCTTCTGATGAAATTTGCTGCAGAAGCTAGTAAATATTTCCCGGATTTAGAAATTATAGAACTTCATCATGACAACAAAAAGGATGCACCATCCGGAACAGCTTTGAAAACCGCGGAGCTCATCCAAGAGGTTCGTCCGTTCAAAACACAAGGTGCATCAGATGAAGTGGAAACACTGGAAGGAGCACGTGGAGCTGCCTATGAAGGATTCCGGATTCACAGTGTCCGTTTACCAGGACTGGTAGCTCATCAAGAAGTTCTCTTTGGTGCACCAGGAGAAGGGTTGACACTCCGGCATGACTCCTATGATCGTGTCTCCTTTATGGGAGGTGTCAATTTAGCAATTAAAGAAGTAGTCAAGCGTAATCAGCTTGTATATGGTTTGGAACATTTATTATGAGATTAACAACCCTGCCTTCTGAATTTCAGAAGGCTTTGCCGATTATTGAGAAAATTAAGCAAGCTGGATTTGAAGCTTATTTTGTTGGGGGATCTGTCCGTGATGCAATCCTAAATCGTCCTATTCATGATGTAGATATTGCGACATCTGCTTATCCCCAAGAGATCAAAATGATCTTCAAACGAACTGTCGATATTGGGATTGATCATGGGACCGTTTTAGTCCTTGAAAATGGAGGGGAGTACGAAGTCACGACTTTCCGAACAGAGGATATCTATGTGGATTATCGTAGACCTTCAAGTGTTTCCTTTGTTCGCTCTCTAGAGGAGGATCTGAAGCGACGTGATTTTACCGTCAATGCTTTTGCGTTAGATGGGGATGGGATTATCCTTGACCGATTTAATGGATTAGGGGACTTGGAGAAGAAGCAGTTAAAGGCTGTGGGAGTTCCCCAAGAAAGGTTGAATGAAGATGCCCTTCGAATTATGCGAGGATTCCGTTTTGCTGCCAGTTTGGACTTTGAAATCGATCCGGAAACCTTTGAAGCTATGATTCAAACGGTGCCTTTGCTGGAGAAAATTTCAATTGAGCGTATTTTTATCGAAATGGATAAGCTCCTGCTCGCTCCTTTTTGGAGAAAAGGTTTGGAAATTTTAGTAGCATCAGGCGCTCATCGGTATTTACCAGGTTTCCAGCAGTTCGATCAAATCCTTCCTGTGATAGAGGAGACCTTGTCTTCAGAGTTTCATTTTTCAAGCTCGAGTCAAGCTTGGTCTTTTCTCTTATACATCTTAAAAACGAATAACCCAAAGGAATTTTTGAAACAATGGAAAACGTCTAATGACTTCCAAAAGGAAGTGTTACGCTTGTTGGAGATTTATCAGTATCGTGAGCAAGAGGTCTACTATAATTGGGAGGTCTACCAGTATGGGCTAGAATCCATTTTGTCTGTTGAAACGATCAGAGCTGCACTAGGGTTAGAGACTCTAATATCGGAAGTTCGGCAAATACATGAAGGATTATTGATTCATTCAAAGCAAGAAATGGTGGTCAATGGCCGATGGTTGATGGAGGAATTTCAACTTAAGCCAGGTCCACAACTAGGTGTTTTGTTACAGTTGGTCGAACGGTCTATCGTTGAAGGAAGCTTAGATAATCAAAAGGAAGCCATTCGAGCCTTTGTTTTAGAAAGGATAGAACATGAGTGATTTTATAGTTGAAAAATTATCAAAGACCGTAGGGGATAAAACGGTGTTTTCAGATATTTCCTTTCTCATTCATCCAGGGGACAAAATAGGCTTAATTGGTGTCAATGGAACGGGAAAGACTACTTTGCTAGATGTCCTAGCAGGACGTCAAGGATATGATGGAGATCGGTTTCCCTTTATTCGAAAAAACCACTATAAAATAGCTTATTTAACACAAGATCCTGAGTTTGATGACGCTGCCAGTGTATTGGATACAGTCTTATCCTCAGACCTTGAGGAACTCCAATTAATTCGCCACTATGAATCATTACTAGGGGCATATGAGGAGAGCAAACAAGCTGAATTAGAGCGTGTGATGGCACAGATGGACGCAAGTAATGCTTGGGAAATCGAAAACCAAGTGAAAACCGTTCTGACCAAGCTAGGCCTCTTTCAGTTGCAGGAAAAAGTAGGGCAATTATCTGGTGGAATGCGTCGTAGGGTACAATTGGCACAATGCCTTCTTGGAAATGAAGATTTATTGTTACTAGATGAGCCAACCAACCATTTGGATATTGATACCATTGAGTGGCTGACGCAGTTTTTGAAAAGTTCCAAAAAGACCGTTTTGTTCATTACACACGATCGCTATTTCCTGGATGCCCTTGCTAGTCGGATGTTTGAGCTGGATCGATCCCAATTGACAGAATATCAAGGAAATTACCAAGATTATGTTCGCTTAAAAGCGGAAAAATCAGAACGAGATCAGGCACAACGTCATAAAAATGAACAACTCTACAAACAAGAACTACAATGGATGCGTCGACAACCACAAGCCCGTGCAACGAAACAACAAGCACGCATCGATCGTTTTCATCAGTTGAAGACCCAACTCCAAGACTCTTCAGACCTTTCATCCTTGGAGATGAACTTTGAAACGAGTCGTATCGGAAAGAAAGTAATTGAATTTAAGGATGTTTCGTTCTCGTATCCGAATCGACCAGTTTTCGATGGCTTTAGCCTTCTGATTCAAAATGCTGATCGAATCGGTATTGTAGGAGATAATGGGGTTGGAAAATCCACTCTCTTAAACCTGATCGCTGGGCTATTATCTCCTACAAATGGTCAAGTCGTCGTTGGTGAAACCGTTCGTATCGCATATTTTTCACAACAATTAAGGGGATTAGATGAAACTAAACGGGTCATTAACTACCTCCAAGAGGTTGCAGAAGAAGCGGAGACGGGCTCTGGAACGGTCTCTATCGCAGAACTTTTAGAGCGCTTCTTGTTTCCACGAAATACCCACGGAACTCTCATTCAAAAGCTTTCGGGAGGTGAAAAAAAACGACTTTTTCTTCTCAAGCTTCTATTAGAAAAACCCAATGTCCTCCTCTTGGATGAACCGACGAACGATCTGGATATTGCAACTTTGACAGTTTTAGAGGATTTTCTAAGAGAATTTCCAGGACCGGTTATCACGGTAAGCCATGATCGCTATTTTTTGGATAAAGTAGCCAGCAAAATCATTGTGATGGACCAGGGAAAGGTGAAAGTACATTTCGGAAATTATACCGATTATCTGGATGAACAGCGCTTCCAAACAGAACAAATGGCCTCCCTTTCACATTCGACAAAGAAAGAAAGCTCTAAACAGTCTATTCCAAAAGTAGAGGAGAAGAAGAAACGGATGAGCTATAGTGAAAAACAGGAGTGGTCCACTATAGAAGAAGATATTGAAACGCTAGAAGCTCAGCTAGAAAGATTGCAAGAAGAGATGCAGAGTCAAGGAAGTGACTTTGAAAAACTAGCCTTGCTGCAACAAGAGGTAGAGGCGCTGAACCTACGGATTCAGGAGAGGTATGAGCGCTATGAATACCTCAGTAATTTAGAAAGTTAGAGGATTAAGATGTCATTTATTCTGCTACTCATTGTTTCCGTTTTGTACTTAGGAGGAGTACTGGCTGCGATAGTCTATTCATGCTTTGTCAGTAAGAAAATGGGGCTGTTACGTGGAATACTTGGACTACTAGCCCTTGTCGTTTTTTCTATCACCCTCTATTTTTATCATCACAAATACAATAATATAGAAATGCTTGGCTTTATCGGAGCCTTTATGACGATTTCTACGATATTTCTGTTTAATAAAGTGGAAGAACAAGAGCAACTTCCCATCAAAATAGCCCTACATGGACTCACATTCTTTTTTCATTTGTTGTTTGTGATGATCATTTATTATTTGCGTTAAACTGTCTGCAAGGGGTTACAAATGAATCAATTCTTGTTATAATAAAGCTATTGAATAAATTGAGGTGACAAACGTGACGAAAAAAATTATTGGAATTGACCTTGGTGGAACATCTGTCAAATTTGCTGTTTTAACAAGTCAAGGTGAAATTCAAGAAAAATGGTCCATTAAAACCAACATCTTAGATGAGGGCAGTCATATTATTGATGATATTATTGCTTCTATTCAGCATTATATGAGCACCCGTGGTTTGACAAAAGATGATTTTCTTGGGATCGGAATGGGCTCACCAGGCGTGATTAACCGTGAAAAAGGAACGATCCAAGGGGCTTACAACTTGAATTGGCGAAAAGAACAAAAAGTCCGTGAAAAAATGGAAGATGCTCTTGGTTTACCTTTCTTTGTGGATAATGATGCCAACGTTGCAGCCTTAGGAGAGCAATGGGTTGGAGCTGGAGGAAATCAGCCGAATGTCGTGTTGGTTACTCTTGGAACTGGTGTTGGTGGAGGGATCATCGCATCCGGCAAGCTACTTGTTGGAGCTGGTGGTGCAGCTGGTGAACTAGGGCATATGCCAATTGATACCGAACAACCAATTCAGTGTACATGTGGTCGGAAAGGATGTCTGGAAACTGTTGCATCTGCGACAGGTATTGTCAATTTGACCCGTCGCTACGCAGACGAGTATGCGGGAGATGCCAAGTTAAAACGGATGATTGACAACGGAGAAGAGGTTACAGCTAAGATTGTCTTTGATTTGGCGAAAGAAGGAGATGACTTAGCCGTGATTGTCTATCGTCATTTTTCTCAATACTTAGGACGGGCCTGTGCGATCATCGCATCTGTCACCAATCCCACCTATATCGTCATCGGTGGAGGCGTTTCGGCTGCGGGAGATTTTCTATTAGAGGGAGTTCGTTCGGTTTATGAAGAGCATGTTTTCCCGCAAATCAAGGAGTCAACCAGCCTAAAATTAGCAGAGTTAGGAAACGATGCAGGGGTGATTGGAGCCGCTTCCTTGGTTCTTCAATAAGTTGTCGGCCATACACGTTTGGTGTATGGTTTTTTTTCTAGATAAGAAGAGAAGTCTTGTTTTCTAGCCGAGAAGGAGAGGCAAAATTGGAGATGAAATCCTGCGTCTCAAGTAAAGACACCCTCATCTGGATTCCATACTCATCTGATGTTACTTTCTTTAAAAAATGATATACTAGACACAATGGTTTAAAAGAGAGGTTTTTATGACAAAAGCAGATCAAATTTTCAAGGAACAAATCCAAAAAATCCTCGAAGAAGGAGTATGGTCGGAACAGGCTCGTCCAAAGTATAAGGATGGAACAGTCGCAAATTCTAAGTATATTACAGGCTCTTTCGCAGCGTACGACTTATCTAAAGGAGAATTCCCCATCACCACTCTCCGCCCGATTGCGATTAAATCCGCGATCAAGGAAGTTCTTTGGATTTACCAGGATCAGTCTAATAGTCTAGATCTTTTGGAAGGAAAGTACAATGTACACTATTGGAACGAGTGGGAAGTAGCGGGAGAAGTAGCCAATAATGGTGATTCACGCTCGATTGGACAGCGCTACGGAGCAGTCGTGAAGAAACATGACATGATCCAACGCATCCTGACGCAATTGGCCGAAAACCCCTGGAATCGTCGGAACGTTCTTTCATTATGGGATTATGAAGCGTTTGATCAGTCAGAAGGCCTCTTGCCCTGCGCTTTTCAGACCATGTTTGATGTCCGTCGGGTAGATGGCGAAATTTATTTGGATGCGACACTGACGCAGCGTTCCAATGATATGCTCGTTGCTCATCACATCAATGCCATGCAATATGTGGCTTTACAGATGATGATTGCCAAGCATTTTGGCTGGAAGGTCGGTAAGTTCTTCTACTTTATCAACAATCTACATATTTATGATAATCAATTTGAGCAAGCATCGGAGCTTCTTCGTCGAGAACCTTCAGCTTGTCAGCCCAAGTTGCTTTTAAACGTTCCAGATGGGACCAATTTTTTCGATATTCGAATTGATGACTTTGAGTTAGTGGATTATCAGCCAGTTAAACCGCAGTTGAAATTCGATCTTGCAATTTAAAGAAAATATGAAACCAGTCGGACTGTGCTGGTTTCTTTTTTACGAGAGGGATGCTAAAATCAGTCTTTTATAGGATTTTTTGCTACAATGGATATATCAATACGAAGGATAGCATTATGTCAAAAAAATCATTGCGATATGGGCTGAAGATGAAAATGGAATCATTGGTAAAAATCAAACTCTTCCGTGGAGTCTACCAGCTGATTTAGCCCATTTTAAACGAACAACAACAGGCCATGCGATGGTGATGGGACGGATTACCTTCGATGGAATGGGACAAAGAGCTCTTCCAAATAGAACGTCCATTATCTTAACACAGGATAAAAACTATCATGTTGAGAAAGAGAATGTTCTGGTCATGCATTCCGTTCAGGAAGTATTGGATTGGTACCAGCAGCAAGAACAACACCTCTTTGTGATCGGTGGAGGGCAAATCTTTACCCTTTTTGCTCCTTATTTGGATCAAATTATTCGTACGGATATCCATGCGGCCTTTGAAGGGGATGTGACGATACCAGATGTTTTTGATTGGGACAAGTATCAAGAAGTAGAGCAATCATTTTATCCTGTGGACGCGCAAAATTCAGTCAGCTTCACCGTCCGAGTTTTTGATAAGAAAGAGATGTAAGAATGCAAAAAAGTGTATTGGGACTTTTTACTGCTGTTTTGGCAGTGATTTGTTTTTTGTGTTCCCTGGAAGCATTTCGAAAAAGGCGTTGGGGCTTGGGAGTTCTATTTTTACTCAATGTCTTTACCAACCTTATAAACTCAATTCATGCTTTTTCAGGGACATTATTCTAAGAAGAGAAAGGAAAAAGAATGCCAGTATCAAATCAACCTGAACTGATCTATTGTTCATTTTGTGGCAAAAGCCAAGAGGAAGTCAAGAAGATTATTGCAGGGAACAATGTTTTTATCTGTAATGAGTGTGTGGAATTAGCTCAAGAGATTATCCGGGAAGAATTAGCAGAAGAAGTCTTGACAGATCTAGCGGATACCCCGAAACCACAAGAGCTATTGGATATTTTAAACCACTATGTGATCGGCCAGGATCGGGCGAAGCGGACACTAGCTGTGGCGGTCTACAATCATTATAAGCGATTAAATTTTCAGGAGAGTCGTGATGACGAAAATGATGTAGATTTACAAAAATCCAATATCCTAATGATCGGACCCACTGGATCCGGGAAGACCTTTCTGGCTCAGACTTTGGCGAAAAGTCTCAATGTTCCATTTGCAATTGCAGATGCAACAGCATTGACGGAGGCGGGATATGTTGGAGAAGATGTTGAAAATATCTTATTAAAACTTATCCAAGCAGCAGACTACAATATTGAACGGGCAGAACGTGGAATCATCTATGTGGATGAAATTGATAAAATTGCTAAAAAAGGTGAAAATGTTTCGATTACTCGTGATGTTTCCGGTGAAGGCGTTCAGCAAGCTCTTTTGAAAATCATTGAAGGAACGGTTGCTTCTGTCCCACCTCAAGGGGGACGCAAACATCCTCAACAGGAAATGATTCAAATTGATACCCGGAATATTTTGTTTATCGTCGGTGGGGCTTTTGATGGGATCGAAGAGATTGTCAAGCAGCGCCTAGGGGAGAAAATCATCGGATTTGGTCAAAATAATAAAGGAATTGATGCCTCCGCTTCCTATATGCAATCGATCATTGCAGAAGATATTCAAAAATTTGGTCTTATCCCTGAGTTTATTGGCCGGTTACCAGTTTTTGCAGCTTTGGAAAAACTAACAGTTCAAGATTTGGTGCGAATCCTGACAGAACCACGGAATGCTCTGGTGAAACAATACCAAGCTCTTTTAGCCTTTGATGGTGTGGAGTTAGAGTTTGACCCAGATGCCCTAGAGACTATTGCAGAAAAGGCGATTGAACATAAGACAGGTGCGCGTGGATTACGGTCGATTATCGAAGAGACGATGTTGGATGTCATGTTTGAAGTCCCAAGCAAGGAAGGTGTCAAAAAAGTCCGTATCACAAAAGAAGCAGTGGATGGTTTAGCAAAGCCATTATTGGAGACGGCTTAATCACAATGGCCTAGCAAAAAGGAAAGTCTGAACTTTCTGATTGGAAAGGAAATGAGATGGAAATCAATACCAACAATGCGGAGATCATTTTGAGTGCTGTTTCAAAAAGCCAGTACCCTCAGGATGACAGTCCCGAAATTGCTTTAGCGGGTCGTTCAAATGTAGGAAAGTCTTCGTTTATAAATACCTTACTGGGTCGAAAAAACCTGGCCCGGACTTCTAGTAAGCCAGGGAAAACGCAACAATTAAATTTTTACAATATTGACTCTCAACTCCGCTTTGTGGATGTTCCTGGATATGGGTACGCAAAGGTGTCTAAAAAGGAACGAGCGAAATGGGGGGCTATGATTGAAGAATACTTGACGGTTCGCGAAAACTTAAGAGCAGTTGTCGGTTTGGTTGATTTTCGTCACGATCCCACAGCCGATGATATTCAGATGTATCAGTTTTTAAAATATTATGAGATTCCGGTCATTCTAGTAGCAACAAAGTCAGATAAAGTCCCTCGTGGGCAATGGAACAAGCACCAAGCAGCTATTCAAAAGAAATTAGACTTTGACTCCTCTGATCAATTTATTATTTTTTCTTCTGAGAAAAAAACTGGATTTGAAGAAGCTTGGGATGCTATTTTGTCATATATTTAAGCAAGAGAGGGGGACAGAAACCGGTCATTCGTTAGAATTCGATTTCGTCGTCCCACCTCTGCACAGTTGAGTAGGGCTGTAAAAGCGGATGTAATCAGCCTAGTAGAGCCCACTCAACCACTGCGTCTTGCTCGACGATCCAAAAACAATGGAGAGGCTAGGACTTTTGTCCCAGCCTCTTTTTGATTGAAATTTAGCTGCTTTCCAGGAAAGGTTCGGTCCATTTTGGGAAACGGTACCATTCCTTTTAGAATAGGGTTTTTAATAACTTTTTATTTAAAAATATCTTGTCTAGATGGAAGTGGTTGTGATATAATGAACCTGAACTTAAACTAGGAGAGATTTTCAAATGCCACAATCCCAATTTCTTGAGAAAATCGAAATCAGTTGCCACAAAAAGGAAGCTTTGTTTGATCGCAGTAAAGTCAAATATGCGATACGGTCGATGTATGCTGGAGCTTTTTTAACTTTAAGTACCGGTGCAGGTGCCATTGCAGCAGATTTGGTGAATCAGTTTGTCCCAGGGAGCGGTCGTTTACTTTTCCCATTTATCTTTGCGTGGGGATTAGTGTATATTCTTTTTTTGAATGCAGAGTTGACCACTTCCAATATGATGTATCTAACGGCAGGAACTTTTCTGAAAAAGATTCGTTGGACAAAAGCTCTTGGCATTCTACTGTACTGTACTATTTTTAATTTAATAGGAGCAGGCCTTATTGGTTTTTTATTTAATCAGACCAGCGCATTTGCGACTCTTTCTGCCGATGGATTTCTTGGAGGTGTTGTGCAGAATAAGTTGGCTCGGGGGGATCAACTCATCTTTTTTGAGGCCATCCTTGCAAATATTTTTGTCAATATTGCTATCCTTTCTTTCTTGTTTATAAAGGATTCTACAGCCAAAACGTTGGTGGTTCTTTCAGCCATTTACATGTTTGTGTTCTTAACCAATGAGCACTTGGCCGCAAACTTTGCCTCATTTTCGATCGTAGCATTTAATAAAATAGCAGCTGAACTGGCTGATTTTAATAGCCTAAATATTTTACGACATTTTGCGATAACCTTTATTGGAAACTGTGTCGGAGGGGGACTTTTAATAGGGCTGGTCTATGCTTATCTAAATCGTGATGAGCAGGATTATGTTGATTAAAAAATTAAAAAAAGCAAGGAAAGTCTTGCTTTCTTTTTTTATTGTGTTATAATAAATAAGGTTTGAAAAAACTGACCTAAGACAGTAGGGGAGCTGGACTCGTAAACATCCTACCGAGGACAAAAACCATATCATTATGCGTATTTTGTACTTTCGTGTCTAGGTTTGGCGCGTTTTTTTATTAAAACAAGCTCAAACCCAAAATAAAAACGGAGGTAAAACTAAATGTCAGAAGCTATTATTGCTAAAAAAGCGGAACTCGTAGAAGCAGTTGCAGAGCAAATGAAAGCAGCGACTTCTATCGTTGTTGTTGACGCACGTGGTTTGACCGTTGAACAAGATACTGTTCTTCGTCGCAATCTTCGTGGAGAAGGCGTTGAGTATAAAGTTATCAAAAACTCTATCTTGCGCCGTGCTGCTGAAAAAGCTGGTCTTGAAGGTCTTACTGAATTATTCGTAGGTCCATCTGCTGTTGCATTCTCAGAGGATGCGGTTGCTCCAGCTAAAACTATTTACGATTTTGCAAAAACAGCTGATGCGCTTGAAATCAAAGGTGGCGCTGTTGAAGGTAAAGTTTCTTCTAAAGAAGAAATCGAAGCCCTTGCTACATTGCCAAACCGCGAAGGTATGCTTTCTATGCTCCTTTCTGTACTTCAAGCACCAGTTCGCAACGTTGCATATGCTGTCAAAGCAGTTGCAGAAAAAGAAGAAGACGCAGCTTAATCAAATGGCGTCAGCCCGTAGCAGCTTAAGGCTACAAGCATTATTTTAAAACTTATTTGGAGGAAATCACAATGGCATTGAACATTGAAAACATTATTGCTGAAATTAAAGAAGCTACAATCCTTGAACTTAACGATCTTGTTAAGGCTATCGAAGAAGAGTTTGGCGTAACTGCCGCTGCTCCAGTTGCAGTTGCTGCTGCTGGTGGTGCTGCTGAAGAAGCAAAAGACTCATTTGACGTTGAATTGACATCTGCTGGTGACAAAAAAGTTGGCGTTATCAAAGCAGTTCGCGAAATCACTGGTCTTGGTCTTAAAGAAGCGAAAGAACTTGTTGATGGTGCACCAGCTGTTGTTAAAGAAGGTGTTGCTACAGCAGAAGCTGAAGAAATCAAAGCTAAATTGGAAGAAGCAGGAGCTTCAGTTACTCTTAAATAATAGAGTAACTACATTGGTAGCTTAGAAATATGAGAAACCGCTATCCTTAGGGATAGCGGTTTTTTATTATTTTTGCACTTGGTCCAAAAGGAGTAAAATAATCTCTTCTGATTTTAGCATCCTCAGAATTTCTTATTGCTATTCTTTGCCTCTATGGTTTGTGATTCTTGAGGCTTATATTTTTGTTTCATAACTCATTTCAAAATCCGGTAAGTTTGCTTTTAAGTATTGATTTATGAACGAAATCAATTGAATCAGCATTCATCAAGAGTTTCTCTTTTTAAGAAGTTGTATTTTCAGTTTTAAGCTCTTGGTGAAGCTAATCGCTCTCATAATAACAAAAAAACCGATGAAAATCACCGGGGATAAGAATGCTGAAGATGAGACTATCGTCTCACGATACGTTTGAAAAGTTGTCCTGGTAGTTGCTGCGTGAGACTAATAGCGATAGCAATCGTAAAGGAGGTAAGAAAGCAGATTCTAAGGAAATGCATACCTAGTTCTGTATTGCCAATAATGAAAAAATAAGTACTTCTATAAAAGCTCATACCTGGAATCAAGGGAAACATACTGGTAGCCAAAAAAATGGTTGCTGGGCATTTGCGCCACTGGGCTAAAATGCGAGAAGAAATTGCCACGAGCAAGGCTGGAACTAGTATTGAAAGAACGTCAAGTTGACTTGAATTCCAGATAAGAAGGTAGACGAGCCAAGATACCGCTCCAAGGATTCCTAAGTCCGCAAAATATTTTCTAGGGACTTGATACAGAACGGAAAATGCGACTGTTCCTAGGCCAGCCATCACTGTTTGGGACAAAACAGTCTGCCAAGAGGTAGACGGAGTCGAAAACATCCCAGATAGTTGGTCGGCAAAAGGGAGTAAAGCCAGGGTAGCAACGACCCCAACGGAGATAGAGATGCAAGAAGTTAGTCCTGATAACATTAGGGCGGATCCACTGTAGTAATTGTTTTGGGTCAATTCTCGAATAGAGTTGACAAAATAAGCTCCAGGGATCAGGACCATCAAGGTTCCTAAGATGATATCGTTTCGGTTTGTGCCTATTCCTATTAAATAAAGAAGGTTAGCAGCTAAGGCAACAATGGCGCTAGCAAAAATAATCTGTAAAAAACTTGTTCGAATCCAACGATTCAGCAGCTGCATGCCTAGTCCGACACATAAACCCGAAAGGGCTGCCGCAAGACCATCAATCCAATTGCTCCCAAGGGCGATTGAAAAGCCACCCGCACCAAGAAAATAGGCAAAAATCTCTTCATAGGGACGGTAGAAGGATTTGGTCTCAATCTCTTTCAAGCGTGAAAAGACAAGTGGAAGTGGCGATGCAGGAGAAGAGACCAGATCACGAGATAATCGGTTAACCTCCTCTAATTTTCCTAAGTTAATAGAAGGAGCCTGTGTCGCTAAAATACGCGATTCTTTTTCTCCAGATGGATTCACGCCGGAGATGAGAACACCGCGGTTTACGACATAGCAGGAGAATTTCCGAACTCCTAGGGAGTTAGCCATATGGGTCATGGTTTCTTCTATCCGATAAATTTCAGCGCCACTTTCCATGAGGATACTTCCTGCTTGCAAAATGGCGTCCATAGCACTGTTGTAATCGGATTCTGGTGAAAACTTTTCAGACATGTTCTCGACTTTCTAAAATATATTCTTCTTTTATTATAAGGGGTGAATCCGACTTTTGCAATCGGAATCTCACTTTCAAAAGTTTCTTGCCAAAAATCAGTGAAAAGAATATAATTAGTTTATAAACTAATTGTTGTGAGGTAATGTTATGTTTTCAGGAGATAGACTTTTGAAGCGTCGAAAAGAATTAGGCCTGTCTCAAGCTCAATTGTCTGATTCCTTAGGAATTAGCCGCCCTTCTTATTTCAATTGGGAAAAGGGAAAAACGCAGCCAAATCAAAAAAATTTATCGTTACTAGCAGATTTGTTACAAGTAGACCCGACTTATTTCGAAGAAGGTGCAGAAATATTGCAGCTCTATCAGCAGCTCACCCCTTCGAACCAAGATCGAGTCCTCACTTACTCAAAAGGAGTGCTACAGGAGCAAGAAAATGGCCCTACTAGGCTGGAAAGACCACGATTTAGCTATCGGGTGTTTGAAAAATTATCGGCTGGAACTGGTTTTTCTTATTTTGATGACGGGAATTTTGATACTGTTTTTCATGATGAGCAGATGGATCATGATTTTGCCTCTTGGATATTTGGAGATTCTATGAATCCAGTTTATTTGAATGGTGAAGTAGCCTTGATTAAACAGACGGGATTTGATTACGATGGTGGGATTTACGCTGTAGATTGGGATGGACAAACTTATATCAAAAAAGTGTTCCGTGAAAAAGATGGTTTACGGCTAGTTTCCCTCAATCATCAGTATTCAGATAAATTTGCACCGTATGATGAAAATCCACGGATTATTGGGCTGATTGTAGGACACTTTATGCCAACGGAGTATTGAGATGGGCTATATTGATTACTCAAAAGAACCAACTAGTGACATTGCCTTTGTTGATATGAAATCTTTTTATGCCAGTGTAGAGTGTGTGGAGAGAGGATTGGATCCATTGACCACTTCTTTATGTGTGATGAGTGGAGCGAATCATTCTGCAGGCTTAATTCTAGCTTCCTCTCCGACATTTAAGAAGGTCTTTGGAAAATCAAATGTTGGTCGGAAATACGAGCTTCCGTTTGATATAGAGACCCGCCGTTTTTCATTTGAAAATGCCAAACGGCAAGGGTTGGTGATTAGTAAAGAGTATGTGGCGCATGTCGAGAAGTGGGCTCAACAGACGTATATCGTTCCCCCAAGAATGGACTTATACATCCAAAAGAATCTCGCGATTCAAAAAGTTTTTCAAAACTATACTAGTCCTCAAGAAATCTTTCCTTATTCGATTGATGAAGGGTTTTTAGATTTAACAGGGTCGTTGAACTATTTTTATCCAGGTGATGGCAGTAGCCGGAAACAAAAATTGGATTGGGTGAGCCGAGATATCCAGCGCGCTATTTTTCACCAGCTTGGTCTATATGCAACGGTTGGTATGAGCAATAGCAATCCTCTGTTGGCAAAATTGGCACTGGACTTAGAAGCGAAGAGAAACCAAAATATGCGGGCGAACTGGTCTTATAACGATGTAGAAAGCAAAGTATGGGCGATTAAAAATCTAACTGATTTTTTGGGGAATAGGAAGACGAACTGCCAGTCGTTTAGAAAGGATAGGGATTCGCTCTATTCGCCAATTAGCCAATGCGAATCCAGACCATTTAAAAAAAGAGTTTGGTGTTATTGGAGTTCAGTTATGGTTTCATGCAAACGGAGTGGATGAAAGTTCCGTTCATTCTACATATCATCCAAAATCACAAGGGATTGGGAATTCTCAAATTTTACCAAGGGATTATATCAATCAGCGTGAAATTGAAATTGTCCTAGCAGAAATGGCCGAGCAGGTAGCTGTGCGACTGAGGAAACGAAAGAAAAAGGCAAGAGGAGTGGGGCTGTATATTCGATTTTCACGCTCTGAACAAGCTCATCATTTGCACCGACATCAGAAGATAGAAGCAACGAATCAGACCAAAACACTCATCAAGACCATTTTAACTTTATTTCGAAACTCCTACCAAGGACAAGCAGTACGTCAAATTGCCATACAATATGATTCTCTAGTAGAAGATGCTATTCAGGAGTTCACTCTTTTTGATGACGTCGACCAACTTCAAAAGGAAGAACAAATTCAACAAAGCATTGACCGAATCCGAGAGAAGTTTGGTTTTTTAAGTGTGCAAAAAGCTACTATTTTAACGAATGGTTCTAGGACTATTGCGCGAAGTAAACTTGTAGGAGGTCATTCCGTAGGAGGGTTAGATGGTTTATCCTAAGAAAACAGTCGATCGGACTTATCTTCCGTTTGACTCAGCACGATATTTTCAGGATCGCGGGATGGCGAAGTGGATGGGCTTTTTTTTATCGGAGCATACGACTGCTCTGAGCAAGGAGGAGAAGCGGGTGGAGTTGACGTACAAGCTATCTCCAGAAGAAGTGCAGCTTTTTGGTAGCCAAATCTACGCTCAACAGATTGAAGCAGTGTTTACGTACCTAGATGAAGAGGTCGTAAAAACAATTACAGGGAAAATTGCTTCTTTTCAATCGAATACTTTTTTGATTCAAACAGTGGAAGGGTATGTACAGATTGCATTCGACCAACTGGTGACCATTCATGCGCAAAAAAGAAGCCAGGAAGACCTGACTTCTTAGAGAAACGTTACTTCGCTTGCAATTTTGCAAGTAGGCTGCTACCGGTATCTGAACTAGATACTGTTATGCGCTTTAAGGACAGTAAACCATCTTCCGGACGAGCCATCCCTTCTTCGGTCGTTAAACCAAGTTTATAACCTGCTTGACTAGCGAGTTCTTTTGTTGTATCTGTATATCCACCAAGAGGATAAGCAATCACCGTTGGAGCTTTTCCAAATAGACTGCTGATGTAGGTAGATGAATCTTTCAATTCCTGTTGTTGCGTTGCCTCATCTACCTGAGCAAGATTGCTGTAGTAGACCGTTTGACTTTGGAAAGAAATGATTGATTGCATATTCGTCAAATCCTTGGCATTAAGATAGCCAGCTTGTTGATTTTCGATGTAGTAGGTAGGAAGCATGCTTGTTGCGACCATTTGGTATTTCTGCAGAAGAGGATACACTGTTTGTTGAATATCAGATAATCCCCCGTCAAATGTTAACCAGACGACCTTTTGGTCTTTTGGTAGACTATTTTCTGATAAAGCTTTATAGGCCTCTTCGGGAGTAAGCGTGTAGTATCCTTCTTTTTGCAAGCTCTGGAGTTGCTCCTCAAAAGCTGTAGGTGTTACCACTTGATCGGCAGCAACATCTTCTCCCTCGCTAGGGATATGCACTCCGTGGTAGGTTAAAATAGGGAGTTGGATAGGTGTACTTTGCTTTTCCCAAATGAGCTCTTGATTATTTTGCTGACTAGACGAGCTACTTATCTCAGTTGAAGAATTCGAAACCTCTGTCTGTCTGGTTGATGAAGTAGGGCGGATGATTTGATGGAGTCCTATAATCAAGAATACTAAAACGAGTAGACTAGTAAATACAGGTAAATAAGGAAAACTAGACGGGCGACGTCGTCTTCCTCTTTTTTTGCTTCGGCAGTCCTTTTGGCTTTCATAGTTTACTCCTTATCGTTGTATTTCCTTCCTTTCCATTATATCAAACCAAGCGCTTGCCTTCT
This sequence comes from Streptococcus sp. DD13, assembly GCF_001578875.1. Taxonomy (GTDB): domain Bacteria; phylum Bacillota; class Bacilli; order Lactobacillales; family Streptococcaceae; genus Streptococcus. Next base: position 425,205 of record NZ_KQ969506.1, read on the forward strand.
ACCCATCTTTTAAAATAATTTTTTTGCAAGGTCAACTGAATTTTTGTTATAATAGCACCAATAGAATTATTTTCAAGGAGTCGATATGGTAGTTAAAATCGGATTGATGGGTTTTGGGACAGTAGCGAGTGGTCTCCCTTTTTTACTTCAGGAAAATGGAGAAAAAATTTCACAACTTGCACAGAATGAAATTGAAATTTCAAAAGTACTAGTTCGAGATGAGGACGAAGCTGAACGCTTGCTTTCTGCAGGACATGCATTTCATTTTGTAACGAACGTTCAGGAAATCTTGGAGGATCCAGAGATTCAAATTGTGGTGGAATTGATGGGACGGATCGAACCAGCAAGAACATATATTGAAAATGCTTTAAAGACTGGCAAACATGTTGTAACAGCAAACAAAGACTTATTGGCCGTGCATGGGGCTAGTTTATGTGCTTTAGCAGAGGAAAAAGGCCTAGGCCTTTATTATGAAGCTGCAGTTGCTGGTGGAATTCCAGTTTTAAGAACCCTTTCCCAGTCACTGGCTTCAGACAAAGTCACACGGATTTTGGGGGTGTTAAATGGGACGTCCAACTTCATGCTCACCAAAATGGTAGATGAAGGGTGGGACTATGATGTTGCGCTTGAAACAGCTCAAAAATTGGGTTATGCAGAATCAGATCCAACCAATGATGTAGAAGGAATCGATGCCGCTTATAAGGTCGTCATTCTGAGTCAATTTGGTTTTGGTCAGACGCTAGATTTTGAACAAGTCCACCATGCAGGGATTTCCACCATTACACCTTTAGATGTCAAGGTCGCCAATGACTTGGGCTATGTCATTAAGTTAGTTGGGGATATCCAAGAAACTCCATCAGGTATTACAGCGGAGGTATCGCCGGCTTTTGTACCCATCTCCCATCCATTAGCCAGTGTCAATGGAGTCATGAATGCAGTTTTTGTTGAATCTATCGGGATTGGTCAATCCATGTATTATGGTCCAGGAGCCGGAAAAGAACCTACTGCAACCAGTGTAATGGCAGATATTGTAAAGTTAGTTCGCAATCTAACAGATGGAGTAGCAATCCAACCATTTGTGGAATATAAACGCGAGACGGTCTTATCGGATGAGTCAGATATCATCAGTGAATACTATATCTCCCTAGAAACAGCAGATGAAAGCGGAAAAATGCTTCGCTTGGCAGAGATTTTTAATACTGAGTCCGTTTCCTTTAAGCAGATCATTCAAGAATCTCTTGATGAACAGACCGCTCGATTAGTTCTGATCACGCATCAAATGAATAAAAACAATTTAGACGCTTGCTGGATACATTAAAAGAGTCTAGTGATTTCAAACTTCATAATGTCTTTAAGGTCCTAGGAGAGTAGCATGATTATCAGAGTACCAGCTACTTCAGCTAACATCGGACCTGGATTTGACTCTGTGGGAGTAGCCCTTTCTAGTTATTTAACGATTGAAATTTTGGAAAAACGCGAATCTTGGTTTGTAGAACATAGCTTGGATTTTGTACCAGATGATGAGTCAAATCTCCTGATAAAGTCTGCCTTAAAAGTGACGAATCAGCTCCAACCTTATCATATTAGAATGACGAGTGATATCCCCTTAGCTCGGGGGTTGGGTTCATCGAGTTCCGTTATTGTCGCTGGAATCGAACTAGCGAACCAAATTGCTAGCCTAGGTCTCACACCGCATCAAAAGTTAGAAATTGCTACGAAAATCGAGGGACATCCGGATAATGTAGCACCAGCTATTTTTGGGAATTTGGTCATTTCTAGCTATGTGCAAAAAAACGTCGAAGCGGTTGTAGCGCCTTTTCCAGACTGTGCCTTTCTGGCCTTTATACCAACTTATCAATTAAGAACAAGTGATAGCAGAAACGTCCTTCCAACTCAGTTTTCTTATAAAAACTCTGTTGCAGCGAGCTCTGTAGCGAATGTTGCAATCGCGAGCTTGTTAACAGGGGATTTGGTGACAGCAGGCCGTGCGATAGAAGGCGATCTTTTTCACGAACAGTTTCGTCAAAAACTTGTGAAGGAATTTCATACCATTAAACAGATTTCGCGTGAAAATGGAGCCTATGCAACGTATCTGTCAGGGGCTGGTCCGACGGTCATGACCCTTCTTCCTTGGAACTCTCTTGAGAAAATGAAGCATGCCCTTGAAGAGGAAGGATTAGAGGGTGAAATACGTCAGCTGACGGTGGACACAACTGGAATTTTGGTTCAAGGAAGTTTGTAAGTACGAAATGTTCCAAATTTATATGGAAGCAATTTTTCGTTATCAAACGGACGTTCCTCAGGAAGATCATTTCTAAGATATCGTTTCAAACGAGTAGTGGTGGATGACGATCGCCATCTATAAAAAATAAGAGGCTGGGACAAAAGTCCTAGCCTCTTAATTGTTTTTGGATTGTCGCGCAAGACGCAGTGGTTGAGTGGGCTCTACTAGGCTGATTTCATCCGCTTTTACAGCCCTACTCAACTGTGAGGAGGTGGGACGACGAAATCGAATTCTAAGGAATGACCGATTTCTGTCCCACTCTCTTATTTTGTCGTTTTTTAGCCTAAATTTTGGTATAATAGACTGTATTTAATATGAAATGAGATGGAAATGAAAGAACGAATCTTACAGTATTTAAATGGGATCGATATTCGTTTTGACGAAC
>NZ_KQ969506.1:428101-430942 GCF_001578875.1 Streptococcus sp. DD13
ATTACCTTGCTTTTCCCAAAAACCGTTATGAAATAGAACGGATCGTACGTTTTGCCAATCAAGAGTCCATTCCTTGGATGGTTCTTGGAAATTCTTCTAATATCATTGTCAGGGATGGAGGGATTCGTGGATTTGTGATTCGGATGGATCAGTTGGATGCGATTACAGTATCGGGCTATACGATTGAAGCTGAGGCGGGTGCAAATCTTATTGAAACGACTCACGTAGCCTTACATCACAGTCTGACCGGATTTGAGTTTGCATGTGGCATTCCAGGTAGTGTCGGGGGAGCTGTCTTTATGAATGCAGGAGCCTACGGTGGGGAAATCAGTCACGTTTTAGTATCTGCTCAAATCTTAACCAAAGAAGGGAATATTGAGACGATTATGGGTCGTGAGCTTCGGTTTGGGTATCGTCAATCCATCTTGCAGGAGACTGGAGCAATCGTTTTATCTGCTAAATTTGCCTTGAAACCTGGAGTCTACTCGGTTATAAAGGACGAGATGCGGCGGCTTACTCATCTTCGTGAGCTCAAACAACCCCTAGATTTACCATCTTGTGGCTCCGTATTTAAGCGTCCCGTTGGCCATTTTGCTGGACAGTTAATCATGGAAGCAGGTTTGAAAGGACGTCGAATTGGCGGAGTAGAGGTTTCCAAGAAACATGCCGGATTCATGGTCAATGTAGCAGATGGCAGTGCAAGCGACTATGAAGAATTAATCCAAACTGTGATTGCAACTGTGAAGGAACATTCAGGTGTAACCTTAGAACGAGAAGTCCGGATCATCGGTGAGGATGACAACAACAATGAACACTAAAAACGAAAAGGCAGGGAAAGGGGGTGAGTGCCTATCGATACCGAAAGTAGGTGGGGCAGTCTTATAAGTCCCCGAGAAGTATGTTGTGTCTAATCCTATTTGATTAGACAAGAAGATATCGGAAAATCCTTTTCGAAAGAAGGGAATGGAAAGTAAAGAAGGAATTTATGAAAATTGAAGAATCCAATTATTGAATTTAAACATGTTTCAAAGGTTTTTGAAGATAGCAACACGCATGTCCTAAAAGATATCAATTTTGAACTAGAAGAAGGGAAATTTTACACCTTGCTGGGAGCATCTGGATCCGGTAAGTCGACCATCTTGAATCTCATTGCTGGTTTACTTGATGCGACTAGCGGTGATATTTTGCTAGATGGTCAGAGAATCAACGACCTCCCGACCAATAAGCGCGATGTCCACACTGTTTTTCAATCCTATGCTCTTTTCCCGCATATGACAGTTTTTGAGAATGTTGCTTTTCCTCTTCGACTAAAGAAGATTGAGAAGTCAGAAATAGAAAAGCGTGTGGCAAAGGTGTTGAAGATGGTCCGCCTGGAGGGATACGAGAAACGATCTATCCAAAAATTATCTGGAGGACAGCGTCAACGGGTCGCAATCGCACGCGCCATTATCAATCAGCCACGTGTCGTTCTTCTGGACGAACCCTTATCTGCCTTGGACTTGAAACTTCGAACAGACATGCAGTATGAACTAAGAGAATTGCAACAACGTCTTGGAATTACATTTGTCTTTGTGACACATGATCAGGAAGAGGCTTTGGCCATGAGTGACTGGATTTTTGTCATGAATGAAGGAGAGATTGTCCAGTCCGGTACGCCGGTTGACATTTATGATGAGCCTATTAATCATTTTGTAGCGACCTTTATCGGTGAGTCCAACATCTTGCCGGCAACCATGATTGAAGATTATTTAGTGGAGTTCAATGGCAGGCGCTTTGAGGCTGTTGATGGTGGGATGAAGCCAAATGAAGCAGTAGAAGTGGTGATTCGTCCTGAAGATCTTCGGATTACATTGCCTGAAGAAGGAAAATTACAGGTGAAGGTCGATACACAGCTATTTCGTGGAGTCCATTATGAAATTATCGCCTATGATGACTTGGGCAATGAGTGGATGATTCATTCGACCCGCAAGGCGATTGTAGGAGAAATCATTGGCTTAGACTTTGAACCAGAAGATATTCATATCATGCGTCTGAACGAAACAGAAGAAGAGTTTGATGCGCGGATTGAAGAATATGTTGAAATAGAAGAACAAGAGGCAGGATTGTTGAATGCCATCGAGGAGGAGCGAGATGAAGAAGACCACCTCTAACCTCTTTGTAGTTCCTTATTTTTTGTGGATTTTATTGTTTGTTCTAGCTCCCGTCGTGATGATTATTTGGCAGTCCTTTTTTAATGTTGAGGGGCAAGCTTCTCTAGAGAACTATCAGACCTTTTTTACATCACAAAACTGGACCTACCTCAAAATGAGTTTCAACTCGATCTTATATGCTGGGATTGTGACTTTGGTAACCTTGCTTATTTCTTATCCAACGGCTTATTTCTTAACGCAACTGAAACACCGACAATTATGGTTGATGTTAATTGTTCTGCCAACTTGGGTTAATCTCTTGCTTAAAGCTTATGCATTTATCGGGATTTTCGGTCAAAATGGTTCCATAAATCAATTTTTAAGTTTTATTGGGGTCGGCCCTCAACAGATCTTGTTTACTGATTTTTCCTTTATCTTTGTGGCTAGCTACATTGAGCTTCCTTTTATGATCCTCCCTATTTTTAATGTACTCGAGGATTTGGATCGTAATCTAGTTCATGCCAGTTATGACCTGGGTGCAAATCATTGGCAAACATTTAAAAGAGTGATTTTCCCACTTTCAATGAATGGTGTTCGCTCTGGTGTCCAATCGGTTTTCATCCCTAGCTTGAGTCTCTTTATGCTGACGCGCTTGATCGGAGGAAACCGGGTGATTACCCTTGGTACGGCTATTGAGCAGCACTTCCTGACG
>NZ_KQ969506.1:430962-452741 GCF_001578875.1 Streptococcus sp. DD13
GGTTCAACAATCGGTGTTATTTTGATTATCGCCATGTGGTTATCATGTGGGCGACAAAAGAAAGGAGAGAGCAATGAAGCGACTTTCACATATCTACCTCACCTTGGTCTTTATCGTCCTTTATCTTCCCATCTTTTATCTGATTGCGTATGCCTTCAATGCAGGATCGGACATGAATCGTTTTACAGGATTTAGTCTGAGTCATTTTAAGAGTCTTTTTGAAGATAGTCGTTTGATGTTGATCCTTTCCCAAACCTTTTTATTGGCTTTTTTATCAGCCTTTATCGCAACGGTCATTGGAACGTTTGGGGCAATCTATATCTTCCAATCAAAGAAAAAATTAGAAGGGCCACTCTTGTCCTTGAACAATATCCTGATGGTTGCACCAGATGTGATGATCGGAGCTAGTTTTTTAATTCTCTTTACCCAGTTCAAGTTTCAATTAGGCTTTTTGTCTGTCTTGGCTAGTCATGTGGCTTTCTCCATTCCTATTGTTGTGTTGATGGTGCTACCAAGACTGAAAGAAATGAACCAAGATATGATTTCAGCGGCCTATGACCTGGGAGCAACTCAGCTTCAAATGATGAAGGAAATTATGCTTCCCTATCTGACACCGGCCATTATTGCAGGTTATTTCATGGCCTTTACCTATTCGTTGGATGATTTTGCAGTAACCTTCTTTGTGACAGGAAACGGTTTTTCAACCCTTTCGGTTGAAATCTATTCTCGTGCAAGACAAGGAATTTCCTTGGATATTAATGCTCTGTCAGCCTTAGTTTTTCTCTTTAGTATTTTGTTAGTTATCGGTTATTACTTTATTACGAGAGAGAAGGAGGAAGTAGCATGAAGAGACTCTATTCATTTTTCCTTGGCATTATCGCCATTATCCTTCTTCTTTGGGGAATTAGCTTTAACATCGAATCTAGTACGCAATCTAGTGACGGGAATAAACTCGTTATCTATAACTGGGGCGATTACATTGACCCAGAATTGCTCAAAGAGTTTACAAAGGAAACAGGGATTCAGGTCCAATACGAAACTTTCGATTCCAATGAAGCCATGTATACAAAAATTAAACAGGGTGGGACAACGTATGATATTGCCATTCCGAGTGAATACATGATTGCAAAAATGATGGAAGAAGGTTTGCTGGAGAAGCTGGATCATACTAAAATTCAAGGATTGGAACATATCGATTCTCAATTTTTAAATCAATCCTTTGACCCAGGTAATCACTATTCTGTCCCTTATTTCTGGGGGACCTTGGGCATCATTTACAATACAAAAATGGTGGATAAAGCTCCGGAACATTGGACGGATCTCTGGCGTCCAGAATATAAAAATCAAATTATGATGATTGATGGTGCGCGCGAAGTGATGGGGATTGGTCTCAATTCCTTGGGATATAGCCTAAATTCTAAGAATGCGCAAGAGTTACAAGAGGCTGTCGATAAACTCTATACATTAACCCCAAATATCAAGGCAATTGTTGCGGATGAGATGAAAGGGTATATGATACAAAACAATGCGGCTATTGGGGTGAGTTTTTCTGGGGAAGCCCGGCAAATGTTAGAAGGAAACGAAGATCTTCGCTATGTCGTTCCGAGTGAGGCAAGTAATCTATGGTTTGATAATATCGTCATTCCTAAGACGGTTAAGAATCAGGATGCAGCCTATGCTTTTATCAATTTTATGCTCCGTCCAGAAAATGCCTATAAAAATGCCTTATACGTAGGGTATGCTACGCCAAATAAAGAGGCAAAAGCGATGTTACCAGAGGAAGTTCGAAACGATCCTTCCTTTTACCCATCTGGGGATACGATGAAGCATTTAGAAGTATATGAGCAATTAGGTAAAAAGTGGTTGGGTATCTATAATGACCTTTATCTTCAGGTCAAAATGTATCGCAAGTAAACGTTCTATCCCAAATTGGAGTCTAGGATCAGGGGGAATATTCCTTTTGTCCTAGTCTCTTTTTTTGGTATAATAGAGCTATTCTAAAACAAGGAGTCTGCTGTGGTTTTATCCAAACGAAAAGCCAGAAAAGTGATTGAAGAGATTATCGCTCTTTATCCAGATGCCCAACCCAGTTTACATTTTCATACGACATTTGAACTCTTGATTGCTGTCATGCTTTCTGCCCAAACAACGGATGCTGCCGTAAATAAAGTCACTCCCGCATTATTCAAGGCTTTTCCTACACCACAAGAGATGTCTCAAGCTTCCATCAAGGAGTTGGAAGGCTATATCTCCCGTCTAGGACTCTATCGAAATAAAGCCCGTTTCATGCAGATTTGTTCGCAACAGTTGGTAGACCGATATCAGGGACAAGTCCCTCAAACGCGAGAAGAATTGGAGGCCCTTGCTGGCGTTGGAAGAAAAACTGCAAATGTTGTTTTAAGCGTTGGATTTGGGATTCCTGCATTTGCTGTGGACACTCACGTAAGCCGTATTTGTAAGCACCATGAAATCGTAGCGCAAACAGCTACGCCTCTTCAAATTGAGCAACGTGTAATGGAGGTTCTGCCTCGGAAAGAGTGGTTAGCAGCTCATCAAGCGATGATTTTATTTGGACGTGAAGTTTGCCATCCACGCAATCCCGAATGTTCCCAATTCCCACAATTATATCATTTAAAATAGGAGGTTTTCTATGCAATTATTGGAAGAAAAGATAAAAAGAGAGGGTCAAGTTCTTGGGGATTCCATTTTAAAAGTCGATCAATTTTTAACACATCAGGTAGACTCTGAGCTTATGCAAGCGATTGGGCAGACTTTTGCGGAAGCCTGTGCGAACAAAAACGTAACAAAGGTCGTCACCATTGAAGCTTCAGGTATTGCACCTGCACTCTATACTGCTCAGGCATTGGGAGTTCCGATGGTGTTTGCAAAAAAAGCCAAGAATATCACCATGAACGAAGGAATCTTGACGACGGAAGTCTATTCCTTTACCAAACAAGTGACCAGTCAGGTCTCTATTGCTAGCAAATTTTTATCTCAAGAAGACCGTGTTCTCATTATTGATGATTTTCTGGCAAATGGCCAAGCAGCACTCGGCTTGATTGATTTGATTGAACAAGCGGGAGCAAGTGTTGTGGGAGTCGGGATTGTGATTGAAAAGTCCTTTCAAGACGGAAGAACTTTACTGGAAGAAGCTGGGCATCGTGTCCTCTCATTAGCTCGGATTCTTCGCTTTGAAAATAGTGAAGTAGTCTTTGCACCAGCAGATCTTTAGTTTGTCTCTAAGTTGTCTTCATGAGGACCTTAAGGTCCTGATAATCCACTATTGGTCTGATAAAACAAAAAATCCCCATTCGTTTTCGAACGGGGATTTTGTCTTGTGACACCCTCTTGTGATTCAAGAAATTTTTTCTTATCTTATTTCTTTTTCAGCTCTCCGTGAGGGAAAAATTCTCCCTCTTTTAAGTCTGTAATAATCACATGGATATTTTCTTTAGGGGCGTTCGCATTGCGTGCAATCACTTCAGTCACTTCCTGAGCGATTTTTGCTTTTTGCTCAGCTGAGCGTCCTTCAAATAATTCAATACGGACAAATGGCATCAGGCTTCCTCCTTGCTACAAAACGATGAATGATAGGTTATTTGGAACGATCTTGTTCGCGACGTTTTCTCATTTCCATACCACACCAATATTCATAAATTAAAAGCATCAAAATCAACAGAATCACCACGAATCCTGCGAGTAGATTGGAGATGGTGAGGGGGATTTTATTGGTCACAAAGTATGAAAAGACCATCACGACGGAGAGAACGGGTAGGATCAAGCCAACATTCCGAAGTCTGAAGTAGCCCGCCAAAAACTGTGAGCCCATAATAAGTAGTGCGATGAGGATACTGAGAATGGTTAGGTCCATCGAATTTCCTTTCTAAAGGATAAATTGAAACAAGCGTTCCTTCCTCTAGTATATCATATTGATCAGGATTTCTTCTTCAATTATAAGAGAAAATATGATAAACTAGATGAGTTAGTACAACAGAGTTCTCCATCCTACAGGAACCATTCCATGGGGAGAAGAGGAAGTAGAAAGTAGAGAAATGGCCCAGTTTTATTTTAAATACGGTACCATGAATTCGGGTAAAACCATTGAGATTTTAAAAGTCGCACATAACTACGAAGAACAAGGAAAAAAAGTTGTGATTATGACTTCTGCGATTGATACGAGAGATGGTTTTGGAATCGTCTCCAGTCGGATTGGGATGCGACGCGAGGCCATTGCCATCACGGATGATATGGATGTTTTTGCCTATATTCAAAATCTAGCTGAGACTCCTTATTGTGTTCTCATTGATGAGTCTCAGTTTTTGACCAAGCAACACGTCTATGATTTCGCACGGGTGGTGGATGAACTAGATGTTCCGGTCATGGCTTTTGGCTTAAAAAATGACTTCCGAAACGAGCTCTTTGAAGGCTCCAAACATCTCTTGCTGTTGGCTGATAAACTGGATGAGATCAAGACCATCTGCCAATATTGCTCTAAAAAGGCGACAATGGTTCTTCGGACCTTGAATGGCCAGCCTGTTTATCAAGGGGAACAAATCCAAATTGGTGGGAATGAAACCTATATCCCGGTCTGCCGCAAGCACTATTTTCATCCACCGATCCATATGAACGAAATCAAGGAGAGATAATTCATGAATATCTATGATCAATTACAAGCGGTAGAAGACCGTTATGAGGAGCTTGGCGAGTTACTAAGTGACCCTGCAGTCGTTAGTGATACGAAACGCTTCATGGACTTGTCGAAAGAAGAGGCAAATACGCGAGAAACGGTGACGGCTTATCGTGAATATAAACAGGTTATTCAAAATATTGCGGATGCTGAAGACATGATCAAAGAATCAGGAGGCGATCCGGATTTAGAAGAGATGGCTAAAGAGGAACTAAAGGTAGCCAAAGCGGAAAAAGAGGAATATGAAGAGCGCTTGAAGATTTTGCTCCTTCCTAAAGATCCAAATGATGATAAAAACATCATTCTTGAAATTCGGGGAGCTGCAGGTGGTGATGAAGCTCAGTTATTTGCTGGAGATCTTCTTCAGATGTATCAGAAATACGCTGAAAGTCAAGGCTGGCGCTTTGAAGTCATGGAAGCATCCTATAATGGTGTCGGCGGCATCAAAGAAGTCGTGGCTATGGTTTCTGGTCAATCCGTTTACTCCAAGCTAAAATATGAGTCAGGTGCTCACCGGGTGCAACGGGTCCCCGTGACAGAAAGTCAAGGACGAGTCCATACTTCAACAGCGACTGTTTTAGTCATGCCCGAGGTAGAAGAAGTCGAATATGAGATTGATCCAAAAGACCTTCGTGTTGACATCTACCATGCCTCTGGTGCAGGTGGACAGAACGTCAATAAGGTTGCGACGGCCGTTCGGATCGTTCACTTGCCAACCAATATCAAGGTAGAGATGCAGGAAGAGCGAACGCAACAGAAAAACCGGGATAAGGCCATGAAAATCATTCGCGCTCGTGTAGCAGATCACTTTGCTCAGATTGCTCAGGATGAACAAGATGCAGAGCGGAAATCGACCATTGGGACAGGGGATCGCTCGGAGCGAATCCGAACGTATAACTTCCCTCAAAACCGTGTCACAGATCACCGGATTGGATTGACCCTGCAAAAATTGGATACCATCTTGTCAGGTAAACTGGATGAAGTGGTTGATGCCTTGGTGCTCTATGACCAAACACAAAAATTGGAAGACCTAAATAACTGATGAATTATGCTCAAGCTTTAGCGACTTTTCAAAAACAGCTAGAAGAGATTGGTGAGGAAGGTGAAAGCCTTTCTCTCCTTTTTCAACAGTTAAAAGCGTGGAATAAAACGGATCTTGTCCTTCACCTTAGAGAGGAAATCTCTGCTGAAGACCAGATCTTGATGCAAACATTATTTGAGCGGTTAGCGCATCACGAGCCATTTCAATATATCTTGGGTTATCAAGAATTTGCAGGTTTGCAACTCCATGTGGATTCACGTGTTTTGATTCCACGATTGGAAACGGAGGAATTGGTTTCGCTTATTTTAAAAGAAAATCAAGCGCTGGATCTTCAAGTTCTTGATTTGGGAACAGGTTCTGGAGCGATTGCCTTGGCCATGGCTCATCAGAAACCATCATGGTCGATAACAGCCTCTGATATTTCTTCCGACGCTCTGCAAGTTGCTCAGGAAAACGCTGATCGGCTAAATCTGAGTTTACAGTGGGTACAGTCGGATCTTTTTGCGCATCTGGATGGTTCATATGATATTATCGTTTCCAACCCTCCCTATATATCTCGTGACGATGAAGCAGAGGTTGGCTTGAATGTATTCCATTCAGAGCCACACTTAGCACTTTTTGCAGAGGAGGATGGTCTTGCTCTCTATCGCAGGATTGCAGAGGAGGCAAGGGATTATCTAAAACCTGGTGGTAAGCTTTATCTGGAGATTGGCTACAAACAAGGCGAAACCGTTCCAGATCTGTTTAGGAAATATTTTCCTGATAAAAGGGTTCGAACGCTCAAGGACCAATTTGGGCAAGATAGGATGGTTGTCGTTGATGATAGACAAGATTAAAGAAGAGATAGAAGGAGGTAGAGCGGTTGTTCTCCCGACAGAGACGGTCTATGGCCTCTTTGCTAGAGCGCTAGATGAAAAGGCGGTTGACCATGTCTACCAACTGAAAGGTCGTCCTAGAGACAAGGCCCTCAATCTCAATGTTGCTTCTTTTGAGGATATTTTGAACTTTTCAAAGAATCAGCCAGCTTATCTACAAAAACTGGTAGAAACCTTTTTACCTGGTCCCTTGACCATTATTCTCACAGCAAATGAAAGAGTTCCAGTTTGGGTCAACTCTAGTCTGCCAACTGTTGGGTTTCGGATGCCGAGTCACCCTTTAACGCTAGAGCTGATTCGGGAAACTGGTCCCCTGATTGGCCCTTCTGCCAATATTTCAGGTCAGGCCAGTGGAGTGAGCTTTCAACAAATTCTAGAGGATTTTGATCAAGAGGTTTTGGGAATAGAAGACGATGCGTTTCTAACTGGACAGGATTCGACGATTTTGGACCTATCAGGTGACCAGGCACGTATTTTACGGCAAGGAAGCATTCGGCGAGAAGATATTTTGGCTCAGATACCGGAAATTCCATTTGAGGAGGTATGAGATGCTAAGAGATTTACAAGAAACAGATGTGAATGCTATAGGTGAGATTAATCAAGAGGCTTTGGGCTATTCTTTTAGTCCAGAGGACACAGCTAGTCAGCTAGCTAGATTATCTCAGGATCCTCATCATTTTTTACTGGGATTTGAGGATGCTGGAAGTCATGATCTACTAGGTTATGTCCATGCTGAAGTTTATGAATCCCTCTATTCCAAAGCTGGGTTTAATATTTTAGCATTAGCGGTTTCACCTCAAGCACAAGGTCAAGGGATCGGTAAAAGCTTACTGCAAGGCTTGGAAGAAGAAGCTAAAGAACGTGGTGATGCCTTTATCCGTTTAAACTCCGCCGATCATCGTCTGGGAGCTCATGCATTTTACGAAAAAGTGGGTTATACTTGCGATAAGGTTCAGAAACGGTTTATTCGGTTTGTTTAAGCCCCCTCACTCCCCGCGTTTTTAAAAATGACGCCCTCTTTATGTAAAGGAGAAAGCAAATGATTTTTGACAAAGATGATTTTAAAACCTATGATGCTGACCTCTGGAAGGCCATCCAGAAAGAAGAAGAACGCCAGCAAAACACGATTGAATTGATTGCTTCTGAAAATGTGGTCTCAAAGGCCGTGATGGCTGCTCAAGGGTCTATTTTAACCAATAAATACGCGGAAGGTTACCCTGGCAAACGCTACTATGGGGGAACAGATGTGGTTGACGTGGTGGAGACCCTCGCGATTGAGCGTGCCAAGGAAATTTTTGGAGCTAAGTATGCCAATGTCCAACCGCACTCAGGAAGTCAAGCCAACTGTGCGGCTTATATGGCCTTGATTGAACCAGGCGATACCGTTATGGGCATGGACTTAGCAGCTGGTGGACACTTGACGCACGGTGCTTCAGTCAGCTTCTCTGGTCAAACCTATAACTTTGTGTCCTATAGTGTGGATCCTGAAACGGAACTATTGGACTTTGATGCCATCTTGAAACAAGCCCAAGACGTCAAACCAAAGCTCATCGTTGCGGGTGCTTCAGCCTACTCTCACATCATTGATTTTGCCAAATTCCGTGAGATCGCAGATGTCGTTGGAGCCAAGCTCATGGTGGATATGGCTCACATCGCCGGTCTCGTAGCAGCAGGACTTCACCCAAGCCCAGTCCCATATGCCCATATCACCACAACCACAACCCACAAAACCCTTCGTGGCCCACGGGGAGGGTTGATCTTGACCAATGATGAAGACTTGGCTAAGAAAATCAACTCTGCCATCTTCCCTGGTATTCAAGGTGGTCCGCTGGAGCATGTTATTGCTGCGAAGGCTGTTTCCTTCAAAGAAGTTTTGGATACAGCCTTCAAAGAATATGCAGCAGCTGTCATCAAAAATAGCCAAGCTATGGCACAAGTCTTTCTGCAAGATCCTGACTTCCGTGTGATTTCAGGTGGTACTGAAAACCACCTCTTCCTTGTCGATGTGACCAAGGTCGTGGAAAATGGAAAAGTAGCCCAAAACCTGCTGGATGAAGTCCATATCACTCTCAACAAAAACTCCATCCCATATGAAACCTTGTCCCCATTTAAGACCAGTGGGATTCGTATCGGATCTGCTGCCATTACGGCACGTGGATTTGGGGAAGAAGAAAGCCGGAAGGTGGCCGAGCTCATTATTAAAACGCTGAAAAATGTGGAAAATGAAGCTATTCTAGAGGAAGTGAGACAAGAAGTTAAGGGCTTAACGGATGCTTTTCCTTTGTATGAGGAGAAAGCATGATGGATATTTATATCAAAGAAGCGATTATCCATCAGTTTAGCCCTGATGATACGGAGCTTGTCTTAGCAGATAGTGCCCTTGATATCAGCCCTAAGATTGAAGAATATCTCCGGAAAAAAATTGAACGTGTCTATTCCGATGAAGCTAAAACTGGCCAATTTTCAGAGGATCAACCATTCATGTCCTATATCTCCAATGACTTAATGGCTAGTTCGATCCAATTGGCCCAAGCTTGGAAGGAAGAATTTATTCAGGGAGAGCAATTCAAAACAAACGACTTAGTTTTTATCCGTTTCGAGACACATGGGATTGAGCACTTCGCCTTTTTGAGACTGGTTTTACGGGACAGTTTGGTCCATATCACAAACGAGGCTGGGCAGACCATTCAGCTCTCCCAAAATAACTTTCCTGGTGCTGGATCTGCTCCAGACGAAGCCTTGATCATTAACCTTTCCGATAAGTCTTATTATTTGATTGAAAAACGGATCAAGGCAAATGGAGCCTTTGTTAACTACCTTTCTCAACATCTTTTGCAAGTCGAACCGCGTGTTTCTGCCAAAAAATCGATCAAGGAAGTTGAAAAAGTCGCTCAAAAGATTGCGGGCCAATTCCACCAGGATGATTTTCAATTTCAATCCAAGTTGAAATCGACTCTTCACCAGCATATTGAAGAAAACCAGTCTATTTCACCTGAAAAAATGGCCGATCAGCTATTTGACGATAACTTAACCGCGCGACTGAGTTTTATTGATCAGGTGAAAGAAAGTGTCCCAGAAGAGCTTAGCTTTAGTGGCATTGATACCAGCCGTCAATTAAAACGCTTGGAAAATCAGAAACTTTCTCTTTCGAACGGGATCGAATTAATCGTGCCCAATCAAGTATATGAGGATGCTGAGTCGGTCGAATTTATCCAAAATTCGGACGGTACTTATTCAATCTTAATCAAAAATATTGAAGATATTAAGAGCCAGTAGATGATGAAAAAACTAATCAAAATAGTAGCTCTCCTTTGTTTCTTCTTTTTTTGTTACCACATCTTTAAAATTCATCAGGATGTCCGCCAAGTATACACTTACCAAAGTCTGGTGAAGCAGATTTTGGCGGAAAATGATTCTAGTGAAAACGAAGAGTTAGTTTTAGCTATGATTTACACGGAAACAAAAGGGAAGAGTGCAGATGTTATGCAATCCAGCGAATCCATTTCGGGCATCAGCAATTCTATCAATGATAGCGAAGAGAGTATTCGAAAAGGGATTGAATACTTGAATCAGAATTTAGAATATGCTAATGAAAAAGGTGTAGACAAATGGACAGCTATTCAGGCCTACAACTTTGGCCAAGGGTATATTGATTACGTTGCTAGACACGGGAAAAAACATACGACAGAGCTAGCCCGGGAATACTCCAAAACAGTTGTAGCACCTAGTTTAGGGAATAAGAATGGTCAGACCTACATGAACTATCATCCGATAGCTTTGCTCAATGGGGGCAAGCTCTATGTTAATGGTGGGAATATTTATTATGCACAGCTTGTCAACTTTAATCTCCAACTGATTAAACTCATGCAGGTGATCTAATCGCGATACCTACCAAGCAAATTTCTTGAAGTTCTGTTTGAAATTGAGTATGATTAGTCAATGAAGTCATAATTTCAAAGGAGAATGAGGCTTTCAGATGCTTTATCTGTTGCCTTTTTCTTTCGGAAAAAATATATTAAAAGTATTTGAAAGGTATAAAATGAAACGAAAATCTATTCTTTTAGTTATTTTGGCTACTTTTCTGCTTCTGCTTGGAGCTGGTTTTTACCTCAAGAATCGACCGGTAGCTCTCAATACGGAGCGTTTTGTCCAATCAACGCGCCCTACTTTATTTTTTCATGGATTTGGCAGTAGTAGCAATGCCGAGCGTCATATGGCCAATGCCGCAAAAGAAGCAGGGGTTACCCATACCATTATCGAGGCTAATGTAGCTGAGGATGGAAAGGTCAGTCTCAATGGAGAGATTCCAAAAGGAGCTATTAATCCCATTGTTCTAGTGAACTATGAAAATAACAGTGACCCAGATACACAAAAAGTGGCAACCTATGCCTATCAAGTTGTGAAAGCTCTCCAAGAACGCTATCAGATCACAGAGATGAACATGGTAGGACATTCCTACGGGAATATGTCCATCATGTATTACCTACTCTATCATGGACAAGACACCTCTCTTCCGAAACTAATCAAACAAGTCGATATTGCAGGTCATTTCAATGGGATTCTTGGGATGAATGAGCCTGAAAATGTCACGCTAGCAGCTGACGGAAAGCCAAGTGCCATGGATGATCGCTATCAGAGATTGTTAGGAGTCCGGGAGACCTATCCAGCAAATCAAATTGACGTATTGAACATCTACGGAGACACTGGAGATGGGACCGACCAAAGTGTTCGAAATATTTCCTCTCAATCCTTACGGTATTTAGTCGCGAATCGCGCAAAATCGTATCGAGAAGTTAAAATTGACGGGAAAGATGGTCAACACAGTCAATTGCATGAGACTTCTAAAGTCGATCAGGTTATGATCCCTTTTATCTGGGGGAAATAAGAAAAAAGCAAGATGACAGACGAATGTCATCTTTTTCGTTTTTTCTTTTCTGCTCAATAAATTGATTCAGAAAAACAATGCACGCGCTTGCATAATTGTGATATACTAGAGAAGAGGATACAGAAGTGGTCATGAAAGGACAAGCAAAATGGAAAACGAAACAATGTTACAAGGATTTGAGTGGTATCTCGCAGATGATGGCCAGCATTGGCAACGCCTAGCTAAGGAAGCACCAGAGTTAGCTAGAAAAGGAATAAAAAAGATTTGGCTCCCACCTGCTTATAAGGCTACAAAGAGGGATGATGTCGGTTACGGTGTTTATGACCTATTTGATTTGGGAGAGTTTGATCAAAAAGGGACGATACGAACCAAATATGGGAGCAAAGCGGACTATCTTGCATTGATTCATATCCTAAAAGAGTGTGGGATTGACCCGATTGCGGATGTTGTTTTGAATCATAAGGCTGGAGCCGATCAGAAGGAAGAATTTCAAGTCGTCGCAGTGGATCCTCGCGATCGAACCAAGCCGGTATCAGATCCTTTTCTTATCCAGGGCTGGACTCATTTTTGTTTTCTAGGTCGCCGGAAGGTCTACAATGATTTTCAATGGCATTGGTATCATTTTACTGGAACAGATTATGATGCAAAAACTGGAAAGAGCGGAATTTACCAGATTCAAGGAGACAATAAAGGCTGGGCTCATACAGGTTTAGTCGATTCAGAAAATGGTAATTATGACTACCTGATGTTTGCGGACATTGATTTTAAACATCCAGAAGTGATCCAAAATCTCTATGACTGGGCAAGTTGGTTTATTCAAACAACGGGTATAAAAGGTTTTCGCTTGGATGCTATTAAGCATATTGATGCTTTTTTCATGAACAATTTTATTCGAGACATCAAGGATCAATTTGGACCAGATTTTTATGTTTTTGGCGAATACTGGAGTGGAGAGTTAGAGGATAATGAGCAATATCTTAAACAGATCCATTACCGGTTCGATCTTATCGATACCCGTCTCCATCTCAATCTTTTTGATGCTGGTCGTCTTGGATCAGCATACGATCTAAGGGGGTTACTGGAGGATAGCCTTGTGAAACACCATCCCAAGCACGCAGTGACTTTCGTCGAAAACCACGATACTCAAAAAGGACAAGCTTTAGAGTCCACTGTTGCAGATTGGTTTAAGGCAGCTGCTTATGCCTTTATTCTCCTGCGTAAAGAAGGCTTACCTTGTGTCTTTTACGGAGATTATTATGGTGTGACTGGAAAAAATGGACAACAATCGTTCAAGGATAGGCTTGATCTCCTTTTGGATCTGCGACTTCATCAGGCTTACGGGGACCAAACAGACTATTTTGATAATCCCCATTGTATCGGATGGACCCGAAAAGGAAAGGAAGGGAATACTCCTTTAGCTGTTTTAATCAATAATCATGTCTCCACAACCAAAAGAATGTATGTTGGTCCAGAACATGCTGGAAGAGAGTTTTGCGATGCCTTGCAGCACTGTAAGGATACGGTTCAAATTGATGAAGAAGGCTGGGGCGAATTTCTTGTGCCTGAGCGGTCAGTTTCTGTCTGGAAGTTACATGAAAAGTAAAAGAGGCTGGGACAAAAGTCCTAGCCTCTCAATTGTTTTTGGATTGTCGCGTAAGACGCAGTGGTTGAGTGGGCTCAACTAGGCTGATTTCATCCGCTTTTACAGCCCTACTCAACGGTGCGGAGCTGGGACGACGAGATCGAATTCTAAGGAATGACCGATTTCTGTCCCACCCTCTTTTTAATAGGGGTTAATCCATCTCTTCCTTTCGTTTGTAGGACAGGGTGAGTCCAAATGAACCGAGTAAGGCTGCAGCAAGAAGGCTTGACACCAGTTGATCCGATTGGTCTCCAGTTTCTGGTAGAAGACTGGATGTTTCGACTGCCGGACCGTCTTGAGGACTAGATTTGTCTCCGATAGTGACAGGGACTTTGAAAGTGTTCGTAGGAGTGGTTTTGTCGTCACGTGTCTCCTTATCTGAAACATCTTCAGGAATGACCAATACGGGATTTTCTGGTTGTACCAGGGCTTCAGCTGTATCAAAAACGACTTCTTGGTAGCGTTTATTTCCAAGAATAGAAGCCATAATCGGCTGGTGCGCTTTTTCTTGCTCCTCAATATAACGAATAAAGACCTCCGTATCTGGATCGATAGCCCCGATTAACTTCGCTTCCCGAAAGACTGAGAAGCCGTCTCCTCCACCTAAGAGAAAGTCGTTGATGACAGCTGTATAGGTCTGATTACGATCAATTTCAGTACCATCTGCCTTATAGGCCTTATAAACGCGATAGGGAGTCTCTTCCGTTGCATCTGCTGGTTTCGTGTAGATATAGCGAATTCCAGCCATTTGCAAGAAGTAGAGCTCTTTTTCATCATATTGTTGGTCAAGGACGCGGTAAATCTGATCACCTGTTAACTCAACGATTTGAAGAATATTTCCAAATGGTTGAACTGCTTGAGCAGCCCCCCAAGTGATGGTTCCGTCCGATTGGACTACTAAATCAGCACGAATTCCCCCATTATTGGTAAAAGCAAAATCGACATTCGGATAGCCAGACTTTCTAGCGATGTCTAACTGAGCAGCTGTGACAAGGTCTCCGACAGCACTTTCTTTCTGGTCGTTTAACTCGCGAGAAATAGTCTGAGCCTTTGCTGCTGTCCCAATCTTTGCGTCCGTTACTTTTTTAACAGTGGCATTGGCATCATCGATAATCGCCTGAACTGCAGCATTTTTTGTTTTTCCTGATGTTGGGTCCACCGCTGTAATGGTGGCAGTAGGAGTCGCAACAAAATCTGCTGTATCAGTATCCAAGACACCTTGTACGTTTGCAAATGCCTTTCCTTGTGAAGTAGATTGGACAATTAATGTGTTTTGCACTTTACCATTTGTATAGACATGATTGTGTCCCGCAAAGACCAAGTCGACGGAATTTTCAGGGTAAAGCTTGTTGACCTTTTCCATCATTTCTGCAGCAGGACCCGCAGCTACGCCATCTTTACTAGTGGCTGCTACGTGAGCCAGGACTACAATCGCATGTACTCCTTGATTGTTCAGTTCTTTGGCATAGTGGGCAATCGTTTCTGCCTCATCTAAAACATTGTATTGCTCATGGTTTTTTCTTAGAACCAAATTTGGAAATTCCGTCGTAATAACGCCGATAAAACCTACTTTGACAGACTTATCATTTACTGGAATTTCCTTGATGGCATAAGGTTTCCAATTGTACGGGATTTGCTTCGTATCTTTATCCACCACATTAGCGATGACGATCTCTTGTTTTGCAGCTTCGTGACGATAGTTGTCGACAATCGCATTAAATTTCCCAGTTTCAGGAGCGTTACCACTTACGATCCGATGAAATTCATCTAATCCTTCGTCAAACTCATGATTTCCAAGTGTTCCATATTCAACATCTAATTGATTGAAGACTTTTACAGTTGGTTCATCTTGAAGGAGGGCAGAGTTTGCAGGACTCGCTCCGACCATATCTCCTGCTTGGACTCGAATGGTTGTATTGGGCATGTCCTTCGCATCATTTTCAGCCTTAAAAGTCGCCTCAGCATCATCCATGTAGGTTGCTAAAAGAGCAGCGCCCCCAGCATTTCTAACCGTCTGATCCTCTAAACGAGCAGTTCCTGTAGTCTCTAGGGCTCCATGAAAGTCATTCACGCCCATAAATTGGACTGCAATCTCATCAGCTAAGGCTTGGTTTGTCGCCATGATGCTAAACCCTGCGACAACTGCAAGGATGCTACTTTTCAGGATTACTTGTTTCTTCATCATCTTCTCCTTTTAGACCATCAATTTGTAAGCGCTACAGCAATAGCATCTTTATTGTAACTTATTTTTTAAAAGAGCACAATAGGACATTTTTATGGAGGCAAGAATGATTGCCATAAAAAACTCACTCCAATCCTAGATTAGAGTGAGTCAGGGAGAACACAAGTAGTAAGTAGCTTAGGCTCGCAAAGCTTAGTTCCTTTGTTCACGCCGTGCAAACCATGGGAGTAGTAAGCCTAAGGCTAATAAGATCACGGGTGTTAAAATATTGGTAATCAGACTAAACCACCAAGCTCTAGGATCACTAGCATAGTCTAATTGTGGCGCCATGCCTAGAATACAGGCAAAGGCAGTGAAGGCAAAGCCCCATGTACCCACAGTTATACCGAACCTTGGATGTTTGATATAGATGTACTCTGCATGGCGATAGCGGTCCCAGTTTCGATATAGCATAATAAAGGCGAAGAAGACCCATAAGAAGCACATTGGCGAAACAATCGCATTTAGGTTGGTCATCCATTGGACCAGACCATCGATTTCCTTAAGGCCAAAGAGTGGAAGAGCAATCAAAATGCTCACAAGAATTCCAGTTAGAAGGTAGCCATTGATCAAAATACCAGATTTGGAACGTTTGCGAAGCCATTTTGGAATGAAATCTTTGTCCGCACTTCCAAGAAAGATTTGCAAAGGTGCATCAATGGAAATTGCAAGAACAGCAGCTTGTCCCAGAAAGTCTGAGATGGCATAAATCGTTACAAGAAAATTTCCAAGTCCCCAATGGTGACCCAGTACAGAAAAGGCTTCGTAACTACCATTTCGCATGAGATCAGCCGGGATGTGCTGGCTATCAAAGATGGTTGCCATAGCAATAGAACCTAAGATAGCGCTAACTCCCACCATGCATGCCATGACAATCATGGCCCGTGGGAAATTTTTCGCGGGATTCTTCATTTTATTAACGTATGGCGAGATAGCCTCTGCCCCACCTACTGAGAAGATCAGTAGGGCGATTGTCGTAAAGTAGGAAAAATCAAATCTCGGAATATAAGTTGACACCTGATTCATGTTTGCTGTCGCAAACTGAACATCAGGTTTGATAGCTGGAAGGCCAACTGCTAAGAGAATAAAGAGAAGAGACATGATAAGCATGGAGCCACCCGCAATGGACCCAAAAAACTTGAGGAGCTTCAATCCCTTCGTGGATAAGTAGAGGAATAACAGAAAAATCAGTAGACCAATCGACACAATCTGTGGGATGGACATAGCAGATAAGACATCCCCATTTCCCTGAAAGATCCAGCCAAGAGAAATCATGATCCGTTGGGGTTTTTGAGCAAGATAAGGGATTTGGATCGCCCAAGAGGTCCAAGCTGTAAAAAAAGCCAATTGTTTAGTGGATGTTTTTTCCACCCAATCGCTCACGCCCCCATCACTATCCTTAAAAGTAGATCCGAGCTGTCCCACCATTAAACTATAGGGGACAAAGTAGAGGAGGATGATCAAAATCCAAGATGTCACAACGACAATTCCTTGTTGGGCAAAATTGACCACAACATTGGAGAGTCCCCATACCATATTATAGGCAATTAAAGATAGCATTAACCAGTTTAATTTTTTAGCATCTTCTTGCATAAGTCAATACCTCCTTTTAGTGCGCAATTGTCTGTTGTAGTACCAGTTTATTTCGTTTTTCCTTATCCTAGTAAAAGAAAGGACCTAAAAACCGTCAAAAATAAGACGCTTCATTCTCTTACAATCTTATTTTATCACAAACCTAAACAAAAGGTAACGCTTTCAAGACAAAAACAAAGATGAATTTGTTTTCTTTCGTTTGCGAAATTTTTCAGAGTATTTTACAAAAAAACACCATTTTTGATGGATTGATCAAAAATGGTGCCATAAAATAGAGCTAGTCTGTAGAGGAAATGGAGAGTTGCTGGTCCTGATAATGGTCATTCGTAAGAAACTCGGGAGCCGGTCCTGTAAAAACTCTTCCGGCATCCTCATCTTGGCTTAATTGCCAACGCATCCAGGCTGTCACATATCCTGAAGCTTGAGTCATCATCGCTACATGATCCATCCCTTTTCGACGGGCCATGGCCTTAGGGGGAGTTATTTTCTCGTACATGTTCTGAAGATGTTCCAAAGGAATGACTTCCTCTGTTTCAAAAGAGCCAGCTGTACCAGCTAGGAGGAGAAGTGGGATTTCGACTTTGTCAGACTGGTAAGGGTAGTTGGTGGTTTGGCGTGTGATTTCCTCGCTAACTGGAGATAAAACCACTGCGGTCTTAAAATGCTTCGTATAACCAGGTTGTGTGATCACATTCATGACAGCCACACCTCCTTCTGAAAAACCGGTCAAGCCAACATTTGAAAGATCTAATTTCTGGTAGAAAAGACTATTGATCGCCTGGTTTTCTTTTGTTAGATCATGATAAGCTTGTCGTGTAGATTCACCTGTCCCGGTTGTGGGGTCTTCGGTCCCCACAACAATAAATCCCCAAGAGGCATAGTGCTCTAAAAGCGATTCATAGTAGGAGGCCTTGTTACCAGTCCCGTTTACAACAAAAAGCAAAGGCCATTTTTGGGAGGATTGCTGAAGAACCTCCGGATAGAAGATCGTATAGAACTCATTTGGACCAGTAGTGTTCTTTTTAAATTGATTAACTTTGTAAGAACCCTTTTGTAGGTAACGTTCTTCCATTGTGGCTCCGGTTTGAATCGTATCGCGAAAATTTTCGTCCACAAAAGATTGACTCCTCCAGTAAGAAAACACACCTATCAGACCAATCACAAACAAGGCTAGAAATAGGACTGGATATCTTTTCGTTCTCTTGTGGTTCATTCTGATACCTCCATTTTTTCAACTTGTAGTATAGCATCGACATGACTTGGGGTCAAGTAATAGAGCATGAAGCAAGTTAGGAACGAAGCAACGTTCTCCCTGTCAACTGTTGTAAAAGAAAAAGGCTAAAAACCTTAATTTTAAGCCTTTTATAAGTTTATTAACACTATTCCCACTCGACCGTTGCAGGTGGTTTACTGGTGATGTCGTAGACGATACGGTTGACGTGGTCTACTTCGTTGACGATACGGACGGAGATCTTCTGTAGAACTTCCCATGGAAGCTTCGCAAAGTCCGCTGTCATCCCATCGATAGACGTGATCGCACGGATGGCGATGGTGTAGTCATAGGTACGTCCATCTCCCATCACACCAACAGAGCGAACGCCCGTATTGACAGTAAAGTATTGCCAAACGTCACGGTCTAGACCAGCCTTGGCAATCTCTTCACGGAGGATAGCATCCGATTCGCGAACGGTTTCGAGTTTTTCGGGTGTGATTTCACCCATGACACGGATCGCGAGACCTGGACCTGGGAAAGGCTGACGCCACACGACTTCATCAGGCATACCTAGAGCAGTCCCGAGTGCCCGTACCTCATCTTTGAAAAGGGTGTTGAGAGGCTCGATCAACTCAAATTGCATATCTTCAGGAAGTCCACCAACGTTATGGTGAGACTTGATGGTTTGAGCGGTTTCCGTTCCAGACTCGATAATATCTGTATAAAGAGTTCCCTGGGCTAAGAAGTCAACATCTGTCAGCTTGCTAGCCTCATCATCAAAGACGTAGACAAATTCATTTCCGATGATTTTCCGTTTTTTCTCTGGGTCAGAGACACCGGCCAAAAGGTCTAAGAAACGTTTGCTCGCGTCCACACGGACGATGTTGAGTCCAAACTTGCCTCCTAGCATCTCCATGACTTGATCCCCTTCATTTTTGCGAAGAAGTCCATGGTCTACAAAGATACAGGTCAGCTGATCGCCGATTGCCTTTTGCAAGAGAACTCCGACAACGGAAGAATCCACACCACCAGATAAGCCCAACAACACTTTCTTATCCCCGACGGTTTGACGGATTTTTTCGATTTCCATGTCAATGAAGTTTTCCATGGACCAGTCGCCACGAGCACCACAGATGTTGAGGGCAAAGTTTTTGAGGATAAGATTTCCATATTCTGAATGACGAACTTCTGGGTGGAATTGAATCCCATAGAAGTTTTTCTCAGAATTTTCCATCGCAGCATAGGGACAGTCAGCTGAATCCCCGACTAAATGAAATCCTTCTGGAATCTCCGTCACAGCATCTCCATGACTCATCAGGACGATTTGCTCAAGAGGAGTATCTGCAAACAATGGCGACTCTGTCCGGAGGCGCAACGTTGATTGTCCGTACTCACGATTGCCAGCTTCACCAGCAGGAAGGACTGTCCCTCCAAAGATATGCGTCATCAGCTGCATCCCATAGCAAATTCCTAAAACAGGAATCCCTAGCTCAAAAATGCCCTTATCAATCCCAAAAGCATTGTCCGCATATACGGAATTCGGTCCTCCAGATAGGACGATCCCAATTGGGTTAATAGCTTTTACTTCATCAGCTGTGATTTTGTGGCTTTTCAACTCAGAAAAGACCCCAAATTCACGGATCCGGCGTGCAATCAATTGATTGTATTGACTTCCGTAGTCCAACACGATAATCTTTTGAACGTCTGTTACGATTTCCGTCATGATTTCCCTTTCTTTTAACGTCCCTTGTCTCGACGTTTTCTACTCTATTCTAGCATATTTTTTAGCTTTTTGCAGTTCTTTTTCCAAGCCTATGGTAAAATGATAGATAGAAACTTTTTGGGGCTAGCGCATCTTAACATGTATCAGCGTTTCGTCCCTGAAAAAAACATACATTCAAGAGGAAACAAGATGCCGGCCTATATCAAGATACATGATGCCATTAAGCAAAAAATAGACCAAGAAATATGGAAAATTGGCGATCGTCTGCCCAGCGAACGGGATTTGGCAGAAGAATTTGGAGTCAGCCGTATGACGCTTCGTCAGGCGATCACCTTACTAGTAGATGAAGGGATGTTAGAGCGCAAGGTAGGAAGCGGAACCTACGTAGCTGGCCACCGTGTGCAAGAAAAAATGAGGGGGACCACTTCCTTTACGGACATCATCCACTCTCAAGGTAAAGTTCCTTCCACAAAATTAATTTCATACCAGCGAAAAACAGCTAGTAAAACGGAGCAGAAGCAGCTTCACTTAAAGGCAAATGAAGGCGTTGTCCGCATGGAGAGGGTTCGCTACGCTGATGAATTACCAGTCGTTTACGAAGTAGCCACCATACCAGAACGCATCATCCAGCCTTTTCAGCAAACGGACATAACGGAGCATTTTTTCCAAACCCTTACCGAAAATGGGTTTGAAATCGGAAAAAGTGAAAAGACTATCTACGCCAAAATAGCTACAGACAAAGTAGCCTCCTATCTTTCGGTTCCAAAAGGGCATGCAATTCTAGCTCTGACCCAGGTATCTTATCTGGCAGACGGGCAACCCTTTGAATATGTCCGCAGCCAGTATGTCGGAGATCGCTTTGAATTTTACCTAGAAAATAATTAACGGCGAATGAAAGTAAGT
Organism: Streptococcus sp. DD13; assembly: GCF_001578875.1. Classification (GTDB taxonomy): domain Bacteria; phylum Bacillota; class Bacilli; order Lactobacillales; family Streptococcaceae; genus Streptococcus. Next base: position 451,747 of record NZ_KQ969506.1, read on the forward strand.
TCTTAAGCATCACATTACAAAATCAGTTTACATAACTTTGTTTATGTAAAATATTTACGCAGAATCTTCTAGCCCTGACTATCAAAATCCCTGACTTTATGCTAAAATAAAGGGTATGGAAATTGAAAAAACCAATCGAATGAATGCCTTGTTTGAGTTTTATGCAGCTCTCTTAACGGACAAGCAAATGAATTATATTGAACTTTATTATGCAGATGATTACAGTCTTGCTGAAATTGCAGAAGAATTTGGGGTTAGTCGCCAGGCTGTCTATGATAATATCAAACGAACAGAAAAGGTCTTGGAAAGCTATGAAATGAAATTGCATATGTACTCGGATTATATTGTCCGGAGTCAGATTTTTGATCAACTGGCTGAAAAGTATGCAGAGGATGACTTTATCCAAGAAAAACTAGCTATTTTATCTAGTATTGATAATCGTGATTAAAAGGAGTAGTTACAAAAATGGCTTTTGAAAATTTAACAGAGCGATTGCAAAATGTCTTTCGGGGATTAACTCGAAAAGGAAAAATCGGAGAACGTGATATTCAAGAAGCAACGAAGGAAATTCGATTGGCCTTACTTGAAGCAGACGTTGCTCTACCTGTTGTCAAGGACTTTATCAAAAAAATTCGGGAACGAGCGATTGGCCACGAAGTCATTGACACACTCAATCCTGCCCAACAAATTATTAAAATCGTCAATGAAGAATTGACAGCAATCTTAGGGGCAGAAACAGCTGAGCTCAACAAATCTGATAAAATCCCGACCATTATCATGATGGTGGGTCTTCAAGGGGCCGGGAAAACGACCTTTGCTGGCAAACTGGCCAATAAGCTCATCAAAGAGGAACAGGCGCGTCCAATGATGATTGCGGCCGATATTTATCGTCCAGCTGCCATTGATCAGCTCAAAACGTTAGGAGAACAAATCAATGTTCCTGTCTTTGATTATGGGGACAGAGACTCCAGCTGTCGACATTGTCCGTCATGGTT
>NZ_KQ969506.1:453277-481781 GCF_001578875.1 Streptococcus sp. DD13
GAACAGGCGCGTGCCAATAAAATGACTATGTCTTGATTGATACGGCCGGTCGATTGCAGATTGATCAGGCTTTAATGGCAGAATTACGGGGATGTCAAAGCGTTAGCTAAACCCAATGAAATCCTTCTTGTAGTGGACGCCATGATTGGTCAAGAGGCGGCGAATGTTGCCCGGGAATTTCATGAACAACTAGCAATCACGGGTGTGATTCTCACAAAAATCGATGGAGATACCCGGGGTGGAGCGGCCCTTTCTGTCCGTCAGATTACAGGTCAGCCAATCAAGTTTACGGGTACAGGCGAAAAGATTACGGATATTGAGACCTTTCACCCTGATCGGATGGCCTCTCGCATCTTGGGAATGGGGGATATGCTGACCCTGATTGAAAAGGCTGCTCAAGATTATGATGAAAAAAAATCATTGGAACTTGCTGAAAAAATGCGGGAGAACACTTTTGATTTCAATGATTTTATCCAACAGTTAGAACAAGTCCAAAATATGGGGCCTATGGAAGACCTTTTAAAAATGATTCCAGGAATGGCTGGTAATCCTGCCCTTGCCAATGTCAAGGTAGATGAAAAGGAGATTGCTCGGAAAAAGGCAATTGTCTATTCCATGACGCCAGAGGAGCGTGAAAATCCAGATCTCCTCAACCCAGCACGTAGAAGACGCATTGCGGCTGGTTCAGGGAATACCTTCATCGAAGTCAATAAATTTATCAAAGACTTTAACCAAGCGAAGTCTATGATGCAAGGGGTTATGAGTGGTGACCTGAATGCGATGATGCGACAAATGGGAATGGATCCTTCCCGGATGCCCAACCTTCCGTCATCTGCTGGTATGCCAGATATGTCTGCATTGGAAGGAATGATGGGGCAAAATGGAATGCCGGACCTAAGCCAAATGATGGGTGGTGGTCTCAAAGGACGTGTCGGATCCTTTGCTATGAAACAAATGATGAAACGTCAAGCCAATAAACTAAAAAAGGCAAAGAAAAAACGGAAATAAGGCAGAACCCAATCTAGCTAAAAGCACTAGGTTGGGTTCAATCTATCTCAAAGTAAGCAACCGTTGAGACTAGTTTGTAGGAGAATAAGAGGACAGTAGTGTGAAGGTTTTTAAAAATGTGAACATTGTAACATGTGATCAGGAATTTAAGGTCTATCTTCAAGGAATGATGGCAATTAAAGGAGACAAAATCGTTTATGTTGGGGATGTTGACCCTTCATGGGAAGAGCATGCAAGCGAAGTTGAAGACGGACAGAATGCCTGGATAATGCCTGGACTCGTCAATGTCCATACCCACAGTGCAATGACACTGTTGAGAGGTATTTCAGATGACGAAAATCTTCACAAATGGTTGGAAGAGACGATTTGGCCGGCTGAAGCACGTTTTACAACAGATATCACAACAAATGCTGTGAAACTAGCTCTTGTCGAGATGTTAAAATCAGGAACAACCACCTTTAATGACATGTATAATCCAACAGGAGTGGATATCCATCAAATCCATCAGGTCGTCAGTCAGTCTGGTATGCGCTGTTTTTTCTCGCCGACACTATTTAGTCATCCTGGCGAAACAACTGCTGAAACCATCCGACGAACGAGGAGAATTATTGAAGATATTTTAGGTTTTGAGGATCCCCATTTCCGTGTCATGGTGGCACCCCATGCACCGTATTCCTGTGAAAAAGACTTGCTCCAGGCAAGTGTCCAATTAGCTAAAGAGTTAGACTTACCCATTCACATCCACGTAGTGGAAACAACCGATGAAAGCCAGATGATGATAGAGCGAACTGGCAAACGTCCATTGGCCTATTTAGAAGAACTCGGCTTTTTAAAACAAAAAGGGGTCTTTGCTCATAGCCTTGATCTGACCAAGGATGAGATAGAACTCCTTGGCAAAAGTCCCGTTTCCGTTGCCCATAACCCAATCAGCAACCTTAAACTTGCATCAGGGATTGCGCCTGTCGTCGAGCTGATGCAAGCTGGAGTAGATCTTGGGTTTGCTACTGACTCCGTTGCTTCTAATAACAATCTAGATCTCTTTGAGGAAGCACGTACAGCCGCTTTCCTCCAAAAGATGAAACACGGAGATGCACGTAAATTTCCAGTATCCTCCGTCCTTCAAACAATGACTCTTGGTGGAGCAAAGGCTCTTGGTCTTGATCACGAAATCGGGAGTCTAGAAGTTGGAAAACAGGCAGATTTTCTCATCATTCAACCTGAGAAAAAAGCCCATCTATACCCTACTTATCACATGTTATCTCATTTGGTTTATGCTGCAAAAGGGAGTGATGTGGATCATGTCTATATCGCAGGTCGTCAGGTTGTAAAAGATGGGAAAGTACTTGGACTAGATGAAGAAACTTTATTTTTAGATATTCAAAAATTGGGTCTCATCAAGTGACCGTGGATGTGTCCAATAAGAGAGAAGGGGACAGAAATCGGTCATTCCTTAGAATTCGATTTCGTCGTCCCACCTCCACTAATATTTATGGAAGAGATCAGGGCTATGCCCGAAATTGAAAAACCATTGGCTTAGCCGGTGGATATTGGTTGGTTTTAGTAGTATAATATCAATTGAAATAAAACAGTTACGAATAATATTGATTTGTAGTTTAGGAGGTATGCATTAATGGAAGAGATGAGAGAAGGAGTTGACTCATCTATAACAATAGATCTTGTTCGTTTCACAACTCAAGAGTTGAAAGCTATATGGAACATTGGCTTTACAAAAGAAAAACCTGAATGGGCAAAATTGAATGCGCCTTACTTTAATGACTATCGTGTTTTTAAGGATGTTGCCTTATTTGAATCCAGTAAAATTGCAAGTTTTTTAAGAAGTGACACTTGTCGTTGCATTCTTGTCGATGGGCAACCAATCGGAATGGTTTCTAAAACATGGATTGATGAGACGACTCGATGGTTAGAAATAGGTATCGTTTTATATGATACGACTTGGTGGGGGAAAGGGATTGCAACAAAAGTATTGGAGATTTGGGTAGATACTATTTTCAAAGAGACAAAAGATTTGGAACATATTGGGATGACGACATGGAGCGGAAACATTGCGATGATGCGAGTAGCTAAGAAATGTGGATTCACTAAAGAAGGGCAAATTCGTAAAGTACGTTATTATAGAGGTGTTTATTATGATAGTTTGAAATATGGTATATTACGAGAGGAATGGAATCGGAAAAAGTAGAAGAGGTGGTTATCATACCGCCTTTTTTAATCGCCTAAAAAGCCAAAGTTTCAGAATGTCCAGTGATGGTTTCAGATAATATTTTTGTTGGAAGTCCGAATGGGGATGGACTGTTGCCATTTGCTGATTATAGAAGTGAGAAAGTACCTAATGTTCTCAACAACTCAATTAACGATGCTAATTATTAAGATAGAAAAGTAAACAAAGCATTTATGGTGTAGTAAAAGATGAATTCTCAGAACGATTGCAACAATAAGAACTAAAACTTATGACTAAAACTTATGTTTGAAAATAAGTACTTAAAACCTTATAAATCCGAAAGAATAGCACTTCCTTCCAATAATAAAGTGAAAGTTCTAGATTATTTAAGGGAGGTTTCATGGCTTTAAAAATTTTTCAAGCAGATTTTTCGAAAATAACTGCCGAACCAAGTCTAAGGTACGACACAGCATATATTTCTGCGGTATATACTCAGTTGAATAAGTAAGTGTATAATCCCCATCTCCAAAGTAGAATTAGCCTGTTCCTGCAGAAAGGTCTTCACAAGTTTTATAACAAAATAGATCGACAACTTTAAAATCAAACAAGCTAAAAACACTCTAAAATCATTAAATTGATATTAAGTTTTTTTATTGTCAAAATGTACATTTGAAAATTTTTTTAATTTTCACTTAAATAAAGTAGATTTTCGCATGGATTGAGGGGGATTAAAATTTCCAGTTTTCACGTAAATATTGTACGTTTTGACGATTTTTTGGGCGAAAAACATTTTTAGTTATTCTGATTTATCCTATAGATTTCTTCTTGTATCTTTCCGAAAAACTATAATTTTCTTGAAAAATATATCTGGTTATGGTATACTTCTTTTATCAATCTATTTCCCTTTGGAGAAACGTATGCGACGAGAACTTTTATTGGAAAAAATCGAACAACTCAAGGAACTGATGCCCTGGTATGTGTTGGACTATTATCAATCGAAATTAGCTGTTCCGTACAGCTTTACAACGCTCTATGAATACTTGAAAGAATACCGACGTTTTTTTGAATGGATATTGGATTCTCAAATTTATTCTGGACATACCATTGCAGACATCCCATTAGAAACGCTGGAACATCTCAGTAAAAAGGATATGGAGGCTTTTGTCCTTTATTTGCGTGAGCGCCCCCTTTTAAACGCAAATTCTCACCAACACGGGGTCTCTCAAACCACTATAAATCGCACTCTATCTGCCTTATCGAGTCTTTTTAAGTATCTGACTGAGGAGGTGGAAAACGAAGAGGGCGAACCCTACTTCTATCGAAATGTGATGAAAAAGGTCTCAACTAAGAAGAAAAAGGAAACCTTGGCTGCACGGGCTGAGAATATCAAGCAAAAGCTCTTTCTCGGTGAGGAGACTCTTGGTTTTTTACAATATGTCGAGAAGGAGTATGCTTCAACTTTATCAAAACGTGCCTTATCTTCCTTCCAGAAAAACAAGGAAAGAGATCTGGCGATCCTGGCCCTTCTTCTAGCGTCTGGAGTCCGTCTGTCAGAAGCCGTCAACCTAAACATAAAAGATGTTAATTTAAACACGATGATCATCGAAGTGACAAGAAAAGGGGGCAAACGAGATTCTGTTAATGTTGCTGCATTTGCTCAGCCCTATTTAAAAGACTACATGACCATTCGGGCTTCTCGTTACAAGGCTGAAAAAACAGATATTGCCTTCTTTTTATCTGAATATCGGGGAATTCCCAATCGTATGGATGCTTCGTCAATTGAAAAAATGGTGGCGAAATACTCGGAGAATTATAAAGTTCGCGTCACGCCCCATAAACTTCGACATACGCTGGCAACAAGACTCTATGATGCAACCAAATCTCAGGTCTTAGTGAGTCACCAACTCGGTCATGCCAATACGCAAGTCACTGACCTATATACCCATATCGTTAACGATGAGCAAAAAAATGCTCTTGATAAACTATAAAGAGGAGCGCAGATTCATTACATAAAAAACATTATGTAATGAATCTGCGATTATGTAAAGTTCTTCTTCAAGATGAATTGAAACAATAAAAAAAGCAGAAAAAGGAACTCCTTCTGCTTTTTCTTTACACTAAAAATTCTTTCATTTGAGATAGCGGGATTTGATGGATGATTGCTTTTCCAATTTCTGGAACGAGAACCAGTTTGATCGTTTTTCCTCTGGCTTTTTTATCATGAAGGAGAGCTTGGTAAAGTAATTCTCTATCCCACTCTTGAACATTTGTCGGTAGTCCAAACTTTTGACACATTTGGAAGACTTCCTCTGTGAGCCCTTCTCTTACCAGCCCTTTTTCCTCAGCAACTTTTGTGATTTGAATCATTCCAATCGCGACGCCTTCACCGTGCATTACACTTCCATAACCAGCCGTTGCTTCTATAGCATGACCAATGGTATGTCCGAAGTTAAGATAAAGGCGAATACCAAGATCAAGCTCGTCTGCAACGACATGGTCTCGTTTAACCTGACAAGAACGATAGATAATGTCCTCGGCATGCTTTAAGATATCTTCTGGACGACCGGTTATTTCTTCTAGAAGATGCCATAGCTCAGGATCCGCAATCAGACCGTATTTGATCACTTCTCCCATCCCTTCAATCAATTCCCGCTCACCAAGAGTTCCTAGGGTATCAGGATCAATCAGAACACCATCTGGTTGACTAAAGGTTCCGACCATATTTTTAGCAAAGGAAGTATTCACTCCTGTTTTCCCACCAATAGATGAGTCTACTTGGGCTGTTAAGCTGGTAGGAATTTGGACGAAATGAATCCCTCGCATAAAGGTAGAAGCGACGAAACCTGCTAGGTCCCCAACGACTCCTCCTCCTAAGGCAACGATTCCGTCAGATCGAGTAAAGTTTTCTTTGGCCAATACCTTATACGCCTCATTCACTGTTTCAAGATTTTTAGAGGCTTCTCCTTGAGGAAAGGAAAAAAGATAGGGCTCAAATCCAGCTTTTTGTAGTGACACGCGGACGCGCTCCTGGTAGAGAGCTCCGACTTGGTCATCTGTGATGATGAGGACTCGCTGGGGCTCCCATAAATCCAAGAGCCATTTCCCAGCTAGAAACAAACTATTTCGCTCGATCACGATATCATAGGGATGATGGGGTAGGTCAATATGCAGTTTCATCTCAATTTCCTCTTTTTAAAATTCACCGCCTAAGTTGGCATACATCTCACGGACTAAGTCCTCCGTATTCACCCAACCTAGACAAGGATCTGTAATGGATTTTCCGTAAATGATTGGCTCATCTTGACGACCATCTTCCAAGTAAGACTCAATCATAAATCCACGAACATATTGATAAATCTTTTCATTCCAAATACGATTGATTAAGGTTTGACGTACAATCCGAAACTGCTCAAAATGGTTTTTCCCAGAATTATCATGGTTGGTATCGATCAGGATAAATGGATTTTTCAAACCCATTTCCTCATATTGGGCGATGGTATCTAAGAGATTGTCATAGTAATAATTTGGCAGATGTTTGCCATATTCATTGGTCGCCCCGCGTAAAATCGCATGGGCTAATGGATTGCCACTGGTTTCAACTTCCTTGCCATTGAATAGGAAAGATTGCTTATTTTGAGCCGCGTAAATCCCGTTAAACATCACATTGAGATTACCAGAGGTGGGATTTTTCATACCAGTCGGAACATCAATCCCAGATGCAACAAAACGATGTTGCTGATTTTCAACAGAGCGTGCTCCTACAGCGATATAAGAAACCAGGTCATCAACCAAAGGAAGATTTTCTGGATAAAGCATTTCATCTGCAGTTAAGAGACCTGTCTCTGTTATCACACGATAATGAAGATGTCGGACAGCCTTCATCCCGTTAATCAGACTCGGGGAAGCATCCATATTGGGTTGATGAATGAGACCCTTGTAGCCGTCTCCATTGGTACGTGGCTTGGCTGTATAGACTCGCATAACGATAAAAATACGGTCTTTGACTTCTTCTTGTAAGATGGCCAGTCGATGTGCATAGTCTAAGACGGCCGCTTCATTGTCCGAGGAACAAGGACCCATAACTAGTAAGATGCGCTTATCCTCACCACGAATAATAGCGGATAATTCCGCTTCTTTTCTTTTTTTCTCTATCATTGCTTGGGGACTTAATTGGGTAGACTCTTTCACACGGGCTAAATCTATCGGCCCATGTTGGACTTCAAAAGACATAAAATACTCCTCTACTATTGCAAAACATCCATTTATTCTTGACTGCATTATATCATATTTCTAGATTTTGTGAAACTTGTATCATAGTTTTGTTACATAAGCTTTTTTATGTAAACTCTTGTCCCTTGATCCAATTCACTTTCTACCGTAATATCCAATGCAAGGTCTGTTAAGACTCTCTTTGTCATAAATAAGCCAAATCCAGTAGATTTTTGATACTGACGACCGTTTAATCCAGTAAACCCTCGTTCAAATAATCTCGGAAGATCTTCTGGGAGAATTCCGACACCTGAGTCTGCCATCATCAGGCCTTCTTCCGTCAAATCAATCTGAATGTGTCCACCAGGAGGGTTATACTTGATGGCGTTGTCTAACACCTGCGATAAGGCAAAAAATAGCCATTTCTTATCGGTTTTTAAGTGCCAATTCCCTTGGATATCGACGGTTAACTGTTTTTGAAGAAAATGAATGCGGTATTGCTTGACTAAGTCCACGACAAGTGAGCGAACTTCTACTTCTGTAAAGCGATAATCACTCACCTGGTCCGTCAGTCGAAGATAGTTCAGCAGATTTGAAAGGTAGTGGTTCATACTGAGAAGTTGTCCCTTCACTTCAATCGGGTCAATTCTTTCCGTCTGTTGCATCAAAGAGAGGGCTGCAAGAGGAACTTTTAATTGGTGGGCCCACATCCTAACCACTTCTTGTCGTTCTTTATCTCGTTTTTGCAAGGCTAGTACAGCGGCCGCTTGCTGATGGGATAACTGGGTAATTTTATCGAGATAGGCCTGGTCAATCGGTTGTTGAAGCAAATTCAAATCAGAAAACGAATCCTCATGAATATCCTGAATCAATCGGATCCGTTTGTAAAATCGTGTCAATTGAAGGACCAATAGAAAGGACCATATCGTACTAGCAAAGATCAAGCTATAGAGAAAAAAAGGAAGAGGCAGTTGATAAAGGTAAAAGATGACCAAAAATCCCATCACTTGAATCAGATAGCCGATAAACCAAATCCGGTATTCTTTAAAAAATGCTCCTATCATTTGACCAGATAACCTACCCCTCTAATCGTATGAATCCTCTCAAATCCCAGTTTGGAAACTTTTTTTCGAAGTCGTGTCATATGGACACTTAAAGTATTTTGATCAATAAACTCCTCACCTTCCCATAGCTTATCGAGAAGTTCTTCTTTCGCAACAACCTTTCCTAGTTGTTGAAATAGGGTTGTCAGGATTTTTGTTTCCGTTTTCGTTAGCGCACAGATTTCTTCTCCATTTGAAAAGGACCCATCAAAGCTCAGTTTAAACTGATCCAAGGTCAACTCTTGTTGAGAAAAGTGATAGGCTCGTCGTAAGAAAGCTCCGATCTTTGCATCCAATAAAGCTAAGGAAAAGGGTTTTGAAATAAAGTCATCTCCTCCCATGTTCATAGCCATAATCGCATCCATCTCTTCACTGCTGGATGAGATGAAAATGATGGGGATGGTCAGTTCCTTTCGAATCTCCGTCGTCCAATAAAATCCATTAAAATAAGGGAGGCTAATGTCCATCAGCACTAAATCTGGTTGGAAGTCTACTACTTCTTGGCGGACTGCCCTAAAATTGCGAACACTTTCTACCTGATAGAGAGGCGAGAAATAGTTTTTCAGACTGGATACGATTGAAGCATCATCTTCTACAATAAAGATTTTTTCCTTTTGTCTCATACTGTTATTGTAACAAAAACTTTAGCATAGGAGTAGGCTTTTGAGAAATTCCTTACAAATAATGCAGTTCGGTCCAAACTGAACACGAGGCAAGAACAGAATGAAAAGAATGATCGATAAATGTGTATCCATTGTTTTTCGAAAAATAGATTCAAGCTGAAATGAATCCTTCCGTTTTTAGAAGCAAAGCGAGTAAGAGACCAAGACTGGCTGCCATCAAAAAATGAGGCTGGGACAAAAGTCCTAGCCTCTTTGTTGTTTTTGGATTGTCGAGCAAGACGCAGTGGTTGAGGGGCTCTACTAGGCTGATTTCATTAGCTTTTACAGCCCGACTCAACTATTCGGAGTGGGACGACCAAATCGACTTCTAAGGAATGACCGATTTCTGTCCCCCTCTCATTTGGTAACTTGAGACCTTTAGCTCAACAGTATGGATGGTATCCTTTAGGATTGGCTATCAGCCGTCCTTCAACTAAAGGAAGTCTTCGAAAAACGATGTCTTCCATCCCCATCTCGATGAAGAGTCGATGTTCTCCTTTATCGCTCTACAATCTGATAATAGACGCGACTGGTCAACCGATAGATGAGATAGTAGATGAGGATAATGACAAGGATGGTCAGAAGACTCACGATATAAATCAGACTGCTACTCTTTATGGCAAATAGACTTAACATTTGCAAGAGCATGGGCATGGCCATTACAAAATGGAGAATCGCAAAGACCAAGGGCATAAAGAAGACAAATATGGTCTGAGAGTTAATGATTCGCTTCACGAAGGATTTGCTCATTCCTACTTCTTGTAGGATGCGATAGGACTTTTTATCTTCATGTCCTTCCGTATATTGCTTGTAGTAGATGATGAGGGCTGCTCCTAGTAAAAAGGCTAGTCCAAGTAAAAATCCTGTAAAGAGGAAACCTCCACTAATCAGTAAGGATGATTCTCTAAATTCCTGATCATTCTCAAGATAACCTGTATATGCGAATGGAAATGCTTCTCCTTTGTTATTTTTGATTTCTCCTCTAGAGACTTTCTTTACAGCAGTTGCAACTTTTGTACGTTCCGTATCTGTTAAATGGACAAAACTAGTATAGAAAATATGATTTTCTTCTCCTTCTCCATTGCCAGACTGAGCGATATTTGCTAGCACTTGATCATCGCTTACGACTATGACCATCGCATTGTAGAGATTCGTTGCTTCAGGTAATTTGACCCGTTCGACATCCTCATAATGGCGAATTTCATACGTTTGACCGAAAAGGTTCAGCTGTTTGGATGGATTTTCTTTTGTCCTTCCGTAGAGGGCAATCTGATCTTTGTCCAAGTGCGGGACGGAATTTCCAAATTTGCGTAGATCTTCTTGTGTCACAATCACTGGAAAAGCGATATTGGTAGGATTCACTGCGTCCCTTGAAAGATTCAATACCCCTCCTTGGTCAGAAACAGACACCTGTCTCGTGAAAAATTGATAACTGATTTGGGGACCGACTTTGTTGGCCAAGGGTTCCTGAATCGTTTTTTGCATCAATTCTTGTCCTTCTGCACGGTCTGAAACTTGATACAAAACTTGGGTATTTTCAGGAAATTTTTCTTTTACCGACTGTTGAAAACCGACATAGATCGAGGAAGTTACCATAATAGTCACAAAAGACATGACTGCTAGTAAGGTGATGTTGGCTAAACCAACTGCATTTTTTTTCATTCGAAAAAGCATTTGAGAGGTCGAGATGAAATGCTCAGGCTGGTAAAAGTACTTTTTGTTTGCTTTTTTCCTCTTTAAATACCAAGTTGTAAAACTGATATAAAAGAGATACGTTGCAAAGACGACACAGAGAACAGCTATAAAGAAGCGACTCACCAGAGACAAACCATCCTTTTTTTCAGAAGTAAGGGAAAGATAGTAGCCAGTAGAGAGTATGGCCAGGCCTAGAAAGGCTAGAAAAATATTGGCTTTCGGCTCCTTTTCAGCCTGTTCTTGGTTCCTAAAAAGCATCAAAGGAGAACTCTTTCCGATCATGGAAGTTCCTACAATCCACAACAAGATGAAGATCACTCCAAATATCAGAATCGGTAAGAACAGACCAGAAATCGTCAAGCTAAAATTCAACTGATCATACTGTATCAGATGAACGAAAATAAGGTAGAAGAAGTTTGCAAATACACTACTCAACAAGGTTCCAAGAACGACAGTCCCAACCCAGAGGATGATGAGTTCAATGGTCGAAACAAGGGAAACCTGTTTCTTGTTCATCCCAAGGATATTGTAAAGACCAAACTCTCGACTTCGTTGCTTCATGAGAAAGCTATAGCTGTAGAGCTCGATGATGACGGAAAAAATAATGAGCACAATCAGCGCCAGATTTAGGGTCATCACCCCAAATTTCATTTTGTCTGAAGTGGGACTGGATAAGATCAAGTTGGTAGATGTTACAAGGACATACAAGACCAAACTAGCCATTACAAAGGGAAGGTACTGTTTCGGAGAAGTTTTAAGATTTTTCCATGCAAGTTTGAGGTAGAACATCTTACTCACCTCCTAAAAGAGCAGCCATTGACAAAGAGATCTCCTTACTAAACTCTTGATTGGACTTATGGGCCTTAAATAGCTGATGAAAGATCCGACCATCCTTTATAAAGAGAACCCGATTTGCATGACTAGCAGCATTGGCTGAGTGGGTCACCATTAAAATGGTTTGTCCTTCCTGATTGATGGATTGAAATAGATTTAACAAATCTTCAGAATTGCGGTAATCCAAAGCTGCTGTCGGTTCATCTGCAAGGACTAGTTGAGGATTGGTAATTAGACTTCTTGCGATAGCCACCCGCTGCTTTTGACCGCCGGATAGCTCAGAAGGCCGCTTCTCGAGTAGCTGTTCAATCCGTAATTTCGGTGCCAAAACTTGGAGATTGGCTTCCATGACGGTGAGGGATTCTCTTCCTAAAACCAGAGGTAGAAAGATATTGTCTCGAACAGAGAGCGTGTCTAATAGATTAAAGTCTTGAAAGACAAATCCGAGATTTCGTAATCGGAAATCGGCTAACGCACCTTCTTTAATTTTAGTAATATCTTGTCCATTTAAAATGACACTGCCTTTACTTGGCTTATCTAGTGTTGCTAAGATATTGAGCAGCGTTGTCTTTCCCGAGCCAGATTCCCCCATGATCGCGATAAACTCTCCTTCTTCCAGTGAAAAGTCAACATCTTGTAGGGCCTGCGTTTCTTCCTTTGAAAAGCGCGTACGATAAATCTTTTCCAAATGATTGATTTCTAAAAACATTCTAAAGTCCTCCTTTAGGGGAAGCGTTTCTGTTTACTTCCCTATCAACAAGTCTAGTATATCGCAAAAAAGAACCAACAATCTTGCAATTGAAGGTTCTTTCCTTACAGTATTGTAAGAATTCTTTTTTATTATTGGATCGTTAGGTAAGCTTCTAAATCCGCTAAAGCACGCGCAGCAATGGCTTCATATCGCGCTTTTTTATCCCGAATCCGTGGACCGTCTAACTCCTTGATAATCCCGAAATTAACATTCATTGGTTGAAAATGCTTGCTGTCCGTATGGGTAATATAATGAGGAAGAGAACCGATTGCAGTGGTTTCTGGAAAGACGACAGGATCTTCTCCTCGAAAACGGCGAACTGCATTTAATCCAGCGACTAGTCCTGAAGCAGCAGATTCGACATACCCTTCTACACCCGTCATCTGACCTGCAAAGAAAAGATTGGGATTGTTCTTTGTTGCGAAGGTGGGTTCCAAAAGATTTGGAGAATCCATATAAGAGTTTCGATGCATGACTCCATATCGAACAAACTCAGCATTTTCCAATCCAGGAATCATCTGAAAAACACGTTTTTGCTCTCCCCATTTCAAGTGGGTCTGAAATCCGACAATATTATAAAGACTAGCCGCAGCATTGTCTTGGCGTAGCTGAACAACGGCATAAGGTGTCTTGTAATCCCCATCTCTTGGTCCCTTGTAATCTTCCGGGTATTCGAGACCAACTGGTTTCATGGGTCCATACAACATGGTCTTGATGCCTCGTTTAGCCATGACTTCAATGGGCATACAACCTTCAAAATATTTTTCCTTCTCAAAAGAGTTAAGAGGAGCTTCTTCTGCCTCAATCAAGGCTTCATAAAAGCGGGTGAACTGCTCTTTGTTCATAGGGGCGTTGAGGTAAGCTGCTTCTCCCTTATCATAACGCGATTTCAGGTAAACCAAGTCCATATCGATTGTGTTGACATCTACTATTGGCGCCGCTGCGTCGTAGAAATAAAACCCTTCTCCGCCATTTAAGGCATGGATCTTTTCAGCCAAAGCGTCACTGGTCAGAGGACCTGTTGCGATGACGACGACGCCGTCTGTTGGAATTTCGGTGATTTCCTCGCGAACGACTTCAATCAAAGGGTGGGTTTCGATCTCTTGGGTAACAGCCTTAGCATAACCTTCCCGGTCCACCGCCATGGCCCCACCAGCAGGAACCCGATGTCGTTCACCATTTCGTAGAATAATAGAATCTAAGCGCCTCATTTCTTCCTTGAGAAGGCCGACAGCATTTGTCAAACTATCTCCTCGGAAGGAATTGGAGCAGACTAATTCCGCAAAATCACTCGTTTTATGTTGCGGAGTGGCTTTGACTCCTCTCATTTCATACAATTTAACAGGAATGCCCCGCTTGGCAATTTGATAGGCTGCTTCGGATCCTGCTAAACCAGCCCCGATGACCGTAATATAAGATTGAGACATGACACTAATACCTCTTTGGGATTGAGTTAGAATTTCAAGACTCATTCGAAGAAGAGCCTATAAAGTCCCCCGGACTTCCCTTCGCTCTCTTGTTTCTAAGCTCAGGCTAAAAAAGTCCCTCGGACTTTCCTTCGCTTTCTTGTTTCTAAGCTCAGGCTAAAAAAGTCCCCCGGACTTTCCTTCGCTTTCTTGTTTCTAAGCTCAGGCTAAAAAAGTCCCCCGGACTTTTTTACTCCCACAAATCTTTCTTTATTTTTTATCTATTATACCATATCCTTTTTATCGTTTCTACTCGCCCTTTATCAACATCTATCAGAAAGCTTGATCCAAAGGGTTTTTCATACATTCCCTTTATCACATATTCTCACCTAAAATCATCCATTTCCACTTCCTTTGGTTAATCGCTGGTTCATTTATTTCAGCTACCCAAGTCTCTCCACAAATCCCTATTGAATAAGCATGTTTACCTACTTTGTATATCATTTCAAAAATACCTAAAAGAATGTATTGTTTTAGGAGTCGTTATCATATATTTTAATTTTTTTATAAAACAGAAAAGAGAGAAGTTAATATAACAGCTTCTCTCCTCCTCAAGAATAAGAGCATTCCTTTAATTAGCAGATTCGCTAAATATAATTTATCCGTTTACTTTTTTTAAGCCTCATATAACCAACTATAATCCACCCTAAATACATAATAGGAAAAATTATATATGATTCTATTATTGCATCAAACAAATTAAATATACCTATTTTTGTTACAACAAATGCAAGTATAAACAAAATCCCTAGAGTTTCGTTTGCTGAAGTAATAGATTTCTTAAGTTTATTGCCGTCCAGCATTTGTTACTAACTCCTTTTAATTATTTTGTTTGTCATTTCATATTACACTTTCTTTTAATAACTTTACAAACACTCAAATAATTAAATCATAATTTACACATTGGGATCTCTCCCTTCAAAAGATTAATAAATTTCACTATTTTATAAAACTAAAAAAAGTCTTTGGCATTATCTGCTAATAATAAACTAAATTACTTTTATATATTGTAACCCCTTCCACAACTCCATTATAAGACTAAATATATAAAAATTCAAAATGAAAGCATCCAAAAAGCTAAAAATATATTAAATAAAGGGGACTAGAATTTCTAGTTCCCTTTTTGTCATTTTCTATTCAAACAAAAAATGCCTATTAATATAGACATTTTCAACTGACTGCTTGAGCAAGAAACGCCCTTCATCTGTTTGATTTGTTCCTATTATGCTTCTGCTTTGTTTGAAAACTGGCTTGTATAAAGGTCATAATAGAAACCTTTGTCAGCTAGTAAACTATGGTGATTGCCTTGTTCAATGATTTGACCGTCCTTAAGTACTAAGATTTTATCTGCTTCTTGGATGGTGGACAGGCGATGCGCGATGACAAAACTGGTTCGACCTTCCATAAGGGTCTTCATCGCTTTTTGAATGAGCAATTCCAGTCGCGTATCTACAGATGAAGTCGCTTCATCTAAAATCAAGATTTTGGGATCAGCTAATAGTGCACGGGCAATGGTCAGAAGTTGTTTTTGGCCTAAGGAAATATTACTAGACTCCTGATTCATCTCCATATTGTAACCTCCTGGGAGGGTGCGAATAAAATGATCTACATTGGCTGCCTTGGCTGCTGCGACGATTTCTTCATCTGTTGCCTCAAGATTTCCAAACCGAAGATTTTCTTTAATCGTTCCTTCATACAACCAAGCGTCTTGTAATACCATACCAAACTGCTTGCGATAGTCTTGTCGCTTGAGGTCTCGGATATCCTGACCATCCACGGTAATCGCACCACTGGTAACATCGTAAAAGCGCATCAACAGATTGATAAGGGTTGTTTTTCCTGCACCGGTCGGTCCGACAATCGCGACCATTTCACCTGGATTCACATCTAGATTAAAGTTTCGAATCAACGGTTTATCTTCTACATACTGGAAGTTAACATTCTTGAAGCTAACTTGACCTGTCAGGTCCTGAGTCAGGGCTTGATTTTCCCCTTGAACTTCATCTGGCTCATCAAACACTTGGAAAATCCGATCCAAGGAGGACTTGGCACTTTGCAGTTGCCCAGCTAATTGAGTTAAATTTTGAATAGGTTGGTTAATCTGCCAAACATACTGAACAAAGGCTTGTAAATTCCCAACTGTGAGACGTCCAGCGAGGGTTTGTAAGCCACCGATGAGGGCAACCATGAGATAGGTTAGGTCAGAGATAGCTGTTAGAATAGGCATCATTAACCCAGATAGAAAATTAGCCTTAAATCCAACTTCCTGCAAATGCTGAGTAATCTGATGGAATTCTTCTTGAGAGTTTTCCTCTCGAACATAGAGCTTGATAATGTTAAAGCCAGTTAACTTTTCTTGGACAAAACCATTCATGGCCCCCAAGGCGTCAGCCTGTAACTTAAAGTAAGGCTGAGATTTTTTAGTGATAAAGCGTGCTCCAAAGTAGGTAATAGGAATGGAAAGAGTAACCAAAATCCCCAAAGGCCAATTGAGATAAAGGACCATCCCAATGACGAGAATCAGGGTAAAAATGGCATTGACAATCTGCATAAAGGATTGCTGCAAGGCATTCGAAACCGTCTCGACGTCGCTTGTAAATCGTCCCAATAAGTCGCCAAATTGGTGTTGATCAAAGTAGGAAACAGGGATGCGGTTGATTTTATCCGTCAGTTGGTTGCGCATATCCCGAACCGTATCCTGGACAGCATTGGTCAGGAAATAATTTGAATAATAGGAACTCAACTCGTAAATAACCCCTCGAACCAAATACAATCCCATAATCATCGCGACATATCCAACATTTAGCTCAGCTCCAGCTACACCGCGCGCCATATCAAGTAGATTTGACGTCAACTCTGTAATAGCGAGACCTAGGATAAAGGGCTCTAAAACACTCATGATGACACTGAGAATTTTCAAAAAAATAGCAAAAGAAACCGAAAACTTGTACAGACTCAGAAAGGTCCATAGCCGAGCGAAACTTGATTGTTTTTTCATATTTTCTCCTTTCTATTCTTCTGTCAGTGACTGACTGTTGAGCTGAGAGTTGGCAATTTCACGGTAAATGTCATTGCTTTCCATCAGTTGGTCATGTGTCCCGCGACCGACGATTTCTCCTTGATCGAGTACAATAATCTGATCCGCATCCATGATGGTTCCAACCCGTTGTGCTACGATTAAGACAGTTGCATCGCCAGTAACTTCTTTCAAGCGGCGGCGTAAGGTCGCATCTGTCTTATAGTCCAAAGCAGAGAAAGAATCGTCAAAGACATAAATATCAGGATTCTTGACAACTGCCCGCGCAATGGAAAGACGTTGCTTTTGCCCACCTGATAAGTTGCTCCCCCCTTCAGCAAGATGTGTTTCAAACTGTTCCTTCACGGCTTTCGATAAATTCTTTGGCTTGAGCCACTTCTGCTGCCTGCTTGAGTTCAATAGGACTTGCATCATCTTTTCCATATCGAAGATTATCCGCAATAGTCCCCGTAAAGAGCAGAGCTTTCTGAGGGATAAAGCCGATCTTCCTGCGAAGGGCCTTGAGATTGTAATCTCGAACATCCACGCCGTCCACAAGGATCTTCCCAAGGGTAACATCATAAAAGCGTGGGATAAGCTGTACTAGAGAGGATTTCCCGGAACCTGTAGAGCCAATAAAGGCAATGGTTTCCCCGGGTTTTGCCTTAAAGGAAATATTATGAAGGACCGGACTTTCTGTTTCCCCAGGGTAAGCAAAGGTAACGTTATCAAATTCTAAGTATCCTCTACTATCTGTCTCCGTCACTCCCTCTTCATTGGGATGGATGGAAATCGGCATGTCCAAAATTTCTTTTAACCGTTGACTGGAAACAGCCGCGCGTGGATACATGGTAAAGAGATTGGCCAAGAAAAGGAAAGACAAAAGAGCATGGAAACTATATTCAACATAAGCCACCAGATCCCCGATGGCAAGGCTACCATTTCGCAAGGGCTCAAGAGCAAACCAAACAATGGCCACAATCATGGCGATAATAATTTGAACAAATAGAGGTTCTGTTAAACCAGTTAATTTGAACAATTTATTTGAATTTCTCGCATATACTTCATTTTCTGATGCAAAGCGTTCTTCTTGGAATTCTTCGCGAGCAAAGGCCCGTATAACGCGCAAACCTGTGAGATTTTCACGGGCATATTGGTTGATTCGATCCAGGGTTTTTTGCTGTAATTCGGACAAAGGTTGCGTTTTAACAGCCACATAGTAGACGACCACTCCAAGAAAAGGAACCGAAATCGCCACAATCCAAGCCATAGATGGACTGGTCACAAAAATCATTAGGACACTTGAAACCATCATTAAAGGCGTGATGACACCCATTTTTAAGATTTGTTCGGCAAATTGCATCAATACAAAGGCGTCTGATGTGACTCGGGTTACCAAAGACGATACGCCGATTTGTTCATATTCATGATGAGAATACTCTTGCAACTTAGCATACAGATCATTTCGCATATCCTTGACCATGGTGGTTGTTAATTTACCTGCTGCATAAGCCAAGACGATGCGTCCCAAAAAACCTAGAATAATGATTGCAAACATGATCCAAGCCCAAAAATACAGTCGATTCGCATTGTTGGCATTAATCCCTTCATCAATCATCCGTGCTAAAATCGTCGGTAAGCCCAAATTGACAATGACAAAAAAGATAGCTGCCACAAAGTTTAGGACCAACCATTTTGGGTAGCGCTTTAGATAAGACCAAATATACTTCATTTTTCCTCCTATTTATTTTCCTAAAATAGCTTTTAGACATAGAAAAGAGCGTGACATCACACGCTTCTCTTATTTATTATAGCATAAATTCGGATAAAAAGAAAGATTCGGCTTAGGATCGCAAGGCCTTCATCAAGGTCTGAATTCCCGCGAACATAAAGGCAAGGGCAATCAAATTCATCAAGAAAAGACTAATCCCCATAGGATTTAAAAAGAAAATGAGTCCTAATAGAAAAACAACTCCTGCTAGCCATTTCACATTTGACCCAAGAAATGGGACGACATAGGTCAGATTACGTCCCTTGAAATAAAGAAGCGTAGCCTGTATCAGAAGCCAAATACCAATCGCAGTTGGAACGACAAAAGGGAGGATTTCAAAACCACGTGTCATGAGATAAAAGGCAAAGATGAGATTGATACCGATTTCTAGTAGATAAACGGCTTGCCGCTGAGCAGTCTCCATCCTGTAGTAATTGAATAAGGCGTTCAGAGCATGGATAAAGAGACCAACTGAAATCAGCCATGATAGACTCATCAAGGTATCGATAGGATTGACAAATATGATGATACCAATGAGAAGATAAATAATCCCTGAAAATAGTGAAAAAAATTGTTTGGATGATGTCATGTGTATCCTCCTTTAAAATTACTTGCTAGTTTACCACAGGACTCGCCTTTCTGCAAATCCTAGAGTCGATTGCAGGCACTGAGAAAGAAAAGCCACCAGAAAGGTGACTTTTTTAGTTATGAAAACTATTTCAAATAAGGCCAGATAAAGTAGCTTTAGAATCGTCATTTTATTGGTTTATTCTGGCACTGAACACTTCTTGTTCAGAAATACTGTCGTTGACAAAGCTACCGTTGCTGGTTCGCTCCGATAAAGAGAGGTCCGCCAGATTTTTTTCAGTAACCTGACCAGTTGTCGACGTCACAACCAAGATTTGTTGATCCGTTGATTCTGCTTCAGTCGCAAACAGATCCAACTCACCCCCACCACTTTCTGAAAAGACAGGACCCGCTAGGAAGACCCGATGAGGTTTAGATTTCAGTTCTCGTAGGACCTGCAAGCCACGACCTGCCCGCTTGGCTTGCGGGATCTCACTAACTGCTAGGCGTTTAAGACTGCCACGCTGAGTCAAGATAAAGAAGGAGGTCGTATTGGCCACAAAGGCGGCCTGTAGGACATCCCCATCCTTGAGGTTAATGGCCTTGACACCTGCTGCTTTAGCTCCAACCACTGGTACCTCTTCGATCGAAAAACGAAGCGCATAACCATTATGGGTAACCAGTAGCACATCGTCTAACAAAATAGGCGTGATAGCTATGACAGCATCCTGCTCGTCTTTCAACTTCGCATATTTGACCGACTTGGACTTATAGGTCCGCCAAGGGGAGAGTTCTGTGACGGACAGGCGCTTGATTTGGCCAAACTTCGTCGCTGCAAAATAGGTTGTTCCTTCAAAGTCATCACGGATTTCAGCATATAGAACTTCTTCATCCTGGGCTAGATTGCTAATGGTCTGAGACAAGTGCTCTCCGATATCCTTCCAGCGAATATCTGTTAGTTCGTGAATCGGGCGATAGATAACATTGCCCTGATTTGTAAAAATGAGCAAGTGTTGAGTCGTCTTTGCCAACTGATGGAAAATCAGCTCGTCGTCATCCCGCTTACCAAGCTCCTCAACGGTAGAAGCTGAGTAAGAGCGTGGGCTAGTTCGCTTGAGATAGCCCCCTCTCGTGACGCTAACATAGGTGTCTTCTTCGACTATGAGACTCGCTGTATCAATTTCGATGGTCTTAGCGACATCTTGCAATTCACTTCGACGGTCGTTGCCAAATTGTTTCTTGACCTCACGGAGTTCCTTTTTCATAAGGTTGTACATGGTTCGCTCATCCCCGATGACAGCTGCTAAGGTCGCAATCTTGTCACGAAGCTCTTTTTCTTCTTCCTGTAAGACCACCACGTCCGTATTGGTCAAGCGGTACAGTTGCAAGGTTACAATCGCTTCTGCTTGTTCTTCGCTAAACTCATAACTGACTTTTAGGTTTTCCTTGGCATCCGCTTTATTCTCTGATGCACGAATCAGGGCAATGACCTCATCGAGAATGGAGATAACACGAATCAGGCCTTCTACGATATGAAGACGTTTTTCCGCTTTTTCCTTATCAAACTTAGATCGCGCAATGATAATCTCCCGACGATGAGCGATATAACTGGATAAAATCTTTTGCAAGCCTACTTGTCGTGGTGTGAAATGGTCAATCGCCACCATATTGAAATTATAATTGACTTGTAGGTCTGTGTATTTCAATAGGTAGTTGAGGATCGTCTGACTGTCTGCATCCTTCTTCAGTTCGATCGCAATCCGCAAGCCAGTCCGATCTGACTCGTCTCGCACTTCCGCAATGCCAGGGACCTTGTTGTTAACGCGCACATCATCGATTTTCTTCACAAGGACAGCTTTATTGACATCGTAAGGAATCTCAGTGACAATAATCTGCTCCTTACCACCTTTTAGTTGTTCCATTTCAGTTCGGGAGCGGACCACTACTCGTCCTTTACCCGTCTCGTAGGCTTTACGAATCTCATCTTTCCCTTGGATGATGGCTCCCGTTGGAAAGTCCGGTCCAGGTAAGAACTCCATCAGCTTATCCAGTTTGGCAGATGGATGGTCAATCATGTAGACCACGGCATCGATGACCTCTGCTAAATTATGCGGTGGAATATCCGTCGCATACCCAGCAGAAATCCCTGTCGCACCATTGACCAAAAGGTTTGGAAAGGCAGCTGGTAAAACCGTTGGTTCTTTCTCCGTATCATCGAAGTTCCAAGCCCAAGGGACGGTCTTTTTGTCAATATCCTGAAGTAGGTAACCCGCAATCTCAGACAAACGCGCCTCAGTATACCGCATGGCTGCAGGTGGGTCCCCATCCATAGAACCATTGTTCCCGTGCATTTCGACCAAAATCTCACGATTTTTTCCAGTCCTGAGACATGCGCACCATGGCATCATAGATAGAAGAATCCCCATGTGGGTGGAAATTCCCCATGATATTCCCGACGGACTTGGCAGACTTCCGGTACCCCTTGTCATGGGTATTCCCGTCCTTATTCATGGAATAAAGAATCCGCCTTTGAACAGGTTTCAAACCATCTCGAATATCTGGCAAAGCCCGTTCTTGAATAATGTATTTGGAGTAGCGTCCAAAGCGCTCTCCCATGATGTCCTCCAGGGACATGTTTTGAATGTTGGACATATAGGATACAAAGCCCGTAAAATGCAAAGGGAAAATAGGAAATTCTTGAAGTGAGCCATGCTCACAAGAGAATTTATCATTTTCACACAGTATTTAGGGCGTGTTCAACTCCTTTCAGAGAATGTTGAGTAATCTTTTATATATAGGAATTCAGTTACACCAGGTAACCAAAGGATCCTTTCTGTAATTTTACGTGTTTAAAATAAGGGAATGCATTCATTATTGAGTAGATAGCTTTTTCTTAGCATAAGCTATCTACTTCTTAGCCTCTTTCTGATCAAAGGAAAACCCCTCTTTTGAGCAAGGAATTGAGCCTCTTGGTGGAAAATTTGCATCGTAGCAAATAAAGTCTGAGTGATTTTGTCTAAACTTGAGAAATCTAGCAGATTCGAGAATTCCTTCTCCTTCTCAGTTGGCAAATAGGTAAAGAGATATTTGTAATTTTTACCGATATCGACTGCTCCCCTATCACTTGTTACCTGCCAAGCAAGGACCTTCAAAAGTTCTTGTTGGCAAATACCGTAGAGATGGTCCGTTGCATAGATGACTTGATGGCGACAGATTCCTTTGACCACATAGGCTGACACCCACCAAAATTCATTGCAGGCTTTTTCAAAATCAATCGCACTAGCTGGGCTTGTCCAGTAACGTTGAGGATTTGGAGAATAGGGCACAAATAAGCCTTTCTCATCTTTCAAAACTGTAACATCAGCTTCACTATCCACCCACTCTTGGATAGACTCCTTAGGACAGAGGGTTAAATCAATCCGATTGCCATCTTCAAAAAGCATGAGATACAGACGACGATGACCAAGAACCAGATAGAGCGACAGCCTTCACTTGTAAAGATTTAGCGATCTGTGAAATCGCATCAAGCATTTCTGTCTCAGTTCTCATCTTTCACTCCTTCATCACTTAGAGCTATTTGAAATTGTTTTTTATTATAAATTGTAAACAATCCATCATCTTTGACATTCGCTAAGCAAGTAATCTCTATCCCCTACCAAAAAGTATTCCGTGTCTTACTGATCTCGGTCGAAATGGTAGAGATAAAGAGGTGGCAAATAAGAAACTAGAATCATCAAAATAATGACTATGACTATGGATATATAATGATGCAGCTGAAATAGCATATCTACACACAAACCAAAAAGACCAATTAATAGGGGACCTAAGATATAGGATAGGAAAATCAAAAGTCCCTTCCGCAGATTCTTCCTATAAACGAAACACAAACGAATCAGTGTGTAGACTAAGGCTCCTATTATCAAGGGGAAGCCATATAAAATCATAATAATGAACGCCTCTAAAGAACCGTAGTCTGGGGATCTAATGTTGGATTCCAGTACCTTTAGCATGAATAACGTAAATACGATCGGCGCGTACAAGCCTAAAAATCTGATTCTTCGACGATTCATGTAGAATGCAATAAACGCAGATGGTAATGAGACTAAGAAAACATAACCAAAATAAGCCAATTCAACCTTATTCATCACTCACACTCCTTAAAACGCAGTCGTTTCTTCCAGCGTAAACCTGACATTATCTTCAATCCACTGCCTTCTTGGAGCTGGCTTGTCCCCCATGAGAACAGAGACCCGCCGTTCTGCACGGGCTAAATCGTCGATGGTCACTCGGATAAGGGTGCGACTCTCAGGATTCATGGTCGTCTCCCAGAGCTGATCTGCATTCATCTCCCCCAACCCTTTGTAACGTTGGAGCATGGCACCTTTACCAAATTCACGACGCAGATCCTCTAGTTCCCCATCTGTCCAAGCATAGGCTATTTTCTCTGTCTTCCCCTTCCCCTTTGACATTTTGTAAAGTGGAGGTAGCGCGATATAGACATGACCTGCTTCTACCAACGGTCGCATATAACGATAGAAGAAAGTCAGCAACAGGGTCTGGATATGGGCACCATCCGTATCGGCATCGGTCATAATAATAATCTTATCATAGTTGATATCTTCGAGATTAAAGTCTGATCCTACACCAGCCCCAATGGTATAAATCATCGTATTGATTTCTTCATTTTTGAGGATATCTGCCATCTTGGCTTTTTCTGTATTTAGCACCTTCCCTCGCAAGGGGAGAATGGCCTGAAACTTACGGTCACGACCTTGCTTAGCAGAACCACCGGCAGAGTCCCCTTCGACTAAGTAAAGCTCATTTTTCGCAGCATTTTTAGACTGGGCCGGGGTCAGTTTTCCTGACAAGAGACCCTTATCCTTCTTATTTTTCTTGCCATTTCGGCTTTCATCTCGGGCTTTACGAGCAGCCTCCCTGGCATCCCGGGCCCGAATAGCTTTTCGGACCAGGTTGCTGGCCAACTCTCCATTTTCTAATAGGAAATAGGTCAGTCTCTCAGATACAATCCCATCTACAATTGGACGAGCAACAGGGGATCCAAGCTTGTCTTTGGTTTGTCCTTCGAATTGCAAGTGTTCCTCTGGTACCAGGATAGACAAGATAGCGGACAAGCCTTCTCGGTAATCCGAGCCTTCCAAGTTTTTGTCCTTCTCCTTGAGCAAGCCACTCTTTCGAGCATAGTCATTCATGGCCTTGGTAATAGCTGATTTAAGCCCTGTCTCGTGGGTTCCTCCGTCCTTCGTCCGAACGTTATTGACAAAGGAGAGAATATTGTCTGAAAATCCATCATTATATTGAAGAGCGATGTCTACATGAAAACCTTGTTCTTCCCCTTCAATAGAGATAATGGGCGTTAAGGTTTCCTTGTCTTCATTCAGATAGGCAACAAAATCCTGAACCCCATTTTCATAGTGAAATTCTTCGTGAAGTACTTCCTCTCCACGAAGATCGGTCAAGCTCATGGTGACATTTTTTAGCAAAAAGGCCGATTCTTTGAGGCGTTCTGCAATGGTATTAAACTTGAAGTCAGTTGTTGAAAAAATGGTCGCATCTGGCATAAAGGTAACCTTGGTTCCAGACTTAGACTTAGGTGCTGTGCCAATCTTTTTTAGCGTGGTGACAGGTTTTCCCCCATGCTCAAACCGTTGTTGGTAGACTGTTCCATCACGGGTGATTTCAACCTCGAGCCAGCTGGATAAGGCATTCACAACGGAAGAACCTACTCCATGAAGTCCACCTGATGTTTTGTAGCCACCTTGACCAAATTTTCCACCTGCGTGAAGAACGGTAAAGATAACTTCAACGGTTGGAATCCCCATCGCATGAAGTCCTGTCGGCATCCCCCGTCCTTGGTCAGCAACCGTAAGCGAACCATCCTGATTAATCGTCACTTCAATCTGCGATCCAAAACCTGAGAGAGCCTCATCGACAGCATTGTCCACGATTTCCCAGACCAGATGATGGAGTCCATTTCCATCCGTAGAGCCTATATACATCCCAGGCCGTTTACGGACAGCATCTAATCCTTCCAATACCTGAATCGCATCATCATTGTAATTGTTTACATTAATTTCTTTTTTAGCCAAACGAGCCTCCAATAGCGAAATGAAAAGGATGTTCCCCAATAGCGGAGAGCCTCGACTTCATTTCGTTGAATATTCATCCTTACTATAGTACACAAAAAAAGCCTTTTTCGCAAAATTTTTTAGACTTTTCTCCTATTTAATCGCGTTTTGAGGAGGCTTGAAGCGAAAAAAAAACTATGGTATGATTAGGATATGGAAATCATTTTACTAATCTTAGCTTACATCATCGGATCCATCCCAACTGGACTGTGGATTGGAAAACTATTTTTTAATATCAATTTGCGCGAGCACGGTTCTGGAAATATCGGAACGACCAATGCCATGCGCATCCTTGGGAAAAAAGCCGGCTGGACTGTTTGGTTCATCGATTTCTTCAAAGGAACCTTAGCCGCATGTCTTCCTCTTCTCTTTCATGTGGAAGGCAACCTTCCCCGTGTTTTATTTGGCTTGGCGGCTGTATTAGGGCATGTCTTTCCCGTCTTTGCCGGATTTAAAGGCGGAAAAGCCGTTGCGACAACGTGCGGTATGCTGATCGGCATCAACCCCCTATTTGGTCTTTCAGTTTTATTGACCTTTCTAGTCTTTCTCTACCTCACTTCTATGGTTTCTTTTGCCGCACTCGCCACTGCTTTATTGGGAATGGTGAGCACTCTTCTATTTCCAGCTTACCATATCTTCTTTTCTAGCTATGATTGGATCTTTATTGGTATTTGCTGGTTGGCCGCGATTATGATCTTTTTCCGACACAAAGAAAATATCGGACGTATCTTAAAGAAGGAAGAAAATACGACTGGTTTTGGCTTAAATCTTCTCCAGCAAGGAAGCCGTAAACAAAACAATGATTAAACACTTCTCTATCTATTCACAGAAAGACAAATCTTCAAGGAATAGATAGAGTTTTTTCTTTGCCATAGGCTTCCTCTACCTGCAACGAGGAAGGGCGTGTATCTATGATAGAACGGAGCTAGATGCGGAGGCAGTAGCAAAATGCATGACGATGTTTCGGAAAGATAAGAGGCATCTAGGAGACTTGCTAGCCCATACGCAAGTCCAACCAAAAGAAGAATAGGGTAGAGATCGTGTATCCTATCCTTAAAGAAAGAGACAAATATAGTTAGGAAGGAACTGTATGAATGAACCGTAGAATATACAAATCTTTGTATGGTAAGGGACAGCGATAGAGTTCTGCTTATGGATCGTAAAAAAGAAGACTGACCAGGCATTACTTTTCCTATATGGAGGAGACTGGAAGTACGATTTAAAGTAAAATTAAATGCTGATTCTGAGAATTTACCTGAATTTTTTAAACGGTCAACCGCATGGTTGGCTCTTTTTCTTTTTAAAAGAAATCCGCTTAAATGACTTCCACACAAAAAAAGAATTTGCAACTCCTTCTTTTCTTAACGGTAGGCCATCATGGTCTACCGTTCAAGATCGATTGTTTGCAAATTCTTTTTCATTTTCAAGACTGGATCATTCATCCAGTTTTTATTAAGCTTTCATTAAAGCGCTAGAGACGCTCTTATCGAATCGCTTCTTCTGTTTCGATATCAAAGAAATGACCTTTGTTGGAGTTGAAGGCTAAAGTAACCTTTTCACCTGGATGGTGGAAGTCACGCGCATCTACACGTGCTGCAAATTCAAATCCACCATATTTCAAATAAAGCATCGTTTCAGCTCCTAACAACTCTGCAACTACAACTTCAGCTGTCACCGTTGCATTGACATACGTTTCCTGTGCCAAATGGTCACTAGAAACATCTTCAGGCCGGATTCCAAAGATGACTTTCTTACCTTCGTATCCTTTATCCTTCAAGATTTTCGCCCGTCCTTCAGGGATTTCAATGCTAAAGCCACCCTCTCCTTCTATACGGTTTCCTTTTAGGGTCACTTCAAAGAAATTCATAGCTGGGCTTCCGATGAATCCCGCAACAAACTTATTAGCAGGACGATTGTAGAGTTCTTGAGGGCTACCAACTTGTTCAACGCGTCCGATGGTTCCGTCACCATTTGGATTCTTTGTAGAACTCATGATGACAATCCGATCTGCCAAGGTCATAGCTTCTGTTTGGTCGTGGGTAACGTAGATAGTCGTTGCCCCGATCCGTTGATGAATTTTAGCGATTTCAGCACGCATAGAAACCCGCAGTTTAGCATCCAAGTTAGAAAGTGGCTCATCCATCAAGAATACCGAAGCGTCCCGCACGATAGCCCGTCCCATGGCTACCCGTTGCCGTTGTCCACCTGATAAGTCTGCTGGTTTACGAGTTAGAAATTCGGTCAAACCAAGAATTTCAGCAGCATCCTTGACACGTTTATCAATTTCGTCTTTTTTATACTTCCGCAATTTCAATCCGAAAGCCATGTTATCATAAACAGTCATGTGAGG
The DNA here is from genome assembly GCF_001578875.1 of Streptococcus sp. DD13. Lineage (GTDB taxonomy): Bacteria > Bacillota > Bacilli > Lactobacillales > Streptococcaceae > Streptococcus. The sequence goes on from NZ_KQ969506.1 coordinate 481,035, forward strand.
ATAGAGGGCATAGTTTTGGAAAACCATGGCAATATCCCGGTCTTTCGGAGATTTGTCATTGACCAACTCGTCATTAATGTATAACTCACCTTCTGAAATATCTTCCAAACCAGCAATCATCCGCAAGGTGGTTGATTTCCCACATCCTGAAGGACCTACAAAAACAATAAACTCTTTGTCCTTAATGTCAAGATTGAAATCCTCAACGGAATAGTGACTAGCATTTGGATATTGTTTAAAGATATGATTTAATTTGAGTTCTACCATGAGAGCTTCCTCCTTTATTCTATAGTTACAGTATAGCAAAGCGCTTTCAAAATTAAAATGTGCACCCCGACCAATTCTCTTAGTCAAAATGCACAAAGCTTATTTTTCAAGTAATAACAGATAAGAGAGAGCCAAATCATCTAAATGCTTGAGATTTAAACCAGAGCGCTGGTAAAATTTATCCAGTTTATACTGTAATGTATTGCGGTGGAGATATAGGTCTTGAGCAGTCTTAACCATATTTCCCTCATTTCCCCATAGTGTCTCCACGATTGCGCTCATCTCGTCATTCACTAGGATCTCAGTCTTTAGAAAACGCCGGATGAGGGGGAAAGATGCACCATTCGTGACTCCCCATAACAAGAGGTTCGGATAAGAAACAAACTGACCGGTCCCAGATGTCTCTTGGAAGCTTGTCAGTAGCGCTTGCTCCTCTTGGAAAACAGCTTGAAGGTCCGACTCCATTAGCTTTCGCCACTG
>NZ_KQ969506.1:481801-539274 GCF_001578875.1 Streptococcus sp. DD13
CCCACCATCATCGATAACCGATTACTAAAGTCATTTTCTAAGGTGGGGAGCAGACTAGCTAATTGTTGTTGACTGTCCGCATCTAGTCCCCACTCTAAAAGAAAGATCGTTTCACCTTCTGCAATGGGACACCGATAGAGGATGGGAGGGAGCAAATTTTCAAGAATCGCTTGAAGACCAGCGTCTAGCGCTTCTGAATGAGATAAATAGAAAAACTGTACCGTTTCAAGCTGATTCGGAGCATGGGGAGTCCTCCCGGATAGAAATTCCAACCACGGATCTTGCGGAGAATGCTGCTCCTTCTCCTTTAAGAAATAGTCTAATAAAACCTGTTCTCGTTCCGTCAGATCCGTAGGGTTCAAAAGGAGATACTCCTCTCCATCCCAGAGACTATAGACTTCCTGGCTACGGCTCTCCATAGCGGACCGTTCAGCTTTAGGAAATAACTTTTTAAAGTTTAAAGAAAGCTTCTGTCTCTCATTTTTCTTCATAAACTACTTCTCCATCACAAATAGTATATTTCACTACACCTTTTAGGGTATCATCGATGAAAGGTGAATTGGCTGCTTTGGAGTGGAAGTTAGCTGTGACTACACGTTCCTCATTCTCTGCAAAAATGACGATGTCCGCTGGACCACCTTCTGCTAGATAGCCAGCATCAAAGCCGTAAAGAGCGGCAGGATTATGGGTCATCTTAGATAGAAGTTGAGATAAACTGAGATGGCCATCCGCTACTAAATGAGTCAAGCCAAGAGATAGGGAAGTCTCCAGTCCCGTCATACCAGAGGGAGCTTTGGTCACATCTGCTACATTTTTTTCATCCGCATGGTGGGGAGCATGATCTGTCGCAATAATGGAGATAACCCCTGATTTTAATCCTTCAATGACTGCCAAGCGATCTTCTTCCGTCCGTAGAGGTGGGTTCATCTTGGCATTTGGCCCTTTGACTAGGAGTAAATCTTCCGTCCGTGAGAAATGTTGCGGAGCTACTTCTGCTGTCACTTTGGCACCTAATGATTGTGCAAACTCCACAACTTTAACAGACTCGGCCTTGGACAAGTGCTGGACGTGGAATTTATTCCCAATTTCATAGGCAATCATAACGTCACGGGCAACCATACTATACTCCGCCACACCACGAGCTCCACCACAACCAAAATGTTGCTTGGCCACACCTTCATTGAGTCCAAGGATTCCATTTAGCTTGGGATCTTCTTCATGAAGAGCCACGACGACATCCAATTTCTTGGCCCTTTTGAAAGCCGCGCGAACAACTCCGGTGTCTTCCAAGGGAATCCCGTCATCAGACAGTCCGACAGCTCCCGCTTGGATCAGACCCTCGAAATCTGTCAGGTGTTGACCATCAAATTGCGTCGTAACAGTGGCATTGGTTAGGACATGGATTTTTCCTTTGCAGCCGATGCCAGAACTTCTTCTAAAGTATCAACCGTCGAAATCGTCGGATTGGTATTGGCCATCATGACGACGGTGGTAAAGCCACCAGCCGCAGCAGCTAAAGCCCCTGTGTGAATGTCTTCCTTGTGAGTCTGACCAGGCTCACGGAAATGTACATGAATATCCACCAAACCAGGTGCAACGACGAGACCCGTCGCATCAATCACTTCTGCACCATCTTGGACAATATGTTCAGCGATTTTGAGGACTCTTTTCCCCTCTACCAGAACATCACACACTTGATCAAGATGTGTTTTGGGATCAATGACACGACCATTTTTGATGAGTAACATAACTTTCTCCTTATTCTCCTCCATAAAATACAACAGACCAATCTGTCAAAACTTCCTGCTTATAACAAAACTTAGCTGAAAAGAACGGCTTTCGCTCCAACATCCAGTCCAAAAAAAGTCGATCCCCCGTCCACATAGGCTTCTTGAGCATGTCTCCATAAGGGACCCACTCTAGGGTTCCTTCCGTACAGTCTGCAATCAGGTCCCCTGTAAAGTCCGTCACACGAAAGACATAACAATACCAATCCTTGTCTGGTGTAAAATCTGGGAAGGTGATGTGCCCCACCATGTCTATTCTAGTAGCTGTCAGCCCTGTCTCTTCCCTGATTTCACGGATGGCGCAGGCTTCCGGTGTCTCACCAGCTTCCAGTTTCCCACCAACGGAGACCCATTTTCCCTCGTGAATGTCCTTTTCCTTTTTGTTGCGGTGTAGAAGTAAAAACTCCCGTCCATTGTCCAAGTAACAAATCGTCGCTAACTGCACTGTCTTTCCCACACCAATCGCCTCCTCACTTCCCTTTTTCTTTAGACTCTCCTACTTCAACCAATCAATTGGGGCTTGACCTTTGTCTTCCAAAAAGCTATTCGCCTTCGAGAAGGGGTGGCTACCAAAAAAGCCACGATAGCTTGAAAGAGGACTAGGATGAGCAGACTCTAGCACCAAGTGGCTAGGGTTGGTAATGAGACTTTTTTTCTTTCGAGCAAAGCCTCCCCAGAGGATAAAGACCACCGGTGTCTCCTTTTCATTGACCAGCTGGATGATGGCATCTGTGAATGGTTCCCAGATGATATTCGCATGACCGTTAGCCTGTCCAGCAGGGACGGTCAGGCAGGCATTCAGCAATAGCACTCCTTGCTTTGCCCAAGACGTCAAGTCGTGATTGACCTTGACCCCGATGTCATCTTCCAATTCTTTTAAGATATTTTGTAAAGAAGGGGGTGCCTGCAATTCATTCGGGACGGAGAAAGACAAACCTTGAGCTTGCATCGGTCCATGATAAGGATCCTGACCCAAAATGACTACCTTGACATCCTCTAAATGAGTCTCTTGTAAGGCGGCAAAGACCTTTTCTCTTGGTGGATAGACCCTTCCTTGAGCGTACACCTGGTCCAAAAAGGCCTTAATTTTCCCAAAATAATGCTCAGGAAGCTTAGACTGAATCGCTCCATGCCAGCTTGAATGTTGCATGTTCTCTTCCTTTCTAAAAATAATCTTTGGCCTTATTATACCATATTAAGTCTCTTTCGTATCTCGACGATCAAGAAGAAAAAGAGGCTGGGACAAATGTCCTAGCCTCTCCATTGTTTTTGGATGGTCGAGTAAGACGCAGTGGTTGAGTGGGCTCTGCTAGGCTGATTTCATCAGCTTTTACAGCTCGACTCAACTGTGCGGAGGTGGGACGACGAAATCGAATTCTAAGGAATGACCGATTTCTGTCCCACTCTCTTCTTCCTTTCGGTTTGTCACTAACCTTCCAATTCTTCCTTCCAGAAGCCTTTCGGTTTCTTAGTCAATCCAGTCAAACCTAAGCCAGCCAAGATGAGAACTTGTGGAAGAAATTGAATCAAATACCGTGTCTTTCCTCCTTCAAAAATCAGAAGAAAGAGGAGACCTCCAAAGACAGCAAGGCTCAAAAAATTCAAAGAATCGCTTAGTTTGAAGCGGAGAAAAACTAGCACCAACCCTACAGCCATCACAATCCAAAGAAACTGCTTAACCAAAGCATAGTACCGGTACTCACTCTTATCAATACTCAGGAAGTATTTCCGAATCCAGGAGCTGATCCCCCAATGTTTCGTATAGCGATACAGCGGATTCAGGACCGGTGTTTTTTCATTGTCAATGTCACGATAAGGCCAGCCTAGCGTTCCTTCTGAAACTGTCAACTCTTGTTTTTCTATCAGGTGGTTCACAAAAGAAAATAAGGTATACTGGCCAAGTCGACGCTTGATTTCTTTGACAACATTTTCTCTCAGGAACATTCCATTGTTGTATTCGGAACGCTTTTCCGGCTCAATATACTGAAGTAAGCCCTCTTTCATATCCTCTTGGTCATGACCTGTACTCGTTAGGCCCAAGTTTACAAAGAGCAAAGGCCCTTTTGCTAAACCCTGTCCTTCTATGAGCGTGACTTCTTCTTGACGATCTATGAACCAGTTTAAGCTTCCAACAGCTAGCACAAAAGGTATTCCAATATGCAAGAAAACCAAACCTGTCTTTTTCCAATTTCCTTTGAACAATAACGTCATCAAAAATGCGATAAGAACAATAAAAGTAGTCGGCCGAATCACTATCGCCAGTGCAGAAATCCCCGCAAGAAGAAGAGACTTTTTGACCACTTGTACCCGATCATGAGACGCTAGGATATCCAAGGCGAATATCAACTGCAAGGCAATGAACGGAAGGGGCAGGATATCCGTATACATGGAGTAAAAGTAAGGGGAAAAACCAAGCAATCCAACATAAAGGATAAAAATAGCATTTCCTACTTGAGATCCAAAATGACGACTAGTGCCTCGGTAGAGAATCCAGGCTGTTGCATTGGTGCACAGCATATTCACCCCTTGCAGGATCCATAGGCTAGAAAAACCAAACATATTGTAAAAGAATCGCTCATAGAGAAATAAGGAAAGATTATTGGGATTTCTCGTCAGGTAGTTGGAAATCGACTGATCACTGATAATTCTAAAAGCCCCTTGAAAAACGACTGCTGCATCCCGTCGGATCAGTAATTCTGATGATATCAGAAAGAGGACTTGAAGAGCAACGGCTACAAGTGTAATCAATCGCTTGTGATTTACGAGAAATACATAGCATTGTTTCCACCACTTCACAGACCCGATTGACAAAAGGACTAGGATCCACAAAAAAGGATCGCTCCAGGAAGTAATCGTAGAAATCTGAGTGATGGCCACCACCAGCCAATGTACTGCTATAAGAAGCAAGATGATTTGGAGAACTTTAAATGTTTTCTGATATATTTGCATCATTAGGCTAGTATAGCATAAGCCTTACGGAAAACAAATCAAAATGAACAGCCTTTTATAAGCTGTTCATTTTTGAACTCTTCTACCTTCAAGTTGATTTGAATCAATGAAGCTTATTTCTGTTCTTGCCACGTTTCTTGATTCTCTTTGAATTTTTTCAACAACTGAAGACCATCTGCTGTGATGTACCCCTGCACCTTTGCCACCTTGATTAATTCGGAATAATTCGATAGGGTGACGAGGGGAACACCTGCTTCTTCAAAGTTTTTCTTAGCGATCGGCAACTCATAGGTAAAGATGGCAACTACACCCAATACTTCTGCTCCTTCTCGTTTAGCAGCTGCAACCGCATCTAAGACAGAGCCTCCCGTAGAGATCAAATCCTCGATGATCACCATCTTTTGCCCCTTAACTACGCGCCCTTCGATTTGGTTTCCAGCTCCATGGTCTTTGGGTTTGCTACGAATATAGGCAAATGGAAGGCCCATTCGATCAGCAATAATGGCTCCATGAGGAATCCCTGCTGTAGCAGTCCCAGCAATCACTTCGACTTCGGGAAATTCTTCCATGATGCTAGAGACAAAACCATTTTCAATCAGGGTACGCGTCTCCGGATAAGAAAGGGTAATTCGATTATCCGTATAAATCGGGGACTGGATCCCGGATGCCCAAGTAAACGGTTCTTCCGGTTTTAAATAAACGGCTTTAATATCTAATAAATCCGATGCGATTTGTGTTGCAAGGCTCATAGTTTTTCTCCTTTTGTTTTGTTCACCTGATGATAACGATATACACTTAAATCCAGACTGTTAGTCCACTTGATTCCACTCCTCATAAATCTGCCGGTAAGAAGCGACAGGGTCTTCAGCTCTTGTGATTGGACGGCCCACAACGATATAATCAGAGCCAATCTGACGAGCCTGTGCTGGTGTCATCACCCGCTTCTGATCTCCAACAGCAGCTCCTGCGGGACGGATTCCCGGAGTTAAGCAGACAAAGTCAGAAGAAGTGTGTTGTTTAATCAAAGCAACTTCCTGGGCTGAGCAAACCACCCCGTCCAGACCAGCTTCGTCCGTTTTTGAGCATAATGAAGGACTGATTCTGTCAAACTTGTCTGGATATTTTGGAAATCCTGCATCTGCTCTTCTGAAGTCGAAGTCAATTGGGTGACCGCTATCAAGATAGGACCTTCGCCAAGCCCCCGACGGGCTGCGGCCATCATCTCCACACCTCCTGCTGCATGCACATTGGTCATATCTACTCCCAGACCGGCCAATACACGCATTGCAGACTCAACAGTATTGGGGATATCATGTAATTTCAAATCCAAAAAGACACTATGCCCAAGCGCTTTTACATATCGGACAATTTCCGGCCCTGACGCATAATAGAGTTCCATCCCGATTTTTACGTAGAGCTTTTCCTCTGTTGGAAACAAGGCCAAGAAGTCTTTTACCTCGGTCAAACTCGAGAAATCAAGGGCGATTACTGGACGCTTTTCTCTCATATTCAATCCTTTCAGACAAAAACCTCCGCCAAAAAAGCGAAGGTAGCACAAAACAATTCCTCATCGTTTCTTGATGAATACGATAGCATCTTTTTGACCATCTTCCTCGCCTCTCTGGACTCGGTTAAAGATTTATTTCTTTTATTTTACCCCTTTTAGGGCAGTTTGTAAAGATTATCAGGCTTTTTCTATTTTGCACTGTTTAAATACCTTTACAATGACCGATGAGCCATTACGGCCGCAACTCCTTTCGGATATCTGCTCGGAGGGCCTCAAGGCTCGCAATTCCGTATCGATCCATTACTACTGGAAGCCGATCGATGATAGACGGACAAGCAAAGGGATCTGTAAAATTTGCGGTCCCAACTCCAATAGCCGAAGCGCCTGCAATAAACATTTCAATGGCTGCTTCAGCACTATCAACGCCTCCCATCCCAATAATCGGTAAATCGGTTGTTAAAGCAACCTGTCGGATTAACTTGAGGGCCACTGGAAAAACCGCTGGCCCGGACATCCCACCCTGACCATTTGCAATAATTGGCCGACGACTATGCAAGTCATAGCGAGTTCCGACCAAGGTATTGATCATGGTAAAACCACTTGCACCTGCCGCTTCCACCGCACTTGCGACAGTCGTAATATCTGCCACACTTGGTGTTAACTTTACATAAACCGGAACGTGAGAATGGGCAACTGCAGCCTTCACTACATCATAGGCTAGCTCAGGGTCTTGGCCGATCAGTAACCCGTGATTGCCATGATCCACATTGGGGCAAGAGATATTTAACTCAATTGCTTTTACATTTTCAGCTTGAGAAATCTTATCCGAAACCTCCGCGTACTCCTCTGTCGAAAAGCCTGCCACATTTGCGATAATAGGGAGATCTGGATAATGTTGCTTTAGCCAGGGAAGTTTTTCCGCTAGTACTTGATCAACTCCTGGATTTTGCAATCCGATAGCGTTTAACATGCCCGAAGGCGTCTCTGCAACACGAGGAGTAGGATTTCCAAAGCGGGGCTTTCGGGTCGTTGCCTTGATCATAATAGAGCCAAGGCGATTCAGGTCATAATATTTAGCGTATTCTTGACCAAATCCAAAACAGCCTGATGCAGGAATGATTGGGTTTTTTAAGTCCAATCCCGGTAGAGTCACTGCTAAGCGTTCTTGCTGCATAAGTCCTCCTATAACTGTACAGATCCTGTTGCAAAGACTGGACCATCTTCACAGACGCGTCGATTCTGGTCTTGTCCTTTTCCTTTTAGAGGAACGACACAGGCATAACAAGCTCCCATGCCACAAGCCATTCGGGATTCCAAGGAAAGATAAGCATGGGGATGATCCGCAAACCGCTGGTCGACATAGGCCAGCATTCCAGGTGCCCCACATGAGTAGATGGCATCCGGTACCCAGTCCATCTCTTCTATGACCTCAGATACATACCCTTTCCGACCATAAGATCCGTCATCCGTCGTCACAACTACTGGACCATACTTACTGAGTTTTTCTTCTAAAATAACTGCATCTTTGTTTGCAAAACCAATCACCGAAACAACCTTAACACCTTTTTCATGAAGTTGCTTAGCCGTTTCCACCAAAGGGGGGACACCAATCCCCCCACCAATCAAGAGTACTGTCTGGCCCGAGCCAACGACAGATAAGTCAAAGCCATTTCCCTGCGGACCCATCGTATCAATGGTTTGCCCCTCCCTTAATTTAGATAAGATTTCTGTCCCGGCCCTCTCCACACGATAGACCAAGGTCGCCTCCTTATGCTCCTTATCAATCTCTGAGATAGAGATTGGCCGACGCAGAAGCTTACTCGGATCTGGAACTTTTAAATGTAGAAATTGACCTGCTTGCATGTCTTGCACCATCTCCCCCTTCAAGACCAACTCAAAAATCCGGGGAGCTATTTCTGTCTGACGAACAATGCATAAATCTTCTTTTAAAATCATCGTTTTCCTTTCTGATGAATCATCCAACCAGAGGTTACGAGCCTGAAGACTGGCCCAATCGAAATCTCTTCATCCTTCGGTTACGATACAAAAAAAGCCTTGTATCCAGCTCTACAAGGCTACACAAAAACATAGTGAAAAACCACTTTTTCTACTGTTGCACCTTGCCTACCTCACGGGGTAAGTTTAAAGGATAAATTTTATTCATTATATCCTTTTACCAGCACCTTTGTCAACTACCGGACGATAAAGTTTACAAGTTAGAGGAGACTTAGATGGAGATAAAAATACAGGAAATTTAGGAATCATGATACAATAGCAGTATGAGAATTCAACAATTACGCTACATCATCAAAATCACTGAAGTCGGCTCTATGAACGAAGCGGCCAAACGCCTCTATATCACGCAACCCAGCCTCTCAAATGCCGTAAAAGACCTAGAACGAGAGATGGGAATTGAAATTTTCCATCGAAATCCCAAAGGAATCACCCTCACCAAAGATGGCATGGAATTTCTCTCTTATGCGCGACAAATCGTCGAACAGGCAGAGCTGATGGAAAATCGCTATAAAAACCCTAATCAGAAAAGAGAGGTATTTAGCGTATCTTCCCAGCATTATGCGTTTGTGGTCAATGCCTTTGTCTCCCTCCTCAAGCGTAGAGATATGGAAAACTATGAACTTTTCTTGCGCGAAACAAGAACGTGGGAAATCATTCAAGACGTAAAAAGTTTTCGCTCCGAGATCGGTGTTCTTTATTTAAACCAGTTTAACCGTGATGTGATGACCAAGCTCATTGAAGACAATGATTTGCGATACACCACGCTCTTTACAGCTCAACCTCATGTTTTTGTAAGCAAAACCAATCCCCTGGCTCAGAAAAAATCGGTCACTTTGGAAGATTTGGAGGACTTTCCCTATCTTTCCTATGAACAAGGGATCAATAATTCCTTTTATTTCTCAGAAGAAATCCTCTCCCAGCTTCCCCACAAAAAATCTATCGTGGTGTCGGACCGTGCCACACTCTTTAATCTCTTGATTGGCTTAAATGGCTATACGATTGCGACGGGGATTTTGAATTCCAATTTAAATGGAGACAATATTCTCTCCATCCCATTGGAGTATGAGGACCAGATCGAACTCATCTATATCCAGCACCATAAAAACAATCTTTCCCAAATGGGGGAAGCCTATATTGATTACCTTCTGGAAGAGGTCAAAATGCAACAAACACCTTCAACGGATGAAAATTAAAGAGGATGCCGACAGAATAGGTCGACATCCTTTTCTTTTGAACATCCGATGAAACCAAAGGATCGTGATCAAATCGCTTTCTATTTGGATTCATTAGATGAGACAGAGTAGGCTTTCGCTTGCTCAATATATTTATCGTATTCCCCAGATGCTTTTAATTTCTTGATAATCTCATCAATTTTTTCTTTCAAATCCCCACTGTTTTTTGGAAGGGCAATGGCTTTTGAGTTATTGGCATGGGTTGGCAACTCAACGGTCGCAAGCGCCAAGTCGGAATTATTATCAACGAATCCTTGTGCTACGATTTTATCCATCACTACAGCCTCTACTTTTCCGGCCTTCAGTTCGCTTACGGCCTCGCTCATATCAGAGATAGAGGTGATGCTAGCTCCGCTCAAGTCTTCCTTGGCATTGGTTTCTTGGGTAGTTCCGGTCTGAACAGCGATTTTAGCTTTTTTCAAAGCATCTACGGTTGTCAACTTGTCCAAGTCCGTTTTCTTAATCAAGACAGCATCCGAAATATCATAGTAAGATTCAGAAAAATCAAAAGACTTCTTCCGTTGGTCTGTGACCGTTAAACCAGCGATCGCAATATCTGCTTTCTTACTTTGAACCGCTGCTAGGACATTGTCAAAGCTTAGTTCTTCCACTTCCAATTCTACTCCAAGCTCATCTGCTATCTTTTGAGCTAATAAGATATCTGCTCCGACCGTTTGATCCTTTCCATCAATCATGGTTTTAAATTCAAAGGGAGCGTAATCCGGACTTGTGGCCACCACCAATTTTTTCTTTTCCTGTATATTTTTCAAGGCATCCGTATTGGACGAAGTGGAGGAGCAGGCTGCTAGAGCTAAACCAGCGAGTACAGCAGTCGTTGCTAGGGCAAAAATTTTTTTAATGTTCATAATGAGTTCTCCTTAAATTTAACTTAAAACAAGTGTAACTTAATTTTATACACTTGTCAAGTATTTTTATGCGATATTTTAAAAGTTATTAAAAAGAATATCTGATTCCCCACTACGAGCACTTACCCCCTGATTCGTTCAAGGTAGAAGATGGGTCTTGTGACTATCGGTTTCTCGAGTTTTTCTACTGGTCTCTTTATATAGAGCTTCCCCATATGGAAAAGTGTATAAAAATCTACCATCGAAAAGCCGTCGTTTCCAATTATTCTGGCGTCACAGATTTGCCCTCCATGATATGACGATCATCAATTTCACTCGAAGCTATGATGGCTCAAGCGGTCTCTCCTACAGCAACAACTCCTTCTATGACTACTCTTTCAGAACAGGAAGCAGTACCTTCTTCTTTCATTCTTGCCAGAGATAAAAGATATTTCCATCAGAGATAGAAAGAAGCTTATTTTGGCGAATCTTATCCTGAGACGGCTTGTGATCACTAGAAGCAAGAGTTAGCCGTTCCATTTCATAGTTTAAAGATAGAAAAATCGGCTTTGCCCCCTCAATAGAACCAGTCTAGTCTTCTATATTTTCAGCTATTGAGATAAATACGACTCATTTTTCTTAGCCATTTCTTCTGGTATATCCGTCATACAAAAGCCAATCTCCCACAAAACACGCATATAAACATAAGTGTTTGCTCATTTGGGCTCCTTCTTTAAAAGGGAATCTGAAAAACGGTAGGATTTCTTTCATTAAAACACTTCTTTTTCCCAGCCGTCACTGGTTCGCTTTCGATAGTAAAATTCTGACTGAGCTGGATTTTCCATCATTTCGAGTAAAGGCAAGACATCATAGGCCAGATCCAAGTTTGGAATCTGGTCTTTTTCTACCCAGGAAACTTCTCCTTCTTCTGAAGAACGGAGAGTGCCCGTAAACTCAGTCGCCTTATAACAAAAGACAATATAGCGGCCTCCCTCGTCTAGTGGCCAATTTTTTATGCCGACTAGTTGAGGATTTCGAATCGTCAGTCCTGTCTCTTCGTAGATTTCGCGAATGACAGACTCAGCAAAAGCCTCGCCATTCTCAACATGACCTCCTGGAAAAGCGTAGCCAGACCAGTGATTGGTTTCAGGAGAGCGATACTGCATAACCACGCGCTGACTTTCGAGGTCTTCAATCAAACAAATATTGGTAAGAATGGTTAATTGGGAACGAGACATCGTTTTCCTTTCTATAATGCAATTCGTCAATCAAAATAAACTTTTTCTTTATCTCCTTCGTCATCACAAAGGGATTGACCAGCTCATGATATTCATCAAATCCGTCCAAAAGGAAGCCTCTCTCAAAGACAATAGTCTTCTCTTTTAGCGAGTATTCCAAGTGAATCGTAACCGGACCATGGCCATCAAAGGTAAAGAACAACCCAATGAAAAATACCAAGATCAGGCTAGCAAAGAGACTCAAAAGAACACTAAAAAGGTTCTTCCAATTTTGGGTATTTTCGATAGAAGCGATACCAGATCTGACTAATAGCTGTCACAACTTCAAGATACAACCAAGGATTCCAAAGAAGTGGCGTAAATGCGTAGCCAAACAATCCTAAAAGGACGTTAGCAAGCATGAAAGTCAGTAAAAGAATATAAATAATTTGAAATACTTTTATGAGTTTTATCATTCCTGATTGCTCTTCTTATTCCTCAATTTTATTATGAACAAGATCAAGGCCGCTAGAATAAAGAAGATCGCATAGGTCACGATAGGAAACCAGATGTATTTTGGATTCAAGGTGTAAAGTGCTGGAATAAGATCTCTTATATGTCGCCCTTTGATCCCAAACCCAATATGCAAAACAGACGTAATTGCATTCACGTACAAAAAGACGGTTGCGAAATCTCCAATGGAAGCTCGGTCTTCTTTCTGCACTCGAAAGACATTAAAATACAATCCACTCAGCAATAAATATAGATTCATGAATAAAGGAAATAGATAATTAAAATCACGGTAAGTCCTTGGGATTAGATCATTGTCAAAAAGAAAGACACCTAGGGTCGCTCCCATTGCCAAAAATAGGATAAAATCCAAAAGCATGCCAACACCTGAATGCTTTTCAAGCCACAAGTTTAAGCGATCTAACCAGCTTCTTGTTCTCTTTATCCTATTTTTATGCTTGACCTTCTTTATAGTATTTTTCTTTTGCTTCATTCCCCTCATTTCCTAACGTTAAGGATTTACTAGAGTTTCTTCACTTCTGTTGCTACCTTTCGGAGATGCTTCTCCCGCATGCTAGCGGTATTCACATCCCGACCAACTTCTCCCAAGATGCAGACGCGCTTGGTTTTAATCCCACAGTGGTTCAAGACGGCATTTTTCAAAACAGAGATGCCATAACTATCTGGAATGTTGAGAGGGCCTGAAAAGATCTTGTACCACCAAGTAGGCGCCATGGAGGTCGCGTAAATACCGGCCGTTTTCCCTTTGAGTAACTTCTTGAATTGCTTGCCTCTCAGGTAATTCCAGATGAAGATTCCCTGATCATTGGCCGAGTAGGCAATCCCAGGTGTGAAGACCCGATCGATCCAACCTTTCATGAGACTCGGCATACTACTCCACCAGATAGGATAAACAAAAATGAAATGATCTGCCCATTGGATTAATTCCTGAGAACGAAGGATAAACTGATCTTCTTCCATCCGTTTTCGGTAACCATAGCGAAGGACCGGATCAAAGTCCTCTTCATTGAGATTGATCACTTGGAGCTCGTGGCGATTTGAGTCAATAGTTTCGACAATGGTTTGAAAAATAGCCTGGCAGTAACTTTCCTTATCCGGATGCCCGTTGATGACTAGAATTTTCATGAGTTTTCTCCTATCTAATCCAAGGCCTTGACTTCCAGCATCATATCACGGATCTGAGCTGCGAGTTCAAAGTCAAGCACGTCGACCGCTTCTTGCATTTGTTTTTCCAGTTTCTTGACCAGATCTTTGCGTTCTTGCTTGTTGAGGCTGGTGATATCGACTTCAGTCACCTCTTCCGTTTCCATCTCCTTGGTTACAGCAATCAAATCACGAATTTCTTTCTTGATGGTCTGAGGGATGATGCCATGTTCTTCATTATAGGCCATCTGGATCTGACGACGACGGGCTGTTTCATCCATAGCCCGTTGCATGGACTGGGTCACCGTGTCAGCATACATGATGACATGGCCCTCGCTATTTCGCGCAGCCCGGCCGATGGTCTGAATGAGCCCTCGTTCATTGCGAAGGAAGCCTTCCTTATCTGCATCAAGGATGGCAACCAGGCTGACTTCAGGAACGTCAATCCCTTCCCGCAGCAGGTTAATCCCAACCAAGACATCAAAGACTCCCAAACGGAGATCACGGATAATCTCGGTCCGCTCCAAGGTCTTGATATCCGAGTGCATGTACTTGACCTTGACACCCATTTCTTTGAAATAATCGGTCAAGTCTTCCGCCATTTTTTTGGTTAAGGTTGTGATAAAAGTCCGTTCGTTCCTTTCAACACGTGCATGGATTTCTCCAAGAAGATCATCGATTTGCCCCATGGTAGGACGTACTTCTACTTCTGGATCAAGTAGCCCAGTTGGTCGGATGATTTGTTCAATGACGGTATCCGTTTGCACTTTCTCATAATCCCCTGGTGTGGCTGACACATAGACGATCTGATGAACGTGACCTTCAAACTCTTCCCGACGAAGAGGGCGGTTATCTAGGGCTGATGGCAGACGGAAACCATAGTTGACCAGCATTTCTTTTCGTGCTCGGTCTCCGTTATACATGCCCTTGATCTGCCCCATGGTCATGTGGCTCTCGTCCACCATGATGAGGAAATCTTCTGGGAAGAAATCGAGTAGAGTATACGGCGGTTCGCCTTCCTTTCGACCATCCATGTAGCGGGAATAGTTTTCTACGCCATTGGTGTAGCCCATCTCCCGCAGCATTTCAATATCATATTCCGTGCGTTGGCGGATGCGTTGCGCTTCGATCAGTTTGCCTTCTTGTTCAAACTGCTCCACTTGCACCTTCATATCAGCTTCGATTTGAGCGAGGGCTTCTTCTAAATGCTCTTCTTGGGTGACAAAGTGGGTCGCAGGAAAGACGGCCAAATGGCTGACATCTGCTAGGACTTGTCCTGTCAGAGGATTGATCTCACGGATGCGTTCAATCTCATCACCGAAAAACTCGATCCGAAAGGCATTGTCATTACGAGAAGCGGGAAAAACCTCCACCACATCTCCGCGCACACGGAAACGTCCCCGTTGAAAGTCGATGTCATTGCGTTCAAACTGAATATCAACCAAGTCATTTAAGAGTTTATCCCGAGAGATTTCTTGATTGGGACGAAGGCTGACGACATTATCCCGGTAATTTTTAGGATCTCCCAACCCATAGATACAAGAAACTGATGCAACAACGATAACATCATTGCGTTCTAAGAGGGCTGCTGTTGCCGAATGCCGCAGATAGTCGATCTCATCATTGACCGAGCTGTCCTTTTCGATATAGGTATCACTAGAGGGCACATAGGCTTCTGGCTGGTAGTAGTCATAGTAGGAGACAAAGTACTCGACCGCATTATCTGGGAAAAATTCCTTGAACTCTCCATAGAGCTGGCCTGCTAGGGTTTTATTATGGGCGATGACCAAGGTTGGTTTATTGACTTTGGCAATGACCTGACTCATGGTATAGGTCTTTCCGGTACCGGTCGCTCCCATGAGGATTTGGGCCTTTTCTCCACCTTCGATATTGTCGACCAATTGTTCAATGGCTTGGGGTTGGTCTCCGGAAGGTTCATACTTTGAAACCAGTTTAAATGAATTATCCGTGATACGATGAATCATACTATTCTCCTATATGATAAAAAGGGGGTTAGATGTTTTGGTTCAAAAACATCTATCAACCGCATTTTCTTGCTAAACATAACACCTTTCATTTTATCACACCTCTTTCCTAACTTCTATTTTTTCCAATTAATCGATGGTCACCACGACCTATGTTAGAACTTATGACATAGAAACTCAAATTTTTTGCACTTCTATCTATCATTTGCTATAATAGAACGGTGTTATTCAGACGAGAGAGTTTCTTCAATCGTCTAATCATTTATATCCGTTGGACGAAGGGACCTCTATACCTTTCTGACAACTATCATAAAAGGAGAATACTGATGAAGAAAAAATTCCTCATCCTTCTAGCAGGGTTATTTCCCTTGTTTTGTTTCTATCCACAGGTTAAAGCTGATACGATAAAAATTGCCTTTGACTCCACTTATGCCCCCTTTGAGTTTAAGGATTCTGATCAACAGTACAAGGGGCTCGATGTTGACATTATAAATGAAGTTGCCAAACGTTCCGGTTGGGATGTCGAAAAGAGCTTCCCAGGGTTTGAGGCCGCTTTGAATGAGGTTTTATCTGGCCAGTCAGACGCCTTGATGGCAGGTACTACCATTACAGAAGACCGGAAAAAAGTACTGACCTTTTCAGATCCCTATTTTGATACAGAAATCGTCGTGGCTACAACGGCTAAAAATAAAGTCAGCGACTACAACCAATTAAAGGGCAAAAAAGTCGGTGTAAAAAACTCAACCGCTGCCCAAACCTTCCTTGAGAAAAATAAAGACAAGTATGGCTACGAGATTGTCACCTATGATACGGGTGACCAAATGTATACTTCTCTAGCTTCTGGAACAATCGATGCTGTGATGGATGATAAAGCAGTCATTCAATATGCAATCAGCAAACAGCAGGATCTTGCAATCAATATGCCTGGGGAAGCTATTGGATCCTTTGGATTTTCTGTCAAAAAAGGCAGCAAATACGAATCCCTCATTACTGATTTCAACAAAGCGTTGGCTGAAATGAAAGCAGATGGAACTTATGCCACTATCATCAAACGTTATTTGGCAAGTGATTACGGTTCACAGCTGACGCTTACAGGAAATGCCGATCAAAAGGCTACTCCAAAGAAAAAAGTGTACAAAATCGTTTCCGATTCTTCTTTTGCTCCATTTGAGTACCAGGATGAAGATCATCAATACGTTGGAATCGACATGGAGTTGATCCAAGCCATCGCCAAACAGCAAGGATTTGAAATTGAAATTTCAAATCCAGGATTCGATGCAGCTCTAAATGCTGTCCAATCTAGCCAAGCAGACGGTGTCATCGCTGGCATGACGATCACAGATGAGCGGAAAAACACCTTCGACTTCTCCGATGCCTACTATACAGCCAACATCCGAATCGCTGTCCGCGAGGGCTCTGATATTTCTTCCTACGAAGATTTAAAGGGAAAAACGGTTGGAGCCAAAAACGGAACAGCTTCCCAAAGTTGGCTGAACGAAAATGCCTCAAAATATGGCTTTACGGTTCAACCCTATGATGATGCTTCATCCCTTTATGACAGTCTCAATAGCGGATCGATCGATGCGATAATGGACGACGAAGCGGTTCTTCTCTATGCCATCCAAAAAGGTCGGAAGTTCGCAACACCAATCGAGGGGATTGAATCTGGTAAGATTGGTTTTGCTGTCCGTAAAGGAAGTGATCCAGAGCTGATCCAAATGTTCAACAACGGTCTTGCAGCAATCGTGAAGGATGGAACCTACAATACCATCATGAGCAAATATTTGGATCAAGATAGCCAAAGTCAGACAAGCGAATCAACGGCTGATGAAACAACTGTCTGGGAAATTCTATCTAATAACTACCGTCAGTTATTAGATGGTCTTTGGGTGACCGTCTCCCTTGCTCTTTTGTCCTTCTTCTTTGCTATTTTGATTGGAATCTTATTTGGTATGATGGCTGTTAGCCCAAACAAGCTTCTCCGCGTTCTCTCAGCTATCTTTGTTGATGTCGTCCGAGGAATTCCTCTCATGATCGTTGCAGCCTTTATCTACTGGGGAATTCCAAATCTGATTCAATCCTTCACCAATCAGCAAACTCCAATTAATGCCTTCCTAGCTGGAACAATTGCCCTTTCCCTCAACTCGGGAGCCTACATCGCCGAAATCGTCCGCGGTGGGATACAGGCCGTTCCGATTGGACAAATGGAGGCGTCAAGAAGTCTTGGAATTTCTTATAAGAAAACCATGAGTAAAATCATTCTACCGCAAGCTGCTCGCCTGATGTTGCCAAACTTTATCAATCAATTTGTAATCACTCTAAAAGACACAACGATTATCTCGGCTATCGGTCTGGTAGAACTCTTCTACGCAGGAAAAATCATCATCGGACGAAATTATCAATCCTTCCGTATGTATGCGATACTAGCAATTATCTATCTTGTCGTAATCACTCTCTTAACACGACTGGCTCGTAGACTCGACAAAGGAGGCCACTAATGTCTGAATTAAAAATCAGTGTTCAAGATCTACATAAATCCTATGGAAAAAATGAGGTCCTAAAAGGAATCTCAACTGAATTTTACGAAGGGGATGTGGTCTGTATCATCGGACCATCCGGATCCGGAAAATCGACCTTCCTTCGTACACTCAATCTCCTAGAATCCATCACCTCAGGTAAAGTTGTTGTAGACGGGTTTGAATTATCCGATCCAAAAACAAATGTGGATAAGGCGCGTGAAAATATCGGGATGGTCTTCCAACATTTCAACCTCTTCCCACACATGTCCGTACTTGAAAACGTGACCTTCGCACCACTCGAACTGGGACGTATGTCCTCAGAAGAGGCACAACAAGTCGGGCTAGACCTTTTAGAGCGGGTCGGGCTTGCGGATAAAGCCAACGCTCGTCCAGACAGCCTATCGGGTGGTCAAAAGCAACGGGTAGCGATTGCTCGCGGATTGGCAATGAACCCTGATATTATGCTCTTTGACGAGCCTACTTCTGCTTTAGACCCCGAAATGGTTGGGGATGTCCTGAACGTTATGAAGGAACTGGCCCAACAGGGAATGACCATGATTATCGTTACCCATGAGATGGGATTTGCACGCCAAGTCGCTAATCGTGTCATTTTCACGGCTGATGGAGAGTTTTTAGAAGATGGGACACCAGATCAAATCTTCGACCACCCGCAGCATCCTCGTTTGAAAGAGTTTTTGGATAAGGTCCTCAACGTATAAACATTGAGAAACGGAGAGAAATTCCAAATGTCTCTCAACATCCATTTTCCAGCAAAAATACACCATAGAAAACACCCCAAACGCTAGATCAGAAGTTCTAGCATTTGGGGTGTTTTATGATGTCGCAATAAGGGAATTGATCGTTTATCTGGTATTCCTAAAAATACGAACACTACTTTAATCCATCAATACTTTAGAAAACAGCTTCAACTCCTACTTAGTCAGGTCTTCTTTTCCACTCACAATCATTCTCATGGTCATCAACCAATCCGGCTGACTGAATAAAAGATAAAACGGCCACAGGACCCGTAAACTTAAACCCAAGTTTTTTAAGGTCCTTAGCTAGTCGCTCGGATAACTCCGTCTTGCTAGGGACATGGTGATAATCTGGAACATCATGGACAATTGTTTTTCCATCCACAAAAGACCATAAATAGCGAGCAAAGCTTCCATATGTTGCTTGAACCTGTAAAAAGGCTTGTGCGTTTGAACGGGTTGCAAAGAGTTTGGCACGATTTCGAATAATAGCTGGGTTCTTCAGTAAAACTTCCAACTCAGCGTCTGTCATTTCCGCCACACGATGGAGTTGATAGGAATGAAATGCTTCTCGAAAAGCTTGACGCTTGTTCAGCACTGTTTCCCAAGATAAACCAGCCTGATAAGTCTCCATGCATAACAGCTCAAATAATTTCTGGTCTTCATGGAGGGCTTGGCCCCACTCCTGATCATGATAGGCAACATAGAGGGGATTGGCTAATTTGACCCAAGCACATCGTTTGGTCATTTGTTCTTTCTCGCTTTCTAAAACTGATGGGAAACAAAGAGGGATTCGAATGAATAGAGCCTTCTACAATTTTCGTTTCTATTAAGCTAGCAGGCCTTGTAGCATTGCTCCTTATTCATCCATTTCAAATGGTTCGCTCTTTTGTTTATTAGGCAAACACAAGGAAAGCAGAAGGCCAACAAGCGCTGGTAGGAGCCAAGGTAGCGAAGCTTTTGCAAAAGGAAGTTGTTCAATCAGATTGGTGAGGAAGCTTAGTTTAAACCCATCTCCCAGGACACTTGCGCACGCAATCAGAGCTACTAGTCCAACTGTCAATTGCATACCTGGCTTTGAGAGCGGGAGAAACTTATTGACAATCACAATCATCACGATCGTAATCGTGATCGGATACAAAATGACTAGAACGGGCAGGGAGTATTGGATAATAGCTTCTAAACCAAGATTGGCAATGGCAAAGCCAATGAACGTAAAGGCCGTCGCATAAACCTGATAACTAATGCGTGGAAAACGCCCATGAAAGAACTCTCCGGTTGAGACAATCAAACCAACTGTCGTTGTAAAACAGGTGACAATCACCATGGCAGCCAGAAAGAGCTGTGCAGTCGGTCCAAAGATTTCTTGTGTGGCTTGCGATAAAATATAAACTCCTGGCGTTCCCCCCTTCATCACTTCTGCTGGCACAGGGAAGTGATTGCCGAGAAAGCCCAAGCCAATATAAAGAACACTAAAAGCAAGGGCAACGACGATACCCACCACCCATATCGTAGAGATGTATTCTTTCTTGCTTGAAAATCCAAGTTGTTTTAATGTCTGTACAGCAATGACACTAAAGGCAACAGAGGCTAAGGCATCAAGCGTATTGTAACCTTCCAAAAATCCGGTCCCAAATGCTGAAGCTTGATAGGCTGTTGAGGCGGTTTGTGAAACATTTCCACCATACTTAAGAGCACCGAGAACGACTAGAATGACAATTAATAGCGCAAAAATAGGAGTTAAAATTCGGCCAATCCGATCCAAAATCTTCGAAGGATTGAGTGCAATGAGATAAGCTGCCGCAAAGTAAAGAATGGTAAAAACAATCAATCCTATCCCTTTTCCCGCTTCTGACAAGAGAGGACTAATTCCTACCTCATAGGCTGTGGTCGCGGTCCGTGGAATAGCAAAGAAAGGACCAATCGATAAATACAATACGGACAGATAGAGAGTAGCAAACCATGGGGAGATTTTTTGGGAAATCTCGTAAATATACCCTTTAGGGTTCAAGGTCCCCACTATCAAGGTCAGAACAGCTAGTCCGACACCCGATAAGACAAATCCCAAAATAGCTGGTAAAAATTGATTTCCCGATAAAGCTCCTAGCGAAGGAGGAAAAATCAGATTACCGGCTCCAAAAAATATCCCAAATAACAACAAGCCAGTTAAGGCTCCTTTTTTAGCCATAAATATCTCCTTAAACTTTCTAAATACTGACCTAGTATACCACGAAAAAGGCTTGAAACAAAGTCTTGTGACTAAAAGATAAGAGATCCGAAAACGGCTTGTCCTTGTATGTGAAAAAGTAAGCTCCAACCTTTTCCTTGCTAACGAAAAGGTCAGTTATTCTATCATTTCTATCAAAAAAGAGGATGCCTATATTTGAAACTCTATTGTGCCTGCTTCGATAGTCCTAAATAGCATTAGCCAACGATCATTCAGCTGTAACATGTAAATAGGTTTAGAACTTCCATTCATTCTGCATTTCTTTTATTCCTTTTCGATCTTCCCCATTTTCAGAGTTCACAGACATTTTACTATTTTACATAAAAACAAATAGAACAAAATCGCCATTCTTGGTTCTTTTGTTCTATTCTTGCTTATTTTGCTATGATGATCAAATCGTTGACACTAAACTTAATTTTTCAAATTCTTCTGGAGAAAGAGGGGAGATTTCCAATTGATTGGCATCTAGTTCGTGGAGCAGCTCTTCTGACAAAGAGTTCAAAAAGACGAAGTAATCTAGACCCGCAATGGCCTCGTAATCCTCGGGTTTGGATCCGTCTCCTTTAACTTGGACCAGATGGAGCTCCCAGTGGACTTCTTTTCCCGCCAATTGACCTACGTAGGAAGCGGGTACAAATGGTTCTTTTGGCAAGACGGTTTTCACTCCTTGGGCCAAGCGATAAACACCATGAATCCTCTGCTCTTGGTCTTGATAGAAAGTAGCCGTTCCAAAATGAGCATCCGAAAACTGAACACGATCCACCAGGGCTTCAAATTGTTCCAAACCATCAGCCTCTAAAAAACTTTCCAGATTTTCTTGACTCAAAAATATGGGATGAAAAATTCCCTGGATCAAGGTAAAACGTACCTTCTTATCTGTCAAATAGGTTCTGACGCTCTCCTGAAAATAACGGTCAAACGAAAAGTCCTCTAGGCCTGCAACGGGATTTCCTGTGATAGTCGAAAGCGCTTGAATCAGAGCAAATGCCACTGCCCAATCCTTTCTCGTCAACAAATCTGGAAGCTCGACTTGATAGGCTTTTTGAGAATCTGCATAAGATACTTTAAATAGAAAGCGTGACTTCCCTACTAGAGCACATTCCATGTATTGAAGACGATCCAGTGGTTCTAGAAAATGAGATGCCTCATACGAATGGGATTCTAGGCCATCTACTAACCCGAGTACCGCCTTAGCCGTTAGAATTTCCTGTTCCCCTAATACACTAATTTTATTTGGAATAAGGAATCGTTTCACCATAGTCTCTCTCCTTTGTGTAATCGTTTACACTAGTATACACCATTTTTCTGAAAAAAACTGAAACAAACTTTAACAATTTCGGTAAAAAGCATAGAAAAACAGCCCCAAAGGGCTGCTAGATCCTTAAACTGCTGGTACTGGCTCAAGGTTTTCTCCGATAGCCGCAAGGCGTGCAACCACTTCTTCTTGACTCAAGCCATGTTCTTCCACATAGCGGTTACGTGGGTGCACCCGACATTCGTGTGAACAACCACGGAGGTACTTCGCTTCATTTTCCTCTGAAGTCAAGATACGACGGTTACAGTAAGGGTTTCCACAGTTGACATAGCGTTCGCAAGGCGTCCCATCAAACCAGTCCTTCCCGACAACGATAGGGTCTACATGGTTGATGTCAACGGCAATCCGCTCGTCAAAGACATACATCTTTCCATCCCAAAGCTCGCCTTGAACTTCAGGATCCTTACCGTAAGTTGCAATCCCACCGTGCAATTGGCCGACATCCTTGTAGCCTTCACGGACCATCCAACCTGAGAATTTCTCACAGCGGACACCACCCGTGCAGTAAACCACCACGCGCTTGTCCATAAATTCTTCCTTGTGATCACGGACCCATTGAGGCAACTCACGGAAGTTGCGAATGTCTGGGCGGATAGCGCCACGGAAGTGACCTAGGTCGTACTCATAGTCATTGCGGGTGTCCAAAACAACGGTATCTTCATCAAGTAAAGCTTCCTTGAACTCTTTTGGTGACAAGTAAGCCCCTGTTGTTTCAAGTGGGTTGATATCATTATCAAAGTTATTGTCTTCCAAACCAAGGTGGACAATCTCTTTCTTGTAACGGACAAACATCTTTTTGAAGGCTTGCTTTTCTTCAAGGTCAATCTTGAACCATAGGTCTTCCATACCTGGAAGGCTGTGAACGTAGTCCATGTATTTTTGCGTGGTTTCAAAATCACCGGAAACCGTTCCGTTAATGCCTTCATCAGCGACAAGGATCCGACCTTTGAGACCGATAGACTTACAGAAAGCCAAGTGGTCAGCTGCAAATTGCTCTGCGTTTTCAATCGGTGTGTAGAGGTAATACAGTAAGACACGAATATCTTTTGCCATAAGATTTCTTCTCTTTTCTAATCTTGAATTTTCAGAATTTTTTCATCTAATACCTCTAGTATACCGGCTTCAGTTAGGGAATGCAATTTATTTGCTTGAAAACCCATTGCTCTACGCTCCTGATACAGAATAATTAGTTGACCTTCCGCAATCGTTTCATCTCATCAACAGGGCATACACGATTTCTTTTAAGAAGAATTGCCAGGCGCACACGAGCCACTCCTACGACAAGTCTTTCAAAAATTCTACTACCTGATGATTGTTCATCCTCACGTAATATACGCCTTTTCTGACAAGTTTATCTTCCTTATATTGTGCAATCTCCACAGCATAAAGTCCGTTTGGTAGTGGTTTCTTGTTCAAAAATTCCTTTATGAGCGTCTCAAGATCGTTCATATAGGCCTCATCGGGGAGATTATTTTGATCATTTGGAACAAGATACTGAAGTTCTAATTTCGGTATAAAAATTTCCTTTTGGAACAGTTCTTGTACATCCATGGGGTACATGCCTTGTAGAGGCCGTCGTTCTTGTTGATTTTTCTTTAGAATTTGATCATAGTAGGCCATATGGTCGGACTGGTCGTTAAATTCAAAATGAAGGCCTTCAAACTTTAATCCAGATACTGTCGATTCTTTGATTGCGCTCTCCAATGATTTCAAAAAGTCGCTCGTGCCTGGACTAGCTTCAATCCCCAAATAGGCTAATTCTGGGAAAGCATTGTAGATTTTTTGTTTTGTTTGAAATCAACCTCTGCATCTGTCATTCTATCGATTTCTTTTTTCGAAGAACCAGACGTTGGAGTATAGTAGGTAAAACGCGTCTTAGCATGATAGGGTGTTCCCGCAATATTTTCAGTATAGGTTCCAATGATGGTATAACCTTCCACATCTATAAAATCTTTGTGATAATCTTCCAATTTAAACTGACCGGTCAGACCGTAGTTTTGATAAGACCGGTGCACAGCTTGCTCGATTTCCGATCGGCTGGCATTCGTAAACACACCCCACATCTGTAACATCGCAACAATCGGACCTAAGATGAACAATACAGCAAGTGTGGTCATGAGGGTGAAACAACCTATTCCAATCGGATTCCTTCTCTTAAGAGTCCCTTCAATTTCTCTCATCCCTTTCTCTTTCTCTTTCCTTAAGTCTTTTAGAATGAGAAAAGTGAGTAGGCCAAATACGATAAAAATCACTTTACATCCTCCTTCGATATTGAATTACTGCGACTCGTTGTCTAGATTCCAAGTAGCTAGAATCACATCCCCTGATAAGGGATAGAGAATCTCCATTGTCGTACCGAGATAAACCATATAATCCTAAAGTTCGCACGAACCCCTTGCGCGGATAGCTTCTGAATGACCAATATCCACTGAACCTTACAGGATCGATCGATATAAGAGAAGACCCCCTCCTTGAGAAATCACCCATTTGTAGGGGTCCTTCTACCAACCTATTTGTCTCGATCGTGATCCCTCCCTAAACAGATGATGATCTCGTCTTAGCCCACTATGGCATTCAAAATCTTAATCTTCTAACCCTGCCTCTATCTTCTCTTGCTTCTTCTGATTGATAAAGGATAAGCATTTTTCCATAAGGTAAGTCAAAAGAACAAAGATAAGTATTTCCAGTAAAATCTTTATCAGATATTTAGGACTCAGCATGAAGCTTGTCGATTCTCTTCTTCCGAAAATATCTAAGCCCGTCATAAATAGAGCGAATAACAGACCCGATCCAATACGGCTGAACCAGCCATGCATTTCAAACATATCCCGAATATCAATTCCTAAACTCCATCTTCTTATAAAAGCATAGACTCCTATAGCCATCAGTAGAAGACCTTCTGGTAGATAAGCCATTAGCTCCAAATCTAAAACATAAACTTTCACAAGGACCGATACTGCGATAAAGAAGAGCATCCCTAGGACGATTTCGCTAGCAACCTTCCCATCCAGTAATAACGTCCTTTCATCTTTGACAATAACTTCTTTCTTTTGTTTCATTTTGGTTCTCCCTCTTTTAAGCAATTATTCCCAGAATAGTTGATCTAGCGTCTTTTCCAGGGTCTTACAAATGGCAAGGCACAAGCTAAGCGACGGGTTGTATTTCCCAGCCTCGATCAAACCAATGGTCTGGCGAGTCACCCCGATGGCATCTGCTAGATCCCCTTGCGTCATGTCATGCTCGACCCGGGCCATTTTTAGTTTAAGATTCTTTGCCACATCTTTTTCCTTTCTCTAGTTTATAAGCATATTGTACACTATATTTTATCTTTTGCAATATATATATTTCTTTTTGTAAGATATTTTTAAAGAAAGAATGTTATGTCGAATCGTTTTGAATTCTAAAAGATTATTCTGTCTTTCCACCATCCGGTTATCTGAAAAGTCAAAAACACTAGCATAGGCCTCCCTAAGCTAGTGTTTCATTATTTATTTCTATCCAGTGTAAGTCCACTTAGAGACGATCGTTCAGGTCTTATTTCAAAACGGCTCAACAGCTACTTACTCTGCAACGTCTTTTTCTTTTGCGAGACGTTCTCGTTCTAAGCGCAATTTGCGATTAGGGTTCAACGTATTAAAAAGCTCTTCTAACTTCTCAGCATTCCACACATCTGCTGCTGAGACAAAATTTCCGTTCTTATCCTTAAAAGATATGGGTTTATCTCCCATTCCTACCTCCTGCACCTGTCGCAAATCTTCCAGGTGCCCTTTATCCTAATCTACAAATTCAAACTCAAAGTTGCCTAGACGGACAATATCGCCATCTTTGGCTCCTCGTTCACGAAGCGCCTCGTCTACTCCCATTCCCCTTAATTGACGGGCAAATTTCATCACAGACTCATCCCGCTCCATATTGGTCATGACAAAGAGACGTTCCAATTTCTCGCCAGACAAGACCCAAGCGGCATCATCATCACGGTGAATTTCAAAAGGACGTTCTTCCGCATCAAATCCATAGTAAACTTCTTCTTCCTCTTGGAAATCCGCTTCATCATAGAGTAGAAACTCATCCGTTTTTTCCAAAAGTTCTGCTGTTGCTTCCAGGAGATTTTCCAATCCTTGATGCGCTAAACTCGAAATAGGGAAAATCATAGGCAGGTCATCAAACTCGTCGTAGCTGGAGGTCAATTTTTTCTTGAATTCTTCTAGATTTTCAGCAGCATCTGGCATGTCCATCTTGTTGGCCACAATGATTTGCGGACGTTCCAAGAGACGGAGATTGTATGTCTCCAGTTCTTTATTAATTTGGCAATAGTCTTCATAAGGGTCCCGTCCTTCACTAGCTGACATATCGATGACATGCAAGATCACCCGCGTCCGCTCAATGTGGCGGAGAAATTGAGTCCCCAATCCGACACCCTGACTGGCTCCTTCTATCAGTCCCGGAAGATCCGCAACAGCAAAGGATTCTCCAGATTTGGTGCGAACCATCCCAAGATTCGGAACGATCGTTGTAAAATGATAGGCTCCAATTTTTGGTTTTGCTGAAGTAATCACGCTAAGTAGAGTGGATTTACCCACAGATGGAAAACCAACCAACCCAACATCAGCTAGAACTTTTAACTCCAATTCCAACTGACGTTCCTCGCCAGGTTCTCCATTTTCGGAGATTTCTGGTGCAGGATTTTTTGGTGTCGCAAAACGAATATTGCCTCGTCCACCACGGCCCCCACGAGCAACCACAAATTCTTGCCCATTTTCGACCAAATCAGTGAGAATCTTACCAGTCTCAGCATCCCGAACGGTTGTCCCTTGTGGTACACGGACAACTAGATCTTCTGCACCCCGGCCATGCATCCCCTTAGTCATTCCTTTTTCACCATCTTTGGCGCGGAACTTCCGGTTGTAGCGAAAATCCATCAGGGTTCGCAATCCCTCGTCGACACGAAAGATGACAGAGCCCCCTTTGCCTCCATCGCCCCCCCAAGGACCTCCATTGGGGACATATTTTTCTCGGCGGAAGGCAACCATCCCGTCACCACCCTTACCAGCTTTAACGGAAATTTTTGCTGTATCTAAAAACATACTCATTTTTACCTTTTCGACTCCTTCCCATTCATCATATGGTTCGTCCTGCAAAGGAAAAGGAGGGAGTCCTCCTTATCCTATCTTATTACCAGATTGCACTGATCGCTTGTAGCAATAGGCCGGCAATCGTTACTAGGACCATAATGACAATGACAAATAACGTAATTTTTTCAAATGTAGACTTTTTATGTTTTTCTTCTCCAAAAGCCATAGGCTAATCCTTCTTTCTGTATAATCTTTCTTGAATTGTCTTTATTAGTGTACCATGAAAAGCTATGAAATTCAATGTTCCTTCTCTTTCGTCAACTTCTGATGAACGGCTTCTGCCACCTTATAAGGGACACCTGCTTCTGCAATTTCTTGGATAGAAGCCTCTTGAAGAGCACTCATCGATTTAAAATGCTTGAGCAAGGATTGCTTCCGCTTTGGTCCTAAACCTTGAATATCGTCTAATTTTGACGAGAAGGAATTTTTCGACCGAAGCTGCCGATGAAATGTGATAGCAAATCGGTGAACTTCATCTTGTATCCGTTGCAACAAAAAGAATTCCTGAGACTGGCGCTCCAAAGGGATAACCTGTAAGGGCTCTCCAAACAAGAGTTCATGCGTCTGATGTTTCTCATTTTTCTGCAAACCAGCTATGGGAATGGATAGACCTAACTCATCCACAATGACCTGTCTGGCACTGCTTACTTGCCCCTGCCCGCCATCAATAACGATTAAGTCTGGCTGGGGTAAGCCTTCTCGTTTCACACGACCATAGCGTCTCCTTAAGATTTCACGCATAGAAGCATAATCATCCGGTCCCACAACGGTCTTGATTTTGTATTTTCGATATTCCTTCTTATTGGCTTGTCCATTTTCAAATACAACCATTGCAGCGACCGGGCTAGTCCCTTGAATATTCGAGTTATCAAATGCTTCAATCCGACGCGGAGTGGAGATCCCAAGGAGTTTTCCAATATTGTTCACTGCACCCTGGGTTCTTTGATAATCCTTTTCGACCAAGCTAAATTTTTGTTCCAAACTCACGCGCGCATTTTTGATTGCTAGATTAATCAGCTGTTTCTTTTCCCCCCGTTGAGGCTGCAAAATTTTGGTGTCTACTAGGTATTCCACTGACTCTTTATCAATATCTTTTGGGATCAATACTTCATTGGGAATGATGTGTTGTTGCTCCCGATAAAATTGACCAATGAAGGTTAAAAAATCATCCTCTGCCTCATTATAGTAAGGAAATAACTGCACATTCCGTTCAATCAATTTTCCTTGCCGTACAAAGAAAACTTGAACACACATCCAACCCCGGTCGACATAATAGCCGAAAACATCGCGATCTTGCAAGTCTTTGGCCATCACCCGTTGCTTGGTTCGTAAGGTTGCGATAGACTGAAGAAGATCCCGATATTCTGCAGCCTTTTCAAATTCCATTTCTGTCGCAGCTGTCTGCATTTTACGCTTTAGGTCGTCGATGATTTTGTCGTCATGTCCTGTTAAAAACTGGGCCACTTCTTCTGTCATCCTAGCATAGTCCGCTCGACTGGGCATCTGTTCACCATGTGCTAGACACTGGCCCAAATGGTAGTAGAGACAATATTTATTTTCAGGTAATTTGCACTTTCGGAACGGAAAAAGTCGATTCAATAATTTCAAGGTTTGATTGGCCGCATTAACATCTGGATAGGGACCAAAATACCGTCCACCATCCTTCTTGACCTGACGTGTAATCAAAAGGCGAGGATGCCGTTCATTGCTAATCTTAATAAAAGGGTAGGACTTATCATCCTTGAGCATGATATTGTAGCGAGGCTTGTTTTCCTGTATCAGATTGATTTCTAACAGGAGAGCTTCAATGTTGGATTCCGTCACAATAAACTCAAAATCATCGATTTCTGCGACTAAAGCTTCTGTCTTGGTATCATGGGAGCCTCGAAAATAGGAACGTACGCGATTTCGAAGATTCTTAGCCTTCCCCACATAAATGATTTTCCCAAATTTGTTCTTGTGAATGTAACAACCCGGACTATCCGGTAGCAATTCCAATTTGTGTCTTATCCATGAATTCATACTGCTATTATACCACGTTTCCCTCTTTTTCCCTTTTTCCAATCTAGCTTGGTCTCATCACTCTTTTCCTTCCTAAGAAGCAAGAAGAGTCAGCCCATAAGCGATAAGATAAAAAAGCCAAGACAGCCTAGCGTATGCGCGTGCTTTCTTGGCATGAATAAAATGAAACTAGTTCGTGACGAGGTTCGTAATCACAAAACTATTTCCTGTTTTTTTAAGGGTATAGACCTTATCTCGTTTATTGACATTTTCTTTGATACTTGATTTGGTATAAGTTACACGGAACTCTTCGTGTGTCTTAACAGTAATCGTATCCCCATCTTCAGAAATTTCTTGAACGGTCAACTCAATCGGCGTATAGTAATCGATGTATTTATCTTTTACTTCCTGCGTCGTCCATTTTTTCATTTCTTCAAATAAACTATCGTTATCATAGTATTTGCTATAGTTAGCCGTGCGATTTTTAACCCCTTCAAAGACGGCATCTCGATAGTCTTGAAGAAAGTCCGTCACATCTGATTTGAGTTTTTCCTTGGCTTTTGCTTTTTCCTTTTTTCTTCCTCCTGCTTCTTCAAGTCCGCAAGCGCTTTGTCTAATTTCGTCTGCGCATCACTGGTTAAGGACAAATCGGCCTCTAACACGTTCGATTGACTTGATGCAGTCAGTGTTTTCTTTTCCGTTGTAAGCTCCTGCCCGGCGACAGTAAAGGTTGCATAGACTTCTAATTTTTGATCATTAATGACTGGGATTCTCGTATTTAAGGCATTCCCAATCTGCACATCATTGGCATAGAGCTTCACATTTGATAGGGCTGGAATACCAGATGGAAGCGTAACCCGCAATGTTTTTTCACTGGTCTCAACAACTAAATCAAGCTGATTATTTTTTACTTCACTCAACTGAAGGATGAGCTCCGTCTGAAAGTCTCCAACATTGGTCGTGGCTTTTACAGGAAACTTTTGACTAGCAAAATGATAACGCCCTAGTTCAGCTGATTCTGCCTTCTTGAAGTCTTTTCCAGCTACTGTTACACCCGACAAATTGGTTTGGACAGTTACCTTGATCGGATGAGAAGTGATCTTGTATTGATCAAAAAAGACAAATATCTTTTGATCTTTCTCGACACTTAACAACTGATTCCCATTCTTATCCGAAACAGGTGTATCCGTTCGGGCACTATCTTCTAAAGCAGTCTGCAGTTGGATATTTTGCTCCTCTAGATAAGTCACAAAACTCTCTGCCTCAGTATCTGTCCACTCATCTTTAGAGGTTGATAAGAGCTTGGCAACTTGGCTATAATTTTTTTCCGATACAGCCTTCGTAAACTGATCGATCGCTACCTGCTTTCCTGAAATCGAAGAAATATAAAAATATCCAAACACAAGACCAAGTAAAAGAAGCAAAGAGGACAGTAGAAAGACAATGCGTTTCTTTCGT
Organism: Streptococcus sp. DD13; assembly: GCF_001578875.1. Classification (GTDB taxonomy): domain Bacteria; phylum Bacillota; class Bacilli; order Lactobacillales; family Streptococcaceae; genus Streptococcus. Next base: position 512,421 of record NZ_KQ969506.1, read on the forward strand.
GACTTCCCACTCTTAGAACTTCCTTTTACTTTCGGGCTTGAATCTTTGGCGACCGCCGCTGAGTATTCCGGTTCCACAGAAGGGTGATCATCAGATGTTGGTAACACCCCAGCCTCAAATGGGCTGCTACCTGACTCTGCTAAGAGAGTCCGAGGATCCGGAAATCCATCATCAATCAATTCGTCTGGATACTGTCCTGCCTCGACTGTAGTATGTCTTGTCCAGTCCTCTTGTTCAAAAGCCAAACCTTGATTTTCTGATAGCTGAGGCGCATCGGGAGCCGGCTGGGTACTTGTCTCAGACACTGACTCGATCGTCCCTTCTGAAGGTAAGGGTGAAGATCCTGCCTCTCTCGGAATGGTTGAGTCAGGCATTCCTTGTTTAGACAGATAACTTTCCTCTACTGGTTTATCTTCATCTTTCGTACGCAAGAAACTACCACAATTCGTACAAAATTTCTGACCATGGTCGTTTTTCTTCCCACAATTCGTACAAAAATTCATCGTTCCCCCTCTTTCTTGACCTGAGTGATCTGAATCTGACTAGCTGGTGCGCCACATCTTCCACAAAAATTTTGTCCACTGACTGCACTTTGGCAATGATAACAGTGAGAAATCGGCTTTTGGACTACTCTTGAAGTATGCGGTAAATCCAGCGCTGACTGACAAGATGAACAGAATAAATCCCGCTCATCATTCATCGCTTCACATTTTGAACAGATTTTTCTCATCTCTCTCTCCTAGACAGCATGTGAACAGCAAACACAGAAGCGATTTTCGAGCTGATTTTCCGTCTGACAAACTGTACAGGTTTTCATCGGAAATGGCTGAACTGCCTCCCTAGTCCCTTCAAGTCTGGTCCCACAATTTCCACAAAATCGGTCACTTGCTTCAGACTGATATCCGCAATTTGGGCATAATAAGGATTGCTCCTCCTCCCATCTTTTTTGGAGGATTTCTTGACTATGGTAAAGCCGATAATAAGAATCTAAAATCCCTGCAATTTGCTGAGGAAAGACTCCCATTGGTTGGTTCATTTCTTGTTGATAGACCATCAGCCCCAGCTGATAGATCAGTTGATCACGATAGTCCTGCAAGGGTTGTAAGGATTCTTCTAACGCCCTAGAGTCAACTTGTTCTAACTGATGACGAATTTCTTCGAATGAATGCATCCTAATCTCCTTCCGTTATTCTATAAATCAGTTTCATTCCGGATCATACCTGATTATAAACCGTCTTTCGTAAACATTATACCATGATTTAGCGAGAGAGACATGTTTGGACTGGTTGTTCCATTTCCAAACATTCTACGCGAAAGAAGAAAACATCCCTAGGACAACTGCCTAACGCTTATCACATAAGCTAGACTTCCTAGGAATGTTCTCTTATTTGAAAATGTAACAGAATAAAAACGATTTGCAAACTTTTCCAAGTCCGTTTTATTTGGTCTTTTCTTCTTCGTAGTCTCCGTTTGGACATACGACCTGTTTGCCACCACCACGTACTTTTTTCTCGACTAAGGCCGCGTGACACTTTGGACAGTCACGTCCGACTGGCTTATCCCAAGACGTAAATTCACACTCAGGATAGCGATCACATCCGTAAAATAGGCGATTTCGCTTGCTCTTGCGCTCAATGATTTGACCTTTATGACACTCTGGACAGGTCACACCAATCGATTTAACGATTTGCTTGGTATTTCGACAGTCTGGGAAATTACTACAAGCATAAAATTTCCCAAATCGACCGAGTTTAATCACCATCGGATGACCACAGACATCACAGTCAAAACCAGCAGGTTCATCCTTGATCTGAATCTTTTCCATTTCCTCTTCAGCTTTACTCAATTCCACTTTGAAAGGCTGATAAAACTCATCAATGACTCGCTGCCATTCTTCTTTCCCGATTTCAACATCATCCAATTTCTGCTCCATTTCTGCCGTAAATGTGACGTTGACAATGTCTGGGAAAAACTCCACGATTAATTTATTGACAATCTCACCCAACTCAGTTGGTTCGAACCGTTTGGCAGCTAATTTCACATAGTATCGCTTTTGGATGGTATCAATCGTTGGGGCATAGGTAGATGGGCGTCCCACACCGTTTTCTTCCAATGTCTTAATGAGGGTCGCTTCTGAATAGCGAGCCGGTGGCTGGGTAAAATGCTGTTCAGGTTGAGTGACCGAACGTTGAACAATATCACCTTTTTCCATATCCGGGAGCATTTTATTTTTGTCCGTGTCATTGTATACAATCATATAGCCGTTAAATTTGACTTGACTTCCATTTGCGGTGAAGACCACACCATTTTGTTCCAAACGGACATTCATCGTATCAAAAATAGCCGCAGTCATTTGACTGGCAACAAAGCGATTCCAAATAAGAGTATACAGTTTCAGCTGATCCTTATCCAAATATTTGGCAATAGACTCTGGTGTTAAATTCACATTTGATGGACGGATTGCCTCATGAGCATCTTGTGCGCTGGTCGCGTTTCGGACACGATTTCCGTTTCGAGAATAGTGCTCACCATAAGTTTCTTTAATAAACTGAGCGGCTTGTCCTTGTGCTAACGGACTGATCCGTGTAGAGTCTGTCCGCATATAGGTAATTAACCCTTGCACGCCAGAGCCGACATTGATTCCCTCATAGAGTTGTTGCGCCACCATCATGGTCTTACGAGTTCGGAAGTTGATTTTATTCGCCGCATCCATTTGCATGCTAGATGTGGTATACGGTAGAGGAGAATTACGTTTTCTCTCTTTTCTTTCGACCTGCTCTACGGTAAAATCATCACTGGTCAACCGAGCCAATACTTCTTGTACTTGCTCATTGGTTTCCAGCTTCATTTTTTTGCCGTTTAAACCATAAAAATTCGCTTGGAATTTCTTGTTTCCCTTCTTAAAGGTCCCATCAATCGTCCAATATTCTTCTGGTTTAAAAGCTTTGATTTCATTTTCACGATCGATAATTAACTTTAAGGCAACAGACTGCACGCGCCCTGCTGACAAGCCTTTTTTGACCTTTTTCCATAAGATTGGAGAGATAGAGTAACCGACAATCCTGTCTAAAACACGACGAGCTTGTTGGGCATCTACCAAATCTTGGTTAATCGTTCGAGGCTCCTTGAATGCATCCTTAACCGCGTCCTTTGTAATCTCATTAAAAACGACACGATTCTTTTCAGACTCATCCAAGTTTAAAATATGGGCTAAATGCCAAGCAATCGCCTCTCCTTCCCGGTCCGGGTCACTTGCCAGGTAGACTTGTTTGGCCTTTTTAGCTTCTTTTTTCAAATCATTGATCAGAGGACCTTTTCCACGAATATTGATATACTGGGGCTGGTAGTCATTGTCAAAATCAATGGACATCGAAGATTTTTTTAAATCCCGAATATGACCAACAGAGGCCACAACCTTATAACTACGGCCTAGATATTTTTCAATGGTTTTTGCTTTTGCAGGTGACTCTACGATCACAAGATTCTTCTTGACAGTTTTCTTTTTCTTGGTAACAGTTGCCATAGCACTCTTCCTTTGGATTGGATTTTCAAAATAGCATCACAAGTTCCTACTTTTCCTAAGTTGTTCAAATTGTAAAAAGAAAAGGAGGAAATGATTTGTTTTTCCGTATGAAAATCGAAAATAGGAGGCCTCCCCACGGGAACTTTCCTACTCACAACACAAAAAAGAATAAACTAAAATTCTAGACCTGTCAAGAAAATATTTTTTCCTATAGGAAAACGAGCTTCAAAAAGGATACTCTGAAAGAACGTCTAAGCCCGACGTGATGCACTTAGCGCCTTCTTTGATCAGGGAATGACAACCAGCTGAATGGCCACTGAGGATATCCCCCGGAATCGCAAAAACTTCTCGCCCTTCCTCCATCGCTCGTTCACAGGTAATCAAACTTCCAGAGCGGATTCGAGCTTCTGCGACGATAACGCCCATCGATAGACCTGCAATAATCCGATTTCTTGCTGGAAAATGGAATTTATGAGGACCTTGTCCGGGACCATATTCCGACAGAATCAACCCATGCTTCCCGATGTACTCTTGCAATCGAGCATTTGTTTTGGGATAGGAAATATCAAGACCTGTACCAATCACTGCAATGGTAGGCGTTTGATTTCGAATGCTAGCATAGTGGGCTGCCGCATCGATCCCTTTGGCCAATCCACTGACAATCACAAACTTGCCCTCTAGACCAGCAATGACCTTTTCGACCGACTGAATACCGATCTTCGTTGCATCACGCGCACCGACTACTGCTATCTTAGGAAGCTTTAATAATTCCTTGTTTCCTTGGTAGAAGAGTAAGACTGGCGGATCATACATTTCCTTTAATTGCTCTGGATAGTCTTCTTCCAATAGAGATATCGTAGGATATTTCCTAAACTCTTTCTTCAAAGCAAGAAGATCTAAGCTCCGGTAGTTTTCCATAAACAATACGGGTTTTCGACATTCGGACACAACCGCTACATCCCTTAAGGACAGAGACTTTTTGTGCATTTTGGCATAGTGGATAACCTTTAAAATCTGATGGTTTTGTAGTCCAGCACGTTGTAATTTGTAAAGTTCAAAATTATTCATATCTACTCCTCTCATTTATTTATTCGAAAAGGAAATAGAGATAAAGAAGGACTTAAAAATCATTGGATTCGTTCTCAGAGACAAAAAGAAATCCCTCCAAATGGAAGAACATCTTTTTTCTAAGATAGGTGAAATATGCGAAAATAGAATCAAGATTTGGCTATCATGGACTTCACAGGCTCAAAAGATTGTCGATGAATCGGACAAACTCCTTGTTTTTCCAATCCTTGAAGGTGTTCTTTGGTTCCATATCCTGCATTTTTAGTAAAGCCATATCCCGGATATTGCACATCGTACGCTGCCATCATCTGGTCCCGTGTCACTTTGGCCACGATAGAGGCCGCCGCGATGGATAAGGAATTCGCATCTCCTTTAATAATCGACTCTTGTGGCGTAGGCAAGTCTAGCTTCATTGCATCGATCAGTAGAAAGTCTGGAAGGACTGCTAGTTGGAAGAAAGCCTCTTTCATAGCCAGTTTTGTCGCTTCATAGATATTGACCTCATCAATGGTTCGGCTATCCATCACCCCAACCCCCACGGCTATGGCCTGGTCCAACACAGCGTGATAGATAGCAAGGTGCCGACTCTTGGGAATTTTCTTCGAATCATTCAGTCCTTGAATTTTACAATTTTTGGGCAAAATCACTGCCGCTGCGACCACTGGACCTGCTAAAGGACCACGTCCTACTTCGTCAATCCCTGCAATACAATTAAAACCCTTTTTATACAAGTCTTTTTCATAAGTAAGCATGGCTTCTAGACGGTCCTCTTCTGCCTTTTCTTTTTGAATGGCCTGACGACGCTGTTGGATGGCGCGTTGCACACCAGCGCGAGAATCTGCTTCAAATGCACTCCATTGGGGATCGGACAAACTCTTTAAAAGGGACAGTTGTTCTTTGATTTCCTTAATGGTCGCCATCTACATCCACCCCTACCAGATCCAAGGTGTAGCGACCAAGCTTTCCATCACGAACTTCTTTGACAAAAAGGGAGTAAAAGCGGTCATAATCATCTCGAAATCCTAACTTTTGCGTCATCGTCATGATCATATCTGGAGCTTCTGCCTCTAAATCGATGCCTTTAAAACGCTCCTTCAAGGGGCCTGGATAGTACTGTTTAAAGTAATTCAGACCAAAAATTGTCACCTCATCCATCGGTAAGAGCTGGTCCTTGATAGCACCTGTTAAGGCTAATTTTAACCCGACCACCTCATCTTCAAACTTCGGCCAGAGAATCCCTGGTGTGTCCAGAATTTCTAACTCCTTATTGGACTTAAGCCACTGTTGTCCCTTGGTCACACCAGGTTTGTTCCCAACAACAGCAATTTTCTTTCCAGCCAACCGATTCATCAAAGTAGATTTCCCTGCATTTGGAATTCCAATAATCATGGTCCGTAAGGTTTCTTTTTGAATCCCACGTTCCCGCAACTTGGTCAGCTTCTCTTTCATCAATTCTTTCGCAGCATCTGTGACCAATTTCACCGTAGACTGCTCCTTTGAGTTGATGGCAAGGGTTTTAAGACCTTGTTGTTCAAAATAACTGCGCCATTCCTTAGTTCGAGTAGGATCCGCTAAGTCGGCCTTGTTTAGAATCAATAATTTTGGTTTGTCCCCAACAATTTTTGTCAGCATGGGATTTTGACTAGATAATGGTAAACGTGCATCCACTAGAATCGTCACAAAATCCACATGTTTTAGGTTTTCCTGGACTTGACGTCGCGCCTTAGACATGTGTCCTGGAAACCATTGAATAGTAGCCATGAATGTTTCTCCTTTGATATGACAGGTCTTTCAAGACCTGTTTTACTGTTTTTCTGATTGACGAATCAAAAGCTAATAACCTTTTTCTGTTCGCTCACGAAAAGGAACAATGGTCTCCCTTTTGATCAGAGAGACTTCTTCCAATCTGACATCAAATTTGATGTGAAGTTCTCTCTCAGCTCGCATAAAAGCTTCTGACGTATTCCTTAAAAAAGTTATAGAAGTTCTTTTCTGTTTGCCAGTAATCGGAACACGGTTCCTCTAAATGGTCTGATGTGATCTTCCTATTTGATTTATCGATCATCGATTGACCTTCGTTTTCTTATAAAAACGATGACAGGACAACGAGAAAAGAAAAGATGAATACTCAGCTATTTTATCATTTTTTCTTCTTCTATGCTTGGCTTTAAAATACACTTTTTCATACAGGTCAAGAATTGCAAGACATTTTTCATGCAAACCTGTTGCATAACCATTATTCAATGGTCAGTAGATAGTGATTAACCTCTGATGAGTTTATCTAGTATCTAAAAAGTAAGCAAATGTCTCATTTTCTCTCGAACACTATTATGTTAACTCGTCACCGTTTTTAGTGCCTTAAGAGAAGCACGAAAGTCCGTCTAGGGATTTCATGAAAAATTTGTTCATCTTTCGTACTGGGGCACTATCCGTCTGTGAAGCTAACTCTATTTCGTAGATCCCCTGAGGACACACTTCTATTTCTGAAAATAAATTTTAAGTCATTAAGGGCAATCATTCTAGACTCACTATCCAACGCTTCAATCTCTTGATACTTATACTCTTTTTTCAGATAGAAGTCTGAGCCAACAGATAGGATAGCAAGAGCTGTAAGAAAACTTGGTGAGGACCATTTGCTGAAAGAAGAAAAGCCAGAAATAAATTCTGACCTCTTATTCTTATCTTAATTGTTCAAAGTGCAGGTGGACCGCAATCTTATCAGCATATCCATTTCGTTCCAGATCCCTTTGGAGACGGTAGGAAATATAATGTTCTGCAATCGTGATGTAACCAGCATCTAACAAGCGATGTTCCACTTGTGATTGAACCATGGAAATAGTTGGACGCTCTGTCTGTGCTTCTTCCAAATCTAACATCACTTTTTTCGTAACCTGTGCCAGGTTTTGACGCCAGGTTTCATCAATTACATAAACCGTTTGAGCAGCCTTCAAAATCGCCTGGTAAATCTTTTCAGGATCGAAGTCCACTATTTCACCACTACGTTTGATTACTTGCATACTTGCACCTCCTTAGCGAATATTCTTACTTTTATTATCTGTTGAAAAAGGCCATTTGTCAAGTTTGAAATCTCTCTTGAAAGACATTTTTAATAATCAGGACGCAAGACGCCGGTAACGGTTTCCTTTGTGGCTTGATAGTCTCCATCTACTACGACTTTGATAATGCGTTTGGCTTCTTCTTCAGGGGCCGGTACCAAAGGCAAGCGTGTTGGACCTGCTGCAAATCCAAGATAGTTTAAAACAGCTTTCACAGGAGCTGGGCTTGGGTAAGAGAAGAGGGCATTGACTTTTGGAATAAATTGCCGTTGAATAGCCGCTGCTGCTTTAATATCATTATGCTCAATAGCTTCCAACATGGCATGCATCTCGTCGCCATTGGTATGAGAAGCAACAGATATCACACCGTCAGCTCCCAAATTCATCGCATGAAAGGCATCTCCATCCTCCCCTGTGTATACTAAGAATTCTTCTGGCTTGTTTTCAATGAGGTAGGCCATATTCGCCAAGCTAGTACACTCTTTGACACCGATAATATTCGGATGGTCAGCTAGGCGTAACATGGTTTCTGGGGTCATTTCTACCACGACCCGACCAGGAATATTGTAGATAATAATTGGTAAATCAGAAGCGTCCGCAATGGCTTTAAAATGCTGATACATGCCTTCTTGTGAGGGTTTGTTATAGTAGGGAACAATGGCTAAACCTGCCGCAAAGCCTCCAAAAGAAGCAACTTCTTTCACAAATTCAATGGAATCACGTGTGTCATTGGTTCCCACCCCAGCAATCAAAGGAACGCGTCCCGCTACTACCTCTTGCACCGCTGCAAAGAGCTCTAATTCCTCATCATGGGTTAAAGTTGGGCTTTCCGCAGTGGTACCAGCCAGTAAAATGCCATCGGTATGGTGGGCTAAGAGGTGTTCAATCAAAGCAGGGATTGCATCAAAGTTGATGGCCCCATCTTCATGAAAAGGCGTGATAAAAGCGGTGATGAGTTTGCAGTCTTTTAAATCGTTATATGACATATCTCTCCTTTTTAGCTTATAGCAAGAGGGAGGAAATTCTCTTTCTCTCCCTCTTTTCAATCCATAAAATGAGCTTGGCCCTTGCTTATTTGAGCTCAAATTTTAGTTCTTCCGTTGCACGAACGAGACCACGTTCATGGAGTGTTTCAGCAATTTGAACAGAATTCCAAGCTGCCCCTTTAAGCAAGTTGTCTGAAACCACCCACATGTGCAAGCCTTTTTCAGCATCCAAATCTTTGCGAATACGCCCAACAAAAGTTTCATGTTTTCCAACAGCATTGATAGCTTGTGGGTAGACTTGGTGGGCCACATCATCTTCTAAAACAGCACCAGGGAAGGAAGCAATCGCTGCTTTGACCTCTTCAACAGGGGCTACTTCTTTTGTTTCAATATAGACAGACTCAGAATGAGAGAAAAGGACTGGAATCCGGACACAGGTCGCTGATACAGCGATACGGTCGTCTTCCATGATTTTCTTGGTTTCCTTAGTCATCTTCATTTCTTCATAAGTGTAGTCATTGTCTGTAAAGACGTCAATCTGTGGAAGAGCATTAAAGGCGATTGGGTAATGTTTTTTATCCCCACCAGATGGCAGAATATCCGCCTGCAGGTCTTTGGGTTCGACCCCTTCATCAATGACCTCTTTAATTTCACGAAGGGTTTCGTTGATGGCTGACTGACCTGCACCGGAAACGGCTTGGTAAGTAGAAACGATCACTCGCTCTAGCCCCCACTTTTGACGAATCGGTTCCAAAGCGACCATCATTTGAATGGTTGAACAGTTCGGACAAGAGATGATTCCATTATGGGCATCCAAGGCATGAGCATTCACTTCTGGCACCACCAAAGGGACATCGGGGTTTTGTCGGAAATAAGAGGTATTGTCCACCACTACAGCGCCAGCCTTTACAGCATATGGTGCAAATTTTGCTGAGATTGATCCCCCTGCTGAAAATAGCGCAATGTCGACACCCTCAAAAGCATCAGTTGTCGTTTCTTCCACCGTGATATTTTGACCTTTGTAGGTTAAAACCTTCCCTGCTGAACGTCCTGATGCCAACAGACGCAAACGATCAATCGGCAGATTAGATTGTTCCAACTCTTGAATCATGCGTGTCCCTACGGCTCCTGTCGCACCTACAACCGCTACTGTATACCCCATAAAAGTCTCCTCATAAATAAAAATAGATAGTATTATTATACTCTTTTCAGACTCAGTTGAAAAGCCTTATACACATTTTCCATCTGAAAATATGTTCAGTTGACGGGATAGAAATCGAGAAAAATATCCAGGCACTGACTTAAATCGAGTATCCAGCTTTGCATCCTTAAAATACGATTCCTCAACGGGTGATAGAGCCAATGTTTTCCTTTCTTTAGATCGCTCTAACAAGCTTTGGCTTTCCTTTGCGTAAGATAAAAAAAGTCCTTAGTTCAAAAACTAAGGACTAGGGGCATCTTCATGTGATGAACTGGTTCACACAGCTCACCAAGGTCCGCTCCTGCGTCTATGACCTCCCATGCTTCAATGGGCAGATAATCTGCCAATCGACTCATCGCACACTCTTACTATATCATAAAAGAGTCGTTCACACAAGGGAAAAATCCTAGAAGCAGCCATTCAAGGAGTCTGCTTCTCCTTCGATAGACTTTTGCATCCAGATAATATCGTGCCACTTGTGAAACTTATACCCAATGTTAGGAAAATGAGCAACTTGTTGGTATCCCTGCTTTTGATGAAACTGAATGCTCGCATCATTTGGGAGCGCGATACAGGCTAAAAAACGTAAATAGCCACGCTTTAAGAGCTCCTTTTCTAATGCCTTGTATAAAAGTCTTCCCAGTCCTTTCCCACGCTCCGATTCATCCATATAAATGGACAGCTCTACCGCCCAATGATACGCCGCGCGTTCAGAATATGGGGATGCATAGGCATACCCAACGATCCTTCCCTCCACTTCGACGACTAAATAGGGATAATCTTGCACAATCTTGTCAATTCGACTTTCAAATTCTGCAACAGAAGGAACAGCATATTCAAAGGTTATCGCTGTATTTGTCACATATGGTGCGTAGATTGATCGCAAATCCGACGCATCTTCTATCCGGACATGTCTAATCTCCATGTAAACCTCCTCTCATCCATCTTACAAGAGCAGAAAAAGGCTTTGCAGCCCTCTTCCTGAAATTCATTGACTAAAATAAACCAATAGCTGTCCCGTCTGGAGCAACATCCATATTGAGTGCGGCTGGTCGTTTTGGAAGTCCAGGCATGGTCATCACATCACCGGTAAGAGCTACGATAAAGCCTGCACCGAGTTTTGGTACCAATTCGCGAATGGTAATCTCGAAGTTCTCTGGTGCTCCAAGGGCATTCGGATTGTCTGAGAAGCTATATTGAGTTTTAGCCATACAGATTGGTAATTTGTCCCAACCGTTTTGAACGATTTGAGCGATTTGCGTTTGAGCTTTCTTCTCAAAGTTCACTTTGCTACCACGGTAGATTTCAGTCACAATCTTTTCAATTTTTTCCTGCACAGAAAGATCGTTGTCATAAAGACGTGTGTAATTAGCAGGATTTTTTTCAATCGTCTCAACAAGAGTTTCCGCAAGCGCTACGCCACCTTCAGCCCCATTTGCCCAGACACTTGCTAGTTCAACTGGAACATCGATTGAAGCACAAAGTTCTTTCAAAACTGCAATTTCTGCTTCTGTATCAGAGACAAATTCGTTAATCGCCACAACTGCTGGAATTCCAAATTTGCGGATGTTTTCAACGTGGCGTTTGAGGTTAGCAAAGCCAGCACGAACCGCTTCCACATTTTCTTCTGTCAAAGCATCCTTCGCAACACCACCATTCATCTTAAGGGCGCGAAGGGTCGCAACAATAACCACTGCATCTGGAGAGGTTGGCAAGTTCGGTGTCTTGATATCCAAGAATTTCTCAGCACCAAGATCCGCACCAAATCCAGCTTCTGTCACGGTAAAGTCTGCCAAGTGAAGGGCTGTTGTCGTCGCAAGGACAGAGTTACATCCATGAGCAATGTTGGCAAACGGCCCGCCGTGAACAAATGCAGGTGTTCCATAGATGGTTTGCACCAGGTTTGGTTTAATGGCGTCTTTTAAGATGAGCGCCAAAGCTCCTTCAACCTTCAAATCACCAGCTGTCACAGGGGTGCGATCAAAACGATAACCAATGACAATATTGGCCAAGCGGCGTTTCAAGTCTTCAATATCGGTTGCTAGACAAAGAATAGCCATGATTTCAGAAGCTACGGTAATGTCAAAACCGTCCTCACGCGGAATCCCATTGAGTGGGCTACCAAGTCCTACTGTCACATGACGGAGCGCACGGTCATTCAAGTCCACAACCCGCTTCCAGATAATGCGACGTTGGTCGATTCCAAGCTCGTTTCCTTGGTGCAGGTGATTATCGATCAAGGCAGCAAGGGCATTGTTAGCTGTCGTAATGGCATGCATATCCCCAGTAAAGTGAAGATTGATGTCTTCCATGGGAAGGACTTGGGCATAGCCACCACCCGCTGCACCACCTTTAATCCCCATCACAGGTCCAAGAGACGGTTCGCGAATGGCGATCATGGTTTTCTTCCCAATTTTATTCAATGCATCCGCAAGACCGATGGTAATGGTGGATTTCCCTTCTCCAGCAGGAGTTGGGTTGATCGCCGTCACCAAAATCAACTTCCCGACTGGATTCTTTTCTACTTGCCGAATCTTATCAAAACTAAGTTTAGCCTTGTATTTTCCGTACAATTCCAAATCATCGTAGGTTAAGCCAAGCTTTTCAACCACATCAACGATTGGCTTAAGTGTCACACTTTGAGCAATTTCGATATCTGTCTTCATTTTGATGACTCCTCTATTCTTTTCTAATCATATTGTATCATAAGGAAGCAATTTCGACGTTTTTTTGAACTTTTCAAGGATAAATGTTCGGTTTCTTCTTACTTTCATTCCTCTTTATACTTCTTTCAATCAGAAATAATAGCTAATTCTCCATTCGATTTGAAACTTTACTTACCCGGCCTTTTCTTGTAAAATATTGCTATGAAAGTCTTAATTACCTCAGGTGGAACGAGTGAACCCATTGATAGCGTTCGCTCTATCACCAACCATTCCACAGGCCGTCTTGGTGCTAAAATCGCTGAAACCTATCTCACCCATGGCGACGAGGTCACTCTGATCACCACCAAACGGTCTGAGAAACCTGCTTCCCACCCTCATTTAACGATCATTTTGGTAGATACTGTCAAAAGTCTTGAACAAGCTTTACAAGAACAAGTCCCTCACCATGATGTGATCGTGCATTCGATGGCGGTATCTGACTACAGTCCGACATACATGACAGGTCTTGATTCAGTCTTGCAGACAGAGGACCTGCAGGGTCTCGCTCAGAATCAAAATCAAGAATTGAAAATTTCTTCTTCTGATGAGATCCAGGTTCTCTTCTTGAAAAAAACTCCCAAATTAATTTCCATGATTAAAAAGTGGAATCCAGCGATTCGACTGATTGGGTTTAAGTTGTTAGTCGGAGTTTCTCTAGAAGAATTATTGCATGTTGCTCGGGAAAGTCTGAAAAAAAATCATGCAGACTTTATCGTTGCAAATGACCTCCATCAAATTGATGGAGACCAACATTTGGCTTACCTACTTTCACAAGATCAGGTGGAGATCGCCCATACAAAAGACGAACTGGCTGACTTGATTTATAGAAAAACAAAAGGATAAACTTATGGCAAATATTACCCTTGCGGTATCTGGCTCTATTTCTGCCTATAAAGCGGCAGACTTAGCCAACCAGCTCACAAAAATGAGTCATCAGGTGACAGTGCTCATGACCTCTTCCGCTACAGAATTTATCTCCCCCTTAACTTTACAATCTCTTACCAAAAATAAAGTGCAAACAGACTTGCTTTTAGAAGAAGATCCACAATCCATCAAACACATTGATATTGCCAAACAAACAGATCTTTTTCTTTTAGCCCCAGCATCTGCCAATACGATTGCAAAGCTAGCGCATGGATTTGCCAATGATATGGTGTCAGCTGTGTCTCTTGCTTTACCACCAGAGACACCCAAGCTAGTAGCACCAGCCATGAACACCAATATGTATTTTCACCCAGCTACACAGCGGAACATAGCCCTTTTAAAAGAAGATGGCTTTGTTGAAATTGCACCTAGAGAGTCGCTTCTAGCTTGTGGAGATATTGGCACCGGTGCCCTGGCAGATCTTTCTGTCATTCTTGACCTAGTAAAGGAGTCCCTCAATGAGAAGAAATAAATCCAATCAACTTGCTACGATTTCTATTTTCTTTGCGACTATGATTGTTCTGGATATTGTTGGTACTATCATTTTTAGCGTTCTTCCATTTCAAATTCATCCAACTTTGGTTCATATCCCTGTTATCATTGCTTCCATCCTTTATGGGCCAAAGATCGGTGCGAGTCTCGGTCTTCTAATGGGGTTCATGAGCATCCTTCACAACACCATCATTTTACAAGCGTCGAGTTACCTTTTTTCGCCCTTCGTAGAAAAAGGAAATCTCTATTCTATCTTCATTGCTGTGATACCGCGTGTTCTGATTGGGATCACACCTTCTTTGGTATATCGATGGAACAAGTCTTCTTTTGGATTAGGTCTTGCCGGAGCTGTTGGCTCATTGACCAATACAATCTTCGTCCTTGGAGGAATTTTCTTCCTCTTTGCGAATGTCTATAATGGAGATGTTCAAAAGTTACTCGCTGTCGTTCTTGGAACAAATTCAATCGCTGAGGCTGTTCTCTCAGTTGTTTTAACCATCTCCATCGTCCCACGTCTTAAAAAAATAAGTCAATAAATCACGAATAATCGTGATTTTTTTTTCATCATGTTATAATGTAAGCGATAACCATTTATAAAGGAGAGAATTATGACCTATCAAGAAAACTATCAAAAATGGCTTGATTTTGAGGCTTTGCCTGCTTACCTCCGGGAAGAGTTGCTTGAAATGGATGAAAAGACCAAAGAAGATGCCTTTTATACGACTCTTGAATTTGGAACGGCTGGTATGCGTGGATTGATTGGTGCTGGGACAAACCGGATTAATGTCTATGTAGTCCGGCAAGCAACAGAAGGCCTTGCCCAACTTATCGAATCCAAAGGTGAACAAGCTAAAAAACGTGGTGTGGCCATTGCCTATGATAGCCGTCATTTCTCCCCTGAATTTGCATTCGAATCTGCCCAAGTGCTCGCTGCACATGGTATCCAATCCTATGTATTTGAAAGTCTTCGACCTACACCAGAGCTATCGTTTGCTGTCCGTCACTTAAAAACCACTGCTGGGATTATGATTACAGCTAGTCACAATCCAGCACCTTTCAATGGCTATAAAGTATACGGAGAAGACGGTGGACAAATGCCCCCTCAAGATGCTGATGCTTTAACGGACTATATCCGTGCTATTCAACAGCCCTTTACCATCGCGCTCGCTGACTTAGAAGAAAGTAAAGCACAAGGACTGATTCAGGTGATTGGTGAAGAGATTGACGCCGAGTATTTGAAAGAAGTCAAATCCGTCACTATTAACCCTTCCTTGATTCAAGAATACGGACAAGACATGAAAATTGTCTATACGCCACTACACGGAACTGGAGAAATGTTAGCTCGTCGTGCCCTCGCTCAAGCTGGATTTGCTGCAGTTCAGGTCGTTGAGTCTCAAGCGATTCCAGATGCAGACTTCTCGACCGTAAAATCGCCTAATCCAGAAAGCCAATCCGCCTTTGCCCTTGCGGAAGAATTAGGAAGAAAGGTCGATGCGGATGTTCTTGTTGCAACTGATCCGGATGCTGATAGACTTGGAGTTGAGATTCGCCAACCAGATGGTAGCTACTTGAATCTTTCAGGCAATCAAATTGGTGCTCTGATTGCTAAATACATTCTGGAAGCTCACAAATCAGCAGGGACATTGCCTGAAAATGCTGCTCTGTGCAAATCTATCGTTTCTACAGATCTTGTTACGAAGATTGCTGAAAGCTACGGTGCGCAGATGTTTAACGTCCTTACAGGATTTAAATTTATCGGAGAGAAAATCCAAGAGTTCGAGGATGTCAACAATTACACCTATATGTTTGGGTTTGAAGAAAGTTTCGGCTATTTAATTAAACCTTTTGTTCGAGACAAGGATGCCATTCAAGCTGTTCTAATTGTTGCTGAAATTGCAGCCTACTACCGTTCTCGTGGAATGACTTTGGCAGATGGCATAGACGAAATTTACCGGGAATACGGTTATTTCGCTGAAAAAACCATCTCTGTCACACTCTCTGGAGTAGATGGGGCAGCGCAAATCAAAGCCATTATGGATAAATTTAGAACGACTCCACCTCAACACTTCAACCAATCACAAGTAGTCAAAGTAGAAGACTTCTTAGAGCAGACAGCTCGTTCAGCTCAAGGTGTTGAAAAACTAACCACTCCTCCAAGCAATGTCCTCAAATATACGTTGGCAGATGGATCTTGGATCGCTGTTCGTCCTTCGGGTACTGAACCTAAAATAAATTTTATCTTGCAACCATCGGACAAGACAATCAAGACGCCCAGGATAAAATCGCAGCAATTGAAGCTGAAATAAACACATTTATTGGATAAGCACTGACACGTTCCATGTCACACCCCAATGTTAGACACTGTTTTCTAATATTGGGGTTTTTTGATGCTCTATTGGATAGAAAAAGACCAGGTCCTGTAAAGTACAGAACTTGATCTTCAATAAAGTTTCAAATGCTAAGACTAGTCAATTAAAAATGATGGGACTTGGACAGACGGCTCTTCCAATCCTGACAGCCCTGTACAATGAGATCATAGGTTTCTTGAAAGTCTCCTGTATACCAGGGATCAGGAATATCTTGCTCCGAAAAAGCATAAATCTTATGATGAAGTGACTGGGGAGCCATCTGCTTTAGATCACGCAGGTTAGACTGATCCATCCCAATGATGTAATCAAAATGCGAAAAATCGACCAAATCAATCTGCTGAGATGATTTTGAGCTATCAAACGAAATTCCGTGCTCTTTCATCACTTCTTGACTACCGGAATGAATAGGATTTCCATGCTCCCAACTAGAGGTTGCACGGCTTTCAATCGCACAACGATCACCTAGAAGGGATTTCATAACAAACTCAGCTATGGGACTTCTACAAATATTCCCCAGACATACAAATACAATCTTGATTTTTTGATCGTTCATTCTATTCTTTCTCCTTGTCGAAAGGCATCCCACATTTTATGTTGTGGTTTTGCAAAGGGATACTCATGAAAATCGGACACAGAAACCCACTTTAGATGAGGGCTGTTAGGGCATTCTTTTTTTGAAAGGCCACTCAAAATCTCAATCGTCCACTTCCGGTGGCTAAAGATATGTTGAACTTTCGGATATACGTTTTCCTCCCAGTCTATCTCCAGCCCGTAGGTTGAAGCAAACCACTTCTTCACATCTCTTTGTTCTGAAAAAACAATGGCAGACTCGCCTGCTTCCTTTGAATCGTCCGAATGACCTTGAAGCTCGAAAAGGGGAAAATGCCAAAAACCGGATAACAAGCCCTTTTCTTCATTTTTTTCTAGGAGAAACTCACCTTGTTCATTGCGGATAATTAGCGCCTGGAGTCGTTGAGGAATGGGCCTTTTTTTAGGGGCTTTGATAGGATAACGGTCCATTGTCCCATGCTGATAGGCTGCACTAAAATCTTTCACCGGGCTTTCCTCTGGACGAGGATTCACCGGAGATTCGATATCAGAACCTAAATCCATCATAGCTTGATTAAAATCGCCAGGATAATGAGGGTCAATTAAAACCTCCATAATGGATTGAAAAATCTTTCGATTACTTGGAATTCCGATATCGTAGTCTACTTCAAATAAACGACTAACCACGCGCATGACATTTCCATCAACAGCTGGTTCCGGAAGTCCAAAGGCAATACTGGAAATAGCCCCAGCTGTATAGGGTCCAATCCCCTTTAAGCGAGCGATGTCCTCATGGCGAGAGGGAAATTGTCCCCCATGGCGTTCGAGGATTTGTTGAGCTGCTTCTTTCATATTGCGAACACGCGAATAATATCCCAGACCCTCCCATAATTTTAAAAGCAAGTCATCTGATGCATGGGCTAAATCATGAACTGTAGGCAAGTAATTCAAAAATCGTTCATAGTAGGGAATCACAGTATCGACCCTTGTTTGTTGGAGCATAATCTCAGATACCCAAATAGCATAGGGATCTTGCGTTCTCCGCCAGGGAAGATCCCGTTTATGCTCATGATACCACGAAAGAAGTTTCTTTCGAAATGCTTCAATCCGCTCCTCAGGCCACATTTCTATGCCATAGTCACTAAAGTTTATCATAATGCTAGTATACCATAGTTAAAAACAGGAATAAAGAAAGTGACTTTTCAGCCACTTTCTTTATTCCGATATTTTCTATCTAGGAGCATCCCTTATTTTTCATGCTTCCTATGTCGCCATAAATAGAGCAAACTGGCTCCATTACTAGCAAAAACAATCCAGGAAAGAATATCATAAGCATAACTGGAACGATAGGAAAGGATCAGCTGGTGCCGGCCAGGACTGGACGATATAATAGGATTTCCAATCTGTGTAAGCTTCAGGGAAGATGGATCGGTATCCTTCTGATCCAGAATGATCTTAGATTCGTGATAAACAACCAAGGGAAGGACACGTTCTTCTGCTTGAGCAGATTCCCATGTTAGGCTTAGTTCTTGTCCCTTCACTTCTTTATGAAATCCATTTTGATTTTCCAATACATAAAAGCGATAAGAAGCTGTATTGCCCAAGCCATCTTTGGTCCATTTGCTATTATACTGGGGAAGATAATCAGGCGAGGCATTCTGAACGAGTGTCAAAAACTGACCTAAATCATTCGAATGGAGGGCCTTTCTTAAGCCTACTTTATCTGAGGAAATGATACTATTGGCTTGATTCTCCAAAAATTGATCAGAAAAATAGGTCTGATCTAGGCGCTCCCAATGTGTCCATAGACTAGCGGAAATGCCCAATACGACCGTTCCCCATAAAAATACTTGAACCAAACGATACTGCTTAAGATTTGAAAATACCTTCCCTGCTAATAGAAAGAAAAAAATAATCGCATAAAGGAAAAATCGAAATGGAAATTGCAACAATTCAATCGCCTTAATCCCTTTTCCTGCAACGAATTGCCAAGGGAAAACATTGCTCGCCATAAGAAAAAATAAGGAAAACAAAACAAGCGCCAGGCGAAAGACCTTATCTCCCTTCTTCCATTGAAACAAAGCGTAAAACCAAACACCGATTAAAAGAAAGACAAAAAAGAAAGGGTAAGTCATCAAGGAAAAATTCGCATCCGTGATGGTGTTGTGTACAAAATTTCGATTGATAAACGGACTGACGAGCTGGTTTGACTGACTAATCTGTAGATAAGGTAGCCAAATATTAAGGGTCAAAAACAAGAAAATCACGAAGGATCGTAAGATTTTTTTAAAAAAACGCCCTTTTTGATGACTTCTGATGAAGAGATTAAAATAAATTACACTATAAGCAAGAATCAAAAACAATGCAGATAACATGTGGATTTGGAGCATCCAGCTTATCGATAGAGCGATTTGTACTGGTCTGATTTCTTTAGTTTGGATCGCTTTGATTGGCTCAATCAGACAGAGAGGGAAGAAAGCTAGAGCCCAACTCGTGAATCCTTGGTTGACCCACCAATACTGCACACTATAGGTTGTCAGGATCAAAACAGATAGGGGAAATGCAATCTTTCTGGGAATCTTTGCCACCTGAAGAAAAAGAAACAAGCTACAGGATGCCGAGACAGACAAGAGGAGATTAGACAAGAGGTAATAACGAAACCACGAACCCGCTAATAATAGGACGAGTCCCTGGATACTCGCAAAAAGCGGACCGTAGAGGACATTGATCATGCGCCCTGACTGCTGAAAACCATACAGCGAGAGAAAAGATGAACCTGCACCTTCCTTCCATTGCATCATACTGTCATAGAAACGATTGTAATGAAAGATAAAATCATCTCCTAGCAAAACTCCTCCTCTAAGGAGGTCTGGTAGAGTTAGCAAGAGGGCAAAAAGAAGGAAACTGCCTCCTATGAGCAGATTCCTTTTGTTCCATGGTTTTCGAGCCTTCATGTTTTCTTCAAAATCTGATTTAATGGTTCTCTTCATCATTTTGCAGACTCCCTTGACTCTTTTGCATTTGATAATAGACGCCTTTTGCCTCCATGAGAGAGTGATGGTTCCCTTGTTCCACGATCGTTCCATTCACCATAACCAAGATGAGATCCGCTGATTGAATCGTAGACAATCGGTGAGCAATGATGAAGCTGGTACGACCCTTCATAAGCGTTTCAAAAGCCTCTTGGATAAGGATTTCTGTCCTTGTATCAATGGATGACGTTGCTTCATCCAATATCAATATTTTGGGGAGTTTCACAAAGACACGAGCAATCGCTAGTAACTGTCTTTGCCCTTGAGATAAAGAAGCACCTGCATCAGACAAATAGGTATCGTATCCTTGAGGTAATTGTCGAATAAAAAAGTCTGCATTGGCCGCAATCGCTGCTTCTTTCACCAACTCCGGTGTAGCATTGGGATAGCCATATGCGATATTCTCATAGACTGTCGCCTCCTTTAACCAGGTTTCTTGCAAAACCATCCCAACCAGAGACCGAAGGGAACTACGACTGTAGTTGGCAATATTGTGTCCATCTAGAGTAATTACTCCAGAGTCAATATCGTAAAACCGCATGAGTAGGTTAATCAAGGTAGACTTCCCTGCCCCGGTTGGTCCAACAATGGCTACTTTCGAACCTGCAGGAATATCAAGGTTCAAGTTATTGATAAGCTCTTTACCCTTTTGGTAGGAAAAAGAAACGTTTTCGAAAGCGACATGACCTTGAATCTGGTCCAATTCGAATTTTCCTTCTCCTACTTCAGCAATCACTTCTTGCTCGACAATATCGAATAATCGCTCTGCACAAGCAAGTGCACTCTGTAACTCCGAAAGCACAGAAGAGATATCGTTGAAGGGCTTGGTATACTGACTAGCATAACTAAGAAAGGTAGTCAGTGCACCAACTGTGAAACTCCCTGACATAATCCGTAAGGCCCCAATGCCCGCTAACAGTGCGTAGATCAGGGCATTAACAAATCGGGTAGTTGGATTAATCGTTGAAGAGGCAAAAATAGCCGACTGTGAATAATTGGCATAGGTTTGATTGATGGTCTGAAATTGTCCATTCAACTGTTCTTGAGCATTAAAAGACTGAATCAAGGTCAGCTGTCCAATGGATTCCTCTAACAACTTGGCCTGCTCTCCTCTCGAGCTCGTTTGGTGACGATAGAGAAGATAGCTTTTTTGAGCAATATAACGAGCGATAAATAAAGACAAAGGCGTCAGAGCCACTACTAATACCATCATCAACATATCTAATTCAGCCATTGTAAAGATGGTGAATACAATCGTTAAAACCCCAACAATAAACTGATTAAAGATCATCAAAAGACCATTTGTTAATTGCTCACTATCGCTGGAAATTCTGGCAACGACATCCCCGACACTTTGTCGATCGATATAGGATAAGGGAAGTTGGTGAATCTTTTCAAATACTTCTTGGCGTAGCTCAGCCACCATTTGATAAATCAATCGGTTACAGAGAATAGGATTGATCCATTGAATCAAGGTGTTCAATCCAATTACGATGAACATTTGTCCCAAAATATTCCCTAGTAAGGAAACATTATGGGGTAGGATAACGGTATCAATCGCACGTCCAAGTAAAATCGGAAGAAAAACGGTAAGCGATACTTGGGCAACTGTCAAGAACAAGATGAGGATTAGTTGAACTGGATGTTTATACAAGCGTTTAAACAGCTTATTTAAAGTCCCTGAAGACGATTTTGTTCGTTTTCTCATGCTTCCTCCTTCCGACTGTGTTGGGATGCGTCAATTTCCTTGTAAACAGAAGATTCTTTCAATAATTCTTCATGCCGTCCCAAACCAACTTGCTGTCCCTTGTCTAACACAAGAATTTGATCGGCTTGCTTGAGACTATTCGTTCGCTGTGAGATCATAATAAGACTCTTTTCGGGAAGTTCCTTTCGAATCGCTGACAACAACTTACTTTCCGTCAGATAGTCTAAAGCAGATGTTGAATCATCCAAGAGTAGGATGGGCGCAGGATGCAATAAGGCACGCGCGATTGTCAACCGTTGCCGTTGTCCCCCGGAGAAATTCCGGCCAAATGCTTCCACAACCGTATCCAAACCATCTTTTTGAGCGATAAAATCTGCCGCCTGAGCTATTCGCAAAGCGTTCCAGATTTGTTCATCACTAATTTTTTCTCTATCTAATCCTAAAGTAAGATTGGAACGAACAGTTCCACTAAAAAGTTGAGCTTGTTGAGGGACAATGGCAAACAGCTGCCGCCATTCTCTTAGACTCCGAGGACTTCGCCCATCTTTATAGACCAACACTTCACCCTTACTAGCAGGATAAAGATGCAAGAGTAATTGGACCAGAGTAGATTTTCCTGATCCAGTACTTCCAATCACTCCCATAAATTGGTGATTGGAAAGCTTAAAGGAGACATTTTTTAAAGCTTCTTCTGCTGCGTGAGGATAGGCAAAACTTAAGCCCTTTATTTCTATCTGGTCACTCGATTGAGGAGCTTTTGAAACAGGCAAGTCCTGGTCTAGATTTTCGGATTCCAATTGGAAAACTTCCTTCACCCTCTTCAGACTAATATAGGTCTGATTCATCGTTGAAACAGTCGTTACCATCTTGACAAGTTCCACCAAGATTTGTGAGAGATAGTTGGTGAGCGCTACTAAGCTCCCTTGTTCCAAGAGTCCTGATCCAATTGCTACATTTCCTTGATAAATCAGCAACAGTAAGGTGCCGTTAACGACAATAAAAGTTGCTGGTGAAAGAATAGAAGACCAATAATTGGCTTTTGTTTGGATTTGGAGATAGGCTTGATTTTCCGTCGTGTAAGTCTGAATTTCACGTTCTTCCTGTCCAAAAGCCCGAATGACGCGAATCCCCAGTACATTTTCCCTAACTAAACCGACTAAGCGATCTAATTGTTTTCGTAGGCGAGCATAATAGCGATTGGAAATCCAAGAAATAAAAGCGATAATACCTGTCAAAGTCAGGATCATCACGAGAAATAAAAGAGAAAGGCTAGGGCTAATGAAAAAAGCCATTAAAAATGCGCCAAAAACCACAATGGGTGCTCTTAAAAAAAGCCTTAAAAAGGTATTGATCCCTGTCTGAATCTGCAGAGCGTCGCTTGTCAAGCGGTTTAATAAGCTATCCGCCGAAATCTCATCTCGACTGGACTTTGGAAGTGACAAGACCTTTTGATAGAGATCGTGTGTCAACTCCTTGGTGACTCCAACAGCTGCTTTTGCTGAAAAATACTGGGCAATTAAAGACACCGTAATCCCAATGCTAGCAAAAAGTACCAACAATAAAATCATAGCAACCAAACTAGGTCGGTTGCTATGAGGGATGATATTGTCTACAATTGCGGCAATGACTAAGGGAACAACGAGTTCAAAACAAGCTTCTAGAAGCTTAAATAAGGGTCCTAGAATCGTTTCTTTCTTATACTGCTTAA
This sequence comes from Streptococcus sp. DD13, assembly GCF_001578875.1. Taxonomy (GTDB): domain Bacteria; phylum Bacillota; class Bacilli; order Lactobacillales; family Streptococcaceae; genus Streptococcus. The sequence continues at coordinate 535,742 of NZ_KQ969506.1, forward strand.
AATATTGTAGGAAAAATTTCATTTATTCAACATCCAAAGCTTGTGCTGCCGTAATAATAGCAAGTTTATAAACATCTTCTGCACTACAGCCACGAGATAAGTCATTTACTGGTTTTTTCAATCCCTGAAGGACTGGTCCAACAGCATCAAATCCACCTAAACGCTCGGCTGTTTTATAAGCGATATTCCCTGCTTCGATACCCGGGAAAATGATGACATTCGCCTGGCCAGCTACTGGACTATTTGGCGCCTTGATACGGGCAGTGCTTTCTGATAAGGCTGCATCCATTTGCAATTCTCCGTCTAAGACTAAGTCTGGACGCAATTCTTTTGCTATTTTTGTTGCTTCGACTACTTTTTCAACTTTTGGTCCTGAACCTGATCCCAAAGTGGAATAGGACACCATGGCAATCTTTGGATCAATTCCAAAAGTTTTTGCTGTTGAAGCCGAGTTAATCGCAATTTCAGCCAAGGTTTGCGCATCTGGATCGATATTGATTGCACAATCCCCAAAGAGAAACTGTTTGTCTTCCTTAATCATCAAGAAGACACCTGAAGTCCGTGAAACACCTGGTTTGGTCTTAATGATTTGAAGAGCTGGACGAACTGTGTCCGCAGTGGAATGAGACGCACCTGAAACCATCCCATCGGCCAATCCCATCTGTACCAACATGACACCAAAATAGTTCACATCACGCAAGATTGCATCCGCATCTTCTTCATTAACTTTCCCTTTGCGCAACTCCAAGAACACTTTCTTCATATCCTCGAATCCAGCGTATTCTTCTGGGTTGATAATGTCAAATTCAGGACTTGAAAAACCAAGGCTAGCCAGCAAGTCTGTGATTGCTTGACGCTCTCCTAAAACGATAGGTTCGCACAAACCTTCAAACTTTAAGCGAGCTGCAGCCCGAAGGACCCGCTCATCATCCCCTTCTGGCAAGACAATTTTTAAATTTTGGCCGACGATTTTCCCTCTAAGTTCACCAAAAAGACTACGAATTTCCATAAGTTTCTCCTTCTACATTAAGTTGTTCTATCACCGTTTGAAAATCAGTAGGGATAGGACTTTCTAAGATAAGTTTCTTATCCTCAAATGGATTGATAAATGTTAACTGGTGGCAATGAAGTGCCTGTCGTTCAATTCCTTCTTTCATACTCCCTCCATATAAGTCATCTCCTAATAAGGGAAAACCTATGTGAGCAAAGTGAACCCGAATCTGATGAGTCCGTCCCGTATGAAGTTGGATATCAACTAAATGAATATTTCCCCAAGATTGAAGCCGTTCGTAGGATGTATGGGCATATTTCCCATCCGACATAACTTGTCGAGTAATGATTGAATCTTTCGGACGACCTATCGGAGCAATAATTTCACCCTTGTCCTCTATTATACCACTCCCTTTCACCAATGCAAAATATCGTTTGTGAATTTTTTTGGCCTGCAATTGTTTATCTAGCCTCGCATGTGCATAGCCATGTTTGGCAAAAAGCATGAGACCAGATGTATCCCGGTCCAAGCGTGTTACGATATGCACCTGCTTGTTTTCATACCCCTGACGGATATAATAGCCTTTTACAAAATTGGCCATCGTCGAGGAATGCAAGATGCTCGGAATAGAAGCATAACCAACTGGTTTATTTAATACCAAAAAATGGTCATCTTCATAGACAATCTCCAAAGGAAAGTCAATGGCTTGCAAGCTCCCACTTTTATCCTCTTCACTCGGGATGATAATGGTCACACGATCTCCAATATCCAATAGGTAAATGGCATTTTGTGTCACACCATTGACTCGGATATCTCCTCCCTCAAATTTAATCTTGGCCAAAAGAGCTTTGGAAACATCGTGTTTTTTTAAAAACGTTTTGATCTTGGTATGCTGATCTGCGATGAAGTCAAACTGCATTATTCGACCTCACCTATAAAAGCATCCTTGACACGGTTCCAAAAGCTGGTGTGACTAGGACTCGCTAAGAAATGTATTTTATTGCTGTCAATCACATATTCGACAAAATCAATATTGTCATAGACAAACGTCCGATTGTCGACAGATAAGGAATAACGGTCTGAGTGAATGGGCGTGATGACAATTTTATCCTTTTTGGGAACGACGATTGAAGAGCCCAAAGTCCGATAAACCCGATTGTTCAAACTTGCTACTTCTGCAATCTGCAAGGCTTCGATGGTGGGATGCAAGACAGCTCCTCCCAAAGATTTATTATAAGCAGTTGAGCCCGTTGGTGTTGAAACAGCTATCCCATCTCCTCGAAAACGTTCAAATGGAACCTGATTAATGGAGATATCGGCCACCATCGTTTTTGACAGGCGTTTGAGAGTTGCTTCATTCAGAGCTCGTGACGAGATGACCTTCCCATTCTTTAAGTGCACCCGAACATTCAATATCGGATAGGCAACCTTAGATCCTGAATCTAATTTTAAATTCTCAATCAGTTGATCTACTTCGAAATCCCGGTAATCTGTATAAAAACCAAGGTGTCCAGTATGCACTCCAACAAACCTTACCCGATCCAAGATATTTTCGTATTTGTGAAAAGCAGACAGCAGCATCCCATCTCCTCCGATTGAAATCACAATATCTGGATTTTTAGGCGTCAAGATAAAATTTTCTTGTTTGAGTTTTTCAAATAACTCCTTCGAAACTTCTTGGCTCCTTGGGTTTCTACTGCTCATCAGAGCTATTTTTTTTCTATCTGTATTCTTCATCTTGATCATCGCTATTGCCCACCCCATCTTCTATCTTCCGATAAGCGGGGTCAAACATCGCTTGAGCCTCCTGTATATCATCTCGAATTTGCCTCATCTCTTCATCCAACTGACTGGCAATCCTCGCTGTCTTTTCCAACCGCTCCTTAATATCAGCCGGAAAATTTCCCTTGTATTTATAATTCAGAGAATGTTCAATCGTCGCCCAGAAATTCATCGATAAGGTCCGCAATTGAATCTCCGCCAGAACCGTTTTATTCCCATTAATGGTATCTACTGGATAAGCAATAATCACATGATAAGACCGATAACCCGATTCTTTCATGTTGCTGATATAATCTCTTTCACTGACAATGGTCATATCTTTTCGTTTCCGCAAAATTGCCAATATTTCAGGTATGTCATCCACAAACTGCACCATGATGCGCAATCCAGCAATATCTTGCATCTCTTCGGCCAGCCGCTCTGGGCGAATATGTCGAAGAGCCATTTTCTCTAAAATCGAATCGACGTGCTTGACACGTCCTGTCACAAATTCGATAGGGGAATGAAGATTTTGTTTCCGAAACTGCTTACGAATACCGCGTAATTTAATTTTTAATTCTCCAACAGCTTGGATATAAGGATCCAAGAATTCTTCCCAATTGATATCCATTTTTCTCCTTTCTTGTCATTTTCTCCATTTTTTTATAGAATTAGCACAAAGATAATTATACCATATGAAAGGGGTTTCTCTCTATTAAAAATGAATCACTTAGAAATTGAGTACAAAACCTTACTAAGCCAGTCAGAATTTAGTCGGCTT
>NZ_KQ969506.1:539294-561707 GCF_001578875.1 Streptococcus sp. DD13
AACTTTTGAGGATGTGACACCGATTCGTCAAACAAACTTTTACATCGATAGTCCCAATCGCATCATGAAGCAAGAAAAATCTTCTCTGCGGATTCGCACCCTTCCAAAAGGGGCAGAGTTGACCTTAAAAACAGCTGCTCGTGTTGGGAATCAAGAATACAACCAAGCTCTAACCTCACTAGAAGCCGATGTCCTAATCCAAACCTTCATCCTCCCCGACGGTCCCATCAAAGAGATGTTACTCGAACGGAAGATTCCGATCGATCAATTAGCTATCTGGGGGCATCTCACGACCGTTCGGAGGGAAAAGCAAACCTCCATCGGACTGATGGCACTCGATGAAAACCACTATGAAGATCAGATTGACTACGAATTAGAACTTGAAGTTGAAGATGCTATTTCTGGCAAGAAGGATTTCGAACAATTTTTACAGAAAGAAAACATTCACTTTAAATATGCGAGTAGCAAAGTCGCTCGTTTAGCATCGAAGCTAGCCAACCACCATCCTACTAAGACTTTGTCAAAATGAAGCTTTTTATGTTTTATTTGGATGCTGATAAATCTCCTAATTTTTGGTAAAATAGGAGTATTGAAGTAAAGGAGACAGAAAATGGTAGAACCTTATTGCGATAAATCGATTAAACTTTTTAGTCTGAACGCTAACCGTGACCTTGCAGAAAAAATTTCCCAGGAATCCGGAATCCCTCTTGGGAAATTATCTTCCCGTCAGTTTTCTGATGGAGAAATTCAAATCAATATCGAAGAGAGCGTGCGTGGAGTGGACGTCTACATTATCCAATCCACTTCTTACCCTGTAAATGATCACCTTTGGGAACTGTTGATCATGGTGGATGCATGTAAGCGTGCCAGCGCTCGAACAGTGACAGTCGTCACTCCTTATTTTGGCTACGCACGCCAGGATCGTATCGCTGCTTCTAGAGAACCAATCACCGCAAAACTCGTCGCAAATATGTTGGTAAAAGCTGGTGTGGAACGGGTCGTTACCTTAGATCTGCATGCTGCTCAAGTACAAGGTTTCTACGACATTCCTGTTGATAACCTGTTGACCATGCCAATGTTCGCAGAACATTACATCAATGCTGGCCTCACCGGTTCTGATGTCGTTGTGGTTAGCCCTAAAAATTCCGGGGTGAAACGCGCTCGTAGTCTTGCAGAATACCTTGATGCACCAATTGCTATTGTCGACTATGCAGACGATGATTCGAGTCGCGATTCTGGCTATATCATTGGGGACGTCTCTGGAAAAAAAGCCATTATCATCGACGATATCCTAAATACCGGTCGCACTTTCTCAGAAGCTGCCAAGCTTATCAAAGAAAATGGCGCCGTTGAAGTATATGCTGTTGCTAGTCACGGATTATTTGCTGGAGGGGCTGCAGAACTGCTTGACCAAGCTCCTATTGAAGAAATTGTTGTGACAGATTCCGTTTCCTGCAAGGAAAAACTACCTAAACAAATCAAATATATCACATCTAGTAAACTATTGGCTGAGGCTCTATTAAACATCCATGAGCACAAACCAGTCAGTCCCCTTTTCAACTATAAACCCAAAGCATAAGAAGAGAATTCTATGATTTATTTAGATAATGCTGCAACGACAGCTATGTCAGAAGCTGCCCTTGATAATTATCAGAAAGTGGCACGGAACTCCTTTGGAAATGCTTCGAGCATCCATAGCGCAGGACGTGAAGGCAATCGGATTTTACGCCAATCCAGAGAAACGATTGCTCGCTTATTAGCTGTTCAACCAGATCAGGTTTATTTTACTTCTGGGGCATCAGAAGCCAATAATATAGCAATTAAAGGCTATGCCCTTGCTCATCAACACCTGGGAAAACACATCATCTCAACTACTCTGGAACATCATTCTGTCTTACATACCCTATCCTACTTAGAAAGCAGATTTGGCTTTCAGGTAACCCTTCTTGAACCCATCGAAGGTCAAATCCATGCGGATCAAGTCAGAGATGCCATCCGACCGGATACAATTCTAGTTTCCACCATGTTTGCCAATAATGAAACCGGACTTCTTCTTCCAATCCAAGAAATCGGTCAGCTCCTACAAAATCATCAAGCTGTCTTTCATGTCGATGCGGTGCAAGCCATCGGAAAGATTGACTTGACTCCAGAAAAATATCACATTGATTTTTTATCTGCATCTGCCCATAAATTTCACGGACCTAAAGGAACAGGCTTTCTATATGCGAAACAGCTTCAATTTGATCCCCTCATCCACGGGGGAAAACAAGAACGGGGGCATCGAGCAGGTACAGAAGACCTTCCCTCGATTAGTGCCATGGCCACTGCTCTTCAAGAATCTCTTGATCATCAAGTTGAAAATTTCGAAACAGTCCAACGCTTGAAACAATTCGTTTTAGAAAGTTTACCACAACACCGCTTCTATCTAAATGAAACCGGTGAACACCTTCCTTATGTCTTGAACATCGGATTTCCAGGTAAAAGCAATGACCAATTACTGGTGCAACTCGATTTAGCTGGAATCGCAGTTTCAAGCGGATCCGCTTGTACAGCTGGCGTCGTTCAAGAAAGTCATGTTCTAACATCCTTATACGGAAAGCAGTCCCCACGTTTGAAAGAGTCGATTCGGATTAGTTTTTCAGCCCATAATACGCTCAATGAAGTCCAACAACTCATTGATACCTTACACCAAATTCTAGGAGAAAATTAATGGCCTTTGATTCTCATGTACACCTAAAAGATTGTGATTTCACATACACCATTAGCCCTAACATCAAGCGATATACCTTAAAAGACAATACCTTTGAAGAGACAAAAGTCGGAAACTTTCAATTGAGTCGCATGCTTGAGGAAGTTCCCAATTCAGGAAATGGTTTTTTATTAAAAATCATCATTAACAAGGACTTGACAGGTTTTAAAATCAATATCACTGATAAGTCTGGTCTTCATCTGGTAAATCTCTTTAAAAAAGATGCAAACCCGGTTATTCAAGAAAAATTCTACTTCCTCATGGATAGCTTAGTAGATCGGGATATCTTTGAAAAGGAGCAAGCTTGATGTACGAATTACAGTATCAGGATAACTATAAAGTAAACCGAGTTGTTCGCTATCATGATCTGGATGAAATGCTTCTAGCTTTCTCTGGCTGTGTAACCCTCCCAGATAATTTACCGGTTCAATCTCTTACCTTAGATGGAAAAAATTTGGGATATCACGGACTCATCGGTGATTTATATCCATTTCTAAAATCCATTGATCCCAAATCAAAATAAAAAACTGTAAAGAAACGGATGCCCATTCGTTTCCTTACAGTTTTTTTGACAAAATAGGACTTGCCGGCCATTTAGGGAATAATGACCAGCAAGTCCTTTTATGATAGAGATACTATCTTACCGATTCGGTTTATTTTGAAGCGACACCAGTATTTGCAACCAATTCCAGTTTTTCCATGCTTGCTTTTTTCGAACCTGGAATCACATCAAAGTATTTCACCCGTTTATTTACAGCCGTAACAGAATAGACTTCAAATAATGGAGTTGCAAAATCTTCATCAAAGGCATATTGTTGCCATTCTTTATAGTTTGCGATCCGCTTGTCCTTATCCATAGACTCTGTTGAAACCAACTTGTTCAATAATTCTGTATTCTTATCAGATACGTAGCCAGTATAGTTCATATTGGTAATAGATGGTCCCCAAAGTCCCAGAGGGGCTGGATCATATCCTGTACCAAAAGCTCCAAGATACATATCAATGGTCGTATTATCTTTCGGAACTTCATCGTAGAAAGCATTTCTTTCCATAGTCTTACCGGTATACAATTCAACCTTCAAACCAACTGCTTCCCATTTTTGAATATAATCTTGGATCAAGGCTTCAAAGCTATCTCCACGTTGTGGTGCTGCCAAACTAATCGTAAAGGCTTTCCCATTTGGATCTTCACGATAACCATCATTGTTGGTATCCTTATATCCAGCTTCGTCTAACAATTGCTTCGCCTTATCTACATCATAGGTATAGCCTGCTAATTCACTATCATGCAAATCCCCAAAGAATGAGATTTCCAAAGAATTTGCAGGGGTCCATAGACCATTAAAGAGACTTTGACCAGCAGTTTTGTTATCTAGTGCATAAGAAATCGCTTGACGTAAACGGACATCCGAAAGTTTTGCGCTTGGGTTCATGACACGTTTGCCATTTTCGATTTTACCAAGTTTAAAACCAAGATAATGGAGGGTATTCGATTGTGAACCTAGCAAATCAATATTGTTAAAGCCTGTAAACTGTTCATACTGATCCGCAGGAACTTCAGCAATATCATAATTCCCTGCCTGCATTTCTGAAGCAATGGTATCTGGTGAAACAACGTCTACTTTCAAGGTTGAGATTTTTGGTTTCCCTTTATAGTAGTTTTCGTTCGCTTCATAGACAACGGACTCCCCAGATACGATGGATTTGATCTTATATGGTCCCATTCCAACCACCTTGTTGGTCCGAGCATACTCACTCGTTTCCCAATCTTTCACAGGGATGTTTTGGAAAATATGTTTCGGGGTCACATAGCTTGGCAACCAACTACCATAGGTCATAGAAGGATTGAACTCTTCATATTTGAGTTTGACTGTATAATCATCCACCTTTTCAATACCTGAAATTGTAGATGCTTTTCCGTCATGGTAATCCGCCATTCCAACTATACTTGAGAAACCATCATCATAACGCACACCTGTGTAATCCTTGCTTCCCATTTGCTCGATAGTAAAGATATAATCATCAATGGTGAATGGTTGGCCGTCTGACCACTTGTAATCTTTCCCTGTCAAGGATACGGTAACCGTCTTCGATGCTTCATCAAATTCAGCCTTGGCTAGACCAGAATCATCTAATTGACGATTGGCATCTGTCCCAAACATACTTTCATCCACAAATCCACCAAACGTCGCATCAACGGTACTAGATGTCAATTCATCAATGAATAATCCTGTTGAACCTGCTGAATCGACAATGGCATAGTTTAATTGCCCTCCGTTAATAACAGACCCATCATTGGTCACGCTATCTGCAAATGAGGAGGTATCTGTTGAACTACTTGATTTTGAATTTTGATTTCCACACGCCGCTAAAAAAGCGACAGATAAAAGGGTAATTCCCGAAATTTTTAATGCTGTTTTAATCTTCATATTGACTCCCTTCAACAAAAACTACTTAAAGTTTTCTTAAAAGATTATAAATTTATTCTATCATATGATTATGACCTTGTAAAGCAAAAATGTGTATTTTTTCAAAAAATATTCTGTTTTTGCTATAAATATCATTTTTAAACCTAGATAGAGTTATATTAATCAATATTTTATTTTTGCTTTTATTCAGTATTTTCAGACGATTGATATTTATTCGGTATATTTGATTTGTCAATTAAAAGTGTTGATTTTTTCACAATCTTCATTTAAAATAAAAGTAAGAACTAGAAAACGGAGATGATTCTTTTGAAAAACGAAAAAATATTCCTCGTGCAACTGCCAAGCGTCTCTCACTTTATTACAGGATTTTTAAGCGATTTCACTCTGAAAATATCGAAAAAGCAAGCTCGAAAGAAATTGCAGAAGCTATCGGAATTGACTCTGCTACTGTTCGAAGAGATTTTTCTTATTTTGGAGAATTAGGCCGTCGTGGGTTTGGTTATGATGTCCAAAAATTGATGAACTTTTTTGCGGAAATTCTAAATGATAATTCCATTACAAATGTCATCCTAGTAGGTGTCGGAAATATGGGACGGGCCTTACTGCACTACCGTTTTCATGAACGCAATAAAATGAAAATTATCATGGCTTTTGAAGTGGACGATCACCCTAGTATTGGGACAATCGATGATAACATTCCTATTTATGCCATTTCCCAATTGAAAAAACACATTAAAAGTGAAAATGTCCAAACAGCCATTTTGTCTGTCCCCAGTAACAAGGCTCAAGAAGTTGCAAATTTGCTGACTGATGCTGGGATCAAGGGGATTCTCAGCTTTTCACCTGTCAATCTCTCTGTTCCGAAAGATGTAGTCGTTCAATATGTTGATTTGACAAGTGAATTACAGACCTTACTGTATTTCATGCGAAAAAGTAACTGACCTATGAGGACAAGAGCTCATGAATCCATCATAAATAAAAGGAGTAAAGAATTGGTTTCTCTACGCCTTTTTTATTGCTAGTTTTTTAAGATCCAATCAGCCTCTTCTTCTCGAAAACTATAATAATCCTGACCTCCTACAATGATGTGGTCCAAGAGATGAATCCCTACAATCTCACATGACTTTTTAAGGCCATTGGTAAAATGAATATCATTTGTGCTGGGCAATACGACACCTGAGGGATGGTTATGCGCAATAATAATGGAGGTGGCCATATATTTTATAGCGTAGTGCAATATCTCTCTTGGTTCAGCTATACTCCGATTAACACTTCCGATAAAAATTGTTTTTCGTCTAATAATCTTATTTTGTGTGTTCAGGTAAAGGGCTAATAAGTGTTCTTGGGGATTACCCCCAATATCTAACATTAATTGCTTGGCTAGATCCCGACTACTTAGGATTTGATGGTCCTTCACTTCTTGGTAATACTTGATCCTACGCCCCAACTCAATCATCGCCTTAAACTCTATAGCCTTCGTCGGACCAATTCCCTTTAATTGTTGCAACTCTTCGAGAGAGAATTGTCTCAAACGTGATATATCGCCCAATTCTTCTAGTATCTTTGATGCTAAGACAGAAACAGGATTCTGCCTGGTCCCAGTTCTTAGTAAAATGGCCAACAATTCTTGATCCGAAAGACCCTCTGCTCCTTCTTGTAACAGCCTTTCTCTTGGTTGACTACTTCTATCCATTTGCTTTAACTGATACATGATGTCCTCCTTGCAATTTATTTATTCGTAAAATGAATACACACAAAAATCCTGAGAAGAAAATTCTCAGGATCTTTCATAAACGCAAAATGAGAATATGCATGGAATCGTTACAACTGAATTTGGTTATACTTTTTCGCAAAATAGGAAAGAGTCTTACTATTGGCCTTACTATAGTCCTCCGTCTTAGACTCTACCAATTCCCCTTTCACAATTGTTCGTTTTGTGGCTCCAGGGTCATCACAGGTCACGAGAGTGATCAATTTCTTACCAGGCTCATCATCAATGACCTGAACTGCCGTAGGCTCGACAACCGTCACTTCCGTAATGACATAGGTATAGACTTTGGACTTATCCGTAATGTAAATGTTCATTCCAACCTTAGCCCGATCAAGGGGAGAAAACAACATTTCAGTCGAACCAGCAATATTAAAAACATGATGGCTAGCCAGAGCATAATTCCCCTCACCCATCTTTTGATCTTCCTTCATGGTTCCTGCTCCATACATAAGGGCTACATTTGACAAACCTTTAAAAATTGGAAGGTTGAGATTGATATCGGGAATAGCCACCCCTCCAATGACTGGTAATTCTTGGGCATTCCATTGGGCCGCTAAGACTTTCTCGCTGGAAATGGACTCAACCTGATCAAAATCAAAAGTCGTTGAAGCAGATTGATTTTTTTTCAACTCTTCTTCTGAAATCTCACTCACAATATATTTATTTGTATTCCAGGCTAATAACATATTGCGGATCGATCCGTTAAAAATTAATCCTAGAGATAAGAGTAAGAGCAAGGTTGCCAGAATATAACGCAACTTTGATCGTTTCTTTGTCCTTTTTAGTCGTTTTCCTTTACTCATTGCCTTCGTCTACTTCCTCGCTTTTTGAATCTGCTGCATCCACCAAGGCAAAGGCAACAATCCGAGCATCTTGATCCAGACGCATCACTTTCACTCCCATCGTTGCTCGACCTGTTTGGGAAATATTGGATACAGTTGTACGGATAATCACACCGGTATCTGTGATAACCATAATATCCTCATCGCCACGAACAGTGAGGAATCCTGCCAGATGTCCATTTTTCTCTGTCACATTGGCTGTTTTAATTCCTTTTCCTCCCCGACCTTTCGTCGGATACTCCGTTGCAGGGGTCCGCTTCCCATATCCCTTTTCAGTTAGAATCAGAACTTCTTGTTCATCCGAAACAATGGCTGCCCCAACGACTTCATCTCCTTCACGAAGAGAAACTCCTCGAACTCCTGTGGCAGTTCGTCCCATTATCCGAACGACAGATTCTTTAAATCGGACAGAATAACCATACTTGGTTCCAATAATGACATCGTCTAGTCCATTGGTCAAAAATACCGAAATTAACTCATCATCCTCTCGGAGATTCAGCGCCTTTAGTCCATTTTGCCGAATATTGGCAAACTCTGTTACATCTGTCCGCTTCACGACACCTTGCCGAGTGACGAAAAAGAGATAATGCTTTTCTTGTTTCTCCCCTTCCACATTAATAATGGTCTGAATGGTTTCCCCTTCATCTAATTTCAGTAAGTTAACGATTGGAAGTCCCTTGGCTGTCCGACCATATTCTGGAATTTCATAGCCTTTCATCCGATACACGCGGCCCTTATTGGTAAAGAAGAACAGATGGTCGTGAGTACTGGTTGAGACCATTTCACGAACAAAATCATCGTCTTTGATGCCTGTCCCCTGAACACCTCGACCTCCCCGTTTTTGGGAGTGGAACTCATCTTGTGAGAGGCGTTTGATGTATCCCTTATTAGAAAGGGTGATGAGCACATCCTGCTCTTCAATCAAGTCCTCATCTTCAATGGATAATACCTCTCCAACCATTAACTCCGTCCGCCGAGTATCGTCAAATTTTCGACGAATTTCAGCCATCTCATCCTTCACAATCTGGACAACTCGTTCTGGTTTGGCCAAAATATCAGCTAGGTCAGCGATCAGAAGCAATAACTCGTCGTATTCATTTTGAATCTTATCTCGTTCTAATCCGGTCAGTCGACGCAACCGCATATCCAAGATAGCTTGACTCTGACGGTCACTTAATTCAAATCGACGCATTAACTCTGCTTGAGCGACAGCATCCGTTTCTGAATCACGAATCACACGAATCACTTCTTCGATGTGATCCAAGGCAATCAATAGACCTGCCAAGATATGGGCACGAGCCTCAGCCTTATCCTTGTCAAACTGGGTTCGACGAACAATCACCTCTTTTTGATGATCAATATAAGACTGAATAATTTCTTTCAGAGAAAGGACCTTTGGAACGCCATTTTGAATAGCGAGCATGTTAATGCTGTAATTGATCTGTAAAGAGGTTAGCTTGAACAAGTTGTTTAAAATAACACTGGCAGATGCATCTCGACGAACTTCAATAACAAATCGAACACCTTCCCGACTTGATTCATCTCGAACAGCAGTAATGCCATCGATTTTCTTTTCTTGAGCTAGTCGAACGATATGTTCATGGACCTTGGTCTTGTTGACCATATAAGGAAACTCGGTGACTAAAATCCGCTCACGACCAGGTTTGAATTCTTCAATTTCTGTCCGAGCTCGCAATACGATAGAGCCTTTTCCTTGCTCATAGGCTCTATGAATGCCCGAACGGCCCATTACAAGACCACCAGTAGGAAAATCTGGTCCAGGGAGGACTTCCATAATGTCGCGCGTGCTGGCATCAGGACGATCGATTACGAGGTTGACGGCATCAATTGTTTCTCCGAGATTATGAGGAGGAATATTCGTCGCCATCCCAACAGCAATCCCTGTGGTCCCATTAACTAAGAGATTGGGAAAACGGGCAGGCAAGACAAGAGGTTCACGCTCGCTAGAATCATAGTTATCCATGAAATCAACGGTATTTTTATTGATATCTCGAAGCATTTCTAGGGCAATTTTTGACATACGAGCTTCCGTATACCGTTGCGCCGCAGCACCGTCACCGTCCATCGAACCGAAGTTTCCATGACCGTCAACCAACATATAACGGTAACTCCACCATTGAGCCATCCGTACCATCGCTTCATAAATGGATGAATCCCCATGTGGATGGTATTTCCCCATGACATCCCCTGTAATCCGAGCTGACTTTTTGTGAGGCTTCTCAGGTGTCACTCCTAGTTCATTCATCCCATATAAAATCCGGCGATGAACCGGCTTTAATCCATCACGAACATCTGGAAGAGCCCGTGCGACGATTACACTCATCGCATAATCGATAAAAGACGTCTTCATCTCATTCGTTAAATTTACATCAATTAGATTTTGATCTCTCATATCTATTCATACCAAATTTCTAGAATTTATCTACTCTATTATACCATATTTTGAGAATTACCTCTTAGAAAGAAATCGATATGTAAGCATTTTCAGAAAGGTTAATCTCGTGACTTCTCCCCCTACTTATGTTAAAATGTAAGTGTTTGAAATAGTTTTTCAAAATATTCACTTAAGGAGATGTTAAGACAAATGACATTCACGAAACAACACAAAAAGGTTATCCTTGTCGGAGATGGTGCAGTTGGTTCTTCCTATGCCTTTGCACTTGTAAACCAAGGCATTGCACAAGAACTCGGAATTATTGAAATCCCTCAATTGTTTGAAAAAGCTGTAGGTGATGCATTAGACCTTAGCCATGCCCTTGCCTTTACAGCACCTAAGAAAATCTATGCTGCTCACTACGAAGACTGTGCAGATGCTGATCTTGTAGTCATTACTGCTGGTGCTCCTCAAAAACCAGGAGAAACTCGTCTTGATTTGGTGAATAAAAACCTTGCCATTAACAAATCGATTGTTGATCAAGTTGTCGCATCTGGTTTCAATGGTATCTTCCTTGTTGCTGCTAACCCAGTTGATGTTTTGACATACTCAACGTGGAAATTCTCAGGTTTCCCCAAAGAACGTGTTATTGGTTCAGGAACTTCTCTTGACTCAGCTCGTTTCCGTCAAGCATTGGCTGAAAAACTTGATCTTGACCCTCGTTCTGTCCATGCATACATCATGGGTGAGCACGGTGACTCAGAATTCGCTGTTTGGTCTCATGCCAACGTTGCTGGTGTAAATCTTGAAAGCTTCTTGAAAGATGTTCGCAACTTTAATGAAGCTGAACTAGTCGAACTATTTGAAAGTGTTCGTGATGCTGCTTACACCATTATCGAGAAAAAAGGGGCAACCTACTATGGAATCGGTGTAGCATTGGCTCGTATCACGAAAGCTATCCTCGATGACGAAAATGCAGTATTGCCACTTTCCGTTTACCAAGAAGGTCAATACGGATTTAGCGATGTCTTTATCGGACAACCTGCAGTTGTCGGAGCACATGGTATTGTAAGACCAATTAACATTCCATTGAATGACTCCGAAAAACAAAAAATGCAAAAATCAGCTAATGAACTTCGTGAAGTTATTGATTCTGCATTTGCCAATCTGGACAAATAAGCAGACTGAGTATTCATCAGCTGAAACGCTTCTATACTATATTTACAAAAGAGTCCTGAATTTGTTAGTTCAGGACTCTTTCGCTATCTCCCTTTCTTTTTTCCTATCTCTCATAAAAATGGATCCATAAATGATACACACATACAACACGCATTTATCCATTTTCATAAAAAAACAAGGTCGAGTGAAACACATGGGAGAGAGCGAGACAGAAATCGGTCATTCCTTAGAATTCGATTTCGTCGTCCTACCTCCCCACAGTTGAGTAGGGCTGTAAAAGGTGATGAAATCAACCTAGTAACGCCCACTCACCCACTGCGTCTTGCTCGACCATCCAAAAACAATTGAGAGGCTAGAACTTTAGTCCCAGCCTCTTTAGTGATTATTTCGATTTAATATAGTTTATTCCGTCAGCCTTAGGAGCTACAGCCTTACCAAAGAATAGAGTTAACACGATAATTGTAAGGACATATGGCGCGATATTGAAATAAACTGCAGGAATGGATTGTAAGAATGGAACTTGACCACTGACCACTGAAAGCGACTGAGCAAATCCAAAGAATAGACAGGATAGCATCGCGCCAATGGGATTCCAACGACCAAAAATCATGGCTGCCAAAGCGATAAATCCGACTCCGGCTATGGTAGTAGATCGAAAGCCTGCCTCATTGGTCAGAGCATAAATAGCTCCACCCATTCCACCAAGAAAACCTGATAAGAGAACACCTGAGTAACGCATAAGGGATACATTAATCCCCAATGTGTCTGCTGCTTGAGGATGCTCCCCAACCGATCTCAACCGTAAGCCAAATCGAGTTTTAAAGAGGATAAACCATGCCACAAATGAGAGTAAAATAGCTAAATAGGCTAATAGACTGACATTTGTAAAGAAGATCTCACCAATTCCGAAAAGCTTAATATCCGACAAGATTGGGAAAGTGAACGGTCTGAAGGAAGCCTGAAGACCGGTAATATCCCGTTCGCCATACATAACAAAGAGGAGGAAAACCGATAAACTGGGTGCTATCAGGTTCAATACAGTACCAGAAACAACATGGTCCGCACGGAAATTAATCGTCGCAAGAGCATGGAGACTAGAGAATAAAAGTCCAACCAACCCTGCCACTAATGTCGCTAGCCAAGGAGTAATATCTCCCATATCTGCGAAGTCTCTGGCAAAAACAGCCGCCGAGAAGGCTCCAATAATCATGATTCCTTCTAACCCAACGTTTACAACCCCACCTCGTTCAGAAAAGGTACCACCAATACTGGTCAAAATCAATGGTGCAGCATAAGCAAGGGTATTGGATACAATTAAAAATAAAATCGTTGTAATGGACATTATGCTTGCTCTCCTTTCACGTTCTCTTTCTTCTTAAAGCGGTCGAATAGTTTAGGAACGTCGATTAAGCCCTTACGGATGACGTAACTGATACCGACAAAGAAGATGATGAAAGCTGAGACAACATCGACCATTTCTGAAACAACAACGGCTTGCATCCCTGCACGACCGGCTTCCAAGACACCATATAGAAAGGCAGCAAAAGGAATCCCGATCGGAGAATTTGCTGCAAGGAGCGCTACAGCCATCCCGTTCCATCCGATACTCAGTGAACTTGCTTGGGTTTTAACAGTTACGTAGGTCCCTAGACCATCTACTGCTCCACCCAATCCTGCTAAGGCACCAGAGATTAACATTGAAAGGATAATAATCCGTTTTGCAGACATACCCGCATACTCAGCTGCATTCGGATTTAGTCCTACAGCCGTTATTTCATATCCAAGCGTTGTCTTTTTTAGTACAAACCAAATGATGATTACCGCAATGATAGCCATAAAGATGCCCAGATTGATCCGTGATGAACCAAACATCTCCTTAAGCCAATCTACCTGATAGGAGGCTTCTTTCGGGAGATTGACAGTTGTACCTGTTCCTTTTTCGGTAAAGTTTGGAACTAGGAAATTCAAGACAACTGCATTGCTCACATGCAAGATAATGTAATTGAGCATGATCGTGATAATTACTTCACTCGTTCCTAGATAGGCTCGGAGGATTCCTGGAATAGCTCCTGCGAGGCCACCAGCAATCATGGCAATGATCATAGTGGCAGGAATCGATATAAATTTTGGTAGATCTGGATTCATCAATGTAAAGGTCGCTGCACTGGTCCAGGCTATCATGGCCTGACCTGGTAAGCCGACATTGAAAAATCCAGCCTTTGATGAAATAGCGAACCCTAGAGCAATGAGCATCAATGGCGCCATAGTACGGAAAATTTCACCGATATTATAAGGAGTGCTAAAGGCCGTATAAATCATTTCATCATAGGCTGCTAGTGGATCGTAACCAAATACTAACATGACGATAGCACCAGCTACGAGCCCTAAGATAACCGCAATCAAGGGCACTAAAAAGTCTTGTAATCTTTTAGACATTTCCTTCCTCCTTCTCTAGTTGGCCACCTGCCATTAAGATACCCAATTCATGTTTATTGGTATCTTCAGGATTTAATATTCCTTGGATTTTTCCATCATGCATTACGGCAATCCGGTCAGAAATATCTAAAATTTCATCTAATTCAAAGCTGACTACGATAAGCGCTTTGCCTTTGTCGCGTTCTGCGATTAACCGTTTCCGGATATACTCAATCGCACCAACGTCCAACCCCCGGGTTGGTTGACTAATGACTAGTAAATCAGGATTCCTATCAATTTCACGAGCAATCACTGCTTTTTGTTGGTTCCCACCAGATAAGGAACCGCCTGATACGACCTCGCTTGCTCCACGAACGTCAAATTCTTGCATAATATTGCGACTGTATTCATTAATCTTTCCATAATTCAAGATTCCATTTTTACTGAATGGTTCCTTGTAATAGGTTTGTAGAACAAGATTTTCAGCTACTGTCATCTCCAAAACCATTCCATCCCGATGACGGTCTTCGGGCACATGGCTCACTCCTAATTCCGTAATCTTACGAGGTTTGAAATGGGTAACATCTGTTCCTTTAATCGTAATGGATCCAGATTTGGCCTTCCTTAAGCCGGTAATTGCTTGAATCAATTCACTTTGGCCATTCCCATCAATACCAGCAATCCCCACGATTTCACCAGCACGAACCTGAAGGTTTAAGCCTTTAACAGCTGGAACTCCACGATTTTCATGAACGACCAAGTCCTGGATATCCAGGACCACTTCTTTAGGATTAGCAGCCACTTTTTCAGTTTGAAAAGAAACAGATCGACCGACCATCATTTCAGCCAATTCCTTGCTACTGGTGCCTTCAATAGAGACTGTATCAATCGATTGGCCACGGCGAATAACCGTCACACGATCTGCAACCGCACGAATTTCATCCAGTTTATGGGTGATGAGGATGATAGACTTTCCTTCTTTTATTAGATTGCGCATAATCTCTAGAAGTTCGGAGATTTCAGAAGGTGTCAACACCGCAGTTGGTTCATCAAAAATAATAATATCCGCACCACGGTACAAGGTTTTTAAGATTTCAACCCGTTGCTGTGCTCCAACTGTAATATCCGCTACTTTCGCATCTGGATCAACCGCAAGTCCATAGCGTTCAGATAAGACTTTTATTTCCTCAGAAGCCTTCTTCAGATCGAGTACTCCACCTTTTGTGATTTCATTTCCTAGGATGATGTTTTCAGTCACCGTAAAAGCATCCACTAACATAAAGTGTTGATGGACCATTCCGATACCTAATTTGTTGGCCTTTGATGGAGAATCTAGGTGGACAGGTTTGCCGTTGACAAAAATCTCGCCTTCAGTTGGTTGCAGCAAACCAGAAAGCATATTCATCAAGGTTGACTTTCCAGCACCATTTTCTCCTAATAAGGCGTGAATTTCTCCCCGACGAACTTCGAGATTGATGTGATCATTTGCAACAAAATCACCAAATTTTTTCGTGATATTTTGCATTTTAATGACATTTTCAGTTGTCATAAAAGTTCCTTTCAACATCTTCTTTATTTCAGTAAAGCCTGCTAATCGATTTATCAGGCTTTACTGAGACAAAAAGTGTCCCAGTTTTTAAAAAAGCGACCGCGAAAGGTCGCTTCTTTAAGTTATCTTATTTCGTGTCAACACCATCTTTAACAGTCAATGATCCATCTTTAATTTTTTCTTTTGCATCATTTACTGCTTTCAGGGTATCTTCATTTAACCCTTCAGTAACGAGGTCTACACCACCATCTTTCAAACCATAACGAATCACTTCACCACCAGGGAATTTTTCACGGTTTGCCAACTCTTTAATAGCGTTTCCGACTTCCTTGATTGTAGACGTCAAGGTTGAAGAGGATTCTTTTCCATCTTTTGAAGTGTATTTTCCTTCTGCAGATTGGTCACGGTCCACACCGATTACCCAAACTTTCTTCGCATCATCAGCATTCAAAGCAGAGTTGCGGTCATTGGCTTCTTTGAAGACACCATTCCCTGAACCACCTGAAGCGTGGAAGATTACATCAGCTCCTGCAGAGTACATGGTTGAAGCAATTGTTTTCGCTTTTGCTGCGTCTGAGTAAGACTCAACGTATTGAACATCTACTTGGATATCTGGATTGACGGATTTCACACCTTCTTTAAATCCAGTTTCGAAACGGGTGATGACGTCACCTTTCATCCCACCAACGAATCCAACTTTATTTGTTTTAGTTGTTTTCGCAGCTGCAATCCCAGCAAGATAAGCAGCTTCATTATCAGCGAAAGTTAAACTTGCAACATTCTCTTTTCCAGAAATAACTTCATCGACAATTGCATAATGAATATCTGTATGACGATCTGCTGCAGCGGCTACTGCTTCATGTAAGTTATATCCGATACCTACAATCAAGTTATACTTTCCAGTAAAAGCTGATTCAAGGTTTGTTTCGTATTGTGATTCATCGTTTGATTGGTAGTAGTCATAACCTTTCTTTTGTTCAAGGTTATGTTCTTTCCCCCAAGCTTGAAGTCCTTCCCAGGCTGATTGGTTAAATGATTTATCATTAATACCACCAGTATCTGTAACCATTGCAACACGTACATCTGTTGATGATGATGCACCGTTACTTGAATTAGAGCTGTTAGACGAACGACGTCCACATGCTGCCAAGCCTACAATTGCAACTGCAGCCAAACCAAGGCTAACAATTTTTTTGTTCATTACTGAACCCTCCTAATTTTTTTCTGCAACTCCGTTGCACTTCAAATGATTCCAGTCTAGGACTGGTCCTTAGCTGATCTTATGTTAGATCAGTAAAAGAATATGGAAGTAACTCCCCGACTGTCATCACGACTGTCGATTGATCCTTCGCAACCAAGGTTACTTTAGATTCCGGTTTAAAAAACTCTGCCATTACTTGGCGACAAGCACCACAAGGTGAAACTGGCTTAGCGGTGTGTCCATAGACGACGATCTCCTCTAAGTTGGTAAAACCTTCTGATACAGCCTTAAAAATGGCTGTCCGCTCACCACAATTCGTTAATCCAAAAGAAGCATTTTCGATATTGCATCCGGTAAAAATCTCCCCCGTCGCGGTTTTAACGACAGCTCCAATTGGAAAATGAGAATACGGTACATAGGCCGTCTGACTGGCCTTAACCGCCAGTTGAATCAAGTTATCTACTGTCATAATTAATAATCGATATCGGCCACTTGACCTTCCATAATCGCCACCCCTGACGAGGCTCCAATACGGCTTGCTCCTGCTTCGATGAAGGCCTGAGCATCTTCATAAGATCTGGCTCCACCTGAAGCTTTAACCCCCATGTCTGGCCCAACTGTTTTCCGCATGAGGGCAATATCTTCTACTGTCGCCCCACCTGTAGAAAACCCAGTAGACGTTTTGACAAAGTCTGCACCTGCACTTTGAGCAAGTTGGCAGGCCCTCACTTTTTCCTCATCCGTTAACAAACAGGTCTCAATAATCACTTTAACTAACGTCCCATTGGCCGCTTCAACAACAGCACGAATATCTGCTTCTACCGCCTGATCATCACCCGACTTAAGCGCGCCAATATTGATGACCATATCAACTTCATCCGCTCCATTTGCAATCGCATCTTTCGTTTCAAAGGCTTTTACTGCTGAAGTAGAGGCACCAAGAGGAAAACCAATCACCGTACAAACCTTAACGTCTGTCCCTTTCAAAGCAGCGGCTACATGAGCCACCCAAGTCGGATTGACACAGACGCTGGCAAAGTTGTATTGCTTTGCTTCGGATATGATTTTTTGAATTTGTTTTTCGGTTGTGTCTGCCTTCAACAAGGTATGGTCGATAAATTTGTTCAATTTCATTTCATTCTCCGATAGTTAAGTGATGATTTCAATGATTTCATTCGTTTTAACTTCACTATCATCTATTTTAACATTTTTTTGAAAATCTGTAAGCATATTTTGTGAAATTTTTTGATTGCTGTAAATCTTTGCAATGACCTCACCGGCACGGACAGCATCTCCAACCTTCTTTTCAAAGACAATTCCGGCTTCATAATCCAAAGGATCGGTTTTCACAGAGCGACCTGCGCCAATTTTCATGGCAAAGAGACCAAATTCCATAGCAGGAAGCTGGGTAATATACCCATCCCGTTGAGCTGGTACTTCAAGGATAGAGGTCACAGAAACAGGTCGATAGAGATCCTCTAAGTCGCCACCCTGTGCCTCCACCATCTCCTCAAACTTGATCAAGGCTTGTCTATTTTCAAGGTGATGTCGAATTTCGTCAAGAGATTTGTCCACATCTGCTAAGCGAAGCATGATTTGTGCTAATTCACAAATGAAATGGGTGATGTCTTCCCGCCCCTTTCCTTGAAGAATCTCAAGCGCTTCAAGGATTTCTAGACGATTGCCAATAGCACGTCCCAAGGGTTGACTCATATCAGTGATGACCGCAATCGTCTTACGGCCAACAGCTTTTCCAAGATCCACCATCGTTTGCGCGAGTTCTCGGGCCTCCTCTACCGTCTTCATAAAAGCCCCTTCACCCACCGTGACATCTAGCAAAATTGCATCCGATCCAGCTGCAATTTTTTTGCTCATAACCGAACTTGCAATCAAAGGAATAATGTCTACTGTCGCAGTCACATCTCGAAGAGCATAGAGGAGCTTATCTGCCTTAACCAGCTGATCGGACTGCCCGATGACAGATATGCCAATCTCCTGAACTTGTTGGATGAATTCTTCTTGTGTCCGCTCAATCTGAAAGCCTTTGATGGACTCCAATTTATCAATGGTTCCTCCCGTATGACCAAGGCCACGACCACTCATCTTGGCAACAGGAACTCCGAAGCTAGCAACTAAAGGAGCTAGGATTAAGGTCACTTTATCCCCTACCCCACCTGTCGAATGCTTATCAACTTTGACTCCTGAAATAGCAGATAGATCAAATTCCTGACCAGACTTAACCATGGTCATCGTCATGTCTGAAATTTCTCTGGTTGTCATGCCTTTGAAATAGACTGCCATCGCAAAGGCAGACATCTGATAATCCGGCACTGTTCCATCAACATACCCATTGATCAACCATCTGATCTCATCCGTCGTTAGCTCGAAACCATCCCGTTTTTTTTGAATAATGTCTACTGCTCTCATTGGTATCTACTTTCTAAAATATAATAGCCCTTGTCTTTTTTGATAATTTCACAATTTCCAAAAACTTCCTCCATCTTTGCCTTGGCAGAAGGGGCCCCTTGTTTCTTTTGAATAACAATGGTCAAACGACCACTAGGTTTCAAATAAGATACCGCTTCTTCAATAATCTGATGGACAACCTTTTTCCCTGCACGAATCGGGGGATTAGAAATGATGAAATCAAATGTCCCTTCTACTTCTTCGTACAAGTTGGATTGGAAAATGGTTAGCTGAACTTGATTGCGTACTGCATTTTTCTTAGCTAAATCAATGGCCCTTTCATTAATGTCGACCATCGTTACTTGAAGGTTGTAAGCTTTTGCTAAAGCAATCCCCATAGGTCCGTATCCACAGCCCATATCCAGCAAAGACTTTCCATCTTCAATCTTTAGACTATTCAACAATACTTGACTACCAAAGTCGACCATTTTTTTACTAAAGACCCCTGCATCGGTATAAAATTGAAGTTCATGATGCAACAAGCTGACTTTCACATCATGGATATCATGGTCTGAGGTAGGTTTTTTTTCATAATACATGTTTGTCATATCTAAATTATATCATCCGAATAAAGCGTTATCAAGCATTTTACTATAAGCCATTTTCGTGTTAAAATAGACCCATGAAAAAGGAATTTATCAATTTTGACAAAATTGATCGCGAGACTTGGCAAAGTCTTCATAAAAATAGTACCTTGCCACTCAGCCAAGCAGAGTTAAACTCGATTAAAAGTTTTAATGATCAGATCAATTTGAAAGAGGTTTCTGATATCTACCTCCCACTGACAAAGCTGATCCGGATTTATAAAAAGGCCGCGGATGATCTCTCATTTACCAAAAGCCTCTTCCTTCAAGAAAAAGCGCATCACCAGCCTTTTATCATTGGTATTTCTGGAAGCGTTGCGGTTGGGAAATCCACGACTAGTCGACTCTTGCAAATGCTTATTTCACGGACTTTTAAGCATGCGACAGTGGAAATGGTCACGACAGATGGTTTTCTATACCCGAATAAAGTGCTCGAGAAAAAAGGCTTACTCAACAAGAAAGGCTTCCCTGAATCCTATGACATGGAGGAATTATTGGGATTTTTAGATAGAATCCGAAATGGTCAAACTTGTCAGATTCCAAGCTATTCTCACGAGATATACGACATTATCCCCAATAGTATTCAGACGATTGAAGCCCCTGATTTTTTGATTGTTGAAGGCATCAATGTCTTTCAAAACCCTCAGAATCAACGTCTTTACGTGAGTGACTATTTTGACCTGTCTATTTATGTTGACGCTGACGTAGAGGATATTGAAAATTGGTATCTGGAACGATTTCAAAAGTTGCTGAAGGTGGCAGAGCAGAATCCAGACAATTACTACTATCGGTTTCGACAGTTGACCAAAGAAGAGGCGTTGGAGATGGCTCACCAAACTTGGAAAGCCGTCAATCTTGTGAATTTAGAAAAGTACATTGAACCCACTAGAAATCGAGCGGACATTATCCTTCACAAGGGAAATCGCCATCAAATTGATAAAATTTATCTAAAAAAATAGATAAACCTTGTCAAACGACCTGATTTCCGATATAATAATATAGTTACAACAGAAAGGGTGGAGGTGAAACTCATTGGCAAACATTAAATCAGCTATCAAACGCGCTGAATTGAACGTGAAACAAAACGAAAAAAACTCAGCTCAAAAATCAGCTATGCGTACTGCTATCAAGGCATTTGAAGCAAACCCAACGGAAGAACTTTACCGAGCTGCAAGCTCAGCTATCGATAAAGCGGAAACAAAAGGTTTGATCCACAAAAACAAAGCAAGCCGCGATAAAGCACGTCTTTCAGCTAAACTTGGTTAATTTTTTACCTACAAATCAAGCTCTTCGGAGCTTTTTTTGTACACAATTATAGGAAACATAGATGAAGATTATGATTATCGGATATTCTGGATCAGGCAAGTCCACCTTAGCTGAGAAATTATCCCGCTACTATTCCATTCCAAGGCTTCATATGGATACCCTTCAATTTCAACCTGGCTGGCAAGAAAGCGACCGCACTTGGATGCAGGCAGAGATGAAACACTTTCTCACTGATCATTCTGACTGGGTCATAGATGGCAACTACTCTTGGTGCTGCTATGAGGAGAGAATGGAGCAAGCAGACCAGATTATCTTTCTCAACTTCTCTCGTTGGAACTGCTTCTTTAGAGCCTGGAAACGATACCGCCGTTATAAAGGACGCGTCCGTGAGAGTATGGCGGCAGGGTGTCCCGAGCGATTTGACTGGGCTTTTATCCGATGGATCTTTTGGGATGGCCGACAAGAAAAACAAAAGACATGGTATCAGTCTATTGCCAAAAATTATCCAGACAAATTTATCTCCATCAAGAATCAAAAAGAATTGGATGCATTTCTAGAAAACAATAAAGGAGTCTAGGACCTTCTCGTCCTAGACTCCTTATTTACTACTTTCTACTCAAGAATAGAAAAACCACTCAGCCGATCTAATCACAACTTCACTTCTTAACTTGCTTTCCAAAACGCAGACGTTTGAACAGAATGATCATTCTAGG
The DNA here is from genome assembly GCF_001578875.1 of Streptococcus sp. DD13. Lineage (GTDB taxonomy): Bacteria > Bacillota > Bacilli > Lactobacillales > Streptococcaceae > Streptococcus. The sequence continues at coordinate 560,854 of NZ_KQ969506.1, forward strand.
GATGAGTTTCTTCTTCTAGGGTAAAATGACTGAGAACTTTGTTGTCCCTCATCACTCCATATTTTTAGATAAAGTTTCTAGGTTCTGCTCAATATTCTCCAGAAAAGATAAATCGTTTTGGGGATCTGCTTCTAGTGGATCCAGAGTGTGTAAACTCACTCCGGTCGATTTGACCAAGGTTTCTGCCACTTTTGAAGATGCATTGCTTTCAATAAAAATCGTTTTCACCCGATACCGGTTGACAAAATCTTCAATCTCCGCCAACTGTCTAGGACTAGGTTCTTGTTCGGGAGAAATACCTGCAATTCCTAGTTGGCGAAGACCAAACTGTTTGGCAAGGTAAGAAAAGGCGGTATGCTGGGTCACAAAGGTTTTCTGCTTGGCTTTTTCGAAAATCGGGTGATAGGATTGAAGGAGTTTTTGGGCTTTCTCCTTAAAGCTTTGCGCATTTTTTTGGTAATTTTCTTTATGTTCTTGGTCTAATTCCGATAATTGATCTGCGATAATCTGGACTTCTTCTGCTGCTTTTTGAGGATCTAACCAGGTATGAGGATCGTAGAGGGTCTTTTCATCAATACCTGGTCCAGCTTCCACCTCTTCGAGACCTGGAACACGGTCTAGCTCCATCCCCTGTGATGCCTCAATGACTTTAACGTTAGATTTTTGAAGACTAGGATCTAAGCTAGCAGCCCAGGATTCCAAGGTTCGGGAATGGTAGAAAAAGATATCTGCGTCATAGATTGCCGCCACATCATTAGCAGATGGTTCAAAGGAGTGAATTCCAGTGCTCGACTGAATCATCCTCACATCATTGAGATCACCTGAGACTTCTTTTACCATGGAGTAAATAGGGT
>NZ_KQ969506.1:561837-594048 GCF_001578875.1 Streptococcus sp. DD13
ACCCTCCTTGATTAGCTGTCGTTTCTTGACGACAAGCAGCTAGAAAAAGGGCGAACCAGCATAATAGTATAGAAAATAATAGCTTTCGTTTCATCATTTCTCCTCATTTTTAAGAAAACAGACAGCAGATAGCTCTTGGCTTCTCCTGCCTGTTTCTCTTACCTGTTTAATCAGCTGAAGATTCCAAAGGAGACGGCTGCTCAGATGCTTCTGGGATAGTCGTTTTTTCCTCACTAGACGGGGTCGCATTTGCTGGTTCTCCCCGCAAGAACGTGATTAATTTTTCAGCTTCTTCCATGATTTGGTTATTGGACATGGTTCCAAAAAGCAAACTATTTTTTAAGCTGAGCAAGATTTCTTCTGCTGTTGCTTTCCTAGTCGGATCCGAACAAGTCTCCAATAGAGATGCTGCTTCTGCTAATTTAGACTCAACTTTTTCTGTTTCAACTTGTGGTTCTTCCGGTTCTTGTGGGATTTGATCCTCGTCTGTTTCTTTCGGTTCTTCGCTTGGTGCATAATTTTCGTCCTTGGTTGGTTTGCCTTGGACATGATCACTCGCATTGCCCCAGCCATCTGCCGAACTTGGGCGTTCTTCAGGATGTTCGACATAGTACTTGATGGTCGCAAACAAGTCTTCAATACTATAGCCGACTGGAGCCTTATAACTGCCACTATCAAACCAAGCGAATTTGATGTTATGATAGTGATCCTTATGTGGAATAATCAAGTTGCCATTTTTGACTTCAACGGTATGTTCAACATTATACGGCAAACGAACCAATGGAATGATCTTTTTAGCTTCCACGCGATCATAGATAGCTTGGGCATTCTCAGCATCCGGTTTAAAGTAAGATTTGTCGTCTTCAGACGGTGGCAAGATCCCTTTTTCTTTGGTATAGGCAGTTGCTGCTGCCTTTTCAGCATCAGATAAACTATCTTTTCCAATCCAGTGGCTGTGCCCCATATGAGGAGTCACATAGGCAACATCCTCATCACTGATAATATCCCGTGCATCAAAAATATAGCCATCAGAGGTAGTATACTTGCCAGCTAACTGGGCTACTCTCACCTCATCATCCTGGTATTCAATTTGAGCATTTGGTTTGTCCAGTCTTTCTGGATGGAGGACAGATGCAAGCAGTGGCAATAAATCATCCACCAAGGCTACCTTATCTGTATTCTCATCATTCAGACGATTCAACAAGGCGTCTAAGTGCTCAAATTCAGCTTGAGTTCCTTTGTTTTTGAGGAATCCTTCATGAGCTTGGCTCAATAAAGTATAGACCTTATCATAAAATTCTTGGTCTCTCGGAGAAACTTCTGCCTTTTTCTCGCCTAGTACATGTTCAGGAGTCGTTTTTTGACCGAGATAGTGATCAAATTCCTTGATTTTTTCTTCAGATAAATCTTTTTTTGCAAGGAAGTGAATGCCGTCCGCATGTTGGACAACATAGCCATTTTCCACTTTGCGAAGGACCTGCTCCAGAGAGACCCCATCAGTTGGCCGATTTGTTATATCGTCTTTTGTTTTTACTGGTTGGACAGGTTGCGTCACGACTGGTTTTCTTGGCGGTGTTGCCTGTCCGTTTTTGGGTCTTACTGGCTGAACAGGCTTTCCGATCAAATGTGGTGTTGCGGGTACGACTGAAGAGGCAATCGGGATATTTCGAGCAATTTTTTCTTCTAAAGGCGACATTTGGCGGTATAAAATGAAATGATAATGGTTTCCATGTGGAACTGCCACTCCATTTGCCGTTCTGTGGGTAATTTGGGCTGGATCAAAGACCAAACCATCTGATTCGACATGGCGTTCAGAAAGCGGTTTGGCGTATAATTCCCTTAGAAGACTAGGCAGTTCTTTCTCTGTCTGCTGTTTCCCAATGGCTGGAATAGGATTATTCGGATTGGAATTTGTGTGAGAACTAGGAACCACTACTTGCTTAGACTGAACGAGTCTTGAAGAGCCATTCTTTTTATTCCAATAATTTTCAGCCGCTATTCGTTCACTAGCAGATAAATCACTCTTTGGAATGTAATGGAAATGGTCTCCATGAGGTACGATATAAGCATCTCCTGTGTCTTCAATAATATCAGTTACTTTAAAAATATAGCCATCGTCCGTTGTATAGCGACCTTGCGTTTTGGCTGCACGAATAGTCTGGCTCTCCTGAACTTTGTGGGCACCATGTTCCTGCCGTTGGTGATTGATTTCTTCTTTTGTCCGAACATTGCTGGCTTGATCTTGGTGTTTCAAGTAGAGATAGTACTGTCCATTTACTTTGATGACGTAGCCATCTTTGACCTCATTAACAATATCAGATTGTTTGAATTGATAGTTAGGATCCTTCATTACTAATTCTTCACTAAAGATGGAATCGTAAGGGACCTTTCCATTAAAATAATGATAATGATCTCCGTGTGACGTGACATATCCTTCGTCTGTGATTTTTATGACAATCTGTTCGGCATCAATTCCTTCTTTTCGACTCACCTCATCTGGAGTCAATTCTTTCGTTTTTTGACTCGCCTTACCGCCTTCTACATAAGCCACACGATAGGAATCTTTCTGTTCTGTACTCTGATTGTGCCCCAATCCATAGAAACCAAGACTAGCCAAGACGACTACAGCTGAACTAGCGATATAACGTTTTTTTATTTTCATCTTCTTCCCTTTCTATTTCAGTTGATTGCTCTCCCTTTTCTCTTCTACATCAGATTTCCTCCTTACCAAACAACTTAACCGGTTAATAATATAATCCTTTTAAGGAAACTTGTCAAGAGTTTTTTGTGAACTGGTTAACTATTTTTTAAAAATTTTTCTTCCAAGAACTCTCAGTCCAGTAAAAAATAAAAAAACATACAAAAACCTTGTTCAACTGGAGTCAAACAAGGTCTTTTTGAGTCAAAATCTGAAACTAAAATGGAATTATCTTGGAATGCGAACTTCAAAAATAGTACCACAAGGCTGATTATCACGAACAATAATGGTCCCTTTGAGGGAATCAATAATTTGCTTGGCTAGGGAAAGACCGAGACCAAATCCTCCTTTTTGTCGTGTCCGTGCCTTGTCCACTCGGAAAAAACGGTCAAAAATCTTTTTCTTGTCACTATCTTTGATCCCTAGTCCATTGTCTGAAACTAAGAGAACGAGGTAGCGTTCCTTTACTTGCACTGCAATACGAATCTTTCCATCTTGATCGGTGTACTTCATCGCATTGTCAAAGAGGATGGTGAGAAGCTGTTTTAGGAGCGTTTTATCGCTATGGACCGGCACCTTCACAGTATTTTCTACAACCAATTCCTTCTCATTTTCTTCTGCAATGAGTTGGAAATTTTCCAATACCTCCGAAAAATAGCTCGGTGAGATGCTTTCTAATTTGACTTGCAACCCTTCATCACGTCGCGCGAGATTCAAGAGATTCGTTGTCAACAAGCGCATATTCCGGACCTCTTCCAAGCTGGATCCGATACTCTCACTACTTTCTAAGACCGTTGCATTGGGTTTGCGAAAAAGAGTTTCTAATCGATTTTGTAAGACGGAAAGCGGCGTCCGCAATTCATGACTGGCATTTTCTACAAATTCCTTTTGCTTTTGGTAACTTGCCTTCAATGGCTTTAGGCTTAACTTGGCAAGGTAGTAACTCACAAGAATCGAAATTAACCAGAAGCTTGACATCACAATAATCACGATTCGATTGTTGGAAGCAATCGTTGTCTCCATTTGCGTCGTATTATATAAGACAGTGGCATAAGAGACATCCTGACTATTCGATCCCTTGATATGGTAGTCAGATAATTTAAAAGTCATCAAACGGTAACTTTCACTTGCTCCATAAGAAGTCGTCACGTTGGTTGTCTGAATTTGTTCTGTCACATTCTTGTTTAAGGCAATCGTCGAAATTCCAGAAAATGGATCTACTTGGTTAATAATATTTCCCTTTGAATCATAGAGAATGACAGAATAATAAGTCGACAAATTAATCCGATCACTATGCTCTGAAAAACGCACTTTCGTTTCAGCAGTGTCGCTACTACTGTCTTTCGTACTAGAAGAGTTTTCTGTCTGCCCGGTTTCTTCCGATGGTGGTTCAAATTGAAAGCCTCGGTCTTGGGCAAACATCAGCAACAATTGGGGTTCTTTTGAGATTTCGTTAAAATTTTTATCCGAACTTTCGTAAATTCCCGCCTGAAAAACCTGTAAAATCAAGGCTGTCATCAAGAAGAAAATCAATGAAAAGGCTGCAAAATATCGGATAAAATAGGAAAAATCATCTGATTTTCGAATGTTTTTGATCCTAGTCCACATCTTTTAAAATATACCCCACACTTCGAATAGTCTGTAGATTAGAGGTGAACTTGGTCTCTTTTAACTTCTTACGGATTTTTGAGATATAGACTTCCACGACTGAAACTGTCGTATCCGAATCAAATCCCCAAAGTCTGTCAAATATCTGTGTTTTCGGCAAAATAACATTTTGGTTTTGCAAGAAATAAACCAAGAGGTCAAATTCTTTTCCTAATAGCTCCACTTCCTGTCCATCAACCAGTGTAGAGTTTGTGGCAAGGTTCACTTGGATATCGCCGTAAGTAATGCTATTATCGTTTAACTTTCCAGAGCGTTTCAAAAGAGCTTGGATCCGCATCTTTAATTCTTCAAGGTAAAATGGTTTGGTTAAGTAATCATCCGCTCCTAAATCAAATCCAAGTCCCTTATCATCGATGCTTTCCTTGGCTGTAGTAATGAGAACCGGGGTCGATACTCCTTTTTCTCGGAGCTCACGAAGAACCTGAAATCCATTTTTTCTGGTAACATCAGGTCTAACAAAATCAAATCATAGATTCCAGATTCTGCTTCATACAGTCCTTCATCACCATCAAACACCTGCATTACATCAGCAAAATCATCTAAAAAATCAAAGACTGAATTGGATAAGCTTAAGTCATCCTCGACAAGCAAAATTTTAATCATATTCTCTCCTTTGTGCAGTCGACAAAACCATCAACCGCCCCACTTTCATTTCTTTGCCGTATTTTACCTTTTTCGCCTTAAGGGGAACTTAAAGGGATTGGGACAAGTCTCCCAATCCCTTCTATTCTCGTTTCTTTTCCAAGAAATGGTCGTGTTACATTTCTACTAATTTACCAGTTTCGAAATAAACCACCCACTCACAAATGTTCTTTGCGTAGTCACCGATTCTTTCAAGATAGGTAATAACTTGGAAATAATCACGGCCTGATTCAATCAAACTTGGGTTGTTCTTGATTTCTTCTGTTGCCAATCGTTGAATATCTGCAAAGTAATGATTGATAACCTCGTCGCGCGCCGCAACTTCATACGCCAAGTCTACTGTTCCATTTAAGTAGAGCTCCAAAGCCGCTTCTACAAAATCCTTGACTTCACGGCCCATCAGCTTGATATTGTCTTCAACAGATGGAATTCGTTGTTCTCCCATTCGAATCGCTGCTTTTGCAACAGATACAGCATGGTCTCCCATCCGCTCGACGTCGCTACTGGCTTTTAAAACCGTAATAACTGTCCGTAAATCTTGGGATACTGGCTGTTGTAAAGCGATGATTTCTAGGGATTTCTTCTCCAGTTTGACCTCATACTCATTCACTTTGGTATCATCTTCAATAACTTGTCGTGCCAACTCACGATCATGGGTTACAAAAGAACGAACCGCACGATTGATCTGTGATAAGACTTCATTTCCCATGGAATAAAATTGGTTATGGAGTTTTTCTAAATCTTCTTCAAATTGTGCTCTTAACATATGTTGCCCTTTCTTATTATCCAAATTTACCCGTAATGTAGTCTTCGGTTTCTTTATGACGAGGATTTAAGAACATATCTCGTGTATGATTACATTCGATCAATTTCCCATCTAAAAAGAAGCCTGTCCGGTTCGAAATACGGGAAGCCTGTTGCATAGACCGTGTCACTAAGATCATGGTATATTTTTCTTTTAGGCCATAGAGGGTTTCTTCAATTTTTCCAGCGGAAATCGGGTCTAGCGCCGAGGTTGGTTCATCCAGAAGAATCACTTTAGCATCTGTCGCTAAAACACGAGCGATACAAACCCGCTGTTGTTGTCCACCGGACAATCCGAGCGCTGAATCGTGGAGGCGGTCTTTGACCTCATCCCAGATAGATGCCCCTTTAAGAGATTCTTCGACAGCCTGGTCTAAAATTTCCTTATCTTTGGTTCCCTTCAAACGAAGGCCATACACTACATTTTCATAAATAGACATTGGAAATGGATTTGGCTGTTGAAAAACCATCCCAATCTCCTTACGCAATTCAACAACATCCGTGCGTGGACTATAGATATTCTGACCATTGTAACTAATGGCCCCTGTTAAGGTAACTTCTGGATTCAGCTCTCCCATCCGATTGATAGACCGGATAAGGGTTGACTTCCCAGATCCGGAAGGCCCGATTAAAGCAGTGATTTCTCCTGGGTAAAAATCAAGAGAGACGTCGTTTAGAGCCTTCTTATTATTGTAGTAGACGGATAAATCCTTTACCTGTATGATTGGTTTCGTCATGCTACTCCCTTCTATCCAAAGTGTCCAGAGACATAGTCATTGGTAGACTGCAGTTTGGCATTTTGGAAGATATTCTTTGTTTTATCATATTCAATCAGGTCTCCCAAGTAAAAGAAAGCGGTGTAATCACTAGAACGAGCTGCCTGTTCCATACTATGGGTGACGATAATAATCGTGTAATTTTTCTTCAACTCAAACATGGTCTCTTCTAATTGCATGGTCGCAATCGGATCCAAGGCAGAAGCTGGTTCATCCATCAACAAGATATCTGGCTTAACGGAGATGGCTCTTGCGATACAGAGTCGCTGCTGTTGACCACCTGATAAGGTGAAGGCTGACTTATGCAAATCATCTTTAACCTGATCCCATAAGGCTGCTTGTTTAAGAGAGGTTTCCACAATTTCATCGAGTTTTTGCTTGTCCTTGACCCCTGCTCTTTCGTGGGCAAAGGTAATATTTTTATAAATAGACTTAGCAAAAGGATTTGGACGTTGGAAGACCATTCCGATGTGTTTACGCATTTCATAAACATTGATATTTTGCGCATTGACATCGATTCCCTTGTATAGAATTTCACCTGTAACCTTAGCGATATCAATCGTATCATTCATGCGGTTGAGACTCCGGAGAAAAGTCGATTTCCCACATCCAGAAGGACCAATCAAGGCTGTAATTTTATTTTTTTCAAACTGCATATCAATTCCCTTGATGGCTTCATTCCCACCATAGTAGACATGCAAATCCTTGGTTTCTAAAACTAGATTTTTTTCAGGGAAGGTCGTAATATAGCGTTCATCCCAATTGTACTTTGACATAGTGACTCCTATTTTTTAGCAGAAGTTAATTTCGCATGCAGTTTGTTTCCAAGCGTGCGCGCAGAGAAGTTGAAGATCAAGATAAAAATCAAGAGCACCGCTGCCGAACCTGCTGAAACAGCAACAGCATCCGGTATTGTTCCTTCACTATTGACCTTCCAGATATGCACAGCTAGAGATTCTGCCTGACGGAAAATTGAAATCGGACTGGTGACACTGAAAATATTCCAGTTGGACCAATCGAGTGCTGGCGCTGACTGACCTGCTGTATAAATCAAGGCCGCTGCTTCACCGAAAATCCGACCAGATGCCAATACGACACCAGTAATAATCCCTGGTAGGGCTTCTGGTAAGACAACATGAACTACGGTTTCCCAACGAGAAAGTCCCAAGGCCAATCCTGCTTCCCGCTGTGTATGGTGAACCGTCCGCAAACTGTCTTCGATATTTCGGGTCATTTGTGGCAGATTAAAGACTGTCAAAGCTAAGGCCCCAGAGATAATGGAAAATCCATACTCAAACTGCACAACGAAAATCAAGTAACCGAATAACCCTACAACAACAGATGGAAGTGAAGAAAGAATCTCAATACATGACCGAACAAAGTTCGTCACTCTCCCTTTCCGGGCGTATTCTGCCAGATAAATCCCTGCACCCAGCGAAAGTGGGATTGAAATGATCAAGGTGATGACTAAAAGGAAGAATGAGTTATAAAGCTGGATACCAATTCCTCCACCGGCCTGATATGAGGAGGACTTCCCAGTCAGAAAGTGCCATGATACATGCGGCAAGCCTCTGACCAGGATATAGAGAATCAAAGCAGTTAGAATGGTTACGATAATTCCAGCAATGCCATACAAAATCCACGTGGCAAGTTTATCTGTTTTTTTAGCGTTCATAGTTTTTCTTGCCCTCTCTGGTAATTAATTTGATTGCCGAGTTAAAGGCTAAACTCATCAGCAATAGCACCATTGCCAATGACCACAAGACATTGTTATCGACAGTTCCCATGACGGTATTTCCGATTCCCATCGTCAAAATGGACGTCAGCGTAGAAGCTGGTGTTGTAAGGGAGGTCGGAATCACAGCAGAGTTCCCTACCACCATCTGAATGGCTAAGGCTTCCCCAAAGGCACGAGCCATACCAAACACAACAGCAGTGAAAATCCCTGAACGCGCTGCTTTTAAAACAACTCGCCAAATCGTTTGCCACCTCGTGGCTCCCATCGCATAACTAGCTTCTCGGTAGTGACGTGGGACAGCACGAAGGGCATCCGTGGTCATAAAGGTTACTGTCGGCAAAATCATGACAAAAAGCACGAAAATTCCTGATAAAATCCCAAATCCAGTCCCACCAAAAATCGTTCGAACAAAAGGTACGACAACTTGTAGACCGATAAATCCATAGACGACGGATGGAATCCCCACCAACAATTCAATGGCTGGTTGTAAAATCTTCGCTCCCTTAGGAGAAACTTCTGTCATAAAGACTGCAGCTCCGATGGCAAAAGGAGTCGCAATTAATGCAGATAAGATGGTAACGATAAAGGAACCTAAAATCATCGGTAAGGCTCCGTATTCCTTAGCAGAAGGTTTCCATGTTTGACCAAATAAGAAATTAAAGACATTCACCCCGTTTTCAGTAAAGGTTGAAATCCCTTTTGAAATAACAAAGATCAAAATCATAAAAACAATAAAAACGATCAGGGCTAAGGCCAAAAACGTAATCGTCTTTCCAAACCGTTCTAATCTCGAATTTTTCGAAGATGAAACCAGTTTTTTGGCTAGTTCTTGATTTTCCATTTTTCTCCCCTATTTACTAGAAACATTGCCTTGTGCATCTTTTACAACTTTCATGTTGTTAATTGGAATATAGCCTGTTTCAGAGACAACCCCTTGTTGAACCTTATCAGACAACATATAGTCCAAAAATTCTTTGGTTAAATCCGTTGGCTCACCATAGGTATACATATGTTCATAAGACCACAATGGCCAGTCATTGGTCGCCACATTTTGGCTAGTTGGCTCAAAACCATTTAATTTCATCGTATTGACAGAGTCATCTACATAACTAAAGGCTAAGTAAGAAATGGCCCCGGGTGTTTGGGAAACAATGGACTTAACCATCCCATTTGAATCTTGCTCTTGACTTTGCTTAGCAGTCTCCCCATCCATGATGACCTGGTCAAAGGTAGCCCGTGAACCAGAACTTGAAGCACGATTGATGATGGTGATGGCTAGATCATTTCCTCCAACTTGCTTCCAATTGGTAATCTCACCTGTAAAGATTTTTTTGAGTTGCTCTGTGGTCAGATTATCGACATCCACTTCTTTGTTGACGATGACGGACAAACCTGCAACTGCAACCTGATGGTCTACTAATTTGCTTGCATCGATCCCACTTTTTTCTTCCGCAAACACATCGCTATTTCCAATCTGGACCGCTCTAGATTGAACTTGCGAAAGCCCAGTTCCAGAACCCCCTCCTTGTACATTGACGATTTTGCCCTGGTATTGCATCGAAAACTCATCTGCAGCAGCTTCTACCAAGGGCTGAAGAGCAGTTGAACCGACAGATGTGATAGACTCTCCTCGATCGATCCAAGACGCACAGGCAGACAGACTAAAGGCTGATAAAACAAGGAATGTAGCAATCCCAAACCTTCTCTTAAGATTCATGTTATTTTTCCTTTATTGATTGATCGTATGGTGCTTTATGGCGCTTTGCTCAACAAGCGGAAACCATACATTTCTACTATATCATATCCACTTGAGCTTGCAAAGTATTTCAGCGTATTTAAGCCTGAAAACGCAAGCCTTTCGGGAATGAATTTTTTAATGTTCCTGAAACAATTTTCGCAAAACCCAATCCATTTCCCCCAGCCCGGACCTGATACCATCCATTTTCTAGGCTGGAATCAACAGCAACCGTATTTCCCGAAACATAGAGGACAAACTGCTCGGACGTTAGGTCGATCGATTTCTGGACTTCTGAACGCTTCAGAGCAATTCCCAAGGCATAACTCGGTTCAAATCGATTTTTCTTACACTCTCCTAGATAAAGGCCATTTCGTGCAATCTTAAGACTAGAAAGATCCGGCAGTTCCTCTGGCACCAAATAAAGGTGACTCCCAAATGCCTCCAATCGACCTGATACATCTCCTATTAAGTTCGCCTCTTTAAACTGCTTCCATAAGAGTTCTTGTTCCCTTGAGACTTTTTTTGTGATCTTTGAAGCTCTTCTTTTGGAACGAGCCCCTGTATAACGGAGTTTGGCGACGAATTGCCCTTCTCCTTTGAAATGGTGAGGATACATACGGGCTGTTTCAGGCAAGCCAATTCCTGGGAGCATTCCATTGATTTTAGGGATATCGAGGAGTTCAAAATCTCCTTGCTCTAATAACCAGTGGACAATCTCTTCATTCTCTTCAGGAGACCATGTACAGGTCGAATAAATCAACTCTCCATCTTCTGCTAACATCTCAATAGCGGATGTTAAGATTTCTTTTTGTAGGCGAGCACATTGACTCGGATAGTCTACTGACCAATACTGCATGGCATCAGGATCTTTTCGAAACATTCCTTCACCTGAGCAAGGAGCATCTAGAACAATCATGTCAAAATATGCCGGAAAAACCTTTGCCAGATTTTGAGCGGATTCGTTGGTTACAACGACATTTCTGGCTCCGAACCGTTCTATATTTTCAACTAAGATTTTAGACCGTTTGGTAGAAATTTCATTTGAAACCAAAAGTCCTGAATTCTTCAGATAAGATAAAAGATGGGTACTTTTCCCCCCCGGTGCAGCGGCGAGATCCAGCACTTTCATGCCTTCTTTTGGTGATGCCACCTGTCCAACTACTTGTGCCGCAGGTTCTTGAGAATAGACGACACCTGTAACATGTTCGACTGACTTTCCAGATACCTTTCCATAAAAGGACCAATTCATATCAGGAATTGCATGGGAAAAATGAGGAATCTGCTCCTTCAAAGGATTGATCCGAAAACCAGATTCCGCTTCTTTTTGAAAACTTTCCAAAAAAGGAGGTGCATCATCCCCTAAAAGATCGAGATACTTTTTTTGAAAATCAGCTGGTAAATTCATGTTTTAGATACCTGTTTATATCCTCTCGTTTGGCAATTGGAATCATCATGACGACTTGTCGGTCCTTAAAATTAGGTTTTTCTCCATCTAATGTAACCACTTCATAACCGAGATTTTCTCCAAGAATAGAGGCCGCTGCATAATCCCAAGGATACAAATAAGAGACATACGCCATCATACGCCCTGACAAGACATAAGACATACTAATCCCAGCACTTCCATAGGAGCGCGTCCCCAAACATTGCTGGCTCAAATCCCTCAAGCCTGCGTAATTGGAAGCCACCAAATTGGCATTTAGAGCCAGCAAACTCTGCTTTAACTCTTTTTCTTGATAAGCCGGAAGTTGTTGATCATTCAGATAAACCGGAAATTCTCCACCTCCGTGAAACAATTGATCCTTCATGACATCGTAGATAAATGCAAATTTACCGACTCCATCCTCAAAATAAGACAGGAGAATCGCAAAATCATTCTTTTGAGCAATGAAATTGGAAGTCCCATCAATGGGATCAATAATCCAAACAGATCCCTGACTTGAATCGGGACGCTCCTGAGTCTCTTCACCAACAATGATATCTTCTGGATAAGTAGCTAAAATCGCCTGACTCATTTCTTCCTGAATCAGGGTATCCAAATTGGTTACCAGATCTGTAAAGGTGGATTTGATTTCAATTTCTAGCTCTTCAAACATCTTATTCCGAAGAAGCTGTGCCGCAGATTCGATGACAGTTCGTCCAAACTGATATTTACTTTCTAACATGAATCCTCCCTGTTTTCTGCTCAAGAGCTAGCTGCAAAGCCTGGTAACTTGAATATCCAGATGTGCTTTGAAACTCCCGATCAATCTGCTTTTCTTGGCTTTTCGAAGGAACAACCCTTTTATAGCTTTGATAAGCTTCAAGAAAATCTTCAGCATTTGTTCCGTCTTCATAGACGGCCTCCACTTGATTCAAAAAAGAAAGCACAGAGGAAATTTCCTCAGTGCTCCATGAATAATCTAGTGGATAGGAATAATTTTTATCCATCATTTTTATCCAATCTCCGCTTTCAATGTCGCATTTTTCAATTCTTGTTTACGGTAATAACGAGGCAAGAAAGCACGTATCTCATCTTCGTTAAATCCAATTTGCATCCGCTTTTCGTCGATAATGATCGGTCTTCGCAACAAACTAGGGTAGGACTCAATTAGACTAATCAACTTTGAAATCGTAAGCTCATCTACATCCAAATCGAGCTTTTGAAAAACCTTAGATCGGGTTGAAATCAGATCATCTGTCCCATTTTCCGTCAGACTTAAGATATGTCTCAATTCTTCAGCAGATAATGGGCTAGTCAAGATATTATGCTCTGTAAACGGTACCTGGTGCTCTGAAAGCCAAGCCCGTGCTTTGCGACAACTCGTACAGCTTGGAGCCAGAAATAAAGTAATCATAAGCCAACCCTTCTCCTCATCTTTATATCTACATTATATCATGTCTAAAGTAGATTTGACAAGGATTTTCTAAGCCTTCCAATCAAGTGAAATGGCCTGATCTTCTTGCAGTTGACGCATCAATGATTCCATCCCATCAAACTTTTCCATCTCTCTAATCTTATCCAACCAATAGACGCGGATCCTCTTTCCGTAAATCTCCTCCTGGTAATGAAAGATGTGTGATTCCAATCGGAGTTCTGTCCCACCAAACGTTTCGTTAAATCCAATACTGGTCATGGCCCGATAGCGTTTCCCATCAATCGCAACCTCTGTAACATACACCCCATCTGCTGGTAAGTGTACCTGCTCAAAATTAGCCAAGTTAGCCGTTGGAAAACCAATGGTGCGTCCACGCGCATCTCCATGAACCACCAAGCCCTCTGTCGAAAAAGTATGACCCAATAAGCGATTGGCTTCTTTCACGTCTCCTTTTTGGACCAAGTCTCGAATCCGGGAAGAAGAGACCTTCTCTCCATCCATTTGAACCTCATCAATCACGATTACTTGACCGTCAAATAAGTCTTGTAAGCGTCTAACATCTGCTCTTCCCCGTCCAAAATGGTAATCAAATCCCACGATGATAGTCTCTGGGTTTAATGCTTGAATATACTGCTCTACAAATGCCTCTGGACTTAAGCTGGCAAAACTAGAGGTGAAATCTAACAGATATAGGTGATCCACCCCATAAGATGCAAAAAGATCCTGTCTTTCCTGAGGATCCGTCAAATGGAGCAAGAGTTCCGGACGAAAGCGTTCAAATGTCAACTTCGGAGAGTGAGGATAGGTCAAGACCACAACTTTCCTATCCCTCTCTTTTGCATGAGACCGCGCCCGATCAAAGAGCGCCTGATGTCCTATATGTAGCCCATCAAAATATCCCAACACCAAAATAGTTGGCTCTTCTTCTTGGATATCCTTTTCATTTGTTATATAGTGAATCTTCATACTGTTATTGTATCACAATCTTTTAAAGGAAGACCTTTCGAGGCTTGTAAAGTCCTTCTCTCTTTTCCAAAATAGCCAATAAGTGTTCATCCTCAAAGGCCGCCAATTCTGTTTCTGTCTGATCTAACCCTATAAAACGACCAAAGCGTATTTCTTTAGCTTGCTCGGGTGTTAACTGAACCTTAACCAAATCACCCGTCCCAATCTCTAGAGGATGAAGAAAATCAAGATTCCCCATTTCCACCTTCTCTGAAATTTCTGACAGAGTCAAGGCATCTTCTATCTGCAAGCCTGCTGCACTGGTTCGAGTCAACTGAGACATATGAGCAGCATAGCCCAGTTTTTCACCTAAATCAACCGAGAGTGTCCGGATATAGGTTCCCTTGCTGCATTTCACACGGAATGTAAAACGCGCGAGATTCTGATCATAAGAGATCGAACTGGTCCGCTCAAATTGATGAATAGTCACCTGACGTTGGGGGCGTTCGACTTCCTGACCAGCACGCGCATACTCATAGAGTTTGCGTCCATTGACCTTAACTGCTGAATACATGGGAGGAATCTGAGTGATCGGGCCTGTCAAACTTGCGATTACTTCATCGACAATGGTTTCATCCAAGGGCGCCAAAACAGGTGTCTCTGCGACCACTTCCCCACTAGCATCCTCAGTCGTCGTTGAATAGCCCAGAGTGATTTCCCCTTCATAGACCTTGCCTTCGTCCTGCATAAACTCGACCATACGGGTCGCCTTACCAACCGCAATGGGCAAAACACCCACCACATCTGGATCCAAGGTCCCACCGTGTCCGATTTTCTTAGTCCCTAAAATCTTACGCAGTTTAAAAACCGCATCATGCGAGGTCATCCCTGCTTCTTTTTTTAAGTTGATAATTCCGTTCATTCATTAACTTTCTAAAAATACTAAAACTCTCTTTTGGAAATCCTTATTCTGTTCATATAGTGCATGCCCACACTCTGAAAAAATAGTGAGCTGGTTACTTTTGATATGCTGATGCAATCTAAGCGAAGCTTCTACGCCAAGAACTTCATCTTTTTCTGCTCCAACGATTAACGTAGGGCAGTTAATTTTTTCCAAAAAATCTAGACTATCATGTTTCAAACAAGATACAGCCTGAATATCAATACGTTGTTTATCTTTAATATTACCAAAGATTCCCATTATTCGATAAAGGTATTTAAATTTTTCAAAGGATTTAGTCGTGTAAGAGTGACGAGCAATATCAATCATCAGATCTTTATAAGTACCTGTTTGAATCAGGTTCAGCCAGCAACTAATTCTCTCCCTACCTAGATTACTTAGTTTAGCAGTTGTAACAGCTAAAACTAGCTTTTGAACCTTTTCAGGGAAATCTGCCGCCAACCATTGGGCAATCATTCCACCTTGCGAAATCCCCATAACATAGGCACTGGTAATATTTAATATCTCCATTGCTTCTGCTACATCTGCTGCCATATCCCGTGTCGTCTACCCCTGCCTCAACTCATTGATTCGAGAAAAAACATAAATTTGGTAACGTTTGGCAAGTATACGGTATGTGATTGAAAAAGGCATAGCCATACCTTTAACCGTCTGTAGTCCATCACCCAAGCCTGGTATAATTACTAGAGGGTCCTTTCCTTTTCCAAAGGTCACATAGTCCATGCTCTTTTCGTTAAAATGTAAGGTTTTCCCTTTTATTGAAGACATTACTTCGTTCCCTCTACTATTTTTTCATGATTTATTTATGTTGAATTTATAAATGCAAGGCAAAGCCAGCAGTCACTTTTTCAAATCCAACTGCCTGATAAAACTGATGTGCAGCATTTCGTTCAGCGGTTAATCCACTATTTAGAGCCAGTGCCTTAACTCCTTCTTTTATCGCTTGTTTTTTCAATTCATCAATTAGCCTACTAGCAATTCCTTGTCGTCTTGTTTCTTTTGCAACTGACAAAGCTAAAATACGATAGTAAGATCCATCTGTTTCAAAAAAGTAGAGCTTTGCATACCCTAAGAAACCTAAAATTTCTCCGTTTCTTTCAGCTAAAAGACAGCCATAATGTGGTTGAGAAAGAATCATTTCTAAACGTCGAGCTAGCTTAGAAGCGGTCGTTGGATAGCCCAAGTCTTCGTATAAAGACAGTAGGGCTTCAGTATCTTTTATGGTTGCTTTTCGTATCTGCATAGGAGCCTCCTAGTCTTCCTTCAAGGCATCAAACTTCGCTTTCATGGTTGGATTTTTGCGGGTCAATTTTTTAACGGAAACATCATCCAATTTGTTATTGGCAAGGCGGAGTTGATTTTCTGATGTAGTTAGGAATTTCTTGACTTCTTCCATGCGTTTGATAGCCTTGTCGATCTCATCGATGGCTTTACCAAAATTTGTCGAAGCAGACTTGTAGTTCTTGGCAAAAGCCTGTTTAAAGGCATCCAAATCTTCCTCAAAATGAGTGATATCAATATTCTGCTCCCGAACCAAGGCCAGTTCTTGCTTATAATGTAGCGAGTTAAGCGCTGCATTCCGTAGAAGACCAATCAACTGAATAAAGAATTGAGGACGAACCACATACATCTTTTCATAATCGTGGCTGACGTCCACAATCCCTGTGTTAAAGTAGTCGTTATCTGCTTCCAACATGGTTACCAAAACTGCGTACTCACAATTTTTCTCTCTACGATCCTTATCCAATTCCTTGTAAAAATCAGCATTCTTGTGCTTCTTCTCTGTTCCATCCGCCTCATTTTTCATCTCAAACATGATGGAAATGAATTCCAGCCCATTTTCATCAAAATCACGGAAGATGAAGTCTCCTTTAGAACCACGCGCAGAGACCTTGTTGTCCTTCTCAAAGTAGGCATTTGGAAAGGCAAAACTACGAACCTTGTTAAACTCGCTCTCTGCATACTGTTCTAGACTTTCACCAATAGCTTTTGTAGATTGTTGTGCCTTGAAATTCTTGTAAAACTCAACTTGCTCACTAGCTGCCTTGAGTTGAGCTTCATAATTCTGCTTAACAGAAGCCAAAGACAACTCACTTTCTTTTTCTTGCAAGAGGAGCTGATTTTTGACCAGATCCCGTTCTTTTTCTAGGTCAGAAAGGCTCTTTTGCAGTTGATTTTCATGCTCTAGACGAAGAGTAGCCAGTTGGTTTTCCAAGGCCTGTACTTCCTTGTCCTTAGCTAATAAAGCCTGCTGGCTGGTCTGTTCCACTTCTTTTTGGACCAATGCTTTTTCGGTCTCAAAATGTTGGATTTGACTTTGGAGTTGGGCAATTTCTTGCTCTTTTTTAGCTAGTTTTGTTTGCTGATCATTTAGTGCCTTTTGCTCTACTAGAGCGATTTCCTGACGAAGGCGACTATGAAGTTCTTGGTCAAATTCAGCTGTTCTCACTTGCGACAAGAGTTCCGCATACTGGCTTTCATTTACCGTAAAAACTTCCCCACAGTTGGGGCATTTGATTTCGTTCATTTTTTCTCCTAACTGGGCGCATTCTTATACCTTTCCCATTATATCATCTTTTTTAAACCTTGTTTACCGACTTCCCCTTTACTCCTTCTAAGCGATCTTAAATTGTGGTATACTAATGCTAAATAAGCACAAAAGGAGGTTCGAATGCTCAAACTCTTAGCCCTCGATATGGACGGCACCCTGCTCAACTCAGCTAAGGAGATCAGCCCTGCCAATCGCAAGACTATCCAAGAGCTCGTCAAGACTGGTGTCAAGCTCGTCCTGTGTACTGGACGCCCTATCATGGGTGTTAAACCCTATTTCGAGGAATTAGGTCTCAAAGAAGATCAGGAATATATTATCTTGAACAACGGTTGTACGACCGTTCTCACAAAGGATTGGTCTGTCGTCAACAGTCGGACCCTATCTAATGAAGACGTTCAATTCCTCTATCAAGTGTCGGTTGAATCTGAGACTTCTCTCACTATTTTCGATGATTCTCACTATATTATCCTGGGTCAAGAACCCAACGAATTGGTCACTTATGATGCTGGGCTTGTCTTTGAAACACCTTTCCAACAAAGCTTAGAAGATTGCCTTCAGAACGTACGGAACTACCAAGTGATGTTTGTCGCTGAAAAGGAAAAGTTAGACCGTTTCCAAAAACAGTATGAAACTAGCTTATCTAAACGATTTACAACCGTCCGCTCCCAAGATTATCTCTTTGAAGCCCTCCCCCTTGGAACCACAAAGGCGACAGCACTTGAAGCCCTTGCGCAACAGCTCGGTATCCTTCCATCCGAAATCATGGCCATAGGGGATGCCAATAACGATATTGAAATGCTCTCTTATGCTGGATTGGGCATCGCCATGGGAAACGCCCCTGAACACATCCAAGCATTGGCAGACGATGTGACGGATACCAATGATCGTGATGGGGTGGCCAAAGCCATCAATCACTATATCCTAACAAAAAATAAAACAGAAATGAGGTCTTTATGAAATACCCTAACCTACTCGAACGCTTCCTTGTTTACGTAAAAGAAAATACACGCTCAGATGAGTTTTCTACCACAACTCCTAGCACCTATAGTCAAGTGGAATTTGCACAAAACATCCTGATTCCTGAGATGAACCGTATCGGCCTTAAAGACGTCCACTATCTGCCGAATGGTTTTGCCATCGGGACACTTCCTGCAAACGATCCTAACCTGACTCGAAAGATTGGGTTTATCGCCCATATGGACACAGCAGACTTCAATGCCCAAGGGATCTCTCCACAAGTGATCGAATCATACAATGGACAGCCTATCCCACTTGGAACATCTGGTTTTGAACTCAATGAAAAAGACTTCCCTCAATTAGCTAACTATGTAGGCCAAACACTGATCACTACAGACGGAACAACCCTACTTGGATCAGATGACAAGTCCGGGATCGCAGAAATCATGACAGCGATTGAATATTTAGTTCATCACCCTGAACTGAAGCACTGTGAAATTCGTGTTGGGTTTGGTCCAGACGAAGAAATCGGTGTCGGAGCCGATAAATTTGATGTCGAAGATTTTAATGTTGACTTTGCCTATACAATGGATGGGGGCCCACTTGGTGAGCTACAATATGAAACCTTCAGTGCTGCCGCAGCACGCTTGAAATTTATTGGCCGTAATGTGCATCCTGGTACAGCTAAAGACCAGATGATCAACGCCTTACAATTGGCAACCGACTTGCACAATCAGCTCCCAGAAGGAGATCGTCCGGAAAAAACCGATGGTTACCAAGGCTTTTATCACTTGCAAACGATCAATGGAACGGTCGAAGAAGCCACTTCTTCCTATATCATTCGTGACTTTGATAAGGAGACTTTCCAAGAACGTAAAAACACGATCCAAAAGATTGTGGATCAGATGAACCAAGACTTAGGCAGCGAGCGCGTGCTTTTGGAACTCTTTGACCAATACTATAACATGAGAGAAATCATCGAAAAAGATATGACACCTGTGACTCTGGCCAAAGAGGCCATGGAGAAATTGGATATCAAACCAATCATCGCACCAATCCGTGGCGGAACAGACGGCTCCAAACTATCCTTCATGGGCATTCCAACTCCTAATATCTTTGCTGGTGGAGAAAATATGCATGGACGTTTTGAATTTGTCAGCCTAGAAACCATGGAAAAGGCAACAGATGTCATCATCGAAATCGTATCACACCCCGCCTAAATCCATCCTAAATAAGACGCTTCATCCAAGACCTTGTTCGGTCACAAGATGAAGCATTTTATTTTGCGAGGATCTCTTTTGCTTGAAAATCATTCACTCCGCCGTCTCATCCGGACATTGCAGGACCTAGGCAAATTTGATAAAATAAAAGCTATATTTATTGGAGGAATCATGGAAACATCATCTGTCTCAAATTTAAAACTAGCAGAGAGGGGCGCCGTCGTATCAATCGTTGCCTATATCTTGCTGTCCGCTGCCAAGCTCATTGCTGGAAATCAATTTCACTCTGACTCATTGACGGCAGATGCCTATAACAACATTTCAGATATCATTGGCAATATCGCCATCCTGATCGGACTTCGAATGGCCCAGCGACCAGCTGATACAGACCATCGATTTGGACATTGGAAAATGGAGGATTTGGCCAGTCTTATCACCTCATTTATCATGTTTGTCGTAGGTTTTCAAGTTCTCCAAACAACGATTTTAAAATTATTTAGCAATGAAAAGACTGAAATCGACCTTTTGGGAGCAGTTGTAGGAATCATTTCAGCCATTATTATGCTTGGAGTCTACTTCTACAATCGCAGCCTGGCTAAGCGTGCGCATTCAAACGGACTCATGTCTGCCGCTAAAGATAACTTATCTGATGCAGTCACGTCCATCGGTACCTCTATTGCCATCATCGCTTCTGCCTTAAATTTTCCCCAAGTCGACAAGCTCACAGCCATCATTATTACCTTCTTTATCTTGAAGACGGCTTATGATATCTTCATGGAGAGCTTCTTTACCCTGTCAGATGGATTTGATGAGCACCTCCTGCAATCCTACCAAGCAGATATCCTGCAGATTCCAAAAGTCATGGCGATAAAGTCTCAGCGAGGACGGACCTATGGTGCTAATATCTATCTAGACCTTGTTTTGGAGATGAATCCGGACTTATCGGTTTATGAAAGCCATGAGATTACCGAGCAGGTAGAAGAACTTTTAAAAGACAAGTATGGCGTATTTGATGTAGATATCCATGTAGAGCCTTCTGAAATTCCTCATGATGAAATGTATGAACATGTCTTTGACAAACTCTACCGGTTTGAATCGCAATTTCAAGCGCACGAGGAGGGTTACCAAGACTTACTAGATGAGAACTATCTCTTCATCGATCACAAAGGGCATTATCTCAATAAAGAAGAAACCCTTTCGTGTCACAAGGAACAATCGGTCTATCTCAAGCACTACCGGATGATTTCGATCAGTCAGAAGTCCAAGCTTGTGACTTTTGAAATCGGAGATAAAGTACACACTTCCTTATGGAGACGACATGAACAATGGCAGGTGGTCTTTCACCAAGCCTCTCTCAAAGAAAGTAGCCCAAAAAGCTGATGAAAATCAGCCTAGTAGAGCCCACTCAACCACTGCGTCTTGCTCGACCATCCAAAAACAATTAAGAGGCTAGGACTTTTGTCCCAGCCTCTTTTTTCTTCATCATTCATAGGTTCAGTGACAGCGTTCTTATGAAACTGCTTCTATCGCTGCCACCACTTCAGCCACTAAAGCGGCATCTGTCAGACCAGTTACTTCTTCTACAACCGTTTTTAAGGGTTTTTCCTTGAGTAAAGACTGCAATTCTACCGATTGAGGGTCACTCGCATCCTCATAATGAAAGACGTAAGCAACCGTTTGTAAAAGATTAGAATAATCTAAACCACGCTCTTTCAATTCCCGAATTGGACGAATAAAGCGCTCATCATATCCCAACTTCCGGATCGGAGTACGCGCCACACGACTGACTTCATCGACAATGAAGGGATTTTCAAAACGACTGATGATGACTTTATGATACTCCACCAAAGCCTGTTCTTCAAAGCCCCATTTAGCGATCAAAAGGCTTCGAATCTCTGCTAAAACCGCTTCTACCTTTTCTTTGACGGTTGAATTTTGCAGGGCTTGCAAAATCGTCTCAGCTCCGAAAAAAGCTCCTGTATAGGCAGACGTTGCATGCCCTGAGTTGACAGAAAATAGTTTTCGCTCGATAAAAGGCTCTAAATCCGCTTCATAATGAACCTCTTTCAATTTCAAGGATGGGTTCTTCATTCGACTCGTTTCAACGACCCATTCTTTAAACGGCTCTACCACTACAAAGAGAGGATCCTCATGGCTTTGGGCAGGAACGATTCGATCCACGGCTGCATTGGGAAAGCCGACATATGCTTCAACATAGGCTAATCCTTCAGAAGAGAGGTATTTTTCCACTTCTTTTTTTAGGAACTGAGAGCCACCAATCATATTTTCACAAGCTAAAACATCGATCGCTTGATGATTTCCAGATTGGCGACGCGCTTCAATACCTTTGGCAATCAATTCTGCGATATAGGGAAGAATATTCGGACCAATCGCTGTCGTAATAATATCTGCTTCAGCAATAGCCGCTACTACTTCTTCTGGTTCTTTAGCATTGTTAAATCCGCGAACACCTGATACAGCAATCTGACGTTTCCCTTCTTCAGCGATTTCAATCTCATAACTATGACGCTCATTTAAAGCATCGATGATCTTTTCATTCACATCTACAAAGGCAATTTCAAAACCATTTTCAAAGAGGACTTCTCCAATGAAACCTCGACCGATATTTCCAGCACCAAAATGTACAGCTTTTCTCATGATTTTCTCCTTATGCTACACCATTTAGCAAGTCCACTACTTGATCGACCGATTGCGCATCAGCTAGCTTAACCACATTGTCCACATCCGCACAAAAGATCGAAATCTTTTGAATGATTTCTAAATGTTCATCACCTAGACCTGCAATGCCAAAGAGGACTGTAGCAACCTTTGGTTCTTCTTCTGTCCCGAAGTTCACCCCTGCCGGAACTTGCACGATTGTGATTCCAGAGGAAAGCACTTCTTTTTTAGCTGCATCCGTACCATGTGGGATCGCAATGAAATTCCCCATGTAAACGGATAATTCATTGTTCCGTTCTACCATTGCATCAATATAAGCCGGATTAACGTGTCCTGCTTCTACAAGTTGAGCGCCACAGTAGCGGATTGCTTCTTCTTTCGTTGAAAAAGCTTGATTTAATTTGACAAGTTCTTTTTGAAATTCCATCTTAATTCTCCAATTTCTTGATTTTTTCGTTAAAGATTGTATTTAATAATTGATATAGGATTTCTTGATTTCCCGCCCGGTAGATTTCAGTATAAAGTTTGCTTTCCAAGATAGATTGGCTGATGGCTGTCATCAATTCCCGCACTTCTTCTTCTTCTTCATTTTTGGTCAACATCACCAGAATCCGCTGGACTTTTTCTAAAGAATGATTCATCGACCGTGCCTCAATGACCTGGTTCAATTCGACAATTAGAAAATGACTCGTTTCAACCTTGCTAGACTGGCTATGAAGGAGGGCGAGATTGGTATCTGGAATTGCTAGAGGACTCACCTCGAAACGATCAATCAGCTTTTGACTCAGATAATCCGTATCCGTCACAAAGGGCAATTGTCGAACTAAAGCCGCAACAGTCTCTTCAAAGGTGGATGGATTTTTGAGTGATATCAGTTGAAAATGCTGCAAAATCAGACTCGAAGCCGCTAAATAGCGTTGCAAATCAAAGGTCTCCTTTAAGAGAGGATCTTCTCGCCTTTGAACCGTTCGATTGATTTGAACATCCTGTAATTTCTCCTGCAACTCAATCATCTCATTGGTCGATGGAAAGGTGGAAATTAGCTCCAGCTGATAGCCAGAAAGAGGCTTTGTAGCCAGACAATAATCATAACTATCAATGTCTTCCTGATCCAACTGATTACTCGATACCACACGGACTTCTTCCACAAAGGGGGCGACACTTTCAATCTTTGAAACAAGGACACTAGTCATTAGTGGACGTTCATCTGTCACTAATAACAAGCGAATCGGATAGATATCCGGACTCCTACGTAGACTCGAGGCAAAATGAAGGGAAATCATCGCATACTCGTACTCATTTTGAAGATAGACGGGAAAGATATCTTTCACCAGTTGGCTCACCAGCCGATGTAAATAGGCATTTTTCTGTGCAGCCAGATAGGCGACATTGTCCGTTGAAAAGACAGGAAATAAAATCGGTACTGCTAAAGCAAGTCGCAAGTGATGAAAAAGAAAGGTAAATAAGATCTGATCTCGCATAAAATCAATCTTAGTAAAGCGCGAAACGCTGTCTATCAGTTGACGAACCCGGTAATAAAATTCACTGTCAAAGCGCTCCTGAAATAAGGGGATTTCTTGTCTCTTTAGAACCATCTCATCCATCACTTCCGCCATGTAAACAATCTCAGATAGATTGTAGAACTGACGACTTTTTTCAGATAAGCTGGTAAACAAGATTTGAGACCAGTCTAAGGCTCGTTTAGAGACATTTGACGCTTGTCGGATTTCTAATGAATTATCCGCTAAAGAAAGTAATATGGTCATGAACTGCTGGATCTTGGGATCCATGTCTTGGAGCAATCCTTCTCCCGCTTTCAAGCATTCCCTACAAATGGAGACATGCTCCTCTTCTAAAACAGAGAACCCCTCCAACTGACCGCTGGAAAACTGACTGATCGAAATGGCATTGGTCAACAAAATGGCTAATAACCGTCTTTTTAAGCCCGGATCCCCCTGAACCAAATAGCCTTTTGTCCGACTCATGGTTAGACCAAATTCATTCAAACGATCTTCGATCATCGCGATATCTTGAATAATGGTCACATTGGAGACCTGGAGGGTATCCTGCAAAACCTCATTGGTCACGGGTTCCGTCCGACTTAATAAAAGATAAGAAAGCTGAATCAACCTCCGGCTGGAACCTTCTGAACGATCCAAATTTTCCTTTTCTAATAGCGACAAATCTCCCTTAAGATAATACCGTCTCCCTTCCTTGACTAAAGAAATTCCTTCATTTTCTAATGTAGCGGTCAAGTCGGAAAGTGTCCGATAGACTGTTCTAGTGGAGACTTGAAGGATATTCATCATCTCCTTTAAGGAAAGCTTTCCCATATTTAGGAAAGCTTTAATCAATTGTTCTTCACGATTTGTTAATAGCATGCCTCTATTATACTACTTTATCACTTACCAGACAGCTTATTTGTGCATCCGTGCGACCATTTTGTCGTATTCTGGAGTAGTAACTAGGCTATCCACCACTAATAGTTGAGCATGGGGAGCTGCTGCTTGAACAGCCGCTTGGTTTGCGATCGTGGTCACAACCATGATATTTTTTGAATTGTGCTCATGTAAATCCGTGTTTGGAAGGCTGATGACTGGAATTTTAATCTCATTGCGACGGAAGATTGCTCGTAGTGTTTCTTGTCCCATCGTAGCGGATCCTTGTGCTTGCTCATAAGCAAAGACAACCTCATCAATAAAGTTTAAATCTAACGTTGCTTCAGCCGTTGCCACTTCTTCTACAGCCACTGTCGAAACAGACTCGTTTTTCAACTGTGATACAATCTCATCATATTTTGGTGACGTCAAGAAATTATCTACAGCCACATGAATAGCCCGTGGAGTCCGTTGAGCTGCCCGATCAGCCAGTTCTTCTTGAGTGACAATCAACGTATAATCCGTGTCCTCAAGTGTTGAGATAGCTTGGTTGCTAACAGGGATATCCAGTCCCGCCTTTTTCACTTTGTCTCGTAGAAGAGAAGCCCCCATAGCTGAACTTCCCATCCCAGCGTCACAAGCAAAGATAATTCGTTTTACAGATTCTTGTGAGATCCCTTGTTCGACAGAAGCTTGTGGAAGAGCTTGACCTTTAGACTGTGCCTTCGCTGCAGACGTTGCAGCTTGAGCAGCTTCTAAGCTATCTTCTTCGGACTTGTCAAAACGAAGGATAAGGGCAGCGACCGCAAAGGAAACTGCTGCAGCAATCAGAACACCTGCCAATACAACCAAGTGTGGCATCAAGCCTTTTGGTGCCATCCCCATAATGGCAATAATGGATCCTGGTGAAGCTGGAGCTGTCAGACCGGCTCCCAATAGCTGGAAGGTAAAGGTTCCTGATACACCACCTGCAATAACCGCAAGGAACATTGCCGGTTTCATCATCACATATGGGAAGTAAATTTCATGAATCCCTCCAAAGAAGTGGATGATCATGGCACCCCATGAAGAGGATTTCGCTGTCCCACGACCAAAGAAGGCATATGCCAACAAGATCCCAAGACCTGGACCAGGGTTTGCTTCCAGCAAGAAGAGGATTGATTTTCCAAGTTCGGTAGCTTGTTGCGTTCCAATTGGTGTCAGGATACCATGGTTCAACGCATTGTTCAAGAACAAGACCTTTGCAGGTTCAATAATGATATTGGTCAATGGCAAGAGGGAGATACTCATCAGGAAGTCAACCCCCTGGCTCACCCACTCCGTAAGGGAGGATACAACCGGACCAACCGCATAGAATGAGAAGATCATTAAGCCAAAGGCCAAGAAACCAGCAGAAAAGTTGTTGACCAACATTTCAAAACCAGGACGGATCTTTGGTTGAACAGCTTGATCAAATTTTTTCATCAACCAGGCTGTCAACGGACCCATAATCATCGCACCGATAATCATGGTGACATTCGAACCTTGGATAGCTCCAAATGCAGCCGCTGCTGCAACGACGCCTCCGCGGTGACCATAGATATTAAATCCACCTGTAAACCCAATCAAGAGCGGAATGACGTAGGTCAACATCGGACCAACCATGGTACTCAACTCTTTATTTGGCAAATACCCACTATCAATAAATAAAGCAGCCAAGACACCCCAAGCAATCAAAGCAGGGATATTGGGCATCACCATGTTAGACAGTGAGGTTCCTAGTTTTTGAAGTCTCACTCGAAATGAAGTATTGTTTTGCATTACTCCGTCTCCTTCTTTTTTTATAGTTTTATTATATCCCCCTTTTCTTTCAGAGAAAACTCAAATTTTGGCAGATTTTTTGTGCCAAAAAAAAGATAGGTCAGAAACACTTCCGTTCCTTTTCCTATCTTTCTTATTTCTTAACGAATCTCTGTAGTGGAAACATCATCCCCAAACCACTTTTTAGAAATCTCCTGGAATTTTCCTTCCGCATAGAGATCTTTAAAGGCTTGGTTGATCTTGCTTACCAAGGTCTTATCTGCCTTCCGTGCTCCAACTGCGAAGGACTCGGTTTCAAACCCTGCTGAGAAGACATTGTAGTCGTTTAAAATCCCTTCTTTTTCAAGGTAGTAGTTGGCATAGACACGGTCAATCAAGAGGCCATCAATCCGATCATTTTTCAGGTCAATCAAGGCTTCATTGAACGTTTGATATTGATTGGCCTCATTGTTTGCTACCTTATCTTTTAAAATGGCTGGATTGGCTGCAAAGTCAGCGTAACCAGAAGACCCAGCTTGAGCCCCTAAGGATTTACCTGACATGCCATCCACGGTTGAAATTCCAGAAGATTTCTTGGTTACCAAGACTTGTTCATTTTTCATATAAGGATCGGTAAAGAGCACTTTTTCACGACGCTCGTCGGTAGCAGAATAGCCATTCCAAATCAAATCAATGGTGCCTTTATTGAGTTCAGACTCTTTCATATCCCAATCAATGGGTTGCCACTTAACGGTGATACCGTATTTTGCAAAAACTGCATTGGCCAAGTCAATATCAAAGCCAGCATAAGAGCCGTCTTTTTCTTCAAATCCCATAGGAACAAACGTATTATCAAATCCAATCGTGATGGATTTGTTTTTTTCATAATTAGACCAGTTATCGCTATTGGTCGCACTAGAACTTTGGCCACAGGCTACTAATAGCACAGTCGCAAGACCAGCCATGATCAGTGAGAGTAATTTTTTCATCTTTTTTCTCCTATTTCGGTTCAACTTTGAGTAGGACATCTGCTATAGTTTCTGCAAACTGCATATCGTGGGTGACCACAATTTGAGTCATTCCAAGTTCACGATTTTGCAGAATCAGTTTTTCCACTTCCAATCGCAACTCAGGGTCCAGAGCTGAAGTTGGCTCATCATAGCCAATTATCTCGGGATCAATCATCATGGCTCTCGCCAAAGCTACCCGCTGCTTCTGTCCACCTGACAATGAGAACGGATAGGCTGTGGCATGTTGCTCCAAGCCCAAGCGTTCTAACAGTTGCTGGGCTTTTTTCTCTGCCTCTTCTTTAGACATTCCCATGGTCTTGATGGGAGACAGGGTCAAGTTTTCAAGAACAGATAAATGTGGAAAAAGTTGGAAATCCTGGAACACAAACCCCAACAAATTTCGTTTGCCCAATTCATCCAAGGCCAAGGATTGGCCATTATAGAGGATTTCTCCTGAATCAATGGTCTCAAGACCTGCTAGCATACGAAGTAGGGTCGTTTTTCCACCACCAGACGGTCCAACAATGACCAAGATCTTTTTTTCAGGGATGGTCAAGCTAAAATTGGACAAAATGTCCTTGTTTCCAAAACGTTTATTGATATTTTTTAATTCTAACATGGAAACCTCCTACTTGTAGTAGTTAAACTTCTTCTCGACTTGCTTGGAGATGAGGGTCACAAGACCAATCATAATCAAATAGATGGCTCCTGCAACAAACATGGGCGCAAGACTGGCATCCCGATTAGCAGCCGTCCGACTAGCCAAGATCAAGTCACTGACACCCAAGGCGTAGACCAGTGAAGTGTCTTTGATCAGCGTCATCACCTCATTAAAGACACTAGGCAAAACCAATTTGGTAACCTGAGGGAGCGTGATAAAGCGCACCGTCTGCCAAGGGGACAATTTGAGAACCTTTGCAGCTTCATATTGACCCTTTGGAATAGCTGCAATCCCTCCCCGAAAGATCTCTGCAAAATAGGCTGCATAGTTGAGAGTAAAAGCCAGGACAGCCGCAGGTAACCGATCCAAGCGAACCCCCACATTTGGTAAGACATAATAAATAAAAATCAACTGAAGTAAGAGTGGAGTTCCCCTCATAATCCAGATGTATAGATGGATCAACCAGTGGAGCGGCTTAAAATGGACTTGTAGCAAGAAGGCTACGGCAATTCCTAAAGGAATCGACAAAACTAAAACCAGGGCAAATACCTGCAAGGTAACGCCAGCACCGCTTAACAAACTGGGTAAAATTTCCATTATATAAGACATCTGGATCCTCCTGTTTAAAATAATGTTACCTATTATAGCATAAATAATCAATATTGCAAGGTGATGTCTACGTTTTCATAGAAAGATCAGAAATGAAAACGATCACGATAATCTACGCCCAATCAGATAACTACCGTCAAAATTTCCCCTAACAAAGAGCCTAGCAAATTTCGACAATTGAATTTTTCATCCTGAATTCTAACTTACATTGTAAAAATTCAATTCAACAGGTTTTCTTGCAAACAACTCGTTAAGACTCGGCCAGATACAAAAAGTGCCTGAAGCCAACAGGATTCAGACACTCAGAAGTTCTAGATAAGATATACCCTAAAGACTATACCTTGTTCGTAAGAGGAGCAGATTGTACTCCTTTTTAGGCCTGTTCGTAAAACAACAGACTATTTCCGACTATTCTACTGTTACCGCCTTGGCTAGATTTCGAGGTTTGTCAACATCCAAACCACGTTGCAGGGAGGCATAATAGGCGATTAATTGGGTCGGAATGACCATTGAAATGCTGGACAGGAATGGATGGACTTGGTTGACGATAATATCATCGCCATCCTTTTCTAATCCTTCTTCTACGATGGTCAAGACACTCGCACCACGAGCGGCCACTTCTTGGATATTCCCTCTAGTATGCGCTGCAACCGTCTCACTGGCAGAAATCAAACCAAGAACAGGAGTCCCATCTTCAATCAGCGAGATCGTTCCGTGTTTCAATTCGCCGGCAGCAAAGCCTTCGCATTGGATATACGAAATTTCTTTTAGTTTCAACGATGCTTCCATCGCAACGTAATAGTCATTGCCACGTCCGATATAAAAGGCATTTCGACGATCTGTCAAGAGCTTTTCCACTTTCTCAGCAATGGAGTCTTTTTCAGAAAGCGTTGCTTCAATGGATTGAGCAACAATAGACAACTCATGAACCAAATCAAATTCCAAAGCTTCTTGTTTGCCATTTGCTTCACCAACAGCCTTTGATAAGAAAGCTAAGGCAGCGATTTGAGCTGTGTAAGCTTTGGTAGAGGCAACCGCAATCTCTGGACCTGCATGAAGTAACATGGTATAGCTCGCTTCACGAGACAAGGTGGACCCAGGAACATTGGTCACAGTTAAGCTTGGAATGCCCAGTTCATTTGCTTTCACCAAAACTTGACGGCTATCTGCTGTTTCTCCTGATTGGCTCAGCAAGATAAACATTGGTTTTTGGCTCAAGAGGGGCATGTTGTAGCCCCATTCGGAGGCCACACCTAGTTCAACTGGCGTATCCGTTAACTTTTCAATCATGGCCTTAGACGCAAATCCAGCATTATAGGAAGTTCCAGCTGCTAGGATATAGATCCGGTCAGCCTCTTGAACTGAACGGACGATAGCTGGATCAACAGTTAGCTTTCCTTCCGCATCTGCATAGGTTGAAATCAACTTCCGCATCACAGTTGGCTGCTCATCGATTTCCTTCAGCATATAAAACGGATAGGTCCCTTTTCCGATATCTGAGAGGTCTAGCTCAGCCGTATAAGTTTCCCGCTCCAACTTGTTTCCTTCATAGTCGGTCACCACGATAGCTTCCTTCGTTAAAACAACGAGTTCCTTATCATGGATTTCCATGAATTCACTGGTTTCGCGAATCATCGCCATGGCATCTGAACACACCATGTTGTAACCATCACCCACACCAATCAAGAGAGGGGATTTGTTCTTTGCTACATAGATAGTGTCTGGATCTGTCGTATCCACCAAGGCAAATGCATAAGAACCTTGGATGATGTGCAAAGCTTTTTTGAAGGCTTCCAAAGTAGAAAGTCCTTCTTCTTCCACAAAATGTCCAACTAAATGAACAGCAATCTCCGTATCTGTCTGCCCTTTAAACTGATGGTCCGCCAGGTATTGTTCCTTGATTTGGAGATAATTTTCAATCACCCCATTATGAACAAGGACAAATCGCCCTGAGGCAGAGGTATGAGGATGGGCATTGTCTTCGGTAGCTTGCCCATGGGTCGCCCAACGCGTATGACCAATCCCGGTTGATCCTGCAACGTCAATCCCTAACTTCGAACGGAGATTCGCAATACGGCCAACCGATTTGACCAATTTTCCATTTCCTGCATCTTGGATGACATAGATACCAGCCGAGTCATAGCCACGGTATTCCAGCTTTTCCAAGCCTTGCATCAGGATGTCCGTCGCATTTCGATGTCCCACAACACCTACAATTCCACACATATTTTTTTACTCGTAGTAGGTCACTACTACGCCTTTCTTTTACTTTTTTTAAAATTGGTATAGTCAACTTAGAAAAATACAAACCAATTAAATTCAGTATATACCATGTATTCAGTCTTGTCAATCATAAAATTGGTATAGGTCTATTAAAAAACTGAGGAAACCCTCAGTTCACATTTGCTTATTCTTCATCCATGCCCGTCTCCACAAAGCCAATCTTGTTCACCGGTAAAATTCTTAGAGTCATTTTTCCGATGATTTGAGAACGATTCACCAATCCAAAAGTCCTACTATCTGCCTGATTGGACCGACGATCATTTAAAATGAGATATTGATTTTTCCCAATTTTTTCAGATTCACTATTTGGCAGAGAACGAACTTGAAAATCCTCGGTCTCCGTGTTAACCGACAAGTAAGACTCTTTTACGATTTCATCATTCCGATAGAGGATATTGTCCATATAGCGGACAGTATCCCCACTTGTCCCAATGATCCGCCCCACATACTCCTTATCCTCCACCTTATAAAGGACAAAGTCTCCGTAATGAAGGGAGGCATGCATGTTGACCAATACACGATCTCCTTTCTTCAGATAAGTATTGGACATTTGATTGGTAACAGTGACTGTCTCAAACACCCAGGTGTTCAATGCCCAAATACCCAGTACAAATGCTAGGATAATACTAATATATTTAACTAAATCTCTCTTGACCATACAAACTTCCTCCCCTACCAGTATAGCATATTTTTAGCATTTCTGTTAGCCCAGCTGTAAGATTGCTTGGGCAAGAGCATGACCTACGACTTGATTGCCCTTCGCATTTAAGTGAACCCCATCACTATAAAGTTCCCCTTTATTTTCGGTCAACTCATAAAGGTCTACGACTGGAAGGGAGAGCTCCTGGCCAAGTTGCTTTAGAAAAGGTCGGATCGAATGGGCTAGGACGTGATTGTCTAGTCCGTACCGACTGGTCGGAATAAATGGCGGAATAAGTAAAAATATCTCTGGATGCGAAGTCATACTGGCATAGGAAGCTAGCCTGCTCCTGTATTCCATTTCAAAACGTTCTTTCTCCCAATACTGAGGGCGTGTGTCGTTGGTCCCCAGCATTAAAAGTACCAAATTGGCCTGCGAACTGAGAGAAGCTTGCGCATTTTTCTCCTGGAAATACGGAAAATCAGAACTAGATTGCAAGGAACGTCCCGCTAAACCATAGTTGGCAATCCTAAAAAAAGAGCCTAACTCTGCTAGTAAATAAGCCGGATAGGACTCTTTCGACCGATCTACCAACCCATACCCATAAGTCAGACTA
>NZ_KQ969506.1:594068-622439 GCF_001578875.1 Streptococcus sp. DD13
AAATCCCTCCATCTCCCAAGGTCAATACCTCCGGATACATCTCCTCAGCCACAATTCCCCTCCAATTTGCAGATTCGTTTTATAAAACGCCTTACTATTGTAACATATGGTGATCCAAAATAGGAAAAAACAGGACCAAAAAGAAAAGTCCTCTTCAGCAGATGAAACTCAATTGACGTGAATCTTATCAAAGGAGCTAAATTGCTAAGAGAACTTTTCGACAGTAAATTGTAAGCTGATGTTAGACTGAAAATCTTACCTTTTTTGATGCTTGATACGAAAAAGGCCTATCCGACAAGTTAAATAACTTGTTAGAATAGGCTTTTTATTCATTTATTAACGAACTGTACGGATTCGCATCGTGTTGGTACCACCTGATCCTACTGGAACACCAGCTACGATCACGATATTGTCACCTGATTCTACAAATCCTGATGCAACTGCAACACGTTCTGCAACTTCAAACATGTCATCTGTTGATGCAGGTTTTTCTGTTACGACAGGGAACACACCCCAGTTGAGCATCAATGATTTTTGAGTGATTTCATCAAATGTCACTGCAAGGATATCTGCATTTGGACGGTATTTTGAAATCGCACGCGCTGTGTTTCCTGACTCTGTCAAAGCAACGATGCACTTGATGTCCATTGATTGCGTAGCGTCTTTTACAGCTGAAGCAACAACTTCTGTTTTGTTTGTCCGTTCAAATGAAGAAGAATCCAAACGACCATATTCGTTCAAGAGTGTTTGAGCATTCTTGTCGATAGTAGCCATTGTTGTCACAGACTCAAGTGGGTATTTACCATTTGCAGACTCACCAGAAAGCATTGTAGCATCTGTACCATCAATAACGGCGTTAAATACGTCAGATACTTCAGAACGAGTCGCACGTGGTTTTTCTGTCATGGTTTCAAGCATGTTGGTAGCTGTAATCACGACTTTACCAGCAGCATTCACTTTTGTGATGATTAATTTTTGGTAAACTGGAACCATTTCAAATGGTACTTCAATCCCCATGTCTCCACGAGCAATCATGATTCCATCAGCAGCTTCAATGATTTCATCGATGTTGTCAATTCCTTGTTGGTTTTCAATTTTAGCCAACAATTGAACATGGCTATTCCCAGTTTCTTCACAGATAGCACGTACTTCATTGACATCTTTCGCAGTACGAACGAATGAAATCGCGATGAAGTTCAATCCTTGTTCCAAACCAAAGCGGATATCGTCGTTGTCACGCTCTGCAAGGGCTGGGAATGGAATCTTAGTGTTTGGAATGTTTACACCTTTTTGCTTCGCGATTACGCCATCGTTTTCCACTTCTACGATGAATTCACGAGTCGCTTCATCTTTAGCAGTTACACGAAGACCAAGTTTTCCATCGTCTACCAATACTTGGCGACCAACTTCAACATCATCAAAAACATCCAAACCACCTGCTACGTTCAAGGCAATCACGTCACGAGTTGACTTGATTCCTTGTTTCGTTGCAACACGGATTTGCTCACCAGTCTTGTATGCATATTCCTTTGCATCATCTTCAAACAATTCTGTCCGGATTTCTGGACCTTTTGTATCCAAAAGGAAACCAACTTTTTGACCAGCGATTTCTTCTGCACGACGAACAGTCGCCATCCGTTCACCTTGTTCTTGGTGATCACCATGTGAGAAGTTGAAACGGAAAGTATTAGCGCCAGCTTGGATCAGTTTCGCAATGTTTTGAGCAGATGCTTCAACATCAAGCTTTTCACCCCAGTAACCATCGTCACCGAATTTTTTTCCGCCACGGATTTCTACCGCAGGACCTAAAGTTGCAACGATTTTAACACGTTTGTTCATGTGAATGATTCTCCTTAATCAAAATTAACTACATTAACGTCTCAATTGACGAGCTAGGTCTGTCAATTGTAAATCAACTGTATGAGGTTGGTTTACGATAATTTCTCCATTTTCGCCAAGACTAAACAGAGCTTTCTCTTCTGGTGTTCCTAAGATAGGGTATTCAACCAATTTTTCGTCTTGGATCCCAACAGCCAGTCCACCACGACCCTCGAGCAACAATTCTACTGCTCGTGCACCGAAGCGCGAAGCTAGAACACGGTCTCTTGCTGATGGGCTACCACCACGGAGGATATGGCCAAGGTTGGTCGAACGTAAATCACTGGTGTCCCCAGCTTCCCGCATTTTTTGGATAAACTCATCGGCAGACATCACACCTTCAGCCAGTACAATCACGACGTGGCTCTTGTGACGTTTGACATAGCCTTCCATATTACGGCGAACTACTTCATCGAAGTCAAATGGCTCTTCAGGGATAATGATTTGATCTGCACCAGTTGCAAGACCGGACCACAAGGCAATATCTCCTGCATTACGTCCCATCACTTCTACGATAAAGGTCCGTTTGTGACTATAGGAAGTATCTGAGATCTTGTCGATAGCTTCAACTGCTGTGTTCACTGCAGTGTCAAATCCAATCGTATAGTCTGTACCGACGATATCGTTATCAATTGTTCCAGGAACACCAACAGCTGGGAAGCCGTGCTCTGTCAAGCGCATCGCTCCGTGATAAGAACCATCACCACCAATCACGACAACCCCTTCAATGCCGTGTTTTTTCAACTGCTCGATCCCTTTCAACTGACCTTCTCGTGTCGCGAATTCAGGATAACGCGCAGACTTGATAAAGGTTCCTCCACGAGAAATAATGTTAGAGACACCAGCTGTATCGAATTTGAAAATATCGCCTTCGACCATCCCAGCATATCCACGATTAATCCCGTAAACCTCTATTCCTTCATAGAGTGCTCTTCGGACGACTGCACGAACAGCTGCATTCATCCCAGGGGCGTCACCACCACTGGTTAAAACGCCAATACGTTTCATTCCTACATACTCCTTTGATATTCATTTTGACTAGATTATTATATCACACTTGACCGAAGCCTGACCACTTTTTCACTTTTTTTCAGCGATAAACCGTTTTCAGGACATATGGAGC
Source organism: Streptococcus sp. DD13 (assembly GCF_001578875.1). Classification (GTDB taxonomy): domain Bacteria; phylum Bacillota; class Bacilli; order Lactobacillales; family Streptococcaceae; genus Streptococcus. The sequence goes on from NZ_KQ969506.1 coordinate 597,070, forward strand.
CAGATCTTTTTCCAACTGTGGATTCATTTCGACTTGCAAGTCCTTCAGTTGGAATTGTTTTTTCTCCTCCTGATAGTATAGAACGACAGCGTGAGGACCTGGGTAGGCTTGCAGGATTTGGGCGACTTGCTGATCATTGGCATGGTCTTTTAATTGTACCCAGAAGCGTTCTACAACTGGTGTGGACAAATCTTCTAAAATCAGTTGCAACTGATCATGACGATATTGTGTCTTTCCTTTAAATTGAAAAATAGCCCCCACTTCTAGTTGGGATTGATAGCGATGATAGATTTCAGGAAAGATCGTCAACTCGACCTTCCCACTTGTATCCATGATTTGGGCGAAAGCCATCTCCTCTCCTTTCGTCTTAGTTCGAATGACGCGGAGAGACTGAATCTGTCCTAAGACCGTCGCTGTTTGCTGAGGTGTCAGTTCTGATATCCGTTGAAAAGTCTGACCGAGACTCGCCTCGATGACTTGTAAAGGATGAGGACTAATCCCTACTCCTAGGATCTCTTGCTCCTGCTCGTATTTCTCTGCAGGCGTATAATCTTCATGCTCTGTCCAGTCGTAGTTTTCTTCTGCAAAGAAACTTCCTAGTGCTTCTGCAAATACAAATAGACTCGGTAAATTCTCAAGGACTGTCTTGCGATTATAGCCCATATCATCCAGTAAGCCGATCGTTATCAGTGGCTTCAATGCTTCAATTTTACGGTAATGAGAGGGAAGACGAACGATAAAATCTTCAACTGATTGGAAGGGGCGCTTCTCCAAAATCCATAGAGCTAAATCCTTTGAAAGTCCCTTGATTCTCTTTAAGCCCAGATATAGTTTTCCATTTTGGAACTTATCCTGATAAGGAATCGTATTTAAATGGAGAGGTGCCAGCTGAAACCCATAATCAAGAGCATCTGTGACATAGTCGGTATTTCCCGAATAGCGAAGCATCACCTCATAAAAAACCTCTGGATAGTGGGTCTTTACAAAGGCCAGTTGAAAAGCTAAGGCAGAATAAGCATAGGCGTGGCTTCGGTTGAATCCATAGCCAGCAAATTTCTCAATCATGGTAAACACCTTGCGTGCAAGCGCCTCAGAATGTCCTTTGGCTTTAGCTCCCTCAAAGAAGGTGTGGGCCATTTTTTGCATTTCTTGTGGTTCCTTCTTGGACATAGCTCGCCGTAAGATATCGGCCTTCCCAAGACTAAATCCAGCAAACACTTGGGCAATTCGCATCACTTGTTCTTGGTAGAGCATAATCCCATAGGTGGACTCCAATATAGGAGCAATCGTCGGCTCCATTAGGTCAACCGTCTCCTGACCGTTTTTTCGTTTGATAAAATTGGTCGCATAATCCGACGCTCCAGGCCGATTGAGACTAGTTGTAGCAACGATGTCTTCAAAAGAACGGGGCTTAACTTGCCTTAGCAAGCGGATAGCCCCAGGCTGCTCAAACTGGAAAATTCCCTTTGTACTGCCTTGGGCAAAGAGTTGAATGGTTTTCTCATCCTTCAAAGAAATCTTTTCCATTTGAAAGTTAGGATCAAATTTTTCTTGAATTTTTTCCTGCATCCGTTGCGCAAACTTGAGATTTCGTAGGCCTAGGAAATCCATCTTTAGTAGGCCATTTGCTTCTACAGCATGGGCATCATACTGGGTGATGTACATTTCCTCCCCATATTTCAGAGGGATAATATCTGTCAAATCTTCATCGCAAATCACAATACCAGCCGCATGGATAGAGGTTTGCCGCGGGTTTCCTTCGATCCGAAGGGCAATTTGATAAGCCTTTTGGTATTCAGCTTTACTATGGATCAGCTGTCGGAAAGAAGCATTTTTTTCATAGACGGACGTTAAGTTCGCATTAAAGGGGATCTTTTGGGTAAACTGATTGAGCTCATATTCTGCTAAACCAAAGCGCTTCAGGACATCCCGAAGGGCTTGCTTGGCACCAAAGGTAGAGAAGGTCACAATCTGTGCAGAATGCATACTCCCGTAACGATCACGAACATAGCGTATAAACTCCGGGCGATATTCATCTGGGATATCGATATCAATATCGGGCATACTAAAGCGCTCCCGATTGAGAAAGCGTTCAAAAAGCAAGTGATGCTTGACAGGATCAATACCGGTAATCCCAAGAGCGTAGGCTACCAAACTCCCTACTGCAGACCCACGGCCCATTCCCATATAATAGCCCTGGCTCCGTCCAAAACGCAACAGATCCCAGACAATCAAGAAATAATCATCAAAGCCCATCTCATGAATGACAGCCAGTTCTTCTTCCAGGCGCCTCATATATTGCCCCTCAGTGAGCCCCCTTTGCTTCAACCCCTCAAAAGAACGCTCCTGCAATTCCTCCACTGCCGGTCTTTGTCGATTGAATCGTGGCAATTTCAAGTCTTGATTGAGGTCATAATGGATGGGTTGCACCAGGCGGTGCAAATTAGAAATGGCATCTGGATAGTTTAAAAACAAATCCTCATGGCCTTCTCCTGCCTGAAAGGATTGATGACGAGGAAGTTCTGTGACCTGATGAAGAGACTGGTTTTCACGAATGGCCCGCAAAACCTGCAAGACTTCCAAATCGCTCTCATCAAAGTATCGTACCTGTCTTAAAGCGATGGCCGGTTGACTGAGCTTTTTGTAAGGGGTATCTGGATATACACCTACATAATAATCTACTTCTCCGATTGTCTCTTCCAGCCGATTCAGCTCATCGATTGGAACAATCACCGCAACATCCCTTAAATAGGGACGGACATCTTCCAATGCTCGGTGGCCTAACATGCGAGCAGAAGAGATTTTCATAAGATTCTGATAACCTTCTGTCGTCTGAGCAACCATCAAGAAGCGAACCGGCTCTTTTCCTTCTCCTAGGGTCAAGTCCAATTCGCAACCAATCACTGGTTGAATATCCGCCAAACGACATTTCTCTATAAATGTATAAGCCCCGTATAGATTGTTCCGATCCATAATTCCTAAGTGGGTATAGCCCATTTCTTTTCCTTTTTGGATATAGGTGTCAATTGAAATCGTACTATCCATAAAAGTATATACTGTCTTGGTATCGATCTGAGCGAACATTGGCCTCACCTCACTTTTCATTCTCCCCTCTATTATACAAAAAGTAAGGCCTAAAAGACAAACAGACCTTGCGGATGCTAGCTTCTTCCGTTTCGAATTCCTACAAAATAGACGAAGCAACCCATTAGTTGTCTCATTTTATTCAAAATGGGGATGCACAACCCTTCCAACGTTCGTTTTCAGTCCATTTTTTCTAAAACAATCTTTTATTTTTAAGCTAAAAATGCTATAATATAGAACATTCTATCCATACAAGGAGATATCTTTATGACAGATGAAAACCAAGTTCACTCCTCTCAATTGGACCACAACTCCAATGATCCAATCGAGGCTAGTCAAGAAGTTCGTCCTCAAGCAGCATCCCCTGAAAATTCCGGAGAACCAGTAGCTTATGCTCAAACTGCTCAACCCGTCTACCCAAACTTTCCTCATCCTAGCGCTCCAGTAGGACAGCCTATGCAAGGAAATCCTTATACGACGGACCAAAATGCTGGTGCTCCCTTCCAAGGAAATCCTCAGCCTGTCTATCCAAACTTTCCTCATCCTAACGCTCCAGTAGGACAGCCTGTGCAAGGAACTCCTTATACGACGGACCAAAATGCTGGAACTTCCTTCCAAGGAAATCCTCAGCCTGTCTATCCAAACTTTCCTCATCCTAGCGCTCCAGTAGGACAGCCTGTGCAAGGAAATCCTTATACGACGGATCAAAATGCTGGTGCTCCCTTCCAAGGAAATCCTCAGCCTGTCTATCCAAACTATCCTCATCCTAGTGCTCCAGTAGGACAGCCTGTGCAAGGAACTCCTTATACGACAGATCAAAATGCTGGTGCTCCCTTCCAAGGAAATCCCCAGCCTGTCTATCCGTCCTATGCCACACAGGAACAACAGCCTGGCCAACCAGCTCAAGAGGTTACTCCATCCGAACCTAGGACCTACACCGGACCACTCTTAGAGTTACGTTCTGTTTCAAAAGCATATGGTCGGACCCTGGCCTTGGATCACGTCAATCTGCAAGTCCAACCCGGAAAAGTTGTCGGCCTCTTGGGACCAAATGGTTCTGGAAAAACGACCATTATCAAACTGATTAACGGCCTCCTTCAACCGACAGAAGGAGAAGTTCTCATCAATGGTAGTAAACCAGACCAACATACAAAGGCTATCGTTTCCTATCTCCCAGATACGACCTACCTCGATGAACAAATCAAAGTCCGTCAGGCAATTAGTTATTTTGCGGATTTTTACAAGGATTTCGACGCCAATCGTGCCTATTATTTGCTTCAAAATCTAAATATCAACCCAGATTCTCGGATGAGGGAGCTATCAAAAGGAAATCGTGAAAAGGTTCAATTGATTCTTGTCATGAGTCGACGTGCCCAACTCTACATTCTAGATGAACCAATCGGAGGGGTCGATCCAGCTACTCGCGATTACATCCTACAAACGATTATAAATAACTACTCTCCCAATTCTACAGTCTTGATCTCGACACATTTGATTGCAGATGTAGAACAAGTCCTAGATGAGGTCATTTTCATCCAGTACGGACACATCACCCGACACGAGAATGCCGCCGCATTACGCGCTCAAAGTGGCTTAAGTATCGATCAGCTATTCCGTCACGAATTTAGCGCAGGAGGATATTAAAATGTTTGGAAAATTACTCAAGTACGAATTTAAATTTGTTGGCAAGTTATACTTCGCCATCTATGCCACTATCCTAGCTCTAAGCGTGGTCATTGGCTTAATGTCAAGTAGACTCATCTTGGAGGTGCTAGGAAGTGCAACTGCCTCATCCCTTCCTGTTTTAAGCTTTTTAACAGGCGTACTCATTATTTTATTGTTTGTAGGAATCATCATCACCTATACCATGATTGCTAGTCGATTTAAACAAAGCATCTTTGGTCGCCAAGGTTACCTGACTCTGACCTTACCTGTCAGCACGCATCAATTGATCCTTGTTAAAGTACTCTCAGGCATTTTCTGGATTCTCACTTCTTTGGTTGTGACCGTTCTGTCTCTTTATATTATTACCACACTGTCCGTTTCATCAATCGGACTTAGTTCGATCACTCCAAGCTTTTTCAATTTTTTTAACATTGATCTATTAAGTTGGATCTATAATGGGGCACTGTACTTTATGTTTATTCTCCAGATCTACTTCTCCATCTCACTCGGTCATTTGGCCAATAACCATCGGACCTTCTTGGCCACTCTCTACTTCATCATTATTCTTGTGGCCACTATTTGGATTAGGAATTCTGCACGACTGGGCTATCTAGTCAGTCCCTTCAATAACAGTACTTATCAGTCCACTTTTTGGTTAGCTGTTTTGTTCAATCTCTTTTTAGCAGGTATCTTTTACATGGGGACCTATGCCATCATTCGTAACAGCGTCAATCTGGATTAAGCCAAACAAAAAGCAAGCAATTGAATTGCTTGCTTTTTATGTTTTAAAAAACGGAAGACATGGGATTCGAACCCACGCACGCTGTTACACGCCTACCGCGTTTCCAACACGGCCTCTTAAGCCTCTTGAGTAATCTTCCAACTAGAACTTATTATATGATAAGAACGGCCTGTTTGTCAACAAAGACTTTACATTTCCATAAAAATTCTCAATCTATTTCAAAAAAGAAAGCTATTTCCTCCTAAAAATCAGTTCTGTCCATCATTTTGTGTAACTATTCCAGTAGCGATTATTCAGTGATAAAATCAAGCTTTCTAAGGTGACTGAACAAAGTCCAAAACCTTTATGGATTCGTTGTTCATTTTGAAATTGTAGTTTTCGATAATACTAACCAAGCACGTTCATCTTCGCGCCATTATGACAAGTTCCATTACGAGCATGTCAAACACGTACGAACTCTCCATGGACCTGTTTTTGGATTCTGATACTCTTTCTAAAATCTCTTCAAACCACGTCAGCTTCGCCTTGCCGTACTTAAGTACAGTCTTCGGATCGCTTCCTAGTTTGCTGCTGATTTTCATTGAGTATAAAAACTAGAATTCCCTGTTTTCTATTGACAAAATTTCCTTAAAGGTATAGGATAGAACTACGAATACCGGAGGTAAGGGAGACATGAACAACTAAGTCTATCAAATAAAGAACCTTTATTTAGTAGATCTTGTTTTTGTCTCTTTTTGTGTGCTCTTTTTATACTAGATTTTCTAGTATCCTGTCCTCATTGAAAATCAAAAAACTAGAAAGCGATGCTCCTCTTGAGTTGAGTTAGGCAACGCTAAGCTAGTTTGACGATCTTTTCGACGGGGATAATAGAGCTTTCGACAGTGACTTTAAGCTCTGCTAGATAAAGTAGAGCTTTTTGTTATGCACGATCGACATTCTAGAAAGGGCAACAATATGATAAAAATCAATCATCTAACCATCACGCAAAACAAAGATCTACGAGATCTTGTATCTGACCTAACCATGACGATCCAAGACGGGGAAAAAGTTGCGATTATTGGTGAAGAAGGAAATGGTAAAACGACTTTACTAGGAGCTTTAATGGGAGAAGCATTACCTGATTTTACTATCAAGGGCGACATCCAGTCTGGCCTTCAATCACTGGCCTACATTCCTCAAAAGCTCCCCAAGTTTCTGAAAAATAGGACTCTACACGACTACTTCTTTTTGGATTCTGCTGATTTAGACTACAATATCCTCTATCGCTTGGCTGAGGAGTTACACTTTGATAGCGACCGTTTTGCCAGTGACCAAGAGATTGGGAGCCTCTCCGGTGGCGAAGCATTGAAAATTCAGCTCATCCATGAGTTGGCTAAACCTTTTGAGATTCTGTTTTTAGATGAACCTTCAAATGACCTAGACCTTGAGACGGTTGATTGGCTAAAAAGTCAGATTCTAAAGATTAGGCAAACTGTTATTTTCATTTCCCATGATGAAGACTTTCTTTCTCATACGGCAGATACGATTGTCCACCTGAGACAGGTCAAGCACCGGAAAGAAGCAGAAACACTAGTTGAGCATGTAGGCTATGAACGCTACAGTGAGCAGAGAAAGGCTAATGTTGCTAGACAAAGCCAGCAAGCTGCTAACGACCAGAGAGCCTATGACAAAACCATGGAAAAGCATCGCCGCGTCAAGCAAAATGTAGAAACTGTACTTCGAGCTACCAAAGACAGTACTGCCGGTCGCCTATTGGCTAAAAAGATGAAAACTATTCTCTCTCAAGAAAAACGCTTTGAAAAGGAAGCTCAGTCCATGACCCAAAAGCCACTTGAAGAGGAGCAAATCCAACTTTTCTTTTCAGACATCCAACCTTTACCGGCTTCTAAAGTCTTAATTCAACTGGAAAAGGAAACGTTATCCATTGGAGAGCGTGTTTTAGCTCAGGGGTTACAACTAACTATCCGTGGCCAAGAAAAAATCGGTATCATCGGCCCAAATGGTGTTGGGAAATCAACTCTGTTAGACAAGTTACAGCAACAGCTTAGCGCCAAAAGAGAAATTTCCCTTGGTTATATGCCACAAGATTACCATAAAAAACTGCAATTGGATTTATCACCAGTAGCCTATCTCAGAAAAACTGGGGAAAAAGAGGAACTACAGAAAATCCAATCTCACCTAGCCAGTCTCAATTTCAGCTATCCAGAGATGCACCACCAAATTCGCTCCTTATCTGGCGGGCAACAGGGTAAACTCCTACTTTTGGATTTAGTGTTGGGCAAACCAAACTTTCTCCTTCTGGATGAGCCCACACGAAACTTTTCTCCCACCTCTCAACCTGAAATCAGAAAACTCTTTGCCTCTTATCCTGGCGGTCTCATCACTGTTTCCCATGACCGACGTTTCTTAAAAGAGGTCTGTACGAGTATCTATCGTTTGACAGAAGAGGGTTTGGAGGCCGTTGAATTAGAAGATTTATAAATTTTGAACATAGCAAAAATCCAGAGCTGGTCTCTGGATTTTGTTTACATGCGTATCAAGCGTTCGATTCGTTCTGAGATAGGTGGGTGGGTATAAAAGAGTTTTTGAAGTCCCCCCACCTTTCTTAGGTTCATTGATACAGCGCTGCTGTCATCCTCTACGGGACAGATTATGCTCTGATTTTTGGGTTAGGAAGTTAAGTAATTCTGTGGCAAACTGAGTCATAGGAATAAATCTTTCTTGTAATGTGTTGCAACTCTACTATACAGGATTTATTCCCTTTTGTGTTTACACAAGATATTTTACAGTATCCTTTTTATTTAAAACGATAGGGATTTTCCCTACTTATAAAAATTTAAAATTTCTCGTTTGTATTCTTAGCATCTGCAGCTGGAAGAATATCTGCAATTACATCCCAATGTTCTGCAATTTTTCCATTTTGAACACGGTAAAGGTCATAAAATGCGGTATCTTTACCAGCTAGATTTCCCTCACTGATAACCAAGGCAAAGTCTCCTTGAGCAATTACTTGATGGGTTTGCTTGTAGTCCATGTTGATACCGTACTGAGCCATTTGTTCTAAAGAAGCTTTAAATCCTGATACTGTATCTACCATATCAGCATTATGCTGAATATAGTTATCTCCATCAAAGTAAGAATCGAGTTTATCAGGGTTCTTTCCGTAGATAATGTCATCGATATAGGTTGAAACAAGCTTTTTAGTTTGTTCGCTATTAACATTTGTATCAATGCTTGTCACACCGTCTACTTGGGTATGACCACTACGATTCGCCTCTCTGACTGGGCTCAAATTATCCCAATGTTCTGTGATTTTTCCATTATCATCAAATTTGAAAACATCAAAACCTACCATTTTCTGACCGCCAAAATCGTAAACACTATGAAGAACGACAGTATTTCCGTCTTCAATCTGACGTTTGATCTCAACAGTTGTAGTACCTTGGCCATTTTGAGCGCCTTCCATAATTTGTAAGAAACCATCCAATCCTGTTGCTACAGTTTGATTATGTTGGATATAGTCCTTATTTAAAACTTCTTTAGCGATTGATGTATCTCCTGTTTCAAAGGATTTTAACAATGCTACTGCTTTTTCTGTATTTGTCATTTTTGATACCTCACTATTTCCTTTTGAAATTTGTTGTTGATTTATTTTCTTTTGATTTACGTAATAAACTGTTCCTACAGCTCCTAAAAGAGCTACAGCAGTCAATCCAGCAATCCATGTTTTCATTGTTTTTTTCATTTTTTCTTCTCTTTTCTATTAATTTTTCATACTCTCTGTTACCAAAGCGCTATCTACTACTTGGATAAAATGATTAATTTTTCCTTCTTCATTAAAATGATAGAAATGTGCAAAATCAGCTTGGAAGGATTTTCCAGTAACTTTAAAGCTTCCGCTATATTTCCCGTATACAACGACATCATTCCCTGATACGATATAATTTTCTGGACTTGCCTTGTAGTTAGTCCATTCTGTCCCTAGACGACTGTGGACGTTTTCAATAACAGCGTCAATACCATGATAAATCCCACCATAAGGAAAGCCAAAAGCTTCATTCCATACCAAATCATCGGCAAAATAGGTTTTAAAATTTTCAATTCGCCCCTCATCCATTGCTTGATAGGATTGGGAAACCAGTTTTTTATAATCATATTTCATTTTCTTTACCTCTACTTTTATTATATCAATCGGAATCTAGCTACTTTTCAGTTATCTAGCACTCAAAATTTGTTGATAATTTCTTTCCAACTCTTGGATATTTGTAGCCTGACCTCTTAAATCATAATACTTTCCATCTTTTTCAAGGATCAGAGTTGGAAAAGTCGATACACCTAATTGACGAGCTTTATGAAAATCATACGGCTCCTCGGCTGTAGACCAAGCTTGTTCAATTTCTTTCAAAATCTTGGAACTATTCAAAGAAAATTCATCCAGCACTTTTTGATAAGTTTCAAGCTCCGAAAGTATTTGGCCATCCATATAAAAAGCTTGTTGTAATCTATATCCTAGAAAGACATGTTGTTGACTTGGTAGATATTTCCGAATCACACCAAATGCTTGAGCAATAGGAAGAGAATTGACTTCCAAATCTTGCTGGAAATTTTTTTCAAACTCTTCACCAAAGACCACTCCATATCGATTTGCTATTTCTTGGTTCATACCCTGGTAAGCTGCGAGCTCTTTTGTTGTTTTTTCATTTCCTTTTGCAAATAGTCCACCTGATATCATCTCTATATCAAGTTCTGGATGATCCTCCATAAACATAGTCAGATGTTTATCAAAGCCATAACACCAACCACAGTATGCATCCCATATATAATATAGTTTCATTTTTACCCCCAATTCATCTCTCCAGTCATGACTTTGGCACTCATATCAAGTACTGGTTCATTTCGTAGATTTGGGAATCTTGCTTGAATTTTTTCTTTAAATTCTTCTGAATCGGCAACCTGATCCTTTATTTCAATCGCATAATCTATATATTCAATTGAAAATTGTAAAGCTTGATTGTCAAATGACTTGGTCTCATCACCATGACTCACAACAACTAGGTCAGCATTCAATGCCATGAGTTCTCGCAAACGATCTTGCCAATTACGTAATTCTTCAACAGTTGGTGTATCCGCTAAGAATAGATGGCTTTCATTGAAAACATTAACTCCACCAATCAGTGTTTTCGTTTCTTCATTCCACAAATTAATCTGAGCTGGCTCAGAACCGATCAATTCCCAGCTGGTTTCTTGAAAGTTGATGACTTGCTCAGTCATGACAGATGGGATGACAACATTTTTAGGAAGATCTTCACCTAGGAAATCACGCCATACTTCCAGTTTATTTTCAACCGTTGCTAGGATATGTTCGACAACATATGGAGTCGCAACCGCAACTACCTCTGGAAAAGCCGCTTTAACTTCTTCTAGCCCAAAATAATAATCTGGATCACCATGGATAATGAAGATTTGTTCTAACTCTAGGTTATTTTCTTTAAGATAATTCACTATTTCTCGTCCATCTGATAAACGAAAGCGTGCTCCAATAAGAAGGGCCTTGTTATTTCGAATCACTAGTGTCGATGTGACCATAAAGCCCATTTCATCAGCTGTAAATACATGTAAGCGAGTCCCATTTGAAAGTGTAAATTCTTTTTTCATTTGTTTTTCCTCATTTCATTTCTTCGTTGTAACTTTATTTATTACATTATCCATTATACGCGAAAATAAAAAGCGTTCAATGAGCAAGATTTTTCAATCTGTTGCTTATCGAACACTTCTTTGAAAATTGTATGGTTATCTTAACTATGTTCAAACAAAATGAGTTGTTCTGTCTCTGTCATCCAGGCTGCAAGGTCTTCTTTATCTTCCAAGCATCCACCTAAAATCCAACGATTAGCCGTCGCAATAATACTAGCCTTTAAAACATCCTCCTTATATTTTGACCAAACATCATCAGGTTGATTAGAAGGAAAAAGTTTCTGGAAATACTGCGACACAATTTTGTCGAACCAACTATTCCCCAACTTATTCTCTGCCATTAATTTAAACAGAGATTTGTTTTGTTCTACATAGTCTAAAATTGGTAACATATGGGAAAAACTGTCACCGTGCTCCCAATTATCCTTGAGAGAAGTTGAATTGATATTTTGTAGAGCTTCTGAAAATTCAGCTCCCACTTCCACCTCAATTTTTTCTAATAAATCATATTTGTCTAGATAGTGAACGTAAAATGTCCCACGGTTAATTTGAGCAGTTTGAATAATTTCTGAAACAGTTATCTTCTTAAGTGGTTTTTTAGCTAGCAATTCTAAAAAAGTTGTGCGAATTGCGAGTTTGGTTTTTTTAATACGTAAATCTTCTGACATCATCATTTCCTTTCGTCTTATTATACCAGATAAAAACTTGAATGAGCTTTACTTTGCTCCAACTATTCTTGTTAGGATAAAATTGAACGAACAAAATAAGTCCTTGACAATATGAAGCCTTTCACACTATTTTTAATCATTTTTATTTCCCGACTATAAAAACTTTTATAAGATAGCTTTTGGCCCATTTTGAAAAATTATACCTAGATTGTCAAATGAAGTGAGACTCTTCATGTCACTCAGAAAAACTTGGTATGGGTGTTGATAATTCAATGATTTCCTAGGAATTCTATTTCTTTTATCAGCTATAGCTGATAAATAATTTTGAGAAATAGAAGTAAAATCCATCTGTTTCGATAGTCCCTTTCGTCTTAATAAGTCATTAGAAGGAAAGTCCATTTTATCGAAAACACCAATATCAGTTAAACGATAGAGTGTTCTCATGGAGCAAGAAATCTTATCTGGATAGGTCCCCTTTAATAACATCAAGGCTCCAATTTTGTTCCAAATGAATTTGGATAAATTCTTTTTCTGATTGCGTAAGCCTTGTTTTATTCCAACCACAGAGTTTCTTATTGACTTTATACTGCTCATAGTAGTCATAGGCAGAGTTCCCCTATCATCAGAAATTGAGTGACCAATTGAACATTGAAGTTTATTTCTCAGATCCTCACTCACCATGGCAACGAGGAAGCACTGATAATACCAATGGACTACTAGGAGAATATTTTCCAAAAGGAAGTGATCTATCATTGGTTGATGATCAAACCATTCAGCTGTGGGAAAACAAACTTAATAATAGGCCACGAAAATGTCTTAACTGGAAAACACGGACTTTTTGGCCATCTTGAGAGTACAAAAACGGCAAGAGAGATATTGCTATTGATACTAGGTTGTACAGTTACTTAAATCTTGAGAGTACAAAAACAAGTTCGACGACCATTTCTGCTTGCAGGTCGTTGTACAGTTACTTAAATCTTGAGAGTACAAAAACACACCCAAGCGTCTCCGAATCGGGATAAATGTTGTACAGTTACTTAAATCTTGAGAGTACAAAAACTATGTCCATCACTGCGTTGACATCTGTTATGTTGTACAGTTACTTAAATCTTGAGAGTACAAAAACGTTGTTTTACGTATCGAAACCGAATCCGTCGTTGTACAGTTACTTAAATCTTGAGAGTACAAAAACTAGTCAAATAAGTTTTCAGACCGTTTTTTTGTTGTACAGTTACTTAAATCTTGAGAGTACAAAAACTCATGATTTCTTCAATTTCGGTCAAAGCTTGTTGTACAGTTACTTAAATCTTGAGAGTACAAAAACCAAGGCTCACTAGTAGTATAGCATATCTCGGTTGTACAGTTACTTAAATCTTGAGAGTACAAAAACTATGGTAAAGGCTACCCCAAGAGCCAAGATGTTGTACAGTTACTTAAATCTTGAGAGTACAAAAACCCCATTATTCGGCTGATTCCGCGTACAGTAGTTGTACAGTTACTTAAATCTTGAGAGTACAAAAACTGGGCCAGTGTGTCGGCAAGTTGCTTTTCGGTTGTACAGTTACTTAAATCTTGAGAGTACAAAAACTAGGGTCGGCATCATATATCCACGCCTTGGTTGTACAGTTACTTAAATCTTGAGAGTACAAAAACATTTCGGAATCCCTGCTCCATCCATTAACGGTTGTACAGTTACTTAAATCTTGAGAGTACAAAAACAGCTAGACGACTTCACAAAGATTTTGAGAAGTTGTACAGTTACTTAAATCTTGAGAGTACAAAAACACTCTTTAGCTTACGAATACTATTTTAATAGTTGTACAGTTACTTAAATCTTGAGAGTACAAAAACAATCGGCAACGAACGAACCCTTGTAACGGAGTTGTACAGTTACTTAAATCTTGAGAGTACAAAAACTGGTAAATCGTAGCTCTGTAACGTCCTTGTGTTGTACAGTTACTTAAATCTTGAGAGTACAAAAACAGAATTAGCTGGAATAGCTTTATTCATTAAGTTGTACAGTTACTTAAATCTTGAGAGTACAAAAACTAGGCCATAGACCGGATAGTCGATGGATTCGTTGTACAGTTACTTAAATCTTGAGAGTACAAAAACGATGTTCCTTCAACAACAATTTTACCTTGAGTTGTACAGTTACTTAAATCTTGAGAGTACAAAAACAGCTTGAACCAACTATCCCAGCTGGTACAAGTTGTACAGTTACTTAAATCTTGAGAGTACAAAAACTAGATTACTTGTCAGAGCAAGAGGGGCTAGGTTGTACAGTTACTTAAATCTTGAGAGTACAAAAACCTATCGCCCGTAAACCAACTTGAGCCCATTGTTGTACAGTTACTTAAATCTTGAGAGTACAAAAACAGATACGGCCAACTTCGAAGGAGCTCAAAGGTTGTACAGTTACTTAAATCTTGAGAGTACAAAAACAAGATAAACGATTGAAACCAGCCACAATAGGTTGTACAGTTACTTAAATCTTGAGAGTACAAAAACTCATTAAGAAATGGCTGTGAGACTTCAAGGGTTGTACAGTTACTTAAATCTTGAGAGTACAAAAACTAACCGCCAATTCAGAGAAGCAAGGCAAGGTTGTACAGTTACTTAAATCTTGAGAGTACAAAAACGAAGCATTTTTTTATTAAAAAATCGTTTCAGTTGTACAGTTACTTAAATCTTGAGAGTACAAAAACAGTATTCATCAAAGATATTTTTAGAACCTGGTTGTACAGTTACTTAAATCTTGAGAGTACAAAAACAATTGCTTAATAAGTTTCGAGAAACTTTCAGTTGTACAGTTACTTAAATCTTGAGAGTACAAAAACAATCGTCTGACAGAGAGCGGAATGTATCGAGTTGTACAGTTACTTAAATCTTGAGAGTACAAAAACGTACGTTGGGATTGATTTGAAATCTTTGATGTTGTACAGTTACTTAAATCTTGAGAGTACAAAAACAGGTAGGCTCCTTCGTATCCAGTTGCGTCGGTTGTACAGTTACTTAAATCTTGAGAGTACAAAAACAATATTCAAGGTTGATAAATTTTGATTTAGGTTGTACAGTTACTTAAATCTTGAGAGTACAAAAACTTCCTTGAGGCGTTCCGTCCGAGGCCTTAGGTTGTACAGTTACTTAAATCTTGAGAGTACAAAAACACAAACTCATTAGCGTGTTCATCACTCAAAGTTGTACAGTTACTTAAATCTTGGGAGTACAAAAACAAGGAGTGACAAATTACCTGAAACGTTGATGTTGTACAGTTACTTAAATCTTGAGAGTACAAAAACTAACAATCAAGTGACCGTTTTCTAAATCATGTTGTACAGTTACTTAAATCTTGAGAGTACAAAAACGAACTAATGGGGGTACAGCTGTAGCTAAAGTTGTACAGTTACTTAAATCTTGAGAGTACAAAAACGAATTCATCTATCAAGTAGCCTTTCTTGCAGTTGTACAGTTACTTAAATCTTGAGAGTACAAAAACCTCAAATTCGTCAATTTTGGTTTTTGTAGCTCAAAACCATTATAAGGTCTTAGACTTAACTCGTCAATACTATTCTTCTAAATACTTCAATAACATTGGGTTGACTGGTTCAATACGGAATTTTATTTTCATTTCATACTGGTATAAATTATTTAATATTCTCAATGCTACTTGATCCTCAATTGATAAGCTCATATGAAGAATGTCAGAACTAAATAAATAAGGCCCAATCTTCCTTAAAGATGATAAAAATTCTGGTTTACTAGGCATTTGATTTACTGGATATTGATTAGTAAAACGTTCATACATAAATTCTAATGAATAAAAATGATCAACGTAATCTGAAACAATATTAATCTCCTCTAGTACTTCTTTCGTGACATGAAGATATCCTTCATTTGAAGGAAATGAAATAGTGTATAACATGTTACAATGATTGGTTAATCGCTCTAATTGTTCACAACACTCAACAAATTCCTTATAAGATAAATAATCATCCATATTTCGGAGAACAAGTAATACCTTTTCAGATTGATCCGTAATTACTACTTGCAACATCGAAAGGAATAATAAAAACTTTGTCTTATTGTCAACAAATTCAAAGGATATATTTTTATCGTTCTGTCCAAAATAGGGCAGAAAATTTTTTTGGATCAATTGGTCTGCATTAAAATATTTCGCTTCTGTATGATAGTTAATACCATCTAGTTGTAGATTCAAATTCTGATTCAACAGCAAAGAAATCCTATCTAGATGATCATTAATATTTTCAATTTGCTCCATCATCTCCACTGTATTAATCTTTTTCTTTAGATAATCATAAGCTATCGTTCCTTTTTTATACTCCATCTGCTCGATTAGATCATTGATATTCGATAGTTGGATCACTCTGAATTCCGAACGGGAAACCACCGTATCGTCTATTAAGATTTTGGGTTCATTTTGTTCGAATAGGACTAAGTCTTCTTCACTATATTTTTTTCCTCCAAAATACCATAACAGAATTTGCCAAATATAGTACTTTAATTGTTGATCTTGGCCAACAACTTGGGTAAATTGTCCAAAACTCAATGTAATATTATCCTTGTATGGATGACTGATATTCATTTTCATATAACTACCAACTTGTTATCACTGACTACTTCTTCTTGTTTTGTTTTTCCACCAATGATCAAAACCATTTCAGAAAACTGTTTCTCCGTAACCGCTAGTAAACGGACATTGCCACTAGGTAAATTACTTTGGCTTAATTTTTTATAGAATTTACTAGCAAAACTGCGATTTGGACACGTTCTATAATAAACTGAAAACTGTAACATTTCAAAACCATTAGCAATTAGATCTTTCCGAAAATTACGATAGATTCTTTTTTCTTGATTTGTATCCATAGGAAGATCAAAAAAACACAATAACCTCAATGCTTCATACCTCATTTCTTTAGCTCCATTCTACACTAGAAACGATCGGACAGTAGAATTTACTCGTATCCTTATCCGAAATACATTTTAAAAACCCCTTAACATATTTATCCATTGCTACCGTTACAGAACAAGTTTCCTTTCCATAACGAATTTTTGCATTCAACGTATCTGTTAATGCTAAACGAAACTCATATTTCAAATATTCTTCATCCAGCAAATTTTGGTAAACCCAGACATCAATAATTTGCCTAAAAGGTTCCATTAAGTCGTCTACCAAATTAAATTGATTGTATTCATTTTTATGAAAAATTCCGATTAAGGGATTTAGCCCATACCCAGCAATAATACGCGCCATTTGCGCTCTCATAATGGCATAGCCGTAATTTAGACCTGCATTAATGACATCCGTTTCCTGTTGGGTAAGACGAACGAATTTCTTTCCAAATAATTCATTGAAATAAACTTTTGCAGCGTGTCCTTCACGATTGGTTTTATCTCCAAATTCAATATGATCTTTATAATCTGCTAATAGCTGAATACAATCAATATTTTTTTCAAACATCGAGAGAACATCTTGCTGATTATTTATTTTGAAGTAGGTCACTATTTGCCATAATTTTTCTTTCTGCTCCTGCGTCCACAACAATTGTTCCTGTAACTTTTTATAGGCTCTAAAATGGCCATTTTGTGAATGGTAAATACCTGTTGGCAAATGCTCGTTATCACAGACAATTAAAGCAATATTATACTTACTTAAGGCACTTAACAATCTTAGGGTTACAACCGTTTCTCCTCCTTCTGCGACAATGATAGAAATATCACTCAAGGGGATAACATAATCTTCACCCATCTTCTTAATCAAAAGATTATCCAACTTTAATTGCATTTTTTCACTTTGACAAACATGTACAATTCTCCAAGTCATTATTTGTATCCTCTTTACAAAACGAAAACACCCCGCCATAAATGACAGGGTGTTGAATTCGGCATGAAGCCTTATCTTTGTAGCTTCTGCAAGATTTAAGTAACTGTGTAAGGCGTCCCTTACAGTTAATATTATAATACATTGTAAAAGCGTTTGCAACTCTTTTTTAAAAATATCTTTTTAAAATTTGAGTTTTGGTTCTTCACCCTCTTTTTTGATGATATGCTGATTCCCTAGGACATCTGTTCTTACTTTGTAAATAGACAGATTTGATTTTCCTAGTCCTTTTACAAATCTTCCTGACTTATCTACAGAACCTAATATTTCAATTAAACGCTCATTCTTCTCAAATTCATCTCTTGAATAAGGTTTTAACTCTACATAATGTTTCACATTAGGCTTGGTTCGAGAAAGAAAACGGAAAAGCTGTTGTTCTTTTGTTTCCGTATCTTTAATTAGTAACAAGTCATTTTTGTGAAGTGTAAACTTGAATTCTGATTGTTCACTCACTCCTTCCTTTTCTTTAATTTCATTATATTTATCTATAGTTATAGAATAGTTCCCAGTCTTCTTTTCAAATTGTAGATGAGCATATTTTAATCCAAGTAACTCATACTTCTCCGTCTGATGATTAAAATAGACATCTGTTCTCCAAGGATTTAATTGACGTAGGATTACTTTATTTTTACTATTAGAAGGAGTTATGTTGATAAATGATTCTGGGATATTTTTATCATAGTATTTCAGACTTTTAATTACTGGACCATTTCCTTTTCGACTATACTTGTGAATAGGTCCATTTTCAATTCTATATTTTTCAAACGGATTGAAATCAACCTCTTTTCCATTTTTGTCCTTTTCTTTAAATGGTCGATATTGTTCCAATATCTTCTCTATTACTTCATCCCAAGTTTTTCTATCCTTCTGATACATTAAGAATTGGGATTTATCCTTTTTGTATAAATGTAAAAATTTATAAAATCCCGTTTTAAGCTTCTCTGACCCTAAAGCATAGATATCTTTAATTTTCCCCAAAGTATAAGTGTATTCTTTTTTCTCTTTATCTAATTTCGCCTTTCTTGTTGCGTAGATTGTTGCATCTGAAATTTTACGGTTATATTTTGAATCTACTTGATAAGAAAATAGAATGCTATCTTCAAATTTCTTAGATTTCAAAGTATCAACAAAATGATCATATGGTGCTTTGAATACTAACTCTTTATATTCATCATCACTCAATGAAATAATTTCGCCAGTTTCTTGGTCCACGAATTGCCCTTCTTTATAAGAAATCAAAGGATTATTTTGTTTTTTCCATAATCTTAATTGACTAGATGCAGCAATGATCAAGGCATCTACAGCATGATGGTGATAGGTCTCACGAGATTTTTCAAGTCCCCATTTTCTTCTCAACTGTGAAGTAAATTGTCCACGTACCACTGAAATAGTCGTATCGAATTGATGCTCCTTATAAAAATCTTGTAGGGCATTTAGAACAACTCGAGAAGAATAACGAGTATCAACTAAATTTCGTTCGATAAACTTCTGTTTCACCTCAATCTTACTAATGTCTTCTTCCGTTAAAAGATAATCTTTCTTCTTATTGCTTAGTAATTTTAGATCTTTTACATATGATTTGAACTCTCTGTAGGACCAAGCATCATCCATACTATCTAAGGCCTGAAACGGTGTCCGTTGTCCCTTTTCTTGATTTGCTGTAGCAAGAACCAATACTTTATTAGATAAGCTATCATCAAAAGATAAAGACAAAGGTAAAATATGATCAATTTCATACTTGTATTGATTTTGAATCAAATCTGAAATTGGTATATTCTTACCAGTGTAAAGACACTTTTCTCCTTGCTGATGCCATAAACGAATCTTAGTAGCTAATTCCTTATGCCCATGAAAAACATTATCCGGTAATTCTTTTTTCCCATTGTATTGGAAAGCCGCTTTTTCCATAGCTGATTTTTTCTCGTCTAGATTTGCTTTTTGACGCTCGTTATACCCTTTCTTTGCATCTTCCTCATTATTTTCACGTGCCATCTCAATAACGATATTATCAAAGATACCATATTTTTTAGTTGCTTCATTGATAATCTTTATAGCTTGTCTGACAGATTTTGCTACCACAGGGTTATAGATTTCTTCTGTTAATTCTTTTTCATCAATATACTTGGTTCGTTTTGATGTCTCTTTAGATTTTTGTTTGCCTAATCGAGTAAGAATTGTCATTTGCTCTTCCGAAGTCTCATACAATTCTGGAATCAACTCCATCATGAGTTTTAGAGAAAAATTATGCCATCCCTTACTAAATAGACTGCTATTATTCTTTCTGAATTGAACCAATTCAAGTACTTGATCCTGACTAAATGTATCTTTTAGCGTCGCGTTAATCGCTTCTTCTATTCCCTCCCGCTCTGTATTTAAAGTTAGAATATGGGCAAGCTCATCTAAGACCTTTCTCGGTATTTCTTCCACGCTGATTGTTTCTAATGATTGCATTTTCCGATAGGTTTCAAAAGTATGCATCTCAGGTTTTTTATTGGGATCAATACGGTATCCATGTATCTGATCAACTGAGGCACCAATTAATTTAGCGATGTACTTCAATAGTGTTGAAGCTCCTAATGTTTTAGCTGTCTTCGCATACTTGATAATTGTCTTCTTTTGTTCCTCACTTAGTTTCTTGGTTTCTGTTGGAACAGTTAAATTATTTAAATCATTTAGTAAGTTGAACTCTTGAGCAGTATAGGATGCTTTTGAAGCTCTATATTCATCAGGATAAAATGTACATTTACCAATTAAAATACCAAAAATATTATCTAAGGTTATGTACTTACCTTCAGGATCTTTCTTAGTAGTATACCTTCCATAATCAGTGCGTGACTTTTCATTACCTGGTCCATGGTAGTATTTTCTCTTTCCCGTAAGGATTGTTAGATAATTCTCTATAAACTCATCTGTAATCTTTTTATTGAATTCTTGCTGTTTTCTAAGAATTCTTTCAGCTTCTTTGCTATAAGCAGATGTTGTAAAAACATTGATTAATCTGCGCTTTTCACCATTTTCTACAACAGTGAAATCTCCTCTAACCTGACCATATTTTTCGAAACGATCTAGTTGAATTTGACCGGGAGTTTGTTCAGCAAGTAATTTTCTATTTTCTTCAACTGCCTTCCCGTAATCAGACGATACTGTACCGCCATCCTCAGAAGCATCATCCAAATAGCTAATACCACGTCTCTTCACAATATTCTTTAAAGCAATAAACAACTCTTCATTAGTTAATTGATTATCCAACCCTTGTACACGGAGTTGATAAGGATTTAGATTAATGGACACCTTAGAAAAATCAGTTAACAAACCAGAGTCTTCAAATAAATCATGAAGGCGAATACTACGATGTTTCTTCCGGCGAGTTAATCTTTTACCTCCCCTATGTCTTCTTCTTTCAATATTACTGTCAGCCGTTGCAGCTGAAAACAGACGAGAATTAGTGTGAATAATTTCACCAGTATCTTTTTTTAGAATACCTACTCCAACCGAAGCAATACCAATATCCAAACCTAAAACTAAACCATTCATAATAAAACTCCTACTCAGTCATTATATCAACAACATTTTACTCCTTCCTTCCTCAAAAATCAATTCATTATGGGGAGATATTCCATCTATTTTTAACTTTAAATTTACAAATAAACTCGCATTCACGAGTTCCTTTAGAAGGTGGATAAACTTCTATTTTTATAACATTTCCCATTTATTTTCTGTAGCTATCTTATCCGGTAGGAAAAATTTATCGACTGGAAAAGCCCCAACTGCTCGAAGACTCATTGGTTCCTGCGAATTACTTGCCATATCAAAAACTTCCCAAAAGATATCATCAATCATATAGGATTTTATTGAAGGTTGAATTGTTATAGAAAACCGATTATCTGGAAATTTAATATCGATCATATATTTAACTAGATAGTCTCCTACTTTATCAAAAAACCTCTCACTTCTTGATTTAAGTTTCAATCGCTTAGCTGCCACGCGAACGCATTGATTCAGTTCTTTTTATTATTGTTTATCTCTTTTTTGAAAATTTAACCATTCAATCACCTCACTAATCTGGTCTGATAAGTTATTTTCACTCTTTCTTTAATACTAGCCTTAAAGCTAGTCGCTTCCCCATTGTGGATGTTGACATTGGCTGCTTGACTTGCTCTATAAGATTTGTATTGATTCCCGAGGTGGCCTATATTGCTCTTAATAAGCCGACTGGTAAGAAAGTGCTAAAGGAATAAATCTAGTATATCAAAAACTCAAATCAATAAAAATTGTCATCACAACTAGATATCACATTTTAAACATCAAGTCTATCGTTTAACAATGACTTTCTTTCGGCCTGCAAATTCTGCAATTTTTCTTAAAACATCTTATTTTTTCAAAGTATTTAAACATCTTTATTGCCATTCAATCAGTCGTTCATGGCCTGATGATATCGCTGCACCATTAACCTGAACAAGACACCCTTTTTTCGGTTTTTGATCGAAACAAAAAAACGTTGAGCCATCAACGTTTCAGAAACCTTTTCCAAGGTTCATTATAGAGATGGAGCCGGTGGGAGTCGAACCCACGTCCAAACACCTGCTAACTCATTCGTCTACAACCATAGGTTATGTTTTATTTTTAACCCTAGAGCGACACATAACTCAAGCCGAACAAGAGCGAGTCAGAAAATCTCTTTCAAAGCCCCCTGACAAGGCTTTAACGTATCTTGCTAAATGAAGACCAATGCGCAAACGCAAGCAATCTGCGATTAGTCACACAGGCTGGTGTTTAGGCAGCTACTGCGTAAGAATTTGTATTTTTTGCAGTTATATTTAACTGGCATTTTACATCTGCCGATGGGTTGCAAAACGAGCCTCATAATGCCTGTCGAATCCGTAACGACCCCATAAAAGACCTTATAAGTATATCAAATTTTAATTTTTTTTGCAAAATTGAAGACGAAGAGCAACTTCAGGAATTTTTATGATATGATTATATTATGGAAACATCTAAAGCCTACAAGTTTTTTCAAAAACTCATCCAAATCCTGAGTGTTATTGTCGTGATTGCCAGCGTGGTCTTCGTTATCTGGCTTTTGCAGATTGGAATTTTAAACGATCAAAACCAACTCAAAACCTTTATTGAGCAACAGGGAGTGTGGGGGATCTTGACTTTTACTGCTCTCCAAGCCTTTCAAGTGGTTTTTCCCATTATTCCAGGAGGAATCACCACCATTGTTGGTTTCCTCGTCTTCGACCCAATAACAGCCTTTTTTGTCAATTACATTGGGATTAATTTGGGGAGTATCATTCTATTTTATCTGGCCCGTAAGTATGGAAAAGCCTTCTGTCTCCTATTTATGAAACCCGAAACTTATCAAAAATACATCGGCAAGATTGATGACAAAAAGGGATATGAGCTTTTCTTCATTTACTGTATGTTATCCCCTATATCTCCAGCGGATGTCGTCGTCATGATTACTGGACTGACCAGTATGTCTTACAAACGCTTTTTCATTATTATCATGCTGTGTAGACCCATCTCTATCGTCGGCTATAGCCTCCTTTGGATCTTTGGAGGACGATGGATCCGGAATTTTCTCTGATTTGGCGCTTCCCTCTCTCACTAAGAGCGTGGGACAGAAATCGGTCATTCGGTAGAAGTCGATTTCGTCGTCTCACCTCCGCACAGTTGAGTCGGGCTGTAAAAGCGGATGAAATCAGCGTCGTAGAGTCCACTCCACCACTGCGTCTTGCTCGATAATTCAAAAACAGAAAAGGCTAGGACTTTTGTCCCAGCCTTTTTTGGTTACTCTTTCAGTGAACACAGAAAAAAAGACCATCCTATGACAGCCTTCTCTCTATCCCCAAAGACTAACGAATCCCAAGGGCAATTCGTGCATAACGGCTCATCTTTTGAACCGTCCAAGCGGGTGACCAAACTAGGCGAACATCTACTTCCGTGACTTCATCTAAAGCCCCAACGATATCATAAATCTGGTCCGAAATTAGGTCTGCCAAAGGACACCCCATGGTGGTCAAGGTCATATCAATTTCAACCTTCCCTTCCAAAAAACGAATATCATACACCAAGCCAAGATTGATAATATCAATCCCCAGCTCCGGATCAATCACCTCTTCTAGAGCATGGAAAATCTTTTCTTGAATCTTTTTCACTTCTTCTTCTGTGTAGGCCATATTTCCTCCTTTATCAAATCCTCAACACCTCTTAAACGAGGAATATCTTAGTGGAATTCCTCCAGCTTTCTAGGCTGTGGAAGACATTTTATCCGATTTACTCCATCGTTATGAGATCTGATACACCTCAAGCTCAATCAAATGACTCTCTTCGAATCCTTTGATCCAATGGATCAGCTTTTCTATGTAAGCTGTTGAAAAAAGCTAAATCTAGTCTTCCATAAAGTCCCGGAGGGGTTTGCTTCGGCTCGGGTGGCGTAATTTGCGAAGGGCTTTCGCTTCAATCTGACGAATACGTTCACGTGTCACGTTGAAGACCTTCCCCACATCTTCCAATGTTCGCATCTTGCCATCGTCAAGTCCGAAGCGCAAACGCAAAACGTTTTCCTCACGATCGGTCAAGGTATCCAGTACTTCATCCAGCTGCTCACGTAGGACGACACGGGTGGTGTAGTCAACTGGATTTTCAATGACTTCATCTTCGATAAAATCACCCAAATGACTATCATCTTCCTCCCCAATAGGTGTTTCAAGGGAGACGGGCTCTTGGGCAATTTTTAAAATTTCACGCACTTTATCTGGTGTCATGTCCATCCGCTCTGCAATTTGCTCTGGTGTTGGATCTTGACCCAATTCTTGTAAGAGATTGCGCTGCTCTCGTACTAATTTGTTAATGGTTTCGACCATGTGAACCGGAATCCGAATGGTTCGGGCTTGATCCGCAATCGCACGGGTAATGGCCTGACGAATCCACCAAGTAGCATACGTCGAAAACTTAAATCCCTTTGAATAGTCGAACTTATCAACAGCCTTCATAAGCCCCATGTTCCCTTCTTGGATCAGATCCAAAAACTGCATGCCACGACCTACATAGCGTTTTGCAATGGAAACAACCAAACGGAGGTTGGCTTCGGCTAGTCGTTGTTTGGCTTCGACATCACCTGCTTCTACAGCAAGCGCCAATTCTTTTTCTTCTTCGCTAGTGAGGAGGGGAACAACCCCAATTTCTTTCAGATACATCCGGACAGGGTCATTGACCTTAGCCGAATTCGATCCTAATAATTCTTCATCTGATAGTTCTGGTTCTTCTTCAACTTGCATCACCCGTGCACTTGGATTTCCATCTTTATCGATAATAGAAATTCCTGCATCCTGGATTCGTTGCAACAAGTCGTCAATCCCATCCGCATCTAAGCTAAATGGAATGACCAATTTATCATTGATATCATCATCGACAGCCGTACCTTCTTTTTTATGGTTTCGAATGTACTCTGCTACTTGAACATCTAATGTCGTAATTTCTGTGTTTTTTTCATTTGTATTCTTTGATGCCATGTTTACTCCATTTTTCTTTTTTGTGCAATCAATTGGTTTAAATCATCTAATGCGGCATCCTTGTCCCCCAGACGAGAATGCTCACGAATATGACGAAA
>NZ_KQ969506.1:622573-623347 GCF_001578875.1 Streptococcus sp. DD13
CTTCTAAGACAAGGTACCAAGCTTCTCGGACCTCCCCTCCTACCTGAGCGAGGTCATAGGAAGAAATCTCTCCTGTATCCTTCAAAAGCTCATATAGACGCTCCAACTCCGGTGTCTCGAAGTGAAAGTCTGGATTTAAGCGAAATTCATTTAATAAATAAGGTTGCTCCCACAAGCGATACAGGATATGGTGTTCCGTCCGTCGTAAATTACTAATGCGGGGCTGCTGAGGCAGGACATGTCGCTCTTGTCTGTCCAATCGGTCTGTAGAAGAATCGGGCATGTTCGGACCAGTTTGAGTCCGGATTTGCCTTTTTTGAAGCCGTGATTGGTTCACAGCCTGTTCCACTTGATCTAGCGTAAAATCCTGTAACAATTCAGCTACCTTAAGGATGTAGGAATTCTGGGCCGTTATCGACTTGGTCTGTGCAATGACAGGCGCGATGTGGTCGACAAACTCTATCTGCAACTGCAAATTTTCTGGATTTTCCGGCTTCCAATGCTGGATCAGAAATTCCACATCACTCAATCGGGACTTCGTTAAGATGCGAGCTAACTCTTCAGGCGAGTTCTTTGATAAAAACTCATCCGGGTCCATCTTAGAGGGGAAGGTTACGATATCAACTTGGAGCTGATGAAGTTCTTCCAAGGCTTTAAAAGTAGCATTTTGTCCAGCCTCATCTCCGTCATAAGCTAGAACGACCTTTTTCGTATGCTTTTGAAGATGACGAACGTGTTCTGCGGTTAAGGCAGTCCCCACTGGAGGCAACTGCA
>NZ_KQ969506.1:623398-648801 GCF_001578875.1 Streptococcus sp. DD13
AGCAATCATATCCATGTATCCTTCCATCAAATAAACTTCTCCTTGTTTTTTGATGGCAACTTTGGCCTTATCTAAGTGATACAGTTCGAAACTCTTATTAAAGATAGCGGTAGCTCGACTATTTTTATATTTCGCGAGTTGTTTGTTTTCTTCGTCGGCACTTGTCCATTTTCGTCCAGAAAAGGCCAAGCACCGCCCATATTCATCTGACAGGGGAAAGATAATGCGTCCCTGGAAGGCATCATAGATTTGATTGCTCCCACTCGTATTAAAAAGGCCACTAGCAAGCAAGTCCTGCTCTTCAAATCGTTGGGAAAGGGTCTGGTACAAATGCGCTTGTTGCTGCGGAGCTAAACCAACTCGAAACTCCGTCAAGACAGCGTCATCCAGTCCCCGATTATAAAGATACTGTCGCGCCTCTTTCCCTTGCTTTGTCGTCATCAAATAAGCATGGTAAAACTTTGCAGCCTCCTCATGAATGTCAAATAACACCTGATGAGGATGCGCTTGTTGAGAAGTCTGAGAACCAAGGAGGGACTGATCGACGTCAAGACCCGCTTTTTCTGCTAGATAGGCTAAACTAGTTGGAAAATCAACTCCCTGCATCTCTTGGACAAAGGTGAAGACATCGCCTGATCTCCCGCAGCCAAAACAGTGATAAAACTGCTTATCTTCTACGACATTAAATGACGGTGTCTTTTCGCCATGAAAGGGACAAAGTCCTAGATAGTTTCGACCATTTTTGGTAAGTGGTACGGATTCTCCAATGATATCTACAATATTTACAGCTTGTTTGATATCTGAGACCAAATCTTTTGACAGCATCTTTCCCTCCTTTCCAGCAGAGTCCTAGCACATTATAACGTTACTATTTTACTCCAATTCTGTCTAAAAGTAAAATTTGTAAGCATATCAGTTGTCAAAATAAAAAAATGTCTTATAATAGGAGAGTAGATTATTTAAGAAAGGACATATTTAGGATATGTTAAAAGATTTAAAAGCATTTTTGCTTCGTGGTAATGTGGTAGACATGGCAGTCGGTGTCATCATCGCTACTGCTTTTGGTGCAATTATTACTTCATTAGTAAATGATATCATCACACCATTGATTTTGAACCCACTTTTGAGTGCAGCTGGCGTTGATCGTATCGCTGAACTTGCTTGGCACGGTGTCGCTTATGGTAGCTTCTTGAGCGCTGTAATTAACTTCTTGATCATCGGTACTGTTCTCTTCTTCGTCATCAAAGCGATTGAAAAAGCTCAAAACCTTCGCAAAACTGAAGAAGTTGAAGAAGCACCTGCTGGTCCAACGCAAGAAGAATTACTTGTTGAAATTCGTGATTTGCTTGCTAAAAAGTAATCCATTTTTAATAGAAAACTCCACACATCAATTCTAGAATTGATGTGTTTTTCATTGTCTCCAAATACCTTTTCTTTTGCATACCCTGTTTTAAATCGATGAAGCCGTCGGTCTTTTATAATTAAAAGAAACGACAAAAAAACCAGTCAAATGACTGATTTTTTATGAATCATTTCAAATCGCAAATCTAATGGAATCGATTAGAATTTTTTGCGTTTACGAGCTGCTTCTGATTTACGTTTGCGTTTTACAGATGGTTTTTCATAGAATTCACGTTTACGTGTTTCTTGAAGAGTACCAGCCTTGGTCACCGCACGTTTGAAACGACGAAGAGCATCATCAAGTGATTCATTCTTGCGTACTACTGTTTTTGACATATTTTTCACTCCCCTCAATTTCAAAGTCTAGAATATTGTACTACAAAAGACTGATCCTGTCAATCATTTTATAACGATCGTATGTGGTCCGTTTTTTAGAAATCCCGATAGAGCTGAAAAGGAGAGGATAGACTGACAACAAAAAAGTATGTGGTCCGTTTTTTCTCTACTTTAAAAATTCGGATGCGCCTTCCAAAGGGCTAATGGACCTTCTTTTATGCCTCTTATCAGCATGACAGGTAGACTAAGATAAAATGATGCTAGCCACTATAGGACTAATGATCACATAGAGAATCCCTGTGACTCCGATGGCAAGTCCAGCCATGGCCCCTGCCACAGGACCGTACCGGAAGGCAGACCCCGTACCAACTGCATGACCTGTCCCCCCAAGAGCAAGTCCGACGGCCACAGGATCTTCGATCTTCAGCCATTTTAAGAGTGGCGGCCCAATGACACTAGTCAAGATTCCAGTTGCTACGACGACAACGAGAGTAATAGTAGTCAGTCCTTGCAATTTTTCCGTAATCCCTACGGCCATGGCGGTCGTAACAGACTTTGGAAACAGAGAGATGGCAAGGAAAATATTCATCCCAAAGGCCTTTGCGACCAGAGCTGTGAAGATGGTGTTGGCCACCACTGCAAGCAAACTACCTAATAAAATACTCCTTACATGGTGCTTCATCAGATGAAAACTCTTGTATAAAGGGATGCCTAGCGCTACGGTTGATGGGACAATTAAGTTATTCAAGTAAACGCCACCCTGATAATAGGCTTGGTAGGAAATCCCCGTCACCTTTAAAAATAGGATAACGAAAATAGCCGACAAAAGCAAAGGTGTGGTCAATGGATGAGGAAAACGTCTGTAAATCAGCATTCCTAGCAAATAAGCGAAAATCGATAGGGCAATCCCAAAAAGAGGATTAGAGACAAACTCACTCATTTGATTCCTCCTTTTTCATAATCCCCTTCATAGCGTCGCTTGATCCACTGAACCACTAAGGCAATGAGGATGATATTGAGCGCTGCTGCAAAAAAGACAATCAAGACAATCGGAAACAGATAAGGAGCAATCACGTCAAATTTGTCCATGATTCCCACCGCTGGTGGTAAAAAGAGAATGGTCATATTGGCGAGTAAGAAATTGCCAACCAGGTTGACCTGCCTCATCCGCAACCACTTGAGCTCAAGAGCCATAAATAGAATGACGAGGCCAATGATACTACCTGGCACAGGTAAATGAAGAGCCATTGACACTCCCTCTCCAATCAGGGAGATTGTAAAAAGAATCATTAGTTGAACGTATAATTTCATCCTAAACTCCAGGAAATAAACTTCTTGCGTACCAGTTTACTCCTTTTTCAGAAAATTTCAAGGACTTTTACGAACCTTATCTGCAAAAAGGCGCGTCACCCTTTATAATCTTTCACTGGTAGAGCCCCTTATCCCTTGGTCCATCTTTGGTCAATCGCGAAATCCTGCCAGAATAGAACCCTTGCCATTTAAAAATAAAAAACTAGCTACTTCTTGTAGCTAGTTAAAATCATACGATCTGTCCCAATCGGCGTCCCTTTTCCCTTGAGTTTTCCTTATCCACTATGAAGGTCCAAAGGGAAGGCCAGTTTTCAAGAGTTGGTCTCCTCCATGCATCGGACTGTTTTTCTTACAGTTTCTGCCGCCAAGGTCGGTCATAATGAAACCACTGGTTGGCACTATGCTGGGCCAATTTGCTATAAGGATAGACCTCCAGGCCCCGCTGGATGAGCTGATCTTCTAAATAATCCCGTAACATCCATACGTGGGCTGGATTGGGGCGCGACATCGCAAGGACATCCGCCAACTCTGACTGGGAAATCCCCATCTCACGAGCTACACGCGCGTGTTTAAACCCGAGTCGACGGAAATTCTCCTCTAGCTCTGCCTTGGTGGCTAGGGTTTCTTCCCTGGTTAACATTTCTACTATTCCTCCTTCTATGGGAATCTCAAGCATCAAGCTCTCCCTAGAACATCCAAAAGATATCCCCCTCTCACCAACCACGCGCAGGTCCTCAAAACCGAGTCGACGGACATTCTCCTCTAGCTCTGCCTTGGTGGCTAAGGTCTCTTCCCTGCTGAACATCCGTCTATTTACGCCTCTTCCTCAGGGTATCTTAAGCCCCAATCCTTCCGTAGTTGGGTCATGAGGTCCATCACATCCCGACTATAGTCTAGATAGAGGTGGTCCGCTTCTCCAGAAATAGCTGCTTCCATATCCAATACTTCATATTGAAGCGCTTTTGCTTTCTCTCCAACTTCTATGACCTCTTGTGAGCCATCCTCAGTATAGGTAATGACAGCTTTTTGGCCACGTGGATAATCATAGATTTCGATATAGCCCTTGTCATAAGCTAGAGTTCCTCGTTTGGGTTGCTTGGCATGGAGACTGAGGGTAATCGTTGCCATCTCTCCTTCTTCATTTGTCAGAAGAATCCCTACCTGCTCGTCTACCCCCGTCGGAGCAAGCTTCACCTGGGAAACTAGTCCGGTTGGCTGAGCGCTCATAAACCAGCGAACAAACGAAAGCGCGTAGACTCCAATATCTAACAAAGCACCGCCCGCTAATTCACGACTAAAAAAACGATTGCTCATGTCATAGTCTTTGTAAGAACCAAAGTTCATTTGGATGACCTTGAGTGGCCCTAGCTTCCCACTGGATGTTACTTCCTGAAGCTTGCGATAAAGGGGCATATGATAGATCGTCATGGCCTCAGCTAGTTTGACCTGGTGCTCCTGCGCCAACTGAATGGCTTCCTGTAATTCGTCGCTGTTCAAGGTGATGGACTTTTCACAAAGGACATGCTTGCCGGCAGCCAAGGCCTTTCTTAGGTAGGGAATATGTGTGTTGTGAGGGGTTGAAATATAAATGATATCGACCTCTGGGTCTTCAAAGACCTGATCCATGTCTGAATAAACTTTCTCAATGCCATATTTTTCTGCAAAGGCGACTCCTTTTTCGTAGGTCCGATTCGCAACGGAATAAAGACTGCCTCCTAAGGCTTCAAGGGCTTGCGCCAATTCATTGGCAATGACACCTGTTCCTAGACTAGCCCATTTATAGCGGATATGTTTTTGCATCGTATCTCCTTTATGATCCTTGTTTCTTGTTTTCCAATTGACCTTCTCATCCAAAAAGAAGTTCCCACACTCATGATACAACATAAGTGGCTTTCCTGCCACAAATAATTGTCGTTCATTGGGAGTCCTTAAATCTCCTTCTCCTTAAACCACTCCATCCCTGGTGAATCGAGAATAATTTTGGTCAGCTGTTGTGGACTTTCCTGAGCTTCATTAATGATCCAATCCACAATCAGACCAGTTAAGCCAGAAATATACATCGTAACCGCATAACGCTCTGGTAGCTGATAAGCTCTAGAAATCAAATAGCGCGAACCTGGTGTTGATTCAAGCATACTCATCAGAAAAGAACGGATGTTGTCCGAAAAGCAAAAGCTCGGATTCTTGGCAATTTCTAAAAAGAAACTCTTGCTTTCATAAAAGTAGCTTAATACTTCTTCAAGGGCCTTCTTGGGATTGTGGCACTCCTGTCTAAAGATGTCTCGAATCGTATCTAGGGTTTCTTCCTTTAGTTGCTCTAAAAAATCTTGCTTATCTAGATAGTGGAGATAAAAAGTCGATCGATTGACTCCAGCTTTTTTTGTTAATTGACTGATTGAAATCTCTTCAAAACTCTTGGTTGCTAAGAGTTGGATAAAAGCTTCCTTAATAGCCGACTTGGTTGTGGTTTGTCTTTGTTGCATGGCTACCCCTTGTTTCAACAGATTGTTGTCTTTATTATATACGTAATCCATAGGATGTCAAGCCAAACTGAGCCTATCTCAATGTTTCTTTTTAAACTATCGAAAAACAATCTATTATTTCAACACTTTGTATATTTTTGTTGTAGCTTATTCTGAAAAATTGCCCTATAATAAGCACCATAGTATTTCAACACGTTGTTGATTTAAACTCAAACAACACTAAAAGGAGAAAAAATGGCCTATATTGAAATGAAACATAGTTATAAACGCTACAAGACAGGGGATGTCGAGATTATCGCCAATAATGACATCAACTTTGAAATTGAAAAAGGGGAGCTGGTCATCATCCTAGGTGCATCTGGTGCAGGAAAATCAACCGTCCTAAATATCCTAGGAGGGATGGATACCAACGATGAGGGACAAATCATCATCGATGGGAAAGATATTTCCAACTACGATGCCAAACAGTTAACGACTTACCGTCGCGAGGATGTTGGTTTTGTCTTCCAATTTTATAACTTGGTGTCCAATCTAACAGCCAAGGAAAATGTCGAATTGGCTTCTGAAATCGTAGCGGATGCGAAGGATGCAGAGCAAACCCTTATCGATGTCGGTCTTGGCAAGCGCATCAACAATTTCCCAGCCCAGCTCTCTGGTGGTGAGCAACAACGGGTAGCTATTGCTCGTGCTGTAGCTAAAAACCCAAAGATTTTGCTCTGTGACGAGCCGACAGGAGCCTTAGACTACAAGACAGGCAAGCAAGTCTTGAAAATCCTTCAGGACAAGGCTCGCCATGAAGGCGCAACGGTGATTATCGTAACCCACAATGGCGCCCTCGCTCCTATCGCTGACCGGGTCATCCGGATGCACGATGCGCGGGTCCAAAGTATCGATCTCAATCCGAATCCTCAAGATATTGATACACTAGAATATTAGAAGGGAAGCTATCGTGAACAAAAAAACCTATTGGAAGGATGTCCGTAAATCCTTCTCTAGCTCCAAAGGGCGTGTGGTGTCTATTGCATCTCTCATGGCCTTGGGTTCTTTCGCTCTGATCGGACTCAAAGTGACTCCACCAGATATCCGACAAACAGGGACGGACTTCTTCAGTCAACACCATACCGCTGACCTAGCAGTCATTAGCGACTACGGACTGGACTCATCCGATCAGAACCTTCTAAATCACTTGAACTCGAAGGCTGATGTCGAGTACGGATACTTCAAAGATGTGGTCGTAAAGGATTCTTCCACTGCTTTTCGGATTTTTTCAAAGCCCAAAGAACTATCTACCTATGAACTTGTAGATGGGAAACTACCTAGTAAACGAGGCGAGATTGCTCTTTCCTCAAGCTACCAAAGCGATTACAAAATCGGAGATACTATCCACTTCACGGAGAAAGAAAACCGCAATGGAAAATTGGTCTTAAAAGACCACACATTTACCATCACCGGATTTGTCTATTCCTCCGAGATTCTCTCTAGCATCAATCTTGGAAAATCAACTGCTGGTAGTGGGGAACTGGATAGTTATGCTGTAGTCAGCGAAGATACCTTTGACTCTGACGTCTACATGATCGCTCGTATCGCTTATAAGAGTCTGCAAAACACCGATCCTTATCAACAAGCCTATACGGATTCCGTATACGCATACAAGGAAGACGTAAAAAAACTGATTGAAGATCAACCTAGCAAACGACTAGAAGAACTGAAATCCAGCGCTAAGGAAGCAATCCAACAAGGTGAAAGTAAGATTCAAGAAGCCGATCGAAAGCTAACACAAGGTGCCACGGAGCTCGCACAAGGGAAAGAAGCCATCGGAACTGCTGAGCA
The DNA here is from genome assembly GCF_001578875.1 of Streptococcus sp. DD13. Classification (GTDB taxonomy): domain Bacteria; phylum Bacillota; class Bacilli; order Lactobacillales; family Streptococcaceae; genus Streptococcus. The sequence continues at coordinate 630,760 of NZ_KQ969506.1, forward strand.
ACAACTGACAAACGGACGAAACCAAATCGCGACCGGACAAGCTCAACTCGATCAGGCACAAGTGCAACTAGCAGAAGGCCAAACCCAGTTAGCAGATAGCCAAGCTCGCTTAGCACAAGCCCAGGCACAACTGGCAAGCGCCAAGGAGACGATCGCTCGTAAAGAGCAAGAATTAGCCGCAGTTCATGAGCAACTGACGGCCGCCAAAGGTCAGATAGATGCTGGGCAAGCACAATTCAGTGTGGCACAGGCGGACCTTACGACCAAGGAAAAGCAGCTTCAAGCTGGCAAGGTATCGCTAGACCAGGCTAATGAAAAATTGACAGAGGCCAAAGCTCAGTTAGATGCAACGGCTAGCCTCCTTTCGCAAAAAGAAAGTCAATTAGCGCAAGCACGCGCCAGCCTCGATCGCATCCTCGACCCTGCTAGTCGTCAAGTACAAGAGACTATCCTCAACAAAGAAGAGGAAGCTTTAGCACAAGCCAAAAAAGAGTATAGCGCGAAAGAAGCTACCTACCAAGCAGGACTAGCAGACTACTCTGCTAAATACGCTCAATCCCAAGAGGCTCAGAAACAGTTGGAGGCTGGAAAAACTCAACTTGGCCAGCAAGAAGCGATCCTCCAATCCAAAACGGCCCAATATCAAGCAGGCGTCAGTCAATACCAAGAGGCGCATACAACCCTTCAAGATGCGAAACAAGCACTCGCACAAAAAGAAGGAGAATACCGTTCTGGCCTGTCCCAATACCAGTCAGGACAAGCAGCTTATGAACAAAAAATGGCCGAATTCCAAGCAGGACAAGCGACACTTGCGCAATCCAAACAAAGCTTAGCTGAAAAAGAAGCACAACTGGCACAAGCCAAGAAAACACTGGCACAAAAGCAAGCAGAGTATGACCAAGCCAAAGCGAAGGCCGACCCTGAATTAAAACAAAAACGGCAAGAACTCAAAGAGGCGCAAGAAAAAGTTGATCAACTCTCGACTCCCACTTATCAAGTTTTCACCCGACGGGAAGTCCCAGGATCAGAAGGATATATCTCCTATGAAAATAATGCCTCTATCATTGAGAATGTCGGAAATATCTTCCCCATTGTCCTCTACTTCATCGCTGCCCTCGTTACCTTCGTGACCATGGGACGCTTTGTCGAAGAAGAACGGATCAAAGCAGGAACCTTCAAAGCCTTAGGCTACCAAAACAAGGATATCATCCGAAAATTCGTCCTTTATGGCTTAGTGACCAGTATGGTCGGAACGGCAATCGGCATTTTAGCTGGCCACACTTTACTTCCTACCATCATCTACAATAGCTATAAGAGCAAGCTTCACGTCGCACCCCTTCAACTTCACTTCTATCCAATCAAGACACTCCTAGCAATCTTGCTCGGATTACTCTCAGCGGTATTGCCTGCTTACCTCGTCGCAACACGTGAACTTGGTGAAAAGCCAACTCAACTGCTCCTTCCTAAACCACCTACGTCTGGCTCCAAAATTCTCTTGGAGCGGATCAGACCCCTCTGGAGTCGGATGAGTTTTACCCAAAAAGTTACCGCACGAAACATCTTCCGCTACAAACAACGGATGTTTATGACCATCTTTGGTGTCTGTGGCTCCATCTCCCTACTCTTTGCGGGTCTAGGTGTTCGGAGTTCCATTGCCGATCTCAACAATCGTCAATTTACTGATATCATCCGCTACGATATGATCGTAGCCAACGATACCACCCAAAACAGCAAGGAAGAAGCAGAGTTGCAGAATCTACTCGAAGCACCTGCTGTCAAAAGTCATATGGACATCCATTATGAAACCTTATACAAGGTCGCTGGCAACAATAAAGACAATCAATCCATCACAACACTGGTCATCAAGGACCAAGATCAAACAGCATTCCAAGAATATATCCAATTAAAAAATCGGGAATCTAACCAGCATCTAAATCTTTCAAACAAGGGCATCATCCTCTCTGAAAAGATGGCAGATCTGGCAGGTGTGAAAGTGGGAGATTCTCTCACTGTTCAAAACAGCGAAGGGAAAGATATCCGCCTCAAAGTCGCGGGCATCACAGAAATGTACATGGGACACTTTATCTTTATGAATGAGACGACCTATGAACAAGCCTTTGGAAAAGTGGCGACAGACAATGCTAACCTCATTCGCCTAAAGGATCCTTCCACCAAGAATGTCCGAAAACTAGCGACCGAGTTTATGAATCTTGAAGGCGTACAAGGCGTCGTACAAAATACAACCTTGAAAACACAAGTGGAAACGATTGTCAATTCCCTCAACCATGTGATGACCGTCTTGATTGCCGTCTCCATTCTCTTAGCCACTGTAGTCCTCTTTAACTTGACCAACATCAACGTCGCAGAGCGCATCCGCGAGTTGTCCACCATCAAAGTTCTTGGTTTCTACAATAAAGAAGTCACCTTCTACATCTATCGCGAAACCATCTACCTTTCTATCGTAGGGATTTTAGTTGGCTTTGGTCTAGGATTGGGACTCCACCAATACATGGTAGCCATCATCCCACCAGATACGGTGATGTTCAACCCAGCTGTCGGCTGGCTGATCTACATTATTCCAACACTGGTCGTGCTTGTCATCCTAACAGGTCTTGGAATCTTCGTCAACCGTCACCTCAAGAAAGTCGATATGCTGGAAGCCTTAAAATCAGTAGAGTAACCCAAGATACAAAGGGCGTAACGGATAAAGTCAAAATAGGGAATGCGACGAAGAAGCAACAAGATTCTAGGAGTATTCATCTTTTTGACACAAGCCGTAGCCCGTGTTCGATTACTCAAGATACAAAGGGTGTTGCGGATAAAGGTAAAATAGGGAAGACGACGAAGAAGCTACGAGATTCTAGGAGTATCCCTCTTTTTGACACAAGCCCTAGCCCGTGTTCGATTACTCAAGATACAAAGGGTGCAACGGATAATGGCAAGCTCTCAAAAACGCTCAAGGAATGACCTTGGGCGTTTTCTTGTAACTAGACTCAAAATATGGAGACACTCCTTACGAGAAACCATCCCCCTACCGCTTCTTTTCATTTTACGATATAATAAAGTATCTCATCCGCGGAGGAAATTATGCAGTTTTATGATATCACCTATATCACCCAGCATCAGTCGGAAGCTGCTGTGATTCGCTCTATTTTTATCGTGCTTCTCTTGGTCGCCTTAACAGCTTCAAGCGTCTACTATCTACGAAACCGGCTGCGCTCCCGCTGGCGGGACATCAGCATCGGCGTGGTTCTCCTGACCCTGATCCTCCTCGGTATCCAGTGGCAGGACTATTTACAGACACGACAAGATTTTTCCCAATCGCAAAGTCTGGTCAGCCTCATTGAAAGTGTCGCAACGGATAACGATGTCCCCTCTAGCGAAGTCTATGTCAATGCCACCTCCTTGTACACAGGAATTATCGTGCGCTTTGATGAAAAAAACTATCGCGTGAATCTCAATAGCGACAACAATAGCTATAGCCTAGAGCGCACCCACGTCATCGATCATACCGTGACCATTTCGAAAGGAGACTAACATGGACAATTACCTCATCATCGCCCTCAAGTTTAGCATCGGGATGCTGGTTATGATTTTGCAGATCAATATCCTGGGAAAGTACGAATTTTCCACCAATAGTCCCCTCAACCAGATCCAAAACTATGTCCTAGGGGGGATCATCGGAGGGGTCATCTATAATAGCAGTATTTCCCTCCTAACCTTCTTGATCGTCCTTCTCATCTGGTCCCTTATCGTCGTCATCGTCAAGCTCCTAGTCAACAGTAATCACTTGGCCCAAAGATTGGTCGTTGGTAATCCCAATATCCTTATCAAAAATGGACAGATCGATGTCGCCAAATGTACCCAACTCGGACTCTCTGCTGATCAACTCATGGTTCAGCTCAGGGCAGAAGGCATCACCTCTATCGACCAAGTCAAATCGGTGATCATGGAGCCGACTGGACGCCTGACCATTCTAGACAAACGGGCAGAAAACTTGAAATTTCCCATTATCAGCAATGGCAGGGCCAATATGGATGTCCTAGAACTCATCCAAAAAGATGAAGACTGGTTACTGGAAGAAGTCCAAAAAGCCGGTCATCCAGACATTTCCGCTATCTACCTAGCAGAGTATGTCAACCACAAGCTTAACTTCTTCCCTTATCCACGATAAAAAACTTCAAGCCAACAGCCGAATTGGAGGTTAACATCTTAAAACGGACCTTTTCCCTAAAGCTGGAAAAGGTCCGTTTGTTCTATTTTCATGGCCATCCCCTAAAACTAGGAGCGGGTAGTGTAGGGTAGGAAATTGGTTTTCTATCTTTGTTTCGAACAATGCTAATGTGCTTGAAAAGAGTGTCGAAAGTGTTAGGTGAAATACCGGTCCACCAGCTCCTGAACCTTGCCTTCCTTGGCAGCTGGGATGGTGTCTTCTTGGACAAAGTTTTTGCGACTGATGTCATGAGAAAGGTTGCCAAAGATAAAGTTAACAGCGATGTGGTAGATAATCTCCGTTGGGGCAAAGCCGTAAACCTGCTCTTCCAAGATGTGCTTGAGGCGGTCATCAGGATTTGGAAAGGCAGCTTGCAGGCCAGCACTGTTATAAAGACGTTTGACCAGCTCTGCGATATAGAGCCCTGACTTCATGTAGAGGTCGATGAAGGTCTTAGATGGATCGTCAAAAATCCCAGGATTTTCCTGTTCAAGGTCGTCGACCATGCGTTTCACCACTCGCTTGGGCGTGAAAATCTGGTTGGTCTTCTGAGGCGGGATATAATCAAAGATGTCTTCCTTTTGGTCAGCAAAATAATCAGCCAACTCTTCTTTCTTGCGGAGAAATTCCTGAATGGCCTCATCAAAGGTTGCTCGGTCAAACAGGTGTCCTGCAAAGTCCTGACCACCGTCTCGCAAATAGCGGAACTGGTCTGTAGTGATGCCCGTCACTTGGTAGAAGACAGCATCCGGCACATAGCGGTCAAAGTTATCCAGCGTCAGGTCTTTATCTCCATAAGCCATGATGAAGCTTGGAATGGTCCGTGCAAAGCCACGCAAGTGGTCACGGATCTCATCCTGAGCCGACTGCTTGAGTTGCTCGACCCGCTTGACCTCGACTTGCTCGATAAACTTCTCTGGCAGCTGCTCCACTTCTTTTTTAAGGTTTTCTTGGAGTTTTTCCTTGTGACGGAGGGCGTTTTCCTCTAGACGTTGCTGGAGCTCCTCTTGGAGCTTCTCTTTCAGCGTCTGGTCATTTGCTTCCTTGATCTCTTGCGCTAGCTCCTCCTTGATATGAGCTTCCGCAATTTTGCGTTCGATGTCATTCTGGCGAACTTCTTTTTCAAAAGTTGCCGTGATTTGCTTCTTGATCTGGTCGGTTTCTCGTGTCTTGAGGGCGTACTCTGCCTTGAGCTCTTCGACTATCACAGCCGATACTTCCTTGCTGAGGTTAGTGACCAGTTGTTTGCTGGACTTGTCCTCGTCTCTGGTCAACACCTCTGTAACCGACTCGCCCAGTCCATAGACTTTTTCACCAAAGAGACGGGTCTGCTGGTTGATAATGATCTGCTGATCCACCACTGCATTGCCTTCCTCATCGACCGTGACATCAGTGAAGTCGAGAAGGTCCGTCGCACTTTGAGCCTTGCCTTCTTTCTCGACAGGGAGTTCATTGAGGATATCAAGGACTGTCTGCGTCGCTTGGAAAATACCGCCGATATTGTCAAAGAGGAGATTGGACATAAAGCCACGTTTCAAGACTTCTCTGGCCTTGATCTGACGTGGGATGGTCAGGACGGCCTTGGCATCGATTTCCACCATCTTACCCGCTCGGTCTTCAGCAATGACAGGGAAGAAATTAAGAAGTTCTCGGATATTTTCTTCCCGACTGGCCGTTGTTCCGCCACCACCAACAGTCGCAAGGGAGAGGTTATTCGCAAACTCATCAAAGAGCATGAGGGTCCTCTCTGGGGCAAAGTCAAAGACATAGGCCCGCTCCTTGCGGAAGTGTTGCCCCCTGCCATCCGTCCAGCTATAAGGATTTTGTGCCCGAAAGGCCGCCTGCATATAAAGGGCTGGGGATTTGAGGTTGGAGAGCATCAAGACACCCGTCCACTCAGGGATGGTCACCCCTGTCGTCAGCTGACCGACAGACAGGGTAATGGTCTTATCATTTTCTGAAATAGCCTTGCGGACCATGTCCAGAGACTTGAGACCAGACTTCTCATCCTCCTCAGACATACGGCCGTCCCCAGCCGCAAGGACGATGGCATAATTTTCATAGATGGGATGCTCTTCCAGCAAGCTTTTCAAAGCTTTGGCAGAGGCCACTCGCTCTAAGAGCCAAAAGGTATGCTTGAGCTCATTACGCAGATCTTTGGTGGAGAAAGGGTACTTTTCATTGCTGGAAAGGGTATCTAGCCACTTTCTCACGTCCGCTTCGTGGACAAACTTGCCCTTGTCATCCGTCGCAAAAAACTCACTAAGGTCAAAGGCGAAGTCTATATTTTCCCCATCCAGTTGTGCGCCTGCTTCTAACTCCTCACCTATCATCTGCGACATTTGGTAGGTAAAAAGATTGAGCTGAGGCAGGGCTTCATAGGGATTTTCCTGCTCCGCCTCAGGGGACCAATGCAACTTGGCCGCCTGCTCGTCCGCATAGGACCAGTTGTAAATCTGCTCCGCGGTGAAGTCTCCCTTGGCCAAAGCCTTAAAAGGTGTTCCAGACAAATGCAGGGTGAAATTTCGCTGGATTTTGTTAAAAGCCAAATCTGTCTTAAAAGTATCCACGCCCTCGTGGGCTTCATCAATGACCAATAGGTCCCAGCGGAGATCAGTCACCCACTTGAGTTTGTTGTACTCTCCACCCAGATAGGCCGAACCCTTGAGGTCTTGCAGGCTGATAAAGGCAATCTGCCGCAACTCATCCGCATGGTCTAAATCCTGTAAAACCAGATCCACAAACTCCTGATGGCTGAGGGTGGGGCGACTCTTGAGGCTATCCGTCTCAGAGACAAACTTATAGGTCGTTTTTCCAGCGATAAAGCGGTCAAAGTCATCGTACCAAGAGTTGGCAATGGCAGGTCTGTTGGTGACGATGAGAACATTGACGGCATCTATCCGACGAGCCAAGTCATAGGTAGACAAGGTTTTTCCAAAGCGGGGCTTGGCATTCCAGAGGAATTTCCCCCCTGGATGCTGCTGGATGTAGGCAGCCGTTTGAGACACAGCTTCTTCCTGCTCTTGACGCAGGGTGTAGTCTAGCCCTTTACCAGGCTGGTAACCTGAGGTATCATGACGGACAAACTGGTCAAAGAGAGCCCGAGACTTCTCTGGTGTGCCATTAAAGTAAAACCACTCGGTCTTGGGACGGCGCTCCACATCGTGAAAAGACAGGAAATGATGGAAATCATGGTCCTTGAAGGTCTGGCCCTTCTGGGGCTCTTCAGTATAGGCGGCCTCCCCCGTCCAGAGGATGTCCGTCGCAATATGGGCCGTATGGGTCTGCTCCTTGATCCGCTGCGCTACTTCTCGCTCAGTATAGCCAATCTTGATCCAGCCGTCATTGGTCGTGACAGTCGGTGTGGTGTAGGCGTAGATTTTAGGGTTGATTTGTTTTTGGGTTTTGATTTCAACCGTCATAGGTCGTTTCCTTTTTCATCAATCAAATGCGTGCACTTCCCTTCGCTAGTGGGGTCTTTCGTCCCCACCACACACGGAAAGTGCCTTTTTGGCTGGCAAGGCCAGCTCTTTGAGACACAAAAATGGCCAGGGCATCCTATGCTTCCTGACCTAATCCTATAACTATTATTTTAGATTATTTGGAGCTATAGGTCAAGTAAATATCGTGCTAATCCATTTTCTGTATATTTGTTTTACAGAAAGCAATATGATTAGGGCGGAAGTTAAATAATTTAAACAACTGTTCATCTATTTCTGGAATTGACAAACTCCAATCAATTATATCGTATTGTGAAAAATCAAACCATGGAACATTTTGCCAAGTATCCTTGTTGTTATCCTGAGTTATCTTAAGTGTTCCTAACATCAAACGAGAAAAAGTAACTTTGATATATTTTAGGCAATTCTCTGCCTCTTCTCTCGTATCAAATGCACCAAAAGAAATAAAAGATTGTGTATAACCCACGAGTGGGGTACCCACGAGTGGGGTCGATAGGACTTCGCCAATCGACCCGCTTCCGTTGGACTTAGGTAAAATAACTTTATATTTATCTAAATTTTGATGATCTTCCAAATATTTTTTGTTGATGTATTTATATTGTCGTTTATTTTTTATTAAACCCAATATTTTTACATCTTCATCTGATTGTCGTTCATCCGTAAATAGGGATAGTTGTTCAAAAATGGAAGTTGTTAGCCGTTTTTCCTTCCCTCCACTTCCTATTATTGAACGCAACTCAGGGTAATCTGCATAAACTACATCTAAATTGAAACGATTTTGTAAGTGAATAATTGAGGTAATTGGTTGGAAGAGTTCATTATTAATCACTAATTGTAATATTTCGTTAAGCTCTGGAAAAGGTGTATATGTTTTTATTGCTCCAAAAATCTTTTCACTATCATGATAAGAAATAGCAACACCACCTTTTATATCCGTACCAGGAAATACATTGCCAGATTTCTGTTCATAATAAATTACTTTCAAATGCTCATCCGCTAACATTTTTTCATTCCATGCCTTTGGAGTTTTTCCAGCTTTGAACAAAAAACGTGCTGGGGTAATCAAAACGGATTTATCAGCAAGTTTATAGGACTCATCCATAAACAGATTGTAAATCGGTTTATCACTCGTACCTTGCAATTCCTCCTGATACGGCGGATTTCCAATCACAACATCAAACTTCATTTCACATTCCTCGTTAGATAGGCGCTCAAAACCTATCATCTTTTTCTTTTTCCAGTCTTTGATTTGGGTTGGGGTTTCTGCGACTTCTTGGTCTTTCGTCTCTTCTTCAAACAAGCTCAGTTGCTGCGACTTGGCTTGGTTGGCGGAGTGGGGGCTGGTTTTCTTTAGGCCATCCATCTGAAAGACATTGTAGGAGATGATGGTCGCAATCTCCTTTTTCTGCTCTAGGCTAGGTTTGTGGCCACACTTGGCTTCATAGTAGTCTTCAAAGGTGGCTAGGAGATTTTCACGCGCCAAAAGGAGCGAGTCCCCTTGGTACTCATAGCCATAAGAGGCCTGATAGGCCTTTTTCACTAGCTCATAAAAGCGGACTTCATCCGCTATTTCCCGGCTGATGCGCTGCAACTTTCGGTCTACAAAGCCGACACGCTCAGACAAGGCGATTTCTTCTCCTGTCACCGTATCATAGCGGGTCACCATGTAGGGCGCCTCCCCACAGGTTATCTCCAACCAGCGTAGGTTCACATAGTCCTCTAGGCTGAGGGAAGCCAGTTCTGCCTCTACATAACCATTTTGCTGCTCGACCAGCCAAGTGGGCGTAAAGACCTCCGCCCGAACCTTGGTTCGGTCCTTTTGCTCGTGCTGGGATTTTTCAGACCGAGGCTGGATCAGGTCGGCATAGGGACCTGTGATCTTACTCGTCGTGATGCGGTCATAGGGCGCAAAGCCCTTGCCCAGTAGCTCATAGGAGTGCGTCGCCCAAACGATGTTCTTTTTTGTCGTGCGGTCTTTTAAGAGAATCTGGAGCAAACCAGCGGACTCTCTAGCTAGCTGTTCCTCGCTAATATCGATGGTCGTCATACGCGCCCCTTTCTAGATGATTACCCTTTATTATACCATAATACAAGGCTAGTTGAGAGCGCAAACAAAAAGAAGCAAGCAGATTTTTACAGAAGTTCCCAGCACTAAAAACACACCAAACTTTCTGTCTGATGTGTTCTCACTTCTACTTGTTCTTAAAGTTTTTGCTTTGCCTGATTTTCCCGATAGGCCGTGATGGTCTGCCCGGTCCATTTTTTAAAGGCACGGGAAAAGGAGGAAACTTCGGCATAGCCTAGCAGGTAGGCGACTTCGTCAGTGCTGATTTCTGGCTGTTTGAAATAGCTAAAGGCTAGGAGTTTTTGGACATTGTGCAGTTCTTGGTTAAACTTGGTGCCTTCTGCAGTCAGGTTGCGCTGGAGGGTCCGGCTACTGATGCCCAGAGAGGCCGCAATGTCCTCAATGCCAAAGGCGCCACTCGGAATCATTTGGTAGAGTTTCTGCTGGACGACACCGGTGAAACTCTCACTGGTCATGGCCTCTGCCAAGCGCTCCTTGAGCTGGGGTTCCAGGTAGTCCAGCATGACATTATTGGCGGTGAGAAAGGGTTTCTCCAGGTCTGCTTTGCGAAAGACGATTTCATTGCCCTCCATCTGCTCCACATGGCAGGCAAAGGTGTCTACACTAACCGCTTCATAGCTAAAGGGCGTCCCCACATGGACGGGTGCAATGGCTTCGCCTGTGCCTGTCCGTATCAGATCCAGCAGGAGCAACTGCTCATTGAGGACCGCAAAGCGGGGCAGGTCCAGGCCGGCATAGTCATAGCGGTAGTTGACGCGCACCAAATCGTCGAAGGTTTCGATTGAGACCACGATAGGTCCTGTGATTTTCTTGTATTTGGCGAAATGCTCAATGGCCGCTAGGCCATTTTTTGAGGACAGAGCCGCAAAGAATGGGGGCATGAACATCTGGATGTCCTTGATGCGACTCATGGCAAGGATTTGCTCGTCGCTGGCCACCTTGTCAAAGGCTGTAAGGAGATGGAAATAATCCAGAGTGGACAGGGTCATCTCTTCTTTCCAGCTGGTATCCGGCAACTGGGCCAGGTCGAGGATAGACTGAAAGTCCAAGCCAAGGGCCTTAAGATTTTCTAGATATTGTTGGCTGAGATTGAGACGCATGGCTTCTCCTTTTTAGGATGCCCGTTTCATAAGGGCGTCAAACCAACGGTCTGGCAGGATGGCGTGTAGGAAGACCAAGGGTTTTGCGCCCATACCGACCAAGTAACGGGTCTTAGGACGACGGCTGTTGACCGCTTTTGAGATGGCATTTGAGATGACCTTTGGATCTGACATCATGTTGCCAGAGTATTGGCTGCGCATGCCTTCTGCTGCCTTGGTTGCGGCAGCTTCATAGGCACCACCTTTAGCTGACTCAGCCAATTTGTCGGCTGCGATAAAGCCCCAGTCCGTCTTGATACCGCCTGGCTCTACCAAGACCACGTCGATACCAAAGTCTGACACTTCCATCCGCAGGCCATCTGAGAAAGCTTCAAGGGCGTATTTGGTCGCATGGTACCAAGCCCCAAAGTAAGAGGTCAAACGACCGCCCATAGAGCCGATGTTGATGATGCGACCTGACGCTTGTTTTCGCATGTAAGGAAGGACTAACTTCGTAAGGCTGGCTAGCCCAAAGATATTGACTTCAAACTGCATCTTGGCTTCTTCGATGGTCACATCTTCGACCGCACCGTATGAGCCGTAGCCGGCGTTATTGACCAAGACATCGATGCGTCCTTCTTTCGCGATGATAGTTTCTAAAGCTTCTTTGATAGAAGTTTCATCCGTGATATCAAGACGGACAGGAGTCACGCCAAAGGCTTTGAGCGGTTCCATGGCATCCACACGACGGGCAGCTCCATAGACGCTGTGCCCTTCTTTAGCCAATTGTTCCGCTGTTTGGTAGCCGATTCCTGATGAAGCACCAGTAATCAAGATCACTTTTTTGTTTGACATGTTTGTTTTCCTCTTTTGTTTCATTTGATTGATGAGACTATTATACGATACCAATCCTGACAAGTAAATGATAATGCCTGACAGGTCGTTGACAATTTGCGACAAAGGTTTTTCCTTATGGATAGGCCGATTAAGGATAGAAAAAAGCCCAGTCACCTGAGCCTTCCTCATTTTCCTTCATTTTTAAACGTGGCTGACTTGTTTGTCTAGACGCTTTTTATTTCAACAACAAAATAGAAATCAAGGCCAAAATCGCTGGGCCACCTTGTTTGAGGATGATTTTCTTGTCAGCCGTCAGTGAACCGTAAGCGGCTGCTCCGATGACAAAGAGGACAAAGATGGTCACGATTTCTAGATTACCTGAGATGAAAATCCCATAAAGGAGGAAAAGGGCAATCAAAAGATTGTAAATTCCTTGATTCTTAAAGAGGGAGGTGACGGATTTTCTAGCCAACTCTTCCTTGTCCATGTTAAAGACACGGCTGGTTGCCTCTGACTGGGTCGCGATGCTTTCTAGGTAAAAGATATAGATATGTTCTACAGCGACAAGACTAGCTAAGATAAGGGTGATAAGTGACATATGTGTTTCCTACTTTCTATTTTCAGGGCTGACTTCTTCCAAGCCAGTAACTAATTTTTCCAATAACCGAGACAGCTCCTTGCTTTCGCTCGCTGTCAAAATACTTTCCATCTGCTCCTTTGTGGAGAGATGATGGAGAGGCGGATGGGTAAGCAACTGCTCACGCGCAAAGTCTGTCAAGGCGACAATCGACTCTCTTTGGTTCAGTGGGTTACGTTGTCTAGTCACATAGCCCTCTTCCTCCAAAATCTTAAAATGGCGAGCCAAAGCGGCTTGGTCAATCCCCAAGATTTCCTTGAGGGCAATTTGACTTGATTCTCCCTGCGACAAGAGATACTGCAACATCTGGTAACGGGTCAAGCTGATTCCTAAACGTTTTTCAAATAATCGAGTACTCGCCTGGTCCGCCAGATGAAGCTGGTAGAGGAGATCATTGATTGAGATCATCTTTATCTCCTTCCTATAATTGATAAATCAACAGTTGATAAGTCAATTATACCTTCATCTTGTAAAAAAGCAAGGATTTTGCTCAGAAAAAGAATAGAACAAGAAGCTGCCCTTGAGACACTAGGGTTTCTTTTGATATAATAGAAAGAAAACGAAACGCCTGGAGGCTTTATGACATCTGAATACCAAAAAATGATCGCCGGTCACTACTACTCGCCCGGTGACCCTGAACTCAGACAGCTTGTCCAAGAATCTCGTCGCCAACAATACGCTTTTAACCAAGAGCAGGATGCGAAAAAACGGACAGCCATCATCCAATCTTGGTTTGGAAGCACCGGCCAACACCTCCACATGGAAACGGGCTTTTGCACGGACTATGGCATCAATATCCACGTCGGCGAGTCCTTCTATGCCAATTGGAATCTGACCATGCTGGATGTCTGTCCCATCACGATTGGGAACAATGCGATGATTGGACCCAACTGTCAGTTTTTGACGCCCCTTCATCCTTTGGATCCTGAGGAGCGCAATTCCGGCATCGAGTACGGAGCCCCTATCACGATTGGGGATAATTTCTGGGCTGGTGGAGGAGTGACGGTTCTACCAGGTGTCACCTTGGGAGACAATGTCGTAGCAGGAGCTGGAGCGGTCATCACCAAATCATTTGGAGACAATGTCGTGCTAGCTGGAAATCCTGCCCGTGTCATCAAGACCATTCCAGTGAAAGAAAAAAGCCATAAAAAAATTTGATCCCTAGGATAAGATGGAGAAGGTTTGAGGAGTGTTCATTTTTTTCATCCTTGGACGATTCTCGAGTCCGAATTAGATTTCTCTCCTTTAGGAGCAAAAGCCTAGCTTTTCTTGTCCTCTTCTTTTTGATATAATGACAAATTGACAATCATACGTTGAAAGGACTATTATGACATCCCTCATCAAGCACAAACGGGTCGAGTTTACAGAACTCTTCTTTGACCTGGTCTTTGTTTACGCTATTTCCAAAACCACCTCGCTCATCCACCATCTGCACCACGGGATGCTGGAGTGGAACGCTTTTTCGGCCTTTCTCTTTAGCCTGATTGTCCTGGTCAATATCTGGATGGTTCAGACCGTCTTTACCAACCGCTATGGGAAGAACTCTCTCTTTAATATGCTGGTCACCTTTATCTGTATGGGTTTGCTCCTTTTTGTCTCGAATATGATGGTCAGTGACTGGTACCCTTACTTCCATCCCTTTAGCAGAGCCATTGCCCTTCTATCGGTGACCCAGTTTGTCCAGTACCTGGTCGAGTACAAAAAGTCCTCTAGCAGTCCAGAGGATAAACAACTGATTCGTTCTTTTTTGGTGGCAACGGGTGTTCGAACAGTCTTTACAGGCTTGGCCGGCTTTCTCCCCCTCAACCTGGGTCTTCCTTTTTATATCATTGGAATTCTTCTGACCTGGGTTTCTCCTCTCTTTGTCCGAGGGCGATTAGAAACCGTTCCGATAAACTTTCCGCATTTGATAGAACGCATTTCGCTCCTAGTTATCATCACCTTTGGGGAGATGATTATGGGGATTGCGGCCTACTTTACACCAGAGACTTTCAGTGTAAATTCCATCCTTTATCTGGCCATTGTCTGCTTGCTTTTCCTCTATTACTTCACCGAGTTTGACCATGCTATCGATGAGAGCAATCAAGCCAATGAGACCTTCCTCATCTATAGCCATTATCCCGTTTTTATGGGCTTGATCATGATTACCGTTGGTCTGACCTTTGTGAGTCAGGCAGAAGCCAATCACCTATTTAGCACCCTTTTCCTTTACGCTGGCCTGGCCCTGTTCATCTTTGCCATCCATGCCAACAGTCGTCACAATAAGGCGCATCTAATATTCCCACTTTCTTATATCGTGCTAGATGTGGTCCTATTTGCCCTCATGCTTGGAGTCAGTTTGGTCTTTCGAGAAAATGCCACGGCCGTACTCAGTGTGACCGCCCTTTTCCTCCTCGGGCTCTTTATCCACTTTATCCTCTTTTACATCCAGCGGGAAAATCAAGAGGATGGCTTTGGTTGGGAGCTATACTAAAAAAAATACTCTTAAACGATTCGTTTAAGAGTATTTTACTGTTTATTGCAAACCAGGTGCTTGACCAAGCTCTGCTGCAAGCATCCAAATAGCCTTTTCAAGCTCTGCTTTTGCTCCAACAAAGATATCATTGGTCACATCATCGCCTTCTTCATCTGTCACATCAAGGGCCTTTTGGAAAAGTCCAGTCAAGTAACGGAAGATTTCTAAAACGCGTTCCAAACTAGATGGTACATCTGAGAATTGCCCTTTCTTTTCTTCAATTTCACTATGTTGGAGGAACTCCGTCAGGCTAGAATAAGGTGCCCCCCCAAGGGTGATCAACCGTTCGCTGATTTCATCCAAGTAGCCATCTAACGAATCCATGTACTCATCCATTTTTGGATGCCAAGTCAAGAATCCTGCCCCCCGCATATACCAATGAACTTGATGAATGGCCACGTGGGCTACGTAAAGGTCTGCCACTACTTGATTGAGGATTTCCTTTGTCTTTGGAAGGACAAGGCTTGTATTTAATGTGGTTACTGCTGCTGTATGGTTCATAGTCGATTCTCCTTATGAATGCAAAATAAAAGTTCTAGTTAATATTTTCTTATTTAGAATGATTATAATTAACATCCTATGGTTTTATTATAGCCATTCGAAACAGCAAAGTCAACTCATTTTACTTAAATGAGAAAAGTTGCACGATTGTCAGAAAATAGCAAATGGTTTAGAAGATTAGAGTCTTTTCCTTGCTATTTTGATCAAAAAAAGATCACCCTCATCAGATGATCCAGCATGACCCAGCTTCCGTTTTCAACTATGTCTAGTCTTCTATCCTATGAATGATATCAAAGTCAAAGGGACTTTCTGACTGAAGCTTATCAAAAATATCTCGATAGGCAGCCTCATCAAAAGCCGGCCCTCGAAAGAGGATTTCAAAGGATAAGTTATCATACTCTAAGTAAGACTGACTGCTCTTAAAACCATTCTTTCGGTAAAAATCCATGCGAGATTTTCGTTGCTCCAGATTATCACAGGGTTCATCTAGTCGCTCTACTTCGAGCACCATCGTTTTTCCTTGATAAAAATCTACTAGCTTATCAATGATCAGGCTCCCATAGCCCCGACTCCGGAGCCGTGGCATAATTGCAAAGAAGCTCACATAAAAACAAGCCTCATTGTAGAGAGCAAAGGCAAATCCGATAAAGTCCTCTTCTTCATAAAAGGCAAAAAAATGAGCATTATCGGGTCTGGCATAGTCTAAAAGCTCTTCCAAGGGGACGCGTTCCTCCTCGGGGAAAGCCTCTATATTTAAAGCATTGACCTTGTCCAAATCTGGAAAATCTGGACTGATGAGTTGACTGTGTATCGCCATAAGGCCTCCTTGTATTCATGCGCATCAAAGCGCCTATCCTGCTCTCATTATAACACAGAAGGGACTCTGATTCAGCAAGGCACGATTCCAATCTCACATCAGAAAATCAGGTAAGCGGCAGATACAAAAACAAAAAAAGCCCTTTTCGATTTCTCGAAAAAGGCTTATTCTCAACGTTTTTAAGCAAATAATGCGGTTGATTATTTGAGACCGTATTTTCAAGTACTTTATTCGTTTTATGAAAATACTGATTAAATCAGTATTTTATTAGAAAGTTATCCCAAAAATAGTGATAGAAACAACGTTATTTGCAACGCCTTCGGTACCAAAAAGGTATCAAAAAATCTGTTTCGGAGCTTATAAAATAATGCAATTTGACTCAATCTTTTGAGTTTTTTATTGCTGTTTTGTAGTAGTGTGAAAGAAACACCGTATTTCGTGAATAAACTTTGAAATAAAGCACTAAAAAACTCTCGAGATCAACTCAAGAGTGAATCATAGAGAGGACCAATTTTAGTAAGGGTTCTTTACAGCCCGAAGCTGAAGGTAGCACCGCACCCGTACCAGAAACTAGTACCTTTGAACGCTCTGTTACCAGTCGCCCTACGTTATCCTCTCTTTAATGTATTATAACACATTGTAAATTATTTTTACACTATTTATTTTGTTTTCGTATGTTTTACTTCTTAGATATATAAAATCTCTTGAATTCCTTCAAGAGATTAAGTTATAATGGGCGAATTTCATCGCACTTCCGATTTTTTAGGAGAAGAATCTCCAAGGACAGCATCGAAGCCTGTTACGAAAGATTCGCAACCTGATTTTCCAATTATACAATGATAGTTTAACAAATTTTTTAAAATATTACAAATCATTTTTTCTTTTGCTACTTCTCCATTTTTGAATTCAGACATAATTAGATCTTTTAAGATTTGTATTTCATCACGAAGTGCATATAGTATATTAACGCCATTCTTAAACGTGTTATTAAAAAGCATAACCTAAAGAACATTACTCCTCATGGATTTAGACATACTCATGCCACACTAATGATCGAAACCGGAGTCGACCCTGTCAATACAGCCAAGAGATTAGGTCATGCAAGTAGTCAAATGACTCTTGATACTTATAGCCATACAACTCCTTATGGAGAGAAGAAAGCGATTGAAAAATTTGTAAATTATATAGATAACGGAAAAGATTAATTTTCTAACTCGGTACCAAAAACGGTACCAAAAACAAAAAAGCCCTTTTCGATTTCTCGAAAAAGGCTTATTCTCAACGTTTTTAAGCAAATAATGCGGTTGATTATTTGAGACCGTATTTTTTGTTGAAGCGGTCCACACGTCCATCTGCTTGGGTGAACTTTTGACGTCCAGTATAGAATGGGTGGGAATCAGATGAAATTTCCACACGGATCAATGGATAAGTCTCTCCTTCAAATTCAACAGTTTCGTTTGATTTCTTAGTAGAACCACTAAGGAATTGGTAACCTGTTGAAGTATCCATGAAGACAACTGGGCGGTATTCTGGGTGAATATCTTTACGCATTTTTAAAATTTCCTTTCTGCCATGGACTCTTTGCGAGCCATAGATTAGTTACCAGATTATAATACCAAAAAAAGCCTGCTGAAGCAAGCTTTTTCTATTATTTTTTTAGGATTCAGATGCTCCGGAGTCTGCATCCGTCTCAGTAGCAGCTGGTGCACCGTGTCCTCCGTCGCTATCCGATGCGCCAGAATCTGCATCAGTCGCTACATGCGCGTGAGCTGCCGCTGCTGGAATAGCCCCTCCTGCTGGCACAAGAGCTTGTTTGGTTGTCTTCAAGTACCAATCCAACCATGGCTGGAAGTTAAAGACGATTTCATTGATTCCTGCATAAGACCCGTCAGGATA
>NZ_KQ969506.1:649188-706796 GCF_001578875.1 Streptococcus sp. DD13
ATCGCCTGATAGTTGTGGGTATTGATAATTCCTTCAGGGGAATTTGGTACAATGGTCCGTACATACTCATCATTAAAGTTACGAAGCGTTCCAACAACATATTCCACATTTTTCATCCGACCAGCTGGTAAAGAATTGTGAACCGTGGACAAGCGATTTCCAGACTGTGATGGTACCCGTTTGGCCAACATGGTATTTGGATCTTCATGGGCATTGTTGTAGTACAAGAATTGGTTGTTGTCATCCGCATAAGTCAACTCAAACGGCATAGACTCAAGGAACATGTTGATTTGGTCAACTGTCAAGATTCCATGGTTCAGTTTGACATAGGTATTGCCAGAAACAGCGCCTGTCACTTCTGCTACTTTTTCTACCCAGTCTGGATCGTCTGGATCGACTTCTGTAACCGTGGTTGCGATTGGATGGTTACAGTCCAAATCTTCTGGAAGGATCGGACGTGGTTTTTGTAATTTTGAAACCACTCCAACATAATTTTTAAAGTTATCCAAACATTGGCTAAGGAATTTTACCGTTCCCTCGTTGATAATATTTCCTGCCGCATCAAAAGCTTCTTTTGCTTTCCCAAGGAGAAACTCATTCCCTGGTAAAGTGTAGGCATTGACCCCTGGTGCATCTAAAATCTTCCGTAAGTGGACTTGCGCACGGGAAGTTCCTTGATCATAGTAGGAAGCTCCTACAATCATGACAGGTTTGTCTTGGAAAGGATGGACTTCACAAGAAAGCCATTCAATCACGCTCTTTAAGGCAGCTGAAATAGTGTGGTTGTGCTCAGGAGTCGCGATAATGACACCGTCTGCCTTCATGATTTGATTGTTCAGACGGCGCAATTGGAAGGAATCCTTCCAGCTTTCGTCCTGATTGAACATTGGCACTTGGTCAATTTCCAATACTTCTAATTCAAACTCTTTTTGAAGTGGTTTTTGATAAAATGCAACAGTTTACGGTTATAGGATTCTTCAGAATTCGAACCAACAATACCGACAAATTTCATAATTCTACTCCTCTCTTACAAGCTTTCCCAATCAAAGTTTTCAGCTTCTTTATGAAGCAAGGCTTGCGCGTTTTGCAACTTGCTGGTGATCTTGACAAACAGTCGGAAATCATCAAACAAAGCCTCTAGCTTCGCAACGGTCTCAGGGTTTGTCAATTGACCATCTGCATCAAAAGCTTGCAAAGAATGAGATAGCAAAAATTCTTCCGGAATGACATTTGCCTTGATTTCAGGGGCATTGAGAATCTGACGCAACTGCAATTGAGCCCGGGAGGAACCAAGAGTTCCAAAGGAGGCTCCAGTAATCATGACCGGTTTATTCAATAGTGGGAAAATACCATAAGATAACCAAGCCAAAGCATTCATCAAGACTGCTGGGATGGAGTGATCATATTCTGGTGTCCCGATAATGACACCGTCCGCCGCATCAATCTTCGCCGCAATCTCCTTCACCCGTTCTGGAACAACCTTGACAGCAGGTTTATTGAAAACAGGGATATCTTTGATTTCTACCAATTCGATCTCAGCCTTATCTGCAAAGTGTTCTTGCATATATTGCAATAACTTCCGGTTGGTGGACTTGGCTGAATTCGTACCAACGATAGCGATAAATTTCATCATTTGATCCTTCCTTCATAAATCATTTCTAACAGTTCTATTGTAACCTTTTTTGAAAAAAATGTAAACCTTTTCAAGGGCAATCCGTACATCTCCGTCAAACTCCTATTTTCACCCCTCGTGGTACAGCGTCCATCCTGCTTCTAAACCTACTTTTCTTCCAACCTGCTCATCCCAAACTGGAACAAAGGTCGACTGTCTGATCAAAAAAATTCCAAAACACTGTTTTAGAATTTTTGATCTTGTATTTCATTTTACAAGGGGTAAATCACGCGTTGCAAGAGCCCGTTGGTGACAATAAGCTCATTTTGATGCGTGATGAGAATCGCTTCAATTCCTTCTGTTTGATTCACCTCATCAAAAATCTCTCGAGGTGTCTTTCCAAATAAACGGGTGGTCCAAATTTCCCCATCTACGGAGTGCTCCGATACAATCGTGAGACTTGCTAGCTCACTCACCACAGGATAGCCTGTTTCTTGGTCAAAGATATGGTGATAGGTTTTCCCTTCTACTGTAAAGGTCCGCTCATAAACTCCTGACGTGACAACAGAACCTGACTTAATTCGAACGATTGCGAGATTCGTTCCTCGAGGGGCAGATGGATGTTGAATCCCAATCATCCAGTCAGCTGTCGGATGGTGGTCTGCTACTCCAAAGGTTAGTACATTCCCGCCCAGATTGATCAAGCCTTTTTGGACTCCTGCTCGTTTTAAATGGTCCACAATCTTGTCCGCAATATAGCCTTTTGCTAATGCGCCAAGATCAATGGCCATTCCCTTTTTTCTCAGAAAGACCGTTAATTGCTCCGAATCGAGGATAATGTCCGAAGGATCAATCACAGCTAGTTTTTCCTCGATTTCAGCCTGACTAGGACGTCTTGCGTCTGAAAAACCAATTCGCCAGGTCTGAATCAAGGGGCCAATGGTAATATTGAGGTGGCTTCCTGGAACTGATGAATGCTTTTTTCCGAGGGCAATGAGCTCAAAAAGGTCGGGAGCCACTGTCACTGGATGAGAACCGGCTGCATGATTGACCTGCATGAGTTCAGAATCTGGGTCATTTGCTGAAAAACGATCCTTGTACATGAAAAGAAGATGGTCTACCTGATCCAGAATTGGCTCAGGATCTTCATGCCAGATTTTCGTGACAATCTTAGTCCCCATGAGGGCAATTTTTCTACTGCTGACAGGCATGGGCAGCTACCTCTTGTAATTCTTGATAAATAAGCTCATTTTCTTGCACAGAAAATGAATTAGCTCCAGAAGCTAGGGGATGCCCGCCACCATCGTGGCGTTTGGCCACTTGGTTAATCGGGGCAAACTTGCTTCGGATGCGCACGCGATAGCTTCTACCGTCTTCTTGCTCGACAAAGATCGCCCATACCCGGACCGTATCAATCCGACCAGGTGCCGCAACGATTGCTGATGTTTCCGCTTCAGTCAACTGATAGCTTTCCATCAAGTCGCGCGTAATCACGACGCGGGCCGTCCCATTTTCGTCTACTTCCATATGATCATACACATAACCCGTTAGCTTAGCGATTCGAATATCCATGGAGTCCATCTGCCTCGATAAACCTGCAAAATCAAAATCAAGCGAACGTAAGTAAGCAGCTGCCTCGAAGGTTTGTGTAGTCGTAGAAGGGTATAAGAAACGACCTGTATCTCCCACCATACCCGCATAGAGCAAGCGTGCAGCTTCGTTGGGAATCACAAGGTCCAACTCCCGCGCAAACTGGGTAATGATCTCACTACAAGAACTGGCTGTCGTCTGGACAAATCGTAAGTCCCCATACGGATCATCGTTTGGATGATGGTCGATTTTGATTAAAAAATCCCCTTGTTGATACCGATCATCATCAATCCGTGGTTGGTTGGCAGTATCTGTCACGATGACCAGCGCTCCCTGGTAAAAAGCATCCGCTACAACATCCATCTCTGCCATCCAACGAAGACTTGGTTCTGTCGCCCCTACGACACGAACCTCTTTTTCCGGAAAGCGTTCTTGCAAGATACGAGCTAAGCCAACTTGGCTTCCAATCGCATCTGGATCTGGTCGCTGGTGGCGATGGATAACAATCCGGTCATACTCCTTGATTTTATGAAAAATCTCTTTTAAAACTGACATCTCTTCTCCTTTACATAGGCTATATTTTACCACATTTCTTCCCCTTTTGTAATAAGGGGAATTGTGCTATAATGAATTCATTATGGAATGAGGAGGATGCTATGGCTTTAGCACAAATCGTCTACGCAAGTATGACAGGAAACACCGAAGAAATTGCAGATATCGTTGCCAACAAACTAGAAGAATTGGGTCTTGAGGTACGCAATGACGAATGTACCACCATTGAATCAGAGGAAATTTTGGATGCCGATCTCATCATTGTAGCAACCTACACCTACTCTTATGGCGAAGATGGAGAGTTGCCAGATGAGATCGTAGACTTTTATACAGACCTTGCGGATATGGACTTAACAGGAAAAGTCTATGGTGTGTGTGGATCTGGTGACACCTTCTATGAGGAATTTTGTAAGTCTGTAGATGAATTTGACCTTATGCTCAGCTCACGTGGTGCGAAAAAAGGAGCAGAAAGTGTCAAGGTCGACTTGGCCGCTGAAGAAGAAGACATTGCACACCTAGAAGAGTTCGCAGAACAACTGGTTGCAGCTTTAGACTAACAGACAAAAGGGAGACAAGAACTCCCTTTTTCATATCTATATCAAAGGAGAGATGATGAATCTAGAAGAAATCCGTCAGGAAATTGATCAAGTCGATCGCAGCATTGTCCAGCTATTGGAAAAGCGGATGGATTTGGTGACACAGGTCACAGCCTATAAAAAGGAAACTGGAAAGGCTGTCCTAGACAAGGACCGAGAAATGCAACTGCTCCAGAAGGTCGCAAAAAACGTTCAAAATCCAGTCTATGAAGCGACCATCCTCGCCACCTATCAAGATATTATGAAGCATTCTAGAGCTTTCCAGTCTGAACGCCTGCAATCACAGGAGGAATCCCTGTGAAATCGCACCAGCCAGTGAGAGAGTCTGTCTTTTTCATCCTGGTCGCTGGAGTTATGGGGATTGTTATCGGAGCCATCGATACGCTTTTCGGACAAGTCCTTCTCTCCTTGAGTGATGTTCGAAACCAACATTTTTTACTGCTTATCCCTTTTTTAGCCCTTATCGGTATGAGCATTCAATATCTCTACCAACATTGGGGGAAAGACTCCCAAAAGGGGATGAGTCTCGTCTTTGAAGCAGCTTCTGAAGAAAGAAAAAAGATCCCCCTTCGGCTTATCCCACTGGTGATGCTCTCTACCTGGGCGACTCACCTTTTTGGTGGTTCTGCTGGGCGAGAGGGCGTTGCCGTACAGATAGGTGCGACACTGGCAGATCAGGTCTTTCACACGCTTCGCTTGAAAAAGGGGCGCCACATCCTGATTGTTTCTGGTATCGCTGCGGGCTTTTCAGGGCTGTTCCAAATCCCCTTGGCCGCGAGTTTCTTTGCTCTTGAAGTATTACAGGTGGGGCGACTTTCCCTCAAGGGACTATTACCCGTCCTCACCGCCTCTTACCTGGCTAGTTTTACTTCTTACGAGCTTGGCCTAGAAAAGTTCAGTCATCTCATTGCCCTTAACTGGAAGATAGACTTTGAGCAGTTCTGCCTCCTAGCGCTTGCGGGAATGTTGTTTGGCCTCATCGGAAATCTCTTTGCTTATTTGCTCAAAAAAGGGAAGAAGGTCCTCTCCTACTACTTTACAAATCCTTTTGTCAAAATCTTTGTGGTCGGAATAGTTCTATCGATCAGCCTCACAGTTCTCTTTCAAGGACGGTATTCCGGACTGGGGACCAATCTCATTGAGGCTAGTCTCGACGGACAAGACATCTTACCTGTCGATTGGCTGTTAAAACTTCTGTTGACGGTTTTGACACTGGCTGCGGGCTTTCAAGGAGGAGAAGTCACCCCCCTTTTTGCAATCGGAGCGAGTGCTGGAGCCCTTTTAGGCCCCCTGTTAGGAATTCCCTTCCCACTTGCCATTGCCCTAGGCTATATCAGCGTGTTTGGTTCTGCTACTAATACCCTGATTGCTCCTATTTTTATCGGAGTCGAAGTCTTTGGGGCAAACAATGTCGCAACCTACGTCATCGCAGCCTTCTTTGCCTTTGCAATCAGTCAAAAACACACGATTTACCCCCTACAAAAACTAAGCCACTAAACCAGCCGATAAACACGAAATCCCTCGGACCGATGTCCGAGGGATTGTGTTATTTCACTGTCAATTCTTTGTAGCCATCTGCCTCGAGACGGGCATTCAAGTTGCTAACATCCGTTGGTTTAGAAAATGAGTTTCCAATCGATTCCATATTGTCACTATTCAAATCCAAACTTCCATCTGACTTGAGTCGGTACTGGTATCCAAAATACACATAATACGTTTCTGAATCACCAGACTTCTGCTTTTCCGTAACCTTATAGGTTGTGACGATAAAGACAGAAACTGTATTTTCTGTCGAACTATACCAACCGGACTGAACAGAAGTACGGGCATAGGTTTTCAAGGCTTCCGTTGTATAAGTTGTATAGCTTGAATTTTCCAAACGTGACTTGATGAGGGTATCATTGTTTGCAATAGCCTGTTTCACATTGGAAATATCTGCTACTTCTTTAAGGTCTTTGACTTCTACAGTGACCGTTTTTACTGCAGTTTCCTTCCCTTGGGTCAGTAAGTTTTGCTTAAATTCGTCCGTCAAAGTGAGACTGATTTTATCTCCATTTGAATAACTCTCATCGGTAGAAGGTGTTTGGTAGACGCTATATCCCGCCTCATCATCAGGTAATTTGATATGAGCAGTCCCGTTAAATCCAATAAATGTGACAGGATACTGTTCTAAAATATCTGACTCACTTAGTTTTTCGATTTCCTTCAATCCAGAAACCTTAATCGTTTTCTCCTCTGGCTTGATTGGGGATTGCTGAGGATTGTCCACTGTGACTTTAATGGTCACCGTATCTCCATTTTTGAGATTTTGTGTCGGATCAACATCAATCGATACGCCCGAAACCAGCCGTTCTGCTTGGTTGACCCGATCAGCCAGTCCTGCAATACTAGACATTGATAAGTCTCCTGACAAGAGCCCTTTAATATGCTCTTCGCTGATTCCAACTTTTTGATAGGCTAAGCGTCGAATAGTATCTTCCACTTTTTTCTTATCTACCTTTGCTTCACCATAGCCATCATATCCCGTAAATTCGACCGATACCTCTTGAACAACTGATTTGGGTTGAGAATGAATAAAATTTAAAATGAGCAAGCCTACAATGGCTACAAGGACAACACCTCCGAAAGCAAGTAAGATCTTTTTATATTTTGCTACAAAAGACTTGAGTTCAAACTTATTTTGACTTTCCATTTTTCTTCTCCTTTTCTTTTATTTGAATAGTAAGCGCATTCAAATAATTCACCTCGATATTATACCAAACATCCCGATCACTGTCAATCTATCCTGTAACATCATTATTTAATCCCGAACATTGACATGAGATGGACCAATAAGACATGAATTTTTAGATTTTCATTTTCCAGACCCCATTCCTCCCTATACGGATAAGGTATTTCTATTTTCTTTCAAAAAGCTAAGGGATCTCCTCATTTAGGGACAAGTCTAGTTCATTTTGAAGTTGCCATTTCATTTTGAAAAGCTAGCTCCGGTTATCGATCAGGCTCTTAGTCAATCACCACTCTCAAGTCTGGATATTTCTCTTTGCTGACAAGACTCAAATCAACTCGTTCTTGACCGTCAGGAACCTTAGCAAAGAGGGCGAAAACGTTTCGTTACGTAAAAATCAGATACAGATAGAATAGGAAAACGCTATCTTTTTCTTGAATATTTGCCATCACTTATGGTACTCTGTAGATACAAAACGACTCTAACGGGTTAGGTTATCTGTGCGGCATTGCTACTGTCCTGCCATACGCTCATTCTGATCCAGTCAGAGCCATCACCATCAGCCAATAAAGACAGGAAATCGGAGGTTCTACATGCCAGTCTATGAATTTTGTGCAGAAAACATCACCTTATTAGAGAAAGCGTTTAAAGCCGGTGCCAGCCGGGTAGAGCTGTGTGACAATCTAGCGGTCGGAGGAACGACACCTAGTTACGGGGTCATAAAAGAAGCCGTTCGGATAGCAAAAATGTATCAGGCAAAAGTCATCGTCATGATCCGTCCCCGTGGAGGCGATTTTGTCTATAGTCCCCAAGAGTTAGAAATCATGCTAGAGGATATACAATGTGCACGATCCTTAGGGGTCGATGGGTTTGCTACTGGGGTTTTAACTGCTGATGATCTCCTCGATAAAAAAGCACTGTTAACCTTGTTGAAAGCCAGTCAAGGATTCGAATTCACCCTGCATATGGCCTTTGATCAACTTCCTGAGGCAAATCAGGGAAGTGCTATCCAATGGCTCAAGGAACAGGGTGTCACTCGACTACTGACCCGAGCTGGAGGTCCTGATACTCCTTTAGACAGACGATTACAGCGCTACAAAGAGTTTTCTCAACTGGCCGATGGGCAGTTAGAAATCCTTGCAGGAGGCGGTATCTCCACGACCAATCGCGATCAATTTCTGGCCATTCCAGGAATCGAACAAGTGCATGGCACACGTATCGTTTTTTAAGAAGAAAACCGATTCCATTCCTCTTTCATCCAATGTAAAAAAACAAGGCCTGAAGAGGTCTTGCTTGTGAATTCTGTTATTCTATTGTGATTAGCGCTCTAAACTCTTCTCGTTGGTATACATCGGATTTAATAGACCAAAAGCTTTTCAGAAAAGTTATGTTAGGTCTTTCCTCGCTATCTACCGATACTCCACTGTAAATCTGTCGGGTGAATTTTGGGCGATCCCCAGAAAACCCACCAAATAAGCACTTTACTATCTCCCCTGCCGGAATCGAACCAGCAACTACTCCTTAGGAGGGAGTTGTTATATCCATTGAACTAAGGGGAGGGAAAAGAGAAAGAAAAGGGTCACATGGAACGCCTTCTACTTCTCTCCAAATCCATCCTAGCTATTCTCAGCTGGGATAGACCATTCCTATCCTTAAAAAAAGAGTTTGGGACAACTGCCCCAGACTCTTCTTATTTACGGATTTCCTTGATACGTGCTGCTTTACCTTGTAATGCACGAAGGTAGTACAATTTCGCACGACGTACTTTACCGTAACGAACAACCTCAATCTTGTCAACACGTGGAGTGTGGATTGGGAATGTACGCTCTACTCCGATACCGCCAGAAATCTTACGAACAGTGTACATCTCTGAGATTCCTTGACCTTTACGGGAGATAACAACTCCTTCAAAGATCTGGATACGTTCGCGACTTCCTTCGACAACTTTCGCGTGAACACGAACAGTATCACCAGGACGGAAAGAAGGGATATCAGTACGAAGTTGACCTTCAGTCAAACTTTGGATTAATGGATTCATTTTTTTCTCCTATCTTCGTCAATCATAGGCGCCTTTAAGCCCAGCGGATAAACTGTATTTCTGTATGTCCATTACATACTCTTATAATTATATCAGATGCTCTTTGGAAAGTAAAGATTTTTTACAGCTCTTCTGCGATTTTGTTAATTTTTCGTAACCGGTGGTTCACGCCGCTTTTGCTGATAGGGGTCGTTAATTGCTCCGCCAACTGTTGCAAGGAAAAATCAGGATTTTGAAGGCGAAGATGGGCTATTTCTTGTAACTCTAGTGGCAACTGATCCAGACCAATGGTTTCTCGGATTTTTGCAATATTATTAAGCGTTTTTAAGCTAGCTGTCATCGTTCGTGCAATATTGGCTGTTTCAGCATTGGTAGCCCGGTTGAGATCATTCCTTGCTTCACGCATGATTTTAATGTTTTCAAATTCAACCTTGGCCTCATCTGCTCCAATCACCAAGAGAAAATCTAGGATATCCTCTGCTCGTTGCAAATAGGTGATCGTACCTTTACTACGAACGATCACCTTAGCATCCAGTAAAAACCGGTGCATCAAGACAGATAAGTCCTGGGCATGGTCCTGATAAACAGAAGCAATTTCAAGCTGATACCGACCTTTTTCAGGATCCTTAATGGTCCCAGCAGCTAAGAAGGCCCCTCTCAGATAAGCTTGGCTCTGCTCATCATCTCTCATAATCTCCGTCGCAATCCCTGTCTCCAGCCCAAACATGTCATCTGCTAGATAGAGCTCATCCAATATGTCGTTGACTCGGGTCTCTAAGAAAATCGTGTAAACCCGATTTTTCCTCAAATTCGTCTTTTGATGATGACGGAGATCCCCCTTGATCGCAAAGATCCGCTCAATCAGCTCGTAGATATGGCGAGCCACCTTGGCATTTTCAGTCGTAATAGATAAGGTTAAACCGGATGAGGTCAAACCGACACTGCCAGACAGCTTAATAATAGCTGCCAACTCTGCCTTATCCACTCGATCAAGAGTCAAAATTTCTTCCTTGACTTTTACTGTAAAACTCATGCCCGCACCTGTATAATCTTAAGCAATTCATCCACCACCAAATCTCCATCATGGAAGGCTCCCCCATTTTCCAGACGAAGAAAATTCGAAGAAATAATCTGATCTGCTTGCTCTTTTAAGCCTTGAAAATCATGCTTCACTTGTACGAGATATTCGTCAAACTTATTGGAATTCATATATTCTTGAGGGACTGGCTCAACATTGACGAGAACCGTATCAATAGTGTGTTGACCGAGATGCTTGTTCAAAACACGCACATGATCCGCATCAGAGAAATACTCGGTCTCTCCTCTTTGGGTCATGATATTGCAAACATAAGTCACCTTAGCTTTGGTCTCCCGAAGGGCTTGCCCGATTTCTGATATCATGAGATTGGGTAGA
Source organism: Streptococcus sp. DD13 (assembly GCF_001578875.1). GTDB lineage: Bacteria > Bacillota > Bacilli > Lactobacillales > Streptococcaceae > Streptococcus. Next base: position 659,719 of record NZ_KQ969506.1, read on the forward strand.
ATAGAAGTAAAGAGAGAGCCCGGTCCCAATACGATCATATCGCTATTCAGGATGGATTCTACCACTTTGCGACTGGCAGTTGGTTCCTCATCACTATAGGAATTCGTCACATAAACCCGCTCAATCAATCCTGGGTAGTCTGCAATCTTACTTTCCCCTACCACCTCATGTCCATCGAAAAAGACCGCATGAAGGGTTAAAGGGACCTCACTAACGGGATAGATTTTTCCAACAGTATGAAACATTTTAGACAAGACTTGCATGGCACTATAAGTCGACCCTTGCATCTCAGAAATTCCAGCAATCATTAAATTTCCCAATGGGTGACCAGCTAAGGGGCCATCTGTATCTGCAAAGCGGTACTGGAGCATCTTCTCATAAAATTTGGGCATATCTGACAAAGCGACAAGAACATTTCTCAAATCCCCTGGAGGGGTCACCTGCAAGGCTTCACGAATCTCACCAGAAGAGCCACCATCATCCGCCACGGTGACAATGGCTGTGATATCTACATCCTTATCGCGTAGACTTTTCAAGATGACAGGGATTCCCGTTCCCCCTCCGATGACCGTTATTTTCGGCTTTCTCATGAACGATTTACCGTTTCCTTTCGACGATCTTTATCCCGATGGCTTTGGTTGACAGGCCAATCTTTTCCTAAATCTTCCGCTAAGCGCTTGGCAAAAGCGGTACTTCGATGTTGCCCTCCTGTACAGCCAATCGCAATCGTTAAGACGGACTTGCCTTCCTTTCGGTAGCCCGGCAAAATCGGACGCAACAAGCCTACCAAATGTTGGTAAAACTCTTCTGATTCCTCGTGTTGCATCACATATTGATAGACATCTGGATCAAGCCCGGTTTGGTTACGTAATTCTGGCAGGTAGTATGGGTTAGGCAGAAAGCGCACGTCAAAAACAAGGTCTGCATCTAAGGGGATCCCATATTTGAAACCAAAGGACATCACCTCCACTCGGAAATGAACCTGATTTTCTTGGGTTCCAAACTGATCCGTAATTTCTTTACGCAGATTGCGAGGAGTCAGATCCGAAGTATCAATGACATTCTGACTCATATTTTTGAGGGGGGCTAATAATTTCCTCTCCTTGTGAATCCCATCTAAAACGCGTCCATCGACTGCCAAAGGATGCGACCGTCGCGTTTCTTTATAGCGCGCCACCAGCTCACTATCTGTAGCATCCAGGAAAAGAATTTTAAAATTGATGTCATCTGCACTCTCAATATCATCTAAAATATCGATGATTTCAGAGAAAAAACTTCGGCTTCGCATGTCTACTACCAAAGCCAGCTTGTCCAAATCACGACTTGAACGAATTAATTCAAGAAATTTGGGTAATAATGCTGGGGGCATGTTGTCCATGGTGAAATACCCCAAATCTTCAAAAGATTGGATTGCAACGGTTTTTCCTGCACCGGACATCCCCGTTACAATCACGAGATGAATCTTCTTATCCATTCCTACAAACTCCTTTACAGATCACTTTATACTTGTCTTATTATAGCACAAGTAAAGAAGGGACATAAAAAAAAGAAGTGAAATACTCCACAATAGTCGTATCACAGCTTCTTTCATGTCTGTTTTCATAAAAGGCTAGTTAGAGGATGGAAGTTCTGCAATGACTTCTACTTCTACTTTTACATCCTTTGGCAAACGAGCTACCTCTACACAAGAACGGGCCGGAAAGGCTTGCTGAAAGGCCGTCGCATAGACTTCGTTAAAAGCTACGAAGTCATTGATATCGCTGAGGAAGCAAGTGGTTTTAACCACATGATCAAAATCTGTCCCAGCTTCTGCCAAAATAGCCTCCACGTTTTTTAACACTTGCTCTGTCTGAGCCTGGATCGTATCTCCAACGATTTCACCCGTTTCAGGTGAAAGAGGGACTTGCCCAGATGCAAAGAGTAGATTGCCTACGATTCGACCTTGAACGTAAGGCCCTAAGGCCTTCGGTGCTTTATCCGTATGAACAACATTTGCCATATTAAAATCTCCTTTTCGTCTGTCACATTACCATTATTATACCAAACTATGAAAAAGATGAAAAGAAAAGGAGGCTGGGACAAAAGTCCCAGCCTCTCCATTGTTTTTGGATGGTCGAGCAAGACGCAGTGGTTGAGTGGACTCTACAAGGCTGATTTCATCCGCTTTTACAGCCCTACTCAACTGTGCGGAGGTGGGACGACGAAATCGAATTCTAAGGAATGACCGATTTCTGTCCCACGCTCTTTCCTCTGTTTAAGAGTGATTTGTCCCTCTCTCTTAGAATTTCTAAGAAAACCTTGACTTCAGATGAGACCGTTTCTATCCTAGCATACATGCGACCCAGAACGGAATGTTGGGCCAGAGTGCTTTCCTTAGATCTTAAGCTTGCTCAGACGTCAGCGAGAGACCGTACTGATGAGCCTTGAGAATAGCCTTTTGGAATTCTTCTTTTGTGAATGGTGTATTGCGACACTCCGTCGTGGTAATGGCAAAGGTAGCTAACTCTTCTACATCATTGACGGTCAAGCCTAAATCAAATAAGGTCAGAGGAAGCTTTATGGACTGATTAAATTGGGCTACTTTCGCAAGCTTATCGTCTTCCTCATAGTAGGCATGAAGGACCATGACACCAAAGGCTACTACAGCCCCATGCAGGTAAGTCCCTGATCTTGGGATTGTCGTTGTGGCATTGTAAAAAGCGTGAGCGTGAGCCGATACGAAATCAAAATCCTTTTGATTCTCTAAATTGGAAGCATAGGCGGTTGAGACAATAATGGACAAAATAATCTCCTCCACACCCTTGCTAAGTCGTTGTTGGCGCACATCCTCAATAGCTTCCTCCCCATAGGCATAAAAGGCAAATTCAGATGACTTTGCAATCGCCTCTCCTAACAAGGCCGCATGGTTTAATTCTTGACCCCGTTTTTGGGCTTCGAGAATCGCCCGCTCAACCTCCGGTCCTTTCGACAAACCATCTCCAACACCAGCCCAAAAATATTTCACCGGGGCTTCTGCAATAATTTTAGTATTGATAAAAATATGAAGGGGGGCCTTCGGATAACCATAATAGGCTAAACTATGATCATCCTTGTAGACTACGGCGATAGCCGTCCCCGCTGCACAGTTGGAGCAGATAGTGGGAAAAGAGAACATCGGCTTATCTAGCTCAAGGGAGACCATTTTGCTCGTATCCAGCGCTCGGCCTCCTCCAAATCCAAATAAAACGTCTGCTTCTTGCACAGCTGGATGAGCTACTAGCCTATCAATATTGGACTGGGTGGAATCTTGTCCATAGACAAAGACTCCCGTCACTTGATATCCTGCTGCTTCAAGGACTGCAAGGACTTCTTCTTTCGCAACCGAAAGGGCCGTCTCTCCCCCAATCAAGGCTATTTTCTTAAAGGAATAGGAAGCAAGTACAGCAGGAATTTCCTGATAGGCGGTTTCTCCAAAAGTGTAATTGGACATGATGGTCGTTGTCATTGGCTATCTCCCCTCTCTCGTATGTGTCTTGTCTATTGAAACAGACTATGGTTTAATCCGGTGGAGCATCCGTGGGAATGGGATGGCTTCGCGGATATGTTTGGTACCTGCCGCAAAGGTCACCATGCGCTCAATTCCAATTCCAAATCCACAGTGAGGAACGGAACCGTACTTACGGAGATCTAGGTAGAACTCGTACTCAGACTTGTCCATTCCAAGCTCATCCATCTTGGCAACAAGAGCATCGTAGTCCGTTTCCCGTTCTGATCCTCCGATGATTTCTCCGTAACCTTCTGGAGCAAGCAGGTCTGCACAGAGCACGCGCTCTGGATTTCCAGGAACTGGCTTCATGTAGAAGGCCTTGATAGCTGCCGGATAGTTGACGATAAAGGTTGGTACGCCAAAATAGTTAGAAATCCATGTTTCGTGTGGTGAACCAAAGTCAATTCCTGCTTCTACGTGGTCATACTCAGCATCTGCATCATTTTCATGCTCTTGAAGAAGGGCAATGGCTTCATCGTAGGTGATGCGTTTAAAAGGCTCTGCAATGTAGCGTTTCAAGAGCTCAGGATCCCGCTCTAAAGTTTCCAAGGCTTGAGGGGCACGGTCCAAAACTCCTTGGAGAAGGGCTTTGACATAGGCTTCTTGCAAATCAAGGGATTCATCGTGGCTCAAGAACGGGTACTCCGCATCCATCATCCAGAACTCAGTCAAATGACGGCGGGTTTTGGATTTTTCCGCGCGAAAGACCGGTCCAAAGTCATAAACACGACCAAGGGCCATGGCACCTGCTTCTAGGTAAAGCTGACCAGATTGGCTAAGAAAGGCAGGTGTGCCAAAGTAATCTGTTTCAAAGAGTTCGGTTGAGTCTTCTGCCGCATTGCCTGAAAGAATCGGGCTATCAAACTTGATAAAGCCATTCTTGTCAAAGAACTCGTAAGTTGCGTAGATGATGGCGTTACGAATTTGCATGATGGCTACTTGCTTGCGAGAACGAAGCCAGAGATGACGATTGTCCATGAGGAAGTCTGTCCCGTGCTCTTTTGGAGTGATGGGATAATCAGTTGATTCACCGATGACTTCGATATCCGTAATGTCCAGCTCATAGCCGAACTTCGAACGCTCGTCTTCCTTAACAATCCCTGTCACATAAACAGAGGTTTCTTGGCTCAGGCGTTTGATGGTGTCAAACTTCTCAAGACCCACTTCTTCCCCGAATTTTTCAATAAAGTTGGGTTTAAAGGCTACCCCTTGAAAGAAGGCAGAACCGTCCCGCAATTGCAAGAAGGCAATTTTCCCTTTTCCGGACTTGTTGGCAACCCAAGCTCCAATGGTCACTTCTTGACCCACATAATCCTTAACATCGATAATTGATATACGTTTTTTTGACATAATGCTCTCTTTCTAATTTACTGATAGTTTGTCTAATTTTATTTAGGATAGATTGACTGGCCCCATGATTGAAAGGCCTATCCCTCTTTTAACTCAAGCAAGCGCTCCTCCCTATCAAGGACTGTGAGTTGCATTTTCCTGCTTGGAAGGGCGCTTCTTTTTACCCAGTCTAAGTCTCCATAAACTGATGAAGTCTCTGGATAGCTTCTTTCAAGGTTTCCAAATCAGTTGCATAGGACAGACGGACATTTTCGGGTGCTCCAAATCCTGCTCCTGTCACGAGGGCAACCCCTACTTCTTCCAAAATAGCAGTGGTAAAGGCCGTCACATCCGTGTAACCCTTCATTTCCATAGCCTTTTTGACATTTGGGAAAAGATAGAAGGCTCCTTGTGGTTTAACTACTTCAAAACCAGGGACTTGAGCCAATAGCGGATAAACGGTGTTAAGGCGGTGTTCAAAGGCTTGACGCATCTCCTCAACAGAGCTCTGGTCTCCGGTCAAAGCCTCGATGGCGGCATATTGGGAAACCGCCGCTAAGTTAGAGGTTGTTTGGCTAATCATTTTGGCCATGGCAGAGATGATTTCGGAGTTCCCTGTCGCGTAGCCAACCCGCCAACCGGTCATAGAATAGGCTTTTGATAGCCCATTGACGACGATCGTTTGCTTTCGAATGGCTTCTGAAATACTGGAAATCGATGTATAGGACACACCATTATAGACCAAGCGACTATAGATATCATCTGCTAAGATCAGTATATCGTGGGCTACTGCCCAATTTCCAATAGCTTCTAGTTCCTCGGGCTCATAGACCATCCCCGTTGGGTTAGAAGGGCTATTGAGTAGGAGGACTTTGGTTTTGTCTGTCCGAGTGGCTTCCAGTTGAGACACGGTCACTTTAAAGTGTGTCTCTTCTGTAGCTTGGACAAATACAGGAACCCCTTCGTTCATCTTGACTTGATCCGCATAGGAAACCCAGTATGGTGTCGGGATGATCACTTCATCTCCTTTATTGACCACAGCCGCAAAGAAAGCATAAAGGATGAATTTCGCCCCCGTCGCCACAACAACCTGATTGCCTTCAACACGGTATCCATAAAAGTCTTGCATATGCAGACAGATGGCATCTTTTAACTCTGGCAATCCGGAAGCCAAGGTGTAAAAAGACGCTTTTCCGTTTTCAATGGACTCGATTGCTGCTTGCTGGATATTTTAGGAGTCACAAAGTCTGGTTGACCCAGGGTTAACTCCAAAATATCTCGCCCTTCAGCTTTCAAGGCCTTGGCTCTTGCACCAGCAGCTAGTGTCACGGATTCTTCCATCTCTACTACACGCTTTGATAACTTCGTCATCTAGATTCCCTCCTTATGAACAAATGCACCTGTCTTAAAATGAATCACATAGTAAGCAGTCCCTGAGCGCACTTCCCAGACTGGCTGCTCGCCTTCAAATCCAGCGATAACATGATCAATCTTCTTAGCTCCTTGCTGACGAGCCACCTCTATCGCCCTATCCTTTGAAATCCCAGACGAGAGAGGATACATCCGTATTTTATGGCTCTTTTCTGAAATCAAGACCAGTTGAACCGTATTTGCTTGATCTCGTCCAATGACACTATAATAGAGCTCAGACCCTTTATAGAGATCGATGGAGGTAATTGTCCGAAGACCTGCTGTTTGTTGAGCTACTTCTTCTGCCTGAAGTTTCGCCTGACGAAAGGGGTCTGCAGAAGCCATGATCAGGTAGAGGCTTGAAAAAACAATGGTGATGGCAACCAGTAACGTCCCCCATAGTAACTGACTAGAGAGGGGATAGCGCTTTCGCCGTACTTTTCCTCGATTTTTCTTCATAAAAATAATTATACAATATTTCCCAGTGATGTGCCATCCTTTCAAAGAGAATTCTGCATAAATCGGCAAAGGAGCTTCTAACGGAAGGAATTGGATATTGCGACTCTCTTGTAATCTTGGTAAAATAAAAATATGAAAAAAGAGATTAAATCTGCTATCGATCGGAATCAATCTGCCCTGCACAGCCTGATTGCCCTCCGTCGGGCTCAAAATAAAATCGAAAAAGAAGAGTTAGAAGTCATCAGAAAAAGTCCCCTAACGCTCACACAATTTGGCGTTTTGGAAGCTCTTTATAATTTAGGAGATTTGAGAATTCAAACCCTCATTGAAAAATTGCTGAGTACCTCTGGAAATATGACACTCGTCATTAAAAACATGGTCCGTGATGGCTATGTCACCAAAGTATGTGATCCTACAGATGGGAGGGCTTCTCTCATCCAGCTGACTCCGAAGGGAAAAAAGACCATCGAAGCCATCCTTGAGGAGCACTATCACAACATTGGCAGGATTTTCTCGGTCTTGTCTAAAAAAGAGCAAGATCAGTTGGTGCAAATCATGAAGAAATTTAAAAACCTTTAGGCATTTTCTCTTGCCTGTGAATCAGTAGCCTCATTGGCCTGTTGGATTCATCGTATCAGGCCTATCGAATCCCTCTTCTTGCTCTTTCCAAGTCCCATCTAACTCAAAAGCTTTCTTATACAAGACTTTATCCCTTATGGAGAATGACCATGAAACCTTTTTTAACCTCATTACTGCTCGTCTCAAGTGTCTGTTGTCTGACGGCTTGCCAACCATCCAAGAATACCTCATCCTCAACTCCTTCTAACCAAAGCGTCGTAAATAGTGGACAGGTATATACCAGCGCAAGTGGCTCTTTCAGCATCACCGGCCCAGATCAACTATCCGATGCGTCAAATGGCGCTCAAAATGGTATGACCTTAGTCTCCAGTGATGGTACGACCTACTTGGCCGCCAATCGCTTTTCTAAAATGGACTTCACCCTTTCAATCAAAGATCTCGCCTGGAAATCACTACAACAATCTATTTTTTCCAACAGCCTCCACAAGGATGATTTAAAAGAAATCACCCTTGATGATAAAAAAGGAATCGGTCTTACAAAGCAAATCAAGGATGCCAAAAATAGCTACGATTTATCCATTTTTTACTATCAAGACGGGGAATATTACAAGGGAATTGTTGCGAAAACTCCTGTTGAAGGGAATGTGAACCGTGCAGAAACCATTTTAAAACAGGCTCGTGCTTCTTGGACGGATCACGCCATCTCTCTTTCTTACCAATTGTCTCAAGAAATCACTCTCCCAGGAACTGATTTGAAAACAAAGATCCCGACAGACTGGACTGAACAGACCGACCAATCCTCTGACCATCAACGGGTCTATCTCTCGAAAGACCAAACGATTGCGTTTACCGTTATTACTGCTGAAGGAACAGGTGCTGAAGGGGAACTCTATGCCAATGCAGAGAGCCTCATGAACCAACTAGGAGAGGGAGAACCCTCCTTATCTCAAGTATCTTTAGCAGGTCAGAACTACTATCAAGTCCTCTATACAGCGACAAATGAGGAAACCAATACTGCCTTTACTTACTATATTGGTCAAAAAGGCACCACGCTGATGATTCTTCGATTTGAAACCAGTCCTTCTACGATGAAAATCCTAAAAGAAACCATGGAAGAAATCGTAAGTTCCGTTAACTAGAAAAACCACTACTTCATATACTTCCCACCCTAAAAGCGACACTTCTGTCTTGCCTTGGGGAGGATGTGCGTATGGAGTAATGGTTTTTTTATTTCTATTCCTTTATTTTTCTGACAAACACCAGTTCTTTTTCACTGGAAAGACTCTCTCTAAAAGCAAAACCATCAACCGAAACCTTTTTTAAGGCTTCAATCGTGTGAACTTTCTCTTGAGCCATGGCTGCTAAGTAGCGTCCTCTCCCCTTTTTGGAAATGGTTGAGTGGACCTTAAGCTTCCCATCCCGTTCTTCCTTAAAGAGGACTTTGACCATCCGACGTTGGATGTCAGGAGAAAAGACAGCTTCAAACTCAGAAGAGAGAAAGGAAATGAGTAAGTTCTCGTCAGACACTGTCTGATCATAACTTTCCCGCCAAAACTGTTTCAAAGAAGCCCCCTCAACGATCAGAGGTACCTGAAAATCAAGCCGATGGGGGGAAATCAGTTGATAAGGACGTACCAATCCATAAAAGGCTGTCGCAATCAAACAATGCTGTTCTAAATACTGACGTTCTTCATCCTGCAGCTGGGATCGCAACATATGCCGATACATGAGACCATCATACAAGTCAATAGCAGGATAGCCTTTGGCATCTCGCTCATCGATACGCATCCATCGGTCCCATTCCAACTGGACACGTTCCACTGTCATACCATATTTGTCCGCTAATTCGGACATCTCTAGCGTTCGTATGGCTCCTAAGACTTTCTGCTCCCGCTCGCCTAGCACTGGAAAGGGAGAGACATCTTGCTGGGTCCGTAATTCTTTTGCATTTGGAATTAAAACTTTCATGCCCTTAGTATATCATAGCTCTTCGAATCTGCCCTTAAATTTGCTATTTGATTATAGTTATGATATTATCTAGTTATTATTACTAGTTGTTACGAGGTTTCTATCATGCATTCTTTACCCCGTTGGGAGGAACTCCCTACGATTGAACTCTATCTGGACCAGGTATTGCTTTATGTGAACCAACATACTCTCACAGATTCCAAACGAGACAAGGGATTAACCCCAGCCATGATTAATAACTACGTCAAGCATGGCTATCTACCAAAGCCTATTAAGAAGAAATACGGACAAGAGCACTTAGCCCGTCTCATTATCTTATCAATCTGTAAACCAGTATTTGCCATTGCAGATATTATCCAAGTGATTCAAGAAATGAGCCAATCAGAAGGAGCTAAAGAAAGTTATAACCATTTTGTCAGCTACTATAACGAAGGGGCTGTCCATCAGATTGCGCCGATTATTCAAAAGGCCTGTCAGACTATTCAAGCCTTTCACGAAACCCTTGCCTTAATTCCCAGTCCGCAACAGGAGGTTGACCATGTCTAATCCGCTAAAACTCTCAAAAAAATTAAGCTTTGGAGAAGAAGTTGCTAATAGTGTGACGCATGCTGTCGGGGCAGCGCTGATGTTGCTTTTATTGCCATTTTCTGCCGTTTACAGCTATGAAGTCAATGGCCCGATCCAGTCCATCGGCGTTTCCATCTTTGTAATTGCGCTCTTTCTGATGTTCCTTTCATCTTCGATTTATCATGCTATGGATTACCAGTCAACCCATAAGTACGTTCTTCGCATAATCGATCATTCGATGATTTATATCGCGATTGCAGGTAGCTATACTCCGGTCCTCTTATCTATTATGAATAATTGGTTGGGCTACCTCATCTTAGCTCTCCAATGGGGAACGACCCTTTATGGAATCTTGTACAAGATATTTTCCCCCAAAGTCAATGAAAAGTTTAGTTTGGCGCTCTATCTCATCATGGGTTGGTTGGTCCTCTTCATCCTGCCTGCGATCATCCAGCAGACAGGGCCTACATTTTGGCTTCTCATGCTCGCGGGTGGCTTAGCTTATACAGTTGGGGCTGTCATATACTCTTTTAAACGCCCCTATTTCCACATGATTTGGCATCTTTTCATTATGCTAGCCAGCTTCTTGCAATATTTGGCGATCGTGTTTTACATGCTTCCATAAAATGTGATATGCCTTGTATCTAAGAGCCCTCAGATACAAGGCGTTTTTTATCTAGTCACAAAAGGGACCCGGATCTCCGGATTTATCTACCTTACATCGCCATGATCGCGCAGTGACGCCCTTTTTCTTACAAACAAGTCATTTTTAAAGAGAGACCCTCGTTTCTCTTGTTGTTTCCTTCTTCTTTTTACGATACAATAAACATGATTCGGTAGAGGGAGATAGGCACATGAAAAAATACGAAGAGATCATTCAGGATTTGAAAGAAAAAATTGAAAATGGCACTCTGGAACGTGGCCAAAAACTCCCTTCCATCCGCAAATTGAGTGAGAAATACAACTGTAGCAAAGATACGGCCATCAAGGCCCTCCAAGAACTTCGCTATCAACACTTGGTCTATTCGGTAGAAAAGAGTGGCTACTATGTCTTAGAAGATCCCAGCTTTCAAGACCAAACGGTTTCCTTTGATTCTTATTTTTTTGAGGAGCTCCCCTATGAAGATTTTAGGACCTGTGTCAATGAAAGTTTGGTTGGACGGGAGCGCTATCTTTTTAACTACTATCATAGGCAGGAAGGACTAGAAGAGCTCATAAACTCTGTCCACACCTTGCTCATGGATTACTCTGTCTACTCCAAAAAGGAGCAACTGGTCATTACAGCTGGAAGTCAGCAAGCCTTGTATATCTTAAGTCAAATGTCCTTTCCAACTCCTGGCCAAGGCATTCTGATGGAGAAACCAAGTTACCATCGAATGGAAGAGCTAGCTAGCTCTCAGGGCCAGCCCTACGCAACTATCGAAAGAACCATAGATGGAATCGATCTAGAAGAGTTAGAGCGCTTATTTGCGTCAGGCCACTTCAAATTTTTTTACACCATTCCTCGATTACACAATCCTTTAGGGACCAGCTACAGAAAAGACCAGGCAATGGCTATCCTGAGACTAGCTGAGAAATACCAGGTTTACCTCATCGAAGATGACTATCTTGCGGACTTTGCTCCCAGCTCCAGTCTTCCCCTCTATTACCAGGATCCGAACCATCGAGTCATCTACATCAAGTCTTTTACCACAACTCTCTTTCCTGCTTTACGGATCGGCTGTGTCGTTCTTCCATCTGAACTTGTCTCTGCTTTTCTCCAGCTAAAAGGACTCATGGACTACGATACCAACCTCATTATGCAAAAAGCTCTTTCACTTTATATCGACAATGGTATGTTTGCAAAGAATACAAAACTTCTAAAAGATCGCTTCCACACCGATCAGGAACAGACGAAACGGAATATGGAAAAGTTTCTCCCTCTTGGCTCTTATCAGATGACGCAACAAGGGATCTTACTCCCATTTCTGAGACAAGAGCTGACAGCTGAACAGAAGCATCATCGCAGTGTCTCCAAGGTTATTGAAGGACAAGCTTACTGCTATTTACTCTTTTCAGGTTTCCAGGAAGTTCAAGATTTTTGGAAACAGTGCCATCAAAAAACAGAGCCTTAGGCCCTGTTTTTTTCATTCGTCAGCATCCCTGCTTGCAATTGATACATGTTGAAATAGGTCCCCTTCAAGGAAAGCAAGTCCTCGTGCGTCCCTGATTCAATAATTCGTCCCTTGTCCAATACATAAATACAATCTGCATCTTGGATGGTCGATAGTCTGTGTGCAATCGCAATGGTGGTGCGTCCTTGACGCATCTTCTTTAGGGAAGTTTGAATCACTTCCTCTGTTTCAGAATCAATATTGGCTGTCGCTTCATCTAGGATTAAAATTTTGGGTTGGGAGGCGATGGTTCGTGCAAAAGCCAATAGCTGACGTTGCCCTGCTGAAAAGGTGGTCCCACGCTCTGTCACCACTTGGTCATAGCCATCTGGAAGTTGTTCAATAAAGTCCGATGCATCGACAAACTGGGCTGCTTCTTCGACCTCCTTACGAGAGAGTTGTTCTTGATACATCCTGATATTGGATTCCACCGTTCCATGATACAGAAAAGGCTCTTGTAGCACCAAGCCAATATTTTTACGGAGAGTAGCTGGACGATAGGCTTTGATATTCTGCCCATCAATCCAGATGTTCCCCCGATCAAACTCGTAGAATCGCATAATCAAATTGATTATAGAAGACTTTCCTGATCCAGTATGGCCGACAAAGGCGATCATTTCTCCCTTCTTCACCTGGAAACTGATGTTTTTCAAGACATCCTGCTTTCCATCATAGGAAAAAGAAACATGCTCAAAGGAAATATTCCCTTGATCGATCTGTTCTATCTGTCCGACTTGCTGAGGTTCATAATCCTTGCGATCCATCATCTGAAAGACTCTAGATGCCGCAATCATCGATGTCTGTAAGGTCGCAAAATTTTGTGTCACATCTATAAGCGGATTGAAGAGCTGATTGATGTACTGGATAAAAGCGTAAACCAAGCCAGCGGTAAAACCAGTGTTTTTCCAGTTTAGTCCGAAAAAGGTCAAAATGACTGCATACGCTAAAACCTGTAAGAGAGACATCGCCGGGCGCAACAAGATCGAATTAACATCTACGGATCGATTCGCATAGTATAGATGCTTTTGATTGATCTGTTCAAATTCATCTATCAATCGCTTTTCCTGCCGAAAAGCCTGCACAATCCGCATCCCTTCTATGGATTCGGAAAGTTTGACATTGATATCCGAAAGGGTCGCTCGCGTCATATGAATGAGCTGATTGGACAAGCGACGATAGAGAGTAATGAAGAGCCAAATCAAGGGGAGAAAGGGGAGAATCCAAATCGTTAATTGCCCATCCAACTGAAACATGGTCGTCAAGGTCACCAAAAATAGAATCATAGAGGAAATAAAACTAGAAAATACCGTACTAAACATATCCGCTACCGCTTGCGTATCATTGGTCACCCGCGAAACGATAGAACCAGCTGGTGTTTGGTCATAAAACGACATTCCCAATGATTGGATATGCGAAAAAATATCCGTCCGCAAATCTCTGACAATGGAATTTGAAACATAGGCAAAGCTCAATTGTCCCAAGTAGGTGGTGAGAACACGTAAAAGAAAAATACCATAATAGAAGAGTAAAAACTGCCCTGTCTTCATTCCAAGGCTTGTTTGAGATTCCGTACCAAGAAATTGATCAATAAACCAGCGTGCAGCCAAGGGAATAGCTGTCAATAACAGGCTGCTGGCAAAAACAAAGAGAAATGCGAGTAGCGTCATCCCTTTATATCGCCACATATACCTTCCTAAGCGTTTGATGACCGAAAAGTCACTCTGTTGGTTCGAGTTCATGAAACACCTCCTTCCAAATCTTTAGAGATCTGTTGATGCAACTGTTGCGATTGATACGTTTGGTAATACCAGCCTTTAAGCGCCATTAATTCTTGATGGGTTCCTTTTTCTTTGATTCGCCCTTCTTCCAAAACTAAGATCATATCCGCATGTACCACAGCTGATAAACGATGGGCAACGATCAGGGTTGTCTGTCCTCTACGACTGCTCTTTAAGTGTTCCAGGATATGGTGCTCTGTTTTAGCATCCACTGCCGATAAGGAGTCGTCCAAGAGTAAGATTGCTGGGTGCATCGCTAAGGCACGACAGATTGCTATCCGTTGTTTTTGCCCACCTGACAGAGACACACCTCGCTCACCGATCATTGTATCAAACCCATCTGACATCGCTAGAATGTCTTCATAAATGCCACAAGCCTGAGTAATCTGCAACATTTCTTCATCTGTCAACTGGGGATTGGCAAAACGGATATTATCCCGAATAGACAGGGCAAATAAGACCTGGTCCTGAGGTACATACCCCATCAAGGACCTCAGATCGGAGAGAGAATAATGCCGGATATCCTGACCGTTCAGCAAGATATGGCCCTTCTGGATATCTTGCTCTCTCATGATCAAGCGTAAGAGCGTCGTCTTTCCACTACCTGTCGGCCCCACAATCCCCAAGGTTTGACCTTTTTTCAGGTAAAACCGGATGTCTTCCAAGCTAGTCGGGCCATCTGCCCCCTCATAAGAAAATTTTTCCAGTTCGTAAGAAATATCCCCATTTTCAATCGTTGTTAAAGGACTTTCTAGCTCTGCAATATCCGATTCGTGAGCCAAGAGTTGCTCAATTCGATCATAGGAGATACTAGCTCGTTGACTGACATTAAAAAGAAAACCAATCGCCTGCAAGGGCCAAACCAACATGTTTAGGTAGGTCATAAAAGTCACCAGTTGCCCAACAGAAAGTTCCCCCTTTTGAATCAAATAGCCTCCCAAAAAGAGGGTCAAGATATAGGACAGTCCGATAAATACCAGCGTGGCTGGATCAAACAAAGCATTGTAGCGAGCAGCTGTCATATTTTTCTCAAAAACCATCTGATTGGTCTTTGAAAATTGCTGAATTTCCTCTCCTTGATAGCCGAAAGATTTGGTCACGCGAATCCCTGATACTGACTCTTGGACGGCGTTATTTAAATCAGAAAAAGCTTCTTGGGAAGCCTTGAAAGCGTGATGATTGCGTGATCCTACAAGGTTTGTTGCCAAGGTCAAGAAAGGCAAAGGTGAAACAGCCACTAAGGTGAGTCGCCAGTCAATCATCCAAAACATGGTCAACAAAGTGACAATCGCAGTGATGGATGCATCCACAGCCGACATGACCCCACCTCCAGCATACATGGTCACGGCATTAATATCATTGGTAGCATGGGCCATCAAATCCCCCGTACGAAAGGTTTGGAAAAAGGACAGGGACATTTTGGTAAAATGATCAAACAAGCGAAAACGTAACAGTTGCGCCAGGTGGTTAGCCGTTCCAAAAATATAGCGACGCCATAGAAAACGCAGACCATACATCGCAAGACCCGCTCCCACCAGTTGAAGGATATTCCAAAACAAAGAGGGGGAGGAAAGGCGTTTGGCATCAATCTGATCAATGACAGTCCCAATGATCCGTGGTGGGATCAGATTAAAAACACTCACCAAAATGAGTGCAAAAATCCCTATTAAATAGCGTTTTCTTTCTAACTTGAAGAACCAAGCTAACCGTCGTATGACTGACATAACCAACCCTCTTATTCTATCTTTTGTCTTCAAAAAAGCTCGTTTGAGCACATCTTCTCATTGTACGCCTAATTTTCGCTTTTGACAAGAAAAACGTAAGTACTGAATCCCCCTCTTTGGCAAAACACATCCTGACAAAGCGGCTTGTCATCTTAGAGCCACAAAAAAAGACTGATGCAATCACCATCAATCTTTTGATCCAACTAACATTCATATCCTAGAAGGATTCCACCTTCTTCCCCATAAAAGGAACAAAGACCCGAAGTCGGAAGGACACGAATATCTGCTTGGGGGTATTCTTTTTGAATCTGGGCGATTAGATCCTGACAGAATTTATCGTTTTTCCGATGGGCAAGGACCATCCGACCGCCCTGATACCCATTTTTTTCAAGCTCTGTTTGGACTGCCTGGAGTGATTTCTTATGTCCACGTGGTCGATGCAGGAGTTCCAATTTGCCTTCATCACTTGCTTCTCCCACCATCCGGATATTTAGGAGACCTACCATATGACCTAGGAGCTTACTAACGCGACCATTTTTGACTAAATTATCAATTTTGGAGAGAACAAACAAAAGTTTGGTATGGCTTTGGTAATCGCGAATTCCTTCTACCACCCCTTCAAACTCTCCCACTTCCTGGATTAATCGTGCGGCTTCCAAGACCAAGAGGTCTATTTCCCCACCGGCTGATAGGGTGTCCAGGAGGTAGATATTGACTTCTGGCTTGTCTTCTAACAACATCTCCCTTGCGACTCTAGCTGCATTGAAGGAGCCTGATAAACCGCCTGTAATGGTCAACACAAGGATATTTTCTGCATCTTCATAAGCTTCTCGATAAGCTTGAGGGCTAGGACAAGCTGATTGAGCCGCCTCTTTTGATGCTGCCATCGCGGCCATCATCTGATCGATATCCAAGTCTTCTGAATCTACAAAAACTTGATCAGCCACTGTAATCGTCAGGGGGACCCTGACAAACGCAAGCTCGGCTGACCTTTCTTCTAGCTGAGGCAAATCACAACCTGAATCCACAACAATTTTCCACTTTGTCATTCCCTTACCTTTTATAAGCCTGTTTTCATAGCTTTCTTTCTCTTTTTTTATTTGACATTCAAATTATTATTCAGTACAATTATATCATGCGAGCTGGCGTTTGACTCAGTTCTACTTTCGGCTGTAACACTTTGGAGAAAGGATCGGAAACATGCAAAGAAAGATTTCATCAAATTCACTTCGAAACCTGACCAAATCCAATCAAGAAGCGAATTCCTTAACCAAAGAAGCCTTAGAAACTGCTCTCTTATACTTGCTACAACGAAAAGAATTACAAAAGATTTCGATTGCTGAGCTGGTTCGTACAGCGGGTGTCTCCCGCAATGCCTTTTATCGAAATTATAAGAGTAAAGAAGAGATTTTAAGTAAACACTTTGGAAAAACAACCAAAAAGCTCATCTTTGCCTGGCAAAGCTTCAGTCAACGATCCCCGTTATCAGAGATTCCTACGGCCTTTATTGACTTCATCCATCAACAGAAAGGACGACTCATGGATGTCCCTGCCATCAAAAAAATGGGCTTCTATCAGAAAAAAATTAAAAGCGGGCTCACCCCGCTTCAAAAAGACTGATTCCTATTTTCAATCTAAACTTTTCAGTTTTTTATTCCTTATTTCCAAGCTCCTGTGTTCGTTGCAGGGCTTTTTTGACGCCTCGGATGATTGCTGATTGAAAACCAGCTTCCTTCATCTCTACCACTCCAGCGATGGTCGATCCGCCCGGTGAAGTCACTTGGTCTCGTAACTGAGAAGGTGTTTCATCGCTGTTTAGTGCCAATTGGCTAGCCCCTGATAAGGTTTGGACAGCTAAGAGGGTCGCATCCTCCTTACGAAGCCCTTGCTCCAGCCCAGCCAAGGAAAGTGCCTCAATAAATTCAAAGACAAAGGCTGGGCCACATCCTGCAATAGCTGTTGCAACATCCAGTAGTCCTTCTGGCAGGCGCATAAGTCGCCCTGACTGTTTCATCAAGTCCTCAAAGAGGGAGGCAACATCTGTCGTTTCACAAGTATAACTGGTCATGCCCGCTCCGATAGCTACTGGCGTATTGGGCATCATCCGAACCCAATGTTGCTGAGCATGATAGCGTCCGAGTTGATCCAAGGATACACCCGCTAGCATGGAGATCCAAAGGGCTCCTGGCTTCTCCTTCCCTACGAAGCTTGAAAGCACTTGATCCAACAGTTGGGGTTTAATCCCCCAGAATACCACATCAGCTTGCGATACAATGTGATCATTGGAAGTAATCTTTCCGCCGATTTCCTTCTGCAGGCTCTCTGCCTTTACAAGGTTATGATGACTCAACAAAAGATCATGTTCTCCAAGCGCTGCAACGGATCGTGCAACTGCTCCTCCCATATTTCCTAAACCAATAAATCCAATTTTCATCTGTGCCTACTTTCGAATCTGTCCATTCCCGCGAATGATGTATTTATAGGTAGTCATTTCCTTTAATCCCATGGGCCCACGCGCATGCATCTTTTGCGTCGAAATCCCTAGCTCACAGCCCAAGCCGAACTCTCCCCCGTCGGTAAACCGAGTGGAAGCATTGACATAAACCGCTGAGGAGTCCACAAAGGATACAAAACGTTCCGCTCGCTCCTCATCCTCTGTCACGATGGCCTCACTGTGCCCGGTTGAATGACGATTGATATGTGTGATGGCTTCCTCCAAACTCTCTACGACCTTTACTGCTAGAATGTAATCTAAAAACTCGGTCGAAAAATCACTCTCCTCAGCAACTACTGCCTCTGAGAAAAAAGAGAGGGCTTTTTGATCCGCTCGAAATTCTACTAGATGATCAAGGGCCTGCTCTAGCCTTGGGAGCAAGGTAGCCGCCTGATCTTTATGCACCAGAAGCACCTCGGCCGCATTACAGACGGAAGGACGACTCGTCTTGGCATTATTGATGATCGCTAGAGCCTTATCCATATCTGAAGCAGCATCTACATAAATATGGCAAATCCCCGTCCCCGTTTCAATGACTGGCACAGTAGCATTTTGAACCACTGCTTGGATCAACCCAGCTCCACCTCGCGGAATGAGCAAATCAACTTTCCCTTTTGCAGTCATCAAGTCCTGAGCAGATTGACGCGAGACATCTTCCACAAGTTCCAATACTCTTGGATCGATACCTGACTTTTCCAGCCCTTTTTTCAAGGAAGTGACAATACTCTTGGCCGATCGAAAGGCCTCTTTTCCACTTCTTAAAATGACCGCATTTCCACTTTTGATGGCGAGTGCTGCCGCATCTGAGGTGACATTGGGACGGCTCTCATAAATCATGGCGATGAGACCAAATGGAACAGCTCGTTTTTGCAACAAGAGACCATTTTCAAGCCGAACTTCCTCAAGAATTCTCCCAACCGGATCCTCTAGTTGGATCAAGCTACGAACCCCTTCAGCCATGGCTAAGACACGCTCTTTGGTCAAGGCTAAGCGATCCAACATCACTTTAGAAATCTGATCTTCAGCCTCTTTGAGATCTTTCTGGTTAGCCTCCAAAATAAGGTCTAGATCTGCTTCTAATTGATCCGCCATGAAAGCCAAAGCTTCGTTTTTTTCTCTGTACTCGCTTGGTTAATCGCAAATCGATGTTCTACCAAACGATCCAGCAATTCATGTGTTGTTTTCATCTTTATCCTTCTACACTCACCCAATCATTTCGATGGATCAATATTCCTTCGGTCATCTCCTGCAAGCGTACTTGCAGTTGATCAGAAGACATACGAGTTCGTCCTTTTCCTATTAAGTGCTCTTTCCCTTTACTGTATACTTCTATGATATCTCCAGCCTCAAATTCGCCAAAGACGTTTGTAACACCTGCTGCAAGAAGACTTCCTCCTTGAAATCGTAAGGCTTGCAAAGCCCCATCGTCTATTAGGACATAGGCTTGTGTCCGAGCATAAAAGGCCATCCATTGTTTCTTTTGATTCATCGCATGCTTATCTGCCACAAACAAAGTCCCGCGATTCTCCTGCTGAACTGCTGCTAGGAGGGAGGTATCCTCTTGCGAAGAACAGATAAAGACAGGGACTCCTGACTTGGTCGCAATGCTAGCGGCTCTTAATTTGGTGGTCATCCCACCTGTCGCATTAGCCGATCCTGCTCCAGCAGCCATTTCATAAAGCTCTGGACCAATCGTTTCCACTTGATCCAAATGTTGGGCGTTGGGATCAGTTTTTGGATTTGCTGTATAGAGGCCATCTACATCTGTTAAGAGGACTAAGAGGTCTGCCTTCACTAAGGAAGCGACTTGAGCAGAGAGGGTATCATTATCCCCGACCTTTATTTCATCAATGGCGATGGTGTCATTTTCGTTGATGATTGGAATCGCCCGCTGGTGAAGCAGAACCTGCAGGGTCTGGGAAGCATTCTGATAGCGTCTTTCGTCCGCAAAATCATCCTGGGTCAAGAGAACCTGTGCTGCTACAATGCCATCCATCATGAGATTTTTAGTGTATTCCTCGATTAGAAGCCCTTGACCAACGGCTGCAGCTGCTTGCTTTTCGGGAATCTTGCTCGGACGTTTCTCAAATCCCAAGCGTCGAAAACCTGCGGCAATCGATCCTGAGGTCACCAAGATAATGCGATGACCTGCTTGGTGCAGTTGGGCTAGTTGATTGGTAATTCGGGCTATCTTTATCCGATCAATCATGCCATTTTCTTGGGTAATCGAACTAGTCCCAACCTTAAATACCAAGGTTTGTTCATTCATATTTATTCCTCTTTTTGCTATATATAAGGAAAATTATAACATATTTTTACTAAAAATACCATTCCCTCCCAAGAGAAATGCGATGGCGTTCCTACTTTTAAGGATGTTGCTCAAAAAATTCACGAACACTCTCCGGAATCTCTCTTGTCCTCATTGGAAGAACAGGACGTTCTTCTGCAATGCTATCCATAATTTGTTTCCCGTAGCGTTTTCTTAACGGACGATTGTCCAAAAGAAAGACGGCTGAAACCTGTTTTTCCTTCCTCATACTACGTCCCAAGGCTTGCTTCAGCTTCAGTATAGCTGTCGGAAGTGTGTACTCATAAAAAGGGTTGAGTTGTCGACCCCAGAAAAAGCGGTTGATTTTCTTCGTAAAAATGTCATTGGGATTCGAAAATGGGATCCGGGTCACGACGAGAATAAGTTTTTGTAATTCGGCCAAATCCACTCCTTCCCAGAAAGCTCCTGACCCCAGTAAAATCTGACTTTCGCCTGCTTCAAAACGCCGTTTTAGCTTATCCTGGCTGACGTCCTCCCTTTGAGCGAGGTGATCTATCCCCCATTGTTGAAGATAATCCGAGGTGGCCTCTAAAGTTGTATTCGCATTGAACAAAACGAGAATAGGCACGCACAAATCGGAGACGGACCGTATGTTTTCTGCAATCAGATAGGCATACTCATCATCAGAAAGAGCCGGAATAGCTGGTAAATCTTGCCCCACATAGACCACCTGCTGAGGCTTAAAGTCCGATTGAACGCGGTCAAATTGGAAGTCACGAAATCCAAGGACCTGCGCGACGTTTACTTTTTTACTAATTTGTAAGGTGGCACTGATCGCAAAAACTTGACAATCTTCTGGTAAAAACGAAGAAAAGTCCAAAAAGTCTAACCTTGAGGAAAAAAGAACATAGTCTTGCTGGTCTCCGTGTTTTTGAGAACGAATCCAGTACTCCTCAAAATGGGAGGAAAGGGTCTCTGCCAATTCCGACAACAGTACAGAATCTTGTTTTAGTTCTTTCAGATCCTGCTTCACTTGTTCCAACAAATTTTCATCCAGATCTGCACGATGTTGTTTCCAATCCAGTAAGAGCTGGTTGGCACCATATTGTAGACTCTCAAGTAATCGCTTCTGTACCAAATCCGTCTCTTTAGACAACAAGCTCGCGACTTCACGCAAGATGCGACTAAGCGAAACCTGCCGATGAGAAAAAGCTTCTAGATTTAGAAACAGTTGCTGGGCCTCATCTATCAGCAGGACTTTTCCGGAAATAAAATCAGGATCATCCTCTACTCTTGTCAAAAAATAGGCATGATTGGTCACCAGGACTCGACAAGTTTTGGCCTTTTGATAAGACCGATACCAAAAATCCTGTTCCCTAAAGAGATCACTCTCCAAGAGTTTTCCATCATGACAGATGCGGGAAAAATAGGTCTGAAATCGTTGTTGTTGCCGAATCTCATCTAAATCCCCTGTCTCCGTCTCCAGCAACCAAACCAAGAGTTGCATCTTATACCGATTAACATGAGGATTTTCATCTACTTCAAGTAGGCTATCGTAAAATCGACTGAGTTTTAGATAGTTTCCCGGTCCTTTTAAACTGTGAAAAGAGGTCTGAAAAACGTGATGAATCCGCTTTGCTTCTTTCCCCATAATCTGATCTTGTAGGAGCTTTGTAGGGACCGTCACCACCACTTGCTGTTGAGGTTTATGAGCCAGTAGGGTCAAGAGATAGGCAAAAGTCTTTCCAATCCCTGACTGAGCCTCCAAAAAGTAGGGACATTGATCTTCCAGATGGCCTTCCAAGTAGGAAACAAAGCGTGCTTGTGCAGGACGCTCTTCTAAGCCCAAAAGGGCCATATTATGAGAAAACTGTTTTGAAAAGTGGCGTTCCTGTTTGGATCGATGCGGTCTTTTGAACACTAGACCATGCGCCTGTTCAAATGCCTCTGAAAGTGGCAAATCTGGCATGCTCGCATAAACATCCTCAATGACAAAGCGTGTTTCATAAATTAGGTGATCCGCATATTCTAATAGTTGGGCGACCGTCCCTTTTGGAAGGGTACGGATTTTCTCTTGGATTCGGATTAAGAGCTCTGCTGTAGCTTCTGCATCTGCAATTGCTGTGTGCGCTTGTTTCAAGGGAATTCCGAGATGATGGGTGAGATTTCCGAGACCGTACCGATCCAAGGTCGGAAAAAACACTTGGGCCAATTCTACGGTGTCTACCCGAGGATTGCGCAACTCATATCCTTCAAAAAATAAAGCTTCTGCTAATAAATTGGCGTCAAATTTGACATTGTGAGCCACAAAGATCGTATCTTCCAGCAATCTTGCAATTTTGGGCGCAACCTGCTCAAAACTAGGAGCCTTCTGTAACTGCTGATTAGAAATTCCTGTTAGGGTCTTAATATGATGGTCCAAGCGAGTATGGGGATTGACGTCCGTTTCATATCGCTCCAAAATTTCCCCATTTTGAACCAGGACAATCCCGATTTGAATAATTTTTGCATTGCTCCCAGCACCCGTTGCTTCCAAATCCACAACTGCGTATCGTGGAGCCTGATTGTTTTCTCTCATCGTATTTGATATCATTTTCATGTGCTGTGCTGATATCTGAACATCAGCTGATTTCTTTCTACTATCTTCTTCATCGTCTGTCCGATAAAAAGAGCCGTACCGATTCATTATAATATACTTTCTGCAAAGAATAAACGGTTTTACTTCTTTTTATCCTCGTTTCCATATAGGGGCTTCACTATTTGTGCCGACGGCTCCCTTCATTTTTTTAATTGGATCTCTCAACAAGCAAAAAACAGTCCTCACCGATCAAATCATCACGCTTCATGACAAGTCCAGACATGCTAAAGTCTCCATTTTTTGCTACACTTATTAGGAAAAGGAGATTGCCCATGAACCTGTATAAACAAATCAACCCTATTGCTTATGAAAATACCTATATTCTTGAAAAGGAACAGTCCCTCTTAGTCATCGACCCAGGGAGTGACTGGGAGTCCATCAAACGCCAACTCCTTATTTTGGAAAAGCCTATCTCGGCTATTTTATTGACCCACACACATTACGATCATATCCTGAGTCTGGAGCGTTTGAGAGAAACTTTTCATCGACCACCAGTCTACGTAGCAGAAGCAGAGGCAGCCTGGCTCTATCAGCCAATTGACAATCTTTCAGGTCTCCCCCGACATGACGATCTGGAGGATGTCATTTGCCGTCCTGCAGAACACTTCTACCAATATGATACCCCCTACACGATCGATGACTTTACGTTTCAAGTAGTGCCAACACCAGGACACTCCATCGGAGGTGTCTCGGTCATCTTTCCATCAGAAGAAGTTGTCTTTAGCGGAGATGCCCTCTTTCGTGAAACGATTGGTCGCAGTGACCTCCCTACCGGAAACCAAGATCAGCTCTTAAGAAGCATTCGTCAGCAGCTCTTCACCCTACCCAACCACTATCGGGTTTATCCTGGACATGGAGGAGATACCACTATCGGTCATGAAAAAACGTTCAACCCCTTCTTTTAGAAAAAGGAAGACAAAAAAAAGCTGGTTTTGGATAGGATTCAACCTCTTCTTGATTAGCTTTTTCATCTTTTTACTTTGGCTCAAGTCACTCCAATATCCTGCAAATAGTCGATCTATGGAAGAATACCATTCTGCTAATGTGACAGAAGACAACCACTACATCTTCTTCGATGGAAAAGAAGACAAAGGAACCATTCTTTTTCAAGGAGGAGCCCTGGTGGAAGTTCAAGCCTATAGTTTCTTAGCGGAGGAGCTGAGTCAAAAAGGCTATGATGTCTACCTCCTTAAAGCACTGTTCAACTTGCCCATCCTGAACCAGAATGCTGCTCAATCTCTGATTCAAGAAAAAAACTTGACACGTGTCTTTTTAGCCGGTCACTCCCTAGGTGGGACAATGAGTGCCACAGCAGCAAAAACGAATCCTGCTGTCCAAGGCCTGATCCTTCTGGCCTCTTATCCGAGTGACGATACTGACTTGTCCCAAGAAAAGATCCGGGTCCTATCCATTACCGCTAGCGAGGACAAAGTGCTCCGTCAAAGTAAGTATAAGGAAGCTAAAAATCGTCTCCCAAAATCCACCTCCTATCAGATAATCGAAGGTGGAAACCATGCTGGATTTGGACTTTACGGTCCTCAGAAAGGCGACGGGAAAGCCCTTATCACCCTGATGGAGCAACAAGACCGTACCTACCATCTCATCCTCGATTTTTTAGAGAGTCAGTCTGTCCCTTTATCCTAGCTTTCTTTTCTACAATACTAATTTTAGGAAGTCCCCAATTGTCAAGTCAAGTGCAACAAAGATATTCCTCTGATTAAGTGAGTGCTTTTCAAGCTGTTTGATTTAGCTCAAACAGATTTTTTGCGGATTGATAACCATGGATTCTTCTTGACCTTTCATCTGATTCATCAATATCGGGACTCTGTAACCTTTTCTCTTTATTTCTGTTCAGAACTTTTCTTCGCAGCTGTCTATAAGAAAATTAAAGATATCCGGTTGCCCATCTTCTTACATGCCTTTAGCAATTTTCTCACTTTTTGGAAACCGATTTGGATTTTCATCTTCAATTATATCTACTGGCATTTTCTTGTCTAACAGCTCTGTTTCTGTAGCTGGGCGTGAAATGGGAGTTAGAGGTTGGAGTTGTTTAATGAAACTAGGAGCGCTTTTTAAAAGTGATTTTATTTTCGATTAAGGGATGGTATAATGAAAGTATACTCAGACTATTGATTTATTTATAGAAAAGAAGTTTTAAAATGAAAACGATGATAAAAACCTACCCTGTTATCAGTACTTTAGCTCTATTCTGTTTGTTGCTCGGTCTATTGACTTCCTTTTATGGGGAGGCTATGTATGACCTACTAGCTTTTCATTCGAAGCCGGTGTATGGTTGGCAATATGTCAGTGGGACCCTGATGCACGGTAGTAAAGGAGCCCCAGTCTGGTTTTTATGGGTCCATTTGATTTTAAACGGACTCATGATCCTTCCCTTCGGTGGACTGCTTGAAAGAAAAAGAGGCTCCATACAAGTCTTAATCGTTTTTGTAACGGCGACAGTCCTCTCCTCCATCGTTTTTCACTTCTTAACACGCGGGCAGGACATTCAGGCAACAGGGATCTCTGCCGTCGGCTATGCCTTTGTGACCGGAGGGATTATGCTCCTGCCAAACGTGTGGAAAGAATTATCACGCACCGTAAAATGGCTTTATCTATTCTTAATTTTTCTATCTGGTCTCATGCTCTTACCACTAATCACTGGATGGATCTCAACGCTATTGCATCTTTCAGGGATTGCGAGTTATCTGTTGGTCTTTATCGGAAGTAAAAGCTTGAAGGGGAGAGGTAACAATTAAGCCGACTATTGAGTAAGGTTTTCATCCTGCTTCCTTGACTCTTCCTCTACTAGACATAAAAATACCTCTTAAGTAGATTTTGGTTATTTACCATGTCTACTTAAGAAGAATCATATCACTGTGTCAGAAGCGTTTAGTAGAGAAACTCTAAGACGACAATTGCAAGGTGATTATTCGATCCCTAAAACAGGGACTTCATTTCCTGCCTTGTGGCGTGGCGTAACAGTAGACCAAATGGGAGCTGTCATAGATGTAGCGGTTGGAACTTTGCTAGGAGCGGGAATCACTAGTATTGCATCTTCTATCTCAAAAGTAGGCAAACATGAAGCAAAGAAAAAGTTAAAACAAGTCTTAGCACGCTACGGATTGTTAGGAGGGTTTATTTCAGAAAAAGGATTAGATTTCGCTTTAAATCTGAACTCTCCTGGTTACCATCTAGCAAAATATTGGGATTCACATGATAAATATCCAAATAATGGTCGTATAAATTTCGAAGGGTAATAGGCTAATGATGAAACGATTGATCTTTATACTTTTCACTGTCATTGTATCGTGTGCTTTAAATTGATTGGTAGAATATATATTTAACCTACGTCTAAACTACTACACTTCAATATTTATGGATGTTTTCTTTTTTCTAAGCTACTTTTATATTACTGATAGAAATAAAGACTAAGTTTCATTAAAAGGTCCCTTCTAAAAACGAGAGAAGATGTTCTGAATGAAGACAAACGTCCCTTTTGGCCTTTGTCTTTTTGCTATTATTTGCTTGATCCTCCGATATTCCAGACAAAAATCACTTTTTAAGCAAAATAAAAGGGATTTCGCCATCCACTTACACTCATTTTTAAGGCTTCAATATGCAAAAGTAAATCCAAGCTTATCCCCTATTTAGAACTTTTAAACATCAAAATTGTGATACGACTTTTCAAAAAAAGCCCTTAGAATCATCACTTCTAAGGACTTTATCTTTAAGTTGAGACAACCCGCTTGGGTTGCTTTTTTAATGTAGCAGCACTCTAAATCAGTCTTAAACTTTCAAGTACCGTCTCATAGAGAGAGAGGCTCCTAAGGCTCCAATGAGGATCCCCAATATGAGAATGCCTCCACCCATTACCGTCACAAACCAACGAACAGGTATCAAGGAAAGACTTTGTTGGGCCAAGGCTGGATTAAAGTTGCGATAAGCGACCACATAAAGGAAATAAACAATCCCTGCTGGAATCAAGGCTCCTAAAAAGCCAACCCATGCCCCTTCTAGTAAGAATGGCCCTCGGATGTAGGAGTTTTTAGCACCCACCAAGCGCATGATTTGAATTTCACGACTCCGAGAAATAATGGTAATCCGAATCGTATTTGAGATCAAGAAGACCGCCATCAGGAGCAACAAACCAGTTCCTGCTAGTCCCCAAACTCGAATCATATTCGCAAAAGCAAAGACTCTTGCTGTCGCGTCCTCACCATCTTGCACCTTTTCGATACTATCTAACCCTTTGATCGCATTTGTCAAATCCTTTACCGCACTAGGTGTCTTAGCATCGATAATATAGGCATCATAGAGCGGATTGGAATCATTCCTGAACATAGACCAGGTATCGCCCATTCGCTCTGTTAGTTCGTCCAACTGTTCTTGCCTAGAGGAGAAGGTCGCCGATTTGACTTGGTCCATACTCATCAATTGACGGTAAACAGCTTGATATTGATCGTTGTTGACCATATTGCCTTTATCATCTTGAATTTGTTGTTCTTGGTCATGAACACTCAGTTTCATATAAGCCACGATTCGGACATTCTTTTCTAAATCGGAGGCTAGTTTTGTTGTATTCACGATCACTGAACCAAAAATACCCACCAAGGTCAGCGTCACGGTCACGGAAGAAATCGCAGCAACGGTCATCCATCCGTTCCGTTTTAAGCTCTTTAATGATTCAATAAAATGTTTAAAAAATCGTCTAATCATCGTATCCGTACTCTCCTTCTGCTTCGTCTCGTACCAAGCGACCATCTTCAATCGCAATCACCCGGTGACGGAGAGTATTCACGATTTGGCTATTATGAGTGGCCATTAGAACAGTTGTCCCTTGAAGGTTAATCCGTTCCAAAAGGTTCATAATTTCCCAAGAATTTTCTGGGTCCAAATTCCCTGTTGGCTCATCTGCAATCAAGACTTGAGGGTTATTCGCGATAGCCCGTGCAATTGCAATCCGTTGCTGTTCTCCACCAGATAGTTCATTGGGGAAAGAGCGAATCTTGTGCTTCAATCCAACCAAATCCAGAACTTCCATAACCCGTTTTTTAATCGTCCTTGGTCGCTCACCAATGACTTCCATCGCATATGAAATATTTTCAAATACTGTCTTTCTTGGCAAGAGTTTATAGTCCTGAAAGACCACGCCGACACTACGACGAAGCAAAGGGACTTCCTTTTTCTTGATATTTGCTAGGTCAAACCGCCCAATTTTAAGGCTTCCTTTATCAATAGACTCTTCTCGGTAGAGCAACTTAATAAAAGTGGATTTCCCGGCGCCAGATGGACCCACAATATAGGCAAATTCCCCTGGTTCCACAGACACGGAAACCCCTCGGAGGGCCGTTGTCCCGTTTCCATACTTTTTGGAAACGTTCTTCATTTCAATAATTCCCATAGAATTTTCTGTCTAAGACATTCCTTTCACTTAATTAATCCGCCATTTCAAATAGGCGTCGATAAAACCGTCCAAGTCTCCATCCATCACTTTATCTACCTGACTCACTTCAAAATTGGTCCGGTGATCCTTGACCATGGTATAAGGGGTGAAGACATAGGATCGGATTTGGCTCCCCCATGTAATTTCCTTTTTATCCCCTTTTAGAGAATTGACTTCTTCTGCCTTTTTCTCTTGTTCCAGTTGGTAGAGCTTGGCTTGGAGGAGTTTCATGGCACGGTCTCTATTGCCATATTGTGTCCGGTCAACGGTAGATTGCGTGACAATCCCTGTCGGAATGTGGGTCAAGCGGACCCCCGTAGAAACCTTGTTGACATTTTGTCCACCTGCACCTCCAGACCGGAAGGTATCCATCTTGACTTCGTCATCACGAATCTCGACTTCAATGGAATCATCCAGTTCGGGCATCACTTCCACTGAAGTGAACGATGTATGACGCCGTTTGGCCGAATCAAATGGCGAAATCCGCACTAATCGATGAACACCCATCTCAGACTTTAGCAGACCGTAAGCATTAGGACCTGTAAAACTCAAGGTCACAGACTTAATCCCTGCTTCATCACCTGCTTGGTAATCCAGTGTTTCCACTTGAAAACCGTGCGCATTCCCAAAACGAATGTACATGCGCATAAGCATCTCGCCCCAATCTTGAGCTTCAGTACCACCAGAACCTGGATGAATCTCTAATATCGCATTGTTGTGGTCATACGGCTCGGACAAGAGCAAGGTCATTTCATAAGCGGTCATCCGTTGATCTAAATCTTCGAGCTTCTCTACAAGTTCATCCCGCACAGATTCATCCTCTGCCAAGAATTCCAGTAAAATTTCAGCCTCATCATAAAGATCTAACATTCGTTGGAAATTGGTATAGGTTTCCTTTAATTCATTCAGTTTTTGAGATGTTTTCTGAGCCTCTAGATTATCATTCCAAAAATCAGGATGCGTCATCTCATTTTCGACCAGGGCAATTTCTTCTTCAAGACCGTCTAAGTCAAAGAGACCCCCTGAACGAGTCCAATTTGGATGACAAAGTTTCAATCGTTTGTCTTATTTCTGCTGTATCCATAGTTACCTCATTCTAAATACTAAATTTCATTATATCATACGTGTGATGATTTGACCAATTTCAAAAATGCAGCCTGCTCTTCTATAATCATCTCATCTTGGGATTGGATATTTTCGATAAAAGCAATCAACTCCTCGTTAGGCTTTTTCTCAATCTGTCCTAAGGCCCAAATAGCTGTCGCTACATGAATCGGATTTTGCATTTTATCAATAATTTCAAGTAATTTTGGAACCGCTGAACGGTCATGGGCATTGGCTAAAGCGATGATGGCATTTCGTTGTAAGATATTCTTTCCGCGCCAAGACATGGCAATCTGACCAAATTTTTGCTTGAATTGCCCATTTGATAATTCCAAAAAAGGGATTAACTCTGGCTGGGCCAATTCCGGATCAATCTCGACCACGGGTGGATTGGAAATCCCTTTATTATAAGGACAGGCAATTTGGCAGATATCACATCCATAGATGACTGTTTTGATTTTCTTTCGAAACTCTAGGTCCATCATCCCCTTATCCTGGGTTTGAAAGGAGAGACACCGTCTGGCATTCATGGTAGAATCCCCCAACAAAGCATCGGTCGGACAAGCCACGACACAGCGATTGCAATCCCCACAACCATAGTCGACTGGCTGGTCTGGCTCTATCTCCAAGTTGGTCACTAGCTCCCCTAAAAACATATAGGAACCATATTCTTTGGAAATCACCAAGCCATTTTTACCGATAAAACCAATCCCTGCCCTTCTCGCCACAGCTGTATCGACCAAGACACCGGTATCCACCATTCCCTTGTACTCAAAATCAGCCGTCAACTTCTCAATTTCACGAGCTAGACGTTCCAGCTTATCCTGCATAATGTAATGGTAGTCTAAGCCCCAAGAATTTGGTGTCACACGGCCTCGACGATAGCTCGTTTTCTGGGGTTGTTGGGGTAGGCGGTTGGGATAGGCGACCGCAATCGATATAATGGTTTTTGCCGAAGCAAGACTCAAGCGTGGCCGAATCCGTTCTTCGATATTTTTATGTTCAAAGCCTGACGAGCGCCCTTCTTCTTGGGCTGCTCGCAAGGATTTTTCGAGATAATCAAAATCATCTGCTGTCGTAAAGCCAATTTTTGAAATCCCGACTTCCCTTGCAATCCGCTTGATTTCTTCTTTTAAATCCATAATTCCTCATTCAATCTTGAAATCAATGAGTGTGAATCCACGCTATGAAGCAGACGGTCCCCATCGTTCCAATCCAATTTAACCGGTATAGCGTCTCTTTCTTCCACCAGGCTTTTAGAAAATACCACAGGATAAGCCCCAGAATGCCTCCTAGACTATTCGTGGCCACATCTGTAATGTCTGCCACCCCAATAGAAAAAATATACTGAATTCCTTCAAAAAGCAGACTCGTCCCGATGACAAGACCGACCGCTAAGAAATCATTCATTCGCTCCCAAAGCAGCTTCACATAAATTCCCAGTGGAATGAAAATGAGAATATTCAATAGCAATTCTTGATAATCGAGATGCCCGTCAATAATGGCTGTCCCAGCAAATAAGGTTGTATTTAAACTGCCATAAGCCGTTTGACTGGCATGAAGAAGCGTTTCCAGCGGATGCATCTTAAAGAGAATAATCCAAATCAGATAGGATATGTAGACCCCGCATAAGCCATAGGTCACTCGTTTTGATTTCATCTAAATCCCCTTTCTGATGGAACACTGTGAAGGCAATCTTTATTATACCAGAAAGTCCTCCATTCCCCTATTACAATTTCAGTGACCTCTGACATCATCTTGTAATACAATGGTCACACAAAAAAGGATTTAGTCCTGCACCTTACAGAACTAAATCCTTTGCTTCATTGATTGGACTCACTGGTTGGAGTCGATCCTTGCAATCATTTCATTAAATTGCATTTTTGTCCATCCCCAAAGCACGTTGAATCGCTTTGATAATCTCGACAATGACAAACATGGACAAGCTTCCTCCTACGACAACCGCCCATTGAGTAAGGGATAGATTGGTCACATGGAAGAATTGGTTAAATCCAGGAATGACGATCGTCGCAAGCAGGACGATTAATGCTACTGGGAGACACCAGTTGAACAGACGATTTTTGAAGAAGCCAACTTTAAAGATGGATTGATAGACCGACTTGACATTATAGGCATGGACTAACTGAATTAAGCCCAAAGTCGCAAAGGCCATTGTCAATGCATCCCCGTGAATAGCGGTATTATCCAAATGCTCAGGGTATAGAATAGCCCAACCGTAAACACCAAGAACCAGCATCGTTTGTAAAATTCCTTGGTAGAAGATCGCTCCTAATACACCACCTGAGAAGAAACCAGATTTCCGGCCACGAGGCTTGTGCTTCATCACACCGGGCTCAGACGGCTCCACACCTAAAGCAATGGCTGGAAGAGTATCTGTCACGAGGTTAATCCACAAGAGGTGAACTGGTTGAAGCACATCCCATCCAAAGAGAGTCGCAAAGAAGATGGTGAAGACTTCTGCCATATTAGCAGATAGAAGGTATTGAATGGATTTTTGGATGTTAGAGAAGACCTTTCGACCTTCTTCCACCGCAACGATAATGGTAGCAAAGTTGTCATCTGCAAGGACCATATCCGAAGCTCCTTTAGAAACCTCCGTACCTGTAATCCCCATCCCAATACCGATATCCGCTGTTTTCAGGGATGGTGCATCATTGACTCCATCTCCTGTCATGGCAACGACTTTTCCATCATTTTGCCATGCTTTTACGATCCGTACCTTGTGTTCAGGAGACACACGCGCATAGACTGAATATTGCTTGAAGACTTTTTGGAATTCTTCATCTGAAAGCTCGTTCAACTCTGCCCCAGTAAAGACATGGTCTTCCGTATCATTTGGATCGATAATCCCCAAGCGCTTCGCAATAGCTTCCGCTGTATCCTGATGGTCTCCAGTAATCATGATGGGACGGATACCCGCTTCTTTGGCAACGCGTACAGCATCCGCAGCTTCAGGACGTTCAGGGTCGATCATTCCAATCAAACCAGTGAAGATTAAATCACTTTCTAACTCTTCAGAAGTCACGTTTTCTGGAATACTGTCCACAATCTTATAAGCACCTGCAAGCACACGTAGGGCTTGGTGAGCCATTGTGGAGTTGTTGGTCTGGATTAAATCAGAAACGTGCTCATCGATTGCAGCTACATCGCCCGCTTTATCACGCGACACACAACGTTTCAAGAGCTGATCTGGCGCTCCCTTTACAGCAACAAGGAATCGACCATCCGAAAGAGGATGCACGGTAGACATGAGCTTACGATCTGAGTCAAAGGGCAATTCCGCAACACGCGGATATTTTTCTAAAAATCCTTTGACATCATAACCCTTGTCCAGTGCATATTGGATAAAGGCTGTTTCAGTTGGATCCCCAATCAAGTGCCCTTCTGAGTCGATTTTAGTATCATTGGCCAAGACAACGGAGCGCAACAAAGGCATCTCAAGTCCTAGTTCAATCTCATCCTTGGCATCGTGTAAGTGTCCATCATAGAAGACTTTCTCAACCGTCATCTTGTTCATGGTCAAGGTCCCTGTCTTATCCGACGCGATAATTTCAGTCGATCCAAGGGTTTCAACTGCTGGAAGCTGACGAACAATTGAGTTGCGCTCTGCCAGCGTCCGTGTTCCCAAGGAAAGGACGACAGTTACGATAGCCGGCAAGCCCTCTGGAATCGCTGCGACAGCGAGCGCTACCGCAACCATCAAGCTTTCAAGGAAAGGCTTCCCTTGAACAAAATAGCCCACGGCACAGGTAATAATAGCAATTACCAGGATAATGTAGGTCAACACCTTAGAAAGATGATTCAAGCTTTGTTTTAATGGGGTATCTGCTTCATCAGCATTGGCCAACATTCCAGCAATATGGCCCACTTCCGTATACATCCCCGTGTTAACGACAACTCCCAAACCTCGTCCATAGGTCACATTTGAGTTTTGGTAGGCCATGTTCACCCGGTCTCCGATTCCAGCATCTTCAGTAAGCGCAACAGAAAGATCTTTTTCGACCGGTACGGATTCTCCTGTTAGAGCTGCTTCTTCGATTTTAAGAGAAGCCGCCTCCAGCAGACGGAGATCAGCGGGAACCACATCTCCTGCTTCCAGCAAGACGACATCCCCAGGAACCAACTCTTTTGAATCAATCTCAGCCACATGACCATCCCGACGGACACGTGCAAGAGGACTAGACATGGATTTTAAGGCTTCAATAGCTGCTTCTGCTTGTCCTTCCTGGTAGACACCAAAAGCCGCGTTTAAAACCACTACGATCAGGATAATAATGGCATCTGTCAGACCTTCCATCCCTTCTGTGACCACTGATAGGGCCGCAGCAACCAAAAGGATGATGATCATCAAATCCTTAAACTGATCCAAGAACTTAGCCAAGACGGACCGTTTTTCTCCCTCTTCTAGTTCATTGTGCCCATATGTCGTCAAACGGGATTGAGCTTCAGCAGTCGTTAATCCTTCTTTGTTTGCGGCTACTTCTGTCAAGACCGTTTCTTCATCTTGAGCGTAAAATGCATGACGTTTTTGTTCTTTCGCCATAAGTTCTCTCCTTCTTGGCCTCTCTTTCAACAAAAAAGAGACCTGTTTTTTAAAACAAGTCTCGCTATTTAATACATTGCCGGAAAATGGTTTCGGAATGACGACAATGTAACGAATTCCTTCGCTAGCTACTCCCTCAGTTTTTACCATTATAGCAGAAAACCAACGGACCTTCAATACTTTTTTACTCTTGCCATCGAATTTCCATCTGATAGCTGGCAAAGGAGACATCCCCCTCCATGGGCAAGAGATCATAATGGAGTTGCACTTGACCTTCGGCACGCTTCAACTGGTAATGGGATGTTTTCGTCTTCAATTGCTGGAGCCCCATCGGAGTAGGGATCGTCGCCAAGGACTCTTGGTCTACACAAAAACGCATCACAGACTTGGGATTGGAAAAACGAGTCATGGATAACTCCTGTTGATTGTATTTGATGACGACTTTTTCTCCGTCTTCATTGTGGTAAACCAAAAAACAAAACTCATTTTTTTCGAACCATTCTCCCTCATAGGTATGATATACAACTTCCACTTGGTCCCCAATCCTTATTTCATTTTGCAATTGCAGGTGCATCCATCCTCTCCTCTCTCTTTTGTTTTATTATAGTATTATTTCGTCTAACATACAATGATAAACTTCAGCCCTTCCTCCCTTGCCGAGACCAAGGTTTTCGCTAGAAAAAGCGCCTTTACTTTTGATATAATAGAGTCATGATTGAAAAAGTATTTCGAGATCCCGTACACAATTATATTCATGTGGATCAACCCGTCATTTATGAATTGATTAATACCAAAGAATTCCAACGATTGCGTCGGATCAAACAGTTAGGAACGACCTCCTACACCTTCCATGGGGGAGAGCATAGCCGTTTTTCCCATTCTCTTGGTGTCTATGAAATTGCACGTCGCATCACCCAAAAATTTGAAAAAGACTATGCCCATCTGTGGGATAGCAGCGAATCCTTGGTGACCTTAGTGGCTGCTCTCTTACACGACATTGGCCACGGTGCTTATTCACATACCTTTGAAAGACTGTTTGATACAAACCATGAAACCATGACCTGTGATATTATCCTAAATCCCGAAACAGAAGTCCATCAGGTCCTGCGACGCGTTTCGCCAGCATTTCCGGATATGGTCGCTGCAGTCATCAACCATACTTATCCGAACAAGCAGGTGGTCCAATTGATATCCAGTCAGATCGATGCCGATCGGATGGACTACCTCTTGCGGGATTCCTTCTTTACAGGCGTAAATTATGGTCAATTTGACTTGACACGAATTTTAAGGGTGATTATCCCTACTGAAGATGGGATTGCCTTTAAAGAATCTGGTATGCATGCGGTAGAAGATTACGTCCTCAGTCGCTATCAGATGTATATGCAGGTCTATTTTCACCCCGCGAGTCGGTCTATGGAAGTCCTCTTACAAAATCTGCTAAACCGAGCTAAGGTCCTCTACCCAGTAGAAAAAGAGTATTTTGCACTCTCCTCTCCTGGTTTGATTCCATTTTTAGAGCGCTCCTACCAGTTGAGCGATTATCTAGCTCTCGATGACGGCGTGATGAATACCTATTTCCAGACTTGGATGACAGGTCCTGATCCCGTTCTTGCCAACCTAGCCGAACGCTACATCAATCGCAAGGTCTTTAAGTCGATCACATTTTCTAGTCAGAACGAAGAAGACCTGGATCTCTTACGAAATATCGTAGCCAATGTTGGTTTTGACCCTGAGTACTATACAGCCATTCATAAAAACTTCGACCTCCCTTATGATATTTATCGGCCTGAGGCCAAACACCATCGCACACAGATCGATATATTACGAAAGGACGGTCAGTTGATCGAACTCTCCCAACTATCTCCTGTCGTCCAATCCTTGTCTGGCACCATTCATGGAGATAGCCGCTTCTACTTCCCGAAAGAGATGTTGTCTGCGACGGATATTTTTGCCAAGGATAGCCGAGACTTCCTTTCTTATATTCATAACGATCGATTCATCTATGGAGAATGATATGCCTATTAAATTAATTGCTATCGATATTGATGGTACCTTATTGAATAGCCAAAAAGAAATCACACCAGCTGTTTTTGAAGCCATTCAGGAGGCTAAAAAAGCTGGTGTAAAAGTTGTCCTCGCAACAGGACGGCCTCTTTCTGGCATCCAGAATCTCTTAACCGAACTGCAGTTGAGAGAACCTGGAGACTACGCCATAACTTTTAACGGCGGACTCGTCCTTGACGTCGCAACTGGCGACATCATCAGTCAGGCAACCTTGACTTATGAAGAGTTTATGGATATTCAGACCATTGCCCAAAAACTCGATATCCCAATGCACGCTTCTACAAAAGAAGGGATCTACACTGCCAATCGAAACCTTGGGAAATACACCATTTATGAATCCGTTTTGGTGAACGCCCCTATTTTCTATCGCACCACAGAAGAGATGAGAGACATTGAGATCATTAAAACCATGCTGGTAGATGAACCGGAAAAACTGGATGCCCTGATCCCTCTCATTCCAGAAGATCTGAAAAAGAGGTTCAACGCTGGTAAATCGGCCGATTTTTATTATGAAATCTGTCCTAAGGAAGGAAATAAAGGATATGCGATCCAACAATTGGCCAAAAAACTAGGTCTTTCGATGGACCAAACAATGGCTATTGGCGATCAAGAAAATGATCGTCCCATGCTAGAAGTAGTTGGACATCCAGTTGTCATGGAAAATGGCAATCCCAAAACCAAAGAAATTGCCAAGTCGATTACCAAATCAAATGACGAAGACGGCGTTGCTTACGCCATTAGAAAGTGGGTTCTTTAATGTATCATTATAAACTAGACCTTGATAAAGAGACCTACGACACCTTCATTGAACAACAGCCGTTGGTCACTGTCTTTCAAAGCAGCAACTGGGCCCAGGTCAAAGAAGAATGGGGAAATGTTCGCCTCGGCATCTATCAGGATGACCGACTGGTAGCTGCTGCATCTCTCCTTATTCGTCCCCTCTTACTGGGACGCACCATGATTTATATTCCACGTGGTCCGATCTTAGACTACCAAGACCAAGACTTGCTGGCCTATGTCCTAAAAACATTGAAGCGACTTGCGAAGACCTACAAGGCCATTTTTATCAAGTTTGACCCCTTCATCCAACGCCAAGTACAAGCGGGAGGGCAACGAACTGAAAATCCTCTTGCGCAAAATACCATCGACAGTTTACAAAAATTAGGCTGTGATTGGCTAGGCTTGACAACGGATATCACCGAAAATGTCCAGCCGCGTTTCCAAGCCAACCTTTATGCAACGGATTTTTCTGAGAGCCATTTCTCTAAACGCGTCAGACAGGAACTTCGTACAGCTCGAAATAAGGGAATTGATATTCAATATGGTGGCCCAGAGTTGGTGGACGACTTTACAGCTCTCATGAAAAAAACTGAGGCTCGCAAGCAAATCCACCTACGAGGACGGGATTACTACCTTAAGATTCTCAATACTTATCCAGGACAGTCCTATATCACCATGGCTAGTCTAGATCTAGCAGTCCGAAGAAAAAATCTAGACCAACAATTAGAAAAGGCCCAAACCCATTTAGCTTCCTTAGGTGAAAATGGCCGTCAAAGTAAGATTGATCAAGCACAGAAAGAAATCGATCGTCTCGTAAAAGAAATTGATTTTCTATCTGAAAAACTAAAAGAAGGAAGAACTGTTATCCCCCTAGCAGCCACCTTATCCGTAGAGTTTGCTCATACGTCCGAAAACATATACGCCGGCATGGACGACGACTATCGCCAATACCAAGCTCCTTTGTTGACCTGGTTTGAAACAGCCAAACACGCCTTTGAACGAGGCAATCGTTGGCAAAACATGGGCGGGGTAGAAAACAGTTTGGATGGTGGTCTCTACACATTCAAAGCCCGTCTAAATCCTCATATAGAGGAGTACATTGGCGAATTTAACTTGCCAACCAGCCCTTTCTACCGATTGACGAACTTAGCTTATACGATTCGCAAGAAAGTACGAAGTCGGAAGTCCTAAGAGGAGACGAGCATCATCTCGTGCGGAAGATATTGGAAGCTTAGCAAATCTTCCAAAGAACCTCACCCCCTTCCATCAAAACAAATGAGAGTGGGACAGAAATCGGTCATTCGTTAGAAGTCGATTTCGTCGTCCCACCTCCACTCAACCACTGCATCTTGCTCGACAATCCAAAAACAATTGAGAGGCTAGGACTTTTGTCCCAGCCTCTTTTTAATGACTTCATATTCTTAGAAGTTTAACAAAGCCAAGAAGCTTTCTGCTTCAAGGGATGCGCCACCAACAAGAGCACCATCCACATCTGGACAAGCCATGTATTCAGCAACATTTTCAGGTTTAACAGAACCACCGTATTGTACACGGACTTTGTCAGCCACTTCTTGACCGAAGTCAGCAGCGACCACGTCACGGACCACTTTACACATTTTTTGTGCATCGTCTTGAGAAGCGGATTTACCTGTTCCGATAGCCCAGATTGGCTCGTAGGCAATAACAGATGCAGCTACTTGCTCTGCAGTCAAGCCTGCCAAAGCAGCCGATACTTGAGCACCTACGAACTCAGCAGCTTTACCAGCTTCATAAGTCTCAAGTGACTCGCCACAACA
Organism: Streptococcus sp. DD13; assembly: GCF_001578875.1. Classification (GTDB taxonomy): domain Bacteria; phylum Bacillota; class Bacilli; order Lactobacillales; family Streptococcaceae; genus Streptococcus. Next base: position 698,364 of record NZ_KQ969506.1, read on the forward strand.
GATGATTGGCAAAAGACCATTCGCAAAGATAGCTTTTGCTTTTTGTTGATATCTTCGTCCGTTTCATGGAAGTAATCACGGCGTTCTGAGTGACCGATAACCACGTAGTCTGTACCGATTTCTTTCAAAACTTGTGGAGAAGTTTCACCAGTGAAGGCACCTGCATTTTCAAAGTAAGTGTTTTGCGCAGCAACTTTAAGGTTAGAACCTTTTGCAGCAGCCAGAACAGTTGTCAAATCTACTGCAGGAACAGCGATTCCTGCTTCAACAAGATCGGTTGATGGAAGTTTAGCAGCTACAGCTTCCACAAAAGCTTTTGCTTCTTCTGGATTTTTGTTCATTTTCCAGTTACCGGCGATAAATGGTTTACGTGACATTTCACATACCTCTTCTTTATTTATTTACTTGATCATTATATCACATTTGGACAAATCTTTCTAGCGCTTTATGACGCTTCTCTGTCCTGATGGTTCGTAAATCAAAAAAGAGAGTGGGACAGAAATCGGTCATTCGGTAGAATGCGATTTCGTCGTCCCACCTCCGCACAGTTGAGTAGGGCTGTAATAGCTGATGAAATCAGCCTAGTAGAGCCCACTCAACCACTGCGTTTTGCTCGACAATCCAAAAAAAAATTGAGAGGCTAGGACTTTTGTCCCAACCTCTCTTTTGTCTGATTATAATTGTTAATTTGGGAACTTAATCGAATTAAGCTTCGATTTCAGTAACCATACCTGAACCAACAGTACGTCCACCTTCACGGATAGAGAAAGTAGTACCTTGTTCAACGGCGATTGGGTGGATCAATTCAACGTCGATTGTTACGTTATCACCAGGCATTACCATTTCAGTACCTTCTGGCAATTTGATTGAACCAGTTACGTCAGTTGTACGGAAGTAGAACTGTGGACGGTAGTTATCGAAGAATGGAGTGTGACGTCCACCTTCATCTTTTGTAAGGATGTAAACTTCACCTTTGAATTTAGTGTGTGGGTTGATTGAACCTGGTTTAGCCAATACTTGACCACGTTCGATTTCATCACGTTGTACACCACGGAGAAGCACACCAACGTTGTCTCCTGCAAGACCTTCATCCAATTGTTTACGGAACATTTCTACCCCAGTAACAACTGCTTTTTGAATTTCTTCTTTGATACCAACGATTTCAACTTCGTCGTTGACTTTAACAGTACCACGGTCGATACGTCCTGAAGCAACTGTACCACGTCCAGTGATTGAGAATACGTCTTCGACTGGCAACAAGAGTGGTTTGTCAGTGTCACGTTCTGGTTCTGGAATGTACTCGTCAACAGTGTTCATCAAGTCCATGATGATGTCTTCGAATTTAGAATCACCTTCAAGGGCTTTAAGAGCTGAACCTTGGATAACTGGAAGGTCATCACCTGGGAAATCGTATTCTGACAAGAGGTCACGGATTTCCATTTCAACCAATTCAAGCAACTCTTCATCATCTACCAAGTCAACCTTGTTCATGAAGACGATCAAGTGTTTAACACCAACCTGACGTGAAAGCAAGATGTGCTCACGAGTTTGTGGCATTGGTCCGTCAGTTGAAGCTACTACAAGGATCGCACCGTCCATTTGAGCGGCACCAGTGATCATGTTTTTAACGTAGTCCGCGTGTCCTGGAGCGTCGATGTGAGCATAGTGACGTTTTTCAGTTTCGTACTCAACGTGCGCAGTGTTGATGGTGATACCGCGTTCGCGTTCTTCTGGAGCAGCATCGATAGACGCATAGTCTTTTGGTTGGTTAACTGATGAAGGCAAGCGACGTGCCAATACAGTAGTGATAGCTGCAGTCAATGTAGTTTTACCGTGGTCAACGTGTCCAATGGTACCAATGTTAACGTGTGGTTTACTACGATCGTATTTTTCTTTTGCCATTTTGGTAAAAGCCTCCAATAAAATATATTTTATAGATAGACAGTGTCAACACAGTTTATCTTTACCTTACTATTCTAACAAATTCCATTAGAATTGCAAGCTTTTTCTATTTAATTTCTCAGGATTCTCTTCTTCAAGAGCTAAATCAGTCTGTGACTGCACTTTCTCATGGATTTCATAAGAGATGAAACCGCCATTGCTCTTGTTTCTTGGAATCATCTTATCCAGAATTCCGAAGACCTGTAGCTACACCATTGATGGTGATATGGATAAAGTTTTCTAATCCATCCGTTATCTGACCGGTACGAAGACGATGGATGAGTTCGATTTGAATATAATTTAGTACATTAAAGTAAGGGAGACGATAGGCCAAGCTTTCCCTTAGAGACGGCAAGTCTTCTATCAGTTCCTCGTGTTGTTCAATTGACAAAATAATATCTTTTGTTAATTGCCATTCATCTAAGATGGTATAAAAGACTTCTTTTAATTGCGGGTCTGAACACAATTTGGCATATTCAAAGGCGATATTCATATTGGACTTGGACAAAACCATGTCTACATTGGACAATAAGGAACGGAAAAACGGCCAACTCTGATACATCTTTTGCAACTTCTCAAGATTTTCGGGGGCTGCGTCGATATATTGTTTGAAACTAGAACCAACTCCGTACCATCCTGGAAGCATGATTCGATTTTGAGACCATGAAAAGACCCATGGAATAGCTCGTAAGCCTGAAATTTCTGTAATCGTCTTTCGAGCAGCTGGACGTGAACCAATATTGAGACTAGATACTTCTCGGATAGGGCTTGCTGTAAAGAAATAATCATAAAAATAAGGATTTCCAAAAACAAGACTTCGGTAAATTTCATAGGAGTTGCCAACGATTTCATCCATGGTAGCGCGGAATCCTTCAATTTCATCTGGATCTGTAATCATATTGCTGACCATTCGATTCATCGTCGCTGACACGAGCATTTCCAGGTGATAATAAGCCGCATCTTTATTGCCATACTTATTGCCGATCACTTCTCCTTGTTCTGTCAAACGGATGCGGTCCCGAATGGAGTCAAACGGCTGGGAAGTAATGGCATCGTATGATGGGCCGCCTCCTCGCCCGACTGTTCCTCCGCGTCCATGGAAGAAGGTGATTTTAACTCCAAACTCTTGGCCAATCTTTGTTAACTCATTTTGAGCCTTGTAGAGAGTCCAACCTGACGCCAAATACCCCCCGTCTTTATTCGAATCGGAATAGCCCAGCATAATTTCTTGGTAATGATGATTGCTAGCAATCCAAGCTTTTACTACGTCGTAGTCTAAGTACTGGCGCATAATTTCTCTCGAATGCTCTAAATCCTCAATCGTCTCAAATAACGGGACAATTTGAACACGAGCTTGATCTTGATTTACTAGTCCAACTTCTTTTAGAAGAATTGCCAGCTCAAACAAATCAGAGACACTTTCGGTATGGGAGACAATGTGTTGTTTAATCACATCTTCCCCTAGCTTATCTTTGAGTACCCGTGCTGTCTGAAATATTGCCAGTTCTGTTTGTAACTGTTCTGATTTGGGTACATGGGTGGATGAAAGAGTCCTAGGATCCTCCGTCAATTCCTTTAAGAGAAGACGAATCTTATCTTCTTCAGAGAGACTGCTATAATCTTCCTCAATATTTGCCCCCCTTAAAAGTTCTGCTACACAGGATTCTAATACACTTGAGTCTTGGCGCATGTCAATCGACGCAAGATAAAAACCAAAAATATCTACTGCTTGCAGTAATTCTGCCAAATCACCAGCTATTAAGTCCTCATTCCCGTTTTCCATCAAGGATTCGGTAATCACTAACAGGTCAGCCTTAAATTCCTGAGCGGATGCATACGCACGAATCGTCGCCTTACTTTCGCTTTGGTGAGAACCCTTCGTCTTAGCCTCCTCCAAATGAGAAAGATCTTCCAAGGTCTCATTCACTCTAGACTGGATATACCGAAAGGCCCTGCGGTAAGGTTCATTTTCCCGGTAGACCGATTGATCATCTGAGTCTTCCGCCATTTTGAGCACTCCGGGAGAAAGAGTAGACAGTGCAGTCGATAGCGAGAAGGTGCGGTAGAGTCCTCCCAGTTTTTCTATATAGTAATTGAGAATAACCGTACTCTGTACAGTCGCTGAAAGTTTTAAGGTATCCGCCGTTACGAAAGGATTGCCATCTCGGTCTCCCCCAATCCACATCCCCATCGTAATAGGTTTTGGATTGTCCAGGTAAATCCCTTTTTCCTCAGCCAGTTCCTTGTACTGGCTGGTTAATTTCGTAATGGCCTTAATCAACGAACTATTATAGTATTCCATAACATTCGTGATCTCATTGCGAACCTTTAACTTTCGCTCACGAATGATATCCGTTTGCATCATGATTTCGATATTGCGCAAGAGATCTTTTCGCCATTTTTTTTCATTGACAAGACCCGACTTAACATCCCGATATTTTCGTAGGAGATCGTGGATATTATTGGTCAAATCAAGCATAGTCTTCCGTTGAACTTGCGTTGGATGAGCCGTTAAGACAGGGACAACATTCAAGTGTTCCAGAAGATAGGGAGCATCTTCTCGCTTGGCCACGAGTTCAATAGTCGTAGATAATTTCCCTAAATAATCTTGTTCTGTATTGTTTTGGCGGTTGATCTCATAGGCTAAATCCACATCCTCCGAGATATTGATCAACAAGGGGAGGATGGAAAAATAACGAGAGATATAGCCCAGTTCTCGATTGCTCGATTCTTTGATAATGCTGAGGATTTGTTGGTAGTGATCCTCTTTTGCCAGTTCTGATAGGGTTTCAATCTTTTGAACAGTCTCTTCTGTCAGAATCTTGCGTGCAACATGGTTGAGCGTTTCTTGGAGAATCGTGATTTCCTCTGCTACGGTCTGCTTGTTACTGAAATTTTCTAATTTTTCAATCGACATAATTTTCCTCATTTCCCTTTAAGAACTCGCTGGTTATCCTACTCTATGTCCAAATTCAAGTTCTCGTTGCAATTGATCCCGTTTCTCATTGGCATCAATATTTAACACAAAGCCAATCGCGATGGAGATAATCAACAAGCTACTGCCTCCTTGCGAAATAAAGGGGAAGGTAACCCCTGTTGCAGGAATCAATCCCGAAATTCCACCGATATTCACAAAGGTCTGAATCAAAAGCATCCCTGCTACCCCTAGCGCCATCATCGCGTTGAATGGATTTCGGGCTCGAATCCCAACGATGATGATTCGCAGGATTAAAAAGAAGAGGATGGCTAAGATGAGACTGGCTCCGATCAATCCTAACTCTTCAATCGTGATGGAAAAAGCAAAGTCAGTATGAGCTTCTGGCAAGTAGCCATTTTTTTCAACTGAATTGCCCAATCCACGACCAAACCAACCTCCGTTACTCATCGCATAGTAAGAATGTGATAGCTGTAGACCGGAGCTTGTTTGATTGACAAAAGGATTGTAAAAGGCTTCAAAACGCTTCGCCACATAACCAAAAACAGGAATACGCTCCACCACTTTGACACCTAAGATGGAAATGGAACCCAAAACAATCGTTGAAATTCCAACAACAGCTCCTAAAATCACCGAGAACCACCTATGACCGACACCACTGACGGATACCATAATCAATATGGTCAAGGCAATAATCGTCGCATTTCCCAAATCGGGGAGAGAAGCAACTAGTAGTAATAAGATGAGACTGACCAGGCGCCAATCATTGACTCTATTTGGAATCCAACGCCCCTTGGTCAAGGCCTGGTAATCATAGATCGAAATATCTTTTTGAATAGCTGAGAATTTATACGCCAGAAACCAAACTATAATGAGTTTCAGATATTCTGCAGGTTGCATGGTGAAGGCTCCAAAACTGATCCAGCCGTATGCCCCGTTTACCGGAGTAAAAAAGCGAGAAGCAATCAGTAAGAGAATTTCCACCAAAATGGCAACATTTACAACCCTTGCTCTTCGTAAAAAACTAAGGCGCATCCGATAAATGATAAAAATACCAATTAAACTCACTCCCCAAAATGCTGCCTGGGTCACAAAGGAACGTTCTGCACTTCTACCTGCTCGAATCTGGACCGCACTAGTGGTTGAATAAACCATGATTAAGCCGATAATGGACAAAATCAGATAGGGAATCAAGATGGAGTAGTTTAAAAAATGTCGTTTGTCAATCTGTTTCAGTTGGTTATCCATGCTCTCTCTCTCACAATTTCTCTTTCATCTAACTTGGCTACTTCTACTTCGGATATAGCCTCGTTCCATTATATCATAGTTCGACTGTCCTATCTAATCAAATCCGCGTATTTGATCCGAAAGATCGGATTCTCCTTATGGCATAGAAAAAGCGCCTTTCGGCACCTTTTTAATACTTTTCTTGATAAAATTGAACCGTATCTCCATTCTTGAGTACGAAATCTTTCGCTCCAACAGAGGCCATCTCATTGTTGACTTTATACATCCAGTAAATCCCCTTGTCTTTATCCTGGCTAACACCATTAATAGAAGTAATCAGACCATTTTCCTCCACAATGGTAAAATGAGCCTTTAAAACCTCCATCAGGGATTGCCCTTCTTCAAATTCAACATCTGTCTTGGTTTCTTTTTTCTCGTAGTCCGTCACAGTAATCGTAGCTTTCAATAGGCTCTGACTAGTAGAATGACTGGTCACCGACTCCTTGCTAGAAGCTTGTGTTTGGTCAGTCGTCTGACTGCAGGCTGACAAGGACACGACAGCTAACAAACTAAGTAAAAAAAGGATTGTTTTTTCATTGATAAAATCTCCTAAAAATGCTTTTAATAAATGGGTAGAACAAAAAGGTCGAAACACCATGATAGGTGTCAAAAGGGATGTTTCCTAGCAGATAGACAGGCAAGGGAATTTGCCAATAAATTGAATCAGGTAGGGCGATAACACCCCCATAGAGATAGGGAAGCAAACCTGCAATCACCATCTGAATCAGTGTATTTTTGCTAGTATCCGCATGAAGTTTTACAGCGAGTAATTGCCAAACTCCCAAGACTAGCCCAAAAGAGACAATCTGCCATAAAACGATCACTCCAAATCCTAGATAAAAACTAGTGATCAGCATGGTGATGGCCATCACCCAAAAACTGGGCCAATAGCCCATGTAAAGACCTGTCACCAGAAAAATAGCCGTGATGGGTTTAATATTCGGATAAGGGGCAAATACCTGCCTAGAGACAATTGCTAGGGCAGCTAACATCGCAATTTGGGTCAGGTACTGAAGAGACCTTAGCTGTTGCTTCTGTTTTTTCATACTTCTTTAAGCTATCTCAAAAAGAGCTAGAAGTCAAGAAAAATTTTCTATTCAGGGCTTCTTTATTGACTTTTAAAAGGTTTTTAAGGTAAAATAAAACGGATGAGAAAGAAAATTAAACCTATTTTTGTCTATCTCTTCTTCGCAGTTCTCATGATTTTTTTCATCATGAACTACGGAGTAGTTGAGACAATCAACGAAATAGGCAAGTCCGATCCTCCTCGTTCAACAGCGTCTCAAAATGCCACGACAGCTTCGTCAACTACTCAGTTAGTGCATATTGATAACGCCCTCACCATGAAACCGATTATTGATCTTTCTGGATGGCAACTCCCTCAAGATATTGATTATGACACTTTGTCCCAAAATATCTCTGGAGTGATCCTTCGGGTTCAAAGCGGTTCCAGCACGAAAAAAGACAATACCGCCTCAGATGCGAACGGATTAGACAAAGCCTTTGAAACGCACATCAAAGAGTTTCAAGCTCGCGGAATCCCTGTTGCTGTATATGCCTATGCGACAGGTACCAGTGACGAGTCCATGCGACAAGAAGCCCAAAGTTTTTACAAGGCTGCTAGTCCCTATCATCCGACCTTTTACTGGATCGATGTAGAAGAAAAAACCATGTCGGATATGAATGCAGGTGTTGAAGCTTTTCGATCTGAACTCTCTAGTCTGGGAGCGAAAAAAATTGGTATCTATATCGGAACCTATTTCATGAATGAACACAGCATCAATACAGATAAATTTGATTCTGTCTGGATTCCGATTTATGGTAGCAACAATGGTTATTTTGATGCCGCACCAAATACCGATATTGACTATGACCTCCATCAATATACTTCTGAAGGTCATCTAAATGGATTTGCCAATAGCCTGGATCTCAATATTTTAACCACCCTAAAAGATCCAAATGAAGTCTACAAAAAGCTATTCGGCGGATCTGCTAACTAATTTTTGTTTATAATTTTTATTTTGACTGCTTATTCGTCAAAAAACTATCACAAAGGAGTGCCTCTGGCTGAGATTGCATCTGCAAAATCCTCAAACCTGATCTAGTTCGTACTAGCGTAGGGATTGTGTCTGCTTGCTTTTTTTCATGGGCCTCCTTTCACCTAAGGAGGTTCTTTTATGTCTACACGCACTCATTTGCAAACACTTAGCGAAGTGGCTCTTTTTTCAGCAATCGGATTAATCTTGGACCGCTTCATGCTGTTTCAGTTA
>NZ_KQ969506.1:706826-710033 GCF_001578875.1 Streptococcus sp. DD13
GGGGGCTCCATCTCACTCGTTATGTTGCCTATTTTACTACTCGCTCTCCGCCACGGTCTACTATGGGGATGTCTTTCTGGACTGATTGTAGGTCTTGTCCAACTCTTTTTCGGTGGCTATTTTTTGAATATCTTTCAAGTCGCTCTCGACTATGGACTTGCTTATGCCGGAATTGGTTTCGGAGGACTTTTTTCACGAAAATTCCTGCAAGATCCAACAGCCTTCTCTGCTTCCATTTGGATAACTGCTGCGGGATTTTTGGGTGGAAGCATGAGGTTGCTAGGTAGTTTCCTCTCTGGAATGATCTTCTATGCAGACTATGCTCCTGCCGGAACACCTGTCTGGATCTACTCTTTCTCCTACAATTTCACCTATGTCTTACCATCGACTATCTTAACGATCATCGCACTGCGGCTCTTGTACCAGGCACGGCCTCAATTTTTCCGTCGTTAGAACATCGCTCTATCTTTCCTCATCATCCCTCTCCGAACGTAGCTGACTTTTTTTCTCCAGACTTTTCTGGTAAAATAAGGTCTTGGAGAAGATAAACTTATGAGTAAGAAGAAAAAAATCAAAAAAACCTTAGTGGATCAAATCTTAGATAAAGCAAACATCCCACACGATAGCCTAGAAATCAATGCCCATTCTGGACAACTCCCTGAGGGCATTACCACTTCTGATATCTATAAGACACTGGCCCTCATTGGCGATAAATCAGGGCCTATTATTGGGATTATTCCCCTGACAGAACACCTGTCAGAAAAGAAGCTAGCTAAAATATCAGGAAATAAAAAGGTATCCATGATCCCTCAGAAGGATCTCGAAAAAACAACAGGTTATGTTCATGGGGCCAACAATCCTGTTGGTATCCGTCAGAAACACCGCTTCCCTATCTACATCGACGAGCAGGCCAGACAAGCCGGACGGATGATTGTATCCGCAGGTGAAATTGGTCGCTCTATCCGTATTGACAGTCAGTTACTCGCTGACTTTGTCCAGGCAGAGTTTGCTCATCTAACCGAAGGAGAAGTCTAGATATGCGATCTAGACTTTTCTTTTTGGAAAAAGGATAAAGTGCTGATTTTTCACCCTATCTGTGGTAAAATAAGGAAGATTACTATTGGAGGAAACTATGTCACACCATACCGAAGAATTAAATGACCAACAAATTGTTCGCCGAGAAAAAATGGCCGCTTTAGTGGAACAAGGAATCGATCCTTTTGGAAAACGCTTTGAACGCAGTCACAACTCAGCCCAATTAAAAGAAAAATATGCTGACTTGGACAAGGATCAGCTTCATGACTTGAATGAGACAGCTATCATTGCTGGTCGTCTCATGACCAAACGTGGAAAAGGAAAAGTCGGATTTGCCCATATCCAAGACCGCGAAGGGCAAATCCAAATTTATGTTCGCAAAGATGCAGTCGGTGAAGAAAATTATGAAATTTTCAAAAAAGCTGACCTTGGGGACTTCCTAGGTGTTGAAGGGGAAATCATGCGGACCGATATGGGAGAATTGTCTATCAAGGCCACCCATATCACCCACTTGTCCAAGGCCCTACGCCCACTTCCTGAGAAATTCCACGGACTTTCAGATGTAGAGACCATCTACCGTAAACGGCATCTTGACCTCATCTCCAACCGGGGTAGCTTTGATCGGTTCATCACACGGTCTAAGGTCATTTCTGAAATCCGTCGCTACATGGACAGTCTTGGCTTCCTGGAAGTAGAAACACCAATCTTACACAATGAAGCTGGTGGTGCTGCAGCTAAACCTTTTATTACCCATCACAACGCCCAAAATATGGATATGGTCCTGCGTATCGCCACAGAACTTCACCTCAAACGCCTGATTGTTGGTGGTATGGAGCGCGTTTACGAAATTGGACGCATCTTCCGTAACGAAGGGATGGACGCCACACATAACCCAGAATTTACGACCATCGAAGCTTACCAAGCTTATGCGGACTTCCAAGACATCATGGACTTGACTGAAGGGATTATCCAACACGTGACAAAAGCTGTCAAAGGGGAGGAACCTGTCGTCTACCAAGATGTGGAAATCAAGATTAATGAACCTTTCAAACGGATCCACATGGTAGACGCTATTAAAGACATCACTGGTGTTGACTTCTGGCAAGAGCTAACTTTTGAAGAGGCTGCAGCCTTGGCCAAGGAAAAAGGGGTTCCTGTAGAAAAACACTACACTGAGGTCGGCCATATTATCAACGCCTTCTTCGAAGAATTTGTCGAGGAAACCTTGATTCAGCCAACCTTTGTCTATGGTCACCCTGTGGCTGTCTCACCACTAGCCAAAAAGAATGCGGATGACCCACGCTTTACCGACCGTTTCGAACTCTTTATCATGACAAAAGAATACGGAAACGCCTTTACTGAGCTAAACGACCCAATTGATCAATTGGAGAGATTCGAAGCACAAGCTGCAGCCAAAGAATTGGGAGATGACGAGGCAACAGGTGTCGACTATGACTATGTTGAAGCCCTTGAATATGGTATGCCACCAACTGGTGGGTTAGGGATTGGTATCGACCGCTTGGTAATGCTTCTAACAGACACCACGACCATCCGTGATGTCCTTCTCTTCCCAACTATGAAGTAACATTTTTCGACTTTCCCTAAGCAACAGTGAGTCTTCTTTTCGAAAGCTGATTGTTGCTTTTCTTACACTTCCTTTTCTTTGGTTACCATATAAAAAAAAAGGTGATTCTTTGTACTGACCCCAAAAAGTTAGACAAATAATTTAATTAAAGGATTTAGTTCTGTACTTCACAGGACTAAGTCCTTTTAATTTGATCTTAATTCGTTTATTGTTGTAGTAATCAATGTAGTCTACAATAGCTTGTTCCAATTGCTCAAGTGACTGAAACGTCTTCTCATACCCATAAAACATTTCGGACTTAAGAATGCCAAAGAAAGATTCCATCATTCCATTATCTGGGCTATTCCCCTTACGTGACATAGATGGCTGGATTCCTTTCTCCTCTAAAAAATGATGATAGAAATCGTGTCGGTATTGCCATCCTTGGTCACTGTGGAGAATTGTATTTTCGTAATGGTCCTCTGTAAAAGCTTGTTCTAGCATAGCTTTTACTTGTACTAAATTCGGCGACGTAGAAAGATTATAAGCAACGATTTCACTGTTAAAACCATCTAATACTTGTGATAAGTAGAGTTTTTGAGTGCTGG
>NZ_KQ969506.1:710777-754356 GCF_001578875.1 Streptococcus sp. DD13
TCTAACTTTTGGGGTGCAGTTCACTTTTCACCTTTTCTTGTTTTCTTCTAATGCTTGATAAGGGGTTCGATAGCCCACTTGCAGCAAGTGATGATCTTTCACAAGCAGTGGCCGCTTGATCAGCATCCCGTTACTCGCTAAGAGCTGTACAGCTTCTTCTTGAGACATTTGCTGGAGCTTGTCTTTTAGTCCTAATTCTCTATATACTTGACCAGAAGTATTAAAAAGTTGTTTGATTGGTAGATGGTCACTACTTAACCACTCTTGTATTTCATCTCTAGTCGGTGGTGTGTCTTTAATATTGACAATCTTGACCGACCAACCCAGGTTTTCTAATTCTCTCAAGGCCTTTTTACAGGTTGTACAGTTTGGATATTGGTAGAGGGTATACATATCTTCTCCTTTTCAAAGTAACCTTCATGTTGTAATAACCAGTTTTTTCTCGCTAGACCACCCGCATATCCCTTTAGACTTCCATTTGTCCCGATCACTCGGTGGCAGGGGACAAGGATACTAAAAGGATTGCGAGAAACCGCATTCCCGATAGCTTGTGAGGAGGAACAGCCCAGCTGATTCCCTATTTCTTTATAGGTCTTTGTCTTGCCAAGTGGAATCTCTCTCAATTGTGCCCATACTGCTTCTTGAAAAGGAGTCCCTGAATGAGCTAGTTCAATGTCTAGTGTCAGGAAATTTCCAGAAAAATAGGCGTCTAACCAGTGAAAAACCTGCTCATGTAGAGGCGTTCGAACCATCTGTAGCTCATCAACCTTTGCCTCCTTATGACGTTGGTCCCAAAACCAAAGTCCATGCAAGGTTTTTTGACTCGTTACGATGGAAATATCTCCTAAAGGGGACGGATAAATCTGCTTACAATAGCGAATCGTTTCCATCTTTAGTCTGTCGCTCCCAACATCCAACGATCCTCTTCACTGATTTCTTGAAATAAGCTCTTCTCACCACTCCGTTTGATTTTTTGATAGGCCAATCGAACACCACTTAGTGGAACCTTCCCACAGTATGTAAATCCTAACTTTTCAAGCAAATGCTGCATCTTGTGGTTATCCGGATGCGTATCACATCGAAAATCTGGGCCCTTCTCCCCTTCAATCAAGCCTTGCAAGAAAGTCTGGGCAATCCCTTGGCCAGTATACTGGCGGGAGACCGCGACGCGGTGAAAGGTGATATACATATAGTGATTGTGCATCCATTTGCCTTCATAGATGTCATTGTAACTCGCCTCATTCCCCTTATACAAGGCTGCATAAGCCACGATCTCTCCATCGATGAGACCAACAAAGGCACGATTTTCTAAGATATCTTCAAAAATAGTATCTTCATCCGGGTAGCCGTCTTGCCATTGATCGATTCCATCTTCCGCTAGCATCTTTTTTGCATCCTCAATAATACCTATAATCTGCTCCACTTCATTGGGATGCGCTAATCTAATCTCCATTGTCAGTATTTCCTTCTTTCTGATGGTATTCTTGGTAAAGTTCTTGCCGGACTAGCTGATGGCGCTTCGCCACTTCTTTGATGGCCTGATTTGGTTTCTTTCCTTGGGCAATCAAATCACGTACCTCTCCGATTGGGTCTCCTTTTGTCTCTCCTATAAGAGGTTGCCCTTCTTCAGCACCCTCGACGATGAGAAGACATTCTCCCTTGAGTGGATGGTCTCTTAGATAAGACAAGAGTTCTTCTATCTTCCCGCGCTGATACTCTTCATAAAGCTTGGTGAGCTCTCTCACAATGACAACGGATCGGTTCCCATAGACTGCGAGCATATTTCGTAAAGTATCCACCATGCGGTGAGGAGATTCATAGAAAATCTGTGTTTCTGGATAATACTTCTTTTCTTCAAAAAACTCTTTCTGCTTTCCTGCTTTTCGAGGCAAAAAACCATAAAAGATATGAGGCTGCGGAGCCAGACCGGACGCGATCAAGGCGGTAATTCCCGCTGAAGGGCCAGGTAAAGCCACTACCGGAATATCCTCCTCTACGGCCAAGCTCACCAAATCATGACCAGGATCCGAAATAGAGGGCAGGCCGGCATCCGAAACTTGGGCAACACAGGATCCTGATTTCAATCGTTCGATTAAGAAGGGAAGTTTTTCTTTCGCATTGTGCTCATGAAAAGAAACTTGTCGTGTTTCAATCCCGAAGTGCTTGAGTAAGATCCCCGTTGTTCGAGTATCCTCTGCTGCGATCAATTGGACCGATTTCAAGGTATCAATAGCTCGAAAAGTCATGTCCTCGAGATTCCCAATCGGGGTAGGGACCAAATAGAGTGTTCCGAAAGAAGACTGGCCCTTAAAGGATTTTTGTACTTTCATTTTATTCTCGATCCAATAATTCTAAGCAGAACATACAGGGTTCATCATTATCTCTCCGCTGTCCATAAAATTGGTTGCAAACATGAAAACCATCATCATAAATATTGGTTAACTGTGTCAAACTATCTTTCGATGAATCGCCTGTCCTTGCAGTTTCTTCCAAAATCAGGCGTTCCCTTAACTTAGCATTCTCTAAGCGTAGGGCCGTATTTTCTTCAATTACTCCCTGCATATGTTTTTTGATCTCTTCAACCTCAGGGAGGATCATCATTAAACTCTGGGAAAGTCTATCTAGTGAATCAAAAATTTCCTTTTTATCCATTTTTCTTCCTTCATTGGGTTACTTTACCTGTAAAATCATATATTCCAAAGCATTTTGTAGACTAACATTTCTCTGCCACATCTGGCGTAGGATACTGACGTGTTTCAAATAAGCTTGGGCTTTTTTTTCTTGCAACTGTTGGGCTAATGTCAAACTTAACATATCTATAAGTCGCCCCTGTTCACTTTTATCCGCGGCTCCTGAGGCAAGACCAGGAACCAATAGGTAGGCTTGTTGCGGGTTTGAGAGAAGCCGACTGACAAACTGTTGGACTTGCCCTAAACCATCTAGTAAGCGTTTATCCGCTAACAGCACTTCGCATTCTGTCCAATCACTCGCAAGCTGGGCCAGCACCTGTGCCTGATTTTTTAAGAGGCCTCCCTCTTCCAAGAAGCGTTCCATCACAGGCAAATTCTTAGGAAAAGAGACAATCTGAGTCCGACTGCGTACTGTAGGCAAGATGAGGTCTTCCTGCTCGGTCAACAAGAAAAGATGAATCGCACTTTGTGGTTCTTCCATTACTTTTAGGAGGGAGTTGGCGGCGTTTGCATGCATTTTTTCAGCATCCCGAATGATAAAGACTTGCTGACCGGACTCAAAGCCCGACTGGGAAAACTTGCGGACCAATTCACGGACAGTTTCTGTCTTAATCATATTCCCCTGAGGCGACAAAACTGTCACATCTGAAAACTCTTCTTGGGCAATCAAGCGACAAGTACGGCAGTGTCCACATGGTCGGTGGTCCTTTGACTCTTGGCAAAAAAGAGACTGACTTAGATAAAGTACCATATCATAAGCCAAAAAGCCCCCTGAAAAAAGATAAGCATGGGCTAAGTTTCTCTGTGCCAAGACACGATCAAACCGTTCAAAAATGTCCTTTTGCCCACTCTTGAGTTTTTCGTAGCTGATCATAATTGGGAAAGTTTCCTCCTTACAACCTCTACAGTATCTTGGACTACCTTGTCCAAAGGTTGACTGGCATCAATCTTGACCAGTCGATCTGGTTCTTGTTCCAAAAGAGAAAGATAGCCTTCTCGTACACGCTGATGAAGATCCAACGTCTCCATATCCAAGCGATCGATATCATCAGACCGATTTTGAGCAATACGCGCCAGCCCTTCTTCTGCTGTAATATCTAAATATAAGGTTAAATCCGGTTTTAAACCGTCCGTTGCATAGTGATTCAGCCATTGAATATCCTCAATCGCTAAGCCTCGACCAAATCCTTGGTAAGCGACAGAAGAGTCAATAAAACGGTCCACCAAAAGGAGCTTCTTAGCTGCCAAAGCTGGTAAGATTTTTTCCACCAAATGTTGTCTTCTTGCCGCGATATAAAGCAAAAGCTCCGTCTTCACATCCATACTCGTATGTTGAGGGTTGAGGATTAACTGTCGGATCTCTTCCGCAATCACAACGCCACCAGGCTCACGTGTGCTCTCTACATCGATGCCATCTGCATTTAATAGAGTAGAAAGCTCCCGCAAGACACTGGTTTTTCCAGATCCATCTGGACCTTCTAAGCTAATCATTAATCCCCTTTTCATTCGAGTCCTCTTCTCATTCTTTTTTCTCTATTTTATCAAATTTTTAAGCAAAATTCACCTGACACCCTGTTGCAGGCATTTGGCCTTTTTGCTAAAATGAAAAATGGAAAGAAAAAGAGGACCTTCATGACAAAAATTAAAGATACATTCTTCATTATCCTAGGGGCTGGTTTATTTTCATTTGGCCTTACTTATTTACTGATTCCAGCTCATTTGTATGAAGGCGGATTGACCGGTATCAATTTGATTATCTTTTATCTATTTGGTATCCAACCGTCTCTTATGAACGCCATTCTCAATATCCCTATTTTCTTAGCCGGTTGGCATTTATTAGGGAAGCAAACTCTTTTATACAGCCTAATTGGAACCTTTTCCATGTCTATCTGGCTGGCCATTTTTGAAAAAATTAAATTCGATATCAACCTAGAGGGCGACTTGTTCCTGATCGTCATTCTCGCTGGCTTAATTATGGGATTGGGCTTAGGTTTGATTTTCCGACTCGGAGGGACCACTGGGGGAGGAGACATCGTGGCCCGTATCATCCACAAATACTTCCCCCAGGTTACGATTGGAAGAGCCATGCTTGCCATCGATATCTGTGTGCTCTTGGTAACAATTTTAGTCGCCAAAGACCTTCGACTCGTGCTGTATACGATGGTTTTTGTCTTCATTGCCTCTAGAATGATCGACCTAGTAGGGGATGCTGGGTATGGTAGCAAGGGGATCATGATCATGACCACAAAATCAGAGGAGTTGGCGACTGCTATTGACCGAGATATCGAACGGGGGATTACCTTCATCAAGGGACAAGGCTTTTATAGCCGAACAGACTTAAATATCGTGTATACAGTGATCGATCGTCAGCAACTCGCGGAAACAAAGGCATTAATCCATCAGATTGATCCGACTGCCTTTATTACCATTACGGATGCTTCTGAAGTGTTAGGACAAGGCTTTACCTTAGATGAAAATAATCTTCCCCTGCAAAAACATTAGGTATCACACACCTATCTCAAGAATCGATTCATTTCAGGATAGCCCTTATATGACAAAGAGGCTGGGACAAAAGTCCTAGCCTCTTTGTTGTTTTTGAATTGTCGAGCAAGACGCAGTGGTTGAGTGGGCTCTACTAGGCTGAGTTCATCCGCTTTTACAGCCCTACTCAACTGTGCGGAGGGGGGACGACCAAATCGAATGCTAAGGAATGACCGATTTCTGTCCCACTCTCTTTTATGATGTTTCGTTTGATAATGCTCATTATAAGCATCTAAATCCGGCTATGAACGAGCCTGTGTTTCCTGGATATCACTTAGCTCAATACCAGCATTCCGGAAGAGAACTTGAAGTTTCTCTGCATCTGCACCTTGTGCTAGCTGGATTTCAATAATTTCCGTCCCATCATCCTTTGGCACTTGAACCGTCGTGATAATATTATAGCCAGCTTCTGCGATGAGGCTCACAATCGTCGCTAAAATCCCAACTTCGTCTTTCACATGAAAACGAAGACGTAAACCAGATTCTCCATAGGAAGAAACCTTTAGAAAAGCCCGCATCACATCTCTATCGGTAATAATCCCAAACAACTGATCCCCATCCACGACTGGTAAAATACCAATTTTATGGGTGATCATGATATGTGCTGCATCCTCTAAACTGTCAAAACGAGAAATGGTAATCACATCCCGAATCATCACATCTTTAATCTTGGTTTTGTTGAGTAGATAATTCATTTCATAAATAGATAGACTCGTCGCTTTTGAAGGGCTCGCTTCTGCGATGGTTCCTTCCGTCACCAAGCCCACTAATCGATCATTTTCCATTACTGGTAATCGGTGAATGCCTTTTTCACGCATCAAATCCGCTGCGGCTGCGACAGTCGTTTCAGGCGAAATATAGATCACCTTGCGAATCATAAAATCTTTTACCGCCATGAAGTCTCCTTCCTTTCATCAACCAGTTTCTAGTACTAGTATACCATATTTTGAAACCGTTTCCTGGATTTTTATCCTCTAGCAAACTGATTGTAGATCTTTTATCCTAGCCACCTAGGTAAGCCTTCCGGACTTCCTCAGAAGCCAGCAATTCCTTACCTGTACCAGATAAGACGATCTTCCCAGTTTCCAACACATATCCCCGATCTGCAATCGCAAGTGCTTTATTGGCATTTTGCTCGATTAAGAGAACGGTCGTTCCTTGTTTTTGAATGTCTTGAATAATATCAAAGATTTCCTGGATAAAGATAGGAGCTAGCCCCATAGAAGGCTCATCCAAAAGGAGTAACTTCGGTTGGCTCATCAAGGCACGTCCCATCGCT
Organism: Streptococcus sp. DD13; assembly: GCF_001578875.1. GTDB lineage: Bacteria > Bacillota > Bacilli > Lactobacillales > Streptococcaceae > Streptococcus. The sequence goes on from NZ_KQ969506.1 coordinate 717,288, forward strand.
AACATTTGTTGTTCTCCCCCGGATAGCGTGGCAGCATCCTGGTTTTTCCGCTCTTCCAAACGTGGAAAACGAGCAAAGACCTTTTTGAGATTCAGTAAGTTCTTGTCCTTATCTGTTTGCAGGAAGGCTCCCATCTCTAAGTTTTCAAGAACGGTCATACCTGGAAAGACATGTCGTCCTTCTGGAACCTGAGATAAACCTGACGCCACAATCTTGCGGGCTGGAACCTTTTGAATCTCCTGCCCGTCATAAAGAATCCGTCCACTCGATACCTTCTCTAGACCTGAAATAGCACGAAGCGTGGAAGTTTTTCCAGCACCATTTGCCCCAATCAAGGTGACAACCTCGCCTTCATTCACTTCAAAGGAAATATCCTTTACAGCTTCAATCGCACCATAGCGAATGGATAGATTTTCAACTTTTAACAGAGACATTAGGCTTCACCTCCTAAGTATGCTTCAATCACGCGCTTGTCTTTGCGAATTTCTTCCGGAGTACCATGGGCAATCAAGCGACCATATTCTAATACATAGATCCGCTCAGTTACATCCATGACTAAGTTCATATCATGTTCAATCAAGATAATGGTAATTCCAAATTCATCCTTGATTCGACGAATTAACTGCGTCAATTCAGCCGTCTCTTGAGGATTCATCCCTGCCGCTGGCTCATCCAAAAAGAGAATTTTGGGCTCCGTCGCCAAAGCACGAACAATTTCCAAATGTCGTTGCTGACCGTAGGCCAAGTTTTTTGCTAGTGTCTCCGCTTCTCCATCCAAATGAAAAATAGACAACAATTCCAAAGCTTTTTCTCTTAGCTTTTCTTCACTCTTATAGTATGTAGGAAGTCGGAACAAAGAAGACAATACGTGTGACGAATGGTGGTTGGCCATCCCAATCAAGACATTTTCTAATACAGTCATATCTTTGAATAAACGGATATTTTGAAAGGTTCGAGACAAGCCAAGAGAAGCAATTTTATAAGGTGATTTTCCGTTTAAAACCGCTCCATCTAAGGTCACTGTTCCTTCTGAAGGGACATAAACACCCGTCAAGAGGTTGAACAAGGTCGTTTTCCCAGCCCCATTCGGACCGATTAAGCCAACCAATTCCCCTTCATTCAGTTCCATGGACACATCACTGACGGCTGTTAAGCCCCCAAAATGTTTCGTTAATTTTTTTACTTCAAGAAGTGCCATTATTTACCTGCCTCCTTTTTCTTCGAAAAGAATTTGGAAAGGACCAACTCTTTTGTTCCTAACAAACCTTCTGGACGGAAGAGCATGACAAGAACCAATGCCAATGAATAGATAATCATCCGAAGTTCTGCAAAGTTTTGTAGGTACATATTGAGAATCCCCAAAACAAAAGCTGCAATAATGGTTCCGGTGATGGATCCCAAACCACCCAAAACTGCAATAATCAGATAATCAATCGAATTCATAATTCGGAAGTTGCTTGGTACCACAACTCCAATATAACTTGCATAGATCGAGCCCGCAATCGCAGAAATCATCGCCCCGATCACAAAGATAATGACTTTCATCTTCGTGACATTGACACCCATTGCTTCTGCTGCGATTTCATCCTCCCGAATGGTAATCGCTTGGCGCCCGATGGAAGAACGAAGAAAATTCAGAACTAAAATCGTCACAATCACGACAATCCAAAAAACGACTTGCCAATCTGTATATGGAAGAATGTTGGTAATTCCAGCCGGACCGTTGGTCAAATCCCCACCATTTTCAATTACTTTTCGAATAATCTCAGCCATTCCAAGAGTTGCGATAGCTAGATAATCCCCTTTCAAACGGAGGGTTGGTAGACCAAAAACAATAGCCACCAAGGCTGCGATGAGGACTCCCACTAGCATAGATAAGTAAAAAGCATCATAAGTTGGGGTTTGTCTTGTCAGGATAGCAGAGGCATAAGCTCCGATAGCCATAAAACCAGCCTGTCCCAAGGTGAATTGTCCTGTAAAACCAAGAACCAAATTTGTTCCCAAGCCCATTAAGATGGAAACTCCAATCCCCATCAAGATTTGAACATAATACATATTCATCAGGCCTGTTACTTCAGCTATTTTCAAAAGAGCAAACATGGCAAGGATGAGAATAAGCCAGGTTGCATTTACCTTTAGATTTTTTTTCATCTCCTATACCTTCTCTTTCACATTTTTTCCGAGAATTCCAGCCGGACGAACCAACAAGATTAAGATCAAGACGATGTAAACAATCGCATCTCGGAAGTTGGAGAATCCAAGAGCAACTGTCACTGTTTCTACGCCCCCGATCAAGAAACCACCAAGGGCCGCACCTGGGATAATCCCGATTCCTCCAAGAACTGCAGCCACAAAGGCTTTAATCCCTGGAACCATCCCCATCAAGGGTTCAATCGATGGTTGCGACAAGGGAATCAATACCCCAGCAGCTCCTGCCAGAGCAGACCCTAAGGCAAAGGTAAAGCTAATCGTAGAATTCACATTGATCCCCATCAACTGCGCCGCATCACTATCGACTGACACTGCACGCATGGCTTTCCCCATCTTTGTACGCTTCACGACAAACTGAAGAATGAACATCAGAGCAATCGCAACGATAAATATGATAAATTCTGCATTGGTAATGAAATCAAAGGTCCATGAACCAATCTGAAGCGGTTTGATGACAAGGGCACTTTCAGGATAGGAGCGTGGTTGTGCTCCGACAAGAAAGACCATTCCGTATTCCAAGAAGAAAGATACCCCGATAGCGGTTATCAGAGCTGAGATCCGCGAGGCCCCTCGAATTGGACGGTAGGCTAAAAACTCGATGATCATCCCAATCATCGCCGTGATTACCATAGTGATCACAATCACGACAACCAGAGTGATGTAAAAACGCCATTCCTCTGAAGGAATAAAGGTGAGATAAGGTGCAAGGTTCATATGGCTAAAGAGATAATAGCCAATAAACGCCCCCAGCATGAAAATATCACCATGTGCGAAGTTGATCAACTTGATGATTCCATATACCATGGTATATCCTAGGGCCAGCAAGGCAAAGATACTCCCCGTTACAATGGCATTTACAAGCTGATGTAAGATTTGACTTGACATAAAATACCAAACTTTCTACTTTTTTAAATTTGTTTGAAACAAAGACATTGTTCTCTGACCAAACTCTCCTATTTTTGAGTGACTTCAACAGGTGTCGCGGAAGCTTCAGCTCCGTTTTCCATTTTAACGATAAGGGCCGGTTTGATTGGATTGTGCTGATCGTCAATGGTCATCGTTCCAGTTACTCCCTCGAAATCTTTCAATTTCGCTAAATTATCTGCAATTTCAGTCGAGTTCTTACTTCCTTTTGCAGCTTCTGCAACCATATAGACTGAGTCATACGCTAGAGCAGCAAACATATTTGGCTCTTCCTTGTAGCGTTTCTTGAAATTGGCAATGAAAGCTGTCGCCTTGTTACTCAGATTGACCTTAGTGGAATATCCTGAAACATAATAGACATCTGTTGCATTTTTCGTCCCAGCCAACTGGACAAAGGTAGCATCACTAAAGCCATCTGGACCTAAAATCGGTTGGGTAATCCCCATTTCCCGTGCCTGCTTGGTGATAATCCCTGTTTCAGTATAGTAGCCTGGCATCACGATTGCATCATAGTCCAAGTCCTTAAAGCGGGTCAAGGCAGCTTTATAGTCTTTATCACCAGCGATAAAGGTGGATTCTGCTACGATATCTCCCTTATATTGGCGTTTGAACTCCGCTGCAATCCCTTGAGCATAGTCAGAGGAATTATCATAGTAAAGGACGACTTTTTTTGCCTTCATATTGTCCGTTACATATTGGGCCAAGACTTGTCCTTGGTAGCTATCCTTGAAGGTCGTCCGAAAGACATACTTCTTGGTCGTACCATCTGTGTTGATGGTCAGATTATCTTGCGTTCCGGAAGGTGACAAGAGGAGAACTCCCGTCTTTTGTGAAACCAAGCTAGAAGCTGCTGTCGCACCAGATGTCGCTGGCCCGATGATGGCGTCCACATGGTTGAGCACAGCTAAGTTTGTCGCCGTTGTCGAGGCTTCAGCCGTCTCTGATTTGTTGTCCTTGGTGATCAATTCGATCTTACGACCATCCACACCACCAGCAGCGTTGATTTCATCCACGGCTAGCTCAATCCCATTTAACTCCGCTTTTCCATAGGCTGCTACAGCCCCTGAGAGTTCCATATTGACACCAATTTTGATGGTGTCTTTGGAGGATTCGTTTCCTTTTGCATTGGCCGTCACATCAGGTGACTTCCCACATGCTACTAGGGTGATTGCAGAGAGTGCTACAAGTCCTCCTAGTGCGATTTTTTTAAACATACATCTTACTCCTTTATATTCTTAAAAAAGTCTTAAGTACTAATATACAGAATTGTCAGATAATTGTCAATGAAAGCACACTATAAAAAGGCTTTCATCTAGTTGAAAGCCTTTTCTAACGTAATAAATTGCCCACAAAATCCTTGTCAATCTCCTTTTGATAGGAAGGAAGCACTTTTTTCACAAACTTTTCCGTTTCTAAAAGGGCTTGGGTATCTTCTAACTCCTCTTGCTTGAGGTAAAGAAGGACATAGCGCATTTTTTTCGAATGATACAAGATATCCCCATACTTGGTTAATTTTCGTACGTCTCGATTGTAATGTAAATAAACGATGAGACCATTTCGGTTGATTTTTTCCCACATAAAACGACTCCTTCACCTTCTTATTATATCAAAAATTCAATTAAAAATGTAGAGGAGGATTCATACTGGTCTCTTGCTAAAATAGGGGAAGCATCTCTCACCAGCTTTGCAAAAAGGAGGCTGGGACAAAAGTCCTAGCCTCTCCATTGTTTTTGGATGGTCGAGCAAGACGCAGTGGTTGAGTGGGCTCTACTAGGCTGATTTCATCAGCATTTACAGCCCTACTCAACTGTGCGCAGCTGGGACGACCAAATCGAATTTTAAGGAATGACCGATTTCTGTCCCACTCTCCATTCAATATCCTTATTTCTTTAATTGGTCATTTTCCATAATTTGATCAATAAATCCGTATTCTAGAGTTTCCTGTGCACTCATCCAATTGTCTCGTTCGGCATCCGCATGAACTTTCTCAATCGGTTGGCCAGAGTTTTCTGAAAGGATTTTTTCCAAATTATGACGTGTCTTAAGCAAATGTTCTGCGGCAATCGCCATATCTGTCTGTTGGGTACCTCCCCCTGTACCTCCCATTGGTTGGTGGATCATGTATTCTGCATTAGGCAACATAAAGCGTTTCCCTTTTGCACCGCTAGAAGCGATAATGGTTCCCATTGAAGCAGCCATCCCCATGACGATCGTTTGAACGTCCGATTTGATGAAATTCATCGTGTCTACAATTGCAAGACCAGCTGATACAGAGCCTCCTGGTGTATTGACATACATATAGATGTCTTTTGTATGATCTTGGGCATCTAAAAAGAGCAATTGCGCGATAATCGAGTTGGCCATTTGATCCTCAACTGGTCCAGTGACCATGATGATTCGGTCTTTTAAGAGACGAGAATAAATATCGTAGGAACGTTCGCCTCTACTAGTTTGTTCAATTACTACTGGAATCATGTCGTATTCTCCTTTATATCCATTGATGTATTACAGTCATTATACCTTTTTTGGTCAAATATGGTCAAATAAAAAGTATGGTTTTCGCTCTTCTCGCCTACTTTTGGAAATCAAAAAAACAGCCTTCACCCCAAAAGAAATGAAGAGCCGTTTTTCAAATTGTATGATTCTCTTATTTGGTCCCGAAAAGCCGGTCTCCAGCATCTCCTAGACCAGGAACGATATAGCCATGTTCATTTAGATGATCATCGAGAGCAGCCATAAAAATGTCTACATCTGGATGTGCTTCCTGAAGAGCCTTGACTCCTTCTGGAGCTGCGACCAAGCAAACAAACTTAATCTGATGAGCCCCACGTAATTTAAGAGAATTCACTGCTAAGATAGCAGATCCTCCCGTTGCCAACATTGGGTCTACCACAATGATGCGGCGTTGACTAATATCGTCTGGTAACTTAACCAGATACTCAACTGGTTGAAGCGTTTCTTCATCGCGGTACATCCCGATATGACCCACTTTTGCTGCAGGAACCAGACTAACCAATCCATCTACCATTCCAATCCCTGCACGAAGGATAGGGACAATCGCTAGTTTCTTCCCTGCCAGTTGCTTTTGGACTGTCCTTGTAATTGGGGTTTGGATTTCCACATCTTCAAGAGGAAGGTCCCGAAGAACTTCATAGCCCATCAGCATCGCAATCTCATCTACCAGCTCTCGAAAGACCTTGGTAGAGGTCTCAGTGCGTCGTAAAATAGAGAGTTTATGTTGGATTAGTGGGTGATTGATGACTTCTGCTTTTCCCATTTTCTATTCCTTTCTCGGATTTTTTGCTGTTCCTATTATAGCAGATTTTTAGAAAAACGCCATCTATAAGAATTTCTAATTCGCAAACTAAAAATCAGATTTTTCTCATCTTTCCTCTTATAACCATTCCTTGTAACGTTGAATATACAAGCGTTTCACAAACGTTACACTTAACATGTAAAGCAAGATAATGGCTACCAATAAGAGGAAATAAAGTCCGTTGAGCTGGCCCAGTTTAAGGACGGACGCTAACGGTGTATAAGGAAGCAGGGTGACAAAGAAAGCTGCTGCCAAGGTCGTGACGAGCACAGAAAATGCTGGTCGACTTTGTAAGAAAGGAATCTTCGGTGAGCGAAGCATGTAGATGACCATGGTTTGAGACCACATGGATTCAATAAACCATCCTGTTTGAAAGAGGAGTATAAACTCCGCTGCACCTGCAGATCCATGAACATAGTCGTGTCCCACAACCATCGGTACAATCAGAAAATACAAGAACAGATAGGTCATAACATCAAAGATAGAAGAAATCGGACCGATCCAAACCATAAATTTGGTAATGGACTGTGCCTCCCAAATCCGAGGTTTCTTGAGAAATTCTTCGTCTACATTATCAAACGGAAGAGCAATACAAGAAAGGTCATAAATCAAATTCAATACGATCAGATGAACGGGCGCCATCGGTAGAAATGGCAAAAAAACACTGGCAAACAAGAGAGAAAAGATATTCCCGAAGTTGGAACTGACCGTCATTTTGATATATTTGGTCATATTGGCATAGACTTTACGCCCCTCGACCAAACCTTTTTCCAAGACCATGAGATCCTTGTCTAGCAAGATGACATCCGCTGTTTCTTTGGCAATGTCCACGGCTGTATCGACAGAAATCCCAACATCTGCTACCTTCATAGAAGGGGCATCGTTGATCCCATCACCCATGTAGCCTACTTTATGCCCATTCTTTTTCAACTGCAAAATAATCTGAGCTTTTTGAGTTGGTGAAAGTTTGGCAAAAATCGTGACGGTCTCCACTGCCTGAGCAAGCTCTTGCTCATCCATCTCATCGATCTCAGAGCCTAATAAGATCTGACTTGCATCCAAGCCAACCTTTTCACAGACAGCTTGAGTGACTTTCTCGTTGTCTCCTGTCAAAATCTTTGTAGCGACACCATATTCGGATAAAGCCTTAATGGCTGGAGCTGCAGATGGTTTCGGAGGATCTAAAAAAGCTAGATATCCCGTCAAAATCATCTCACTTTCATCTGCTACACTAAAGGCATGTGTTTCATCCAAATGGGACTTGTAACTAACCCCTAAAACTCGGAGTCCTTGTTCATTTAAATAAGCTACTTCAGCTAAGATGTCGGATCGGACCTGATCTGTCAAGGGGCTAATTTCCCCTTGGTAATCCACATAGCTAGAGATGGCCAACATCTCTTCTAAGGCTCCCTTAGTGACCATGCTCACGACATCATCCTGGTGTTTGACAATGACGCTCATCCGACGTCGCTCGAAATCAAACGGCAATTCATCAATTTTTCGAAAGTCCTTGTTCAGATGGCGAACAATTTCATGTTTTTCTGCTTCTTTCTCCGTCCGATGGATAATCGCCCGGTCCATTAGGTTTTTCAATCCTGTTTGAAAATAAGAATTGAGATAGGCCCGGCGAAGAACGGTTAAATCGAGTTCTCCGTGAATGTCCAAGGGGTACTCTAAGACAATTTCATCTTGGGTTAGGGTTCCTGTCTTATCCGTACACAGGACATCAATGGCTCCTAAATCCTGAATCGCATTTAACTTTTTGATGACGACCTTTTCCCTCGCCATAATAATGGAACCTTTGGCCAGACTTGCAGTGATGATCATTGGTAACATCTCAGGTGTTAAGCCAACACCGACACTAAGGGCAAATACACCTGCCTCTAGCCAGTCTCCATCGGTCAATCCATTGATTAAAAAGACAATAGGCACCATCACCAACATGAGACGGATCAACAGCCAGGAGATGCTATTCATTTCTCGTTCAAAAGAGGTTGGCTCATCAAAATTACGAATGGTCTTTTCGATAGCCCCCATCATGGTATCGTCTCCCACTGCTAAGACCAAAGCAGTCCCCATTCCGGAAAGGACATTGCTTCCCATAAAGGCTAGACATTCATTTTCCAAGAAGCTGTCCGTTTCTTCTTGCTTGGATTTATCGAGACAGATTTTTTCGACAGGCTCGCTTTCTCCTGTTAGACCAGATTGCTGGACAAAGAAGTCCCGCGATTCCAGTAAGAGAATATCTGCCGGAATCATATCTCCGGCACTCAGTTTGATCAGATCTCCTACAACCAACTGATCAATGGGAACTTCGAGTTCAGTATTGTTTCGTATAACGGTGGCAGTATTTACAATCAACTGGGACAGATTACTGGCCGCACGGTCGCTTCTTAGCTCCTGCACAAAGCGAATCCCTCCAGAAATCAATACTAAGACAACAATAATAATCGATGTTGTCGGGTCTTCTTCTCCTGGTTTTGCTAACCAGACATTGGTAACAAGAGAGACAAAAGCGATGACGAGCAGAATCACCGTAAAAGGATTGATGATCGATTCATAAATCTTTCGAATAATCGACTCTTCCTTTCCCTTACTGATGCGATTTTCGCCATACAGTGCGCGGTTTTTTTCAATCTGTTCCTCTGTCAGCCCAGAAAGACTGGTGTGGTAGACAGACAGAGTGTCATTGATGGTGTTTTGAATAGCCGCTTTAAAGCGTTCATTGACTTGATTCATTTTTTCCTCCATTTTTATTTGGAGTCCATCACTGGTTCGATCCGTCGATACAAATCAATGATAGACTGAGTGTATCCGGTTCGGGGTGATCATCGATCTGCATCATCGTTCTCCTTTCGAAATAGTGGTCGTGTGTGGCTTTTCCTGCCTTAGAAACTGGCTGGGCATTAAAAATAGTCTATCCAAGGGTTTCGGATAGACTACTTCTACTTAAACACGAGCTTCTAATGACTGTCCGTTCAAGCTTTAACTCCATAAGGCGATGAAATGAGCTTAGTCTTGACCTTAGCGATCAGGACTGTTGACCAACGAGTAGTGTCTCCACTGCTTTGCGGTAGTCATCCGTATCCTTATGGTAGCCTCACCTACCGATTTCTGTCTTTATCATACTCCTGTATCCTGAGGATGTCAAGAGACTCTAGATGATTTTTTAAATCAAGCTCCAAAATGGGGGAAATGCCTTTCTCTGGCATTTATTTTCCAAAAGATGTGGTCAATCGATGACAAATCTCCTGTATCAAAGTGAAGGGAGCTGCGGTATTTAAGCGTGCATGATGCCGGCCTTCGCGACCAAAATCCAGTCCTGCATTCAAAATGACTTTCGCTTCATGGCGAAGTTTATCTTGTAAGGCTTCATCGGATAGCTCATAAGCCGAAAAATCTAGCCAAATCAGATAAGTCCCTTGGGGTTTCATAACTTTAATCTTGGTTTTCTTTTCAAGCTCGGTCACCACATACTCAATATTTTGCTCCAGAATTCCCTTTAACTCTGTCAACCAGGGCTTCCCATATCGATAAGCAGCTTCTGTCGCTAAAAATCCCAGTCCAGATATTTCATGCTGGTTATTGGCTAGTTGTTTCCGTTGAAAAGCTTTTCGCAGGCGGGGATTTTCAATGATTGCGAAAGAATTTTTAGTCCCTGCGATATTAAAGGTTTTTGTCGCGCTAGTCAATATCAAACTGAAATCCTTAAAATCAGATTGAACCGTATTAAAGCTCACATGTCGATGTCCAAACAAGGTCAGATCCTGATGAATTTCATCCGAAACAAGGAGGACACCATATTCTTGACAAAGTCGTCCAATCTTCTCCAGGGTTTCTCTCTCCCAAACGCGTCCTCCAGGATTGTGAGGATTACAAAGAACATACATTTTGACATTTTGTTCTTGAAAATCCTTTTCTAATTGTTGAAAATCGATCTGAAAGAGACCATCTTTTTCAACAAGCGAGTTCTCAATTAGTTTGCGTTGGTTGAGACGGACACTGCGTGCAAAAGGCGGGTAAACAGGTGTATTGATCAGAACAGCATCGCCTTCTTTTGTAAACGCTTGGATGGCCACTGAAATAGCCGGTACGACCCCTTCTATGAAGACGACATCCTCTGAAGCAAAGTCATAGTCGTGCTCTGTTTTTTCCCAATGCCGAATGCTATCAATCAGTTCTGGACTGGCATAGGTATAGCCATAGACTAGCTGATTCGCATAGGCATGAACTGCTTCTTGGACTTCAGGAAGCACTTCGAAATCCATATCAGCAATCCAAGCTGGGATGACGTCTCCATCTTCTTCTGTCGCCTGCCACTTATAGGTGTGTTGCCCTAGGCGATTGGGGTATTCCGTAAAATTGTAGCGACTCATAACCTATCCTCCTAGTCCTCTTCTAGTGCTTGACGAAGATCTTGAATCAAATCTTGGGCGTCCTCAATCCCGATGGACAAACGGAGCAAGTCATCGGTCAATCCATATGAATAACGTAGTTCCCGCGGTACATCAATATGGGTTTGCGTCGCTGGGTAGGTGATTAAGCTCTCTACCCCACCCAAACTTTCCGCAAAGGTAAAGACTCTCAACCGGTTCAAAATAGACGGAATTTTCGCTTCATCTACGACTTTGAAAGAAACCATACCTCCCTTTCCTGTATAGAGGACTTCCTTTACTGCGGGAGAAGATTGCAGATAGTCAACGACCTTGAGAGCATTTTGTGTGGATCGTTCCATCCGTAAGGAGAGCGTTTTTAGCCCCCTCATCAATAAATAACTATCCAGGGGAGACAAGGTCGGCCCTGTCGTATACTGATCAAAATAGATTTTTTCATAGAGCTCTTGATCGGAAGTGATGAGAACCCCGCCCAAAACATCATTATGTCCGGAGAGATACTTCGTCGCCGAATGTAGGACAACATCTGCCCCAAGCGGAATCGGATTCTGATATATCGGACTATAAAAGGTATTGTCCACGATCAACTTAGCCCCAACTGCATGGGTAGCCTTTGCTAATGTTTCGATATCAAACTCCACCATCAAGGGATTGGTCGGCGTCTCTATAAAGACATAATCGGTCTCTTCTGAGATCGATTCCAGGAGCTCCACTTCCGTCTGACAGTAGGTAAAGGCAAAACGACCGGCTTCTTCTTGTTGCTGGAACCAGCGATAAGATCCCCCATAAAGATCTCTAGCAGCAACAATTTTACTGCCTGTCGGAAATCCGTTAAACAATAAAACCAAGGCTGCCATACCAGAACTCGTGACAACTGCATGGTCAGCCTTTTCAATAGCTGCCAATGTTTCCTCCAACAAGGCTCGCGTTGGATTCTTGGTCCGTGTATAATCGTAGCCAGTTGACTGACCAAATTCTGGATGTTGGTAGGTCGTTGATAAGTAGATTGGGGCGATTAAGGCACCCGTTTTCTCATCGGAGCGAATACCTGCATGTGCTAAAATAGTGTCTCTTTGAAATTCGGTCATGTACTGTTCCTCCCTTGATGAATCGGCTTCAACTTCCTCTTCATTCGTTTCTTCCTTTATTTTACCATGAAAGCTTCTAAATCAAACTTCTCTCCTGATATATAAATCTAAAGGCAAACATTAAAATTTTTTATCAGACCATTTTCGAGAAAAAACTAGCCTTAGGTGAAGACTAGTTTTGGTTTTATTCCTATATCTCATTTTCTCTTAAAAAACGGACCAAGACGGTTAGCGAATTCTCACCTTATGACGGAAGCTTTCCGCCTTTTCTTTTCCAATCACTAAATCAATCAAACGCGTCCACAAGGCTAAGTAAGCATAAACTCCACCACCAATCACAACACTAAAGAACAGATGGATCATAGCAGACAAGCGGCCGGTAGTTGGAAATACCAGGGCGAAAAAGACTTCCAAAATACCTAAAACAAGCATCATGAGAAGCGATAAAATCGTGATAAACAGCGTTCGTTTGATAAGGGTTTGCTTTTTAAAACGGGTCACCTGATGAATCCGTTGCAGCATCTTCCAAATTGGCCAGGCGAGCCCAACGATAGTCGAAAGTAAGGGGCCATAGGCTTGAAACAAAAAGATAAAGGGAACTTGAATAACCAGCTTTATCAGCACCCCTTCTCCGAAATAACGGACAGCCCGACGATTTTCAAAAAGTGCTTGAATCATCGGTGAAAGAACGGTATACAGGGCTAAAAAGATCGTTTGCAAAAGGGAAACGATAAAGAGTCCCACAGCCAATCCATCAGGTAAACCGTAAAAGACTGTATAAAGAGGAGAAGCCACTACAATCCCGCCAACAATAGCTGGAACTAATACAACTGCCAACATGGTGAGGTTGTTGACAATCAAACGAGCGGAGGCCTGATGATCTCGCTTCACAAAATTCTCTGTCAAGAGAGGGATCCCAACTCCTCCAATCGATGTCGCAACAGCCACTAAGATCATGATAATCTTGTTGGGATTTCCAGAGAAGTAGGCAAATTGAACCTGTAACTCCGTAGACGTATACTTGGTAAACCAAGACATCGAGTTGACAAATGTCGCTTGGTCAATCAGTTGAAAGGTTTGAATGGCAGAACCCGTAATAATAAAGGGTACAGCTTCTCGCAAGGTTTCAAGCAACATGGCTGTCGTATCCAGCGATTGATCTGACGCCCCTCCCTTTAGCAACTTCTGGATCATCCCTTCCTTGTAAAGGTAATAGGCCAACACAGCCATACTCGCAAGCATTCCAACAAAGGCCGCAAAGGTAGACTGGGTAATGGCTGCTACATAATCTCCAGTTCCTAGTTTCATAATCATAAAGGTAAACAAAAGCATCCAAATGACACGGATAATCTGCTCTGCTACCTGGCTCATTGCAAAGGGTTTTAGGTTATTAAACCCTTGAAACAACCCCCGTATGACACTCATAACAGGGAAAATCAATACGGCCCAAGACAGACTATGAATGACCGGAATCAACTCCTGACCGCCACCTGAAATAGACGCAATCATGGGAGCTGCCAGATACATGATCCCAGCCAAAATCAGCCCCACAACAGCCATAAAGGACAGGGTCTTTCGCATCATCGGATAGACAAGATCCCCTTCTCCTCTAGAGTTATACTTGGCGATTTGCTTCGAAATCGCAACAGGAATTCCTGCAGACGAGATCAATAAAAAATACCCATAAATATTGTAACCCATCGTAAATAGGGCATTGGCCTGGGCTGCCTGACTGCCTAGCCACATATACCAAGGGATGACATAGACCAGACCTAAAAAGCGACTCGCAAAATTTCCGATAGTTGACCACAGCGTCGAACGAAGCATTTGCTCTTGTTGATGAGCTGCGTGTGATTTTGTTTCAGACATAGTATTCCTCATTCTTTCAGTATCTTTCATTATAAACTTTTCTTAGAAACTTGTAAAACGATTCCATAAAGTTTACAATAGAGGTATGATTACATTGAACCGTATCGTTGAGATCCTACAATCTGACCAGAATTTTTGTAGCTTCATCAACCCTAGTGATACTCCTTCCCTTTCGGAAGACTTTATTTTTGATCAACTCTCCTATGACAGCCATAAGATAGAAGCGAATACTCTTTTTTTTGCCAAAGGTGCCGGATTCAAAAAGGCCTACCTCGAGCAAGCTATCGAAGATGGCCTTCGCTTTTATATCTCAGAGACTGATTTTCACGTTTCGATTCCAGTCATTGTCGTACAGGATATCAAACAAGCGATGAGTTTAATAGCTATGGACTTCTATGGCAATCCACAGCGTTCGCTAAAACTTTTAGCATTCACAGGAACCAAGGGAAAAACGACGGCTGCTTATTTTGCCTACAATATCCTAAAAGAAGAGTTCCGACCAGCCATGCTCTCAACAATGAATACCACACTAGATGGTGAACATTTCTTCAAATCCACCTTGACAACTCCAGAAAGTTTAGATCTCTTTGCCATGATGGCTGAAGCCGTGCAAAATGGTATGACACATCTGATCATGGAAGTTTCGAGCCAAGCCTATCTAGTCAAGAGAGTATATGGCCTAACCTTTGATGTCGGAGTCTTTCTCAATATCAGTCCCGACCATATCGGTCCTATCGAACATCCTAGTTTTGAGGATTATTTCTATCACAAGCGACAGTTACTGAAAAACAGTCGTGTTGTGATTGTCAATAGCGATATGGATTACTTTCAGACCGTCTTTGAAGAGGTTTCTACTCAAGACCATGATTTTTACGGTAGCCAATCTAGCAACTGCATCGAGCAGTCCCACGCTTTTGACTTTGTCACGAGCGGAAAGATAGCTGGACAGTTTGATATCCAACTCATCGGCCGCTTTAACCAAGAAAATGCCCTGGCAGCTGGTTTAGCTTGTCTGCGCTTAGGTGCTAGCCTACCTGCGATACATTCTGGGATTGCTACTACCACTGTCCCTGGTCGTATGGAAGTCCTCACCCAAGAAAACCAAGCAAAAGTGTTTGTTGATTATGCCCACAATGGAGATAGCTTGCAAAAGCTCTTAAGCGTGGTCACCGAGCACCAGTCCGGACGTATCACCCTCTTAATTGGAGCCCCTGGCAATAAAGGAGAAAGCCGGCGGAAAGATTTTGGCCTTCTGCTGAACCAGTATCCTGCGATCCAAGTGATCTTAACAGCTGATGATCCCAATAAAGAGGACCCTCTCCAGATTTGCCAAGAAATCGCCTCTTACATGACGAGACCCTACCGGATCATTGTCGATCGGGAACAAGCTATCGCTCAGGCGCTCTCAGAGACGACGCAAAAAGGCGATGCCGTAATCATCGCCGGAAAAGGGGCTGATGCCTATCAGATTGTTAACGGAAAGAAAGATCTGTCCTATCCGGGAGATATCGTTGTCGCTCAAAAGTACCTCTAAACAAAGAAACCTCTGATGAACAACCATCAGAGGTTTTTAATCTAAAAATTCCTTTAACACCTGGCCCTCCTCTTTCGTCAGAGTGCGATAAGCCCCTGCTTCAAGATTTCCAATCTGAAAAGGGCCAAACCTTTCACGCTTAAGATAGATGACCTTTAAACCATAGGCCAAAAACATCTTTTTAACTTGATGAAACTTCCCTTCTCGAATGGTCAAGCGAGCGACACTTTCTTCCTTTCCAGACTGGACAATCGTGAGTTTGGCCGGCTGACACCTTACCCCATCTAAGAAAAGGACTCCTGCTTTGAAAAAATCAACAGCATCTGGTTCTAGCATCCCATTCACCTTAACCAGATACATTTTTTCCACATGATAATCCGGGTGAAGCATCCGATAACCTAGAGGGCCATTGTTGGTTATCAAGGTCAGGCCCTCTGTATCTCGGTCCAAGCGACCAATCGGATAGAGACCCGGACGATAATCCTCTTTTCGGATACAATCCAGAACAGTCGGATGTTCTCGATCTGAACAAGCTGCCACGACTCCCTGAGGCTTGTTGAGTAAATAATACACTGTCTCCGTATTTCGAATGCGTTTCCCTGAAACATGAATCTCCTGCAGTTGCGGATCAACATTCTGCCCTTCTTTTTGACAGACGATCCCATCTATTACAACCTGTTTCCTTTGGATCAATTTTTTAACATCTTTTCGGCTACCATAGCCTTGGGCTCGTAAAAGTTTATCTAAACGCATACAGTCAGTATACCATAAGAAGGGACGATTTCCTTTCTCAGCCCTCAGAGAATATGGTATAATGGGCTTATGGAATTTATTACACAGATTTTAATCGCCTTTATCATTGCTATTGGCCTAGCAATCCTTGCTTACTTTATCCAAGGGAGTTACAAGGTCTTAAGTCGGATCCTCCTGGTCCTTGCAGGGATTATTTTTGCCATCCCTGTGCTTGTTCTCATTTATTTCCTCTATATCATCATTACGGCTTAAGGGGGATCTCATGAATACAGCAGACTTTGACTTTTATTTGCCCGAGGAATTAATTGCCCAAACACCTCTCGAACAGCGCGACCAGTCGAAACTTCTTGTCCTAGACCGAAAGACCGGTGACATCGTCGATACCCACTTTGACCAGATCATCGATCAGCTCCATCCAGGTGATGCCTTGGTGATGAACGACACAAGGGTTTTACCAGCTCGTCTCCACGGCGAAAAGCTAAATACACATGGTCATGTTGAGCTTCTTCTGTTGAAAAATACAGAAAATGATGACTGGGAAGTTCTCGCGAAGCCCGCGAAACGATTGAAACAAGGAGCACAGATTATCTTTGGAGAAGGCCGTTTAACCGCTACCGTCTTAGAAGAATTGGAACATGGCGGTCGGATTGTTCGATTTAACTATGATGGGATCTTTCTCGAAGTACTTGAAAGTCTCGGAGAAATGCCTTTACCTCCCTATATTCATGAAAAACTTGAAGATAAGGATCGCTACCAAACGGTTTATGCCAAAGAAAATGGATCTGCCGCTGCACCAACAGCTGGCCTTCATTTTACCCCAGAATTATTAGAGAGAATCCAGCAAAAGGGAGTCAGGCTCGTATACCTGACTCTCCATGTCGGACTTGGGACTTTTCGACCCGTTTCAGTGGAAAATGTGGACGAGCATGAGATGCACTCAGAATTCTACCAATTAACAGAAGATGCTGCTCGCACCTTACGTGAGGTCAAAGCAAACGGTGGAAGAATTGTCGCTGTCGGCACTACATCGATCCGAACACTCGAAACCATCGGCAACCGATTTAACGGCGAAATACGAGCTGATTCCGGTTGGACCAATATTTTTATCAAACCAGGTTATCACTTTCAGATTGTCGATGCCTTCTCGACTAATTTCCACCTGCCAAAATCCACCTTAGTGATGTTGGTATCCGCCTTTGCTGGGCGAGAGCTTGTTTTATCCGCCTATGAGCACGCTGTGTCTGAACGCTACCGATTTTTCAGCTTTGGAGATGCCATGTTTGTCAAATGATCTGAAATCACCCAAAACAGCAACACTCCTTGCAGGAACTGTCATCGTACTGACCCCAAAAAGTTAAACAAATAATTTAAGTAAAGGATTTAGTTCTGTACTTCACAGGACTAAGTCCTTTTAATTTGATCTTAATTCGTTTATTGTTGTAGTAATCAATGTAGTCTACAATAGCTTGTTCCAATTGCTCAAGTGACTGAAACGTCTTCTCATACCCAAAGAAGAACTCTTTATCAGAATTACTGAAGAAGACCAGGCCAACCGTTAGGTCACCGAGAATAACAAAAAAACAGCTCCCCTGAAAAGAACCATCCATTTATTGTAGTCCTTACAGGCAGCTGCCTCATAATATTCTTATTTTGCTGCTAGATACAGTTCATTGACTTTGTCCCAGTTAATGATTTCAAAGAAAGCTTTGATATAATTTGGTCGAACGTTCCGATAATTGAGATAGTAGGCATGCTCCCACACATCTAAAGCCAAGATTGGTGCCAATCCTTGTGAAAGGGGAGTATCCTGGTTAGCCGTCGAAACAACTTCTAATTTTCCTTCTTTATTGACCACAAGCCAAGCCCAACCGGATCCAAAACGTGTTGTCGCAGCTGCAGAAAAGGCATCTTTAAAGGCATCAAATGAGCCAAAATCGCGATCAATCGCAGCTTGCAATTCTTCAGATGGTTGAGTGGATTCCGCTGTTAACAATTCCCAGAAAAGGGCATGGTTCAAATGACCACCACCATTGTTAATCACTGCTTGACGAATATCTTCAGGAATCGTTGTCACATCGGACAAAAGAGCCACCAAATCTTCTCCAATTTCTGGATGTTTTTCAAGAGCTGCATTGACATTGGCCACGTATGTCGCATGGTGTTTGTCATGGTGCAAAGTCATTGTTTCAGCATCAAAGTGTGGTTCAAGTGCATCATATGCATATGGTAGTTCTGGTAAAATAATTGCCATCATAGGCCTCCTCTAACTTTTTGATTACTTCCATTCTACCCTAGCCTGCAAGCCTTTTCAAGCTTTTTGCTCATGAAGTAAATGAAAGTAGCCTTAATAATAGGAGATCAAAAAGGTATTCTTTTTCCATTTTTCCAGATTTTATCTCAAAATCACATTGAATCAACTCTTTCACAGCCTGTTCAAAAAAGGAAATGGAATACTGGCGAGAATCACGTAAAGCAAAGCGAACCTGATAGGGATTGACTTGCCTTCCGAGAATCCTAGATAAGCTCGCTACAATCTGGCTTTCTCCTCCTTGTCTTTGAGAGAGAATTTTCACTTGCAACATGATGCGAAATTGATTCAGCAAAATAGCCACTAACTGCACTTCTTCTTGCCCTTGAAGTCTAAGGTCTGAGACCAGCTGGCGTGCCTTATCAATCTTCCCCTGCAAGAGCAACTGACTCAGCTCAAATACATTGTCTTGCAAGGTTTTCGGAAGTGCTTCCTGAATATCTTCCAAGGTGACGAAGCCTGAAGCCTTATAGGCCAGTAAAAACTGAATATTTTTATGACATTCTGAAAAATCCATATTCGACTTTTCTAAAAATGCCCGAAAAACGGAAGGCTCCATCTGGAGACCGACATTTTGAACCACTTTTGAAAAGTAGGAAGCAAGTTCTGCTTCCTTAATACTCGCAGCCTCAATGACACGCGCGTCTCTTTTCAACAATTTCACAATCCTGCGTTTTCCATCCAGCTTGCCAGGGGCAAAGAAAATCACGCGATTGGTTTCATTAGGATGTTCAAGGTAGGCCTCTAATTTCTTGAGTTCATCTTCTTTTAAGAAATTTTTCTTTTGAGTGGTCACGTCTAAGAACTGATCTACTAGAATAATCTTTTCTTCCTCAAAAAATGGAAGGCTTTCTAAATCATTTAAAACCTCTTCGAAAACAGACTCCGATAGATCAAAATAAGAAAAACGGAGATCACTCGCCTCATAGTGAAGGAGCTCTAACAACTTTTCTTTGACCTGCGCATATTGCCCCAAGTCCTCTCCTGTAATCACCGTGAGGGCCGGAAGATTCTCTAGGCTCAGTAATTGTACTTCTTCTATCGCTAACATGTCCTCATTATACCAAAAAAGCTCGCCAACAAGCGAGCTTTTGTAAAAATGAAGAGAGAAATCAATCCTTAGGCTCCTAATTCAATGACTTGATTGAGGAAGGACTTGGTCGCATCCGAGAGATGATGACTGACCATAATCACTGTAGGGACCTGTGAAAGGATGGATTTTTCCACCTGTTGAGCAGTTTCCTGATCCAAACTAGCCGTCGCTTCATCTAAAATCATCACAGACTTCCCGCGCAGCATAGCCCGCGCGATAGCGATCCGTTGCCGTTGTCCTCCTGAAAGATTGCTTCCATTGTCCTCAATCAGAGTGTCTGGTTCAAACGCATCAAGCTTCAGCAGAGACAAGATCCGCTTGATATCTTCATCCGTATGCTCCCCTTTTAGGTCTACATTGCGTCGAATACTATCATTAAACAAAAAGGTCTGTTGATTGACATAAGAAAGACTGTGAAAGACTGGTCCTTGGTTAACTTGCTGATTTACAAGGTAATCTCCACTTTGAGGAAGAATTTGCCCTGTTAAAATCCGTAACAAACTTGTCTTCCCACAACCACTCTCCCCTGTCAGGGCGTACTTCTTCCCCTTTTCAAAGATGAGATTGGACGGCAAATTTATGGCCTTTTCCCCGTAGGAAACATGGATATTGTGTAGTGCCAAATCCTCAATCACCTGAGTGGGGCTATCTTTCATTTGAGCAGATTCTATCAAGCCTGCCTGCTTAGACCACAAAGCTGATGTCCATTCATTTGAACTCTCGCTAAACAGATTCACATCCG
This sequence comes from Streptococcus sp. DD13, assembly GCF_001578875.1. Classification (GTDB taxonomy): domain Bacteria; phylum Bacillota; class Bacilli; order Lactobacillales; family Streptococcaceae; genus Streptococcus. The sequence continues at coordinate 737,520 of NZ_KQ969506.1, forward strand.
CAAATTGACTCGCATATAGGTCCTGTCCTGAACGATAAAATTCTCGTTCGGAGATAAAGACCATGACAGCTGCTCCAAAGGATGGAAGCAGAGCACTAACCGATAAGAAAGCTCCCATTTCTACACGTCCAATTAAGACTAAATAGGACAAAAAGCCAAGGGCGAATACGGTGACAAGGGCATTTACAAAGGTCAAAACAGCACTCATCATAGCCGTAAATGTTTCTGTCTTTAAGACGACTTTTGAATAACGATAAGACGCTTCTCGAGACTTCTGAAAGAAGACAGAAAAAGCAACATTCTCTAAAAAAGTATCGTATCCTTGCAATAGTTCTCGCATCTTAGCCAAATATCCTTCTTTTGCCTCTTGTGTCTGAAGGATCAGACCAGATAATTTCTTTTGGAACAGTTGAGGAACGATGGTCATCACTCCAAACGAAACAAGGGCTAGGATAGCCATACTATAGTGGATCAAGGCCAATCCGAGGAAGACAAATAGGGTTGTCGCAGCTTTTTCTACCATGGATAACCATTTTTCCAAGGTCAAATCAAGCACTTTGTTCACATCATGAACATAAGTGGATAAGCGCTCTCCATGATCTTTTTGATGAAAGTCTTCATAAGAAAGTAAGGCATGGTAGTGGTCCAAACTCTGCTTGATCCCTTGCTCTAAAAAGAAGACTGCATTGGCTTTGGTTTTCATTTTTAGATACAGCATCACTGAAAATGCCAGGTAGACTCCGACTACCAAACCAATATGAAAGAACAGTTGCCGTATATCACTGACTACCAAGAGTGATAGCGAATAAGACATCGCCACTTCCAAAAAACTACAGAGCACGGCTACCACTGCAGCCCACCGGACACTCCTAAATCGCGTTAACTTCATCTTTCTCTCCTCATCCAAATGCTTGTTGAGCATCCCATTTTTCGTCTTACATTTTTCATTCCAAGAAAACGGAAGGGCCTTTCTTCTTTTACGGATGCTTTTTATCCCTTCCCTTTTATTATTCGTAATGGAGAGATAGTTTTGGAAAGAATATCTTGTTTTAGACTCAAATCACATTCTAAAGAGGACGGATAGGACGGAATCCCCCTTCACAAAAAAATCGAACCCTGTCTCTATGGAAGACATTTAGGTCCGATTCTTTCATTTATCTGTTTTCTTTATTGAGATTACGATTTTATTTCACTTGTTCGGCAGCCAGTTTACCTGAAGTCAGGGCCCAAGCGTTGTTGGCACCAGATGGTGAGTCGGTTCCCATGACACCACCGACAACCTCACCAGCAGCATAAAGACCTTTGATAACGTGACCTTTGGTATTGTGGACTTGCAATTGCGTGTCCACAACCAAGCCACCCATGGTCGTTGCAAAACGTGGTTTTTGCTCAATCATGTAGTAAGGGCCTTCTCCTACTGGGACTTGCAAGAACATACTTGGACGCCCAAACTCTTCATCGACACCCGTTTCAACAGCCTTGTTGAAGCGCGCTACGGTATCTGCAAGAGCATGCCTATCCATACCTGCTAAGTCAGCCAGATCTTCTAACGTTTCAGAATGGAAGAGGAAAGGTGTCTTGCTACCATTTGCTTCCAACCACTCGTTGACTTCTTTTGGTGAAATACCAGCTTCAGCCAAGCCTTCACGGAAGCTGTCAAAATGTTTTTGGTCCAAAAGCAAGTACAGTACTTTTGGCTCTTGTTCCATCAAGACTTCTAAGATGTCGTGGTTGCTTGCCCGTTCATTGATGACACGATGCCCAAGTGAATTGACCAGAATACCATTTTCCTTGAGGACACGTAAGTTCCCATCAATCGTTGATTTGGCTGTACCTGGTGAAACTTCTACTCCATTCGGATAGATTTTACCGTAATCCATCATAAGGGTAGCCGCATCCACGTCTGGAGCTTGAGCCATTTGGACGCCCTCACCCATTGATGAGCGAGTGCCGTAGAAGAGGACATCTTTAAGATCCTCTGACAGCATGGCCTTGTTGTTCCCATAACCACCTGTCGTGAGGATAACCGCCTTCGCTGTGAAGCGGTGAGTTATTCCGTTTTCTTCCACTGCTACTAGGCCTGTTACATTGCCTTGACCGTCTGTCAAGAGTTTTTCAGCCTTGGTTTGCAGAAGCAATTGAACACCAGAATCTGCCATTTTGGCACGGACAGCATCCGCAAAGCCGTGCCCTCCATGGGCATAGGCTAGCTCACGATTTTTACGGTATTCTGCTAGGATGTGCAGGCCACCTGCCATGTCATAGTTGACTCCTACATAATCGTGAACCCAATCAGTGGTTTGACCCACGTTTGTAGCCAGGAGTTCGACCAACTCGACCACATTTTTGTGATTCCCATTTTTTAGGAAGTCTTCGACCATGATTTGTGGCTCATCGTCTGTAACTCCAGCTTCGTGTTGAAGACGTGAACCGAGCACCACCTGGTTTCCACCCGATACCGAGATTGCACCTCCAATAAAGCTGAGTTTTTCAATCAAGACGGTCTTTAAGCCCAATTCATCTGCACGAAGGGAGGCCGCAATACCCGCAGCACCACCACCGACAACGACGACATCCACTTCTTCTTCGAAGACTTCTGTTGAGCGTTCGATGATTGGTTTTTTACGTGCCTTCAAGACATCCACAGCATCTTGACCGCTAGCCTGACGTGCTGCATCGGATACGCCATCAATGACCCCTTGGCTGGTTGAGGACGCACCCGATACGGCATCCACATTCAGTGTTTGGAATTCGATGATTTGTTTTGGCATGCGCTCAAATACCAAGTCAGACAAACCAGCTGATTCTCCTGAATTGTCAATCTCAATCGCTGTAATCTTGTGCTCATCGAAGGTGACCACCATTGGCAATTCGCTATTGTGACCATAAGCGGTCACATGGTATTGACCTGGTGTGAATTCTAAGTCCTTGCTCATCAATTCTTTTAAGCGTGCCGCTTTCGCTTTCTCCGCTTCGACATCCTTGACAAGGAAGAAGGTATCGTCCATGAAGTCCCACAGTGGCTCTGGAATAAAGAGAGCCTCACGGTCATGTACATCAGCGAATGGTTGAACTTCCTTACCAGCTTTGATACTGCCAGCCCAATCAGCATCTACTAGATACCCTTTGGCTACAGCAATCAAGTCATAACCGGCTTTTAAGGCTCCTTCTGCATCTTCTTTTTGCAGGATGGCACCGACACCGATAATAGGAGTTTCAGCCAATTTACCCGTTTTTTGTGCGTTAAATTTGGTCACGAGCATTTCTGGATCGGTATTATCGACGATGGAACTTCGTGTATACACCCCCATAGAGAAATGGAAGTAATCCAAATCATACTCAGCCAGTTCCTGTAAAAGGTACATGGTATCTTCAAAGCGAATACCTGGTTCTTCCAATTCTTCAGGTGAGAAGCGGTAGCCCAAGATAAAGTTTTCTGCCCCTTCTTCTGCAATCACGCGTTTGGCTGCTTTGACGACTTCTAGAGGAAATTTTGCCCGTTTTTCAATGCTACCTCCCCAAGCATCTTCCCGACGGTTTGAGTGAGGGGAGAAGAACTGTTGCAAGAGATAAGTATTGGCTCCGTGCAACTCCACTCCGTCAAAACCAGCCTGGATAGCCCGACGGACCCCTTCAGCAAAGTGATCAATCATGGCTAAGATTTCTTGGTGGGTCATCTCCGTTGGGACAGGAGCGTTTGGTCGAAGGGCTGCTACAGGCGAAGCCGAAATCGGATTTTTCCCTTCGTTCATATTTGGGAAGCCCATCCGACCAGCATGGTAAATCTGAATGATAGCTTTTGAGCCTTTTTCTTTAATTGCAGATGCCAGGCGAGCTAGGCCAGGGATCTTGTCATCCGTGTCAATCCCAACAGCTCCATAGAAGCCACGACCAAAGTTTTCGACAAAAGCAGACTCCACAATAATCGCACCTGCTTCACCCGAACGATGAGCATAATACTCTACCAATTCTTGAGGGATTTTCCCATCAAAGTAAGCAGATTGAGTGGTCATGGGGGACATGACGATCCTGTTTTTGAGCGAAGCTCCATTTTTTAGGGAAAATGCTTCAAATAATTGTTTTGACATGGTCACTCCTTACTGACTGCTATCCAATTTGAAAGTATCTAAAATCGTCCGCAACTCTGAAACAGGTACTTGACCAGGTGCAGAAGCTTTGGCAGCAGCTCCAAAGGTAGCGGAGGAACCAAAGGCTTCTCCAGCTACACGGCTGACCATCCCTAGTGCTCCCATCGACATGGTAATTAAGGGACGTTCTGAGACAGCTTTTCGTTCTGCTGTTGCTTGCAAAAGGGTTAAGACATCCAGGTTTGACTGAGGCATCACTGCAATCTTACAGATATCTGCTCGTCTTTCCTCCATAAGAGCCAGACGACGGACGATTTCATCCTTTTCTGGTGTCGCATCAAAGTCATGATTGCACATAATGACCTTCACACCATGCTCATGAGCCAGGTCAATCATTTCTTGAACATCTCTTTCAGGCATGAACAGTTCCAAGTCGATCAAATCAGCTTTTCCACTTGTTACCACTGCTTTGTAGATATCAAAGTAAAGCGCATCAGAAATTTCCAATACCCCACCTTCCTTGGCTGTCCGGAAGGTTACCAAGAGAGGTTTTTGTGCCGCTTCTTTCACACGATGGGAAAAGGCAGCGACTGCTTGAGGAGTTTCGACAGCTTCATAGAAATCAATCCGCCATTCAATGACATCACAATCTAAGTCACGCGCCTGTTTCGCCGCAGCCAAAATTTCAGCTTCTGTTTGTCCTACCAGAGGAACGAGAATTTTTGGTCGTCCTTGACCAAATACGACATTTTCAACTTGAACAGTTTTCATTCCAGTCTCCTATTTTTTTGTTGTATCGATTGTTTGGTAATAGCGAATAAAGACGATCACGGCAATCACAAACCCGATGACTGCAAACACGGTATCCATCAACATCACATTTTGGAGGCTCATCCGTCCACCAAAGAAAGGAATCGCAAACGAAGCAATCGAACCAAATGTGTAGAAAATTGAGGTGATCGTTCCTTTACCGGCTGGGAACATTTCTCCCATCACTGTCAATCCTAATTGCATCACACCACCTGCTGCAAAGAAACCAACCAGAGCGGCACCAATCTGCATCACTGTTGGACTAGGGAACAAGTACATGACAGCGATGGAAATCATAGACATAAAGGTATAAGGAAGAACTAAATTAACTGGACGAATTTTTATCCCTACAAGTGCTGTAAAGGCTACACACACCAAAGTTCCTGTGGAATAGGTCGATAAGAGCAAGGAAGCAGCCCCCTCGTCCATCCCTGCAACCGATTGGCCATAAGCGGAGATGAACTGGGAAATCGTATAGAAAGTCGCTTGTGAGATAAAACCATAGAGAACAAAAGCGACCCCTTCTAACCACATTTTGGGTTGAGATTTGAATACAGAAACAGATTCTTCTTTTTTCTCACCAGCCGCTTCTGCTTCTTTCGCATCTTGGTCTGGGAAAGGGGTCCGCCAAACCAATAAAGCATTTAACAAAAGAGCTAATGCTGCGATATAAAAGCTTAATTGATACTGGCCTACAGCAGTCGCTAAGAGGATGATAAAAGGCAGAATCCACTGTCCAATTTGAACTGCCGCCTTAATCAAAACAGTAGCAGTTCCGGCATTTTTCGGATAAGCTTCCATCAAGGCAGGATAGGTTCCGGAATCTAAGAAGGAATTTGCAATCCCTGCGATCACTGTTAAGATTGCGGCAACTGTCGTATTTGGCGCATAGAGCAAGCCGACAAAATACAAGATGTAACTCACCATTCCAAGTAGAACAAACGGTTTTCGACCAAACTTATCCGATAAGTAGCCTGAAAAGACAATGGCAATCAAGCGACCAATCCCCAACATCGAAACAACTGTCATCACCCCTTGAGCATCCGTATTCCACTGGACACCTAAAGCAGCCTTGTTTTGAGAAATAATCACAACCCCAATCCCATGGACGATATAGTTAATGTATAGAGACAAGGCTGTTAAGTGGTAATTTTTCTTTGTCATAAATTCAAATCTCCCCTCGTTTTCTTATTTAAATAAGACGGACTCAACATAATCAATCGGCATTTCTTCACCTGTAATCAATTGAAAGGCTTCTGCTCCTTGATACAACATCATTTTCAATCCATTAAAGGCAATTTTAGCTCCATTTTCTCTCGCAAATTTCAATAATTTCGTTTCTGCTGGCGCATACACCACGTCCATAATCGCTAAGTCAGGACGAATCAACTCAGGATCATTGATCAAGGAAACATCCTCTTGTGGTTTCATCCCTGCACTCGTCGCATCGATATAAATAGAAGACTCTGCCAAGGATTTTTTGAACGCTTCCTGGTCCTCCAAATGGTTCAGCGTCGCAATCGTATCTGTATTTTCTAGGATTTTACGGACTGTTTCTTGTCCATTCGCGTAAGTCTTATCATCACGGTTAAAGATGCGAAGCTCCTTTGCACCGTCTAAGGCCGCTTGAATCGCAATCGCTGTTCCTGCACCTCCACAACCTGTAATCGTGACGATTTGGTCTTTAATTTCTACCCCTTCTGATGCGAGCGCTTTCATCGCTCCTACACCATCTGTGATATGACCTACCAAATGTCCGGTTTCATTCACATTGACAACCGTGTTGACTGCACCCACCAATTTTGCTGCTGGAGATAACTCATCTAGCAAGGGGAGGATAGCTTGTTTATTTGGCATGGAAACATTTGAACCTTGAATTTTGAGGGCACGAATTCCTTGCACAGCATCTGCTAATTCTTCATTCCCAACTTCAAATGCTAAATAGGCATAGTCCATCTTATTTTTTGCGAATGATTCATTCCACATGGTTGGTGAAAGACTATGGCGAATAGGATATGCAATTAAGCTAACTAGCAATGTATGACCATTTAAACGTTCTGACATGATAATACCTCTTTTTATGATGTTTTTAACGTGGAGTATTCCACTAGTATTTGCCAAAATGGCTTGTAGAGTGACACACTAACATACAACCCATTTTTCAATGTAAAAAAGAATGTGACCTTTTATCCCCTTGTCTGAAATACCCCTTTCCTCTCACTTCTTTTCCTGAAATCATCCTCCAAGAGAAAGTTCGTGATTTTTTTAACGATGTCTTCATTATACCACTTTCACAAACTCCCGTCTAGATATTTTAGGAGGTGAAGAAGTTGCTTTCTACCAGATTTTCGTCATGAGAGCCTTCTTTAAAAAACCTTTTCCCTCCCACCAAAAAACACCATTTCTGTAGGGAAATGATGTTGCGGGCTCTTTGTTCTTTAAAGATTTTTCTTCTTTTTCGTTTTTTAGGATAAGGAACAAGAAAAGACAAACCTCAAAAATGGTTTGTCTGCACTCTAAAACCTAGAAATCACAAGGATTCCCTCACACTATAAGTAAGCTCCTGATACTCCCAATTTCTCGCAAACAAGACGAAGATTATCCTGGCTCAGCACATTATTTTCATAAATATCTTTTCCACTAATCCGCTTCAGTTCTAATGCGATGTGAGCCGCTTTGTCTGCTGTTTCAATCAGCCCAAAACAATCTTGATAGCTTGTTCCTGTGGCCAATACGCCATGTTTTCCCCATACAACCATTCGATGACCTTTCAATTCTCGAGCCGTTTCCAAACCAATTTCTTTCGTTCCTGGAACCTCCCACGGAAGAACTGCAAGACCATCCGGAAAAACAACAATTGACTCCGTCAAGACTGACCATAGATCCATAGTCAACGAACGACTCGTGATATTTTGTAAGAGGGAATAAATCACGATATTAGTGGCATGATTGTGAATCACAACACGTTGATCTTGATTTTGTTCCATTCGACTAGCCTGTGCTAATATGTGCATGAAAATTTCACTAGTCGGTTTCTTACCTGTTACAAAACCAGCTACAACTTGATAGCCATTTTCTGTTAAGCGAATAATTCCTGAATCAACTTCTGGCTGATGATGTAGCACTCTAAAATGACTAAAAGTAGCAGTTATGAGGATGTATTGCCCGCGTATAATTTTAGGTATTTCCATCACTTTAACTTCAGGAAGGGCTTCCTCGTATACAGTAAAAGGTGTATCTTTGAGATCTCGGACGAGATGTTTTATTTCTTCTTCTGTTAAGCGGTAGCTAACATTTCCTCCATTATACTCATCCCACCCCTTTTGCCACATATCGTAGGTCACCTCACAAAGTTCTTCAATATATGTTGGATATGTCATGTTTTCTCCTCTCTTTTATTTCTTGCAATTTTATAGCTCGCTTTTTATCCCAGTCTCTAAATAACTTTTGTTTTTCAAGATAAATCCCAATAGGAAGTATGAGGATATTTAACCATAAAATGCGATAAATAATCGAAATGATAAATAGAGCCGAAAGGAACAATAGTAAACCTTTTTTCATTTGAATCCTCATTCTAATGTCCGATTATATTTTTTTCGATCTGCTAATAACCACGCATACAAACCTAACCAAATAACACCTAGAAGAATCGCCAACCATTGTCCATTAAAGCCATTTGCTAAAATATATCGAATATCCGGACCTTCAAAGGTTGCCCAAGAAATTTGGCCTTTTTGAGTTAGCGTTCCAGTTTCTTCAGCTAATCGCGTCATATAAGGAGTAAAGTAAGTGGCTCCGTAAAGAAAGAGAGGCGTTGAGATCAGACCATGAATGATCATCCGAAGTACATTTCCATTTGTCAGTAACAAAGCGCCCACTACAAATGATAAATTAATAATTCCAGCAAACGGTAAGACTATATTTCCTGGAAGTAGAATTGCACCAATTAAAAGGAAGGGGATCGTAAAAATAACAGCTACCCACAGTTCATTCCGTCCTCCCAAGACAGGCCAATCTAAACCAATATAAACTTCACGATCTTCAAATTTATCTCTCATAAAGTCTGAAACAGCTTCAGAAATCGGAGAAAGTGCCTGAGAAAAGAGCTTTGAAACCATAGGAAATAAGGTCAAGGCAGTAGCCGCTTGAACCGCTAGGGTTAAGGCGTATTTAATTCCATTTCCAGATGCAGCCCCTAATGCTAACCCAATCAGTGCTCCCATTACAGAATTTTCACCAAATATTCCGATTTTTTCTTTTAAGGTATCCGCATCAAATTGCTTATTCAAAAAAGGTATTTTTTTCAATAATTCATCAATTGGATGTAAAATAACAGCGATAAGGGTGATAAAATGAGGAACAGTGATCCCTGGAACACCAGTTAAACGCTCTATTTCTGGCGCAAATGCATCTCCTAATTTTAGTTCCAAGACAATAATGATGCCAGCTGCAATGAACCCAAAGATAATATTATTTGTAAAATAAGTTACGATAACGGCTGTAAAAATCTTATTCCAAACATTCCACAAGTCTACGTTCAGCGTTTTCGTTTGTTTGGACACAAGCATCACAAAGTTTATGATAAGCTGCAAAGGGAATACTAGAAAGGCATACGGCCAAGCCCAACTAATAGATGCTGCTCCGGGCCAACCTATATCTACTGCAGGTAGACTGAGACCAGTATGAACTGTCAAGTCATTAGCAGCCGCTCCCATACTACTCATAATATAATTCACCAGAATTCCCATACCTGTAAAGGCAATTCCCAATGTCAAAGAAGCTGTAAAAGCATCACGAAACTTCATTTTCATTGCAAGACCTACGATAAGCATTAAAAATGGTACAAATACTGCAGCTCCTAAATCCAAAATAAATTGGACAATAGTTTGTAATAATTCCATCATATCCTCCTTCTAACTCTTCAAGAAATCAATAATCTTTTGTAATTCCTGTTTTTGACCCATTCCTGTCAGAAAGGCTACCCCATTAAAAACGGGAATCCCATAATCTTTTTTCGCCTTTACAATAGAAATATAACCATCTGCCTGTTTAACATGATGATCCAATGATTTCATATCAACAGCTTCTATTTCACAAGGAACTTGTGCTTCCTTTAATAAACGCTCAACTTTTGAAGCGACAGTTTGTGAAGTGGCGACACCTGAACCACAGGCTACAATTAATTTTTTCATTCTTCTTCCTCCATTTTAAACATATTGAATAACTGATACATTCGTTCCACATCAGTTTCTCGGACTAACTGATTTAAGAATTTTTTTTGCCCAAATGCATTCATCAATTCGACCAATAAACCCGTTTGATTTTTTGGTTCTGTAATGCCAAGAACAATAATAAAGGTAACATCAACTTTTTCGTCCATTGTTCCCATTTGGATAAACTCAACCGGATCCAGTAATTTAACGATAGAAATAAATGGTCTCTTTACATATTGACAGTAAGTATGAGGTATCGCAATTGCAATCTTCTCTAGCTGAAGTCCTGTCGGAAATTCTGCCTCTCTTTCTAACAAAGCTTGTGAGAAATCTTCTCTAACATATCCCTTTTCAAATAGTTTTTGACCAATGTTTGTCAAAAGTTGCTCTTTACTGCCTCCTTCCTCCTTTAAGTAAATTAGTTCTCTATTAACAAGTTGAGAAACGATAGTCACTATGCATCTCTCCTTTCTATTTTTTAAACTTTGATGTACTAATATTAAATAGAGTCAAAAACGACTTCCGAAAATAAGCGATGATAAAATTCTTCCAAATGTTTAGATTTCCAGAGTGAATCGATATAACTCGAACTATCTACTTTTTTGTAAATAGACAAAAGTGCATTTTTATACATATCTATATCTTGTTCAGAAATAGCAATCAAGATGACTACCTTAACTAAATTCTGTCCCCAGAATATCGGTCTATCTAAAGTAAGGATAACAAGTTCTGACACCTCGACCTCTTTAGGATCTGCATGGGGAAGGGCGATCCCAGTATATGTACTCGTCACTCCCATCTTTTCTCTCCTAAAAATAGACTCTTTAAACTGAGGGTTTTGACTGTTGACGTTACTAGTAGCTTCAATTAATCTATCAATACAAGCATAGGAATTGCCCTGTTTTTCATTTAAAAAAATCGAATGACCTAGCAATTTCTTCAGCATAATTTGTTGCTTTTCTTCTTCTGACGGTAATATATCTTCTAACCAAACATTTTCTTCAGAATACCTTAAAAAATGATTTTGAATAAGCTGCTTATCACTTTTTGACATCATACTACCGACATGCATATAAGGAAATGAAACATTATCTAGCTGAACTGCGCTAATCAATAAATCATAGGAGTTAAAATTCAATCTATATAGTTCATCACATTCAACCTTAAAAATATGCTGATAATAACCAGTAAGTCTTTTCACTTGACTCATTAACAGCTCTGAAGTCGCTAAGTTATGTGGACAGACAACATAGATTTTCATAGGCCGACCAAGCTTTTCTAATGCAATTTCAAAATGGATTGTCAGAAAAGCTACTTCTGTATCCGTTAGTTCTACAAGGAATTGGTCTTTAAGGACATGAGAGGAAAGCCAAATGACATGGTATAGGACACTGTACTCTCGCTTTACTTCTTCAGTTACGACACTTTTAATTTTCATCCTATTTTTCAATCGCATAATCATTGCTGGGATATGATTTAAGAGCATTTGTTCTAAATACTGATCTTGCAATAAATCTAAACCTAGCATATCCCCTACACCTTGTATCAATTGACGAGTAATACGCTTAATTGGAGAGTTGCTTTGAAAGTACAATTGTTCATAATTTCCAAAAGTAATCAGAGCTTCAGCTAATACGACAATTTCTCCCTCAAACACTTCTTCTACTAGCCCTCCTAGCAATTCCCTTGCCAGGAGATAGACTTCCATCATTCTTTTATTTGATAAATTAAATTTTTTTACTTTTTTAATATGTTTGTTAATCCGACTCCTTGTCTTAACCAACAGCATATCCAGCAATAAATAGTCCCTATATCCATCTTGAATGGTGAAATGAAATTTTGTCAGACATTGTCTGATATGATGTAAGGTCTCCTCTAGTTCACCGTTAGTAATCAACAAGTTTTGAACGGTCTCATTCGATAGAAACTGACAGTCTAAAAAATAATTCCGTGAGATATTCCGAATCGTTTCTTCGTCTCCCTCAATCCTTATCCCCCCATTTAACCTTTGAACAGTTACTGAATGGGGCAGAAACAGTCTATCAATCTCTTCTAAATCTCTTCGAACAGTCGCTTCGCTGATATAATGTTCCATTGACCAATCCAGAATATCAACCTGAGTATGTAATAGTAAATCAACCAGCAAATGAAGAGCACGTAAGTCAGCTACTCCATTAATTTCACTAAAATAAGGAGACTTTTTTAACTCCGCCAATAACTTTTCTCTTGAGAATCCTTGATAACATAATAAAATGCCAACGCTTGATTTTTTTTGAACATAAGCAGGACAATCCTTTAGGTACAAATTGATTTGTTCGATATCTTTATAAATTGTTTTCGTAGAAACCTGAAATTGTTGACTAAATTCGGAACCTGTAATCGGTTCAGCTTCCTTGGTTAATTGATAGAGTATATTGAATTGACGTTGATTCATAGCTAATCACTCCTTCATCACTCCACACATTTAGTATAGCGCTTACATAACTAGAAATAAAATCACTTTTGTTCCAGAACATTGTGGAAGTCTTTTTATTTTTATTATAAATAAATCTTTGTTTGTATTGTATCTGTTTATTTAAGATAAAATTACATCTAAAATATATATGTTGAACATATCTTTTATTTCCACCCACCAAAAAACACCATTTCTGTAGGGAAATGGTGTCGTGGGCTCTTTGTTCTTTAAAGGTTTTTCTTCTTCTTCGCTTTTTTGGTTAAGGCGACATCACAATCGGAGATCGTCCCTAGTAATTTTTGGGTGAGTTGGAAGTCATCGACTGTTGGTTTTAGATCCACTTCATAATGAATGGTCAGGGACTGACCAGACTGACTGGTGCTCACGGAGATGAGCTCGACTTCTGAGCAAGACTGGGGCAGGAGATGCTGCAGCGTTTGTTCCAAACCATCCTGCTTGGAAGTTGTTAAGGTAAGGTGACGTCTCCGCTGATGAACTGTTCGGCTCTGCTGATTTTCCAAAAGCAACCAGACTCCTAGTATAAACAAGGTCGCTACAACCGCTAGTACCAAATACCCAGACCCAGCTGCGAGGCCAATGATCATAGCTAAAAAGATGGCTATCAATTCTCGAGAGCCACTGGTGGCCGAACGAAAACGAATCAGGCTAAAGGTTCCTGCGACGGCGATGGACGTTCCGAGTGAGCCATTCACAAGGAAAATCACCAAACTCATCAAACTCGGTAATAAGGTTAGACTAATGACAAATTCCCGTGTGTATAAGGTTCGGTAACGATAGGTCCAAGACAAGGCAAGTCCTAAAAAGAGACTCACCAAAAGGACATAGAGCAATTGCAATGGATCAACGGTTGTTGTCGTTGTCTGAAAGATTGATCGAAACAAATTAGACATGAAGGCTTCCTCTCATTTCTTTATTGCGAGGCTGGTAATCCAGCCCTTGGGATTTGTGATAGGCACAGCTGTATTTAGAGAATTTTTGCTCGACGAGGTCATGTTTGTCAAGAATCTCCTGAAGCCACTGTGGCTTTTCCCCTGGAGCCTTGATTTCCATGATGACACTGTCTTGATCTAGAAGAGGATAGCCCTCTTTCCCTCGAAATAAGCTAACATCTTCATCTTGATAGATCAGATTTTGATCGATCGTCACGCGAATCTTGGAGTAGGGATAGCCCTTAATAGACTTTTTTTCCTTCAAGGAATAGCGATCATAGTAGATATACATTCGTGGTTTTAGGGCATTGCCATACCGCTTGCGCAATCTAGTAATTTCCCCCACAAGCTCTGCATCCTCTAGTTCTGGATGAGCGATCCCTGCTGTTAAGAGCTGGGTAATGGTCTGAGCCGTTGCCAGCGTTCGATACTTGTGACCGACTCCTTGCTCATCTTTTTCCTTTACTTCCAAGAAGACTTGGCTATCTGACTTTGGAGATTCTAAATAGGTCCGCATCCGAATTTTTTCACGGCGATTCTTCTTTGCTAGGGCATCTTGGATCACATCAAATTCTTCTGTATCAAAGTAAATATTTGAAATCGTGGAAGTTGGATAGTCATCCTCTACTAGGTATTCTTTCAAATCCGCTAAAAGCGCTGAAAGATTCTCCTTTTCAACAACATATTTAGTTTCCACACGTTTGAACTTGGTCTCAACTGGCTTTGTCATCCTTTATCCTCTTTTCTATACAAAACATTTGGTTGAAAAAAAGCTTTTGTCTTCCCTGACTAATTTCTATAAAAGAATGAAGTTGAAGTAGAAGATTCTTGCTTTCATTGCCATCTAGTGTATAGAGGTTTTCTTAATCTTTCTTTAAGGAAACCTTAACCAAACCTGAAATTAAGAATTCTTTCAGACTACTTTCAGAAAACTTTTAGGTCCTTCCATTAAACTAGAGCTATCTTAAAAAAGCGAGGAAGACTCTATGAAATCTAACAAATGGAAATTTTTATTAACAGGTGCTGTTGCACTAGCCCTTATGGCTGGTTGCTCGAAAAACCAAGCAACCACTGCCACAAGCACTGGGAGTTCAAGCACTACAACTACTACCACAACTAATGCTTCATATTTTACAGAAAAAGACTATGACACTTCTTATGATGAAAGTACCGCTTCTACTGTAAAATTGTCTGGTTCGAGTGCGACTGTCTCGGGAGATGGTGTAGCGGTCTCAGGCTCTACTGTGACCATTTCAAAAGCAGGAACATATGTCATCTCGGGAACTTCTGATGGTGTACAGCTAAAGATTGAAGCTGGCGACTCAGATGATGTTCATATTATCTTGGATGGGGTAACCATGACCAATACGGAAGCTCCTATCTCAGCGACCAAGGCCGGTCATGTATACATCACGCTCAAAGATGGCACAACTTCTACCCTATCAGACTCTAGCTCTAGTACAGATGAAGATGCCGATGCTGTGATCTTCTCTAAAGGGGATTTGACCATCAACGGGAAGGGGACCCTGACGATTGATGCCAAGAAGGACAAAGGAATCAAAGCCAACGATACCCTGCACATCACGGGTGGAACCTTCAAGATCACTTCTGTCGGTGACGGTTTAAATGTCAACGACGAACTCAATATCGCCAATACTACCATGACTATCGATGCAACAGAGGATGCTGTCAAAGTCGACAATGATGATGACTTGACGGTTGGAAACATGTATCTTGCGAACAATACCATGACCATCTCAGCTGGAGATGATGCGATCCATGCTTCTAAAGACTTGATTCTCGATAGCGGAACCTACAAGATCACACAGTCTGTAGAAGGAATCGAAGGAAAAACCATCACCATCAATGATGGAACGATTTCCATCGAAGCATCTGATGATGGGATCAATGCTGCGGACGGATCTCTTTCTAGCGATAGTATGGCGGCACAAGACGGGGTCTTTATCACTATCAATGGTGGAAATATCACCATCAACATGGCCTCTGGAGATACCGATGCCATCGACTCTAATGGTGATTTGACCATCAATGGTGGTACCTTAAATATCACTGCCCAATCTGCCTTTGACTTCTCCGGCTCTTCTTACTACAACGGAGGAAGCTTAACCGTCAACGGAGAAACGGTAACCGAAATCACTGAGTCCATGATGGGGGGCGGAGGCCCACAAGGTGGATTTGGAGGTGGACCTGGCGGAGGACGTTAATCTCCCTCTTTCATAAATCGTTCAGATAGGAACAGTCTAAAACAAAAAAGGAAGCAAGAATGCTTCTTTTTTGTGCTCTCCTACGGGATAGAGACTCTAGCGTTTAGCCAGGTTTTCCATTTTTTCCATCTGATGTGCTAAGGCCTTCCCCACTTGATTGGAAAATTGTCCTTTTATACTCGTATCCAGCTGTTCTGTTAGGATAGCGTAGAGGGCCTGGTATTTTTCAGTCACTTGTTGCAGTTGGTCAAAATATTTTTCTTCTATTTCTCGCATTCTTTCGCGCTTGGCTGGTGCTAAAACAGTTCGTATAAATTGACGATCCAGCTCTTTTTGCAATGCCTCCTGCTGCCTCCTCATCTCTAAAGGGTCATAGATGTGCAGCATCATGTATTCATGGATTAGGTTTTTGTTGATCACTCGTTAACCACCTTCCCCTTGCTTTTTGCAGCTTATCTAGCCTATCCTCCAGTTGCCTATTTTCTTTTCGATAGGACTGGTCTATTTGATCCAACTCCTCCCACAAGTCCCGCTCCTTTCGTCGATAGGCTGTCTCGATATCTGCCTGATAGGATCCGAATAGGTGGTGCAGTTGCGATGGGTCACAATAAGCCGTCAGTTCCAGACGATCGATGAGATCATGAAATCGCACAAATCGGTCCTCCATGAGCCGCTCCAACTGTCTCTTCCGGTCGTATAGTTCGTTCATTTTCCGGTCTACTGAAGCGTGACCCTGTCTCTTTTTATCTTCTAAAGCGTAGAGCTCTTGCTCTACATTTAGGATATCTGGCATATACGGATCAAAAGGCACCATAAATCATCATTCCCCATTCTTTAAACCGACGAGACAATTCTATATCACTTTGTAACATGTTTTCAATCCCTTTTTGAAGCTGTTCCTCTATCAAAATCATCTCCCTCTTAAGGTGATCCATTTGTTTTTGCCTCTCTGCGATTTTTTGTTCAAGCGGAGCGATGATTGCTTGATAGGAGGCCCCACCCTCATCAAGTGCCTGCCGAATCTCATCCGGTGTCAACAGGGTATCGGAAAGCCCCAACAAATCAGCTGGTCCATAGGTCGCCTGGCGCCTGATTT
>NZ_KQ969506.1:754501-802044 GCF_001578875.1 Streptococcus sp. DD13
CCTTCCATCTCTTCTATTTCCTTTCGGAGGCTCCACGCTAAGGCCTTTGCTTGCTCACTATCTAGATAGATGCGCTCTGATTGAGATAGTCCACCACCTTCTCCTTTTAGTCGTGTGGCGAGTTGCCCGAGCGACAGAAAGCGTGCCCGTTCTCCCTCGCGCAGCTGTTGGAATCGCCATTTTCTTTTGATATCCTCTGCGCTGACCAAGCGCAATGGCTGTCCACTTGCTCCGATAACCTGCCCCCATTCATTGAATGAAAAGTTGTCCAACTGGTGGTTAGCCATCACATTATTCGTGGTTTCCCCTATATCAAAGACGAAACCCCATGGAGAAAACGCTCTCCCTGGCACTCTATAAGTGATACCTAGGGGGTCTTCTCTCTTTTGATTCATTTGTAAAACGAGGGTTGGATCATAGGTCCCAAAATTCCCAATCAAATCATAATCAACTTGAAATCGAGCATACAAGTCCTTGTTTTTCTTTAAAAAGTTAAGATTTTCTTCGGTCAAATGGTCCAGTGGACTCGGTGCATTGTAGACAGTCGCTGGGCTCTGATGCTTAATGGCGATGATCAAGGCTAAAAAACCGCCTAAGGAATGACCTGTATAGCTGATATAGGAATTGGGATAGCGGGCATGGATAGCATCTGCGAATTCATAGGCACTTCCAAGATGGGTAGGGACTTCGACGTAGTCGAACGGTTCTTCTTCCCTCGGTAAAGCCGGTGGGAAATACACATCTTGCGCGTAACCTATGTCAGCATCCGGTACACTATCTTTCCTTGCTTTCCAAGTCTTGTGATCTTTCCTTCCGGAAACGACTACTTCCAGGTCTGTCCCAAGGTCTTTAGAGTCTGAAGCATTGGTCCCTGCGTAGGCAATGACAATCTCCGATGTATCGACCTTCCTATCCACGACCGGCGCTACCGCCATGGCCTGCATACCGTTTTGAGTGTTGTCTTCGGTGGCGAGGAGTTGGTATTTTTTTCTAATTATCTGTTCCCCTTGTCGGGGGGTGTGATTACCATTTAAGATATCAATATCATATACAGCTTCTGCAATTTCTTTATAATCCATTTCTGTAATCATGCTGACCATCTTTCATAAAATATAATTTCAACATCAGTTAGAATTGTGTATGCAGTTTTTTTATCTTTTAACATCAGGTCCGTGCCATCTTCAGCTTGTCCACCGTTCAAGTAAATCTCTCCACCAAATCCCCATAACTTAAAAGTTCCAGTATATTTATCATTGATTCGAACACCGCTACTCCAAGAACCTGTCTTCATATTGTACTCGAAGCTTGTAAATTCAACCTTTTCGACCCCTTCATAGTTATTGTAAGCATACAAGGCCATCCGCTCCTGCTCGTGACGGATCAGTTCTGCTTCTTCCTTTGCCCTTTGTTGATACAAGATCACCATCCCGATTGCCCCTAACATTAAAATGAATAGACTGATAAAAAGCCATTTTTTCTTTTGTTTCATGTCGCTCTCCTTATGGTATGTTATAAAGAAATTAAGGCTAATTTCCTTATAGTATAGCATAAAAGCAAAGCAATGTATGCGCTTTCTTAATCATGACCTGCATGCCGTTTTGGGGTATTGTTTTCTATGGTGAAGACAGTGAATTGATCTTCAGCTACTGTGTCACCTTTGCGATGAGGATCCGGTGTTTTTCCGGAATCAACTTTATAAACGTCATTCGCTATATTATTATAGTCTCTATCTGTAATCATCCTAATCTCCTAAATATATAACTTCAATGTCTGATATGTTGAATTCCTTTCTATTTTCTAGACGAATCAACTCAGCTCCAGAATTTTGAGATAAAAGTTGACTCATACCAATTTCACCATCTAAGCCCCATAATGTAAAATTCACTTTAGTTTTATCATTTACTGTAGCATAAAATTCATATGTTCCTGTTGAACTATTGTAAAAATGCTTCGTGAATTGTACCTTCATCACTCCCTCATAATTTGAAGCAACATACAATACCATCCGCTCCTGCTCGTGGCGAATCAGTTCTGCTTCTTCCTTTGCCCTTTGTTGATACAAAATCACCATCCCGATTCCCCCTAACATTAAAATAAATAGACTGATAAAAAGCCATTTGCTCCTTAATTTCATATCACCCTCCTTATCTTGATTTGTATCCGTTTCTAGCAATGACAGCTACTGTCGCCATGGCTTGCATGCCGTTTTGGCTGTTGTCTTCGGTGCCGAGGACGTGGAATTGATCTTCCGCTACTGTGTCACCTTTGCGATGAATATCGGGTGCTTTTCCTGAATCAACTTTATAAACGTCATTCGCTAGAGTATTGTAATCTCTATCGCTAATCATTTAATTTCCCTTCCAGTATATAATGTTTACCGATTTTAATGAAGAAACATTCGATTCTGGATTTTTAGGTCGTAGATAGTCTCCCTTGTCATTTCTTCCTTTACTGACTGTGATATCTCCTCCAAATCCCCATAATGTTAAAATAACATGATACTCTCCGTTTATAACGACTTCACTGTCCCATGTTCCAGTCATAATATTTTCCTCAAAACTTGTAAACTCCACCTTTTCAACGCCTTCAAAGTTATTGTAAGCATACAAAGCCATCCGCTCCTGCTCGTGGCGAATCAGTTCTGCTTCTTCCTTTGCCCGCTGTTGATACAAAATCACCATCCCGACACCTCCTAAAATTAAAATGAAGAGACTGATAAAAAGCCATTTGCTCCTTGATTTCATATCTCCCTCCTTATCTTGATTTGTATCCGTTTCTAGCAATGACAGCTGCTGTCGCCATGGCCTGCATGCGTTTTGGGTATTGTCTTCGGTGGCGAGGACTTGGAATTGCTTTTGTGTTGTAGTATCAAAAATTATATCGTTCACAACAACTGGGTCCGTGTCATTCGCTTGAGCTTTGAGCGATTCTACATTATAAACTATATCTGCAAATTCTTTATAGGAACTATCAGGGATTGGCATTTTACTTCCCTTTCTCACTTGAATAGATAATATTGATACCATCTAATGATATATTTTCTATTTCATCTATTCGTTTCCCTACTGGAGAAAACTCATCCGCCTCTACCTTCTTCGTCAAATGAAAGGTCCCCGAATTATACCTTCCTCCACTAATTTCGTTTAAACCAGATAAACTTCTAAAATTTATACTGATTCTGTTCTCACGATTTAAGATTATTGTAGTGTGCCAAGTCCCAGTTTCAGGAGATTGGCTCCATCCATTAAACTCGATTTGATCAATTCCTTCATAATCATTAACCAGCATTTTTGCGATACTAGTCTCCAGATTCCTTTGTTGCTCCTGTTCGGATTTGTGCCGTACAGCGTTCAAAATCACCATCCCGATACCGCCTAACATTAAAATGAATAGACTTACAAAAAGCCATTTTTTCTTTTGTTTCATGTCGCTCTCCTTATGGTATGTTATAAAGAAATGAAGGTTAATCCCCTTATAGTATAGCATAAAAGCAAATCAATGTATGCGCTTTCTTAACCGTGGCCTGCATGACGTTTTGAGGGTTGTCTTCGGTGGTGATTACTTGGAAGGTGTGCCCGCCGGATTCAAAGGTTTTTCCTTTTTTCCAAGAATGTGTTGTTTTCCCAGAATCAACTCTATAAACGCCGTCTGCGATTTCATTATAATTTTCATCTGTTATCACCATCTATTACTCCAATATTTTATTTTAATATTTTCTAAATTTTGCTGATGAGCTGTTTCATCCTTTGCTTTTAAATTATTCTTTTGACTCCAACTGACCACATACTTGTCAACTGAATCATTAAATTGAAAAAACGTTATTTCCATTTCAATATTTTTATTGATAAATAACAGAGCTGTCATAGAACCTGTCGTCTTATTATTTTCAATTTTTTCAAACTCTATCTCTTCTACACCCTCATAATGGTTCACTAAATACAGTGCCATCCGCTCCTGCTCGTGGCGAATCAGTTCTGCTTCTTCCTTTGCCCGTTGTTGATACAAGATCACCATCCCGATTCCCCCTAACATTAAAATGAATAGACTGATAAAAAGCCATTTGCTCCTTGGTTTCATATCTCCTTCCTTATCTTGATCCGCTAAATAATGATAGCTTTGCTCTGTAATCATTCTAACCTCTCCAGTAATTTATATTTATATCTGTTACCGTGGATATATCTGTAAGATTCCCCAAATTCGTTTTTTTATTAATTTCTTATTGTTGCTCTGCTTTATATGATTGCCAATCCCTATTTCACCTTCAGAGTTCAAGTTTATGACTGAAAGAGTAATATGAATATCACCATTGACAGTTGCATTAGCCGACCAAGTTCCAGTTGCTGAATTCTGTCTGAAACTAGTAAACTCTATCTCTTCTACACCTTCATAATAGTTCACTAAGTACAGTGCCATCCGCTCCTGCTCATGACGAATCAGTTCTGTTTCTTCCTGCGCTCTTTGTTGATACAAGATCACCATCCCAATTCCCCCTAACATTAAAATGAATAGACTGATAAAAAGCCATTTTTTCCTTAATTTCATATCTCCCTCCTTATCTTGATTTGTATCCGTTTCTAGCAATGATAGCTGCTGTCGCCATGACCCGCATGCCGTTTTGGGTGTTGTCTTCGGTGGCGAGGACTTGGTATTTGCCGTTTAATATTTTCATATCTTCAGAAATCGGTTTTCGATCAGACTTATTTGTATCTACATGGTATACTCTACCGGCAAGTTCATTATAATCTTTATCGCTTCCTATCATATCAATCCCTATTATATTTTAGTTTAATCGTATCTAACGTAATATCTAATTTGTTCTCGCTTCTTTTTAATTTAAAATTAGTATGATAATCAACAGATATATTCCCATCTATTCCCGCTGAGAATATCGTTACAGTTGACTCATTATTTACTCTAGCTTGACTACTCACATAGCCGGTTTTTTGATCAGTATAAAAGTCTTGAAACTCTATCTCTTCAACACCTTCATAATGGTTCACTAAGTACAGTGCCATCCGCTCCTGCTCATGACGAGTCAGTTCTGTTTCTTCCTGCGCTCTTTGTTGATACAAGATGACCATCCCGATTCCCCCTAAACTTAAAATGAATAGACTGACAAAAAACCATTTGCTCCTTGATTTCATATCGCTCTCCTTATGGTATTTTCTAAAGAAATGAAGGTTAATCCCCTTATAGTATAGCATAAAAGCAAAGCAATGTATGCGCTTTCTTAATCATGACCTGCCTGCCGTTTTGGGTATTGTCTTCTATGGTGAGGACGGTGAATTGATCTTCAGCTACTGTGTCACCTTTGCGATGAGGATCCGGTGCTTCATTGGAATCCACTGTATTCTCCCCTGGTTAATTGTGGTATAATCTCTTTATTCTATCTTTTGAAAGCAGGTCTCTATGTCGAGCAACGATACTGAAAAAAAGTCTCTACAGGAAATTAACCAATCTATCGCTGTCCCTAAAAAAGCTTCCTTTTGGAAGAATCTCTTTCTTTTTTCCGGACCTGGAAGTCTGGTCGCAGTCGGCTATATGGATCCAGGAAATTGGATTACAAGTGTTGTAGGAGGAGCAAACTTTCGCTACTTACTACTATCTGTTATTCTATTTTCGTCCTTGATCGCCATGCAGCTACAACAAATGGCTGGCAAATTAGGGATCGTCCATCGGAAAGATCTAGCGCAAACGACCGCGACACACTTGCCCACTTGGTTACGCTACCTTTTGTGGGTCGTCATCGAGTTAGCCCTGATGGCCACTGATTTGGCAGAAGTCATTGGATCAGGGATTGCCCTCCATCTGCTCTTTGGCTGGCCCCTGCTGTTTTCGATTTTGATTACGATTTTTGATGTCTTTTTATTGCTTGGACTGATGCGATTAGGATTTCGAAAGATCGAAGCCATCGTCTCCACCTTAATCCTCACCATCTTGGCTATCTTTGTCTATCTAGTCCTTCTATCACGACCAGACTGGGCGGGAATTGCGCAAGGATATCTCCCTCAAAAGGAAGTATTGGGCATCGGCCTATCAAATGGTGGGCAAGCCCTGACTTTGGCCTTGGGGATTATTGGTGCGACCGTCATGCCTCACAACCTCTATCTCCACTCTTCCATCTCACAGACGCGTAAAGTGGACTATGACGATCCAAAGGATATCCGAAGAGCCGTGCGCTTTATGACCTGGGACTCCAATATCGAACTGAGCTTGGCTTTTGTTGTCAATTCCTTGCTTCTGATTTTAGGTGCTGCCCTCTTCTTTGGACATGCTTCTGAAATCGGTGCTTTTTCTAGCATGTATGATGCCCTACAAAACAATCAAATCGCAGGTGCAATCGCTAGTCCTTTTCTCTCGACCCTATTTGCGGTGGCCCTTTTAGCGAGCGGTCAAAACTCGACCATCACCGGAACCTTGACTGGGCAGATTGTTATGGAAGGCTTCCTTCGCTTTCGTTTACCACAGTGGGTCGTACGTCTCTTGACACGGTTCCTGGCCTTGTTACCGGTTATCATAGTAGCCTTTTTATTTGGTGACAAGGAAAGTGTCCTAGATAATCTTCTCGTCTACTCTCAGGTTTTTCTCTCCATCGCCCTACCTTTTTCTATTTTTCCGTTGGTTTACTTCACATCAAAAAAAGAAATCCTGGGAGAATTTGTCAATGCAAAATGGAATACCTTCCTAGCCTATGGGATTGCCATTTTGTTAACCATTCTCAACCTCCAACTCATTTTTACAACACTTTTCTAACACAAAAAACTACCTGGAAATAGATTCCCAGGTAGTTTTTAGGAGATTATGAAAATATTTAGGATGACTATAGTATATCCGATCTTTCTATCAAGAACATCCGTCTTCAGACTGATTTTGTCTCTCTCCACTGTCCCCTTCCTCGCTTCGACTAGCTTTTCCCATATCAAATCTGAGCAAATTCTTCCTAAAAAGAGTACAATGAGGTCAGATCATTATCAATCAGGAGAAGAAAATATGAGAGAATTTGATATTATTTCAATCGGTGGTGGTTCCGGAGGAAGCGCCGCTATGAACCGAGCAGCCATGCATGGGGCTAAGGCTGCAGTGATTGAAGGAGGCCTCCTGGGCGGTACCTGTGTCAATATTGGCTGTGTACCCAAGAAAATCATGTGGTATGGGGCCAATGTAGCAGAGACCTTTGCCAAATATGGACCCGATTATGGCTTTTCTGCGGACAAGCTCGATTTTGACTTCCAAACTTTGAAAAAAAATCGAGATGCCTATGTCCAACGCTCCCGCCAATCGTATGGCAATCAATTTGAGCGCAACGGAGTCACCCTCATCGAAGGCTATGCTAAGTTTGTCGATGCCCATACAGTAGAAGTCGCAGGTGAACTCATTCGTGCCAAACATATTTTGATCGCAACGGGAGCTAGACCGAGTCTTCCAGGCATTCCTGGACAAGAACTGGGTATTTTTTCGGATGACATTTTTAATTGGGAAGAACTTCCTGAATCCATCGCCATCGTTGGGGCTGGTTATATCGCTGTCGAAATGGCTGGGGTCCTAAATAACCTGGGTGTCAAAGTCGACCTTTTTGTCCGGAAAGAATCTCCATTACGCTACTTTGATGCCTACCTTTTAGATGGTCTAGTCACAGAGATGAAAGATTCTGGCATCCAACTCCATACACACAAGATTCCGTCTAAACTAGAAGCTAACGGGGATGACCTTCTTTTGCACTTTGAAGATGGGACGACCCACCAAAATAAGGTGGTCCTCTGGGCCATTGGTCGCGAGGCGAATGTAGACCAGCTCAATCTTCAGGCGGCCAATGTCGAACTAACCGATCGCGGCTTTATCAAGGTGGATGCTTTCCAAAACACATCAACTCCCGGTATTTATGCACTAGGAGATGTCTCTGGAGAGCGTGAGCTGACACCCGTTGCCATTAAAGCTGGACGGACTTTGGCAGAACGTCTATTCAATGGTCAACACGATGCAAAAATGGATTATTCGACCATTCCAACTGTCATCTTCTCCCACCCAGCCCTTGGAACCGTTGGACTAACAGAAAAGGATGCGATCAAACAGTATGGAGCAGACCAGGTCAAGGTCTACACGTCTACTTTTTCTTCCATGTATACAGCTGTCACCCAACACCGGCAAGAAGTACGACTCATGCTGGTCACCGTGGGACCAGAAGAGAAGGTCGTGGGTCTTCACGGACTAGGGTATGGTGTCGATGAAATGATTCAAGGCTTTGCAGTTGCGATCAAGATGGGGGCCACCAAGGCAGACTTCGATGCAACGGTTGCCATCCACCCAACCGGCTCAGAAGAATTTGTAACCATGCGTTAAAGGAGACCACTATGATTCAAAATCGTTACCTGACCATCTTTTCCCTTGGGCTCATCCTCTTCACCTTTGCAAATATCCTCTTTCAATGGATCAGCGGTCCATTGGAACGGATTTTAGTGACGCTGACACTCCTTGCTTTGCTAAACGAGTTTTTACATAGTGCCCGTCGATTCCGAGAATACCAGAAACGAAACGGTCGCTCCTAATCAAAAGCCACTTGAACTCCTATAGAATCCATGATCGCTATCACAATACTGGCTTTCCAAGATTCTCTAATTGTTCAAGTGGTTTTTCCATGTCTTCACTCGGATATACTGACCAGTGTTACGAATCTTGGTTCTTGAACCGCTTGACAGACGCGTCTGTCCATGGTATAGTTATGTTACCCTGTTTATTTAAGAAAGGTAACAATTATGAAAACAAATCCGATTCGTTCATTGGTCTACAGTGCCATCGGTGCTGCATTAATCGCAGCCTTATCACAGATTGCAGTGCCTCTTGGCCCTGTTCCTTTTACCCTCCAAACCTTGGCAATCGGCCTCCTTGCAACCTTATTTGCCCCAAGAGAGGCGATTGCAAGTGTCTCCCTCTACTTGCTATTAGGTGCGATTGGGCTCCCCGTCTTTGCGGGCTTTCATGGGGGCTTTCAGGTCTTGATTGGACCAACTGGTGGTTTTCTTTGGGCCTTCTTGATTTACGCTGCTTTAACCTCCTCCTTGGTCACGCTCAAGAGCCATCCCATTTGGATTTTTTTAGTCAATGTGCTCGGTGTCGCCATTACCCTGGCAGGGGGGGGCCTGGTTTTATACTTTGGTCACAAAAATCCCTTTACAACAAGCTCTAGCGGTCACCGTCCTGCCCTTCATCTGGACAGGAATCCTCAAGATTTTTGCGACCGTCTGCTTCACTGTCTTACTACGTCCCATTCTTGAAAAAGAACCTTATTGGAGGGAACAAAAATAAGAGAGTGGGACAGCAATCGGTCATTCGTTAGAATTCGATTTCGTCGTCCCACCTCCGCACAGTTGAGTCGAGCTGTAAAAGCGGATGAAATCAGCCTAGTAGTGCCCACTCAACCACTGCGTCTTGCTCGACAATCCAAAAACAATTGAGAGGCTGGGACTTTTGTCCCAGCCTCTTCTTTTATTTGTGATTGGAAAAAGCATCTACCAGCACTTGAAACTCTTCATTGGATAAGGTAATTCCTTTCCCCATCTTTTCATGGTCAGGACTCCAGGTGCGAATATCATATTTAGCTGGTGCACCATTAAACGATACACGATTTAGTTCTTTCGTCCATCCCTTGTCATTTTCGGATAAGACCAACAGTTTTTCTTCAATCTCAAATGTAAATGTAGCCATCTTTTCCTCCTATTTATTTATTCGTAAAGGCTTGTTATTTTTTTAAAATTTCTATATTATTATTTTATCAAGGAAGAGAGGTTTTTTCTATGAAAAAGTTTTTTCAGCCACTTTTGGAACGGCTACACAATTTTTTAGAAGGAATGGTCGACCCTGAAGAGGATATTCCGGGGGATGACACCATCGAGACAGAGGAAACCTTACACCAGCTGGAACAAGCTCAGAAGGCAGGCAAGGCTGTCCACGTCATTTACGGACAAAAGAGTTTTACGGGTGACATTGCTCGACTTGACTCCCATCAAGTGGTTCTTAAGGATTTTTCTCGCTCTCGAACCAGTATCATCCTGCTGCCGGATATCAAGCGGGTTCGCCCTGTACCTGATGCGATTAAAATCTCACAAACCAAGAAAATTTGATTTCTTCCTGCTATAAGGCGATTCCCCTTCTCACTCAAGAGAAGGGGTTTTTAGTCACAAAAAAGGAGCTCCTTCGAGCTACCTTTTTGGGATTTTAACTCATTTTATCCCCAAACTTCATCCACGATTTCTTGGATGAGGGCGATCTTCTTCCATTGATCTTCTTCAGTTAGGATATTTCCTTCCTCTGTTGAGGCAAAGCCACATTGGGTAGAAAGATAGAGGTTTTCTAGGGGAACATATTGACTGGCTTCTTTGATACGGGCAATCACCTCTGCCTTATCTTCCAGTTGGCCACTTTTTGAGGTTAAAAGACCTAGAACAACTCCTTTTCCTGGAGTAACCTTTTCAAGGGGCTCAAAGCCACCCGCACGATCTGTATCGAACTCCAAGAAATAGGCATCTACTTTTTCTTTGTTCAGTAATTCTTCTGCAATCGGTGCATATCCTCCAGATGAAGCCCAGGTAGAATGGAAATTCCCACGACAAACATGGGTGGTCAAGGTTAAGCCTTGAGGAATGTTTTCGTAGACATCATTGTTTAAGGTCAAGAAGAGGTCTGCTAACTCTTGACGTACTTGATCTTTGCTCTTAGATTGAGGGGCTCCCCATGCTGTCAAGAAGTTGTCGTCGACAAGGACGCCCCAAGTACAATCATCGATTTGAAGGGTCCGCAATCCAGCTTCATACAAATCTTGGATGACTTGCAAATATGCTTTCTGAATCGCCTGACGAACATCCGCGAAATCAGGATAAATCCGATTGAGTTGGGCAACGTGTTCGGCATCACGGATCAACTCAAAGTAAAACTGAGAAGGTGCTGGAATGGTGTACTTAGCTTCTACTCCATCTACATCAGCGACCAAGTCACGCAAGAAAGTGAAGTGCTTAACGAAAGGATGGTTCTCACCTGTAATCGGTGCCACGATCAAGGCTGAGTCTGCTTTAGTCGTTTCGTCATGAAATTGGTAACCTACTTCTGCTTGAACGTGATCAATCCCTCCGAATCCCCAGAAGAAGTCTAGATGCCAATAAGCCCTGCGGAATTCCCCGTCTGTCACGGATTTGAGTCCTGCCTGGATCTCTTTTTTGACCAAGTCGCGAATGGCTTGATCTTCCACTTCTGTCAAAGCTGCTTGATCAATCTTTCCTGCATTAAACTCTTCACGCGCTTGAATCAGCTCTTGTGGACGAAGGAAGGATCCAACATGGTCTACTCTGTGTGGGGCATGGGTCTGTGTCATAAAGTGTCCTCTATTTCTTTCTAGTTTTCTTCTATAAGATGAATATTTTCATTATACTATGTGAATCTAGTGTTCACAAGGAGAAAGCGACATTGCGCTAATCCTATTTCTTTGATGAAGTTATATGTTTTTGCTATAGCTCTTTTCATCACTGAACATTTTCCCCCTCATCAGACTGAGACACACACCTTTCAATCCGTTTGGTCAAAAAAGAGGCTGGGACAAAAGTCCTAGCCTCTCCATTATTTTTGGATGGTCCAGCAAGATGCAGTGGTTGAGTGGGCTCTACTAGGCTGATTTCATCCGCTTTTACAGCCCTACTCCACTGTGCGGAGGTGGGAGGACGAAATCGAATTCTACCGAATGACCGATTTCTGTCCCACTCTCTTTACTCCCTATCTGCATAGCCATCTGGATGAAGACGATGCCATTCCCAGGCTGTGGCAATGATTTTTTCGATGTTATCAAATTGTGGCTGCCAGCCTAAAACCTGCCGGGCCTTCTCTGAAGAGGCGATCAGAGTATCTGGGTCTCCTGGACGACGGTCCGCTTTTTCGGCTGGAATGTCTTTTCCCGTCACCTTGCGTGCTGCTTCAAGAATTTGAAGATTGGAAAATCCAGTAGAGGAACCCAGGTTAAAGGCTGTGGATGGATGACCTTTTCGGAGATATTCTACAGCTAGTAGGTGGGCGTCTGCCAAATCAAATGGGTGGACGTAGTCGCGGACATTGGTCCCATCTGGTGTCTGGTAGTCATCCCCAAAAATCATGATCTTATCTCGTTTTCCTTGGGCTACTTGAAGGATAATAGGGAGAAGGTGCGTTTCTGGGCCATGGTCTTCACCGATCGATCCATCTGGTTTCGCCCCAGCTACATTGAAATAACGAAGAGGAACATATTGAATCCCATAAGCCTGGTCAGACCACTTCATGATGGTTTCCATCATCAATTTGCTTTCACCATAAGGATTAATAGGCTTTTGAGGTGTCGTTTCTAAGATCGGAATTTGCTCTGGAATGCCATAAGTCGCCGCTGTCGATGAAAAGACAATCTTTTTGACACCACATTCGTTCATTACTTCTAGGAGCTTGACCATCCCAGCGGTGTTGTTATCAAAATACTTGAGTGGCTGTTCCATCGACTCCGCAACCAATGAATAGGCTGCAAAGTGGATCACCGCATCTATGTCAGGATTTTCCTGAAAAACGCGTCGCATAAAGTCTTGATCTGCTAGATCTCCTTCATAAAAGCTGGCTTGGGGATGGATCGCAGCTCGGTGTCCTGTCACAAGGTTATCCACGACAACGACACGTTCTTGCCCTTTTTCAATGAGGCGATCCACCATATGAGAGCCGATATAACCAGCTCCTCCCAATACTAAAATTCCCATCTTTCTTCCTTTCCTTTTCCATTTAACGACCATCCTCAAGGTCGGTTTATCAGCTCCGCTTCAACAACAAAGCACTGTCCGTCTTGTTTTTCTATTTTAGCATCATTCTTGTGGCAAGGCAAGCTGGTCTAGGAAGCGTCTGAAGGCTTGTCTACCGGCTACGTCCGTCTTGTAGACTCCTGCATCTTCCAAAACACGGGCAAAAATTTCCGCCACAGACTGGCGTACAAGGGATTGAACCGTATCTGGTGTCACCTGTGGATGGTGTTCCTTGAGCGAACGGGCCCAGTCTTGGTGAAGCTCTGCTACCTGATCACGTTGGCCTAGCAGGTATTCTTCGACTTCTTTTAATTCTGCTTTCAATCTAGGAGGTAAAATAGCCAAGCCCATCACTTCAATCAATCCAATATTTTCTTTCTTAATGTGCTGGACATCAGGATGCGGATGATAGATTCCGTCCGGATATTCTCCTGACGTTTGGTTATCCCGAAGGACTAAGTCTAATTCAAACTGTCCATTCTTTTGACGCGCAATCGGTGTGATCGTGTGGTGCGAAACTCCGTTGGAAGACGCTAAAATCTGGGCCTCTGGATCTGAATAGTCCTTCCAGCATGCTAGAACCTTGCTCGCTGCCTGAACGAGAGAAGTTTTGTTCTGACTTTTCAATCGAATCACCGACATCGGCCATTGAACGATTCCTGCCTCGATATCTTCAAATCCAGCAATCGCAAAATACTCTTCGATGCCGGCAACTTCCATTGGAAAAGTATGGCGTCCTCCTTGATAGTGCTCATGAGACAAGATGGACCCTCCTACGATCGGCAAGTCTGCGTTGGACCCTGCGAAATATCCTGGAAATGTTTCCACGATGGAGAGAAGGCGTTCAAAGGTCAAGGGACTAATCTGCATCGGCTCATGTTTTCCATAAAAGAAAATGGCATGCTCGTTAAAGTAGGCATAGGGTGAATACTGAAAGCCCCATTCCTGGTCCTCCATATGGAAGCGAATCACACGGTGATTGGACCTGGCAGGATGATTGAGTCGTCCTAGATAGCCTTCATTTTCCATACAAAGTTGGCACTTGGGGTAGTCTGAAGCTGGTAGTTCCTTAGCAGCAGCGATGGCTTTAGGGTCCTTTTCAGGCTTGGACAAGTTGATGGTAATCTCCAACTCTCCATACTGGGTTGGAGCCTGATAGATGATGTTTTGTGCGATTGCCTTGAGCTTGATATAGTCATTGCGCTTACTCAGGGCATAAAAATCAGCAATGGCCTGGTCCGGATCTTTCTCATAAGTCTGCCAAAATGTCTGATTGACCAGACTTGGTCGGGGGGTCACCAAATCCATAAGCTGGCTTCCCACAATTTCCCTTTCTTCAAAACTAGATCCGATGTTTTTTTTCTGATAGGCTACTTCGATCAACTGGTCCTTGAGGTCGATCAGATCACTTGCTGTCGTCTGAGCCTGCGCCACTTCCTCTCCCAAGAGGCGATAAATCTGGTTGGTGAGGTAGACGCGATCCAGCTCTTCAAAGTCACTGTTTTCAATCACTGCGGTGACAAATGCTTGTACGAGATTCTTCTCCATATTGCCCCCCTCAATCTAAACGGTGCGTTCCGCCAGATACTTCTGCAATGTAGAAGCTTGGAGCATAGCCGATGCTCGCTGTGTAAGCTTGATTCACAGCATCTTGAAAAGCATCTACGGCATCCTTACGGACAAGAGCAATGGCGCATCCTCCAAAACCAGCACCTGTCATACGCGCTCCTAGGACTCCTTCTTGTTTCCATGCCGTATGGACCAAGGCATCCAACTCCTGTCCGGTCACTTCGTAATCCTGCTCCAGCGAGACATGAGAAGCATTCATCAACCGACCAAACCGCTCTAAATCCCCAGCTTCTAAAGCCTTTCGAGCTTCCAGTGTCCGTTGATTTTCGAGCACTGCGTGACGAGCGCGTTTGAGGTGGGTAGGCTCTTGGATCAGATAACTATACTGGTCAAAGGTCCACAGATCTAACTCTCCCAGACTAGTGATTTCTAGAGCAGCCTGTAAATCTCGAAGAGCTGCCTCACACTCTGAA
The DNA here is from genome assembly GCF_001578875.1 of Streptococcus sp. DD13. Lineage (GTDB taxonomy): Bacteria > Bacillota > Bacilli > Lactobacillales > Streptococcaceae > Streptococcus. The sequence continues at coordinate 769,332 of NZ_KQ969506.1, forward strand.
CGTCGTTCATTGTACTTGGAATCAGCCAGCTCCCGTCGCTTATTGGTATTCATAATGACAATGACGGCATCTTTGAGATCCAGAGGGACCAAATCGTACTCCAAGCGATTGGTATCCAAGTAAATGGCTCTATTCTCTGCCCCCATTCCGATTGCAAATTGGTCCATGATGCCTGATTGAACACCAATAAAGTCATTCTCCGTCTGCTTTCCGATTTGGACCAAGTCTAAGCGCTCCAATGGGAGTTCAAATAAGTCTTGGGCAATGACCCCCATAAGCAACTCCAAAGAAGAGGAGGACGATAAGCCTGCTCCGTTTGGAATCGTTCCAAAGATATAGATATCCATACCACAATCAATCGGATGGCCGGCTTGTTGTAAGAAATAAAGAACCCCCTTGGGGTAATTAGCCCATTTATGGCTTTCATCGTATCCCAACTGGTCTACTGAAAGTTCGATGATTCCCTCTTCTTTAAAATTCCCAGAGAAAAATCGAATCACTTTATCGGAACGTTTGCGGGCGGCACCGTAGGTTCCTAGGGTAATAGCTGCTGGAAAGACATGTCCTCCATTGTAGTCGGTATGCTCTCCGATGAGATTGATCCGACCGGGAGAAAAGTAGGTATGATCAGCCTCTACCCCAAAAGTTTGCCGAAACTCTTTTCTTAATTCGTTGATCTTCATATCGATATCCTCCATGTCTTGCTTTTCTACTTATCAGTGTACTCTCCTTTTTGACAATTTGCAATAATTTTACTAAAATTTTATTAAATATATTTTACTGATCGGAGAAAGGAAAAAATATGGCCACTTTAAAAGACATTTCAAAATTATCCGGCTACTCCCTAGCGACAATTTCCCGCGTCCTCAACAAGGATGACAGCTTAGCAGTGACAGAAGAAACCAGACATAAAATCCTGACCATCGCAGATGAACTTGGGTATCAACGGCATCAAAAGAGTGGGAATTTCAAAAAAATAAAACAAAGTATTGCCATCATCCAATGGGTGGCAGAAAAAGAGGAGCTGGACGACTCCTACTATTACCACATTCGTATGGGGTTAGAAAAGCGAGCTCAAGAGTTGGATTATGGCATCTTACGCTACTTTAATGATTTGCCTTTTCGCTTAGGGGAAGAAGTTATCGGGGCAATCGGGATTGGAAAGTTTAGTCCTCGTCAAATAGCGGACTTTGAAAGACTCAACTGCCCTCTCGTCTTCGTAGATAGTGATACCTTGAACCAGGGCTATCCTTGTGTCATGGCCGACTTCACCAACTCTGTTCACAAGGTTTTGGACTATTTTATCGAGCATGGGCATCAACGAATCGGTATGATTGCTGGACAGGAAACAACAACTGATAAGCAGGTCGTCCTCCAAGATCCACGGGTCAGTACCTATACCAGCTATTTGATGGAAAAACAACTCTATGATCCAAGTCTTGTCTTTACGGGCGACTTTTCAACGACAAGTGGACATGAGTTGATGCTGGAAGCGATCCGTATCTTGGGTGAGGATCTTCCTGAGGCCTTTTTTATCGCAAATGATCGGCTAGCTGTAGGAGCCCTCCGTGCCTTACAAGAAAAGGGCTTATCTATCCCAGATCAGGTCAGCTTGATTTCCTTTAATGATACTAGCATCACTCGAGAGGTCTATCCCAAGCTATCCGCCATCACAGTCTACACCGAAGAAATGGGACGAACAGCCATGGACATCCTGAATAAGCAAGTCCTATCCCCCTCGAAAATTCCGACTCTCACGACACTAGGAACCCAGTTGACGATTCGTGATAGTTGTCGCTCCTAGTTTTTGCTTCTGCAACAAGTGGAAATCCTAGCATCAAAAAACTCCACGAAGACATTGACACGCTTCTTCGTGGAGTTTTCTTTTGATTTTTAGAGTCGGACACAAACAGCATCCCATGCGTCTAAATGATGCAAGGGAACAAGCGATGTCACATCAGTATTGGAAATGATGACTTGAGCCCTTCCCAAGTCCAAATCCACCACTTGCTTTTGATCCGAGAGATTGACAAGAATCAAGTAAGTAGCTTGATAGGTTTTGCGTTTGTAGGCAACGACCTTATCAGCCGTCTCCAGCAATTCGAAATCGGCTTCTATCAACCAATCTTCTTTTTTACGCAATTCGACCAGCTTTTGATAGGTATAAAAGATCGAATCAGGATTTGCCAAAGCGGCTTCCACATTGATCTCTTTATAATTAGGGTTTACCGCAAGCCAAGGATGGTCACTCTGTGTAAATCCGGCCTGTTTTGTCCCATCCCACTGCATAGGTGTCCGTGCATTGTCCCGTCCCACCATGCGAACTTGAGACAAGAGCTCCTCCAGATCTTGCCCTTGCTCTAGAGCCTCTGCGACATAGTTTTGACTTTCAATATCTTGGATCTGGCTCATGTCTGTAAAGGGATAGTTGGTCATTCCAATCTCTTCTCCTTGGTAAATATAAGGAGTTCCCCGTAGGAGATGAAGGAGAATGGCAAAGGCCTTGGCAGACTTTTCTCGATATGCTCCAGTATCCCCCCAGATGGAAAGGACACGCGGGAGATCATGATTGTTCCAAAAAAGGGAGTTCCATCCTTCCTTGACACCCAGTTCAGTCTGCCATTTCTTGAAAATTTCTTTTAAACGAGGGACATCAAGTTCCTTTTGATACTGCCATTTCGGTTTACCTTCTTGATATTGAAGGCCGATATGCTCAAACTGAAAGACCATGGAGAGTTCACTGCCGTCTGGGTTGGAATAAAGTTTGGCGCTGTCTGGGCTCGCCCCCCAGGTCTCCCCGACAGTCAGAAGATCTTTCTGGCCAAAGGTGGCTTGATTCATCTCCTTGAGGTAAGGATGGAGCATCGGACCGTTGTTAACGATTTTTTGGTCCGGAATTTTTCCAATCATATCGATCACATCCATCCGAAATCCACCGATCCCTTTGTCAATCCAGAAATTCATCATGTCATAGATTGTTTGGCGAAGGACAGGGTTTTCCCAGTTGAGATCCGGCTGTTTCTTGCTAAAGAAATGAAGATAGTATTGGCCGGATGTTTCATCATATTGCCAAGCCGAACCACTAAAGGCCGAGGTGAGATCGTTGGGTTCATCTCGCCAGATATAAAAATCACGCTTAGGGCTAGTCGGATGCTCTCTTGCTTCGATAAACCAAGCATGCTCATCAGAAGTATGATTGACCACTAAGTCCATAATGATCCGAATATCGCGAGCACGAGCTTCTTGGATGAGCTGATCCATATCTTCCATCGTGCCAAAGATAGCTGCGATATCCTCATAATTGGCAATATCATAACCATTGTCATCCATGGGACTATCGTAGACTGGGGAAAGCCAAATCGCGGTCACCCCCAACTTTTGTAAGTAATCCAACTTGCGGATAATTCCCTGCAAATCCCCCATCCCATCTCCGTTTGAATCCAGAAATGACTTAGGATAAATTTGATAGATTGTTGCCTTATGCCACCAGTGTTGTTCCATGGCCGCCTCCTTTTCCTCTTTTCTTTTATTGTACGCTTATTGACAGGAAATGCAAGCGTTTTCGAAAAAGTCATCCCATTCACAAAAAAACCAAAAGGAACGGTTCTCCTTTTGGTCTTTTCTAGTTTGTTGGAAGGAAATGAGAGTTTGTATTTCCTGGGTTAGGCACGAACGGTCATCGCTCGGCCATCTTCTTTGTAGAGATTGATCAAACCAGACTTGCAAGCTCGCACCATATCTCCTGGTTTAACTTCGCGGTCCAAACTAATGGTTAAAAGCTCCATTGGTCGCGCTGCACGATCGATCAACTCTCCTTCTGAATCGCGTAAATCCTGAATATGGGTGGTGAAGTGTCGGAAACCAGGTCCGTAAAATTCTACTTCATCACCTTCATTGATGACATTTCGTTGACGAATCGTAGCTGTCATGGTTGCCGGGTCAAAGGAGACCACTTCCGCCACAAACTTGTACTCTGGAATCTTCCTGCGGGCACCAAAGAGTTGTTCATTTTCTGTCGGTGCATGGTAGTAAAAGCCTGTCGCTAGCTCCCGTTGGGCTACCTTCCACATCTCGTCGATCAGATCTTGCTTGATGGCTTCAAACTTTTCAGGGCTTTCTAAGTAGGCATCCACTGCTGCTTTGTAACAGTTGGTCACCGTTGAGACGTAGTGAACGGACTTCATCCGGCCCTCAATCTTCAGGCTATCTACGCCATTTTCAACCATATCTGGGATATGGTCAATCATACACATATCTACAGCGGACATGGAGAATTCTTCTGCCACCTGTCCTTTGATTGACCGGCGCTCTTCTCCAAATGGCAGATCATACAAATTGTATTTCCAGCGACAAGACTGGGAACATCCGCCACGATTGGCATCCCGATTGCTCATGTGGTTGGATAGGACACAGCGTCCTGAGTAAGAGATACACATAGCTCCATGGACAAAAGCCTCGATCTCTACACTCGTGCGACGACGAATCTCTGCAAGCTCTTCCATCGTGACTTCACGTGCCAAGACGACCCGAGTCAAGCCCAGTTCCTTCCAAAATTCAAAAGTCTCATAGTTGGTCGAAGAAGCCTGAGTGGACAAATGAATATCGAGTCCTGGTGCTTCCGTTGCACAGATGGTGATCAAGGCAGGGTCTGACACAATTACCGCATCCAGTCCCATATCCCGTAATTCTCGGAACCAAGCTCCTGCACCTGTTTCATTTCCCTCATGAGTCACCATATTGGCTGCGACATAAACCTTAGCTCCACGAGCGTGAGCATAGTCGATCCCCTCTTTCATGTCTTCCATCGAGAAATTCCCTGCGCGACTACGAAGTCCATATTGTTGACCACCTACAAAGACAGCATCTGCCCCATAATCAATGGCTACTTTTAATTTTTCCAATGTTCCAGCAGGTGATAGCACCTCTGGACGTTTTTTATATTCTGACATCTTTCTTCTCCTATTTGCAAGATAGTTAAAGGTAAGTAGACGAAAGGATACAGATCCTAAGACGAGGTCTGATCTGTATCTATCCTTTCTTATTTGACCTTATTGCGGTCAAATTCATAAAATCCAGTGTCCAGGCCTCGTTCTTTGGGATGAAGACGACGAATCTGCTCATCCATTAAGAAAGCCTGATCCGCAGTGAACTGCCTTGCTTGAATCAAATCGCGCGCCTTGATAAAGAGTTTCGCAATTTCAACAAAATTTTCCCCTGGACAGAAAATTCCATCCAACTTCCAGTTACAGTAGTGATAGTCCACGAGTTCCGTTAACTTGGTCATCATGTCGATATCATTGTTGATAAAGATGTGCGTCCCATGCTTGTCTTCAAAGATCGAATAGTGACTGTCTGGATCACTCGGCTCTGCTAGGAAAAGCCCGCGCTCTTTCGACAAATCCGTTTCATCTGCCTTGGTAAAATTGTAGTAATTTTGCAGAAGGGAACGTTTAGAGTGGTGAATGACAGAAGCTCCATAGACTAAAATCTCTGCCGGAATCTCCAAATTCGTCGAAATATCAATCAACTCCTCGCGTGGTATCTCACGGGCCAAAACGGCCTCTACGCAACCATGATCCTTCCAGAAATTAATCTGCCGGCTAGAGGTCACAAAGACGGATGTATCGTAAATCAATGGAAAATGATAACCATCTTGCTTGTTTACATAGATAAGCCCAGTATCTCCGACCACCAGATAATCAGCCTTAATTTCCTGAAGAAAGTCTAGATAAGGACGGACATGGTCCATCATCTCCTGGTGAAGCAAGGCGTTAGCTGCTACCGCCAACTGTTTCCCTGCAGCATGCACCAGCTCTGCAATCTCTCTTAATTCCTCATAGGTAAAACAATGTGGAATCCGAAGAGCATAGTCTTCTTCGCCCACATAAATGCGATCCACACCTGCTTCAAGGAGCGCTTTCACCTGCTCAACACTCTCTGCAGTCGCTGTAATAGTAATTTTTTTCATAACAGTTTATTTTATCGCGGAACGGAGTTGAAGTCAAATGTTTATGGAAATTCTCCCCTCTCCTAAGTCTCAACAGCTCACACAATGAAAATTGAGAAACTCCCTTTACTTACAAATAGAGACTCTTTTTCTTTCTAGACAGCAGATGCAAGAGGCTGTTGGACCTTGCTCAAAAAACAAACATCACACGAAAAACGATTTCGTGTGATGTCGTGTAGCCTATACAGATTCCTATGCTTAAAAAAGCTCTTTATAGTAAGAAATAGTCTCTTCTAATGTTGGCATAAATGGATTTCCTGGTGCACAGGCATCAATCAGGGCGTTTTTGGACAGGTATTCGAAATCAAAGTCTGCTTCTTTAATGTCCAACTCAGTCAACTTCTTCGGAATTCCGACAGTTTCAGAAAGTTTTTCGATTTCAGAGACAGCATAGGCTGCACATTCAGCATCTGACTTGCCCTTGATTTGAAGACCCAGGGCTTTTGCTACATTCCGAAAGGCTGCTGGAACACGTTTGGCATTTTCCCGCTCAATGATCGGAAGCAACATCGCACAGCAAACTCCATGTGGAAGATGATAAACCGCTCCCAGCTGGTGAGCCATGGAGTGAACATAGCCGAGTCCGGCATTGTTAAAGGACATCCCGCCTAGAAAAATAGCGTTGACCATCGCTTCACGGGCTTCAATATCCTGACCATTTTCCACTGCACGAGGAAGATATTCTTTGATCAACTCGATTGCTCCAATGGAGAGTTTCTTGGTCACATCATAGGCTCCTGGCGTCACAAGCGCTTCAATAGCGTGGGTCAGGGCATCCATTCCTGTTGCAGCAGTCAAGGAGGCAGGTTTGGAAAGCATGAGCTCAGGATCATTGACCGACATGATGGCGAGACTATTTTTATCCACCATGACCATCTTGACCTTCCGTTCTTCGTCGGTGATGACATAGTTAATGGTGATCTCAGCAGAAGTTCCAGCTGTCGTGTTCACTGCAACGACGGGTAGCCCTTTATTTTCGGATTTGTGTAAACCTTCCAGCTCCTGTGGGGTTTTGTCATTGGTTGCCATGATAGAGATACAGCTAGCGGCATCCTGTGGAGAGCCTCCTCCGACTGAAACGATCACATCGCAGTCTTCATCCTCCAAGACCGCTAGTCCATCGTAGACATTCTTGGTAGATGGATTTGGGTCTACATCTGAAAAGACAACATAGTCGATTCCTGCTTCTTTCAGCGGTTGGAGCACGTTTGGCAGGATCTCGCTCGTCGCGATATAGTGATCTGTGACAACAAGGGCTTTTTGGTAGCCTAGCTCTGCCACATGGGCTCCAAATTCGTTGATGACGCCACGTCCGATGAGGTTGGTAGAAGGTACGTAAAATGTTGACATAAAGATGTCCTCCTGTTTGTTTTGGTGCCTTCATTTTACTACCTTGTTCAAAAAATCACAATGCATTTTGTAAACGTTTTTGTATCTTTTTTATAGAAGTTTTTAAAGGAAATGTCTAGTCGTACAAAAAAAGAGACTGTTCCAACAAACGGCCTCATCTTCTCATTCTCGTCTTATTTAGTCATCTACACCCAACAAGTATCCTATCAGTCTAGCTTGTGGGGATATCCATTCGTTCCGACCTCCTCTCGGATATTCCAGCTCCCTCCTTCCAACTATCCTTTTTTTGTTTCTTTTTCAAGAGCTTCCATGCGCTTTTGGTACTGGTGATTTTCCTCTTGATAGGCTTGACTTAATCGCCTTTCAAATCGTACAATCTTTTGTTGGAACTGATCTAGATTTTCTTCTAAACGACGTAATTCCAGAGTGGGCACATCGTACTGATGGGCTTGACAAAAAGAGTACAGATGATCTGCCAAATCCTCTACTGTTTTTATCGCATCTCGCTTCATATCCTGATAATCCCATTCGTATTCAGAGACTTTCCTTCTAAAGGATGCGTGATCTCTTTCTACTTGTTCTTTTCTTTCTTGTAGATTCATAAAGTCCTCCTATAGCAGGATCGGGCTGATCAAAACAGGCTTTGGCCATTCTACCAGCAGTTGCTTCATCGCATCTGCCGCACCACCCGTTAGCCCTCCCTCCAAGTCAGCAGGCACTTGCTTTGAGGAAAAGTCCTTCATCTTGAGAGCTTGCGTGTCAAGCCAGGACCGACAGAGAGTTCCCTCAAGCATCAAAGCAGAGCGTGTCGAAGATAGGAGCGCCTGAATAGCCAAACGCTCTTGAGTTTTTAGGTATTCTATTTTGATTCGTTCTGCTTCCATTCGATCTTCTATTGTTACTTCTATCATCCTATCTCCTATTTGTTTCAAACACTTTGGCTCCCATTTGGTCACTCTCAATGATTCGATCTGCTACTTTCTGTAGCTGATTGGATAGCTGGGTCATCTGGTCCTGATAGTGACGAGCGGCATTTAAGGTCTCTGCTTCTTTTCCTGCATCCCAGACACGGTTCAACGAAAGCTCAGACAGGAGACTCTCTACCTCGTCCGTAGACAGATACTGGGCCAGTCCATAGGCAGCGGATCTCAAAGACGAAATCATGTGCTCGGTCTTGTCCTTGACGGAGGTTAGCTTTTGGCGGACTTCTTCTTCGTAGACTTCCGCTTGAGCTTTCATGTTTTGAGCTGTGATGCGGACCAAGTCTTCTCGTAAACTAATTTTCCGACTTCCCGAACTAGTTTTTAACGAAGCCTGTAAGGCTTGGATTTCCTTGATATTTAAAGAAATGAGATCTTGTTTAGTTGGCTCCGGAGCGAAAGGACCGTAATTATCTAAATACTCTTTCATATAATGCTCCGGCCTATCAAAATTATCTTCTAACCCATAATTAACAATTCCTAAATTTGCTTTAAAATTCTTCGCTTTATATTCTGCAATCTTTCGGACCTGTTTTTCCGTCATGCCAGAGACAAATTTATTTTCTTTGATATACCTATCAAAATTATAATGATTCCCTTTTAAAAATGGAGTTTGGATATCATGGCTTTTTCCTTCGTAAACTCGGACTTGACCGTAAGGAATGGCTCCTCCGTTTCCATCAAATCTTGTAATACCTTTACCAAAATCAGAGTAAATAATCGCATGTTTTTTTAAATATTTCATTTCTGATGATGAAAAAACACCGCTATCGACAGCTTTTTTAGCACCCCAATCATAGAAATTAACAATTTCTTTTACCCTATATTTGGCTGAGAGCTTTGCATTTGGTACCCCAGCCTGACTATGAGCGGATGAATAATAAATTTGCCCTCCATCTACTCCTTTCTCCTCGAGTCTCTTCTGAGTTTCTGAGAAAAATTCGTCCATTTCATCATATTGAGGGCTCAAACCAGAAACATATGCTTGTATTGCAGCATTTGCCCCAGAAGTAAAAGTTGTTTGGGTACCAGCAGTTAAAACAATTGTTTTGGAATAATCTGTTTTTCCGTCTACAATAGGAGCTACAGCAATAGCTTCTGTTGTAGAGTCTATTGAATTGACAATTTCGTATTTTGTACTACCTTTTTCTATACTTCTTATAGAGCCAGGCTCAAAATCTTTCCACTCTCGAACTACTTTGTGTAGCCTTTGAATATCCTGATGCGTTAATCCCATTTCCAATATTCTCCTCTTTTGATTTCCAAGTTATAGTCTATCTTGGCTTTAGGGCTACCTGTCTTGTCCTTTTTGACATTTTTTAATTTTTTAGTATCTACTAGCGCTCTTATATTTTCGTCCGTTCCACCTAGTTCATTTTTTATCTTAGCTTCTTCTGGTAAGGTTTGTGCATCACTAACATCTATATCAACACCTAATCCGTTTGCAGAGTCTTCTAAATAAATAATTTCATTATCATTATGATCGAAATCTAAACTAAGATCTGAAAGCAATCCATAAGAAGGATAACCTGTTTTCCCAATTTGTCCTCCTAAAACAGCTCTATTTCCCTCTTCGTCATAGATTACCGGAAGGACATCCGCTGTAAATGGCGGATTATCCTTGCCACCTTGGATGAAAATAGGTGAAAATTCTATTTTAGAGATACCTGAATAATTCTCCTTAATATAGATTCCAATCTGTTCTTCTAATAAACGAAAACCATGCTGAATAATTTTTTCTTCTTTCCGCTCCAAACCTAATGAGATGTTAAATTTAGTCATATAAGATATTCCTCCCAAAATTATAATTATAAAAACTACACCGATAGCAAACACTTTTTTCTTCATTCCGCTCCTCCTTTATGGAGTTCTGTGTTATAAACCATTTCTGCCTCCGGACTTCCTTTTTCATCCTTAACAACATCCTTTAGCTGATTGTCTTGAACCAATAAAGAAATATTTTCATCTGTACTTCTAGCCTTCGTGAGTTTTGCTTCATCAGGCAAGTGCTGTGCTTTAGAAACATCGATATTATTTCCATTGGAGTCCTTTAAATCTATAGCTTCATTCCCGCCTCCATCAAAATTGAGAATAACATGAGAAACGATGCCAAAACTGCTTGGATTATAGTTATTAATTGGAGTTCCTAGAATAGCTTTATTTCCATACTTATCATAAATAGTTGGACGGATATAGACATTTGAGAATGTTGACCCTTCCTCGGTAACATAGATTGGAGAAAATTCAATCTTTTCAATTCCTGAAAAATGTTCCTTGATATAAATCCCAATTTGTTCTTCTAGTAAACGAAAGCCATGTTGGTAGAGTTGGGTCGTTTTAGGACCTAGGTCAGGTTTCGTTAGTTTTTGATAGACAAAGAAGCCAGCTAATAGCAAGACAAGAATGAGAGCTAGTCCCGTTAAAATTCTTTTCTTCATTTTCTTCTACCTTTACTTATTTAAATCAGCTTTCAAATCATGGTTTCCATTCTGAATAACTCCCACGCCTAATTTCCGTATTGTAGCTAATTTTAGCATTTGGACTACCAGAATCGCTTTTTTTAACATTTCTCAGCTGACCATCATTTACCAGTGCATCAATGTTATCATCTGTCCCTTTAATTGGAGGTGTTAATTTTGCCTCCTCTGGTAACTGATCCGCAATGCTTACATCGATTTGTTTATCCAGAATTGGAGAAACTTCTAGAAAAATACTTTCATTCCCCTGTTGATCAAAGTCAAGAAATAAGTCCCCAGTTGTTCCATATGATGGATAACCTGTTTTCCCAATTTGTCCTCCTAAAACAGCTCTATTTCCCTCTTCGTCATAGATTACCGGAAGGACATCCGCTGTAAATGGCGGATTATCCTTGCCACCTTGGATGAAAATAGGTGAAAATTCTATTTTAGAGATACCTGAATAATTCTCCTTGATATAGGTGCCAATCTGTTCTTCCAACAAACGGAAACCATGCTGAATAATTTTTTCTTCTTTATGCTCCAAACCTATTGAGAAGTTATATTGAGATACGTAGAACACACCAGCAAAAAGTAAAGATACAAGAACTGCGCTGACAATTAGCATTTTCTTCTTCATTCTGCTCCTCCTTTATGGAGTTCCGGATTATTCAGTGTCACTCAGAAGCACCCCTTTTTTCAATTCCAAATTATAAATCACTTCTGCACTTGGACTTCCCAGATCTGATTTTTCAACACCTTTTAGCTTTCCTTCTTCGATCAAAGTTTGAAAATTTTCATCTATTGAATCTATAAATGTACGAAGAGCTTGACGAGGGAGGGGTTTACCAAAAACAACACTTACAAATTCTCCTGAGTCTGTTTTTAATTCAATAGATTCTTTCAAATCATAGTCAAAATCTAAACGCAATGACCCTATAATTCCATAAGCAGGATGTTGAAAATTTTTATATGATCCTCCAAATATCGCTTTATTTCCGTGAGAATCATAAACTATTGGAACAACTTCCGCATTCAACATAGAATAACCATCGTCCCCCGTCACATAAATGGGTGAAAATTCAATCTTCTCAATCCCAGCATAGTGTTCTTTGATGTAGGTTCCGATTTGTTCTTCAAGAAGTTGAAATCCATGTTGATAGAGTTGGGTCGTTTTAGGACCAAGATTAGGCTTTGTGATTTTGTTGTATGTATAAATGCCACCTCCGACAATGGATAAAAGAATTCCGACCGATATTAGAATAAACCTTATTTGTTTCTTCATAAATTAACCTCCATTATCCAATTCTATAAAATATCACTTTGATAACACGCTTTCTTATAGAAAAACATAACGCTTGAGGGGAATCATATCACTACTCCCCCTTCTTTAGTTCAACATTATAGATAATTTGAGCTTCTGGACTGCCGTTTTCATGCTTAATAACATTTTCTAATTGACCTTCTTGAACTAGTAAGGAAATATTCTCATCTGTACTTCTTGCCTCAGTGAGTTTAGCTTTCTTAGGTAAATAAGCTTCTTTGGAAACGTCTATTAGTCTGTCTTTTGAATCCATTAATTCAATAACTTCATCGCCACCTCCATCAAAATCTAGAATAATATAAGAATACAAACCATAACTTAATGGAATAAATTTATTTACCGGTTCCCCCAAAGTAGCCTTATTTCCATGCTGATCATAAATAGTTGGACGAACATAAGCGTTTAACATTGAAGAACCGTCATCTCCAGTTACATAAATGGGTGAAAATTCAATCTTCTCAATCCCAGTATAGTGTTCTTTAATGTATGTTCCGATTTGCTCTTCTAGCAAACGAAAGCCATGCTGATAGAGTTGGGTTGTTTTAGGACCAAGATTAGGTTTTGTAATTTTGTTGTACAGATAGGTTCCTCCGGCTATCAGAATCATCCCGATCACAAAAAATTTAGTTAATTTTTTCATTGTTCATTTTCTTTCTATAAAAACTTTCATCAAAACATAAAGGATTCAGTCTACACTTATCCTATGGAATTCTGATTCACGGTCAATCCCCTCCACCTTGTCGTGGAAGGGATGATGGCAATGCGACAACCAGATCTTTCCCATCATTTCTTACGATTTTCCTTACGATCGCTATTAGACCTCGGATTGTAACCGCTTACTTAAAGTATACCATAATTTCGCTATGGTATGTATCCCCTCGTATCATTTAAAACTTTTACAAACATTCTTGGAACATACCAAATTCGCTCTCGACGACTGGACCTGATAAACCATTTCAACACTGAGACGATGGCAAAATCATTCTTTCAGCGATTTCAAGAAAGGCTAGACTAGAATCAGCACCAAGAACTCATAAAAAACGAGTTGCCCTCATGGCTAACTCGTTGGTTTTAGAAGAATTATCCCTTGATTATTCTGAAAGAACCTCCATTTGATTTACGATTGGGCTTTCTGGTCATCAATAAAATCTTGAGGTGTTAGAAATAGTTCGTTACAACCTAAGGAGTAGCAAAGTTGGGCTGTTGTTGGGAGAGTAAGAGCTGCCTCTTCAATGATATCCTTGTGAGAAAAGACTTCTTTTGTTGAACCGTCTAGCAAGACTTCCCCATTTCCAAAGACCAGAACTCGCTCAAAGGTTTCTGCCACAAAATCCATATCGTGTAAAATCGAAATAACGAGCTTTCCCTGCTCCCTCAGGCGTCGAATAAGATGCTGAATCCTTTGTTTTCCCATGGCATCCTGGGCAATGGTTGGCTCATCGAAGATCACGATGTCTGTATCCATAGCGATAATGGCTGCGATGGATACCAGCTTGCGTTCGGACAGTCCTAAATCATAGGGATTGACCTTTTCAAGTCCTTCTAATCCCAATAACTCTAGGGCTTCTCTTGCAGCTGTCTTTGCTTCTTTTTTTTGCAATCCTATTTGTAAGGGTCCAAACAAGACTTCGTCTAATACCGTATGTTTAAAAATTTGGTCGTCCGGATTTTGAAAGACGAGGCCAACCTGTTTGGCGATTTGGGCAACCGTTTTTTGAGCGATGTCTTCTTGGTTGATCAGAATTTTTCCTTTTGTTGGTCGAATCAAACCTTTTATCAATTTAACGAGGGTTGATTTCCCAGCTCCATTTTGCCCGATGATAGCTGTCGGACGCTGGTCTATCGTAAAGGAGAGCCCTTTTAAAATTTCCTGCTCTGTCTGATACTCAAAGTGGACATCCCGAACCTCAATCTGTTTCATTTTTTTCTCCCCTATCCTTCGCAAGTACTGACCTTGCTTCCTCCAGAGTTACGGGGTATTGACCCGTATCAGCTAGACGAAGCCCCAAAGAGCGACAGATTTGGGTAAAGATAGGTCTAACGACTCCATAATCTTCCAAATCTTCTCGCGAGAAAATACGCTGGGGCGTATCAAAATCAATCAATTTGCCCTGATCCAATAGCATGACGCGATCACTGTAGGCTGCGATTTTTTCCATCTTGTGCTCAACCAGAATCACTGTAATCCCTTTCTGGCTAAGAGCTTGAATAGCTTGAAAAACAGCTTCACTCCCTTGAGGATCTAACTGGGAGGTTGGCTCGTCTAAGATGAGAATCTCCGGTTGCATCGCAATCACACTTGCAATCGCCATCCGTTGCATCTGTCCACCTGACAAATCAAAAGGCGCCTGATCTCGGTATTCCCAAAGTCCTAAGAGGCGCAAGCTTTCTTCGATCCGCTCTTTCATTTCAATCTGAGGGATCCCTAGATTTTCTAAGCCAAAAGCTACTTCCTCATAGACAGTCGATTTAGAACCTGTCACTTGGTTAAAAGGATTTTGAAAGACGCTGCCTACTGTACGACAGAGCTCATCGGTCGTCACTGTTTTGACATCGACACCATCAATCCATACATGACCACCATATGCTCCACGATAGAAATTGGGAACGAGGGCTGTCAGTGCCTGGCAAAATGTACTCTTTCCAGCGCCATTACGTCCAATGACTCCGATAAATTCACCTGGTTTGATTTCACAGGAAATGTTATCTAGCGCGAGGCTTTCATCTTCTATATGGTATTTGTATTTTAACTGCTCAACTATCAATGTAGTCATTAGATAAACCTCCAAATAAGCGCTCCAAGTAAGCCCAGCACACACAGAAGTTGAATCCAGCCATCATGTTTGGAACGAATGGGTGCATTCAGAAATGTTTTGGGATTTCGAGCATTAAAGCCACGAACTTCCAGTGCTAGAGCACGTTCCTTGGTATCGATAAAAGAACTCATAATCACAGGAGAAATGAGTGGCAGAAAGGCTTTCATCCGAACGAAAAGAGAGCCCTCCGTCTCCATCCCCCTGCTTCGTTGTGCATCGGTAATCGTTGAGATCCGACTAGTCATTTGCGGAATCAACTGAAACAAGGAGACAAAAACATAGCCAAACCGTGGTGAAAAGCCCATTCTCACTAAGTCTTCAATCATATCTGATGACTTGGTAGTGAGGACCAATACACAAAAAGCCAAGATAATATTGCAAACGTTTAGAGTGACGCCTAAAGCAAATAACAAGCCTTCTTGATAAAACGTAATACCTCCAAGGGAAAAAAGGGCCCTCGCATTGTTGGGATTAAAAATCCCTTGGACAATCGCTACGGTAAAAATAATAAAACCAGAAATTCCCAGCATCGGTAGTGCTTTTCGCAAGACACGAGAATGGGCTAATAAAGAAGCGCTCAGCAAAATTGTAACGCCAAACAAGGCTAGTTGATCCACTAATAGCGGAATCACAATGATCGCCAGCACATAGACCATCTTACTGATGGGGGAGAGACTGTTTAAAAAGGACTGTTTGTTTTCATATAAACTGAGTGATGCCATATTTTCCTCCTCAATCTAAGCTTTCGATGACCCTATTACTTTGGTACAGAGATAATAAGGTTCTGGGAAGGTGCTTGTAAAGGCTTAGGACAAGGAGGACGACGACTAATTTATCAGGCAAGTCTACGACCAATTCATCTAGAAATGAGGCAAACCAAAGTGGGGATCCTTGTGCGAGAGACCAAGCAAAAACAAGATCTCCCCAGAGATTTCCAGTGGTTCCTCCCCAGAAAATAAGGTTTAAGGGCGTTGATACACAGACTGCTGCCAATCCTGCCAAAAGCCCTGTCACGATTGCCCCTCCTACCTTTTGCATCCGTCCATAATAAGCCATGAGCCCAACTGTAATCCCTAAGGCAGCATTGGTCAGGGCATAAATCGTTGAGATCGGATCCACCGTCATCCCATAAAGGAAGTTGTTCATGACTCCTACAATAGCGCCTACGACAGGTCCTGCTAGACAAGCAGATAAACAGGTGCCAATAGAGTCTAGCCACAAAGGGAGTTTTAAAACGCTCACAAATAATTTCCCGATATAGTTGATGGCAACTCCAGCAGGAATTAGGACCAGCGTTGCGGTAGTCAGATGGTAACGAAATGGATTATTGCTTTTCATCATCTCTGCTCTCCTTTGCTTGTTGCGCTAATAGGTAGATGGCTTCTAAGGCTGTTCGGATTTCATCTCGTTCACCTCTTGCGACCTGCTCTGCCCCATCTACATAATGGTTAATTTCTTCTTTGATATCGCCACCATACAGAGCAACCGTATTTAGCACAGCCCCCGTTTTGATGCCTCGTAGACTACCTATCGTAAATAGGGCTGCCGCTTCCATATCGCTCGCTAAGACTCCTTTCTGAGCCCAGTAGCGACGGATTTCTTCCTCATTATCCGTATAAAAACTATCCGAACTCCGGCCAATCCCTACATGATAAGGGACAGTTAATTGCTTGGCAGCAGTGATGAGAGCTGACAGGACGTCCGTATCTGGGATAGCAGGAAAAATGGAGCGAACATAGGCCTTGGAGGCTCCATCATCCCGAACTGCTCCGTTGTAAAAGACCAAATCTCCCATCTGAAGATGAGACTGCAGGGCGCCACAAGATCCGATCCGGATCATATACTGAACTCCAATGGCCTTTAGCTCTTCGACCGCAATTCCAGTCGATGCCCCACCCATCCCAGTCGAAACGGATAAAACCGGGATTCCTTTGTAGGTCCCACGGATACTTTTATGTTCTCGGTTAAAGGCAATCCATTCGACGTCATCTAAGAACTCCGCCACACGGTCGACCCTCATCGGATCTCCAGGCAGAATAGCATAGACAGCTCCATGCTCTTCGCTACAACGAATATGTGGTTGTATGCTCATCAGTCATCTCCTTAAGATCATATTTTTCACGTAGGAGTCCTCACATCATCTAGGTATTCGAAAGGACGAAATGTCTAACGTTCCTTTCTTGGCTTTAAACCTAAAAAATCAGAAAGACTCTTTCCTACGTTCCAATCAACTACTTAAATCATATCGCTTTCTTTTTCATTTGTATAGACCATTTCAGTAGAATCACAAAAAAGTTTTTCATTTTTGAACAATTTCCGAATATTCCTCCGTTTTGTGGAGGAAAGCTTTCGACAGAAAAAACGAGCTGGCTTCAAAACCAAACTCGTCTTTTGTTATGCGTCTAGGAAGGCTGTATAGGGAGTCACACCAAAGAAATCAGCGATTCCTTGTAATTCTCGGTCGGTGATGGCTTGTAAGATGTTACCCCCTTGAGCGCCGACTTGGGAGTCAATCATAGTTGCTTTTCAGAACAGAGAAGTTTCAATTCTTTTCGGCATCGCTTTCTTTCTCCTGTTTTCGTTTTAGAAGAGCAAAGCTACCTAGCCCGAGTAGTCCCACCAGACTCAACCAAACCTGTCTGGTATCACCAGTCTGAGGAAGTTGCTCTGTCGTTTTAGCTGAGTCTGCTACCACTGGCCTCTCTTTGTCCTTGTCCGCAGAAGGAGACCAGATGACGCCTTTGTCCCTCCTTTCTTCGGTTTCATGGATATCTTCGGTCCTTCGCTTATCCATGAAGTAGCGAACACCATATCGGCTAAAGTGCTCAGCAGTGAAGTGGACAAATCGCTGATTCTTCCCATCCACCGCTTGTATCACTTCCTCAAATTCCAGTTCCTGAAGACGCCCATCTTCTGCCAGATAGAAGACACCAGCTACAACCTTCCCATCCTCAATCGGAAGATAGACTTGAACTGGTTCACGATTAGAGAGCTTTTGTCCATACTGATCTACCAATTCGATATCATACAAATCGACATCTTGTCCACTGAGAACATCCAGTTTGGACAAGTCTTCTCCAACCACTTCTTTGACCGTAAGGGAGGTAATCTGCTGGTCTTCCTTCTTGGCTAAGACAAGAGTTACCTTAGTCGCTAAATCTTGCAATCGACGCTCTGTCTCATCAGATGATTCCGTAGACAAGCGCAAGACAAGTGCAGTCAATGGATCTAAAGTCAGTCCCTCTGTTCCAAATGTCACTCCAGAAGGATCTTTTAAAGAAATCGTGCCAGCACGAAGACCATCTACCACCACATCTGCCCGTAACCATTCCTTCGCATCTCCTTTGAGACTAAAGGTTCGCGCACGATGATCTGCATTGACGAAGACAGCATAGCGATCGCCATTGCTCGCTCTCGTCTCATAAGCAATGACCGTATCTTCTGTCTTCACACCATCTTGACCAGGTTGCACCAACAGCTTCACGCGCGCCTCTATCTCTTCTTTACTAGTCAGAGAAAAAGCATCCGTCGACCGGCGAAGGGCGATCAAGCCTTGTGTGTAGGCTTTACTACGGGTGTGTTCTGGATAGCGTTCGACATCGGTCGCTTTTGCCCAATCAAAGTGATTGACCGCATCCGACGAGTCATAGGAATCATGGATAAAGTAAGGATAATCAAATGGAGTCCCATCTTCCTTCGTCAACAAATGAGACTTGTTTGGAACCCGCTCATCTGATACTGGATAGCGATAGTTTTCATCCTTGAATTGCTTCGTTCGACCATACTCTTGCCCCGAATGAAGGAATGGTGTTCCTTGAGAAGTCAGTACGAGCGTGTTGCCCAAGCGTAACCGGCGATGAATCTCACGGAGGTTTTGAGCATCCGCTGGATCTTTATGAATAGACTGAGCGATGATATCAAACAAGGTGAGATTGTCATGAGCAGCGATGTATTGGATGACATCTCCTGGATCATCGGCTAGAAAGTTCGTCGGCTGAGCCTTTATATTTTGGAAAATCGTCCAGATATTCTTCGCACCACCCGTTAGGAAGGCAGGAGCCCCTTCGTTTGGATAACCAGACTTCAGGTTATTTCGAAAGTCATCTGAGAAGGATGCAACGGTATCCGTTTGGGACATCCAGCTTTGGTCAGCAGGCTGTTCAGGCATGTTGTCATCTCCTACAAAGGTCACCCATCCTTCACCCAACATCAGGATATTTGGATTAAGGGCCTTAGCGGCCTCAAATGCAGCCTCAATCGCTGCAGCATCATGATCGCCCATCATATCAAAACGAAAACCATCTACCTTGTACTCATTCGTCAAATAACGAATGGAGTCCACCAATAAACGACGGGTCATATAATGGGTCGTTCCTAAACGACCACCTCCAAAGCTGGTCTTGGCTTGCCCATTCGCATCCATAAAGTGGTAATAATTGGGTTCTAAGTCTTCAAAAAGTTCGACCTTAGCTGTGTGATTATAAACCACATCTAAGATGACCCCCATTCCTCTCTTATGGATTTCATCCACCAAGTTCTTAAATTCCGCTATTCGTTTGCCAGGATCCGATGGATCAGAAGAGTACATCCCCGTCAGAGCAAAGTAAGATTGTGGGTCATAACCCCAGTTGTAGTTGCTATCTTTTGATGCATAGGCCAGTAAACGCTCTCCATTTTTCGATTCGTCAACGAAATAATAACTCATGATTGGTAAGAGCTGGATATGGGTCACTCCCAATTGTTGGAGATAGTCCAATTTTTCGACAAAGGATGCAAAAGTGCCAAATTGGCGTCTTAATGTTCCCTCAAGAGCAGGATCTGAAGTAAAATCACGCACATGCGCTTCGTAAATGACTGCCTTTTCCCGACTGGTAAATCCAGGAATATTCGCAAAACTTCGATTTTTCTCACCGATATTCTCCACATCGACAATCGCTGCTTTTGCGACTTTGTAGGATGGATCTGTATCTGCTAACTGACTATTCCAAGAAGCAAGAGACTTGGCATAAGGATCCAATACCAACTTAGACTGACCATTCCGGCTAATTTCATAATGATAAAAATAACCGCGGTAATCTTCGATGTTGGCTAGCGTTTTTTCAGTCAGTTGAAGGGACCATTCTCCCTTATTCCCCTGCTTCATAGCTAGTTTGGCCACTACCTTTTCTTGATTATTTTTATCATACAAGACGAGAGAGACATGGTCCGCACTTGGCGACCACACGGTCAGGTCTACAATCCTTCCCTCCTTGTGAACCCGGGCACCTAACTCACCATCATAGGCGTAAAGGGCATCTTTATATTGCCAGTTCGTCTTTACTGTCCACTCATTTCCTTTGTAGACGAGGGTATAAGGGCCCTCCTCAGCCTTAAAATCACCTGTTAGAATGATCTTATTGGAAGCCTGATCCATATGAACTCCTTCGATCGTGATTCGTTGCTGATGTACATTTGTCAACACAAGGTCTTTTAATAGGGATTCCTGATGGATCTGTTCAAGCGAAGTCACACCCACGACAATAGTGGTTGGACTGGTTTGTTGCGCACTGGTCAGTCTTGTCTCAGAAATAAAATAAGGATTGGTATAAATCGTCGCATCGTCCTCTCTTAGAAAAATTTGGCTATGGTGTTTTAGATCGTTAAACTTATAATCATTCGGTTGAATTTTCACCTCATCTCCTGACTTATTTTCATCCAGAAGCAAAAATCCTAGTTCCTCAGTACTAGATAGAGGGATATCCATATATGCACCGTAAGGCCCTATCTGTTGAAAATCGACACCATCTGGCCATGAACCTAGTTGACTAGTGATTGACTTGTCAGCACTTCCCCAAAGCCAGAGTGATTTCTTCTTGTACTGACCGTCTGCTCGGTAGTAATTGATGCGAAGCGTCCCTGGTTCTTGTGGCCGATAGTAATACAACTGAAAATCTTGATCAATCCAAACCTGTTGGACACTGGGTGAGATCAAGGAAAGAGATTGATCCGTTGGGGTGACCTTTTCCCCGTTTTTCAAAAGGAGAAAGCCAATATCTCCAGTCTCTGCCCCCTTTTTAACATCAATATAGTAGCCATAATCATCCTTTTGCCGGGCACTGAAAGGCTGGGCCGCTGTTGGCCATTTAGCTCCATCAGAAGGATTCGCAACAGCCCCCCAAAGCCAGAGCCCGTACTGATCTATTTCTTGCTCATTGAGCCCTTTAAAATGCATCCGAACAGTCTGCTCTGCGATCGGATCTTCTTTGGATGTTGGGGTTTCTGCCAATTGCCGCACCACAGGAGTCTTGGCGCTTGTTTCAGCAGAATCATTTTGTAGGACACCTTTGGCTTCTTGAGGAGAAGGCTCCTCTTGACCCTCTTCCAGATGGCTAGAAGTAGCTGCCTCTATCAACCTTGTAGATGTCGTAGAGACAGGTTCTTCCGTGTCGGTCGTCGCAGACACTGGATCCTTATCGACCGTTCTATCCTCGTCTCCTGTAGCTGCTAACTCATCTGCAGAAGCTCCCTCGGTACCATCCTTTTGCAGCTCAATAGGGGCTGCAGGGACTTCCATTTGATCTGCTAAAACGCTTCCATTTCCGCATGACAAAAAGAAAGCGACTGCAAGTGTGACAGAAGCCACCCCGACTTTTAACTTTCGAATACCGAAAATTTGACGTCTATTTACGATTCCAATAGAGGATGCTGTTCTTTTTTCATAACCGTTAGGTATTCCTTTCTAATTGAACATTTTACGATTGTAGTATACACAATTCTTATCGTTTATGCAAGCGTTTTCGTTCTTTCTCTTCTCGATAAAAATTTCTTATCCTTCTATTTTTACAAGTCATTCAAATACAATCTATCAAGATTTGCCGATTTCGGATAGAAAGACACCATTTCATCCATTCCCCGACTGCTGAAAGAGTTAAGGGGAAGGAACGAAAACTCCCTTTCTATAGGTTTTTTTATAAAATAGCTTGAAGAATCGTATTACCTATGGTATACTAATGTAGTTATTACTTCTTGATAGGATTCCTAAAAGGAGTAGACCAAGTAGCAACCATTTTGCTATTTGTCAATAAAGGAGGCTGCATGGCTTTAAGACACTATCAGCCTGATCACTATGAAGAGTCACACCCGAAAGAGTCACGCGTTACATACCAACGCTACCAAGTCCCATCTTCAGCAAGCAATCGACTAAAAGATGTCCTATTTTTCTTAAATATTACCATCTTTTCGATTCTATCTGTCTTGGCGACCTATATCTTCCTTTCTCTTGGTCTACATACCTTGTTGGCCTTTGTTGCTGGGATGATTTCTGGCCTTTTTGGACTAAAAGCCACTCAACTATTGATCAGACACCAATATAAACGATTAAAACGGAAAAAAATGGGAGTTTCGGCTTCAACAAAAAAAAGCAAGAGTTGAATAATTCAACTCTTGTTTTTTTGTAAAAAGGTTTTTTTCCGTTTAAGCTTCTTCATTTTCTTCTTTTAAAGAAGAATCTTGGTCTCCTGTCGAGGAGTCCTCCACCTTGTCCCCTAGGTCCGGAAAATCGATCGTAATTTCTTCGGATTCTTCTAATTCTTCCAAGGTCCCCTGGTCGAAAGGAGAAAGGGAGTCCGGTTGGCCAGTTAAGACTTTCGTTTTTCTTTGATCGAAGCCAGTAAATCTTTAGTAGACAGATTTTGACTGGCTATTTTTTCCTTCACTTTATCAAAGGCATCTACAGACTGACCACGTAGGTAATCTGCTTTGGCTTTTCCTGCTTCTACTACATCCGTGACCGTCACTTCTCCCGTCTGAAACTGCTCCTTCAAGTTTGCCCATTTTTCATAAGTCTGAGCACTATACTCTTGAGCTTTTTTCAGGAATTCTTCATGCTTTGCTTGAGGATCTTCACGGTATTCTTTGGAAAATTTCACAACAGATTTTCGAGCTTTTTTTCCAGCGTCTGATCGTAGAAAAGCTGTGAGTGCAGCAGCAGCCGTTGCACTAAGGACTGCTGTTTTCAATAGTTTCATTGATTTAGCCATTACTTTTCTCCTTTTTTACCAAATAAAGAGGATAACAATCGTACCGATGCTAAAACACCGCTCGCACGAACCGTATTTTTTCCTGCTGATTTAGCTTTGATCGTCCAATCACGCGCAGCCGTGTTCATATCAGACACAGACTCTGATAGATCCGCCACAGCTACAAAGAGAGGATCAAGGGTAGCGACTTTTCCATTAACATCTTCTACCAAGACATTTGTCTTTGCCAAGAGCTCATTGGTTTGATAAAGTGTGACATTCACATCACTGGTTAACGTTTTAAGGGACTTTTCAGCCTCCTCAGCGATACCTGCAACCTTTTTCAACACAAGAGCAATATACACAGCAATCAGAGCAAACGCTAGGGCAATAATCAAAACAGCAATTTCAAGAATCATCTGTTTCTCCTTTCATTATAGATAATAAGGGATTGTATCCTTACGACGACGATACACTAAAAGGACTAGACCAAGGATGGCAAGCACAGCAGACAGCCACTGCGATACCCGTAATCCAAGGAACCAAAGACTATCGGTTCGCATGCCTTCGATAAAGAAGCGACCGATTCCATACCAAATCAAGTAAAAGAAGGTGATTTCTCCACGCTTGAGCAGGTTCTTTCGTCTTCTTAAAAAAATGATGAGCAGAAAACCGAGTAAATTCCACAACGATTCATAAAGGAAAGTCGGTTGTCGATAGGCCCCATCAATATACATTTGGTCTCGAATAAAGCCAGGTAGGTAGTTTAACTGGTCTACCTTAGCCCCATAGGCTTCTTGGTTGAAAAAGTTCCCCCAACGACCGATACTTTGTGCAATCATGACAGACGGTGCGGCAATATCCAAAAAATCCCAAGTATTGATGATGCGGTTATAACAAAACCACAAGAGAATGATAAACCCGGTAATCAGCCCTCCATAGATGGCAAGACCCCCATTCCAGATGGCAAAAATACTGGCTAGATTATTCCGGTATTGACCCCATTCAAAAATGACATAATAGAGGCGCGCACCGATAATGGACAATGGAAAGGCGATGAGAATGAAGTCCAAGATGTCGTCTGCTTTAATCTTCTTCCTCGGTGCTTCTTTCATTGCGAGATAGACCGCTAACACAGTGCCCGCTACGATACAAATCGCATACCAGCGAATTTCAAGTGGTCCTAAATGGATGGCAATTGGACTCATTCATTTTCCTCCTTATTGGTTTCAATCAGCTTAGACAGACGTTCCTCGAATGTCTTAGTCGCATCAAATCCCATTAGTTTGGAGCGATAATTCATGGCAGCTGCTTCAATCACTACAGAAATATTCCGACCTGTTTTTACCGGTATACGAATTTGGGGAATCGTAATTCCTGCAATTTCAATCACATCTCCCCCATTTCCCAATCGGTCAAAGACTTTACCGGTCTCATAGTTTTCCAGATAAACGGCGAGTTGCACTTCTGAAGATCCTTTGACCGCACTCGCACCGTAGAGACTCATCACATCGATAATTCCAACTCCTCGAATCTCAATCAGGTGACGGAGGATTTCAGCAGGCTCCCCCCATAGAGTGACATCATCCTTGGCAAAAACATCGACCCGGTCATCGGCCACCAAACGATGACCCCGTTTTACCAGCTCCAAACCGGTCTCGCTTTTTCCGATACCGGAATCTCCTTGAATGAGAACCCCCATCCCATAAATATCCATCAAGACACCATGAACACTGGTCCGCGTAGCCAGCTGGGTATCCAGAAAGGAGGAAATCTCCCCAGATAAGCGACTCGTCGCTGTTCCACTCTGATAGACAGGAACATGATTGGCTTTCGCTGCTCGGATCATTTCTTCTGGAACTTCAAGCCCTCGTGCCACAATGACGATTGGAGTCGAATCCTGGAAAATCCCCAATAAAACCTGATAACGATTGTGACTCGTCATCGCTTGCATGTAGCTCCATTCCTTCATCCCTATTAGCTGGATCCGTTCTGGAGAGTAATAATCAAAATAACCCGTCATTTCAAGCCCGGGTCTCGAGATATCAGATGTTGTAATCTCTTTTAGTAAAAGAGCATCTGAAGAATAAATGGGCTCTAATCGAATCTTCTCGACCAAGTCCTTGACAAGTACAGCCATGCGTCACTCCTTTTTCTACTATTCTATCTCCCATTATACCACAAAGCCCTTTCTTTGAAAGTTTCAAATAAAGAAAGTCCATACAAGAAAAAGGTCGTTTCATAAGTGAAAAAAGAGGCTGGGACAAAAGTCCTAGCCTCTCAATTGTTTTTGGATTGTCGAGCAAGACCTAGTGGTGGAGTGGGCTCTACTAGGCTGATTTCATCAGCTTTTCCAGCTCGACTCAACTGTGCGGAGGTGGGACGACGAAATCGAATTCTAAGGAATTCCCGATTTCTGTCCCACTATCTGAGGTCTCTTTCTGTTAAAGTGGCTCTGCATCCTTGCGCTTGCGAGGGCCGTTATGATAAACCCGTACGTCATCTTCTTTGTAGGGAAGGAACCAGGAAAGTGCCAGATAAAGGACAACAAGGGTAAAGCGAAAAGAGGCTGGAACAAAAGTCCTAGCCTCTCAATTGTTTTTGGATTGTCGAGCAAGACGCAGTGGTTGAGTGGGCTCTACTACGCTGATTTCATCAGCTTTTACAGCCCTACTCAACTGTGCGGAGGTGGGACGACGAAATCGAATTCTAACGAATGCCGATTTCTGTCCCACTCTCTAGAAAAACAGTCCTCATTACGTTGAGGTTCCAATTCCATGAAGAGGCAATGCCTGACAAAACTCCTCGAAACCACTGGTCTTTTCTTGATCTATATAATTTTTGCATCTCTCACCTCTTTAATCCGTATCCGACTCTCTAGTGTCCGAATTTGAAGTCTCACAGGGGCCTTCCCCTCCTTTTCAAATCGATAAGGAAGCCTTATTTTTCGGAAATTGTAACTAATCTGGGAAGCTCCCCCTTCAATGTGGGCCTTTATTCCCTGCTCTTCGGCCATTTTTAGAAAAAGATCGGCCTTTTTCAGCTGAAGATACACATGTTGAGGGTGATTCCCAAAAGTCCGTATCACGATATCCTGTTGTTTTTATCGGACGAACTCTCAATCGTAATGTCCTCAAAAGGCGCGTATTCTAAGTTCACACTGGCCTGTCCTACCTTCAGCTCCAAAATCGATAACCAACATTCTGGTAGATAGACCGTCACCTGACTTTTTCCAAACAAGTGGACCCGTAGTTGGTTCTCATCAACCTCCACATTTGGCAGTTGTTGGGGCTCTTGTCCATCCCAAGATAGAATTTCCAGTTGGATCCCTTCTTGATCCCCTCGTTTGAAATAAACTTGTCCATCCCTTATGGTCAGAAAGAAGGAACTTAAAAGTGGAAGATCGTAATATTCCATCCATTTTTGTGATGAAAATATTTTAAAGTTTGGAAGAAAACGCCGATTCCAACGCGAATTCTGCTCGTCCTCCGTTGAGAGCGGACAGCCTTCGCTACCTAGATTAGAGTAACAGGAAATAGCCTCTTCTTTTGTAAGAAATCCTTTCTCATATAGTTCTAAAATCCGTCTTTCGTCTCTACCTGTCATCTTCTTACCTCAATCCAATCCCTGATACCGTCGACTCATCCTCTATCATCAGGAATCTAGGATAATGTTAGTATACCAAATAATTCATCAAAAAAAATCAGCCGTAGGGCTGATTTAAGACGGTGAGCTTAGAAGCTGAATTCGAGCGTGACAACGACCACAACGGTATTGATCCGTCTTTATCTTTCGTTTCCGTTGATAGGTTAGTCCACAGTGCACACACTGATAAAGATAAGGACTCGGTGCCTTCAAACTCTTCGGGGTATAGCGAAGTCCTCCCACCTGCTTCAAAAGGTTCTGAAAGTCTCGATCTCTATGTTTGTAGCCTTTCCGCTCAAAGAAAAGGTGATAATGACAAAGTTCATGCCGCACGATCCCTCGGAACACCTCTTCTCCAAATTCCTCAAAAAGCGTCGGATTGAAATCCAAATGACCATCTCGTGGAAAAAAACGGCCTCCCGTCGTCCGCAACCGTTTATTCCAAACTGCCTCATGGTGAAATTCCTTGCCAAAATCCTCTCGGGAAACTTGACGAACGTAATCAGTCAGATTCACGAGGAGCCACCAAACTAAGATTGACTTTTTCACGATCCGTATCTAGTTTATAGACCCAAACAGTTACCAAGTCTCCTACAGAAAGAACCTGACTAGGGTGCTTGACAAACTGCTGAGAAAGATTCGAAATATGAATCAAGCCATCTTCGTGAATTCCAATATCTACAAAGGCTCCAAAGTCAACGATATTGCGCACCACTCCTTCCAGACGCTGACCAACAACAAGGTCCTTGAAATCGAGCACATCTTGACGTAGGACGGGTGCTGCAAAATTATCCCGCAAATCACGACCAGGCTTGATCAAATCTGACACGATATCCTCTAACGTCTCTACACCAATCCCTAAGCGTTCAGCCGTTTCTTGGAGAGGGAGACTCTTTAATTTTTGCAAGGCTTCTTTATCCAATTGTTGAATAGACAAGTCTGAAAGCAACTGATCCACTGCGGCATAAGACTCAGGGTGAACCCCTGTGTTGTCCAAAAAGTTGGGAGCATCCGGTATACGTAAGAAGCCTGCTGCCTGCTCAAAGGCCTTTTCCCCTAAACGAGGCACTTTCTTCAACTCTGCCCGACTCCGTAAGGCACCATTTTCCTCCCGATACTGCACAATGTTTTCAGAGATGGTTTTATTCAATCCCGCAACATGAGACAAGAGAGCTGGACTAGCAGTGTTGACATTGACACCCACCTGATTGACCACTGTATCGACAACAAAGTCGAGGCCTTCTGAGAGTTTTTTCTGATTGACGTCATGCTGGTATTGGCCGACGCCGATGGATTTTGGATCAATCTTCACGAGCTCTGCCAAGGGGTCTTGCAAGCGTCGGGCGATCGAAATGGCTGAGCGTTTCTCGACTGTCAAATCAGGGAACTCACGACGAGCAAGCTCAGAAGCAGAATAAACAGATGCCCCAGATTCACTAACGATCACGTAGCGGACACCTTCCACTTCATGTAGGATGTCTGCTACAAAGGCCTCAGACTCCCGGCTTGCGGTTCCGTTTCCAATCGCAATGATTTCGACTTGATATTGGCCAAGAATCGCTTTTAGGCTCTCCTTAGCTTGGGCAATCTGGGCTTGACTCGCTGGTTTGACAGGATGAATGACCTGAGTCGTTAGCAGCTTACCAGTGGAATCTACAACTGCTAGCTTAGCTCCTGTCCGAAAGGCTGGGTCAAACCCTAATACAGTCTTCCCTTTTAAAGGAGGAACCAAAAGGAGATGGCGTAGATTTTCGGAAAAGAGGGCAATCGCTCCTTCTTCTGCAGCCTCCGTCAACTCTGTGCGAACCCGTCTTTCCATGGCTGGTAAAATCTTCTTTTTCAGGGCTTGTTGTACGACTTCTTCAATATAAGGATTGAGCTTTGGAAACCGCAGTTGGTAAAAACGAAGCATCTTGTCGAGATGGTGCTCAAAGTAAACCTTCAAAACACCCTGCTTTTCCCCACGATTAATTGCGAGAACACGGTATCCTTGCATCTTTTCAACTTTTTCAGAAAAATCATAGTAAATTTGATAGACATGCTTGTCGTCTGCCTCTGCATCCTTTAGCTGGGAGCAAAGGGTCGAATGGTGACGAATCTCATGGTAGGTCCAGGAACGTAACTTGCTATCTTCAGAAAGAGCTTCTACCAAGATATCTACTGCTCCAGCTAGACAAGCTTGTGGGGTGTCAAACCCTTGGGTCACAAAATTTGCTGCCTCTTGTAAGAGAGCAGGGTGGTCCTGGATAATCAAGCGAGCCAAGGGCAAGAGACCAGCTTCCTTGGCAATGGTGGCCTTCGTCCGCCGTTTTTCTTTATAAGGGAGATATAATTCTTCCACATCTGCTAGTTTTTCTGCTGCTAAAATAGTGGCCTCTAACTCAGTCGTCAGCTTCCCTTGTTCTGCAATCTTAGCTAATACGGTCTTCTTTCGATCTTCTAAAGCAGTCAAGCTCTTTTCCTGATCAATAATACTCTTAATCACAACCTCATCTAGGTTTCCCGTCGCTTCCTTTCGATAGCGAGCAATGAAAGGAATCGTATTTCCTTCTGCTGTTAGCGATAAGACCGTCTCAATCTGTTTAAAAGTCACACCCAAATCTTGGGAGATTTTTGTATATTTTTCGTTTACCATACCTCTATTATATCACAAAGCCTTTTATCACTTCTACGCTCCTTTTGCTTTCCTTTTAAAATTGACGGAAAAAGTTTCACCTATAAATGATTGACTTTCAGAATGGAAACGCCGTAATATAGGTGAGCATAACCTGATAGGAATATGCCCGAAATGAGCACTCCATTTTCAAATCTCACATCCAAGGCCATTTTGCTTGGCTTGACTCTATTTTTTACTCTAGGGCAATGGGGTGAAGGCGGAAAAATAAATAATTTCACAAGACAATCCTCTTTTAACCTTTTTCTAATTAAAAGGAGAGTGGGACAGAAATCGGTCATTCGTTCGAATTCGATTTCGTCGTCCCACCTCCGAACAGTTGAGTCGAGCTGTAAAAGCGGATAAAATCAGCCTAGTAGAGCCCACTCAACCACGGCGTCTTGCTCGACCATCCAAAAACAAAAAAGAGGCTAGGACTTTTGTCCCAGCCTCGAATTCACTCACATGGATTCAATGATCGTTCATTTCTAGATCAGTCTTTTGGCTACTTTCAAAAGTCAAGGGAATCAGTGCTTCTTTCAATTTGACACATCAACGCTGAACGACCTTTATGACCGCAGTTGAAAGAGACATTCCAAAGAAATGAACAGAAACCAGAATCTGCACTCTCTTTAGACAAATAGAAAAAGACAATCCCTCTCCCAACTGCGAGATTGTCTTTTTTTACATTGTCTATTTTATTTGGTAAAATCAATCACCTTATCCAATCGTTTGACCAAAAAGGCACCTAAGAGGAGGGAGGTGAATTCTCCGATAGCTGTTGTAAACCAAGTCAAGAAGAACGGGTCCTTCAATACAAAGTTCAACTCCCACGCGATGGTAATCATACTGATGGAAAAAAGAACAGAGAAGAAAAGATGGTCTAATCGGAAGAGACCTCCAAGTACTTCAACCTGATCAAATCGCTTGAAAAGGTATACACCTAAGCTGACAAAGATGAAGGTTGAGCCTCCTCCCACAACGACATCAATGAGTCCCAAACTTTGAGGACTGATAAAATTGGCAATCATACAGCCAATCGTGACAGAAAGGATATACTTGGGATTGTAAAAGGCTAAAAAATTAAGCATCTCTGAAATTCGAAACTGCACGGCTCCGTAGGAAAAATTGCTTAACACTGGAAGGGCTGTCAACAAGACGTATAAAGCGGCCACAAGTGCAATCTGAACCAGATCGAGGGCTGTAAAGCGGGAATGTTTCATGTAAAAATCTCCTTTAGCGATTGTTTCGCTTCTAATATGCTTGACCAAAGAAGGGAAGGGTCAAGGGTTGCAGATGCAACGTTGTTAAGTATAGCAGAAAACGCTAGAATCCTCAAGATATTTTTCAATTAAATTCCCCTAACGGTAGGAAAGTCCGTCAAAAAATGATAAACTGAGGGTATGAAAATATGGAAACAACTCATAAGAAGCGAAGCTTTTCTTTATCTGGTCTTTGGAGTTCTGACATCCGTCGTCTCCCTCTTGACACGGACACTGGTCTACGCCTACCTCTCTCAAGCCTTGTGGGCTAGTATTATTGGCAACATCGTTGGGATTCTTTTTGCCTTTGTAACAAATGACCGCTGGGTCTTTAAACAGACCCCAAAAGGCTGGCCCAAGCGTCTGATCAACTTTATCGGTGCTCGTCTGGTGACACTGGCTCTCGACTCTCTATTAGCTTATCTCTTTGTGGATCAATTCCCAGGAATCATCGGTCAATTTGTGGACCAAAATCTACAGCTGGTCAATCTCATCGAAACGGTCATCGCACAGGTCCTTATTATTATTCTCAATTATCTCTTGAGCAAATTGTTCGTTTTTAAAGACAAAAGAGAAAGACCCGCATCTTAGGTTGCAGGTCTATTTTTGTCACGATAATGGCTCCCTATCCAATCTTTCCATAAAAGGAGGGTTCGAATCCTGCCGTTATGAAAAGCTCTCCTTGATGAGTTAGGTTAGGAGTCCTTGATAGACGAGGAATTCCGTCTTAAATACACTTCAATTCGTTTTCGTATCGGAACTTGCTCTCCTTTTCGAGTCTCCCAACAATCCATTTCCAGGCTTTGAAAGGTCGCATTCAAGGCTGCCCCGATGATGAGGACGGTTGCGATAAACATAAACCAAAGAACCAGGATCAGCATAACCACAGCTGTTACAAGCCGAAAATCTAAGAGGCGGTTGGCATACCGTTCCATATAAAAGCGAAAGATGCGACCGACCGATGTCATCACTAAGATGACAAAGATAGTCCCAGGTAGCACATAGCGAAACTTGCGAATTTTGACATTGGGCAATAAAAGATAAAGCAAAATGAGGGCCAGGGTCATAGCGAGAAAGACGACCGGTAAGGTTCGATATTCCAATAAATTCGTCCAATGCTGGTTGATCCAGCCACGCTGACTAAGAAAATGAAGAATCCTGTCTCCTGCAGTAAAAACCGTTACACTAAAAATCAAGATGACTTGGAGAGCCAATCCGATCAAAATGCCGATCACATGACTCAAGAAGACCCCTCGATGTTTTGCAACTCCGTACGCCTTATTAAAGGCTTTTTGAAGAGCATTCATCGCTCTTGTAAAGGTATACAGGACCGAAAAAATCGAAACCCCTAACCAAGGTGTGGAGGCTTGGGTAAAGACAGGGACCAGTAATTCTTGAACTGTTGGATAGAGTCTAGCTGGAAAGATGGTCTTTAGAAAGACCATCAACTGATTGATATCGATTCGCCAATATGGCAAAAGACTCGTAATCACCATCAAGATAGGAAAAACTGAAATCAGTAAATAATAGGCGACCGCGACGGGTGTGATATCCAGTTCGGCAGAGCCTAAAAAGTACAAAAAAGAGGAGACAGGACGACTGGAACGAATCTGATTCCAACGTTTTTTCATATCCTCCTCCTTTCTCCAATGGTACCAGAGACAGTTGAAACGATTAATAGGTTCCTTCTTCGCCTTGGCTGGTTAAGATGACCGGTCCATCTTTAGTGATGACAAATTGATGTTCATATTGACAAGATAGGCCACCGTCCAAGGTCTTATGGGCCCAACCAGTTTTTAGATCGGTATCGATCTCCCAGGTTCCTGTGTTAATCATCGGCTCAATAGTGAGGACCATTCCTTCTCGCAAACGTAGCCCACGGCCAGCACGACCATAGTGGGGAACCATCGGCTCCTCATGCATGGTTGGACCAACCCCGTGACCCACTAAATCTTTCACAACCCCATATCCATAGCTTTCCGCATGTTCTTGGATCGCTGCTCCGATGTCTCCGATGCGATTGCCCACAACTGCTTGTTCAATCCCCTTGTACAAACACTCTTTGGTCACTTTCATAAGCTGTTGGACTTCTGGACTCACTGACCCAACTGCGTAAGCCCAACATGAGTCTGCAAGGCCACCGGTATAATTTTCGGTGTAGCGCTTCATATCAGAAACATTGTCAAAATCAAGGCGTGATACATCTAGATAGGACTTATCCAG
>NZ_KQ969506.1:802121-838338 GCF_001578875.1 Streptococcus sp. DD13
GTAGCGCTTCATATCAGAAACATTGTCAAAATCAAGGCGTGATACATCTAGATAGGACTTATCCAGGGGCTCCGAAAGCACCATATCCACCTTTAGCAAATCTCCATCTTTTAGACTATAATGGCGTGGAAAAGCGTGTGCTACTTCATCATTTAGACCGCAACAAGTCGCATACGGATAATCCATCAAGGATCCCTCTACTCCAATCTGAAGAGGAAGGACATTGGCTTCTTTACACCGTTTTCGGACGTATTCTTCCACTTCCCACAGATCTAAGCCAGGCCGAATCAGATCTCTTAGTCCAATATGAATACTGGCTAAAAAATCTCCGGCACGATCCATCGCTTCAATTTCTCTTTGTGATTTAATCGTTATCATGTTTTTTCCTTACTCTAATAAATCTTCTTCCAGGTGATACTCTTTCCGGGCCAGGCGAAAGCTCAGGTAGTCCCGAACCTGATGCGTGTAGCGATCGCTCCCTTTGTACTGTCTAAAGCGACGAAAGCCCGCTTTTTGAGCGACCCGCTGACTGGCCTTGTTTTCCAAATGGGTGACAATCACTAGCTCCTGTAATTCCAAATGGTAAAAGGAAAGATAGACCAAATTCTGCACGACCTGCGTCATGATCCCTTGTCCCCAGTAGTTCTTATTTAAGAAGTAGCCCAGTTCTGCCTGCATTTTCCCTTCGACTATTTTTTCAAATCGAATGGCTCCAATTAGCTCATGATTCACTTTTTGAACAATTGCCCACGTTCCCAAGGGTTCTCTTAGAAAACTGGCTACAAAAAGCTCCTCCGCTTCAGTTTTAGTAGAAAGAGGAGGAAATAAAAAAGGGATATTTTCTTCACTTGACACCATATGATAAAAAGAATCTAAATC
Organism: Streptococcus sp. DD13; assembly: GCF_001578875.1. GTDB lineage: Bacteria > Bacillota > Bacilli > Lactobacillales > Streptococcaceae > Streptococcus. The sequence goes on from NZ_KQ969506.1 coordinate 803,001, forward strand.
TTCATAGCTAAATGGCCGAAGGAGCAGGTTTTCTAATTCAAAATTTGAAAATCTCGCTAATGCCGTCAATAAACTCATGAATTACTCTTCTATCAGTTGGATATCTGCCCCTAAGTCTGTCAATTTTTCGATGATATTGGAATAACCCCGAAGAATAAACTCGATATTGGTAATCTCCGTTCTTCCCTTTGCCATCAATCCTGCAATGACCATCGCAGCCCCCCCACGGAGGTCAGTAGCTTTCACAGCTGTTCCTGTTAATTGATTCGGACCTTGGTAGGCGATATAGTTACTACGGGTTTCAATCGTTGCTCCCATGGATGCCAACTCTGCCACGTGTCCAACACGCTTTTCATAGATCGTATCCGTGACACTTCCAATCCCTTTTGCGAGAAGCAACAAAGGGGTTAATGGTTGCTGCAAATCCGTCGCAAAACCAGGATAAGGAGCGGTCTTCACATGCACAGCCTTTAATTGGTCTTGCTTTTCGATATAGATACTATCTTCAGAAATGGTCATTCGAACTCCCATTTCTTCTAATTTAGCGATATAAGACTCCAAATGCTCATAGAGGACGTTATCAACCTTGATCCCTTCCCCAACCGCTGCTGCAAGAGCGATGTAGGTACCGGCCTCAATCCGGTCTGGTATCACTTGATGGCGGGTTCCATGCAGATGCTCTACTCCATCAATCGTAATCATATCTGTACCAGCACCCCGTACACGAGCCCCCATATTGTTCAACAAGGTTGCAATATCAATAATTTCTGGTTCACGCGCCGCATTTTCAATAATCGTCCGGCCTTTGGCTTTAACAGCTGCTAACATGGTGTTGATCGTCGCTCCCACACTGACGGTGTCCATGTAGATTTGAGCCCCGTGCAAGTGGCGATCTTTTGCGGTAAAGACCATCGCACTTTCATGAGTGGTGAGAGTAGCTCCCATGGCTTCAAAAGCTTTCAGATGCAGATCAATAGGACGTGGGCCGAGATCACACCCACCTGGAAGACCTACTTCTGCTCGTCCAAAACGTCCTAGGAGAGAGCCATAGAAATAATAAGAGGCACGTAAACTATTAATTTTGCCAAACGGCATCGGCATATCCTTTAAGCCCCTCGGGTCGATCGTAAGAGTATCTCCCTGACGGTCAATCTTAGCCCCCATCGTCTCCATGATATCAATCAAACTATCGACATCTGAAATTTCAGGGACCCCATCTAGGGTCACGATACCATCTGCCAAGATCGCGGCGGGCATCAAGGCGACAACCGAATTTTTTGCACCACTGACAGTCACGGTTCCTTTCAGTTTGCGACCACCGTTAATAACAATTTTTCTCATTCCAACATTCTCTTTTCAAGTAGTGAGCCAAATAGGCATTCATTTGATTTTACCATAACTAGACCTAAAAGGCTAGCTCGTTTGTCTATGAACTGTGATTTGTCATCTTTGAAATAGTTCTGAAATCCTCCCTTAACCTTTATCCCCTTCTTTCTCACCTTGAGCACTCAAAAAAACTGAATGGGGACCATTCAGTTTTTCAGTTTATCCTAAAGCATCCTTCAATGCGTCGACTTTATCCAACTTTTCCCAAGGAAGATCAATATCTGTCCGTCCTACGTGGCCATAGGCTGCTGTTTGTTTGTAAATAGGCCGTTTCAAATCCAACATCTGAATAATACCAGCTGGACGAAGGTCAAATACTTGACGTACAGCTGCCTCAATCTGCTGTTCGGCAACTGTGTTGGTCCCAAACGTATCCACTCGAACCGAAACGGGATGAGCTACCCCAATCGCGTAGGCCAACTGTACTTCTGCTTTTTTCGCTAAGCCAGCTGCAACGATGTTTTTGGCAATATAACGAGCGGCATACGAAGCTGAACGGTCAACCTTTGTCGCATCCTTCCCAGAAAAGGCCCCACCACCATGACGAGAATAGCCACCATAAGTATCTACGATGATTTTCCGGCCTGTCAAACCAGAATCTCCTTGAGGTCCTCCGATGACAAATCGGCCTGTCGGATTGATGAAATAGTTCGTCTTTTCATCTAAATAGTGAGCTGGAATCACCTCACGAATCACCTGCTCGATGACATCCTTGTGGATCCGATCATTGGAAACATCCGGATCATGCTGTGTTGAAATCACGACGGTATCAACACGGACGGGTTGGTCTTGTTCATCATATTCTACTGTCACTTGCGATTTGGCATCTGGACGGAGATAAGAAAGCTCTCCAGATTTCCGTAAATCTGCCAACCGTTTTACTAGCTTGTGACTGAGAGAAATCGGCAAGGGCATGAGTTCAGGCGTCTCGTCCACAGCAAAGCCAAACATCAACCCCTGATCTCCAGCTCCGATCAAATCTAGTGGATCCCGATCTTGGCTTCCTCTAACTTCCAGTGCTTCATTCACCCCTTGGGCAATATCTGGAGACTGCTCTACGAGGGATGGATGGACACCGACAGATTCGGCTGCAAAGCCATACTCAGCATTGGTATAGCCGATTTCAGCGATGGTATCCCGAACGACACGATTAATGTCCACATAAGCATTGGTTGAAATCTCTCCAAACACATGAACCGACCCTGTATAGACAACCGTCTCTGCTGCCACATGGGCATCTGGATCTTGCTCCAGGATGGCATCTAAAATCGCATCTGAAATTTGGTCTGCAATCTTATCGGGATGTCCTTCTGACACCGACTCGGATGTAAATAATTTTCTTTCTGACATAAGAATGTCCCCCCTTATTCAAATTGTTATAGAGTTACAAAGAACTGACAGAAAATAGCAGATGGCTTTCCTGTCACCTTATCGGGACTATATAACCTACTAAGTATACCATATTTTTTTCTTACAAACTAGCGACTACTTGTGAAATAATCGGAGATACCTTCTCAAGGCTCTTCTCCTAGATCACCGTCTAGAACAATGCCGTCCCACGCATGGCTGCTTGCACATCCTCAAGAGGCAACTGAACCAGCTCTACTTCCTTGGTCTGATAGAGATACTGCGCATACTCATCCATCCGATAAGGGTGAATATAGACGACACGCTTACAGCCTACTTGTAACAACTGCTTTGAACAATTAAGACAAGGAAAGTGAGTGACATAAGCCGTAAATCCCTTAGGAATTCCTCTTTCTGCCCCTTGCAAAATCGCATTGACCTCGGCATGGATCGTTCGAGCACAATGTCCATCTATCATTAAACAGCCATCTTCTAGACAGTGCTGCGTTCCCGACACCGAACCATTGTAACCTGTTGCGATTACCTTATTGTCCTTGACGAGGACAGCCCCTACTTTCGCACGATTACACGTTGCCCGGTTTGCAATCAAAAGACTTTGCGCAGCAAAATACTGGTCCCATTCTAAACGTTTTTCAACCATAATATCCTCCTGTTTTCCCTATTATATCCTTTTTAGGAGAGAGCGACAAGGTCTGTCTCATTCAGATAAGTCCCTACTCCTTGACTTCCCATTTTAACCAAGCGCGATCCTGTCGAATCCCCTCTTGAAGGACTCGCTTTCAAATAGGAGACTATTCCATCTGGAACAAGCTTTCTTAACTTTGTGAAATTCTCATTCCTTAACCCGTCCAGGCATATAGTCGCTAAAAGGTAATTGTATCAAGCGTTTCAGTAAGTTACCTTTCCATTACAATATGGTAACAATCCATTATTTCACTTTATTATTTTCTTGAAAAAAATTATAATAGAATTAAGCAAGATAACTGTTCTGCCTTATCAAGAAATGGAGTGTGATGAAAATGAAAATCGATATCGATAAAATTAAATGGCTATTTGATAACTCAACTTCCTATCAAATTAGCAAGCGGTGTGCCATCTCGGCTCAGTCTGTCGATCGGTACAAACATGGGCAATACGACTTACTCAATATGAAACTTAAAACAGCGATTGAACTAACAGAGTTTGCCAACCAGTTGATGAAAGATCAAAAGGCCTCACTCTCTTAAACCTATTGTTAGAGGCTGGGACAAAAGTCCTAGCCTCTTTTTTGTTTTTGGCTTGTCGAGCAAGAGGCAGTGGTTGAGTGGGCTCTACTAGACTGATTTCATCCGCTTTTACAGCTCGACTCAACGGTGCGGAGCTGGGACCACGAAATCGACTTCTAACCAATGACCGATTTCTGTCCCACTCTCTTTTTATTGGTCGTTTACACGGATTTTATGCTATAATTTATGCATGAAAACATACGAAAAAATCTACCTGCAACTGCACCATCAAAAGGATTATGTCAGTGGGGAAGAACTAGCCAAGGAAATGGGGATTTCTCGGACGTCTATCTGGAAAGCCATTCAGCAGCTAGAAAAACAAGGAATCATCATTGACTCCATCCGCAATCGAGGATACCGTATTCAGAAGGGAGATCTTCTGATACCGGAACTCCTCTCAGAAAAGCTACAGCTCCCTGTTTATTATAAGGAGTCCAGTTTATCGACACAACTTGATGCCAAGCTAGGATTAGAACAAGGGAACCCTGCTCCTGCCTTGTACCTGGCAGGCAACCAAGAAGCTGCTAAAGGACGATTTGGGCGCTCGTTTTTTGCTTCTCCTCATGGAGGAATCTATATGTCCCTACATCTTAAGCCCGCACTTTCCCCGAGAGATTCAATTGTCCTCTACACCCTCTATATCGCCGCAGCCCTGGTGAAGGCCATTTATCGTCTTACAGGTATGGATACAAGCATTAAGTGGGTCAATGATATTTACCTTGGAGACAAAAAGATTGCTGGGATTTTAACAGAAGCGATCTCTTCCGTAGAACTTCAAACCGTCACAGACCTTATTATTGGAATAGGGATCAATTTCCATCTCGACAACTTTCCGGATGACTTGAAAGACAAGGCCACTAGCCTCTTTCAAGAACAGCCTAGTATTAGTCGGAATCAGTTGATTTATGAGACTTGGAGAATCTTTTTTGAATCCGATCCCCAAGAGCTCTTGCGTTTCTACAAAACGCACTCGCTACTACTAGGACGTAGAGTGACCTTTCGTCAAGATCACACCCACTATCAAGGGATCGTGCAAGAAATTAATGACCAAGGGGAGCTCATCGTCCAGCTAGACGATGGAAAAGAAAAAATCCTCTCCAGTGGAGAGGTCAGTCTTAGTTCTTGGTAGACTTTTCGACAGAAGCAATAAAACGTGTCACCCGCAAGGCAAAACGTAATTGTTGATAGACAAACAAGGCTGCCAATAAGCCAAATAAAAAGTCACCAGATAGAAAGAAGTCATTCATTAAAAAAGTCATCCCTAATGTGAAAAACATCAAGATTAAAAATTGTGAAAGTCTCATGACACTAGTATACCAAAAAAACAGCCCAAAGGCTGTTTTTTGTATCATTTCACAGCAAATCAGCCTTTAGACGGATTAATCCTCTACAATTTTCAGCTGATCCTCTAAAAATTCAAACCCTTCCGGAGCCAGCCTGTCCTTTTGTTCTTCACCAGCCGCATCGACTGCTTCTCCCTTGGTGCGATTTGAAAACTCTGCACGAACTTCCAACCATTCATCATGTGAAATAGCCAAAATTTGTGGGGAAAAACCGGCTGCGCTACTCAAAATGTTCCCAAACATCGCATTTAAATTATCCCGCTTCATCGTTTGTTCTGCATTAAAAGCCGATTCAAAGGCTAAGATCGCATGATTTTCGTTCGCAGCAACTGGCTGTGACCCTGTTAACAGAGCTTTATCCGCTCCATCCAGACTTTCAATCACTTCCCCCCAGGCATTTTGCAAGCGAATTAAGTTCTCTCTGGCTAGTTGAGGATTTTCAACTGCCTCCTGCAAGATTCGATTGACACGATTGCGATCGACTGTATAACGTTTCTTCCCTTGCGGGCGTTTTGTAGTAGTTGCACTTCCTTGACTAGAGGTTTGCTTGTTAGGAAGCTGTCGCAATTGCTCCTGTAACTGGGCTACTTCCTCTTGTAACTGGGAGATTGTAGCCAATAAATTCGCCGGAAGAGCTTCTTCTTTTACCTGTGCGTTCCATTCTTCTGCTAGACGTAAGGTCATCATTTCTGCATAAATCTTAGGGAGGGGACTCGTTTTCATCTCTTGGTAGGAAGCCGTCACCTCATCAATCAGATGATAGAGGTGGTCTTGCTCAAAAGCTAGATTTTCAGTGAATCCATCTGAAAAATGAGTATTTTCACCCCCCGCTTTGACCAGTAGCAAATCTCGTAAATAATAGAGTAGATCTGTCGCAAAGCGCACTATATTTTTACCACTCTCAAAAATGGTTTCAAGATTTTCTAATGCTTGAGTTGGCTCATGGGTTCGAACCGCTGTTACATAGGCATCCAGGGCTAGTTGGCTAATGGAACCCGTAATCTCCTCAGCAATAGCTAAACTCACCTTTTGATCGGCACTAAGGCTCAGAGCCTGGTCCAAGATAGATAAAGCATCCCGCATCCCGCCTTCCGCACGACGAGCAATCATGTCCACGGCCGCTTGCTCATAGCGGATACCTTCCTGATCCAAGATCCGCATCAGGTGCTCGCGAATATCTGCTACCTTAATGGACTTGAACTCAAATCGTTGCACCCTTGATAGAATGGTCGCAGGAATCTTGTGTAACTCGGTTGTTGCCAAGATAAAGACGACATTAGCCGTTGGTTCTTCTAATGTTTTCAAAAGAGCGTTAAAGGCTCCTGTTGAAAGCATGTGCACCTCGTCAATAATGTAGACCTTGTAGGTGGCAATACTTGGGGCATAGGTCGACTTGTCCCGGATATCTCGGATTTCATCTACCCCATTATTGGAAGCTGCATCAATCTCGATAACATCCTCTAGGCTTCCTTCCGTAATCGCCTGACAGATATAGCATTCATTGCAGGGCTCTCCATCGACTTGGTTGGGGCAATTCATACTTTTGGCAAAAATTTTAGCAGCCGAGGTCTTCCCCGTCCCACGTGGTCCAGAAAAGAGATAGGCATGGCTGATTTTCCCTTGAGCGACTGCCTGTTTGAGCGTTGTTGCAACAACTTCTTGACCGACCATTTCGCCAAAGGTCTGACTTCGATATTTTCGATATAAGGCTTGGTACATTAAGCTTTCTCCCCAAACATACTAAAATCCCAGTCACAGCTATCTACGAGAAGCTGGGAAAACTCCTCCAGATAGGCTTGATCGATAGCATCATAATCAGCGGCCACTTCCGAGTCTAAGTCCAAAACGCCTAGTAAACGTCCCGCTTTGACCAAGGGTACCACAATTTCAGAGCGCGCACGACTATCGCAAGCGATATAATTTTCATGTTGTCTCACATCGTCTACGATGAGCGTGCGCTGCTCATTTGCAGCCTGTCCGCAGACGCCTTTCCCTAGGGGAATATGAACACAAGAGACACCCCCTTGAAAGGGTCCCAAAATCAGCTCTTTCCCATCATAGAGGTAAAAGCCTGCAAAAACTGAGCGTGGTAACGCCACGTTGAGTAAGGCAGAGGCATTCGATAGATTGGCAAGGATATTGTCCTCCCCCTCTACCAGAGCCTGTAATTGCTCTAATAAAAGAGTATAATTGGCTATTTTTTCGTTTGTCGTCATATTTCTTATTATAGCAAAAAAGAAGATTCCGACGAGAATCTTCTTATACCAGATCATAAGCGGCTAAACACAGCTAATCCTGCCAGTAGACGGGTCTATTTTTTTCATAAGCAGCAATCTTATCCGCATACTCCAGGGTAATTCCGATATCATCCAGACCCTTGAGGAGTTTATTTTTCCAATCCGCATCGATATCAAAAGGAAAGTCCCCAACTGGTGAGAGGATTTTTTGCTCGTAGAGGTCGACGGTCACGGGATCTGTTGGATCAAGGCCAGCTAGTTTTTCCCGCACCTCTCGAGGTTGCACAATAGGCAAGATTCCATTGTTGAGGTCATTGTTGTAGTGAATATCTCCAAATGAACCGGCAATAATCACCTTAAAACCATAATCAGCCAAAGCCCAGGCTGCATGCTCCCGAGAGGAGCCTGCCCCGAAGTTATCACCGGTGATGAGGATAGTGGCCTTCCGGTAAGGAGCTGTGTTAAAGATAAAGTCTGGGTCTTCGGTGTAGTTGTCGTCCAAGTATCGCCATTCATACATCAGGTACTTGCCAAAGCCCTTTTTGTCGATCAGCTTGAGAAATTGCTTGGGCAAAATCTGGTCCGTATCAATATTGTCATTCATCAAAGGAACCGTCGTCCCCGTATAGATTGTAAAAGCATCCATATATTCAGATACCAGGCCGTCCTGAATAGGTGAAGACGGCTTCCTTTCTATCGATTATGAAGCACTGTGAGCTTCTATCTCTCGCACGTCCACAAAGCGACCGGCTATGGCAGCAGCAGCCGCCATGGCTGGGCTACATAGGTGGGTTTTTGACCCAACCCCTTGTCGGTCCTCGAAATTGCGGTTGCTCGTAGAAGCACAATGAACACCAGGAGGTACCTTGTCCGGATTCATCCCCAAACACATGGAGCAGCCGGGATCTCGCCATTCAAATCCTGCCTCTAGGAAAACTTTATCCAAGCCCAACTCCTCTGCAGCTGCTTTCACAGGCCGGGAACCTGGGACAACGATAGCTGTTACCCCATCTGCTACTTTTTTACCTTTGACAAAACGCGCGGCTACTTTGAGGTCGGAGAGGCGAGCATTGGTACAGGATCCCAAAAAGACATAACCAATCTCGATATCTGCTGGCCTTTGTCCTGCTTCCAGTCCCATGTACTTATAAGCCCGCTCATCATTCATGTCCCGAATCTCTGGGAAAGCCTCATCAAAGGAAACCCCCATAGAGGGATTGGTCCCCCAGGTGACCATAGGAGCTAAGTCGGAAACATCCATTTCGATTATTTTGTCATAGGAAGCATCTGGATCAGAGGCTAAGGTCTTCCAATCAGCCACAGCTGCCTCAAAGTCTTTGGGACGTTTTTCCTTATCCGATAAGTAGTCAAACGTCGTCTGGTCTGGATTCATAATCCCCATTTTTGAGCCAAACTCGATGGACATATTGCAAATGGTCATTCGTTCTTCCATGGTAAGAGTGTCAATCGCCTCTCCCACATACTCCACCACATAACCAACCCCCAGAGCCACACCGTGCTTGGCAATCAAGGCTAGGATATAGTCTTTGGAATAGACTCCTTTTCTGGGTTTTCCCGTAAAGCGGACCAAAAGTTTTTTAGGTTTAACTTGCCAGATGGTCTGGGTCGCAAAGACATGCTCGACCTCCGTCGTTCCAATCCCAAAAGCTATCGCTCCAAAAGCTCCATGGGTAGCCGTATGGCTATCCCCACAGACGATGAATTTTCCCGGCTGGGTTAGGCCTGTTTCTGGTCCAACCATATGGACAATTCCTTGATTTTTCGAACCATGTGGAGCGTGAGGAATGCCAAATTCCTTGACATTGCGGGCTAAGGCATCCATCTGAGCCTTGGAAATAACATCTCGAATATCATAGATATTGACCGTCGGCACATTGTGGTCAAAGGTCCCAAAAGTCAAGTCTGGACGACGAACTTGTCGTCCTGCTTCGCGCAAGCCATCAAAGGCCTGAGGACTCGTTACTTCGTGAATATAGTGCTGGTCCACATACATCAGCTGAGGTTCGCCTTCTGTCCCTGTAATGACATGGCGGTCCCATAATTTATCAAAGATTGATTTTCCCACTTTTACCTCCAAATCATCCAAAAGAGAGCCAGGTCCACCAAGAGACCTAGGCACCATGTCGCAACAAAGTAGACCTTACGTGTCTTGTGGTGGAAAAAATACCCCGCTAAGATTGCTCCCATCCCCCCACCACAGAGGGCCATGAGCAGCAAGGTTTTTTCAGGAATTCGCCAAGCCCCTCGTCTAGCCTTGCCCTTGTCAATCCCATACGTGACAAAGACAACTAGATTCCAAAAAAGAATGAAGCAATTCAGGATTTGTGCTACTGTCATATCGCGATATTCCTTATAATGGCTTCCGTCATCTCATCTGTCGAAGCATGTCCACCTAAATCTCTCGTTAAGATCCCTTCAGACAGTGTCTGCTCAACAGCTTGCTCAATCAAGTCTGCACCGGCATGTTCACCAAAAGACTCTCGTAGCATCATCGCTACCGATAGAATCATAGAAATCGGATTAGCTACACCTTGACCTGCAATGTCTGGTGCAGAGCCATGGATGGGCTCATAAAGACTCGGACCCTCCGTAGAATGGCTAGCTGAAGGCATGACCCCAAGTGTCCCAGGAAGGACTGAAGACTCATCTGATAGGATATCTCCAAAAAGATTTTCCGTCACGACGACATCGAAACGACTCGGATTGGTAATCAGGAGCATGGCTGCACTATCGACCAGCTGGTGCTCGAGGGTTACGTCCGGATACTCTTTAGCGACTTCATCTGCTACTTGTCGCCAAAGCTTCGAAGTAGCAAGGACATTTTGCTTGTCGATACTCGTAACCTTCTTGCGACGTGTCCGAGCAATTTCAAAAGCCTTGACCAAAATCCGACGAATTTCCTCTGCTGAATAGTCGTTCACATCCCGAGCTGCTTCCTCTGTCAAGGTATGTTCACCAAAGTAAATCCCACCGGTCAGCTCTCGAACCATCACAAAGTCCACTCCTTCAATGCGATCCGCTTTCAACGGAGATAGGTGCTTGAGGGCATCAAAAATCTTTACTGGACGAATATTTGCAAATAAATTGAGTTCCTTGCGAATGGCTAAAAGTCCTTGTTCTGGCCGGATTGGAGCTGCATCATACTGAGGACTTCCAATCGCCGCCAAAAGAATGGCATCGGCATTTTTAGCTGCTGTCAAGGTGTCCGCGGGTAGGGGGTGGCCACAGGCATCAATCCCTGCTCCGCCAAATGCTTTTTCTTCGACGATATAATCAAATCCGATCCTTTCAGCAAGGACAGACAAGACCTGAAGTCCAGACAGCATAATTTCTGGTCCAATCCCATCGCCGGCTAAGGCTACGATTTTTTTGGCCATAGGGTTCTCCTTTAACTTTGTGGTATATCACGGTACGAAACAATGCGCCCAATTTCACCAGCGTTTTCTTTTTGGACCAATGTATTCGCATTAATGTAGGCGATAGCTGAGGCTTTTAGCACATCAAAGTCCAAACCAGAAGCATTGAAAATCGTCTCAGTATCCACATTTTCAACCGTTACTAGTACACGGGCTTGGGCATCAATACCGTCAGTAACGGCATCAATAGTATACGAAATCAAGCGAACTGTTTGATGGAAGAAACGATCAATCGCATTGAAGATTGCTTCTACCGAACCTTGACCATTGGCCAAGAATTCGACCTTTTCTCCATCGCCATTGACCAAACTCACACGAGCCGTAATGGTCTCATCCGCATTGGTCATCAAAGCAAGATCATCAAAATGGAAGCCTTCTGGATTTTCAACGTTCGTTCCAGCCACCAGTGCACGAATATCTGTATCGGTAATATCATGTTTTTTCCCAGCCAAGACTTTAAATTTAGCAAAGAGTGGTTTAATATCTTCTTCAACAAAGTCAAGCTTCAGTTCTTTTAATTTCTCAACAAAGGCATGACGTCCTGACAATTTACCAAGAGGCAGACTGTTGCTCTTGACACCCACCAATTCTGGAGTAAAGATTTCATACGTTTGAGGATTCTTAAGAACACCATCTTGGTGGATACCTGATTCGTGAGAGAAAGCATTGCCACCGACAACCGCTTTATTTTTAGGAACTGGAATGCCTGAGAAGCGAGAAACGAGCTCTGATGTATTCATTGTTTCATTCAAAACAATATCACTTGTTGCTTGGAAGAAATCTTCACGAATCTTCAAAGCGACAGCAACTTCTTCAAGGGCGACATTCCCCGCACGTTCTCCAATGCCATTAACAGTTCCCTGAACACGTCCAGCACCGTGTTTAATGGCGGTCAAAGTATTGGCAGTTGCCATACCGAGATCATCGTGACAGTGAACACCAAAGACAACTTTGTGGTCTGATGTAATCGTTTCAGTCAAATGATCAAAAATACGTGCAAACTCTTCTGGAGTCGTAAAACCTACCGTATCAGGAATGTTAATATAGGTTGCCCCTGCATCAACTGCTGTTTGAACCACTTCCGTCAAGAAATCAAGCTCCGTACGCGTCGCATCTTCCGGTGAAAACTCGACAATTTCAAATTTTGAGCGGGCATAGGACACATGCTCTTTTACAATTTCAAGAATTTCTTCTTTTGATTTCTTCAATTTGAACTCACGGTGAATGGGGCTTGTTGCGATAAAGACATGAATTTGTGGATACTTCGCATCTTTCAAAGCCTCATAACAGGCATCAATATCTGATTTGACAGAGCGAGCCAAACCAGTAACAGCCGTTTTTGTCATTGCTTCCGCAATTTGTTTTACTGCCTCAAATGAATCTGGGCTAGCCGCAGGAAAACCGGCTTCGATAACAGAAATTCCCCATTTTTCTAGTTGCTTAGCAATGGTGACTTTTTCTTTGATGGAGAAGTTCACCCCAGGTGTTTGTTCCCCATCACGAAGACTTGTATCAAAAAATTCAACTGTACGCATAGACAATCCTCTTTCTAAAAGTAAAAACGATAGTAGTAAAAAAACATCTCACTCAGAAACCCAAGCGAGATGTTTTTACTCCCGCTTGGTAAGCCAAACAGGACTAATGCTTTTGCACTAGCCCTTACTCCTCAACAAGAACTGAACTTTTGTTGACATCATGGTCGGCTTCTCCTCAAGTTTTATAAGAGTTATTGTATCGTAAAAAAGAGGAGATGTCAAGAATTTTCAGAATATTTAGGAGATAAGCCCTCATTTCGAACGTGATTCGGACCTTCATCCTGGAAAAGTCGGATCGGAATAAGAAAGGGAAGAGCTAAAAATAAAAGAAGCACCAGTGCAGCAAACCAGATCGTCTGTAGATGAAAATAGCTTCCCAACCAAGCCGAAGACAGTGCTCCTGTCCCAAAACTAGCCACGAGACAAACAAAAAATACCGCTTCTTTCCAGTAAATCGGCTCTCTGGTTCGTGCAAACTGTCCAAATGCCACCATCATTTTCTTGATATTTCCTGTCATAAAGGAATTGTTATAAACGAGACCCTTGACTTCACTGAAAGCTGTCGCACAAAATCCCATACAAAAAGACAAAGGAGGAACAATCCACAAATTGCTGACCTCAGTGGGTAGAAATCCAATCACAAGACACAAAAGCAACATCGGAATCAAGCTAATCAACCGCCAACGCACACGGGCTAACAAGGGTTGGACGACACTTAATAAAAAGATTCCAAACATAAACGAGACCATCGTAGCTACCTTTACCTCGATCTCATTGGTATGATGCTGCACAACTTCGACAGACAAAAAGACGACATTTCCTGTTTGTCCAGCTACCAATGTCCCTCCTCTTTCAATAAAAGTATAGGCATCGATAAACCCTGCGCATAGACTCAAAAGACAAGCAGCTGTTTTCGATTGATAAACCTGTCTGACGCGATTTTTTTCCATTTTCTCCTTCATCGAAAAGAGACCGAAATCGTCATTTCAAGTCTCTTCTTTTTCCGTATCCTTTAGTTCATTTCGGTGGCTTCTTCCAAAATCTTTGCAATTTTTGTATTGATCAAGTCAATCGCCACCGTATTGCTGACTCCCTCAGGGATGATGACATCTGCATAGCGCTTGGTAGGCTCGATAAATTGGTGGTACATGGGCTTAACCACTCCTAGATACTGGTCAATTACACTATCTAGGCTACGACCACGCTCCTCCATATCCCGCTTGATCCGACGAATAATTCGAACATCATCATCTGTATCTACAAAGATCTTGATATCCATCAAATCACGAAGACGTTGGTCCTCAAGTACCAAAATCCCCTCTACAATAAAGACATCTTGTGGTTCTTGGCGATACGTCTTCTCACTACGCGTATGCTCGGTATAATCATAGGTCGGAATATCAACCGGACGACCTGCTAGCAACTCCTTAATCTGCTCAATCATCAAATCTGTATCAAAGGCGAAGGGATGATCGTAGTTGGTTTTGATCCTTTCCTCAAAAGTTAAATGGGATTGATCTTTATAGTAGGAATCATGCTCGATCATGGCAATTTTTTCATTTGGAAAATTTGATAAAATCGCCCGTGAAACACTGGTTTTTCCCCCTCCAGATCCACCAGTGACACCGATAATGATAGGTTTTTTGGACATATTCTTCTCCTTCTATTCAAAACCTATTTTACCATGAAACATGATATAATGAAAGATAAGAAAACAAGATAATCTGAGAGAACCCTCTATTATCTCCAAACGGAGCGTCATTGAAAAGGGACAGCCAAGCGAAACGAGGCAATCATCGGTATCGGATCGTTTTCTTGCTTTTTTCTGGAAGCCTAGCTTTGGACATGGTTTATCCGGTCCTGACTGTCTATCTTAGTAAATAAAAGACGGACGAAATTTTCTAAAGGACCTCCCGAATGCCCAGGCAATGCAGCAAAAGCAAACAGAAGGTGTGACCTATTGTTTCTAGTGATGCCAACAATACTCCGAACTCCCTACCAATGCGCTTAAACGCAAATATTTATTTAAAGGCGGACCAGTTATGATCAATCTTTCTTTTCCAGACACCTGGAACCCTCTACTCGAAACAGAACGCATCTCGGAACTCTCTCCAATCCAGGAAGAACTCTTCCCTCTGATCCAGGAGAAAAAATCCGTCGTCGGTATCAGCCCTACAGGTACTGGAAAAACCTTAGCCTATTTGTGGCCTTGTCTGCTCAACCTACAACCCAAAAAAGCCCAACAACTGCTCTTATTAGCCCCCAACACCGAATTAGCCGGACAATTATTCGAAGTCTGCAAAACCTGGGCTCAGCCTTTAGGACTTGAAGCCCAACTTTTCCTATCTGGCTCCAGTCAAAAGCGACAAATTGAACGCCTGAAAAAAGGGCCTGAAATTTTGATCGGAACCCCTGGTCGAATCTTCGAGCTAATCAAGCTGAAAAAGATTAAAATGATGAATGTTTCCACGATTGTTTTAGATGAGTTTGATCAATTGCTAGGAGACTCACAATATCACTTTGTGTCCAAAATCACCCATTATGCGCCAAAAGACTACCAGATGATCTACCTTAGTGCCACGGCTGATTTAGACCATCAAAAAGTCAGCGATCAAGCTATTTGGATCAATCTATCCCACCAAAAATTGGAGACCATCCAGCACCTCTATCTTCAAGTGGATCGAAGGGATCGTCTTGAACTATTGAGGAAGTTTTCCAATATCCCTGATTTTCGTGGCCTTGTTTTTTTTAATAGTTTATCAGATTTGGGAGCTGCAGAAGAAAAGCTGACTTACCACCATTCCAATACCTTCTCTCTAGCCTCTGATGTCAACGTCAAGTACCGCAAGATAGGGCTAGAACGATTCAAAAACCACCAAGTGACGCTGTTACTAGCGACCGACCTTGTAGCACGAGGGATCGATATTGACCGATTAGAATGTGTCCTCAACTTTGAGGTCCCTAGAGACGTGGAGTCCTATACACACCGGGCAGGTCGAACAGGCCGAATGGGTCAACAGGGTGTCGTCATCACCTTTGTGAGCCACCCTAATGACCTCAAGCGACTGAAAAAGTATGCTCCTGTATCCGAGGTTGTTTTAAAACAGCAAGAACTCTATATCCAATCATAAAAATGAGGCTGGGACAAAAGTCCTAGCCTCTTATTTTTGTTTTTGGAGTGTCGAGCGAAACGCAGTGGTTGAGTGGGCTCTACTAGGCTGATTTCATCAGCTTATAAATCCCTACTCAACCGTGCGGAGGTGGGACGACGAAATCGAATTCTAACGAATGACCGATTTCTGTCCCCCTCTCATTTTTTTATTGGGAAGCCGGACCATAATTTTGCCGATCATAGTAAATCTTCCCTTTTTTAAGCTTATTACCATATAGTTCACTAACTGTCACAAAGCGATAGCCTTGACTCTTTAGGTATTCAATCACTTGGGGAACCGCCGCAACAGATGTCGCATGGATATCATGCATGAGGATGATTCCTCCCGGAGCAGACTGGGCTTTCACCTGAGACATGATAGCTGGCGTACTGTGGCTCTTCCAATCTTCTGAGTCAACAGACCAGTAAATCGCAGGGATATCCAAAGCATTTAAAATCGCTTGGTTCACATTTCCATAAGGAGGACGGAAATTCTTCGGCGTGTAGCCCGTCGCCCCTTTAATGGCCTCTTGGGTCTTGGTGATCTCAGCCACCGCATCTGAGGTCGACAATTCCAATAAATTGGGATGACTCCAGGAGTGGTTGGACAATTCATGGCCTTCTGCCAGCTCCCTTTTCAAGATGGCTTCATTGCCAGCAACATGTTTTCCGACAATAAAGAAGGTGGCTTTGACTTGGTACTTCTTCAATATATCGAGTAATCCTGGCGTCGTTTCTGCACTTGGACCATCATCGAAGGTCAAGGCAATCACCTTTTCTCCGCCACCAGCATTGGCCTGAGCTTCTTGTTGTCGTTTGATTTCCTGGGCTTGCTGATAAGAGGTCTGATCCTTATCTGTCAGATATTGCGAATGGATACAATCAAACAACTGCCCGATTGGAATCTGGACAGTAGCGAGACCAACTGTCTTTTCCGGCAGGGAGATGACTAGCTGGCTATCCTTGTAAGTAAAATCCAAATCAGCTAGTTTTAACTGTTTGGCTTGGGCTAATTTTTCCTGCTTGTCCGTATCTGATAGACTCGTCTTGTTTAGCTCTTCTTGGATTCGAGTCAACAGTACCTCTTGGGCCAGGTCTGTATGTTCAAACAAGTCTGCAAAACTAAAGCGCTTCATGTTGGAGGTGAAGTAAACAGGTGAATGAGTCACCCGCTCTCCTTTTTCGATTGATTGGCCTTTTTTCTGATCCTTGACAGATACAAGCTGGTAGGCTGTGATGTCCTTGAGGTCACTGCTTGTCGTTTGAGCCGTAATATAATAAAAATCCGTTACCTTATCTTTGGGCTTGGTTTGACCAAGATCAGCATGGACCTGCGACAGAATGATTTCTTTCAAAGCTGGGATTTCTTCGTTGGCCTTATTTTTTGGGATATAGGCTGTCACATAGGTCGTTCCGACCTTTCCCTCCTGACGTACCGTCTGATCTCCCGCCAACTCCTCCTGTCGACTGCTCAAATAAGTTTCCACTTGATGAGTTTGCCATACAGTATACAGCTGATAGGCGGTAAAAACTAGTACGATAAAAGCAATAATGTCAAATAAAATGATAAAAGTATTTTTTCTTAGCATGGTGTACTCTTCAATCTAGTGCATACTCTTTCGATCCATTCTCAATAATAGGAATCCCTCAACGCCCCGTCACCAGCTTTAATCGGCACGAATGACTTCCATCCGATATCCATCTGGATCTGTCACAAAGTAATAGTGACCTGGGTTCCCCGGAAGACCAGAAATGTCCGTAGTAGGATACCCTAAAGCTTTATGCTTGGCATGGTCTCCTTCTAAGTCATCTGAGGACAAGGCTAAATGCGAAAAGCCATCCCCAATCGTATAGGGTCCATGACCATCGTTATAGGTCAATTCAATCTCAAACGACTCCCCAGGAAGGGCCATGTAAACCAAGCTAAATCGATGCTCTGGATATTCTTTTCGACGTGTTTCTTTAAATCCAAAAGCTTTCTCATAAAAAGCAATCGAGGCTTCTAAATTCTCTACTCGTAAACAAGCATGTAACATATGAACTGCACCCATATTTGTCTCCTTTTTTCCTTTAATTATATCATATTTACAAGTAACGACCAGCAATATTATCGTTTTGTTACAGAAAAATTCGGGATTGGTGTAACAGCTGATTAAAAGCTATTCTCAAGCTGTTTTCCCTATCTTTCAAAGCCGGCGCATCTCCAATTGATCCATTCTCTCCACGCAAGGGAAAAATAAAAAGGTTCATGGAACCTTTTTATGTTATTTGCCGAGGTAGTACTCCGCAGTCACATTCAATTTTTCGTCGAATTCGAAAACCAATGGTGGGAAGTTTGGAATTTCAACATCCATAATCTCGTCATCAGACAATTGTTTGATGTGCTTCACAAGAGCGCGGATAGAGTTTCCGTGTGCGCCTACAAATACGTTTTTCCCATCTTTCAAAGCTGGCGCAATTTTATCTTCCCAGAAAGGAAGGGCACGTTCCAAGGTTACTTTCAAGTTTTCTGCATCTGGAATAACAGAGTCGTCCAAGGATGCATAGCGACGATCCGCATGAGCAGAGTTTTCGTCATCACGTGGCATTGCTGGTGGCAATGTATCATATGAACGACGCCAGATATGAACTTGTTCATCTCCAAATTCTTCTGCTGCTTCTGCTTTGTTTTTACCAGTCAAGCCACCATAATGACGTTCGTTCAAGCGCCATGATTTTTCAACTGGAACCCACAATTGGTCAGCAGCTTCAAGAGCCAAGTTTGTTGTTTTGATCGCACGTTTCAAGACTGAAGTGTAAGCTTGGTCAAATTCGATCCCAGCTTCTTTGATCAATTTACCAGCGTCGATCGCTTGTTGTGTCCCTTTTTCAGACAAATCAACATCAGCCCAACCAGTGAAAAGGTTAGCTTTGTTCCATTCAGACTCACCGTGGCGAGCAAAAACCAATTTTACCATTGTAAAAGTCTCCTTTATATTTTGGGCCTTTGCCCATTTACTGTTCTATTTTACCCAAAAAAGGGAAAAAAGCTAGCCGAATCTACCTCTGTTTGCGTTTTCATTTCCCTCATAGAAAATTCAGCCTATAGACCTATTTCAACTTCCTGCAAAAATCCTTAAAAATGGTATAATAAGGAGATTGAATTAGAAACATCAAATCATTCAAGGATGAGTAGCTTGTTTGCTTAAAGAAAATAGAAGCTTCTATTTCTGACACAACCAGTCAAAACCTTGAATTTATCAAAGGAATAAACTCATGAATATTGGCATCGATAAGATTGGTTTTGCCACTTCGAATACTTATCTAGACTTAGCGGACCTTGCCCAAGCCAGAGGTGTAGATCCGGAGAAATATACAATTGGGCTTTTACAGCACCACATGTCTGTCACTCGGGTCACCGAAGATATCGTGACCCTCGCTTCACGCGCTGCAAAGGATATATTGACTGAGGAAGACAAAAAGGCCATCGACATGGTGATTGTCGGGACCGAATCTGGCATCGACCAAAGCAAGGCCAGCGCTGTCTTTGTCCACCACTTGTTGGGGATCCAGCCCTTTGCCCGTTCTATCGAAATCAAAGAAGCCTGTTATGGAGCCACTGCTGCTCTTAGTCTTGCGAGAGCTCATATTGAGCAGTCTCCACAGTCTAAAGTCCTGGTCCTAGCCAGCGATATCGCTCGTTATGGCCTTCATTCAAGTGGAGAACCGACACAGGGAGCTGGCGCCATTGCCATGCTGGTTTCAGCTGATCCACGCATTTTACAACTTCAGACGGACAATGTCTGCCTAACGCGGGATGTTATGGACTTTTGGAGACCGAATTATGCTGCCTTTCCAGAGGTGGATGGAAGGTTTTCAACTGTCCAATACATTGACTGCCTTAAAACCAGCTTTGCGGAGTATCAAAAGCGGACTGGCCGAACCTTGTCGGATATTGATGCAATGGTCTTTCATATTCCATTTTCCAAGCAAGGACTCAAAGGCCTCCAAAAGATTGCTCGAAAGGAAAAAGAAAACTTGGAGCGTTTGACTGACCGCTTTATGGAAGCCATTCGATACAACCAGCTCGTCGGGAATATCTATACCGGTTCCCTTTTCCTTTCTTTGCTGTCTTTACTTGAAAACAGCCAGGAGTTACATGCTGGTAACCATATCCTCTTTTACAGCTACGGTTCTGGAGCTGTCTGTGAAATTTTTAGCGGGCAATTAGTAGAAGGATATGAAAAACACTTATCGACCACCCGCTTGCAAGAACTTCAGAATCGCAGACGGCTCAGTATCGAGGAATATGAAACAAGCTTCTTTGAAGAAATTCAACTAGATGCAACTGGGACTTCTCCACTGCTAAGCCAAGAACCATCTGACTATGAATTAGTGCAGATCATCGAGCATAAACGAATCTACCATCACCCCCTATCTGATCGATAGGACCATCCTTCAGAGATCTTGACTACCTCCGATCAGCATGAGGTCGCAGATCTCTATTTTTCTATCAAAAACCCGAAAAGGAATTGGAATGAGCAAATTTTCAGGATTTAGTAAAAAATCGAGGGTCGATCGACTCCAGATTTTACGACAAATCGGTGGGCTTTCCGAAGAGAGTCAAGCGACCTTAACAGAAGACCGAAATTTATCCCCAGACATCGCGGAAAATATGGTTGAAAACCAAATCGGAACCTTTAGTCTTCCCTATGCCCTTCTCCCAGAAATCACTATTAATGGCAAAGACTATCTGCTTCCTATGGTTACTGAGGAACCTTCCGTAGTCGCGGCTGCAAGCTTTGCTGCAAAGATAATCTCTCGTTCTGGTGGATTCACCTACCAGCAAGAATGTAGGCAAATGATTGGGCAAATCCCTCTTTATCAGATTTCTGACAAGATGAAAGCAAAGAGAGCCATTCAAAAACAGGCCCAAGAGCTAATAAATTATGCCAATCTGGCCTACCCATCCATCCAAAAGCGGGGAGGCGGATGCCGTAGCCTTCATGTAGAAGAAAAGGACCTCTTTTTGATTGTGTACCTTCATGTAGATGTCCAAGAGGCTATGGGAGCGAACATCCTCAATACCATGCTTGAAGCACTCATCCCCCATTTAGAATCCCTAACTGGTGGAAGAGCCTTGATGGGGATTCTCTCTAATTACGCAACGGATTCTGTCGTCAGCGCCTCCTGTCGTCTTCCCCTTCGACGCTTACATGCCAATCCCAAGGAAGCTCAGCAACTAGCAGAACGGATCCAACTCGCCAGTCATCTGGCCCAAATCGATCCTTACCGAGCTGCGACGCACAACAAAGGGATCTTCAACGGCATAGACGCCCTCGTCCTCGCTACTGGTAATGACTTCCGAGCTATTGAGGCTGGCGCCCATGCTTTTGCTAGCAGAGATGGTCAATACCGTGGTCTTTCGACATGGTCCATTGAAGGTGAGGAGTTAGTCGGTCAACTTTCCCTTCCTATGCCCATCGCTACAGTTGGAGCATCGATTGGACTGAATCCGAAAGTCAAGTTATCTTTGGAATTACTTGGCTTCCCAGACGCTCGAACATTAGCAGGAATGATTGCCTCTTTAGGTCTTTGTCAAAACTTTGCGGCTCTACGGGCCTTGGTCAGCACGGGCATCCAAGCTGGTCATATGAAATTGCAGGCACGCTCTTTAGCAATGCAGGCTGGAGCTGCTCCACACGAGGTAGAGGTCCTTTCCAAACAGCTCCTCCAATCTCCCCATATGAACCTGGCAACCGCCCAAGAACTCCTGGCTAATCTTCGGAAATCTTAAACATAGATTGAACAAGTGGTTTACTCGACTTCTGATAGTAAACTGCTTTTTTTGCGCTTTCTTGGACTCTTTTGCTACCAGGCCGGTCACTTCTTCTTGAGTGAATGTCCTGGTTTGTTCTGTGCTTTCTTGCACTTGGTTTTCTCCAGGGTCAACTGCCTGGTCAGTAGGTTGAATTTTTTCTGCCACGATAGGCCTCCTGACTTTTGATATTCCCTTCTTTACCGACTGCCGATAAAGGCAAAATAAAAAGCCGTATTACTACGACTTCATATTGATTTTAAATAAAAAAGATGTATAATTTAGATAAGATAAGTGATATTGACACTCTGCACCTATGGCCAGTTGGCTGTGCGGGACTGAGCAATATCGCTTATTTTTTTCTTTTAAAAATATTAATAAACTCATTGTGAATTATAATTAAGTTAAGTAAAGGTGGTCTAACGCCCATGAAGCAGTTTGCTGTGGAGGCGGTGGGTCACCTTTATTTTTTATTCGGTTTTAAAATATCTATCAATTTTTCGCCGTCTTTTATAATTGCGAACCCTAACCCACCTGAACTTCGTTTTCAACTGCCTGGTCAGTATGTTGGATTTCTTCTGCCACGATAGGCCTCCTGCCTTTTGATATTCCCTTCTTTACCGACTGCGGATAAAGTCTAAGCGCCCTGCAGGACTCGAACCTGCTCAGAGTGGAGAAGACACAAATCAAAATCCCTCTGTTCCTTTTGAGCGCATAAGAAAAGCACCTAGATCGAACTAAGTGCTAATTGATTACTTGGATTGAAATGATGTCACTCTCAAAGAGGGAGACCTCTGTGGGGCCATCAGTACTAGGATTGTCAATGAGGATAGTGATTTCGTCTTGTTCATCATTGTCCATTTCATCAACAAAATCTGTGACAACACCCTTGATGATTTCGCCATCGCTATTGACTGCCTGAACTTTTGAGCGTAGGTAGTTCCAAAGTCGCTTACTCATTTACTGTTTCCTTTCCCTTTGATAGTTGGCACAATATGAGCGCCAGTCTTACTGTAATGAATACGGAAATCAGTAACGTTCTCAATAACTTCACCAGTTCTAGGGTCTATATACGTCCCTATAGGTTTGATTTGTGAGATGATTTCCTGCATTTTGGTTGATTTCGGATTGTACTTGAATTGTCCAGTACCTGCGTATCTGTCAATAAGTGCTTGGCACTCCTCTTTAGTGATTGTCAGATAGCTTGGTGGATGCTTGCCATTGGATAGGTTTTGAGCTAAGTACTCCTCATAGCCTTTGGTGCCTCTGATGTGTCTTTCAAAATGCTCGCTATTTATTTCTGTCTTAATTATACCACTTTTGACGGATGAAATAAATTTTTCACGCATTTCTTTTTGTTCCGCCCTGTGCTTTTCCAGTTTAGCTAGTTCACGGTAAGCACGCATAATGGTTGTTTTGATGACTGATCTAGCGTAGTTATCCACTTCTAATCCATTCTAGTTAGCAACCAGAAAAAATAAGTCCTATTGGAAGCTACCAAGAACCTCATCAAATTCATCAAGTAAATACCTTTGGTTTCCGCAACTTTGACAACTTTAACACTAGAATTCTCATCGCTCTCAACATCAAAAAGGAGAAAACCAACTTGGTCATCTCCAGATGTTAACTTTTTCTAACCACTATAGTTGGCAAAGAGCGAAAAAAAGCCTTGCTTCTGATATAGAAGCGAAAGCGGTGTGATTTTATTTTTAGCTAGTATCCTAGTCTTTCTCCAAACTCTATTTTCCATTTTTAACAAAAACTATTTCAATCCACGCACCCGTGAAGGGTGCGACAACATTTCTATTTTTACCCGTCTTAAATACCTTATTTCAATCCACGCACCCGTGAAGGGTGCGACTCCGAGTTTGGACCCTGTAGGACGGAATCCAGATGATTTCAATCCACGCACCCGTGAAGGGTGCGACTTTCACCAGGGATATATTCCTTGGGGATTGTTCCATTTCAATCCACGCACCCGTGAAGGGTGCGACCGGAGCTTCCAAGGCCTCGGACGGGACCCCTCAAGATTTCAATCCACGCACCCGTGAAGGGTGCGACGGAACAATAATTGACCCTAAATTCTTTAAAAATATTTCAATCCACGCACCCGTGAAGGGTGCGACCACTGTATATGTTTTGAAAACGTCTAAGACGGTAATTTCAATCCACGCACCCGTGAAGGGTGCGACCAGCGGAGATCCCTGTTCCAATCCTAAGTAAAACATTTCAATCCACGCACCCGTGAAGGGTGCGACATTGGAGCATGATAACCAGATTGTAAATCAACTTGATTTCAATCCACGCACCCGTGAAGGGTGCGACTGACACTCACGGCATACCGTGATATAATATAATCAATTTCAATCCACGCACCCGTGAAGGGTGCGACAACTTCAAGGTTGAATGTGAGGTTAAATAACTAATTTCAATCCACGCACCCGTGAAGGGTGCGACGGCGCGATATTGCACCGTTTGTGACAAAATTCAAAGTTTTATTCCCCACATCTCGTAATAAAACATAGATTTTCATCACTATAACAACATTTTTTCGCGCGAATCTCCCAAGGTTTGATGTTTAACCTAGATTCGCACTTAATTTTCACAAAAGTAAAACTCCAACATCAGGATCATAGCTGTCATCTCGACCAAGCGTCTCAACCCGATTCTGCCAATTTTTACCAAGTAAGTAAAAACGAATACTGTCAGATTCTGAATCAATAATTGACAAGAGTTCACTTTTTATTTCAACAAATTCGGCAGGAGTGACTGAACATTCAAAAACGGAGTTTTGAACACGCTGTCCATAATCCACACAAACTTTTGCGACCTGACGCAGTCTTTTCCTACCTTTTACAGTTTCCGTATTCACATCATACGTTACTAATACCATCATATAGCAACTCCTATATTAAAAATGGAGGATAGGATTCCAATTCCCCGCGAATCGCTTTAGCCAATAACTGAGCCTGAACATAAGGTAATAACATCAATTTTACCTTTTCCTTCGTAAAAGGATGTTCAACCTCTGTGTGTTTTCGTTTTTGCCAGGCTTCAATAAAGGTTGCACGGCCTTTTTCTGTTAATATAACACTACCATTTTCCTTGTAGTCAAAATCTTTCTTGGTTAATTGTCCCTTATTAATCAGAGAAAAGACAAAGCGGTCAACGATAAAAGAACGAAATTCCTCCACCAAATCCAGTGCTAAGCTCGCACGACCAGGTCTATCTGTGTGAAAGAAACCGACATAACTATCTAAGCCAACCGCTTCTAGAGCTGACTGGCATTCATTCGTTAATAAGCTATAACCAAATGAGAGAAGGGCATTGACACAATCCATTGGAGGCCGTCTGGTGCGACCTTTAAACTGAAAGGTTTCCTTATCCGTCAATACTAAATCATTAAAAATCCGAAAGTATTGATTAGCTGCCTGTCCTTCTATTCCCAACAACGAGTCCTTGTCTGAGGCTGCTTGAACTTCTTCTAATGCCCAGGTCAACTCTGTGTTTATCTCTTCAAAAAGTTGAGAGTCGACCCTATCTCTATGATCTCGCTTGAATCGTAGAAGGTACTTTCTGGAATTTGAAATCTTTGCAAGAATAAAGCGCTTTGCATAGTCTAGTGATTGTTCATCATCTGCCAAACGATAATGAAGTCTCCGCAATAAAACGCTCCCATTTGTGCGTCCTACATAACGCCCGCAAAAACGTCCTTGTGGGGTGTGGAAAGACAAATTGATTTGATGTTCTGTACAAAGCTCTATAAGTGCCGGTGAGGCGCCCAAATACGAAAAGCAAACAATACCATCAATAATGCGATAAGGAAATCGATGAACCACTTTTCCTTCTTGCTTAATAACAATATTATCCCTTTCACGCGTTAAATAAAAGTTATCTTGTGTCAAATATAAAGTATTCAACAGCTTTTTCATAAGCTTTCCTCACTTTTCAGCGCTTGGAAAATGTAATTGTCAATATTGCGTGTCTTTTTGCTTAAACGGGGCATGCAAATATCAACCAAAGAACACAGTTGGCAATTTTTAAAATACTCAGCTTTTGGAATCAACTTTTTATCATAATATTCATGCATTTGACAAGCTAGCTCAGCTACTTCTTGACGCAAATCAGAAGTCATCACAATTAGCTTTTTTTGATTGACACTATGATAATAAAGATACCCCTTTTCAATATGACAACCTAATGTTTCTTCAAGGCAAATTGTTTGGGCAACCAGCTGAACAATATCACGATTGTCTCTTTTCGGTTTTCCTCGTTTGTATTCCACAATGACAGGTAACCATTTCCCACGTTTTCCTTTTAGAGAGATACCTTCTTCATCTTTGTAAAATTCAACTACATCTAAAATCCCATATAGTCCAAGTTCCTTTGATGAGACATGCATGGCTCGTGAGGTGATGATATCTTTGCGCTTTTCTTTTATATAGGGATTATCTGCTTTTTGATGCAAAATTTGCCCATGAGCTGTCGCTTCGTTTTCAGCCCACTGTTGCTCAATATGAATCAAACTCCATTGGCGCTTGCAGAATTGGAAATGCTGAATACCAGACAACATCAAATAGTCACTTTCAGCATAAGCCATCTTACAGTCCTTCTAAAACATCAACTTTCAGTCCTTTAGTTTCATATTCTGACAATTTTTCTTGATTGAGATGAATACCATAATCTTCGTAACTATCCTTATCTTGTTTTTCTTCGTCAAATTCAAACAAGTCAAAAACACGCGCGCTGGAGACATTTCCTAACTTATTAGAATGAGTAAACCAGAATACTTCTCTTACCCGCATAG
The DNA here is from genome assembly GCF_001578875.1 of Streptococcus sp. DD13. Taxonomy (GTDB): domain Bacteria; phylum Bacillota; class Bacilli; order Lactobacillales; family Streptococcaceae; genus Streptococcus. The sequence goes on from NZ_KQ969506.1 coordinate 829,327, forward strand.
AACCTTCAGGGCGTGCAGAAGATGCGTCATTTTCAAAAAGACTGATGAGGGCTTCCTTAATGACCTCGGCATCTTCATTAGAGAATCCTGTTTTTTCAGCAAAATTTGGATTAATCGAACCTTTGATGACATAAACACCATAGTCTACGAAATGTTTAGTTCCCATGGTATCAGATGAACGCCCGCTTTCATTTTTAGCTTCCATACCATTAGTGCTACGGGTGATTTGCAGACTGGAGATGACGATTGGGTCTAGGGACTTCGCCATACTGATGGAAACTGGACCGCGTACGCCAATTGATTTTTTTAAATAAGTAAAGACTTGACCAAAAGAACGGACATCTAACCATAATTGATTGGCTTTTTCTTCAATTTCACTGTCAGGGGTTTTTGCTTCAAATTGATTTGAGAAACGTTTTTCCAAAGACTTAAAATCGTCTTCAATACGATCTCCTGCCTGTACAAATATAGACTGCCCCATGTCTTGCATACGATTTCTGATTTTGCGTTTAATTGAAACATCACTCATCAAACCATAACCTTTGGCATCTGTTCTAGGCATATTTCCCGATAAGGGATCACCATTTGCATTAGCTTCTTTCACTTCAACTGTTACCATGAAATCAATTTTGTGTTCCAACATATCTTATCCCTCGTTTTCTTTAGTTTGTTTAGTGTAATAAAATTGTTTTTCAGCATAGTAGCCAAAGATAAATTTATAATCTAATGGCTGTGTAAAGTCCTTATGAGCAAACATTGGTGTCAAGAGTTGAATAATTTCTTCTCTTTCCTTTTCCAGTTTATGCCAAAGGCCTGGTCTATTCAGCTTCAACACTTCCTCATAAGTCTTAATTTTATTTTCTAAGTGATTCATCATCTTAGCTGGTTGACCTGTATAAGCATTCCAATACCGCTCAGCATTTGTGATACGTTCTTGACTGCCACCATCTAAAGCATAACGCTGTGCTTCGAACAGTTCATAAATTGCAAGCAAGCGCCCAAATAAATAAGAACGGTCTGTTTCTTGATGGTCTAACATTGGAGTAAACTCCCTTCCATATTGTTTGTGTAAAATCGCTAAACTAACTTGTTGCACTTGATACCAGTGTTTAGAATATTTTTGTCTTTGCTTGATGTTGTCTTCTATTTTTTTAACAAGAGTATTTGGTATTGGTTTTCCATCAATCAAAGCAGTTACTAATTTCTGATATTGATCACTTCGAAAAGCATCATTGTCTAATTCTAAATAACGTTCTCTATCAACACCGTATGCAACATTGATTATTTCATTAAAAGTTGGTGTTTTTAATTTATAGTTTCCTGCCTTAGTTCTGACTTCCCAAGAATAATTTTCTTGCCAAGTTTTCAGATTTTTCAATAATTGGGAAGCTTGTAATTGGCGGAAATATTTTAATGCAATACGGCCATTGCTTGTTTTATTCAGTATTGCAACATTGTAGGTTGCTTCTTCACCAAATAATTTTCGCCCCTTGATAAATGAAGAACCTATTTGTCTATTTTCTTCATTTGGTTTGATGGAAACCAGAGCGTCTTCTTCGTCTTCAGCATCTTCAAACAAATCATTAAAAGCTGGATTTACAATATCCAATTGGCTCTCATTCACTAAATCATCACTAAACCAATTAATCAAGTATTGTGACGAAGCAATCCAGGCGTTGCTATTATTATTCTCCAACAGATACTTAATCATCAAATGGATTTTTTCTGAAGTTTCATAGCCAACACTAAAAACATCTTCCCGCTCCTTAAAACGTCCTTTATAGGCTTCGCCTTTATTACTAACCGAAATGATTTTAGCATTTCCCATCAGTCCTCGATGTTTATTGGTAATTTGCTCCGTTTGTCCACTAATATTACAGGTCCCCAAATTGTCACGATTAGCTGTTACTAACGAAATAAATGATTGATGCAATGCTTTATAACTAGTTACTGATTCATCTTTAAAACCATGAAATTGTACAACTGTAAACTCTAAGAAATAAGCTGATAAATCAATCGTTTTGTTTTTTCCAGTAGAGTCAGGATAGGTAATTTTCAAACCTTCTCTTTGATATTGCCTACCAAATAAAGAGTGAAGAATATGACTTAAAAAATCCGGTCGAAGAATAAATTGTTGAATCCTTTTCAAAAATCCTTTAACCTCATCCTCTTCGCAAACATCAATCCAATTGGATAATTGATCATGAAATTTATCATACTGCGATTGGCTTTCTTCAGACACATAATAAGAAAACTTATCCACCAGCGGATGAGGAGCAGGACTAGAACCTGACCTTGCAACAGAATCTGAAGTTACCGGAAAGATAATGGTTTGATTTTCACCCATGACTTCCGCCTTATAAAAACTACCATCCTGATTTAATTTTACCGAGATAATATTCTTCCCATTTGACTTCAAACTAGTATGATAAATCGGCAACAAAACAGTCCCACTGTTTCCATCTTGTTGATCAACTAAACCTGTTTCTTCTGCTTTTTCATAAGCATGTAAGAGAGAAGTAAAAAAATCCATTAGTTTTCCCCTTTCTCTATGGCTTCATATTCTTTATATTCTTCGTCAACTGATTTAATATGACCAGGCGTTTTAAATACGTAACTAGACAGAGTATTTTCAATCTCACACTCAGACTGAGGCTTAAACTTAATCACACCATTGTTCATTACTGTCTTAGAAAAATATGACTTCAAAGGCGTTTCTTTATCAGTCGGATAGGCAAACGAATGAAACATAATGCCTAAATCGATTGAAATTCCATCGTAGTAAGAAGGAATCGTTTCATATTCTTCCTGACTAATTTCATCTACCAAACCAAAGCACTCTCTTGTACCAAGAAAAACATCTCGCCGTCCACCTTTTCGAATCGAGCGTTGCATAATGGCCTCGTGTTTGTTAGGTAGCCTATCTTGCATTAAATCTTCACGATTTTCATTCCATATAAAATGAAATTTTACAAGGTACTCCACATCACTCAAATAGGACACATAGCTCAAATCGGCACTATAGTCATGCAACAAAGCACGGACACCGTGTAGCTCTGTCTGAATCTGATTGACCACCTTAACCTCAGTCACAATATTTGTAAATGTTGGCTTATGATAGATGCTATCAATCATGCCTTGCAGTGCTTGTCTAGTTGGAACTGAGTACGATGATCTTTCGCTTCCGCCTTTAGTGGCAGGACTCGTGAAAAGCGCCCGATCTCCACGAACTCTAACATAGAAATTTCTTGACCTGTACAAAGTGAAAACCTCCTTCTGTAATTTTATAATCTTAGCACTAAAAATTTTAAAAGTTAGTAATTTTTCCCATCATAACGAAATTCTCTACTGACTCGTTGGCCTATTTCATTTTATAGTAGAAAACTTCCTCTTTCTAAGGTAATACCTTTCTTCTCATCATAATAGCCATCTGACAATATCCGGATTTGCCCATCCAGATAGGTTTTTGTAGCTTCTAAAACAGGATCATGTTCACGAACACTAACTGTATAGGGTTGCAGTTCTCTCAAGAAAGTTTTTATTGTTTGATACTCTTCGTCCGAGGGGTAATCTGACAAACATAATTCCTCTAAAAACTGTAGTTTCTCAATAGCATCTCCATAAGGAACCAAGACACCTATCGTATCATTGTTGATTAGGTTCATTTTTAAACCGGCACACTTGAAGGCCTGTTTTAATTTCCCTTTAAATTTTGTTTTTCTCTGGTAATAATTACTGCTTAGATAGTCATAGACTGATTCATTGTCATTATTTAAGGGATAATCCATCATAGACTGGTTATTCGCATAGTAATATTCAAAGAAATTATGGTTTAGAGATGAAATCTCAATAGGAGATGAACTTTTATCAAGAATGACCTCTGTTGCATCCTTCTTAGCTTTTATTTCTTTCAGTCGAGAAATATTTTCTTCTTCATTTGTGAGATTAATTAAGGTGACTTGACCTTTATCAAGTTTACCCTCACGATTGCAACGACCACTAGCCTGTACAATGGAATCAATCCCTGCATAAGATCGAATAACACGATTAAAATCAACGTCAACACCGGCTTCAATTAATTGTGTGCTAATACAAATAATAGGTAGACCATCTTTTAATTGTTGTTTCATCGCCGAAATAACATCCAATCTGTGTTGCGCACACATATTGGTCGAAAGCTGATAGATTGGTCTATTTGTCAATCCTTCAATCAAGGTATAAAATTTATCAACTGTCTTTTTTGTATTGAAAATTGCAAGAATAGACTCATCATTTTCTAAAACATAATCTACTAAATCTGAAAGCCTTGATTTTTGATTAGTTTCATCAAACTTTCTTAGCTCGGTTCTCGAAAAGACTTCCCTTTCTTCAAGGGTTAACTCAACAATATCAACAGTTTCACCAGATTTTCCACCATAAGAGATTTTATGGGTGATTGTGTTAGAATCATAGGCGGGTTGTGTTGCAGTACATAGAATAATGGTTGTATTCATGACTTTATTTAAAAAATTCATGGTTAAATTAAATAACGTTGTCACTTCAATGGGCAGAGATTGAACTTCATCTAAGACCAGAACAGCATTTGCTAAATTTGAAAATCGACGAATATTTGCAGATCTAGTTTTAAATAAGGTTTGAAAAAATTGTACCATGGATGTCAGAACAACGGGACTATCCCATGTGTCAACGAGATAGTCTGATAGCAATCTCTCTTTCTCATCGGCGTTTTTATCGTCATCGTCTTTTTGCGTCACTACATTAGAATGGTGTTCCAACACGCCTTTATCTCCAGTTACCTTTTTTATTTCAGATGCATTTTGTTCCAAAACAGATAAAAAAGGAGTTACATAGAAAAATCGCGACCTGTTCTGATAAACTAATTGATGGAAAGCATATCTCATACTGAGATTTGTTTTTCCAGCACCAGTCGGCAAATCTAAACGATAGATACCTGTCGAATCATTTTCTCCCCGAAATTTTACTCGTTCAGCAATTTGTGAACGAACTTCATTCAATCTTGTCGTCGGGTGGCTGAAACTAAGATACTTTTTTTCAATGGCTTCCAAATAGAAATTAATGAGGTCGCTCTTTTCTTTTTGGCTTAGAGGATTAACAATTACACCATAAGCATTTATCGTATCCAGAATATCTGCATTTTTTAAAAGAGATAAGTATAATCGAACAAAGCACCCTCTATAAAAATCTTTTTCAGAATCATCTGAGCATGAAAGTTGAGTCCAGGCTTGCTGATAATTACCAAAAGCTTTTTGAATCAAGTCATTTAAATCAACATAGCCATAATCAGGAAGTGCTTTTTCTAATATCTCCGCATTAGCAATAATATCCTCTCGATAGATTTTATCTTCAATACCACTCATTATTCTTTGCCTTAATTTATTATAAGAAAAAGAACTTGGATCAGAAGCTTCATCAGTTAAAGGTATATCATACACCCCATGGTGGGCGGAAATGACATAGGCCACTATCTCTTGAAAAACAATTCTTTCTTCCTTAGGGATAGTTAACATTTTTAAACAATCCTGAATTCTTTCAAATAAATACCTTGATCCAGCAGAAGAATGATTAACATGTTTTTTAGGTGAGTTCATTAATTTCTCTTGAAATTCCCTATTTGCCTTACCCAAATCATGATACAAACCTATCAAAAAAAGAACGTCTCCTTGTTCTATCACTTCGGCCTGCTCTTTTCCCTGTATAGCTACTTGGCATAGATGGTCTTTTAAAGATTGTTGCTGTCCAAATTTATTAATATGAGCTATTATCATTACTGCAATCCTATTATTATTCCAACTCAAAAGATAGCGTTTACAAGAATATGTTACCATGTTCTTGTATGACATACAAGTCTTTTATATCATCCGAATCAAACATTATCACAAGATGAATTTATCTCAAATAAAAAATAGGACAACGAATTCTATCGTTATCCTTCATTATATTAAGAATGCATTATTGTACAAATAAGAGCGAACCAAACTTATAAAAAAACTTTTTCGTTTCTAGACTCGGTTACAACGATCTTTACACTCCTACTCTAGTCTTTTAAAATTCATTCTCCGTTTTCTTTATGATTGGATTTACTTCTCATGCACAGTTTCCAGTTGCCATTGGTTCCAGCCTTTGAGGCGAATGGCTCCATCCTGGTCTGTCCGATAAATACTGATGCCACGAGACGTGAGCCGTTGTAAGGTCTCCTCATGCGGATGTTTGTAGCGATTGTTCAAACCGACAGACACAAGGGCAATTTTGGGCTTCAACTGATCTAAAAAGGCTTCTGATGAGGAGCCTTTCGACCCATGATGACCCAGCTTTAAGACATCGACCTGGAGCTGAGGATAACGTTGCAAAAGCTTGATTTCCCCTTCTTCTTCTAAATCTCCCGTAAACAAAAAGCGGGTCCCAAAGAATCTGCCATAAAGAAGGATGGAATCATTATTTTTTCCCATCTCCCTTTTCAGAAGGTCCTAAAAACCTGTAAATAACTGTCAAAGATAGGAAGTCGCTCCCCTTCTTTTGCAACATGAATTGCACGATTCCCTTTCTTTAACTGCTGTACAAATTGCTCTTGCGTCAAACTCCCAGAACTCACCCATATTTCTCGAACATCGATGGATTCAGCGACCTCTAGCAAGTCTCCCACATGATCCGTATCGGTATGCGTCACAATCAGCTGGTCGATGCGGTCGATCCCCCTGCTATGCAAATAAGGGATCAGAGTTCGCTCGGCATTGCTGGTCGTTGACCCAATTTTCCACTCATCCTTCTCAAAGGTGACTTTCCCCCCTGTATCAATCAATACCGTATGCCCTCGCCAGTCTCTCAGTAAAATACTATCCCCTTGGCCAACATTCACAATGGTGACTTCATTTTCCAAGGGATATTTGGTCAGCACGATACTCAGTACAAATAACAGACTCGCCACGATTCGTATCTTCTTCTCCTTATAAAAATCATGCAACAAAACCAAAGCAGTGATCATCAGGAAGAAACAAAGGATAGATGGTTTGCCAAGAATCCAGGGTCGTGGAAACAACCGTGCCAGCAGTTGAATCACCCCCTCCAGCAGTTGAAAGAAAGGATTGACCCAGCTACAGTTGAAGACAGGAGACAGAAGAAAAATGAACAAGAGACCTGGAAGGATCAGTACGTCAAATAAATAAGAAAATACCAGTGTTAATGGAATAGACAGTATTTGAAAACTGGAGAAAAAATAGATCAAGATCGGAAACGTTCCGAGAGGAATCAGGAAAATTTCCACCATTTTTTTCCTCTTTGCCTGGAGATGTGAAAAATCAACAACCGTTAACAAAAAGGAAAACGCAAACGTCAGAACTCCTCCGACAGTCAGTAGCATCCGATAATCTAGAAGGAGACAAAAGAAAAGCGTACAAGCAAAACTTTCATGCTTTCCAAGACCTAATTCCCGAAACACCGACTGGACCAGGGCTCGAATCACAGAGATCGAAAAACCAGTTAAGCCCGCGTAAACGACAGAAAAAGGGAATTGTAAGAAACGAACGATCTCCTGACGGACACCCAAGCGCAGAAGACTCCCACGGAATAGACCTAGAAAAAAGCCGACCTGCATACCGGATAAAGCAAAGAGATGAATGATCCCTAAACTGGTATAGAGATTGCTCATCTGGTCAAAGTCTTTGCCTAAAAAGCCAAAGAGCAAACCGGTCATATAGTGTCGCATCGGATCCGGAAAGCGCTCCGAAATAGAAACGATAAAGATTCTTCTCCACGATCTCAGATGATCCAATAAATTCCAAGTTCGGACCGGCCTCATCGATCGAATACGTGAAATCGTTAGTATCCGAAAAATCCCTTGGTGGCGGAGATACTCCTGATAAGAAAAGCCCTCAAAATTTCCTTCCTGACTGGGCATTGTTAGCTCCCCATCTATTTCCAATTCTATGAGACCAGTCAATGTTTGGTAGTGCTCTTTCTCTTCTTTTGACAAAATGCGATAAAAAGCCCGGTACAGATGATCCCCATTTTTTGCTTTAAAACTCAGTTGATCCCCATCCACCTGGAGACTATCCATTTGAACTTGAACCGTCTGTGGCGTGCTCTCGCTGGTCGCCTCTGCCTCACGGTCCATCCCTTCTCGAAAGACGAGGAACCCGAGAAAAGCCAGTAATGCTACACTGACAAACAAAGACATTTTGACCCCATAATTGCGGACAAGCTGAATAAGTAGGAACAAGAGCCCACCTACTAATAAAAAGGAAGGGAAAAAGTAGCTATAATAAAGACAGATACCAAGCACTGCGACCTGAAGGAAGGGGAGAGGACATTTACGAGCCCACTGTAACATGGTCTTTCCATTTCTCAATCGTCTTTTGACCGATCCCTGATACTTTACTTAAGTCTTCGATAGACTGAAAGGGACCATTTTCCTCCCTATAGGCAATAATATCCGATGCCTTTTTCTGACCAACTCCTGTCAATGTTTGCAGTTCTTCAGCTGTGGCGGTGTTGATATTAACCCGTTCTTCCTTGGAAGAGGATATCTGATCGGAACTAGCAGCATTAGGAGATGGAAGGGCCGAGATGCCTTCTTCCTTGGTCGCTACATACACTACACCTTCATCAGTTAGCTTTTGCGCTAAGTTGACCGATTTGATATCTGCCTGCTGCGTAAATCCTCCCGCCAACTGAATGGCATCATTAACCCGGCTATCTGCGCTTAGTTCATATAGGCCAGGTGATTGAACAGCTCCCTTCACGTCCACCTGTATCCTTGTGCTCGCAAGCTCCGTCTCTGCTTCCTGCTCTGTTTGACTGGAAGAGGCTATCTGTGTCGTCTCCGCTGTCAACACCTGATCAAGGGACTCTGCTTGTTTCTGTGATCCGGTTCCTAAGAGAATGACTAGAACAATCAGCCCCAAAATTAGAAGACCTCCACCTACCCAACAACTCGTTCGATTTTTCTTATAAAAACTCATGATTTGCTCCATCTCTACCTCCACTTATTTAATTCGC
>NZ_KQ969506.1:839555-870008 GCF_001578875.1 Streptococcus sp. DD13
TGCTCTTCATACATTTTCAAGAATAATGGTGAGTCAGAAACCGTATTATACTTGACAAATGGTAGAAAAAGAGGCTGGGACAAAAGTCCTAGCCTCTCCATTGTTTTTGGATGGTCGAGCAAGACGCAGTGGGTGAGTGGGCTCTACTCCGCTGATTTCATCCGCTTTTACAGACCGACTCAACTGTGCGGAGGTGGGACGACCAAATCGACTTCGAACGAATGACTGATTTCTGTCCCACTCTCTTTTGTTTAATCTTTACGGTGTTTTTCAGGCTTCCAGAAGAAGCTTGCGATAAAACTAAAGAGATAGGTCCCTGCTAATACTAGCAAGAGAAATAGGAAAAATGGAATACGATACAAATAAGTCAAGGGATGGGGTCTCTTGTGTCGGTCAGGAATCGTTTGATTATAAGCATGCGCATCTGCAAAAGCTTCTTCAATCCGCCGGGATACTTCTGCTAAGCCTTCATCATCCATCCGCTTGATATCCGACACGTCAATTGGATCTGAAAAAGTAATATCTAAGCGATCACTTTTGAAGATATCCTTAAACTTGTTTGGTCCGTCAATGACCATAGGCATAATCTTCACCTTGGCTGTTTTGGCAATCACAGCGACTCCACCTTTGACATCATCCGAATGACGACTCCCTGATGGAAACATCACCAAGGAGCGAGTCCCTTTTTTCAAGATTTTAACAGGATAGCGAATGGCATCCGTTCCAGGATTCTCTCTGTCGATTGGGAAGGCACCACACATGCGAATCCACCATCCGAAAGCGCGATCTCGAAACAATTCCTTCTTTGCCATGAAAATAAACTGCTTAGGCCGTGCCGCATATCCCATAAAAATCGGATCTAAAAAGGACCGATGGGGCGCTACAAACACATAATTTTCATCTGGGGATAGCAACTTTTCTTTTCGATTCAACTTGATATTTCCATTCATCGCCCAGAACAGATTGTAGACCAGCGTCCTCAAATAGGCATAAAACATAACTTCTCTCCTTTATTACTTTTTTTATTATATCATATTTCTTAGAAAGCTGTCTCTTTCCTTCCACACCTCATAAAATCAAGCAGAAGGAAAGATTGTGACTAGACCCCATGCAATTGCCATGCTATACTTAGGATATGGTAAAAATAGAGTTATTAGCTGGAGAAAGGGTTGACCAATTATTTTCTTCAGATGTTAAAATCATCCAAAATCGAGAAGTCTTTTCTTACTCCATAGATAGTGTCCTCCTGTCCCGTTTTCCGAAAGTTCCTGCAAAAAAGGGACTCATTGTGGATATGTGCAGTGGAAATGGAGCGGTCGGCCTATTTGCTACAAGTAGGACAAAAGCTGAGATTGTCCAGATTGAGATCCAAGAACGCTTGGCAGATATGAACCGACGTTCCATCCTACTAAACGGCTTAGAAGATCAAGTCCGTGTCCTTGAGGACAACCTGATCAACCTTCCCAAACACATCGGCCAATCCAAAGTGGATCTCATCTTTTGCAACCCGCCCTACTTCAAGGTCGATCCTGATTCTAACCTAAATAAGAGTGAGCATTACCTACTGGCTCGCCATGAGATCACAACAAACCTCGATGAGATCTGCCTAACGGCCCAACAGGTCCTCAAGTCTAATGGGCGCTTGGCTATGGTCCATCGACCTGACCGCTTTTTGGATATTTTGGATCGTCTCAACCGCTATCGACTCGTGCCCAAGCGGATTCAGTTTGTCTACCCCAAAGAGGGAAAAGAGGCCAATATGCTGCTCATCGAGGCAATCAAGGATGGATCCCCCAGCGGACTCAAAATCCTACCACCTCTCTTTGTCCATCAAGAAAATGGAGAGTATAGTCCTGAAATTCAGCAGATTTATTTTGGAAAAAAAGAGGAAGCTATCAAAAAACCTGCCTACCTATATGTCCTAAAATGTGGAGATGGTAGTCTCTACACAGGCTATACCACAGATGTAAAACGAAGGGTCTCTCTCCACCAGAAGGGGCGTGGAGCCAAATATACGCGCTCCCACCTACCTGTCGAACTCGTGTATGTTGAAGAGTTTCCAGATAAGGGAAGCGCCCTAAAGGCGGAGGCTCAGTTTAAAAAGAAATCCCGGCAGGAGAAACTTGCTTATATCCAAGCTCACACAGATGAAGGAGGTATTTGCTCCAGTTTCCTTCAAACCTTTCTACAAGACAACTTTTAAGTTTCTCCGTATTGATCAAAAAATAGTCCATTCCGGTATGTCCAAAAGAAAGGCTGGAATAGGCTGTTTTTCTTTTTTCAAATATGTAAAAAAAGGCGGTCGCCCGCCCTTTTCGATGGATTACAAAATAGTTGTCAATGTTTGATACTTAGCCTTTACATCCTCTGTGATCGCTGAGTCTGTAATGACAGCTGTCAGCTGATCAATGTCATAAAAGCTATAGAAAGAATATTGGTCAAACTTGCTGTGATCAGCGACAATGTATTTTTCAATGGCATTGTCCAAGATGATCCGTTCTCCCATCCCTTCTTCTTCGTTGGCAGTTGAGACGGTATTCCCATCAAGGCCGTTGGTACCGATAAAAGCCTTGTTGACCTTGATATCGTTGAGAAGGCGGTTGGCAAACTGTCCCACAAAGGTTTGCGTCTTCACACGATAGCGCCCCCCAATGAGAATAACATCATAGTTTGCAACATCTTTCAACTTCTCAAAAATCGGTAAAGAATTTGTGACAATACTAATCTTCTGACCGTTTAAAAAGTCTCCGATATAATCAGTCGTTGTCCCTGAACCGATAAAAATTGTATCCCCATCATTTACCATTTGCGCACACTTTTGAGCAATTTCTTGCTTTTCTTCCATATGTACCATATGTTTTTCAGTACGCAAGGCTTCGCTGATACTATTTTTCACCTTCCGGTGGGCCCCACCATGGACACGAACCAACAAATCCTGTTCTTCCAGCTCAATCAAATCCCGGCGCACGGTCATATCCGTCACTCCGAGCATATCTTTCAAGCTTTTAACCGACACGACACCATGCTTATCAAGCTCTTGAAGGATGGCAACATGCCTGCTTTCTTTCATTTGATAACACCTCCTATCAAATTTTTTTCTACCTAAATTATACTACCTTTTATCGGATTTATCAAACAGAAACAAAACGTAACAAACAGAAAATGAGTTTTTAGGCAAGGAAAAAGTAGTTAGAACCTAACTACCGATCTCCTTTATTTCGAATGACAAATCCGGATTTTTTTTCAGATGACGTATTTTTGTGGGGCTTTTTATTGTCTGAACGGTGATTGTCTTTTTTAAATTTTTCATCACGACGTTTGAAATCCCGTTCGCTACGACGACGGTCCCCACGGTAGCCATTTCGATCATTCCGATTGCGGCTATCCCTGTTCCCGTTGCGGTTGCCACCTTTGCGACCACCAAAACCATTTCCAGATGGTTTAAATGGTAATGGTTTTTCACGGGCAATTTCCACTTCTGGCTGGCTAGCCGGATCTTGCACAGTCAAGCTGAGGACATACATCGCTAACTCTTCTGGGCTAAATTCTGCGGCTAATTGACGGGCATCCTTACTAAATTTTGAAAAGTTTGCGCGAATGGTATCATCTGCAAAATCCCGCTCAATCTTTTTAAGAGCCACCTGTTTTTTCGCTTGGAAGGCTTCTTCAGCTGTTGCCGGTTTGAGGCCTTTCATGCGTTTTTTGGTTAAGTTTTCGATGATTTGCAGATAGCCCATTTCATTTGGAGCTACAAAAGTAATAGACTGGCCTGACTTACCCGCACGACCTGTCCGTCCAATCCGGTGGACATAGCTTTCTGGATCTTGTGGGATATCGTAATTGTATACATGGGTCACACCAGAAATGTCCAGTCCACGAGCTGCTACATCCGTTGCCACAAGAACATCTACATTTCCATTTTTAAAATCTCGTAGGACACGCAGACGCTTGTTTTGATCCAAATCTCCGTGGATTCCTTCTGCGCGGAAGCCACGAATCTTGAGTCCTCGTGTCAACTCATCCACACGACGCTTGGTCCGACCAAATACAATCGATAATTCGGGTTGTTCAACATCCATGAGACGGGTCATTGTATCAAATTTTTCCCCTTCTTTGACACGGATATAATACTGGTCTACCAAGTCTGTCGTCAGCTCTTTTGCGGCGATTTTGACATGCTCTGGCTCTTTCATGAACTTGATCCCAATCCGCTTGATAGCTTCTGGCATGGTTGCTGAAAAGAGTAGGGTTTGACGGTTCGTCGGTACGCGCTCGATAATCGCCTCAATATCATCTAAAAAGCCCATATTGAGCATTTCATCAGCTTCATCTAAAATAAGGGTTTCCACTTTTTCCAGTTTCAGTGCCTTGCGCTTAATCAGATCCAAAAGCCGGCCAGGCGTTCCTACGACGATATGAGCACCTGAGCGAAGAGCTTTGATTTGCTTTTCAATGCTAGATCCGCCATAGACAGAACGCACTTTGACACCTTTACTACGTCCGAAGCGAAAGAGCTCTTCTTGACTTTGGACGGCCAACTCACGCGTTGGAGCAATGACAAGAGCTTGAATCGCAGGATTGTCAATGCTGATTTTTTCCAAGGTTGGTAAGCCAAAGGCTGCGGTCTTACCAGTACCGGTCTGGGCTTGGCCAATGACATCCTTGCCCTCTAGGGCTAAAGGAATGGTTTGTTCTTGAATAGGACTTGCTTCAACAAATCCAGCACGTTCAATCTCGGTCAGCAATTGCGTCGATAGGTTTAATTCGTTAAATTTCAATGTTTCTTCTTTCTAAAAGTGGTGCGAAGCCACTTTATCACACGTTTCAGTTTATCAAACTGTTTGCTATAGGGAAGGTATCCCATTTGTTTTGTCACACATCTAGCTCTGCCAATCTATGGCTTCTTCAAGACTATAGAGGACATTTCTACGTTATGGCAACCTATCTAGTATACCATAGCTATCTCTGAAAAGATAGTCAAATCGTCTTCCTTTTTCTGATTTGCTCAAGGAAACGTTCTCACTGAAAAGAAAAAAGATAGCTTTTTGCCATCTTTTATCGTCTGTGAACCACCCAACGTAGGAAACGTGACAGGGCTAACCAGAGCAAAAAACTAGCTATACAAATCACAATCCAGGCATATTTGTCCTCTGTAAAAGGCAAAGGAACATTCATCCCAAAAAAACCAGTGATGACTGCTAGGACACCTAACAAGTTTTCCAAAATCGTAAGATTGCTGAGGTTGTTATTGAGGTTATTGTTTAGGATGTTGTTATAAGAGCTAGACAGGTGTTGCAAGACTTGCGAAATCAGCTCTGTCATCGATACCAGCTGCCGTGCTTCGATCATGGCATCTTCAAACTGCTCTCTCTCAATCTCATCTAAGCGACGATAGATGGCATGTCCTTGGATATGCTCTAGGAGCAGACGATTTTGCGTCGCAGCAGACACCAGATAGACCATACCGGTCTCCAAGTCAGACAAGGCAAAGAGATTTTTGGTCGTTGTCGTTTGTCGTAGGAGACGATTGACCTCGTCTTTTTGCTTGTCCATCCGCTCAATGACTGGATAATAGGCATTGGAAATCATCTCAAGACCTGCAAAAAGGAGTTTGTAAATCGATAATCCTTCATGATGGTCAACATAGTCCCTCATCCGACTGATGATATAGGCATTGTCATCATTGGAAATAGTTACCAATCGGTTGTCCTGCACGATGAAGGTCATGGGAATGGTCTCATAGTAGGTCTTGTCCTTTTCCAAGTCCAAGACATTGTAGATAAAGGTAACAGCCCCTTTTTCGCGATTGTAATCCATGTGGGCACGCTCGTTTTTATCGAGAGCATACTCTATCGTTTCCTGGTCAATTCCATACTTCGGGTAGAGGTGCGAATTCTCCGTAATCAGGTCTGAATCAATATTGATCCAGGTTCTGTTATTGCCAAGTTTTTTCTCAATAAACATGCCTCTTCTCTTCTTTCTTATGAAATAGGATCGGGTTTGAAACCCAAATGGTCAAACGCTACTGCATCATTCCAGGATCTCACGCTTAAAAATAGTCCGAATAGGTATTTTCTGATGAAGTGAGTACGGCAATTCAGCAACTCATCCTCCTGTTGACCGTCAATTGATTCGCCATTTGGATGGTCATCAATCGGAGCGCGCTACATCTTCTCTTCCAACTCCACGTCCGGATACTTGTCCGCAAACCAGCGAAGGGCAAAGTCATTCTCAAAGAGGAAGACTGGCTGGTCAAAACGGTCTTTGGCTAAGATATTGCGGCTGGAGGACATGCGTTCATCCAAATCTTCTGGTTTGATCCAGCGAACGGTCTTTTTCCCCATAGGACTCATGACCACTTCGGCATTGTACTCGCCTTCCATGCGGTGCTTAAAGACCTCAAACTGAAGTTGTCCCACAGCGCCTAGCATGTACTCGCCTGTTTGGTAATTCTTATAAAGCTGGATGGCTCCTTCTTGCACCAATTGCTCAATCCCCTTGTGGAAGGATTTTTGCTTCATGACGTTCTTAGCAGAAACTTTCATGAAAATTTCAGGGGTAAAGGTTGGCAGAGGCTCAAATTCAAACTTGTTTTTCCCAACTGTCAAGGTATCCCCAACTTGATAAGTCCCTGTATCGTACACCCCGATGATATCACCAGCCACGGCATTGGTCACATTTTCACGGCTTTCTGCCATAAACTGGGTGACATTTGACAGTTTAGCCCCCTTACCTGTACGAGGGAGGTTGACAGACATACCACGCTCAAACTCACCCGATACGATCCGGACAAAGGCGATGCGGTCTCGGTGACGAGGGTCCATGTTAGCTTGGATTTTAAAGACAAATCCTGAGAAATCCTTGTCATAAGGATCCACCACTTCGCCATCCACCTTCTTGTGGCCGTGTGGTTCTGGCGCAAACTTAAGGAAGGTCTCAAGGAAGGTCTGCACTCCAAAGTTGGTTAAGGCTGAGCCAAAGAAGACTGGGGTTAATTCACCCGCTAAAATAGCTTCCTCTGAAAACTCATTTCCCGCTTCTTGGAGGAGTTCGATATCGTCCTTGACCTGGGCATAGAAGGGATTGCTTCCAAAAAGCTGATCTCCCTCCTCGAGACTAGCAAAGCGTTCATCGCCTTTATAGAGTTCTAAGCGTTTGTTATAGAGGTCATAGAGGCCTTCGAAGGATTTCCCCATCCCAATCGGCCAGTTCATAGGATAGGAGGCAATACCTAGCACTTCCTCTAACTCTTCTAAGAGGTCAAGGGGCTCACGACCATCCCGGTCCAGCTTGTTCATAAAGGTAAAGACGGGAATACCCCGGTGCTTCACAACTTCAAACAATTTCTTGGTTTGGGCCTCAATCCCCTTGGCAGAGTCTACGACCATAACCGCAGCATCCACAGCCATGAGTGTCCGATAGGTATCTTCTGAGAAATCCTCATGCCCTGGGGTGTCGAGAATATTGACCCGCTTGCCATCATAGTCAAACTGCATAACAGAGGAGGTCACCGAAATCCCCCGCTGTTTCTCGATATCCATCCAGTCAGACTTGGCAAAAGTCCCTGTTTTCTTCCCTTTTACGGTACCGGCCTCACGAATCTCGCCCCCAAAGTAGAGCAACTGCTCGGTAATGGTTGTTTTCCCTGCATCGGGGTGGGAAATGATGGCAAAGGTGCGGCGTTTTTGTATTTCTTCTTGCAGTGTCATATTTCTTTTTCCAATTTCTTCCAATTCATTATCTTGATGGGGAGAAGGGTTTTGTACCCCTCTCATTTTCTGTATCCTATCTATTATAGCGGATTTAGGGACTTTTCGCAATGAATAGTCCCGTCAAAGAAAGAGGCTGGGACAAAAGTCCTAGCCTCTCCATTATTTTTGGATGGTCGAGCAAGACGCAGTGGTTGAGTGAGCTCTATTACGCTAATTTCATCCGCTTTTACAGCCCGACTCAACGGTGCGGAGGTGGGACGACGAAATCGACTTCTAAGGAATGACCGATTTCTATCCCACTCTCTGGTTTGGCAGTCCTTACGAGCTGACACATGGACTTAAGAGTGCAACACTAATCTACGGTATTCTTGCTTGATACAACGGTTCATGACGAGATCCTCTCGACCCGCATCGCGCAAGATTTCTTCTGCTTCCTGGCTTTCTAGTCCCAACTGTGCCCAAAAAATCTTGGCATCCGTCTCCAGGAAATCTCGGGCCACATCTGGTAAAAATTCACTGCGGCGATAGATATCCACGATGTCCACAGAAAAAGGAATGTCCTGCAAACGCGCATACACGGTCTCTCCTAAAATCTGACCACCCGCTGCACGGGGATTGACCGGAATGATGCGGTAACCCTGCTCTTGCATCTCTTTCGACACACGGTGACTGGTCACATCTTCACGATCTGACAAGCCCACGACAGCGATTGTTTTGCTCGTTTCCAAATACTGCTTTAGAATCCCATCGCTAGGATTGTGAAAGGAATAGGTCATGTTTCTCTCCTTTTGCTTGGTCGTTTTAGTCTAGTTCTATTGCTGATTTGAAAGGTAGCTTCCGTTCACCCTTTTCTCATTGAAAGAGACCTAAGGGAGGTCGAGGTGACGGCTTTTCCTTGATAAAAGCTTCAGCTGTCAAACAGAGCTTGGCTTACTTGGCTTCGTACCAGGTTTCTCCGGCATTTTCATCCACTTCTAGTGGCACATCGAGGGCGATCGCAGCCTCCATGGTGTCCTTGACTAGCTTTTTCACAGCATCTAGCTCATCATTTGGCACTTCTAGGACGATTTCATCGTGGACTTGGAGCAGCATCTTGGCCTTGTAATGCCCAGCTGTCAACGCCTCATCCAATCGAATCATGGCAATCTTGAGAATATCCGCTGCAGAACCCTGAATCGGCGAGTTGATGGCCGTCCGCTCGGCAAACCCGCGCACATTGAAATTACGAGAATTGATATCTGGCAACTCTCTGCGGCGTTTAAAGAGGGTCTCTACATAACCTTTGTCTTTTGCTTCTCGGACCACCGTGTCCATATAGTTCTTGATTCCTGGGAAACGTTCAAAGTACGTGGTGATATAGTCTTTGGCTTCCTTACGAGAAATCCCGAGGTTATTGGACAAGCCAAAATCGGAGATTCCGTAAACGACTCCAAAATTAACGGCCTTGGCATTTCGACGGTCGTTGGCCGTTACGTCTTCTGGTTTTTCAATCCCAAACACCCGCATAGCGGTAGAGGTATGGATGTCCGCACCGTGCTTAAAGGCCTCAATCAAATGCTCATCTGCAGAGATATGAGCCAGGACTCGAAGTTCAATCTGAGAATAATCTGAACTTAGAAGGACACTGTCTTTCCACTCTGGCACAAAGGCTTTCCGGATGAGGCGACCTTGCTCTAAACGGACCGGGATATTTTGCAAGTTGGGATCCACCGAGGACAGGCGACCTGTCTGCGTCAAATCCTGTATATAGCGGGTGTGAATCTTGCCATCTTCCAAGATCCAATCTTGCAGGCCTACCACATAGGTGGACTGAATTTTGGAAATTTGACGGAAATCAAGGATCTTCTTGACGATCGGAGC
Source organism: Streptococcus sp. DD13 (assembly GCF_001578875.1). GTDB lineage: Bacteria > Bacillota > Bacilli > Lactobacillales > Streptococcaceae > Streptococcus. Next base: position 849,128 of record NZ_KQ969506.1, read on the forward strand.
AATGGGTGCTAAGCGCTCTAGCACATCGACTGCAGTAGAATAGCCTGTCTTGGTTTTCTTGGTGTATTCGACTGGGAGCCCCAATTTTTCAAAGAGCAGAACGCCAAGTTGTTTCGGCGAGTTGATATTGAACTCTTCACCTGCTAGGTCATAGATTTCCTGGCTTAACTGCTGGATGACCTCTTCGTTTTCAGATTGCATCTCAAGTAAGGCATCGCGTCTGACCTTGATTCCTGCGATTTCCATCTTGGCTAAGACATCAGCTAGAGGTTGCTCCATTTCCAGCAGGAGGTCTAGCTGACCCTGTTCTGTCAGCTTTGTAAGCATAGGCTCTTCTGTCTCTGCTAAGACGGCAACTTTCCGCGCCAAGTGGGCTAGGAACTCATCCTTTTCAGGGACAGCTTTTTTGGCCCCCTTTCCATAGACCTCTTCATCTAACGCAAGCTCAATCTGCCCGTAGAGACGAGCGATGGTCGCAATGTCATTGTCCTCAACAGTCGAAAGCAGGTACTTGGCTAGTCGCGCATCATAGGCAGGTTTGACTAGTTCAATCCCCAATCGACTGAGCAGGACTTTCGCTCGCTTGAAGTCATAGACTTTGAGAGGCGTTTGTTCTAAATAGGTCTTGAAAACAGGTGTTTGTAAGAGCTCGCGATCCCTTGAAGTATAGATCTTTTCTCCAGTCGTCCAGGCAAAGCCAATCATCTCTTCTGTATGGTAGTTTTCACCCAGAAGCTCAAAATGAAATAGACTGTCACTAGAGAGCATCTCTGGTGTGACCTGATCGACTTCTTCAAAGTCAAGGGCAAGAGGTTCCCGCTTGCTTCCCACATCGAGTGCTTGACGCAACTGCTTAAAGCCCATCTCCTCGTAAAACTTGGCTAAAGCTTCCACTTGCGGTCCCGAATAAACAATATCCTCTAGACCAATCTCAATCGGTGCCTGGATGTCAATCGTAGCCAGTGTCTTGGACAAATAAGCCTGCTCCTTATCCTGGATCAGGTTTTCTTTCATTTTGGAAGCCTTCATGCTGTCGATATTCGCATAAATCCCGTCCAATGACCCATACTCCAAAAGGAGCTTGATCCCTGTTTTCTCTCCGATCTTGGTCACACCAGGGATGTTATCTGACTTGTCACCCATGAGAGCCTTGAGGTCGATAAACTGCTCGGGAGTCAGTCCCATCTTTTCCATGAGATAAGCTGGGGTAAAGTCCTCAAACTCAGCCACTCCTTTTTTAGAAATCTCGACCACCGTATGCGCATCCGTTAGCTGGATCAAGTCTTTATCACCAGAAACAATGGTAATCTCAAAACCGTCTTTTTCTGCTAGCTTGTCCAAGGTCCCGATGATGTCATCTGCCTCATACTGGGCTAACTCATAGTGGCAAATCCCCATGTGATCCAGTTGTTCACGGATAAAGGGAAACTGCTCCCGAAACTCATCCGGGGTCTTGGCCCGTCCTCCCTTGTAGTCCGCGTACATCTCCGTCCGAAAAGTGGTCTTGCCCGCATCAAAGGCCACTAAGACATGGGTCGGCTGGATCCGCTCTAGGAGATGGCTCAGCATGAGATTAAAGCCATAAATGGCATTGGTGTGAAGACCAGACGCATTCTTAAAACGGTCAAGCTGATGATAGAGGGCAAAAAAGGCCCGAAAGGCGACGGACGACCCGTCAATGAGTAGTAATTTTTTCTTATCGTTCATAGGTCTATTATACCATGAAAAGAGCGCTTCGCTCTGCCGAAGGTCTTGTTAGAATAGAATAAGAGAGTGAGACAGAAATCGGTCATTCGTGAGAATTCGATTTCGTCGTCCTACCTCCCCACAGTTGAGTAGGGCTTATAAAAGCGGATGAAATCAGCGTCGTAGAGACCACTCAACCACTGCATCTTGCTCGACCATCCAAAAACAAAAAAGAGGCTAGGACTTTTGTCCCAGCCTCGTCTAAGTGTGTGAGAAGCTTGTTTTCTCGTCCCCTCTTATCATCCTTAAGGAGTCGTTCCGGTTTCTTTTTCCTTTTTGGTGCTTAGAAAAACTTCCCTCGCCACCACCATGCTGTAGGGGCGTTCAAACTCGCGATCTAAGTAAGACTGGTAGGTCCCCGGTGCAATGAAACCTTTGACCCCAAGTAGATCTGTCCCTGCCTTTCCCACAATCGTATCCGCCAGAAGGACACAATTGGTGGACATGACAAAGTAGGTCTTGAATTTGGAACGAACAAATTTGTAGGTCTCCGCGCCAAATTCCTGACGCAACCGATAGACATACATCTTCGAAGGTTTTCCGAACTCATCCTTATCTAGAACTTGATCGGTTGGTTCCCAAGCTACCGTCAATCTCTCAAGCTCTTGAATTTCTTGCGCAACAGCCCTTTCCTGTTCATCCGTCAGGACAATTTGATAGGCCATCAAGGTCTTGCCAAATTGATTACAAAAGTCTACATAGGCATCTCGAGGAGCTTTAAACAAAATCCCATCGCCGACTGTCCCAAATAAACGAAGAGAGGTTAGGTCATAATTCCCATAAGAGTACACCGTCCCCTTATAACTGAGATCTACATGCCCCATCCGTCCAAAACCATCTGGGCTAACATGAACGAAAATCTCCAATGATGGAGCCTTATCCAAGGGTTTGCTTTCATCATATGCTTCTACCATTGCTTCATCGCTATTTTGCTGGAGGAAGTGATTGATCCATTCCAAGGTAGAAAATGGAATCAAGGCTGCAATCCCCAAGGGAAGGGATACACGGAGTCTTCGTTTGAGATGGTTCTGTTGCAATTGCGACTCAAAGAACAGGCCATCCCGTAGATTTGTCCCTCCAAACAAGAAAAGATAAAGTCCCATAATAAAGGCCTGCAAATTCGATTGGGCATTGGACGACAGGACCGTGGCCAAGCCAACTCCCCCAATCCAGATACCATCCAGAAGAAAACTCAAGCGTGGATGAATGTCATTTTGACGATAGAGGACATAGGTCACGATATGAATCCCCGCCACGCATAACTCATAGACTCCCATCAAAAAAGCAATAACGTAAATAGAAAGGCTGGAAGTGAAGTGGGCAATCGATAGAAAGCCAAAGACTCCCAAACGAATGAACAGGACTAATAAATTTTCTGTCGCAGGCCGTCTATGAATGAGGCGTAAGAGCACATCATAAAGGGTAATAAAAAAAGTGCGATGAGATTCATCCGAATCACCAATATAGGCAACCAGGTCCCTGTCACCATCAAAACGATCCCTAAAAGACTGATTCCCAAGCCCTCTAATACCAGCCTTTTTCCATTGGTCCCCAGCTGGTGAAAAGGACGGATAGTTATTTTTTGATTCATAGTCTCTCTATTGTATCAAATTTTCTTCTCGAGAAACAAATCAAAAACCAGTAGACCAACAAAATCAGCAGCCTACTGGTGTTGCGGTTTTCTGTCTTATTTTCTAAACCGCAAGTTCGATGGATTGTTGTTTAGACCTACAGAGCTTTCATCGATACTGGAAGACTAGTCTACAGATTTGAGAGCTTCCAACATATCGAGCCTCCGGAGATACTGATGGACAACCCAACCTAAGAAAGACAAGATAAGAAAAATCGCTAAAATTGGAATCCAATAGACGTAAGGAGCGACTTCGGGATGAAAAGTGATACTACCTGTACCAATCATTCCTAAAAGAAGGCGGTGCAAGCCAAATCCTGAGAATAGACCTAGTACAATCCCAACCATGGATAAGAGGATGGTTTCACGATAGATATAGAGCGTCACCTCCCAAGAATGAAAGCCCAATACTTTGATCGTCGATAACTCTCGAATCCGCTCTATAACATTGATATTGGTGAGATTGTAGAGGATCACAACAGCTAGGATAATGGATAAAATGACTAAGATGGTCATGACCGTTTGAAGAGAGCGGGCGACTGCCTCCAACTGCTGGATGAGGTTTGAATTTTGAGCCACTCCGGCAAGGCCGTCCTGTTTGAGGAAAGAGGCTGAAAGCTCCTGGATCTGACCTATACTCCTGTCCTTGAGGCGGACCAAATAGGCATTTTTTTGAATCGCTTGTCCCATCACTCTTTGATAATAGGAATCCGACATATAGACAAAATGACCCGCATACATCTCTGCAATTCCTGACACTCTCAACTGAATGGTTTTATGCTGGAAGGTAAAAGGGATCGAATCCCCAACCGTTACCTGATAGAGCCGAGCCAATTTGTCACTCAGAATGACCCCTTGATCATCCAAAGGCAAGGCCTTTCCCGTCCGTCGATCGAGGAGTTGAATAAAATCTGTCAATCGATCGGCTTGATCCGTAATAAGAAGTGTAACCGGTTGTGGCTCGTCTACCCCCTTGATGTCTTGACTGGTGCTTTTTGTTTCCAGCGAAAAATAAGCTGCCACATTCTCCGAATGCAAGAGCTCTTGCACCTGCTTTTCCTCCTTAGGCGTCAAGCTGGGCTTTTCTGCGACCAACATCTGGTAGTGCAGAAGCTGATCAAATTGTCGATCGGAGACGCCGGAAATGGAAGATTGAAGTCCTAGTCCTGCAAAGAGTAGGGCAACGGCTCCCGCTACGCCAAAGATGGTCATCAGCATGCGCTGCTTGTAACGAAAAATGTTTCGAGCTGTTACCTTTTGAGTAAAGCTCAGGCGTTTCCAGACACAGGTCAGGCCTTCTAAAAAAATTTTGGAGCCGACTACAGGCGGTTTAGGAAGCAACAATTGGGCTGGTTGCTCTCTTAATTCCCTCCGCGCTACCCAGAAAGCCGGAAAAACGGCTGACCAGAAGGCAAATCCTAGTGCAAGAAGACTCCAGTCCCAATAGAAAGAGCAACTAACACTCCCTAATACGGTCGGTTTGGCAATGATGTTTCCAATCATAGGAGATAGGAGAAAATGTCCCAGTACAATCCCTAAGATCGTCCCTGAGAGTCCTGCTACAAAGCCATAGAGGACAAATTTGGCAATCATCTGACTATTAGAGTAACCTAAAGCTTTAAAGAGACCGACCTTATTGCGCTCCTCATCCACAAACCGTGTCATGGTGGTAAAGGTCACCATCGCAGCCACCAGATATAAGACAACAGGAAAAATATTGCCAACAGACGAGATACTGTGGGTGGCGTTCTCATAGATGTCATAGCCTGTTCCACCAGGTAGGGTTTCACGGGTGTAGACAGTGTAAGTAGGCTCGGATAGTTGATCAAGCTGGGCTTGCGCCTCCGATAATTGAACTTGCTCGCGGGTGATTTTTTGCTGGGATTGGCTTATTTTTTGATCCAATTGTTTCTGAGCTTGGTGCAAGGACTGAGCCTGTGGGCTATTGTCCGAAAAGCCTGCTGTCTCTATAGCCTGTTTCTTAAGGTCTAGCTGCTCTTGCGCCTCCTTCAGCTGCTGTTTCGTTTGGACAATCGCTCTTTTTCCCTGATCGATGCTCTTTTGCTTTTCTTCCTTTAATCGTTTGAGCCTGTCTTTTCCGCTAGAAGATAAGAGAGTCTCAAGCTCTTCTACATGTTGCTGGCGTTTTTGCTTATAGGATTGACTAGTGTAGCCTCGCTTCTCCAAATCCGCAAAGCGATATCGCCCAATCATATAGACATCCGAGTAAAAGGCATCAACTGTCGTCATCCCATACCCACTTAGTTCTCCAGATCCCGCACTGCTTGAGCCCATATTTTGCAGATTCCAAATCTCCGATGAATGAACAAAGCCTACCACCGTAAAGTCCTCTTCTTTTAGAATAGGCTGTTGGGACGATGGATCAACGAAAATGTGATCCCCAATTTGATAAGCCCCTTGCATCGATGATGCAAGGACAATTTCTTGACTTGTCTTGGGAAAACGACCTGCTATCAATGCTGGTTTGGATAGTTTCTGGGGGAGGGACAGGATGCGTATCGCCTGGTTACTTCCTCTGATGGTCCCATCTGTCAAATACCCCAACTCCAAAGTAGCTCCTTGCACAGACTCTAGTTTTTGGACATCTTCCTTATCCAGACCAACATCACTCATCACCGCTATATCCATCAGCTGAGCCTGGTCAATAAAGGATTGGGCCTTCTCTTCAGCATTGGGGACAGTCACTTTCAGCCCGACCAAGGCAAGAGCTCCCAGAGCCATCAGACTAAAAATAGATAAAAATCGCCCTTTCGATGATGTGATGGCTTGGAGGACATCCTTCCAATATGTTTTCTTTTTCATGTCGGCTCCTAATATTCTAGATGCGCGATATCCTGTGGATGCTCTTGACGCTTGGTGGCTATTACCGTTGCATCCCGCATCTGAATGACACGGTCTGCAATTGGCGCTAGGGCGGCATTGTGCGTAACGATAAGCACAGTAGCTCCTTCCCGTCTAGACATCTCTTGGAGGATCTGGAGAACTTGTTTTCCAGTCTGATAATCCAGTGCCCCAGTCGGCTCATCACACAGAAGAATCTTCGGTTTCTTGGCTACTGCTCTTGCAATAGCAACCCGTTGTTGCTCTCCCCCTGATAGTTGCGCCGGAAAATTATGAAGCCGGTGTCCCAATCCAACCTTGATGAGCACTTCCTCAGGGTCCATGGCATCGGCTACGATTTCAGAGGCCAATTCGACATTTTCCTTAGCGGTGAGGTTGGCCACTAGGTTATAAAATTGAAAGACAAAACCTACATCACTTCGGCGATAATTGGTCCGCTGATGGGCATCCAGTCGGGCAATATCCACGCCGTCGATCAAGACTGCGCCTTCATCCGTCGTATCCATCCCTCCTACTATATTTAAAAGGGTCGACTTTCCCGCGCCAGAGGAGCCCAAGATAATCACCAATTCTCCTTTTTCAATTTCAAAATTGACATCTTTATTCGCTACAATTTCTGTCTCCCCAACCAGATAGCGCTTCGTGACATGCTTGACTTCGATATAAGCCATTTCTTTCCTTCTTTCTTTGTCCTGACGGAATAGCCCGTCTTTTTAACCGTCTCGAAGACGGAATCCCAAAGGACAAAATCCTTCTTTATTCTCCCGTTTTCCATCACTCGAGAGAGGTTATTTTACACGCTGATTCTACACCCTAAGTATAGCAAATCCCCCTTTTTCTTCCAACAAAAAAAATGTCCTTTTTTCCCTTTTCGAGAAATCCATTCCCCCAAAAAAACTGGAACCAAAAAATGTCTTTTCAATCTCGAATAAAGAATTCTAGGACAAAAAAACAAGACATCCCTTTTCTTTGCGTCTAGTCCCTGACCGAGCACAAGAAAAGTGGAAATGTCCTGTTAGTTCATATTCTAAAAAGTAACGCGAAAGAAAATTCTGTCTCCCTTGTAATGGGCACTCATCCGCCCCCTAAACAGACGAACCATTGATTGGGCCATTGAAAGACCAATCCCAAAACCATCTACCTGACTATTTCTCGACTCATCCTCCCGATAGAAGCGGTCAAAAAAGCGACTATAGTCCACTTTATCCCCGTCCTTATAAGTATTGGAGACTTCTAGTACAGGTTTTCGTAGGCGATTACGGTATACCCGCACGTGAACCAGGCCCTTTTCGTCACAATATTTGTTGGCATTGTCCACTAGGATGGTGACCAATTCAAACAGAGACTTTTCTTCTGCCTTGACCTGTAAATTGGGTTGGATATCGAGTTTGAATCCCTTGCCATCTTTTGTGACCAGAGCTTTAAAGTCTTCTGCCGCATCTTGGGTCACTTCCGATAGGTTGCAGTCTGACAAGATCAAGTCCGGCTGTTCTTCCATCTTGGACAGGGTCACCATTTGGTTGATCAAGCGCGTGAGACGTTGCACTTGATCTTTGGTGGACTTGGACCATTCTGATTCTCCGTTTAGCATTTCTTCCATCTCCGTATTGGCAGAGATAATGGCCAGAGGGGTCTTGAGTTCATGACCCGCATTGGTAATGAATCGCTTTTGATTCTCAGCATTTCGGATATAGGGACGAATGGCTCGACCAGAAAAGATAAAGACGATGACCAAAACGAAAATCAAACTGGTCGCCATCATCTGGATAGACAGGTAGATCATCTGATTCTGACTGTTTTGGTAATTCGTGATATCCAACACAACGACCAAGGTCCCAGCTTTTTCAGGAGTGAGCTGATAAGCATAACTCCTCCCCTGATAGGTGAAATATCCCTTGGAGCGACTGAGATTGATTCGATCTAAGAACCGAGTCAAGTCAATCGGTTCTTGCGACTTCACGGTATCCACACTAGAGCTTGCAATGGTTTGCTCCTTGTTTACCAATAGACTGATATACTGCAAGGTCTGAAATTGCGCAACATTCAAACTTGACTGGGCTAATTCTTCATTTAATTTGTCTTCGCTAGGGAGACTTCCATGATAGTCACTTAAAATTTGAAGCGCTTGTCGAATCTCCGTGTCATTTTGCGACCAGCGAATGTAGTTAAATATCCCCACAAACAGAAGGAGAATCATCCCAACGGCTACAAATACAATCCCTGTAAACTGCCATCTTAATCGATTCAGCATCTGCTAGTCCTCCCTTCTCTCCAGCCGGTAACTCCTTCCTTCCTGTCCGATAATATCGATATCTGCCTGAATCGAACGCAGTTTTTGACGAAGATAAGAGACATAGATATAGACATATCCTTCATCGATTTCTGGGTCCTTGTCTATCCCCCAGACCTTGTTATAGAGTTCGCTGGTGGATAATTCTTTCCCCATGTGGCGCATGAAGACTTCCATCAGCTGGGCCTCCTTACTGGAAAGGCGCACCGCGTTTGAGACGGATAGCTCTTGCTGGGCGACATTCAAGGTGACACAGCCTGCAGTGAGGACTTTTTCCGTGTACTGCTCCATCCTCCGAGTGAGGGAGTCCACGCGCGCTAAAAGCTCTTTTAAGGAAATTGGCTTGGTTAGGTAATCATCTGCTCCCGCATCCAGGCCGGTTACTTTGTCTTCTATTTCACCCATAGCTGTCAACAGGATGGTATAGGTTTTGTTACCAGCTTGACGGATCTCCCGCAAGGTCTCTAGACCAGTCATGATAGGCATCATAATATCAAAGATATGGAGGTCAAAGACCTCTTTCTCGGCATATTGTAAAGCCTCCTCGCCATTATAAGCCTGTACTACTTGGTGCCCTTTGTGCCGGAGAGCTGCGGCATAGACTTTGGAAAGAGCCTCTTCATCTTCTGCTAATAAAATCTTTAGTCCCATTACTCACCTCCACTTTCTCGGATTAGGTTGCGAATCGTTTGCATTGTTAAATCACAGGATGCCAACTCATCTGCACAGCGTTTAAGTTCTTTGACGATGCGCTCAGGATTTTTAATGGATTGCTTGTACTTTAGTTGGTGCTCCAAAGCCGCCCAAGAATCCATGGCAATGGTCCGTAATTGGATCTCGACAAAATAGCGTCCAGGTGTTTGACCGTAGCAATCTGAAAAAGGAACTTCCATCTCAACGATCATATGGTAGGAACGGTATCCATTAGGCTTGGCTGATGTAATATAATCTTTTTCATTACAGACCGATAGCCCAGGCATCTGCTTGAGGAGAGCCACTGTCCGATAGATATCCTCCACAAAGCCACAGACAATCCGCAAACCGATACTGTCTCTGATTTCTTTCAAGGCTGACTCTGTAGTTTCTGCTAGCCCTTTTCTGCGGCACTTGTCTCTCATGGAGTCAGAAGTCTTTACACGTCCTAAAAAGTGCTCATAGAGTTTCTGTCCCGTCTCTTCCTTGGTTGTCTGATTGACTTTCTTGATATAGGCTGAAATAGTCTCCAAAATCTCATACAAGCGTGGCTCGTAGAGGCCATAGATGCTTTCTGTCATAATACCCTTCCTCATCGACTCTTTATGTTATTATAGCACACTTCCTTTAAGCAAACTGAATCCTTCTACGGCCGCTAGAAACAACGTCACTTGGGCCAATAGGACATCGAATTTTTGATTGCTTTTCCTCCTTTTTCTCGGTGAGGGGTCTGGTTTTAGAGGAAATTCCTACACTTTCTATATCTCTTCCTACACGAATCCAAGAATTCCCACTCCTTGGTCGATAAACCGTTTACATTTCTACAATCGCTCGTTATAATAAAAACAATCTTATGAACGAATCAAAGAATGAGGTGACAATATGGCAACCATTTTCACATTATCTCTTGTACTACTCAAATTTATCGGCCAAGCGATGTGGGATGCACTTGTTGGCGAACATTCGTCTGACCAGCAAGCTACTCTTCACAAAGCCTAAGGAATCACAACATCGAACGATTCCCATCACAAAGCCCCTCTGTCCAAGACAAATGGACAAAGGGGCTTCTTTTTTCAGCGACATCTATCGCTCAGACAATGAGAAGGAGCAAACCTGCCAAGACACCCACTGTATAGCCAGCTAATACGTCCTTGAGATAATGAACCCCTCCAACTACTCGTGCCACTGCAAGAAGTGCAGAAAGCGCCAAGCAAACCAAGCCCAAGATCGGAAACTGGGCAAAAAGACACATCGAAATCAGACTAGCCGAAAAAACATGCCGGCTAGGCATCGACTTACCCTTCGTTTCCTTCGCAATCAGTGGAGAGATGGGCCAATCCTGATACGGACGATTCTGGTTCCATATCTGACGGAAGTGAGATAACACAATAAAACTGAGGGCAGGAAGGACGAAATTCATCAAGAGAACCTGCCAGTCTCCTCGCCAAAGTAGATAGGATAATAAGCCAACATAAAGGAGGGGCATCAGGTAAGTCATTGCGCGATTGAAAGACTGTAAGATCCAAAGTAAAACGGGGTGTCTCAAGAAGGGGCTACTGATCTTCTCATAGGTTTTCTTGTAATTTTTCTTTCCTGATGGGGTCATCTCTACCTCTTCTATTTTACACGGTTCGTCCAGAAGGTCTTGCATATCGCGGTTGGATTGTCCAAGATGTTTTCCTTTTGTTTTGACTGACTTTTCTTCATTCACTAGTATACCACAAAGCTGTCTCCCATCCTATCACTTGTCAAGGAATATAATCATCCTTCATCGCCAACCCACAATGAGGAACCGCTAGATGGTTCAAAAGAAAGGATCTTCAGTAGCCTCTTCTGCCTCACTTTTTTGTAGGGAGGTTCATTCCTGCCACTATTTCCTCTTCTAGAAAGCCACTCTCTATTGCTGAATGGCCTAAAATAAGGTATGCTAGAAAATAGTTGAATCACTCCATGTTCAGAAAAAGGAGACCGTCTATGTGGGCTTTTTTTGCCTTGTTATCTGCTATTTTTGCTGCGTTCACTTCTATCTTTGCCAAAGTGGGGATTAGGGATGTCAATTCCAATTTGGCAACTGCAATCAGAACCTTAGTCGTGGTGGCTATGGCTTGGATCATCGTTTTTTTAACCAAGAATCAGTCAGGCATTGCTGCTATCAGTAAGAAAAGTTGGTTTTTTCTCATCGCATCTGGGCTATCAACCGGTGCATCCTGGCTGTGCTACTACCGGTCCTTGCAGCTGGGTCGTGCAACGGAGGTTGCTGCTGTGGATAAACTTAGCATTGTCTTCACCTTATTATTAGCCTTTCTTTTTTTACATGATAGTTTTACGCTCAAATCCCTTCTGGGATGTGGTCTGATCACAATTGGTACCCTGCTCATGATTGGATAAGGAGTACCCAGTTTCAAGTCAGAAACAGGGTTCCATCCTACCTTCCATAGCCCTGCATCCTTGTCCTAGAAGACTTTTCGGGTCTAATGGCTTGTTAGACGAATTTTTCAAACATCTTGATCTAACCATTCCTCTTTCCTATGGTATAATGAAGCCAAATTGATTTTTGAGGAGAATATATGAACAAGCTCAAACAATCTGTCCTAGCACTCACTGTTTTAGGACTTTTTAGTCTCCAAACTAGTCTTCTATCTCAAGCTCAAGAGCCCCTAGAAACCACAACAAGCTCTGAAACAAGCCAATCGTTGGCTGCTCAGACAAGCCCTATCCCGGATAAGAATCCCTCTATACCAGTGGTTGAGGCAAGCGGGATCCTAGCTGAGCAACCCCAATCCACCAACGAAGAAACGAAATCTGGTCTGACACTTCAAGAATACCTAGAAAGTGATGCTAGTCAACTAGCCGAGTGGATTCGTAGCGGCCGAACGACAAAAGACGAGTTAATCACCCTGGCCATTCAGTCTGTTCAAGAGACGAATCCAGAGCTAAATGATGTCATTTCCATTCGCGAAAAGGAGGCTCGCCAAGAAGCAGAGAAAATGACAGACTCTGGTCAACCCTTTTACGGTGTCCCCATCTTAGTCAAAGGCTTGGGACATACCGTCTCAGGTGGTCAAAATACGAATGGGCTCCTTGCTCTCAAAGACACTACTAGCCGTAGTACAGGTCGGTATGTGAAAGCCTTACAAGAGGCTGGCTTCGTCGTAATCGGCCAAACGGCCTTTCCAGAGATGGGCTGGATCAATGTGACCCACTCCGCTCTCTATGGTGTCACCCGTAACCCCTGGAATCTAGATAAAAGTCCTGGCGGATCTTCCGGTGGGGCATCCGCAGCTGTAGCCTCAGGGCAGGTTCCTCTTGCCTCAGCTAGCGATGGAGGAGGCTCTACGCGCATTCCAGCTTCCTGGACAGGACTCATTGGTTTTATGCCGACCATCGGTATCACGGCAGGCAATAGCTATACGACATACAATCAAGTGAGCCATTTCGCTGAGACAAAGTCCATGCGAGATACCGAGCAACTCTACAAGGCCCTTCTAACAACCCAATCTTCTCCTCTCCATCTAGATAAGTCTCAGACTATCGCTTATAGCCTAAAAACCCCTGCGGGGACACCTCTTAGTAAGGAGGCGATTGAAGCTGTTCAAGAGGCCGTCACCTTCTTACAGCAGCAAGGCTACCGACTAGAAGAAGTGGATTATCCGGTAGATGGACAAAAGATGATGGAAGCCTACTATACTCTTGCAGCCTCCAATGCTACGACCGCAAACTTTCTCATCCAACAAAAGCTCAAACGATCCATGCGTTACGGTGATACAGAGTTGCTGACCTGGGCCCTTTATCAGACCGGAAAAGACTTGACCAAAAACGACCTGCAAGTAGCCTACCAGCAGATCCAAGACATGCGGAAGCAGATGACCGATTTTTATCAGAAATATCCACTTTTTCTGACTCCTACAACTGCTTGGACCGCACCTCGGGCAGACTACCAGCACATCCCCAGTGAAATGATCGATACGCTAAAGGATATGTCTGGTCTTAGCAAAGAAGAAAAACGTCAGCTTATTTACGACCAGTGGCTACCTGCCTGGACACTGACTCCCTATACACAACTAGGGAATCTGACACAAACCCCGTCGATTAGCCTACCGACCTATGTGAGTTCGGACGGACTCCCCCTTGGCATCCTCTTTCAGACCGGCCGCAATCAGGATAACCTCCTTCTTGAAATGGGTCGCCTGTTTGAGACACAAGGAAAATTTTGGACACTCTCTCGTTATCAAAAAACAAAAGAAGCCGCTGCAAACGACAAGCACCAGGCTCCTCCTAGGGCAGAAAAACAAATAGGAGAAAAACTTGCTTCTCACCCGGCAACTGGAAGAAAGGTAGAAAAAGCGGCACAGACTACATATCCTAGTCTTCAGCCAGTGGACAAGCTAGCAATGGCGCACGCAAACGAGCCTTCATCCGAACATGGAGCTTCAAGAACCCTCCCACAAACTGGTGTGGAAGAAACGAAGACTCTGCCTCTCCTTGCCTTAAGTTTCCTCTTATCCAGCATTCTCATCCTTCCAAAGAAAAAAACGACAGAAACCAGCAAAAAGAGACGCTTTCACTAAGGCGTCTCTTTTTATGAACTTGATCTTTACTTTGGTCTAGCCACTAAGGAGCTGTCAGACTCTGAGATACTGAATCTAGATCTGACACAGATGGCTTTCATCCCACAAGGTCGGAAAAACAGTCAGAATGCTTTATGGATTTCTCCCGCTTACTTTTTCCGTGCTAAGAGGGTTGCAAACCGCATCCGGATCCGATTGCCATGTTCATCTCGCTTGTGGAGATGGCCAAAGTTTTCGTTATACTTGATCACTTCCCAATCCTTGTAATAGGCTGCTAGTTCCCCTTCTTTAAAGGTAAAGGAAAATGGCATAACACAAGGCGCATCCTCAGTGTCCATAGCAGCTACAATCAAATGGTACCCACCAACATTTGTCTGTTCCTGCATATTTTGAATGATGGCTGGGATTCGCTCCCGGTCCAGGAACATAAAGACTACCGTTGACACGATGAAATCATAATGACCTCGTAAGGCAGCTTCATTGATATCATAGGTTCCAATCTGGATGTCTAAGTCTTCTTCTAAGGCGACCGATTGCAGCATTTGCAGACCTTGACTGGACTGATCTACCGCTACCACATCAAACCCTTGATGGGCCAAGTACAAGGCATTTCGACCAGCACCACATCCTAAATCCAGGGCATATCCAGGAGAAACGGTTTCTAGTGCCTCTATCACCTCAGAATGAGCGGGACTATACTGGTATTTTTTTGCAAAATAATCTTCTGGTTTGCAGTAGAATTCGACAAAAAAACTGGTATCTTCGGTCAGTAAACTGACACGGTGCCAAGCTTGTGGCTCAACCATTGGAATAGACTTGTTGGGTTCAATGATCGTTTCACTTAACACTTGATCATCCTCTGTCATGGCCTCAAACTTCAACTGACCTTTTAGGACCTTGATATTCCCCCATGTGCCGACCTTGGTGTTGTGCCGATTGAGCAAGGTTTGGGGGACTGTCTCTTGGGTAAAGATTGGGGTGCGTTTATAAAATACAAGATTCTCCATACTCATTTCTCCTATTCTTCCACATTTTTGGATTGGCAAAGGATAATGACACATCCTCTGCTTTGTAACAATCTGTCTTATCCACCTAGAAAGGGAGGGCTATCGTCTCATCCATTTACCTGGCATTAACAGCTTTGATGGTGCGGGCGATATCGCGGTTTTGTTCCCGGCGTTTGATCGACTCCCGCTTGTCGTAGTCGTGTTTCCCCTTAGCTAAGCCAATTAGGACTTTGGCAAAACCATCCTTGAGGTAGACCTTAAGCGGTACCAGGGTCATCCCCGTTCCCTTCACTTCCTGGGCCAAATGCTCGATTTGCTTCTTCCGCAGGAGGAGCTTGCGGGTCCTGGTTGGATCTTGGTTCCAGATATTGCCCTGCTCAAAAGGAGCAATATGAACATGATGGAGCCAGGCTTCCCCATTTTTAATCTGGGCAAAACCATCTTTTAGGTTTATTCTGGCCGCTCGGACAGACTTAATCTCTGTCCCTGTCAGGACGATACCAGCTTCAATGGTATCGATGATACGATAGTCGTGGCTAGCCTTTTTGTTTTGAGCGACGACCTTTCCCTGTCCTTTTGCCATGCTTTCCTCCTTTTTTTGCAGCATCCTTATAGAAAGGTTTTCCAGCTGTTTTTCTCTTGTCTTTGCGGTTTTTTTTCGAAAAAGCTTCGCTCTTCGCCTTGGACTTGTTTGTTTTTTCTTTTCCTCTGCTTCTCTTAGAGTCAGTAGCTTCCCTACGGTTTTTTCTGTCCACCTTCTCGATTACATCAGCATCAGATGGCAGGTAGGCAAAGTCAATCTCTCCCGTCATCTTGTCTGAACGAATGAGTTTGATGCGGATGGATTGACCCGTCCGGAAAGTCAGTCCTGACTTTTCCCCTTGCAGGGTCAGCGTCCGCTCATTGTAGTGGAAATACTCAGGCAAATTGGTCACGTGGATGAGCCCTTCTACCGTATTCGGAAGTTCGACAAAAAGACCAAACTTGACCACGCTCGAGACCACACCCTCAAATTCCTCACCAACAAATTCCTGCATATATTCGGCTTTTTTCATGGCTTCGACTTCGCGCTCCGCGTCAATCGCCCGGCGTTCCAAACTGGAAGTAACTTTTGCGATTTCAGGAATAGCTTGTTCAAAGTGAGCGATTTTTTCCTCCGTCAAATCCCCATAGTCACGAATCATCCGATGAACGAGCAAATCTGGATAGCGGCGGATCGGACTGGTAAAGTGGGTATAAAAGTCTGCCCCCAGGCCATAATGTCCGTCATTATGCTCCGAATAGCGGGCTTGTTGCATGGAGCGTAAGAGCATCATGGACAGCACTTCGGCATAGGGCTCCCCTTCGGCTTTGGCCAGTAAATCTTGCAGGGCCTCTTGACGGATAGTGGAGGCCGTCCCATAGATGGGGAGACCAAAACTCAGAGCATAATCAATGAATTTCTGAACTTTTTCGGCCTTAGGCTCCTCGTGAATCCGATAAATGAAGGGCAGGTCCTTTTTGGCAAAGTGCTCTGCAACACATTCATTAGCTGCCAACATAAAGGACTCGATCATCCGCTCTGCTGTCCCCCTTTGTCTAAGAACGATGTCCACTGGCAAACCTTCCTTGTTGACCAGGATTTTAGCCTCGCTGGTGTCAAAGTTCAAAGCCCCACGGGCCACACGCATCTGCTCCAGGATCGCATGGAGCTGAGCCATCCCTTCCACACTTGAAACAATAGATGAAAACTCCGTCCGCGCCTCCTCATCTCCAGCCAAGATTTCATTGACCTTATGATAGGTCATGCGGTAGGTCGTCTTGATGACCGTTTGGCCAATCCAGTAGGAGACCACACGTCCGAATCGGTCAATCTCCATAATGGCCGATTGGGTCAAGCGATCCACATTGGGATTAAGTGAGCAGATCCCATTTGACAGCCGTTCCGGTAGCATCGGGACTACGCGATCGGTCACATAGACCGAGGTCCCACGACGAAGGGCTTCCTTATCCAAGGCAGAGCCTTCGGTCACATAGTAGGAGACATCTGCGATATGGACCCCTAGTTCGAAGTTGCCATTCTCCAGCTGCTTGATATGGACGGCATCATCCAGATCCTTGGCATCCGCTCCGTCGATAGTGAAGGTGAGTTCGTCCCGTAAATCCCGACGTCCGACAAAGTCTGCTTCACTAGGTGCTTCTGGTACTGCTTGGGCTTCGACCAGCACTTCCTCAGGAAATTCGGAGACAATGTCCATAGACTCCAGCACTTCCAAGACATCAATCCCCACATCATCCTTGTGGCCGACCACTTCCCGTAAGGTAGCAACAAAATAATCGTGCTTTTTGCTCGGATATTTCTCGATATCTACTTTTAAAATCTCTGTCCCATCTAGGACCAGAGGAGATTTTTTGACATAGATCCGTTGGCTGATCTTCTGATTTTTAGACTGGATGTAGCCCGCATACTTTGGCTTGTCTTCGTCTAGAACCAGGAGCCCAACAGCCGTTTTGAGGGCATGATCCAGGATTTCTACAACCCTAGCCTCCGCCGCCGTTCCTTTCATAGGATCTCCAACTTTGACAATCGCTACCTCAACGGTATCTCCTTCAATCGCGTGATTGACATCGTTTCGTCCCACAAAAAGATCATCCTCTTCCTCTGAAATCGTCACAAAGCCAAAGCCGTTTTTATGGGCGCGGAAAGTTCCCTTTAGTGTAATCAGAGACTGTCTTTTTTTCTCTTTGATCGCGATGCGCCCTTGCTTATCAAAACGGACTTGTCCTTGACTTTCCATACCTGAAACCGTCTTGACCAAAGTCCGAAAATGGGCTGCATCTCCTGTTCTTAAAGAATCAGCTATCTGGTCCATCGTAAGCGGACCAGACTCTTCTAATAGCTGAAGGATTTTTGTTTTCATTCTACCTCTCTTTACTGACACAATCCGTCATTTTTTGGGTGAAACGTTTATTTTCCTGCATAGAAAAAAGGGACTGAAACCAGCTCCAGTCCTCTTATCTACTCGAAATCACCACAAGGGCCAGGGCAATGGCCAACCAAAAGAATACCAATACTCCCGTAAACCGTTGCATAAAAGCTTCAAATCCACGTGGCTTTGACCGTTCGAACAGGGCACCCGCACTGGACGGATCAAATAGATTTCCAGATTGGTTTTTGGAAGGCTGGATAAAAATAGCGATGACCAAAACGACTGATAAACCTAATAAAAGCGTTAATAATAATCTGTACATGTCTCTTTCACTTTCTTCAATAGCTTGTAGTAGTATACCATATTTTTTATTTAGATTCAAGATGAAGTGTGACTTTTCTCTCCTTCGGACAATACTTTAAAACCTCAATCTTCTGAGGATGTGTCTTCATGTTTTTGCTGCTGAGATAATTTTTACTGCCACATTGACTACACTGTAACTGAATTTTGACTCTCACTCTATTTCCCTTACTTTCAAATATTTCCTAAAATTCACCAGACTCCATAAAAGGTTGAAAAAGACAATGGCACTCGTGACATAAAAAACCCACTGATAGCCCAGTGTCGCGGCGACTGTTGACCCGACAAAGGGACCAATCACTTGACCAAGATTGATAAAGGTCAAATTATAACCGAAAATCGTAGAAATTCCTTCTTTTGGTGTGATTTTAGTCAAGAGCGCACTCACACTAGGCATGAGAGAACCTGTCCCAAAACCAAACAAAAATCGAAGGATCCCTAATTGAATCGGATCCTTTGCTAGAGCCATTAGTAAATAGATCAGAGTGCAATAACTAAGGGCGATCAAAATCAGTCGATGGTTGCCAATTCGGTCCCCAAACTTCCCTAGTACTGCACTGGATAACATACTGGAAATCCCCATAGCAGAAACAATCGTACCTGAAATCATCAAGAGATTTTCGGTTTGACCCAGATATTCAATATACAGTGTTAAAATCGGTGCTACCGACTGGGCAGATATCTGGATGACCATGCTGGAGACAAAAAGCCCGATAAGCACCTGAGGATCTTTTACTCGATGCAACAATTCCCGCGTGGATAGGGTCTTTTCTTTGGGTACAGGGGTAAAGTCCTCTTGGATGCATACGACGGTCAATAGACTAGCTAAAAAGAGCAAAAACCAACCAGCAAAAACACATTGCGAATCCCTAATAGTTGGGCTAAAAAACCACCTATCAAGGGACCAATCAGAGCTCCTCCTATATTTCCAGTAGCTAGCAATCCCAAGGCTTTTCCCATTTCTTTTTTAGGCGCTTGCGAAGCAATCAAAGCATTGGCGTTGGGGATAAACCCCGCGAATAAGCCATTCATCAACCGGAGCAAAAGGAGCCAAAAGACCGAGTCAATAAAGGCAAGTCCCCCCATAGTAAAGGTCATGACTAAACTAGCCCGAATCATCATGGGTTTTCGACCATAGCGATCGGCCAAGCGCCCCCAAAGCGGGGAAACCAGAGCTGCCGCCAAGGCTGAAATCGATACCGATAAACCTGAATAAAAGGCTGTATCCGTTCCACCAGCCCCTAACTGTCGCACAAAAATAGGCATAAAAGGCATGACAAGAGAAAAGCTTGCTCCAGTTAGAAAACAACCGAACCAAGCTATCATCAAATTTTTCTTCCAATAAGATTGACTTAAGATAGGATCATCTTCTTTCCTCAAAATTCAATCGATGAGTCTCCTAACGTCTATTGAATTCCTCATCAATTTTCACTCTTTACTAGTCTACCATATTTTTTCGTCTCTTGGTATTTTAAACACTGGCTTCAACCAAGATCGGACTTGCCTTCCTCCGCCTGCTTTAGCCCTTGGATCAGGTCATCCAACTGGATTTTGGTTTCCAGCCAGTTTCCACTGTTATCAATGGTGGCGGTCGCTCGTCTAGCTTTTTCTTTCATGGACAGCTGAGCCTCAATTCTTTGCTTGGCTTCCACCAACGTGAGATGATTTCGCTGCATGAGGCGTTCCAACTGGGTGGACGCGTCCACTTTTACCACCCAGACTTGATCAAACCACTCCTCATAGTTTTGTTCGTACAAAAGCGGGATATCCATGAACACAATAGAAATTGTCTGTGCAAGGGCTTCTTTTTTTCTATTCAGCTCTTGGCGAATGATATCTCCTTGCGTACGATCGGACCAATTGCGCTCCCGATCATCACAAAAGATTTTTTGACTTAAGACGGATCGATTTAGGCTTCCATCCTCTGAAAGAATGCTTGCTCCAAAGTGCTCCAGCAAAAGCTGATATAAACGACCACCTGGTTGTTGCAATTCGTGCACAAGGGCATCCGCATCAATAACAGTAAATCCCTGCTCTCTCAAATAGTTGGTTACAGTGGACTTTCCCGATGCGATACCGCCTGTCAATCCAATGATCATCTTTTTTGACACCTCGGGCAAAAATGGCTCCCCCGTCCTCTCACTTGTTTTTTGACAATTAGACTGCCACATCGTGGACAAGGCTCGCCTGTCCTACCATAAACCTGGAGGGCCTCCTGCATGGTCCCCTCCTCTCCAAGAGCATTTTTATAGGAGCGAATGGTGGACCCACCACGATCCACTCCCAGCTGTAAAATCCGGATAGTCTCATCATGCAGGCGCTTGATTTCTGCTTTTTTGAGACCCGCAGCGGTCCGCTCAGGATGAACCTTGGCTGCCCAGAGTACCTCATCCACATAGATATTGCCCAAACCAGCTACCAGAGTTTGCTCCAGCAGGTAAGGTTTGACCAGTTTTTGCGAAGACAACAAGGCCACTTCAAATGGTTTTAGGCGAAAGTCTTGCTCCGTCGGCTCCGGTCCTATTTTCTTTTTAATAAAGTAGGTGGCTTCATCCGCCTTATCCAACAGCTCCATCGTCCCAAACTTGCGGACATCTTGGTAGACTAGTCGGTCTCCATTATCCAGAGTAAAAAAAGCGTGAAAATGCTTATTCTCTGGAACTTCTTTCGTAAAGAGCAAGTACTTTCCTTCCATCCGCAAATGGGATATCACCACTTGCTCCCCCAGGTCAAAAATTAAATATTTCCCACGACGTCGTATGGCCCTGATGGTCTGCCCCAATAGGGCCAGCTCAAACGCCTCACTACCTGTCTTC
>NZ_KQ969506.1:870200-883515 GCF_001578875.1 Streptococcus sp. DD13
AATGGTCCGTCCCAATACCAAGCGTTCTAGGCCACGTCGTACGGTCTCCACTTCCGGTAATTCTGGCATCTTAACTCCCCTCACCTGTTTTTTAAAATTATACTACAAAAAGAAGCAGAAGCCAAAAACGACCTTCCCAACAGGGATAACCACTAAAAACCCTCCCCGTAGACTCTCCTAGGAGAGGGTCGAAAGACTTCTCGATGTTTAGGGAACGACGGAAGATAGGACACCAAAAATAGGATTTCGATCCAGTAAGAAGGAATCAATCGAAAAATTTTAAGATATAGCATGGTTCCATTTTAAGAGGACACAAACACCAGTTGTAGGATCCTACAACTGGTGTTTCATTTTAATATTCTTTTTGGTTATAGCCAAAGTCAGCCAAATCTAGCTTCTTGTCTCGCCAGTTTTTCTTCACCTTGACCCAGGTTTCAAGAAAGACCTTGTCTCCAAGCATCAACTCAATATCTTTCCGAGCAAGAGTGCCAATTTTCTTGAGCATGGCGCCTTGCTTCCCGATGACAATTCCTTTTTGGCTGTCACGCTCCACCATAATTGTCGCTCGGATATGGACCTTATCGGTCTCTTCATCCCGCTTCATCGACTCAATGACTACTGCGACAGAATGGGGAATCTCTTCACGAGTCAAGAGCAAGACCTTCTCCCGGATCATTTCAGAGACTAAGAAACGTTCCGGATGGTCTGTGATTTGATCTGACGGGAAATACTGGAACCCTTCCTCCAGCTTATCACTAAGGACGTCGACCAAGTGGGAGACATTATTTCCTTGGAGGGCTGAGATAGGGATAATCTCCTCAAAGTCCATCTGACCGCGGAAGTCGTCAATCTGCTCTAGAAGCTGATCAGGATGCACCTTATCAATCTTATTGATGACGAGAATGACTGGCACCTTGGCTGCTTTTAGCCGCTCGATGATCATGTCATCTCCCTTCCCACGCGCTTCATCCGCCGGCACCATAAAGAGAACTGTGTCCACCTCGCGCAGCGTGCTATAGGCTGACTCCACCATGAAGTCACCTAAGGCTGTCTTAGGCTTGTGGATACCAGGCGTATCGATAAAGACAATCTGCTCCTTATCAGTCGTATAAATCCCCATGATTTTATTACGGGTCGTCTGAGCTTTATCGCTCATAATAGCAATCTTTTGTCCCATCACATGATTGAGAAAGGTCGATTTCCCCACATTTGGCCGACCCAAGATGGCTACAAAACCAGATTTAAATGTCATAAATACCTCGTTTTCTTCATCAAAGTCCCCGATGGACTATCCAAAAAAGATTCGCCAAATCTTTGGCAGAAAAATAATCGCTCCAATAAGAGCAGAGATCCCTGATACCAGCAAAACCGCTGCTGCTGCCATGTCCTTGGCATTTTTAGCCAGCATGGAAAAATGGTAGTTACTGGCCAGATCAACGACGTTTTCAATCGCAGAGTTAAGGATTTCAAATGCAATGACAAGCCCTATACTCAGAAGGAGAAAAAGCCACTCCACCCGGTCTACTTGAAAGAGAAAGCCTGCTAGAATAACCAAAAGGGCACTGACCAGATGCTTCCGCATATTGCGCTCTTCCTTATAAGCAGTGACCAATCCTGTCAAGGCAAAATCTAAACTATCCGCCATACTGCGGTTTTTCCACTTTTTTTGTGGCTTATTCTCGCGTAAGTCCATAGGCTGTCAAAATCTCTTCCTGTAAGCCAAACATTTCCTTCTCTTCTTCTGGCGTATAATGGTCATAGCCATTGATATGAAGAAATCCATGTACTGCTAAAAATCCCAATTCTCGCTCATAAGAATGCCCGTATTCTAGCGCTTGTTCCCGCGCCTTTTCCACAGAGATATAGAGTTCCCCGATATAGGCATCAAACTCATCGAGCATAGCGGCCAAATCAGGATCCATTTCCAGGTCTGATTCCTCAAAGGTAATCGACTCCTCTGGCTTGTATTCCAAGGATACCACATCCGTCGGACGATCCATCCCTCGATATTCTAGATTCACTTCATGAATCCGCGCATTATCCACAAAGGTGACTGCCATCTCCTTTGTCTCCTTATGAATACGCTGACTCGCTGCTTCAAGCAGACCTCGAATGTCAGCTTGCATCTCTTTAGAAACTTGTCCTGTTTCATCAATCATGTCGATATACATGCGATTCTCTTTTCTTTTCTTACAGCCAAAGAGGACAACTGGTTAGACGAAAGGACCAATTGTTCTCTTTTTTACTTATCCGACACTATTATACCATAAAAAAAGAAAGCAGAGAAAGCTTTCCTCTACTGTTCTTCTGTCACTTCCATAAGGATGAGGCGATGGTGCGCGTAGACGACTTAGGACCCTCTACAGATACAGCCTACTGCCTCTCACAAGAAGGGGACTAGACTGCGATTCGTCCTCTGCCATCCACTCACCCTTTTGAAACCTGCCGTTGTAGCGCACTCATCTGTGCATAGATCCCTCCCTTTCGGAGCAGATCGTCATGTCTCCCTCGTTCCACGATTTGCCCATCAGACAATACGAGAATCTGGTCTGCATGCTGAATCGTAGACAATCGGTGGGCAATGACAAAGCTAGTTCTCCCTTCCTGGACCACCTCCATCGCCCTTTGAATGACTTCTTCTGTCTCCGTGTCGATATGAGAAGTCGCTTCATCTAGAATCAAGATTTTAGGGTCTGCGTAGAGGGTTCGTGCAAAAGAAATCAGTTGCCGCTCCCCACTAGAAAAAGCAGCTCCCTTTTCAAAGACAGGTTCATCAATGCCTTTGTCTAATTTGGCTAGTAAGTCCTGGGCTCCCACCTTTTCCAATGCTTCAAGGACGCGCTTCCGGTCGATGCCTTTTTGTGTCATGGCGACATTGGTCGCTATCGTCCCCTTAAACAGATACGGATCTTGCAGGACAATTCCCATTTGGTGCCGAAGGCTTTCCCTAGAAAAGTCTCGGATATCCTGCTGGTCCACCAAAATACGCCCAACTTGTGGATCATAAAAGCGATAGAGCAAGTTCACAATCGAAGATTTACCTGATCCGGTATGACCAACGAGGGCGATGGACTCCCCCTTTTTGGCATCGATGTGAATATCCTTTAATACCAGCTTCTCATCTTTATAAGCAAAAGAAACCCCATCAAAGACCACATGTCCCTCCTGAATAACCATAACTTGATCGGCATCTTCTTCAACTGGTTGGTCCAACAGGCTTAGAACTCTTTTTCCTGTTTCCAAGGAACGTTGAAAATTGGGTAGTTGATGCCCCAGCTCTCCCAGCATGTCAAACAAGTTAATCAAATAAGACAAGGTGATAAACAACAGACCCGCTGTCATGATGTGATGTCCTGCTAGAAATTGAAGACCCAGCAGAGTAATGAGTCCTGCAATGATGAGATTCCGCAGCAATTGAACTAAGGCCCAAGAGAGCGCGGCATCCGCCCAGATGATGCGTTGGTCTGCCTGACTCATTTTCTGAGTGATTTGCTCAAATTCATCTAAGGAGGCCTGTTCCTGTCCATAGAGCTGAATCAGACTAGCCCCATGGAGGGTTTCACTGACTTGCGTATTGACCTCGCTTCTGGCATCATAAAATTCCTTCATCGGATGATCCGTTAGCGACCGGTAGAGCCGCTGGATTCCATAAAAAATCGGAAGTACCAGCAAAAACAGAAGACCCAATAGTCCATTCAGATATACTAAAATTCCCAACACCAGAGCGATACGAGCTAGATTCAGGAAGATTCCAACAGCTGTAGAGTAAAATTGCGTCCGGAGCGTTTCTGTATCATTGACGATACGCGTTGCGATTTGGCCAGCTGGTTTGTCATCAAAGTAGGAGATGGGAAGATTTTGCATGACCATATAGGCTCGATTTCGCAAGTCTTCCGCAATTTGATTTCCTCCCCGATTGAGGATGACATTTCCCCAGTAACGAAGCATAAAGCCAACCAATAACGATAAAAAGTAAGTAGCTGCCAGTGTTAGTAAGGTCACTTGATTGGCACTACCTCCCTGATCCAAAGCAGTCAGAGGTCCATCAATAATGGCCTGTAATAAAAAGCTGGAAAACTGAACAATGACAGTGTACAAGATGACTAGCAAGGTTCCTAAACAAAAGACTTTCTTATGGCGAAAAATCTCACTCAACAATCTCTTGAGTACAATCATGGTCCTCTCCATTCTGTTGTTGTCGTTGGTATTGCTCATAATACCAGCCTTGGGCGGCTAATAAGTCCGCAGCACTTCCTTCTTCTAGGATTCTCCCTTGATCCATCACGATGATCCAATCCGCCTCATGGACAGCTGATAAGCGATGCGAAACAATCAGGGTTGTTTTCATCCTTCTTTCTTGTTTCATATTGTGAATAATGGCCGCTTCTGTCCTTACGTCTACTGCCGACAAAGAGTCGTCTAAGATCAAGAGATCTGGATCTCCTAGGAAAGCTCTCGCAAGGGAAATCCGTTGTTTTTGTCCACCTGAAATGGAGACCCCTCGTTCTCCAATCCTAGTATCCAATCCTTGGGGCATCTTTTTTAAATCCTCTGTAAAAGCGGCAGTGTGAATCGCATGAAGAATCTCTTCCTCACTTGCATCCGGACGTCCAAGTGCAATGTTTTCGCGGATCGTTTTGGAAAAAAGAATATGCTCTTGAGGAACATAGCCGATATGTCCTTCCACACTTCTACGCTTGTAAAGGGCCATCCCTTTCTCATTCACGTCAAAAGTCCCCGTTCCCAAAGGATACTGCCGCAATAATTGACGGACAAGGGTCGTTTTGCCCGATCCGGTTTTTCCGACTATTCCCAGGGTTTGCCCAGATTGGATCTCTAAATTGATCTGCTGTAGGCTTTCTTTGGTCGCTTTAGGATACGTAAAATGGTAATTGTCGAAGACAATCTTGTCCACTTTGTCCAATAAAATGGACCCGTCTTCTTCCAAATCATCTGTCTCCTGGATTAGCCCATTGACTTTTTGAAAGGCCGTATTCCCCAACTTATAGATAGCCACAAGGTCAGATAAATTCCAGAAAGGGCCTAGCAAATTAACCGTATACAGCTGAAGAGCAATCACTTGTCCCAGGGTCACTTCCCCTTTTGAGAGGAAATAAGCTCCCGATAGCAGGACAGATAAGGTAGACACTCCCACCAAACCAAAAGAGAGAGGACCAAACAGATACTGAAGGGAGACAATCTTATTCCCCGCTTGGGCCAAAGTATGCGTCTTTTGCTGAAACTGCGACAGTTGGCTCTGTTTCTTGCTATAGGCTCGAATGACCCGGATCCCTTCAACGGTCTCTAGGACCTCATCATTCAAGCTGACGATTGCTTCTCGATTGTCTTCTACCAAGAGATCCATATAAGCTCCAATATAGTAAATAGAAGCCCCGAGGACAAGGAGAGGAAGGATAGCGATGAGACTCATTTGCCAGTTGATCACAAACATAGCCGGTATGATAAAGGCCACCATCCCTCCCCCATACAAAAGAATCATCATCCCGTAGCCAACCATTTCCATCATCCCCTCTACGTCCGTCGAAAAGCGGGTCAAAATATCGCCAGATCGAAACTTTTCATAAAAAGGGGCGCGCATGCGAATCATCTTCTGAAAAGCGATTTGTTGGTAGAGCAATTTAAAACGAGTCGAAGACTGGAACAACTTGTAGCCCCAGAAATATTCTACTAGATAGTTAAGCAAAGCCGTTCCTATCAATAAGAGAATATCCTGGCGTAAACTATCTGGTGTGAATTGTTTTTTAGCCAGTGCGTCCACCAAGCGCTGGATAATCTGAGTTGGAATAAGACTCAGATAAGCATACAAGATCAATGCGAGAGAAATCGCTCCGTATAAAATCCGGTGTTCCTTCACATATTTCCATAAAACTCCTAGCATATAGACTCCTTCTGATTAAACAACTCCTCTAGCTTGCAAATGAGCGCATAAAAAGACCCGGGATTGTTCTCCCATCTCGAGCTCATACGGAACTCCCCTATATTATCCAAGGACCTCAGAAGCTGTACGAAAAGGAGAAGAACCAGCATCCACTACTTTGATTTCACCAATACTGTTCATGTGCTTTCTCCTTTTCGATTTCTTTCTTTCGGATACTCTTGACCCTCTCAGTTCTCAAGACCTATTCCTTTTCTTCCTCACGAAACACAGGTTGCGGACCAAATGTTTGGGAAACCGGCATCAGCTCAATCCGATTGATATTTAGGTGCTTGGGCTGCTGGATCAACCAAGCGATGGTTTCTGCGATATCCTCTGGTCGAATCGCTTGTGCCCCCTTATAAAGTGAGGTCACACGCTCTTGATCCCCCTTAAACCGAACAGTGGAAAACTCTGTCCCCTCACATAAACCAGGCTCGATAGTGGTCACCCGAATGTGCTTTCCTGCTAGATCAGCCCGGAGATTCAGGGAAAATTGCTTGACAAAGGCTTTCGTCGCACCATATACATTGGCCCCTGGATAGGGAACCGTCCCCGCAGTCGATCCCATATTTATCACATAGCCACTATCTCGTTCCACCATCTGAGGGAGGAGACGATGCGTCAGGTAGATCAGGCCCCAAATGTT
The DNA here is from genome assembly GCF_001578875.1 of Streptococcus sp. DD13. Lineage (GTDB taxonomy): Bacteria > Bacillota > Bacilli > Lactobacillales > Streptococcaceae > Streptococcus. The sequence goes on from NZ_KQ969506.1 coordinate 876,785, forward strand.
GGTCGCAATCATGGTCTGCCAATCCTCCGGGTTCGCCTGATAGGCTGGATCCAAACCAAGGGCTAAACCAGCATTGTTGACGAGAACATCTACTTCGCTCCATTCAGCAGGTAAGTCGTCTAGCGCCTGATCCACTTGCTGTTGATCTGATACATCCATCTTTAAGGGATAAAAGTGGCTCCCTAGCTCTTCCCGCATTTCTTCTAATCGGTCGAAGCGTCGCGCAGCACCAATCACTCGGTGACCATCTGCCACAAGACGATGACAAATTGCCCGTCCAAATCCAGAAGAAGCTCCCGTGACTAAAATTGTTTCCCCCATTTGCATCCTCCTTGCTTTTCCTCTATTGTAACACAAAACTCTTCTGTAACGGAGAGGGCCGGTCTGTCCCCAGGAAACCATTCGCAACGGATATAAAAATCCAACAAGAGGCTCGACTTTCTATCCAAATATTTTTAAAGGAAACTATTGACAGCTATGGGGAACACATGGTATAGTAGATAAGTAATGCTGGTTTAGCTCAGTAGGCAGAGCGCATCCATGGTAAGGATGAGGTCGCCGGTTCGATCCCGGCAACTAGCATCGCATACCTAGTCCAAAGAGATTTGGACTTTTTTTGTTCCCTTCAATCAAAAGAAAAGTTTGAAGACAGCTCTTCCGTCTTCAAACTTTTGATTGTTCAATTTATTTCGGCTTAGAGGTGGACTGATCATAAGCCTGGATGATATCTGCAACAACGGGATGCCGTACCACATCCTTGGCTGAAAAATGGACAAAGTCGATCTGACGAATATGCCCTAATTTTTCCATGGCATCGATCAAACCCGACTTGGCATGATGAGGCAAATCAATTTGACTGATATCTCCGTTAACGATCATTTTAGACTGGAAGCCCAGACGAGTCAAGAACATTTTCATCTGCATGACAGTCGTATTTTGTGCCTCATCTAAGATAACAAAAGCATCATCGAGGGTCCGGCCCCTCATATAGGCTAGGGGGGCAATTTCGATCGTCTCCCGCTCCATCAAGCGTACAGTCTGCTCCTTGCCTAAAATCCGATACAAAGCATCATAGACCGGACGCAGATAGGGATCCACCTTTTCCTTAAGGTCTCCAGGAAGAAATCCCAGGCTTTCACCGGCTTCAACAGCTGGTCTTGTGAGGATGATCCGCTTGACTTGACCGCGTTTGAGGGCGGTTACGGCCAAAGTCACTGCTAAAAAGGTTTTTCCAGTCCCAGCTGGCCCTATCCCAAAAACAATATCATGATTTTTGACGCTATCGACATACATCTTTTGGCCCAGCGTCTTGACACGAATGGGATTTCCAAAGTTGTCCTTGATGATTTCTTCTTCATAGAGGGCGATAAACTTGTCCATCTCATCATTTCTAGCCATATTCATAGCTGTCACAACATCCGCCGTCTGAACCAGCATCCCCCGACTGACCAAGACCAATAGGGCCTGGATGACTTGCCGAGCAAGCTCCACATTGGCTGTATCCCCAAGAACTTGCACGCGCTCCGTCCTGGCATGGATGGTCACGTCTAATTCTTCTTCCATTAGACGCAAGTGTCGTTCATTGGAGCCAAATAGGCTAAAAGCATCATCTGGATGATGCAGTAGGATATCCACTGACATTTCTTCCATATAGGATCCTCATTTTCCTTCTATCATTAATGGGCCAGGTACTCTTCCCAAATCTGATCAAAATCTCCCAGATTGAAGGAAAAACTCGCCTGATCTTCTAAGTAGCGACTAATCTCCTCAAACTGATCGGTATGTTTGGGGAAGGTGGAATCTTCAAATACCAAATCAGCCAATAAAGCAACTGGAGCATTGGACTTGGGATTTCGTTGTGTCATCAACCAGGTATAAAACGATTTTCTCATTCTCCCAACAGCTCCGTCCCAAACTGATCTTGTTTGATTTTTCCTGCCTTCATTAGTCCTCCGAGTGCCTTTTTAAACTGTCCCTTTGAGATGGCAAATACTGCTCGGATCTCATCCGGAGATGACTTATCATTGAGCGTCATAAAACCACCCTTCCCCCGAAGATAGGTTAAAATCATCTGGGCATCGTTTTCTAACATTTCAAAAGAGCGTGGTTTCAAGGACAAGTTCAAGGTGCGATCCACCTGACGATAACCGATCACCCGAACCTGCAAGACTTCTCCTAAACGAGGTTCTTGATAACGTTCCGATGGGTGGATAAACCCCAGCATGTTTTGCTCAGGGAGGTAGACAAAGGTCCCTGACAATTTGAGACGGTAGACTACTGCCTCTAAAGTTTGATTTTGCATGTTGTCATAGGCAGGTCCCGCTAGATGTTGAAAATCCTCCGGTTGAGCTGGAATCGCCCAGAGGCGGTCCTTCTTATCCACCTGGTAACGAACATACAAGCGGTCACCCTTTTGCGGCCATAATTCTTTGATTTCTGGCAGAATATCTAAAGATACAACGACCTCTTTATCTGGGAGCCCTGTATCGAGAAAGACACCTAGGTCCTTGCGAACATTGGTCACCGTCCCCCAACCATACTGGTCTAATGTAGCACCTACCTCTTTTGTCGTCAATCGCAAACGTTGCTTCAGGTCACTGTAGACAAAGCCTGTTACAGCCTGACCTAAACGATAGTCCCCTTCATCTTTCGACAGGGCAAGTGTTTGACCATCCTTTTGAAGGAAATAAAATTGCTGATTTTCATCAATCACGATTCCTGTAATCGTATGTGCAAGTAATGGATTCATAGTGTTCTCTCTGTTTTCTTAGGTCTCTCTCAATCGGTCGGTCTCCAAGGGATTGTCCGTGACGCATCTTTTTTTGCGTCCGATCGTTGGGGACGCCTTATTGCAAAACGGAGCTTAGGGGACCCCAAGCTCCTCAAATGTTATCTTAAACCGTTAAGAGTTCTTTCTCTTTTTCTGCCGTCATGCTGTCAATCTTTTTCACAGCTTCATCGGTTGCTGCTTGGATTTCTTTTTCCAATGACTTCAAGGTATCTTCTGTGATTTCCTTGGCCTTTTCTAATTTTTTCGCTTCATCCATGGCATCGCGACGAATATTTCGAATCGCGATTTTTGCATTTTCACCGACTTTCTTCACTTCTTTAGCCAAATCCTTACGCGTTTCCTCTGTTAAGGCTGGAATGACTAAGCGAATCACAGTCCCATCATTTGCTGGTGTGATTCCAAGGTCTGAAGCATTGATCGAACGTTCAATATCTTTTAAAATGGATTTGTCAAAAGGCGTAATCAACAATACACGGGCCTCAGGAACCGTGATGGAAGCCAATTGATTAAGAGGTGTCTCTGCACCGTAATATTCAACCGTCACACGGTCTAATAAACTTGCATTGGCCCGTCCTGCCCGGATCCCGCCAAATTCTCTACCTAATGCATCATGAGAATGTGCAAACCGTTCTTTTGCTTTTGTGATAATTTCGTGACTCATAGTTTATCCTTTTCTTATGTTAATTGGAAACAGTTGTTCCGATTGCTTCTCCAAACACGACACGTTTGATATTGCCTGGCTCATTCATATTAAAGACGACGAGGTCAATGTCATTGTCCATGGACAAGGTAGAAGCAGTTGAATCCATAATTCGCAATCCTTTGGCAAGGACATCCCGGTGGGTTAATTCATCAAACTTCACCGCATTTGCATCCTTTTTAGGATCCGCATTGTAGACACCGTCTACTCCATTTTTAGCCATCAAGATAGCATCCGCCTCAATTTCGGCGGCACGAAGAGCAGCTGTCGTATCTGTTGAGAAATAAGGAGATCCAATCCCTGCCCCAAAGATTACAATACGTCCCTTTTCAAGATGACGGAGCGCCCGACCACGGATATAGGGTTCCGCAACGGATTGCATCGCAATCGCAGTTTGAACACGTGTGTCCACATTTAACTGTTTCAAACTATCGGCCATGACCAGGGCGTTCATAACGGTCCCCAACATCCCGGTATAATCCGCTTGCACCCGGTCCATCCCAGCCTCAGCAGCTGGCTCTCCACGCCAGAGATTTCCGCCACCAATAACCAGGGCAATCTGAACACCTGATTCAGCCACTTCTGCGATTTCTTTTGCAATTTCTTGAACAGTTGGGAGGTCAATACCGACCCCTCGCTCTCCTGCCAAGGCTTCTCCAGATAATTTGATTAAAACTCGATTATACTTTGGTTCTACCATCTTTTTCTCCTCTATATGATCTTATTTATTCTATCATATTTTGAGCATTTCACCTAGTAGAATTTAGAAAAAACTAGCTTCTTCTGCTCCCTTAAGCCATGATTAGAGACTGTCCTTCTAGTCAATGGTTTGATAGGATACTTTCAATCCTGCTTGTACCGCTGGCCGTTGATTGATTTTTTCGGCCCAGTCCAAGAGATGTGGGTAAGATGTGGCATCTAAAAAAGTGGCTGCTCCAGGATAAATTTGATCTTGTAGCAAACGTCCATACCAGGACCAAATGGCAATGTCTGCTATGCTATATTCCTCCCCAATAATATAGGAACGTTTCGCCAGCAATTGATCCAAAAGGTCCAATTGGCGCTTGGTTTCCATGGTATAACGGTCGATCGGATATTGTTGCTCAGTTGGCGCATAATGGAAGAAATGGCCGAATCCACCCCCAACAAATGGTGCCGCTCCAGTCTGCCAGAAAAGCCAATTGAGTAACTCCGTCCGACCTGCGCGATCTGTTGGTAACAAAAAATGATGTTTTTCTGCTAGATATAGGAGAATGTTCGCTGATTCATAGACAGCTATTTCTTGACCTTCTGATTGGTCTAGGAGGGCTGGAATTTTCGAATTAGGGTTAATCGCTACAAAACCTGAGCCAAATTGTTGACCACGCCCAAAATCAATCTTGTACAAATCGTAGCCGGCATCTTGGATCCCTGCCGCCTTTAACTCTTCTAACAAAATCGTCACTTTGATCCCGTTTGGTGTCCCCAATGAGTAGACTTGATAAGGCTGCTTGCCTCGAGGCAAGTCCAGTTCAAACCGGCTACCTGCTGTCGGCTTATTCCCTGTCACTCCATCATTTGGTGCATCCCATTTCCATACTTTAGGCTTTTGATAGTCTGTCATTTTCTGTCTCCTTGATTCATTTTCTAAGCAATTTCTTCGCTTTCATTTACTACCTTATACAATCCCACAGAGAATGTCAATCATTTGAAACAGGATCTTCTGGTGAATCCTGACCGCGGCCTATACAAAAAAACTCTACAAATTGTAGAGTTTTCATAGTGATTAAAGTGAATTTACATCAACTTTGATACCAGGACCTTGTGTAGTCGTGATAGAAAGGTTGGTTACGTAAGTTCCTTTTGCTGTAGCTGGTTTTGCTTTTTGGATAGTATCATTGAAAGCTTTGAAGTTTTCAACCAATTTTTCAGCTTCAAAGGATACTTTACCGATGATGGCTTGCACGTTACCTGCACGGTCGGCACGGTAAGTGATTTTACCACCTTTAGACTCTTCAACTGCTTTTGCCACATCCATCGTGACAGTACCAGTTTTAGGGTTTGGCATCAAGTTACGTGGTCCAAGGACACGTCCAAGACGTCCAACAAGAGCCATCATATCAGGTGTTGCGATAACGACATCAAAGTCCAACCAACCGTCGTTAATTTTTGCAACGAGGTCATCTTCTCCAACAAAGTCTGCACCAGCAGCTTTTGCTTCTTCAGCTTTTGCACCACGTGCGAAAACCAAAACGCGAGACGTTTTACCAGTTCCGTTTGGCAAGACCATTGCGCCACGGATCTGTTGGTCAGCTTTTTTAACGTCGATGTTCAAGTTGTAAGCAACTTCTACAGTTGCATCAAATTTTGCAAAGTTGGTTTCTTTTGCAAGGGCTACAGCTTCTTCTACGCTGTATGCTTTGGTGCTGTCGATTTTCTCAAGAGCAGCACGAAGTTGTTTGCTTTTTTTAGCCATTTTTTATTCTCCTTGTTAAGTGGTTCAATCGATTTTCATCTCCCACGTCACTCGTCAATCTGATCAAGTGTAGTGCGGGCAAATGGGGCTGGACAGATTAGTCTGTAACAGTGAATCCCATAGAACGAGCAGTACCTTCGATCATACGCATTGCAGACTCAAGGTTTGCAGCGTTCAAATCTGGCATCTTAGTTTCAGCGATTTCTTGTACTTGAGCACGCGTTACAGTTGCAACTTTAGTAGTGTTTGGAGTACCTGAACCTTTTTCAACCCCTGCAGCTTTTTTCAACAAAACAGCCGCTGGTGGTGTTTTTGTAATGAAATCAAATGATTTGTCTTCATATACTGAGATAACAACTGGGATAATCATACCTGCTTGATCAGCAGTACGAGCATTAAATTCTTTCGTGAATCCCATGATGTTGATTCCTGCTTGACCAAGCGCTGGTCCAACTGGTGGAGCTGGAGTTGCTTTTCCGGCAGGAATTTGAAGTTTTACAATATTTTCGACTTTCTTAGCCATGATATAAAATCCTCCTATGTGGTTTTGGCGGTAAGATAAGATTTGTTACCTCCCACAAGTGCGCCGAAGCACATACTATATTAGTATACTAGAATTCCCCAAAAATGCAAGAGAAAAAGTTTACTTTTTCAACTTTTTAGATTACAATGAAGCTATGATGATTCTAAAGATTCTTGCCCTCGTATTTTTTTCGTCTCCTTTTTTTTCTCTGCTCTTGTCGTTCGTTTATTGGGCCTTCGAAAAAAAGGGATTAACTTTGCAG
>NZ_KQ969506.1:883535-899779 GCF_001578875.1 Streptococcus sp. DD13
TACTAGTGATTGGTCTTTTACTTGGTCAGTGATCGTGCCTATACGCATAGTGGTTGGCCAATTCTTGGCCTGGCCTTCTCCGTCCTTGGACTCGCTCTGTTAATCCGGTACAGTCGTAGTAAGAAAGAATTTACCTATAGAAGATTTTTGAAGCTCTTTTGGAGAGCCGGTTTCCTTCTCATGGTCCTGCTCTATATCTTTCTCTTAATCGCCCTCTACCTCTAATCACAGGCCTCAGAGACTCTATCTTCATCTTTAATAAATAAGCGCTAGGAAGGAAAACCCCTCTTAGCGCTTTTCTTATTCATCGATTGGAGATGGTGTCGTGTTCGCTAAGACCTTGCGCGGTTTGGTCCCTTCTGCAGGGCCAATCACCCCAGCCACTTCCAATTCTTCCATCAAACGGGTTGCCCGATTAAAGCCTACAGATAATCGACGTTGGATCATGGATGCACTCGCTTTTTGTGTTTCAATCACGAGCGCCTTCGCCTCTTGAAAGAGCGGATCCCCCTCACTAGCAGATGCGCTTCCAAGACCATTGTCCGTGTCTCCCTCAGAAACCTCTCCCGGATCAAAGCTTTCATCATAATCAGCTTCTGCTTGCCCCTTAATAAAGGCCACGATACTTTCTACATCATCATCAGAAATAAAGGAGCCTTGTAGGCGGATTGGATGATTTTCATCAATCGGCTTAAAGAGCATATCGCCTCGTCCAAGTAGTTTTTCAGCCCCATTTTCATCTAGAATGGTTCGAGAGTCCGTTCCGCTCGAGACAGCAAAAGCAATACGTGACGGCACATTAGCTTTGATCAATCCAGAAATAACGTCCACCGATGGTCTTTGGGTTGCGAGAATCATATGGATTCCAGCTGCACGCGCTTTTTGGCCTAAGCGGATAATTGCATCTTCCACTTCCTTGCTTGCAACCATCATCAAATCGGCTAACTCATCAACAATGACTACAATTAACGGCATAGGAACTTCTTTCATATCCGATTGAGCATTCTGTTGAGCCACCTTCGCATTATAACCTTCCAGATTTCGAACGCCAACTTTTGAAAAGAGTTCATAGCGTTTTTCCATCTCATCCACCACTTTCTGCAAGGCCCGTGCAGCCTTACGCGGATTGGTTACCACTGGGATCAGCAAATGGGGGATATCATTATAGACTGAAAGCTCGACCATTTTGGGGTCAATCATCATGAATTTCACCTGATCCGGACTGGCCTTCATCAAGATGGACGCAATAATCCCGTTCACTGCAACAGATTTCCCCGACCCCGTCGATCCTGCTACAAGCAGATGGGGCATCCTGGCCAAATTAAACGAACGGGCCGTTCCATTCACTGCCTTTCCAAGGGGCACTTCCAGGAGTTTTTTTGCATCTGTCTGAGAGGCTTCCCATAACTCTCTAAAGCTGACCGTGGCAATCTCAGAATTGGGAACTTCAATCCCAACCAGGGATTTTCCAGGGATAGGGGCTTCGATCCGTACATCTTTTGCTGCCAAGGCCAAGGCTAAGTCATCTGCCAAATTCGAAATGCGATTGACCCGGACACCGACCGCAGGTTTCACTTCATATTTGGTAACAGAAGGTCCGATTTCTGCTCGTTCAACAGTCACTTTAATACCAAAACTTTGAAACGTCTCTTCCAACACTTTGATATTTTGGCGGACAAGGCGTTTCTCGTTTTCCTGACTCTTGACTTTCATCGGAGGAAAGAGATCAATTGAAGGTAAGTGATAAGCCTTCTGTTGTTTGGGTGTAAAGTCAATCTCCACGTCCCCGTCCTCTTCAGAGCCCGGTGCTACTGCAGTGTGAGGTCTTTCTTCTTCTGCTAACAGGATGGAAAAATCATCTTCTACAAAATCGCCTGACTGTGCTGAAAAAATCGGAACTTCTTGTTCTTGATCCGTCTCTGATAGGGGAGGTAGGTCATACAATTCCCCCGTTTCAAGGTCTACTCCTTGATCCGTTTGTGCCAAGTATTGCTCAAAATCTTCTTCCCTGTCACTCGGTTTACTTGCTTGAGCCGACTCCTCCGCAGCCATTTTTTCCGCTTGTTCCCGCTCTTGTTGCCGCTTGATTTCCCTTTGTTCTTGTCTCTGAAGTCTTTTTTCTTGAAAACGCTCGTAAAGTTCACTTGTCCGATCGACCAAATCATAGATGGTCCAGGGACTCATGAAAAAGAGACCAAATCCAATCAATAAAATACTGATAAAGAAACTCCCTATCCGAGCAAAAAGGAAGGCAATGGGAAGATAAATGGTCGCTCCAATGAGTCCCCCGCCTAAAAATTCGACGATTTGAAAGTTTGATAGTTCACGTAAAGAAAGACTCAACGTCTGACTAAAGAGACTCGAAGCCGTATAGGATGCAGCTAAGGTCGCTTGGAACCAAATAAGTAGTCCAGCATAAAATAAGATGAATCCAGAAACCATTCCTTCATACCGTGCAATCCTGCGCTGAAAAAGAAGGCCAATGATGACTGCAACAATCAAGAGATTCGCAGTACTCCCAACAAAAAAGCGGACTAAATTGTAGACAGTGATCCCAAAAATCCCCACCTTACTCAAGGCAAAAAGCAATAAAAAGACGACGCCTAGACGCATCCAGAGATGACGAATTTTTTCCTTCCTTGCCAATTCCGCTTTGGTCGGTCGCCTCGTAGGCCGTTTTTTTTGTGTTTTGTTACTCATAAATACCTCATACATGTTTTCGGTAGAAGTCAGTGCCTCCCTTCCCATAGAAGGCTTCTGCTATAGAATGACGCGGTTTTCTTAAAAAAAGAAGCAAAGACTTCCTCTGAAGTCTTACGTTTCATTGCACCTTATTTCCCTAGTCGATCGCTCTGCTTCAAATAAGAGAAAAATTCCTCTTAGAAGGTCTTTTTTGGATGGCGATCAATGACAGCTTGATAGCTAGAGAGGGTCTGCCTGCCCTTTTCTGTCAGAGCAAAACCTCGAATTTCAAAATGTTTCCCTAACTCTTCCTCCGAGAAGTGGTGAAGCAAGGCTTGATCTAATTCTTGCGACGTGAGTTTAGAGAGACCTTTTACTCCGATGGATTGCAAGATTGCCTTTTTATCCCGTGCGTTTAGATGATCCCGAGATTCGAAAGCAGTCTCCTCATATACATAGCCTCTTTGAATCAAATCTTGTAAGTGTTTTTCAGCATGGATGCCATAGGTATATTCGAAATATTTGGGAAACCACGATTGATTATGAAAGGTCCCAAAAGACACCCGCCACAAAAGAAGGATATCTCCTGCTAACAATCCGTCTGATAGTGGCTCCATATTTCGCCTAGGGACTGATTTCCCCCTCTCACTGGTGAGATCTCTTTCCGGAGAAATATAAGGTTTAATTGGATAATCTTCGTACATACCGCCTCCTTAAGCCTAAGTATTATACCATATTTCATCCTTTCTATGCTATAATAGTTTCTGTAATTTACGTCTATGGATACGTTCATTTATTTGAAAGGATGCTTCTATGAAACATTTTGCTTTTTTACTCATTCTGGCTGGTCTAAGCCTGTCAGCCTGCTCCTCTTCTAGTCGCTCGACGACTGCTTCATCGTCTTCCACAGATACAAACTCAACGACTTCTAGCAGTGTTGCAAGCTTAGCCAAATACCAGGAAGATCTCAACTACGCTTTGTACAATCCCGATGCAACCTTCCCCCAACTATCGACTGAGGTCGCAAACAATGAGGCTCAGGTGGTCTTACATACCTCCAAGGGAGATATTACCATTAAACTATTCCCAGAATTGGCTCCACTGGCTGTTCAAAATTTCTTAACCCATGCAAAAGAAGGCTATTACAACGGACTGACCTTCCACCGGGTCATCAAAGATTTCATGATCCAAGGGGGGGACCCTAATGGAAATGGAACCGGAGGAGAGTCCATCTGGAAAGGAAAGGATGAGACGAAGGACTCTGGAAATGGATTTGTTAATGAAATCTCTCCCTTCCTCTACTCCATCAGAGGGGCCTTGGCCATGGCAAACTCTGGAGCTGATACCAACGGAAGTCAATTTTTCATCGTCCAAAATAGTCAAGACCAGACTGCAACTATTCAGCAATTAGAAGCGCAAGGACAACGAAAATACCCTAGTAAGATTCGGGACGCCTATAAAAATGGAGGCTACCCTAGTCTAGATACAGGATACACCATTTTTGGTCAGGTCATCAAGGGAATGGACGTGGTCGACCAGATTGCATCTGTCGAGACATCCAAAGAGGACTCAAGTAAGGATAAACCGTTAGAGGAAATCAAGATCACATCGATTGATATCGTCAAAGATTATACTTTTAAATAGCACAAAAAAAGTTTAGGCTCCCTATTTTGGAGGGCCTAAACTTTTTATTGTCACTGCTTTCCAAAAACATTTCTAAACGGGAATTAATCCTGCCTCTCTAGACATAGTTAGACCAAGACTTCTAAGAATGCGATCAGACTTTGTGCAGATCTTTTCCCAGCTTCCACGATAAACTCATCAAAGCTCAGATTGGCGTCATGCTGTGCTGTATCACTCATGGCCCGTACCACTAAAAAGGGCCGTCCAGCATTAAAGGCAGCTTGAGCTATCGCTCCTCCCTCCATCTCCACAGCTAAAACATCTGGAAATTGCGACCGAATCGCATCAATCCGATCTTGACCAGCCACAAATTGGTCTCCTGTAGCAATCAAACCCGTGTAACTATGCTGATTAGAAGCTGCTAGGACTTTTTTCATCTCCGTCAAAAAATAAGAACTAGACTCGTAATAAAGGGGTTGCCCAGCCATTTGACCATAGTCATAGCCAAATGCTGTCACATCAACGTCGTGATAGACCAAGCGTTCAGCCAAGACCACATCTCCAACAGCAATGCCAGGTTTGACCGCTCCCGCTGAACCGGTATTGATAATCGCATCGACCTTAAAATCATTCGCTAAAACAGCTACACTCATCGCAGCCATAACTTTTCCAATACCACTTTCAACCAATACCACTTGGTGCCGTCCGATCCGCCCTGTATGGTAGACCCTGTTGAGACGAAGATGCTTCTTTGCATCCTGTAAGTTTTCTAGCAAAATAGCCAATTCCTGAGGCATGGCAGCGATAATTCCAATTTTCATCCTATCTCCTATAAATATCGAATCGCTAAGATCAGCAATATCAGCAATAAAATGACCCAAAAGAGGAGTTTATTCACTTTTTTCCGAAAGGCATTATTTTTTTGAATCCGAGCTTCGCGGGGATTCAACCATTCTTCCTCTTCTCCATACAGGTCTTCGTCATACTCATCTTCTTCTACATAAAAGTCATCCTCCTCGTATGAACCCCTACGGGACGGGTAGGTGTCTTCAGGAGAATAATAGCCAAATTGAGGTTTTTGCTGATTGGGATTTCGGCGGTTTCGGCGAGAACGTTCAATGATTTCATCTGTTAAGATTGGTTTTGCCATATGTTACCTCCGAAGCAATTGATAATATTGAAGGGCCATGATGGTCTTTCCATCACAAATGCTTCCATTTGCGACCATGTCTTGCGCTTCTTGAAGGCTAACCTCAAAGATTTCAAGCACCTCATCGTCATCCTGAGGACGAGGATTTTCTACCTTCATTAAGTCCTTCGCTAGGTAAAGGCGGAGACGCTCGTTACAAAAGCCGATGGCTGTGTAGAAATCCGACAAGAGTTCCAAAGAAGGGCTAGTATAGCCTGTTTCTTCTTCTAGCTCTCTTAGGGCCGCTTCTTCTAGGCTTCCTTCTTCTCCTTTTTCCAGCTTTCCAGCTGGTATTTCATAACTGATCCCTTCGATGGCTTTTCGATATTGCTTCACAAGGACGATTTTATCCTCAGGTGTAATCGCTAAGACACAGACTCCACCTCGGTGCAAGACGAGTTCACGACGGCCTTGTCCCAATCCATTTGGCAACTCCACTTGATCCACCACAACATCAAAAATATGACCGGAAAAAATGGTTTGGCGCGAAATCGTTTTTTCTTCAAAATTCATTGACTTTCCTCCTCTTGACAGCTTCCCAGCAAACCTCTACTTCTACTCGCCCTGCTTAGGCCCAAACAAATTTTCTCTGCCTTCGCCCTTTATTTGTTCTTCGGATGGTGAGGGAGTTTCAAGGCGTAGTTTTCTTTATTGACCTGACGACCCCGACCTAGAGCGATCGCATCTGCGGGGACATCTTCTGTAATGGTGGAGCCAGCCCCAACCAAGGAGTTGTTCCCGAGTTGAACAGGGGCTACAATGGTCGAATTAGACCCCACAAAGACGTTATCGCCAATAATCGTTTTGTACTTGTGTTGCCCATCATAATTGACCGTAATTGTCCCTGCTCCAAAATTCACATCGGACCCTACCTCGGCATTGCCAATATAGGTCAAGTGACCTGCTTTCGTATTTTTCCCAATGGACGATCCCTTAACTTCCACAAAGTTTCCGATATGGGCGTCTTGGCCAAGACTAGAACCTGGTCGAATATGGGCATAAGGACCCACGGTGACTCCTTCCGCCACACGGCTCTCTTCAATCATGGAGTTGGTAATGACGGATCGTTCCCCAATCTCGGAATCTACGATATAGGTCCCATTAGTTAGGAGACTTTCTGCTCCGATCTTGGTCCGACCTTTTAGAGTAACATTGCCTTCAATCTGCACTTCTGGTGCAATCTCTACATCAATATCGATATAGGCGGTATCTGGATTGACAAAGCTAACCCCATTGACCATGTGGGCTTGGTTGATGCGGCGACGCATGATGCCTTCTGCTGTGGCAAGTGCGACGCGATCATTGACACCCAAACTTTCATCAAAGTCTTTGAGTGTATAAGCCCCAACTTTTTCACCTGCTTCTCGGAAAATCCCAATCACATCTGTGATATAGTACTCTCCTTGAGCATTATTGGTGTTAATGTTTTTCAGCGCTTCAAAGAGGCGCGCATTGTCAAAGACATAAGTCCCTGTATTGATTTCTTTGATTTGTTTTTCAAAATCTGACGCATCCTTTTGCTCGACGATTCGAAGCACTTCCGCATTGTCATTACGGACAATCCGGCCATAGCCAAATGGATTTTCGGCTTCTGCTGTTAAGATCGTAGCCACATTCTTGTGATGGATATGAAAGTCGATCAAGTGCTTCAGACTTTCACCGGTAATCAAAGGTGTATCCCCTGCAATGACGAGGGTGTGGCCGTCAAGACCTTCCAAAACAGGCTCCGCCATCATGACTGCATGACCAGTTCCCAGTTGTTCGGTCTGTTTGACAAATTCCGTTTGGCCAACTAGGACTTCTTCAACCAATTCTGCCTTATGACCAACCACCGTTACTGTTTTTTCAGGTGTAATGGCACCAACACTACGGAAAACATGCTCAAGCATAGAGATTCCTGAAACCTTGTGAAGAACCTTCGGTAAATCTGATTTCATCCGGGTTCCCTTCCCTGCGGCTAAAATAATGGCATAATTTGGCATAACATTTCTCTTTTCTGTACAATATCGTCCCAATTATACCATTTTTCACCATTTTTGGAAAATGTGATTCAAATCAAAAACTCTCCTAAAAGGAGAGTCAGATTCAGATCATCTCTTCGCTGAGAATTGCCTTGGATAAGTACGGACATGAGCGACCTTCTACGAAGTTCCATGATGTCGTTTGGAACTTACAGTTTCAAAAGCCCCAAGTGAGGCTGGGACAAAAGTCCTAGCCTCTCCATTGTTTTTGGATTGTCGCGCAAGACGCAGTGGTTGAGTGAGTTCTACTAGTCTGATTTCATCCGCTTTTACAGCCCTACTCAACTGTACGGAGGCGGGACGACGAAATCGAATTCTAACGAATGATCGATTTCTGTCCCACTCTCACTTTTCTCACAGCGGAAAGTCTCAAAAAATCTTCTACTAGTTCCACGAACTGGGCAGTATTTTTAGCTTGTCACAATCACTAGGTCTATTTTGTATAAAAACAGTTATTCTCTTTTCTGATTTTCTAAATGGAGAACGTGTTCTATATTGGATAAACAAATAGGGGATGTAGTTTGGATGATTCTTTTCTAGAAATTGATAAAAATCACTCTGATAAAAAGCATCACAACGTCTTAAATTTTCTTTGATGATTTCCATCCAACTTCTCCTACTTCAAACTCCAGCCCCCATCTATTGTCAGGATTTGTCCCTGCATGGCAGAAGCCTTCCCGCTAGCCAAAAAGAGGCTGACTTCTGCCACTTCTTCTGGCTCTATCCAGCGCTTGATGGGCGTCACACTGGCTACCCAGTCCGCTAAGCCACCTGGTTCAAAGTCCGTTGCGGTCATACCTGTTTTGACAGCCCCCGGTGCAATGCCAAAGACTTGAATACCAGCTTCCGCATAATCTAGTGCCAACTGCTTGGTAAAACCAGCCAGAGCATGTTTGGAGGAGGTATAAGCGTGTCCGCCTCCACCCGCTAGGCTAGATGCAATGGAGCACATATTGATGATGATCCCTTGCTTCTTCTCCAACATTTTAGTCAGATAATACCGTGTCAGCTCTACCGGAGTCACATAGTTGATCTCAAAGATCTCCTGAATCTCCTGAGCGCTTTGCTCAAGGAGCGGTTTGTAGTCATCCAAGACCCCAGCAGTATTACAAAGGACATCAACCTGAGGGCACCAATCAAAAATAGGCTCCAGATCCAAGGTCAAGTCCCGCTGCAAGAAATGAAAATCACCCGACAACTGGGGATCCGCTCCTTGGTCCACTCCATAGACCTGGTAGCCCTTTTCTAGAAAGAGGCGAGCTTGAGCCAGACCAATCCCTGAACTCACACCCGTGATCAATACCCGCCTAGTCATAAACTTCTACCCAGTCTGTCGCCAAGACATCACAAGGTGTCGGGCTCCACATGGAAAAGCCTTCTCCTTCACCGGAGACGTTGATAAGGAAATAAGGTGTCACTTCCAGAGCCACCCCATTTTGCTCGATGGTATCAAAGAGTTGGACATAATTTTCTGCCCCTCCCCAACCGGTACGGACATATTTTTTCTTAGCCTTTAAGCCTGGCAAGATTTCTTCAAAAGTCATGATTCCCTCCTGTATAAGGTTTTCTATTATTATAACAAAAAACCGCTTTGCAACGGTTTTTTGACTGTATGATCACAAACTTTTACTCGTCTATTCCTTTTACTAAAAAGAGGTTTTCGAATCGAAGACTGGACAGGTCCTCATTTGGTATTCTCCTTCTTTTTCTCCGTTTTAAAGAGTCGATAGCTATAGAAATGAAAGAGGATATTGGCTACTAAAATGATACCGATTGGTAAGATAATCTTCCAAAAGCCATCTTGCATTCCTGATGCATCATTCCACCTCTGAAGCCAGCCGACACAAAGAAAACCAATGAACACAATAAGAAATGGACGCATCAACCTATTTCTTCCCTGAAACGCAAGGAGTCCGATAAATAAAGCCCCCACTAAAAGACTGTCCCATGGCAGAGGTAAGATCATGAATCCCCAGCGTGGCAAAAAACGGACGGCAAACATTTCAAGCCCGGCATAAGCCCCAAATAACAACGAAGTCGAAACGAATTGCTTATGGTTCCCTTTTTCATACAGATAGCGAGCCATCATTTTAAAAATCAATGGAATCATCAAGAGATTTAAGAGAATGTCCGTTAAAAACACGAGAGGTCGAAGAACCATCACTGGCTGACTTGCAAAATCCTGCAAGAGCCGGATAATCGTCACTATACCGGCTACTAGAAGACTCGTTTTGATGAAAAATTGGATAGACTCCCGAGGAACTTCTGCGATAATTTGGTCAGCCATTTCCTTCGGTGCCTTACCAAAATATTCCTCAGCGGTGGCCCCGTCTTTTTCAGCTTCAACAAAATCACAAGCCATATTGTAGATTGTCTCGTGCAAGATTCGTTCATTGTAGTAAAATCCCGCCAAGTTAAAATAATCCCATAGTTCGTTAAAATAGAGACTATTTTCTGCTTGTATCTGTGCCACTAGTTGAGTGGTTTCTTCATAAAAAGATGCTGTTTTCATCATGATTCTCCTTTCTCCAGTCGATCTACCTTCTGAACTAAATCATCCCACTGCTGCCAAAAAAGATGTAAATAATCTTTTCCTTTTCCTGTAATCGTAAAGTATTTCCGATCAGGGCCGTCAGATGACGGCTTATAGTGAACCTGCACCAATTGGTTTTTCTCTAATTTTTGTAACAGGGGATAGATCGTTCCCCCAGTCGTTGTTGAAAATCCTGCTTCACGCAATCGTTGGACCAATTCATAACCATAGATTTCTTGTTTTGCGATGATTTCTAGGACACATCCATCTAAGACCCCCTTGAGAAGTTGTGATTCTCTCATCTTTCCTTCCTTCCTTCGTGAATGAATGGCGATGCTTACTAGTATGCAATACCTATTACCTTCTAGTAATAGGATAACACGTTTCGACTAGTTTGTAAAGCATAATAGCGATATAAAAAAGAAGAGGCTAGCCTCTTCTTGTGATTTTTTTCAACCATTGAATCAGTTTATATTTCCCTGGAGAAGGATAGTAGCGGAAGGTTCCCATCTTGCGCTCAATAAAACCATTAAAGTTCTGCTTAAAACGCAAGACTCCATCTGAACCATCAAAAATTCCTTGGATTCCTAAGAAATTGTACAGCGGAAGGTCCCGACGCAAGGTCTCTTGCATGGCATATTCCTGAAGCAGGACCGGTGCGTAAAAACGATTAAACTCCGTATAGGATCCACTAAACAAATAAACGGTTTCATGAGAGGTATAGAGAAAGAGACTGCCTGCAAGAACCACATCTTCTTCCCCGTACTGCTCTTTCAACTCCTCAGCTTCTGAAATTCGCTGGTCAATCGTCCCCTTTTGTCTCTCCAACTCTTGTAGGCGCCTCTTTTGTTTGGCAGAGTCTGGAGACTCCATTAGCATCTTTTGAACCTGGCTCAAGTCATCCGCAACTTTCTTCAACTCTTCTTGCAGTTGATGCTCATACTCTGTAAAGTTCAATGTCGCAATCATAAATTCTGCATCCGATCCAAAGCTATCGTACAGGTCCTGGTAATAATCCAAGGGCTTGTCGCTAAAGGAACGACGACTGGAGGTCTTTTCGGTAATTTCCTTAAAGATAGAGAGCTCTTCTCGAGTCAGGGCTCGTAAATGGATGCCAAATGAGTGGGCTTTTTTGACCAGTTGACGCCCTTTTGATGAAAAGGACTTGGTCAAGTCAGCTTGCGTCACCTTTTCCATGTCCTTGACATACAACCAGTCTGGCTCTCCACCGGGGTAACCTGTTTGCAAGCCATCAAAGTGGTAACCAAGCTCTCTTAAACCTTGAATCGCATCTTCTCTAGGTTCAGAGATAGCTTCCCCTTTACTGTCAAAGACTTGATAGGAATCATAAGGCTTCAGCAACAATTCTAGGACGCCTTTCTTTTTCGCAAACCCCCGTAATTCCTGATAAAAATCCGTTAGCTGAACACCCTCCATCGAAATAGGACCAGAGTTGATTTCCATATATAAGCCCCCAAACATAGGCTTGGTGTAGGCAATCGTAGCCACGACAAGCTTTCCGTCTACTCTCTTTCCAAGATAGTAGACCTGATAGCCTCTTTTTTCCAATAGCACTGCCATCTTTGGATCCTGCATGAAGGACGCCTTCTTTACTTCTTGATAAAAGGCTTGATATTCCTCTAACCCTAGCTCTTCTAAAGCCATGTGTTCTCCTTTTCTTTGCATCGATTACTTCTATTATAGCACAGGTTTGGTCGAACAACCTCGTCAACCCTATACTTTTAAACAGAGGCACGAATCACTGACGATCGATCTCCTTCTGGGCTTCATTTCACGCTCAAATACCTCCTTTCCTTGAACTTTTTGATATACTAAAAGAAAAGAAGGGACAATCCATGGCTACCTATATCCACTACTTACACGAATATGCAAATATACCTTTTTCTGTTCAAGAGCTAAATGAATTGGATATTTTGGTCCTTACGGAGATGAGCTATTTTAGTTGGGACGGTCTGGTCTCTTCCTCTTTTGATCCTGCTTTCGGTCGCTCTTTCGAGGAAATTTATCAAGAAGTCCTCCAAAAACCAGAACGATCTGCTGATCAAAACCGATTTCCTATCTTGGAACTGCTCTCAAAGAGCCGTCGCTTTGCCAATGTTCAGCTATTTGGTTTTGAAAATGACTATAACCTGGATTTGCAAAAGCAATTTGCCGCACTCACGTTTCGATTGAGCCCTGACCGGTACTTGATCAGCTTTCGTGGAACGGATGATAGCTTAATCGGGTGGAAGGAAGACTTCCACATGACCTACATGAAAAAAATTCCATCCCAAATCCATGCCCAACACTATGTCCAAAAAGGAGTGCAGACCCTTCCGAAGGCCCAGTTTATCCTTAGCGGTCATTCTAAAGGGGGAAATCTAGCCCTCTTTGCGGCGAGCCAGGTCAACGATCCCGAACAAAAAGCCATTCAAGCCATCTATACCTTTGATTCTCCGGGCTTACACAGCGATATCGTCCAGCAAGAAGGCTACAAAGAACTACAGCCACGGATCCGAGCTTATCTTCCACAAGACTCCATCGTGGGTCTGATGCTATCGATTCCTGACAATCGCATCATCGTTAAGAGCCGGGGCGTCTCTTTTAGCCAACACCTCCTTAGCAACTGGAAAATCAACTTAAAAAGCTGCCAAATAGAACGAGCTCAAGAGTTGACCAGGACCAGCCACGAAGTCGATCAAACCTTAAAAGACTGGACAGATCAACTGACTAATAAAGAACTCAAGACGTTCTTTGATCTCATTTTTGATAACCTCCTTGCAGCTGGAATCGAACGAATCAGTGACATCCGCACCAACACCCTCCAAAAAGTGCTATTCCTTCTCCAAGAAAGCACGAAAGTTAGTGAAGAAGAACGTTCCCTTCTCTTGATGGCCATGCAAGTGCTCCTCAGCACCCGTTACCATTACCGAAAAAAGAGAGCTCTTCCCTTTCCCACTCTTACACTTCCCACAGAGTCATTTGGTCCCTTTCATTTTAAAAGAGGAGACACGGACAAACGCTCCTAAAGGCGGTTCCCGTGTCTTTTTTTATTCTGATTTTTCTAGCCCTCAAAAGAAAAGCGCAAGGTCTCGGGATCCAGTTCCATCAACAAGCGATAGCCCCACTCATCCACTGGCTCAATCCAACCCAAGATCACAAGAGCCTGAACAAAAATATCCAGGCGTTTCTGAATCACGCGCTCTTTCCGACAAAATTTGAGTAAAAAAGTAGTCATATATTTCAAAGCATACTCCGGATTCACATCTCCCAGAATGACATAGAGGGCTTGTTGGGCTTCCGACAAGGGATACTGATGTTGGAGTCTATAAAAATAATTGGAAAGGGTCAAGGAGTCACGGCGAAAGCCTGTTTGTTCTTGTAGAATGACGCCATTGGTCTGATTGGCCAGCTCCGTCACAAAGGATTTTTCTAGTAGGGCAGGATAAAGAGCAGACTCCTCTCTGATAAAGATTTCTTGATCCAGTTCCAAAGAATCCAACGACTCTAAAAAAGGGAGATTAAGAGAATAGCGCTTGTTTTCCCGCAGAATCAAACCTGCCTTGATGTACTCTTCTAGGTGCTTATCGACCGAAACTTCTGGAAATTGGGCCTTGATCTGTCGCAAGATCACCTCCTCCTGCTGGTCAAGATAAACGACTAGCTCCTTAAAAAAAGGCTGACGGGTCAAGCGCGATGGATTAAAAATCTGAATCATGAAGATTCCTTTCTTTACAGTGTAGATGAGGAGAACTTGCTAGTTGGCTGGGATTGGTCCCTGGCTGTCCCAGAGGAACAGGCTGTCCTAGCTCTTGGTAATAAGCCTGCCAAAAAGGACTGATTTCCTGCATTCCATCCCCAAACTGCATGGGAATGGTCTCAAAGATGGGCAAGATACGAGCGATAAACTGAGAGCAATAAAACCCTGGCCCATCTGGAGAAAACGAAGCATTGTAGGGAGCCCCTAGATGCTGACAAGCCCGATTTTTGACAGTTTTCCAATCCATATCTGAACAAGTAAACAGGTCATACAGATGATCCGCCTCAAAAAAGTCGGTGGGGTCCTGACAGACCACTCCTGCTGAACTCCTAGCATGATAAATCAAGCCTTCCAAATAGATGGCTACGTGACTATAAGAACCTGTAGACTCTTGGACTGCCTGCCCCATCTCCGAATCGTCTCTCACAAAAATCAAATCACCATTTTCTAACATGAGTCTCTCCTAGAAAAAAAGGAGCCAAGACTCCCTTTTTTTCATTCTTTTCTAATTCTTAGGCATTAAAGCTTTCTGTCAATTGAGGAACCACTTGTTTCTTACGAGAAACGGCACCAGCAAGGAAAGCGTGGTTGTTTTCTAATTTGAAGTTGAAGGCTGCTTCTACCTTGTCCATGTTGGATCCAAGAGCCAAGATTTCTGAGTTTGAGTTAACAATATCGGTAATCATCAAAACAAAGTCAGAGTAGCCGTTAGCTGCATTTGCTGCTTGGATAGCTGCTTCGATTTCTGCTTGGCGTTCCAAGACTTCTGCGATATCAACGGTGTTGACTTGAGCCACACGGACATTGTTGCCCTTCAATTCAAAGGTCTTGGCATCGATATCAATCAATTCTTCAGCAGATTTGCTTGCCAAGTTGGTACCCGCCTTAAGCATAGCAAGACCGTATTCTTCCAAATTGACACCTGCGATTTCAGCCAATTCCGCTGCTACTTGTGGGTCAGACACGTGGGTAGTTGGAGATTTGAGCAGGAGCGTATCTGAGATCAAACCAGACAACATGAGACCAGCAAGTGCTTTTGGTACTTCCACTCCGTGTTCTTTAAACATGCGGTAAACGATAGAAGAAGCGGATCCAACTGGCTCCAAACGCATGTAAAGTGGGCTCGCTGTTTCAAAGTTAGCCACACGGTGGTGGTCGACCACTCCATAGACTTCCACTTCAGAAATATCAGACACAGATTGTTGGAATTCATTGTGGTCCGTCAAGATGACTTGCTCTGCGCCTTCAGCTTTAGCAGATGTGATGACACGCGGTGCTTCTACACCAAAGTAATCCAAAACAAAAGCTGTTTCTTCATTAGGAGTTCCAAGAGCCACTGCTTCTGTATCCAAGCCATAAGCTTCTTTTGCCAGATAGGCAAAGGCTACAGATGAGCCAATAGCATCTGAGTCAGGGTTTTGGTGACCAAAAACTAAAATCTTAGACATGTTTCTACCTCTTTATTTAATATATACCTAGTGTATCAAAAATAAAGGCAGAAGAAAAGAGCAGACCTTACGATCTGACTCTCTATTCTTTCAGATAGTCTTTGACATCTCCCCGATAATTTGCCCAAGAGGAATCTAAGAATTCCTTTCTTAGATGGTAGGATGGAGCTGGTTGCTCATTGATTAGAAATGGTGTGATTGCTTTATCAAAGGCTACCCAGCCCTTCCATCCCATATGGATAGTATCCTGCATGAAGTACGGCTGATCGCCATCCTGTGAAAAGTCTACGATATGGTTGAATCCTTGACTGCTCAGCTGGTACTTAATTTTCGACACTGCCTTCTGGTATTCCTCTTGAGAAAGTCCCGTGTAATCGCTCCATTTTTCAGATACAGGTGGAATCACGAAAACCACATTCATCTTCAATTCTGCTAGTTGACTCAGCAAGAGCTGAAAATCGGTATATTCTGGAGAAACTACATAAGAGAGATCTGTCTGAGATTTTTTCAAACGTGAAAGACTAGCCCGGATATTTTTATTGTAAAAGGAATTGTCCATTCCAAATGAATTATTCGTTGAAGAAGCCTTCCCCTCTTTTTCAGCCGCCGCATCTAAGGCCTCATAGGAAAACTGATTCGGTAGGTTTTTCATTTTTTCTTGGACAAGGTCATAATTGTTGCTTTGCTCAAACTGCCCAAAAAAAGCGGATTCTTTTATGGCAAACGCATGTGCCAATTCTACGTACCGACGCTCTGTACCAGTCAATACTTGACCTTTGGCTAGCTTTTTCAGCTGGGAAGCCATCGGTATGTTCGGCAATTGCTTCACCAGCCGTTCCGCCACCATCTTCTCTTCTTCGGAAACCTGGGTCCGTTCCTTTAAGAGAAAGGAGGTGATTTCATCCGTTGTCAGATACTTCTCCAAAAACTCCTTGCGAATCCCTATGCGGATAAACCACTGAGGCGGAGACAACAAAGACGGCTTTTT
>NZ_KQ969506.1:899983-906228 GCF_001578875.1 Streptococcus sp. DD13
GCTGGGAAGCCATCGGTATGTTCGGCAATTGCTTCACCAGCCGTTCCGCCACCATCTTCTCTTCTTCGGAAACCTGGGTCCGTTCCTTTAAGAGAAAGGAGGTGATTTCATCCGTTGTCAGATACTTCTCCAAAAACTCCTTGCGAATCCCTATGCGGATAAACCACTGAGGCGAGACAACAAAGACGGCTTTTTTCCCTTCCAACTGAGGACGCATCTGCTGAATCCCAAGATAATGGACCATTGAGACCGCTCCCCGCTGTCCCAAGAAATAAGGAGTATAGGGACGATTGTATTTCTCCGCTAAGACTGCTGGGTGAAAGCTATCCAAGCGCAACCATTCACTCGATCCAAAAAAGGGAACAAAGTTCTCGGAAGGATCGGACAAGGCCTGTACTTTTTTCGTGGCATTCTTAAAACTTTCACTAGAAAAGGCAACCGCATCCTTCTTTTCAGCTAACAAATCATGCCCTTGCTGGCTTGGATAAAAAAGAATCAACAAAAGAACTAGAACAAAGGCGCAAAAAACGGGCCCTAGTATATTCCATAGGCGTTTAAGCATTCATCAACTCCGTCACACCTTCTACGATTTTGTTTGCTGTGTTCCAGTCATCTCGACCAAATTCAGAAACTGGTACGCTGATATTGAATTTTCCTTCTAATTCCACAATGAGTTCTACAGTTCCCATTGAATCTAGGACACCTGCATCAAACAAATCTTCGTCCATCATGTCCGACACGTCTTCCATAAATAAATCGTCAATAATTGCAATAACTTCTGATTTTACATCCATTTTTCTACCTCAAATCTTTTTTATTATTTTCCATGAAACCATAGTTGGTTTAAAAATCCTGAAAATAGCAGGAAAGAGACCATCACCACATTGAAAGTGATAAAAATCCCCAGAGCCTTTGTCCACTTGTTGTCGGGCAGAGGCGCTTGTCCTTTGGCTTTTCGTTCCTTATTGATGCTCTTTTTCTTTCGAATCCACATGTCATTAACCACTAAGCCGACTCCATGAAACACCCCATAGGCAACATAGTACCAAGTCAAGCCATGCCAAAATCCCATCAAGGTCATATTGATTAGATATGCCACGCTTGAAGTGGTATTCCGATTGCTAAAGACTTTGTTTTTGACCATCGCTTTTACGAGGCGCATAAAGACAAAATCACGGAACCAGAATGATAAACTCATGTGCCAGCGATTCCAGAATTCCTTTAAATCACGCGATTTAAAAGGTTGGTCAAAGTTTTGTGGCGTTTCAATCCCCATTAGGTGAGAAATCGCAATCGCAAACATTGAGTAGCCTGCAAAGTCGAAGAAAAGATCCAAGCCATAAGTATACATGACCCCAATCGTTGGTAAATTGATCAACCCACCTTGTCGAAGAGCAACTTCTTTTAGCTGCGGGAGCCAGACATGTCCTAAGACATGGGCCAAGACAAACTTGTAGAAGAAGCCCAGCATGATGTACCAGACCGCCCTATCCAGCATCCTCATCAACTGATCTCGATCGGGAATCTGCTCGTAGTTCTCATTGAATCGACGGAAACGATCAATCGGCCCTGATGAGATAGTGGGCATAAAGATAAGAAAGCGGAGGAAGGCCCATAGGGTCACATCCTTCAAGAGCCCATCCCGCATCTCCATGATCATCGCTACGGATTTAAAGGTCAAATAGGAAATTCCCATAAAGCCCAAAATGGACTTCCCTGAACCCAACACGATGGGATCAAACTTGACGACGACCAAAGGAAGAATCGCTAATCCAACAAAGAGAAAGAAGACCCATTTGCTATCCTTTCCCCGACGGTAGGCCTGGTACAGGAAGACCACAGCAGTCTGCCAGACTACATAAAACAAGAAGGCTTGAACCTGATAATTCTTGGTGCCAAAAAGCATGCTGGCGATAAAGAAAGCACTGACCAATAGTTCATACCAGGCAAAGCGTTTCTTAAAGAAGAGCCCGATAAAGATCGGCAAGGTCGCTAGAATGATATAGACAAAATAAAGTGGGTCCCCAAAAGGCTCTAAATGAGGAAAGTGGGATAACCAATTTATCATCGTTTGTTCACCTCATTCATTAACCCTTTGATATCAATTTTTCCGTTTGGGGTAAGGGGAAGTTCTTCTCGATAGAAAAACTTAGACGGCATCATATACGACATCATAATGTCTTGTAAGTCTTCTTTAATGGCCTTGGTGATATCAATTTCTCGATCAAATTGTTCCCGAACACCATTTTTTAAAACGATGTAGGCCAACAAGTTTTGGACTTTGTGATCTTGATTGTAGCGGGGCACAGCGACTGCCGATTCTACAAAGCGCGATTTGTTTAAGTTTTGAGAAACATCCTCGAGCTCGATACGATACCCATTGAATTTGATTTGGAAGTCCATCCGACCACCATACAGTAAGAGTCCTTCATCTGTCATAGACCCTAGGTCCCCTGTATGATAGGCTGGTAATCCTTGAAATTCAAAGAAAGCTTCTTGGGTCTTTTCTGGATTGTTCAAATAGCCCTTTGATACAGCAGGACCAGCGATAATAATCTCCCCCTGCTCCCCATTCGGCAAGACTTGGCCATTTTCGTCAATCACAGCCGTTGGCGAGTCTTCCTTCGTGTAGCCAATTGGAAGGCGCTTATAGCTTGCTAACATCTCATCCGTGATAGCTACCGCTGATAAGGCCACCGTCGCTTCTGTCGGACCATAGGCATTGACGATTCGTGCATTTGGGAAACGCTCCCGTAATTTCTTCGCAGTCTTAACGGTTAACTCTTCCCCATCAAAATAAAAATGGGTCAGGGCTGGTAGACGCTCCGCACGAAACTCTTCAGAGACAAGAGCCATATCCACAAAAGAGGGAGTGGAAGTCCAAATCCCAATCGGTAACTGCAAGATCGTCGCAAAAAGTTGTTTGAAGTCACTTACCGTTTCTTTCGGTAGGGCAAACAAGGTCCCGCCCAAGGCCAATGTTGGTGCCCAATACATGACGGACAAGTCAAAAGAATAGGGAGGCTGGGCCAGCATTTGTGGACGGTCCGGCGTCGCAAATTCCTTGTCTGAAATCATCCAGTTAGTGAAGCTCAAGAGATTGGCATGTGAAATCTGCACTCCCTTTGGCTTTCCAGTCGTCCCTGAGGTAAAGATAATATAATAATTATCATCTCCTTTGACAGAATGGCTGATCTGGTAAGGCGTATGCTTGGAAAAGACTTCCGTTAACTGATGCCCGGAAAGGATCGGAAGGGGCGTTTCGAGCGGAAAGGCATCTAAACTGATGATCAAGCTAGGGGATGCAACTTCAATAATGGCCTCAATCCGATCTAAGGCAGAATGCCGGTCCACTGGAATATAGGCGTGACCAGACTTAGTTAGGGCTACAAAAGTCGCCAGCATCTCATATTCCTGTCCACCAAAAACAAGAACAGGTGAGGATGGTGTCAAGTCTAACTGATCCAGATGGGACGCTAAGCTATCCGAATCCCGCTTCAAATCGCCATAACTATGGACGTCTCCTAAAATATCATATACAGGAAAATCAGGCTGTGTCTGGGCATACTGCTCCAGGGTCTCAATCATATCTGTAATGGTGCGTTTTTGTGTCATATTTTTTCCTTAAAACTCGTTGTAAATAAATTCACCCTGACCTTGGCCAAGATATCCATATAAATAAAATAAGATTAAAAAAATGATAAAATAAAATAGAGTTTTTAAAATAAAAATTGAGATATTTTTATATTTTAGCATTTCGCAAAAAACCTCCATCCTAATTTTACCATATTCTGAGACTTTTGAGTATCAGAAACTAGAAGGATTTCCCTCAGTCTTTCTTCCTATTTGGAAGACGAAAATCCCTTGTCTCTAACCCCAAAATACGCTATGATAGAAAGGACTACATTCAGTAAGGAGAATCTAATGAAATTTTCAGAATACAGCTATATCCGTCCCAACTACGAAGACGTCAAAACCACTTCCACCCAACTTATTTCAGCACTTCAATCCGCTGCATCAGCTCCAGAAGCGCTGCAACATCTCAAAGACATCATCGCCATCTTTGCCGAAGTAGAAACCCAATCCACCCTCTGCAGTATTCGCCATTCCGTGGATATGGAGGATTCTTTTTATGACCAGGAAACAGACTTCTGGAATGAGTATTCTCCTTTATTTGGTGAGCTTAAAACCAACTACTACCAAGCAGTTCTGGATAGTCCATTTCGTACCGCATTGGAAGAAGCCCTTCCACAAACCTTCTTTCTTCAAGCCGAAAACCAACTTAAAACCTTTTCACCAGATGCTATCTCCCTCTTTCAAGAAGAAAACAGCTTGGTCGATCAGTATTCCAAATTAATCGCTGGAGCTCAGATTGACTTTCAGGGAGAAACCTATAATCTCTCACAAATGATCCCCTTTAACCAATCTACTGACCGATCTGTGCGTCAGGCAGCTAGCGCCAAAACCAGCCAATTTTATGAAGATAATGAAGCAGCCTTTGATAAAATTTATGACGACTTAGTCAAAGTTCGGACCAAAATTGCTCACCAGTTGGGCTTTAAAGACTATGTTGAGTATGCTTACCACATGATGAACCGTTTTGACTACAATCGTGACATGGTCAAGTCCTACCGACAAGAAATCCTCCATCACGTTGTCCCAGTTGTGCAAGAACTTCGGAAGCGTCAGACGGAGCGTCTTGGTCTTAAAGAACTCAAATATTATGATTTAGGCATTGAGTTTTTGGATGGAAATGCAACCCCACAAGGAGACCCAGAGTTCATCTTGCATGAAGCACAAAAG
This sequence comes from Streptococcus sp. DD13, assembly GCF_001578875.1. GTDB lineage: Bacteria > Bacillota > Bacilli > Lactobacillales > Streptococcaceae > Streptococcus. Next base: position 904,787 of record NZ_KQ969506.1, read on the forward strand.
ATGTACCAAGAATTGTCGCCAGAAACCGCGGAGTATTTCAACTTCATGGTCCAACATGAACTGCTTGATCTCGTTACGAAGCCCGGAAAACGCTCTGGTGGCTATTGTACCTACCTCCCTGACTTTAAAAGTCCATTCATCTTTTCAAACTTCAATGGAACCAGTGGCGATATCGATGTCCTCACCCATGAAGCAGGGCATGCCTTTCAAGTCTTCCGGTCTCGGTGGGTCCCTACTCCAGATGTGGTCTGGCCGACCTATGAAACTTGTGAAATCCACTCCATGTCAATGGAATTTTTGACCTGGCCATGGATGGATCGTTTCTTTGGCCATCAAGTAGACAAATACAAGTATAGTCACTTGGCGGGCACCTTGCTCTTCTTGCCTTACGGAGTTTTGGTGGACCATTTCCAACACGAAGTATATGAGCACCCAGAGATGACCCCAGCTGAGCGAAAAGCTACGTGGAAGCGACTACAAGATCTCTACTTACCGGATCGTGACTACTCCGATTCAGACTTCCTTAGTCGTGGCGGTTTCTGGTTCCGACAATCCCATATTTTCTCCAGTCCTTTCTACTATATCGACTATACACTCGCTCAAGTTTGTGCGCTTCAATTTTGGAAGAGAACACAGGTCGAAGCCGATCCGACTGCCTGGGAAGATTACATCCGCATCTGTGATTTAGGCGGAACCAAAACCTTCCTCCAGGTCGTGGAAGCTGCAAACCTTCAAAGTCCCTTTAAAGAAGGGGCCCTTGAATCCACCATTCAAAGTGCCGCTGACTATCTCTTTGCTGTCGATGATAAGGCCCTGTGAGAACTCCTCTCTCCTCATCGCTTAAAAACCGTCTATAGAATTAAAAACTAGGACAAATGTGATGACCCATTCGGTCAACTCACTTGTCCTAGTCTTTTATTTTTCTTTGATGCGATCCATGTAATCCGAGTAAGACTCCGTATGCATGAGTTTTTTAGCATTCTCTACGCGATCGCGTGTAGGAGGTTTGACTCCTGCCAGAGGATAGGGACGCCCCAACTCCCGCCATTTAAACTCTCCCATGGTATGGTAGGGGAGGACTTCAAAGCGTTTGACATTGGTTAGTGTCTTGACAAACTCGCCTAGATTTTTCAAATCATCATCTCGGTCAGTCAAACCTGGTACCAACACGTGGCGGATCCAAACGGGCTTTCCAATATCAGAGAGATAGCGGGCACAGGCCAAAATCGTCTTGTTGCTATGCCCGGTTACAATCTTATGCTGGTCCGGATTGATTTCCTTGATATCCAGTAAGACCAAATCTGTCACTGCCATGAGTTGATTGTATTTTTCAAGATACTTCGGCGTGTTGCGAAAGGTCAAAGCACAGGTATCTAGAGTTGTGTGAATCCCTTGCTCTTTTGCTAAGGTAAAAGAGCAATCAAGAAGTCAATCTGCAGGGT
>NZ_KQ969506.1:906248-929968 GCF_001578875.1 Streptococcus sp. DD13
ATCTTGTCCCCAAAAGCCTTTATAACGTAGCGCTTCGTTTAATACATCTTCTGCAGTGCGCTCTTCTGCACGAGGGTTGACCATATCCCAAGTATCCGGATTATGACAGTATTGACAACGCATCTGGCATCCTTGCATAAAGATGACAAAGCGGACCCCCGGACCATCCACAGATCCGAAACTCTCTGTCGAATTAATCAATCCCGTTACCTTTTTGTAATCGATTCCTTCTACCATACTCTCTCCTTCTCATTACCTTTATTATAGCATGTCTGTCTCTTTATTTCCGAATTCCGAATCGAAAGTTTCTATCACCTAAGCAAAAAGGAAAAAGGATCGACCAAAAACCAACCATCTGAAGAAAAGGTGAGAATGGCTTCGTGACACGGTGGAATTTCATCTACTTTGAGGTTAGCCTTATATCAACCTTTAGCAGACAGTACTGTTTCTTGATTTCAAAAATTTGGAATACGTCCGGTTGAACAAGGGAGATTGATTTCTTTTTCATATCTGTTCTTAGATACAGACCGATTATTTTCGTCTGCTCTTTCTCCCAAAATAAAAAGCTTGAGAAAATCAGCATTCGCTTTCATCCTCAAAGCTTTTTGAATCGTTACCTTTTATCCACTTTTACTGCTACTGTTTCAGACAAGCGATCTTATTCCTCATCTTGGTCCATCACAGTTACTGGGGTGATCAGAACTTTTAACTTCGTCACACGACCATTCTTGACTTTATCATTAATGATCGTCAGGTGCTTGTGATTGCTTTCAACCTCATGACTCTCCTTTTCTTCCTGACTCGGAATGGTCCCAAGCCCTGACAGATAAAAGCCAGCAATCGTATCCACTTCGTCACTCTCTAACTCTGTATCAAAGTATTCGTTAAATTCATTGAGTGTCATGTTCCCTTGGACAATATAGGTTTGATCAGCAATTTCACGAACTTGGATCTCCGCCTTATCTGTCTCGTCTTCAATCTCACCAACAATCTCTTCCAATAAGTCTTCCAAGGTCACTAATCCTGAGACACCGCCATATTCGTCCAAGACGATGGCCATTTGCTTTTGCTCCGAACGAAACTGTGTCAAAAGGTCATCAACAAAAATCGTTTCCGGTACATAGAGGGCTTCTTGCATGATGCGGCGAAGATTGATGTTTTCAAAACCTAATTCAAAACCAGCTTGCAAGAGATTCTTCGTATGTAAAATCCCAATAACATTGTCCTTGTCGTCATCATAGACCGGTATCCTCGAATAATTTTCACGGAGGATTTCCTTGACCACCTCTAGAGGATCATCATTGATGTCCACCATAAAAGCATCCGTCCGCGGGACCATCACCACACGTGCTCGAATTTCGTCTAGAGAAAAAATCCCTTGTAGCATATCAATTTCAGACTCATCCAATGTTTCCTCTGAATTGGTCAGCATATATTCAATCTCATCCCGCGTCATTTTTTCATCCGCATCATCAAATGTCATCGGTGTGATTCGACTCAACAAATTCGTAGAAGCAGATAAAAGCCAGACAAAGGGACTTACGATTTTCCCAAGTAAGACAATGACCGGAGCCGTCCGGATTGCTAGATTTTCCTTCATATTCATGGCAATCCGTTTTGGATAAAGTTCTCCCAAAACAATGGAGATATAGGTCAAAAAGACTAGGGAAATGAGGCTACCAGCTGTTCGAGCCCATTCCGAATTGCCCATCCAAGAAGCAAACAAGTCCCCTAGGCTGGCAGATAAGCTGGCCCCTTGCAAAAGACCGATAAAGGTGATTCCAACCTGAATGGTTGATAAAAAAGTATTGGGTTCTTGAAGAACCTTTAAGAGACGAACATACTTTTTATCGCCCTCTTCCGCCTTTTGCTCGACACGTTGCCGATTCAAGGACACCAAGGCCATCTCTGATGCTGAGAAAAACCCATTGAGCAGGGTTAAAACAATAAGTAAACTAAATTGCAAATAAATGGTCTGACTACCGGGGTCTTCCATGATGTTCTCCTATAAAAAATAAAGTAATGCTTTTATTATACCACATTTTAAAAAAGAAAAGTGCGCTTCATTCAAAAGTTAGCTCAGATGATCGACCGAATCAAACTAGAAGCGCCTTCTATCTTTCCACTTCCTTTACCGGCTTTCTTATCTATGCTACAATAGTCCAAAAGGAGGCACACATGATTCTTTCTATGCAAGACCTTTCCTACAAAAAAGACGGAAAAACTATTTTGGATCAGCTCAATTGGGAGTTTAAAAAAGGAGAGCGATGGGCCATTCTTGGCTTAAATGGAGCTGGAAAATCGACCTTACTCCGCATTTTACTAGCCGAGTTTTGGAAGTCAGAAGGGGAGTTAACAGTTCTTGGAACGCATTTTGGACAAGGGGATATCCCAAAGCTCCGTCAACGGATCGGAATCGTTGGTTCCTTTTTAGCAGAGCGATTCCCGCAGCATCTCTCAGCAGAGCAAATCGTCCTCACTGGGCGCTACAAATCCTCTATCCTCTATCAGGAATATTCCGAATCCGATCTCGAAGAAGCACGGACCCTTTTACGCGATCTAGATGGCGGCCATCTGATTAGTCGTCGCTACCGCTCCTTATCCCAGGGTGAAAAACAACTGCTCCTTATTGCTCGGAGCTTGATGGACAATCCCGATCTCTTGATTTTAGATGAAGCAACTGTCGGGCTAGACCTCCTAGCGAGGGAGAAACTCTTAAAACAAATCGAGCGAATCGACAGCTTAGACCAGGCACCTGCCCTCATCTATGTCACCCATCATGCTGAAGAAATCACCCATCTTTTCACCCATGTCCTCCTCATCTCCCAAGGTCGTATCGTAGCCCAAGGACCGAAAAACGAAGTCCTGACCGTAGAGACCCTCTCTAACTTCTATGATTCACCCGTTGAACTAATTGATCTTGGACAAGACCGCCTCTTCATCAAACCCATCCTCTAAAACTTTTTTCTTCATTTCTTCTAACCTATAAAAAACAGACAGCTTTTTTGTCCCAAGACTCGAAAGCTGTCTGTTTTTTTATCTACCTCCCCGGGCTAAATTCATCAATTCATAGGGAAGGGAGTTGAGATTCTCCTTCAGAGAGTAGGATTCCAACTCATTCACTTCTTTTCGAAGGCGCTTCGCATAACGGTGGCTAATGCGTTCATCTGCTTCATATTCCGCAATGGCTTTTCGTTCCAAGTAATATCCTCGCAACATTTCATCGATGTTGGTCGGCTTGACGCGTTCAATGATTCGCTCAACAAAAGCGCCAGTCCCAATGATTTCCGCCTCTCGCAAACGAGCATCTTGTAGAAACTCGACCAGTTCACGACCATAAATCGGTTTGACATCTGCCAAACTTTCTAGAATAATTTGAGTCGTACCCAAATACAGCTCTGCAATCTCATCCTTTTCTTGCTCATTGAGGACACCCATTCTCCTTCTGCTCTTTAAAAGCAGTCTCAAGTTCCACATGCGTTGCAGGAGATTGCGCATGGTCCGTAGCAAAAGCGTCAGACTATACCGAACTTGAGAAGCAAAGTTACGGTTGATCTGGTGTTCCATATTTCCCAAATAAGCCTGATAGAGACGATAGCCTCGCTCTCCAATCCGCCCTTCGCTCAATGCCTGCTCAAGCGCATCCCGCTCAATGGACAGCATCATCACTTGTAAAGCAGCCAAGTCCTGCTGGATCTGTTGGTCCTCTTGTTGCCAAATCAATTGTTCGATTCGTAGCTGATAGTTATCAATCGCTGAATAAACGGATAGATTCAATTCCGATTCCTTCAAATCATCCTTTAACTGACTCACTACTTCATTTAAAATCGCAATTTGCATACTATGGTTTTCTTGACTAAGTTTAGGCTTGGCAAGATGAGGAAGCACGACAACCCCTGTCAAAAACGATAAGAGGGTCACACCTGCCACAAGAAAGAGCAGTTGAGAATAGACGACGACCGAGATACTACTTGGGATCAAAAAGATGGTCGCGATTGACACTGTTCCCTTTACACCAGAGAAGGTTAAGGTCAAAATCTCCTTCATATAGGTAGGGAGGGGCCGACGCAGACGCTTGATAGACAAAGCAAAAAACAGCCACAAACTCAAAAACCGAATCAAAAACAAGGCAACGGTTAACACGATCACCAACAAGACGAGACTCTGGGTATTGTATATCGACTCCGTTAAAATAGGACCCGCAATATGAACCAACTCCAGCCCCAAGATGATAAAGACAAAGCCATTAAGGGCAAAGGTGACCGTCTCCCAAACCGTTTCTGTGACCGTGTCGACTTCTGCCGCTAATAGAGTAATTCGCTTAAAACGAGCAGCATTGAGAATTCCCGCTACGACGACAGCGATAATCCCTGAGACATGAATCTCCTCCGCTACAAAGAAGGTCACTAAAGGAAGGCCCAGTTCCAATAACAAGACTGAAATACTGTCCAACACCTTAAAATCCTTGAGGAGGCGAATGAAAAACCCTTGAAGAAGACCAAAGAAACCACCCACTAGGAAGCCTCCCAACACGGATAAGAGGAGTGAGGTCCCTGCTTCACTGAGAGAAAACTCCCCCGTGGTTAGAGCCGTTACCGCCACTTGAAAGGCCACCAAGCCGGAGGCGTCATTCAACAAGCCCTCCCCTTTTAATATATCCGATATCCTCTTGGGGAAGGAAAATCTCCCTGATAGGGAGGAAAAGGCCACTAAGTCTGTTGGCCCAAGAGCTGCTCCTCCCGCACACATCGCTGCAAGAGAAATCGTCCCCACCAAGGCATGACCCAGTCCTCCAAGTCCCAAGGTCGTCAGAAAGACTACTGGAAATATGAGAAAAAGAATCATCCGCCATTGCTTTAAGACGCTCGTCACATCACTCTCTGCCGCTTCTCGAAATAGCAAGGGACCGATGACGACAGCCAAAAACAAGTCTGAATTAATCCTAAAGGTCTGGTCACGTAAAATCCAGCCCAAAACAACCCCCAGTCCCACTTGAATCAAGGGTAAAGGAAACCGGGGAAAAAGCCGATTCAAAATATTAGAACCAGAAAGCAGGGCGATAAAGACAATGGCATACAAAAGGAGGTGTTCCATCATTGCCCTCCTTACTTTTTAGTAGCCAATTCTTGAAACAATCGTTTTTGCTCCACAATTTTTTGGTCCACGACAGAGACATCCTCATGATCCACGATCCGATGGCAACGCTCCGTCTCCAATTCCACAATTCGCTTCTTAATTTTCTTCATTTGCTTTGAGGGTTGACAGCTCACCGTTTGGTTTTCACGATTGTCCATATACTGCTTTCGCATCAGCAACAACCGTTCATTCAATTCATTTTGATTCATTTTTTTCTCCTATTTTTTCAATCATGATCAGAAAAGGGGGTGTATGGATTTGATTCAGGGGTTGGTAGAGCATGACGGTATAGAGCTTTTGGTCCAAGTGCTTCACAAAGTCCAAAACAGCATCTTTCTCCACATCTCCCCCCTCATGACCATAATAAATCATGATAGACAGGCGCCCTCCGACTTCCAAGCGCTCCAAAATTTGTTGGATGGCTTCTAGGGTCGTAAGGGGCTGAGTAATAATGGACTTATCCGCACTGGGTAGATAACCCAGATTAAAAATAGCCGCTCGAATGGGCTCTTTGACATACTGGTCTAGGTGCTCATGACCATCCAAAATCAGCTCAACATTGGTCAATCCTTGCTGGTCCAGTCGTTCTTGCGTTTTTTGCAAAGCTTGTTCCTGGACGTCAAAGGCATAAACTTTCTGAGCAAGACCCGCTAGAAAAGCTGTGTCATGGCCATTCCCCATGGTGGCGTCTACTGCCACACTTTGGTCATCTAAAATGTCTGCTAAAAACTCATGGGACAGGTGAATCGGACGTTTGATCATACCAGAGCCTTCTTTCTTTTTGTACTTGTCAAATCGACTTCATTAACATTTGATCGGAAAACAGCTCCATCAAGAGAGGGAATCCCCAAAGAACGACTTCTTCTTACTGAGGGAAGACCCTAGCTATACAAGTGCCCTAAAACAGGGGACACGAGGAATACCAGGAGATTCGAACACAATACAAGCACGAGATAAATCATTGAAATTTCTCTTCATTCTTGCTCGAACAAACTGGTTGAGGAGCTGCCTTACACCCCTGCACGCTTCCCCGGCGCTCCATTTCACGGTCGATGGCATTCAAAACTTCCCATTTATTGAGACTCCACATGGGACCTATCAACATATCTCGAGGGGCATCACCTGTGATGCGATGGATGACCATATGCTTGGGGATGATTTCCAGTTGATCGCAGATGACCTGGACATAATCCTCCTGACTCATGAGCTGCAAACGTCCCTCGTGGTAATCTCGTTGCATGCGCGTATTGGTCATGAGATGGAGGAGGTGAAGCTTGATCCCATTGATCTCATTATCTGTCACGCACCGGCGGACATTCTCCAGCATCATCTCATGAGTTTCTCCAGGAAGTCCATTGATGAGGTGACTGACGATCTCCACCTTGGGAGCCAACTCTCGCACGCGCTTGACCGTTTCTACATAAAGCTCATAAGAGTGGGCCCGGTTGATCAACTCTGAAGTAGCTTCATAGGTCGTTTGCAAACCCAGTTCTAAGGTCACGTGCATGCGATCAGATAGTTCAGCCAGATAGGCGAGGGTTTCATCCGGTAGGCAGTCTGGACGCGTTCCGATATTGATGCCCACAACTCCTGGTTCATTGATCGCTTGCTCATAGCGTTCCCGGATGATCTCTACTTTCTCATGGGTGTTGGTGAAATTTTGAAAATAGACCAGGTATTTCTTGACATCTGGCCACTTGCGGTGCATAAAGTCAATCTCATGGTAAAATTGCTCACGGATAGGTGCCTCGGGGGCTACAATGGCATCTCCTGAACCTGAAACCGTACAAAAAGTACAGCCACCTTTAGCCACCGTTCCATCTCGATTCGGACAGTCAAAACCCGCATCAATCGGCACTTTAAAGGTCTTTTCTCCGAAGAGGGTTCGGTAATAATCATTTAAGGTATTGTATCGTTTCATGCGTGTAAGGTATCTAAAAAATAGTGTGTGATGGTGCTTTCTGACAGACGTTTACGCTGACGGAGCCACCATTTGACCGTCTCGGTAAAGGTCGTCACTACGTAATTTTTGACAAAGTCCTGCGGTAGGTGGCGTAGTCCAGACAAGTAATCATCGGCTACCAGTGGATAGATATGGTGGGCGATTTCTTCTTTCAAACGGAGCATAAAACTCGCATTGTCAGACAAAAACAGACTCGCAATTTTGTCCTGATTTTCCTTAAAATGCACCATGATATGCTCGATAAACTGAAAAACTTCCAGGTCTTCTGTAGATTTTTTCATGAAAATATGGTGAAAAAGCTCCTGACAGAGGGCGTCCAACAAGGTTTCCTTGCTCTCATAGTGCATATAAAAGGTCGAACGACCGACATCCGCCCGGTCAATAATATCTTGGACCGTCATGGTCCCATATCCTTTTTCATTAAGCAAGTCTACGAAAGCTTGGTAAATCGCTCGCTTGGTTCGTGTAATCCGTCTATCCATCTGTACATTTTAGACAAATTGTTCAATAATGAACCTTCTGCCCATTTTGCTCCTTTTCTTTTCCTTCTACGATTGCCATAATAGAATAGAAGAAACTGTTCCGTATATTATACCTCATTTCATTGAATTTTGCAGGAGTCTTGATATGTATGACCTCAAAAAAATCCTCCACCTAGCTATCCCAGCGACGCTGGATAACCTCCTTCAGACCCTCGTCTCTTTCGTAGATGCTTGGATGATTGCCCAGATTGGCCTCGTAGCTGTGACAGCAGTTGGTTTAGCCAATACGATCTTATCCGTTTACCAAGCTCTTTTTATCGCTGTGGGGATTGCTGCCACCACGCTGATCGCCCAAAGTTTAGGCCAAAAGAAGGTCAGACAGCTCGGTCGCTACTCCTGCCAAATTTTCCTCGTAACGCTAGTCTTATCGGGTCTATTAGGAATCGTATCTCTCCTTTTAGGCTCCAATCTTTTGAGGCTGGTAGGGGCTAGCGGTCCCGAATTCCCCCAGGCGCTGGTTTATTTCTTCTGGGTGGGAGGAGGCAGTATCTTTCTTGGTTTATCCACGGTTTTTGCGGCTATGATTCGGGCAACAGGTGATGCTAAAACTCCCCTCGTCATTGGCCTATTCGTGAATCTAATCAATATCGCACTAGACGCCATCCTGATTTTTGGCATAGAACCCTTTCCAGCCTTAGGTGTCTTAGGAACAGCCCTTGGGACGGTCCTTGCTCGTCTGTTCGGAAGTCTTTTACTTTTTATCGCCTACAACAAACACAGGCTCGCATCTCTTGGCAAGGACAGCAAGCGGTTTCTCTTCGCCCCTTCCTCTCTCTAGCTTTCCCAGCTAGCCTTGAACGTCTGGCCATGAGGCTGGGACAAGTTCTTTATTTTAGTCTGATTGTCTCTATGGGAAGCAAGACCTTTGCTGCCCACACTATAGCTGGGACGATTGAGTCCTTTACCTACATGCCTGCATACGGACTCGCAACGGCCGTCAGCGTCCTCGTGGGAATGTCCGTCGGGGAACATAAACCATGTCAGGCTCTTTCTTATACAGTCAAGGCATCTGCCTGCGGGGTTTTCCTGATGTCCTTACTAGGACTTGTCTTATGGATTCTAGCGCCTGATTTGACCCAGCTTTTCACGACAGATACTAGCGCAAGCGCACAGACCATTACAGCCCTTCATATCGCGGCTATAAACCAGCCGGTTTTAGCTCTTAGTTTGATTTTGCCTGCGGCATTACAAGGTGCAGGAGACACCAAAACACCTCTTGTCACTACCCTTTTAGGAATGTGGGGGATACGTGTCCTGGGCATTTGGATCCTCGGTCAAGTTTCTGGATGGGGGATTCGTGGTATCTGGATTGCCATCGGGATTGATTTGACCCTTCGCTCATTGTTCTTAGCCAATAGGTTTTTCCAGAAGGTCCACACGTTAGAAAGGAATCCAAAACATGAAATCCTATAGAAATATCCTGATTGCCTTTTTTCTCAACTTCTCCTTTGCCATCATTGAGGTGATTTTTGGTAGTCTCTTTCATTCAAGTGCCGTTTTATCAGATGCCGTTCATGATCTAGGAGACGCTATCGCCATCGGAGCCTCTGCCTACTTAGAAGGGATCTCCAACCGGGAAGAAGACCACCACTATACTTTAGGTTACAAGCGTTTTAGCCTACTAGGAGCAATCATTACTGGTCTTATCCTCATCATCGGATCCACCTTTGTCATCTTAGAAAATATCCCAAAACTTCTCCACCCTGAAGTGGTCAACTACAACGGAACCCTTTGGCTTGGTATCATCGCTATTACCATTAATCTTCTGGCTAGCCTCATGATCCGTAAGGGGCAAACCAAGAACGAAGCTGTTTTGTCCCTGCATTTCCTGGAAGATATCTTAGGTTGGTTGGCTGTGATTCTGGTCTCCCTGATCTTACATATCACAGATTGGTATATCTTAGATCCTCTCCTATCTTTGGCCATTTCTGGTTTTATCCTGAGCAAATCCCTTCCTTCCTTTTGGAAAAATCTCAAGATCTTTTTGGCAGCTGTCCCTGAGCACCTAAACCTAGAAAAGCTCTTGGATGAACTGAAAGAAATTCCGAATATTCAGGCTGTCAACCAGGTTTCGGTCTGGTCCATGGATGGACTTGAAAACCACGCAATCATCCATGTAACCCTTCATGATGTCCATCAAGGAGAAGGAACCAAAAAAGCTGTACGCACCCTTTGCAGGGAAAACCAAATTTCTACAATTACCATCGAGTTTGATCAGTCTTGTAAAGAACATGACCTGCACAAACGAAAACCTCTAACCACAGTATCTGCCCACCACCATGCACACTAACAATTTCTTTTTCGAATAAAAAAGTATGAATATAGTGTTATTATCTTGTCTCGGTGCAAGTTTAGGCTCCTTTCTAGGGGTCATCATCGACCGCTTTCCTCACACTTCCATCCTCTCACCAGCGAGTCACTGCGACCATTGCCAGCATCGGTTAAACGTTTGGGATCTAATCCCAATCCTTTCCCAGCTGAGCCTCGGATTTCGATGCCGTTACTGCAAAGAACGAACCCCCTTCTGGTATGCAGGTTTGGAGCTTTGCCTCATGCTCATCACCCTTTTCCTTTATGAGCAGATCCTCTCCATTCCTCAGGCTCTTGTTTGGGTTCTGAGTCTCCTTTTGTCTTTGTACGATCTAAAAAACAAGTCCTATCCCTTATTCATCTGGTTTGGTCTGACGGCTCTTACCACGTGTTTTACTGGGATCCACCACCTCTTCCTTATTTTGATAGGCATGGCATATCTGACGGAAAAGCTTTCTCTTAATATAGGGGCCGGCGACTTTCTCTACCTCGCTAGTCTCTCCCTAATCCAACCTCTCTATGACTTAGTCTGGACGATTCAATTCGCAAGCTTTAGCGCCCTCGTCGTCTACTTTTTTCTAAAAAACAAGCGGGAACCCCTTCCTTTTGTCCCTTTTCTTTTCGCTGGTTTCCTGATGAGCAGCCTTCTAGGTTTAGGCTTCTGAGTCAGCTTACAGGTCCAACAATCTGCATCCTCTATCTGCCCACCACTATATAAAATATGCTATAATAAAAACTATCTAAACAGGAGGACAGTTTATGTTTCCAGACGATAGTTATACACTACACACGGACCTCTACCAAATCAACATGATGCAGGTCTACTTTGAACAAAACATTCACAATAAGCATGCGGTATTTGAGGTTTACTTTCGAAAGGAACCTTTCCAAAATGGCTATGCCGTTTTCGCAGGGTTAGAACGGGTTATCCGCTATCTCAATCAATTCCAATTTTCAGAAACAGACCTGGCTTACCTAAAGGAGCTAGGCTACCCTGAGAATTTCTTAAACTATCTCGCCGATCTCACCATGGACTTATCTGTCCGCTCGGCAAGAGAAGGGGATCTCGTCTTTGCGAATGAACCCATTTTACAAATAGAAGGACCATTGGCTCAGTGCCAGTTGGTCGAAACAGCCATCTTAAACATCGTCAACTACCAAACCCTCATCGCAACCAAGGCACGACGGATCAAAACCGTCATAGAAGATGAACCCCTGCTCGAATTTGGCACCCGTCGTGCACAAGAGATGGATGCTGCCATTTGGGGGACTCGTGCTGCCTTTATTGGAGGGGCTAATGCTACATCCAATGTTCGAGCTGGGAAACTATTTGGTATTCCTGTCTCTGGGACGCACGCGCACTCCCTGGTTCAGGCATATGGCAATGATTACCAGGCTTTTAAGGCCTATGCCAAAACTCATCGAAACTGCGTGTTCCTCGTAGATACCTATGATACCTTAAAAATCGGTGTCCCAGCTGCCATTCAAGTCGCAAAAGAGCTCGGAGATCAAATTCATTTCCAAGGTGTCCGTATCGACTCTGGTGACATGGCCTTTATCTCTAAAAAGGTACGCCAACAGTTAGATGATGCTGGATTTACAGAAGCCAAAATATACGCCTCCAATGACCTTGATGAAAATACTATCCTCAATCTCAAGATGCAAAAGGCGAAAATCGATGTTTGGGGTGTCGGAACAAAACTCATCACCGCTTACGATCAACCAGCTTTAGGAGCAGTGTACAAGATTGTCTCCATTGAAAATGAAAAAGGGGAAATGGAAGACACCATCAAACTCTCTTCAAATGCTGAAAAAGTCTCCACTCCAGGAAAAAACAGGTTTGGCGCATCACTTCTAAAGAAAAAGGGAAGTCGGAAGGAGACTACATCACGTTTGCTGACCAAGATGTCAGTCAGCTAGATGAGATCCACATGTTCCATCCTACCTATACCTATATCAATAAAACCGTCAAGAATTTTGAAGCTGTGCCTCTCTTGGTACCCATTTTTGAAGAAGGAAAACAAGTCTACTTTTCACCAAGCCTCCAAGAGATTCAAACACACGCATCCCAAGTATTTGATCAACTTTGGGATGAGTATAAGCGCGTTTTGAATCCACAAGAATACCCTGTAGACTTGGCCCAAGACGTTTGGGAACATAAGATGGAATTGATTGATACCATCCGCAAACAGGTCGCTCGTTAAGTGAAGGAGAGCAAAATGACACTGCAAGAAAAAATTATCAAAGAATTGGGCGTTTTACCAACGATAGACCCGCGCGTAGAGATACGACGCTCGATTGATTTTTTAAAAGATTATTTAAAGAAACATCCCTTCTTGAAAACTTTTATACTCGGTATCTCTGGTGGCCAAGATTCCAGTCTAGCGGGTCGCCTTGCCCAACTCGCGATGGAAGAAATGCGAGCAGAAACAAGTGATGAGAGCTATCAGTTTATTGCGGTTCGCCTCCCATATGGGGTACAAGCGGATGAGGAGGATGCCCAACGAGCTTTAGCCTTTATCCAACCTGATGTGAGCCTAGTCGTCAATATCAAAGAGCCCGCCGATGCAATGGCTACAGCCCTTGAACAAACAGGCGCAACGATCTCAGACTTTAACAAGGGGAATATCAAGGCCCGTTGCCGGATGATTGCCCAATACGGTCTAGCAGGTAGCTACAATGGTGCAGTCATCGGGACAGACCATGCCGCTGAAAACATCACTGGTTTCTTTACAAAATTCGGAGATGGGGGCGCGGATATTCTCCCACTGTTCCGCTTGAATAAACGACAAGGAAAACAACTCCTCAAAGAGCTCGGAGCTGACCCAGCCCTCTATTTAAAGGTACCAACCGCTGATTTAGAGGAAAATAAACCTGGTCTAGCAGATGAAGTTGCCCTCGGTGTCAGCTACGATCAAATCGACGACTATTTGGAAGGGAAAAAAATAGATCCTGCCGCCCAAGAAATCATCGAGAACTGGTGGAAAAAAACAGAGCACAAACGGCACCTACCGATTACCGTCTTTGATGAATTTTGGAAATAAAAAGAGAGGGGGACAGAAATCGGTCATTCGTTAGAATTCGATTTCGTCGTCCCACCTCCGCACAGTTGAGTCGGGCTGTAAAAGCTGATGAAATCAGCCTACTAGAGACCACTCACCCACTGCGTCTTGCTCGACAATCCAAAAACAATGGAGAGGCTAGGACTTTTGTCCCAGCCTCTTTTTTGACTTAGAAAAGTTGAAGCGTCCTTTCTCTGGTATCCTGGATCGTTCGATGACCTTCTGATCCCTTTTCGAGCTTATTTTTCTAGACGATGACCTTTTCCGTCGACCATCCTTTGGAGGAATAAAAAGAGGCCATAAGCAAGGAGTCCGCCGACTGTATTGGTCATTAAATCATCGGTTTCAAATACACGATTGGCGTCAAATAGCAAATCGACGACGAGCTGTGTCCCCTCTATGAAACAGGAGATCAAAAAGCTTACCCAGAAAACACGTTTCCAGCTTCTTAGACGGGGGATTAAAAAGAGTAAGCCCAAGATCAATGGTGTCAGCAAGAAAATATTAGCCACATTTTGCAAGAGGATCCATACAAAATCACCGAAGGATTGGACTTCATGACCGTTTATAAAGGAGTTAAAAGGGGTTAGGAGAAAGACCATGCGGCCGATCCGAAAAATACCAGGCGTTTCAAAGTGCTTCAATTGGGGATAAGTAGACTGAGGTAAGAAACACATCCAGGAAAGGAGCAAGAAATAGACTCCAACGAAAACGACTATTCGCTTTCGCCATCTCCTTGTCAGCTCCATTCCCTTTGTCCATTCAGGCTTCATGCTTACCCAGCCAATCCAGCTTTCGCTTTTGCCGCAGCAATCCGGGCTTTTGCAGTTTCGCGATCCCGCTTCATTGTATTAGAGCGCAACTGGCCACATGCTGCATCAATATCTGTCCCATGCTCTTGTCGGACCACACAATTAACGCCATTCTTTTTTAAGCGATCATAAAAAGCTTGGACACGATCTTGAGTCGAGCGACTATACTGATCATGTTCACTGACAGGGTTGTAGGGAATAAGATTGACATAGGATAACTTGCGAATGTTTTGTGTCAAATCTGCTAATTCCTGGGCTTGTTCCACTCCATCATTTACTTCATTGAGCATGATGTATTCAAAGGTTACACGACGGTTGGTCCGCTGCACATAGTATTCAATCGCCGCAAAGAGCTCGTCCAAAGGAAATTTGTTGTTAATCCGCATGATATTTGACCGAATGGTATTATTGGGAGCATGGAGAGAGATGGCCAAATTAACCTGAACTCCTTCATCGGCAAACTGACGAATTTTCGGAGCCAAACCGGAAGTGGATACAGTGATGTGACGTGCTCCAATCCCTAGCCCCTTATCGTCATTGACAATCCGAACGAAGTTCAAGACATTGTCGTAATTATCAAAAGGCTCTCCAATTCCCATTACGACAATGTGACTCACTCGCTCATCCTGGCCACGTTGGTCAAAGTAAGCTTGTACCAACATAATTTGCGCCACGATTTCCCCGGCATTCAAATCTCTCTGCTTTTTAATCAGACCAGACGCGCAGAAGGTACAGCCGATATTGCAGCCCACCTGAGTCGTCACACAGACTGACAGACCATAATGCTGCCGCATGAGAACCGTCTCAATCAACATCCCATCTGGTAGTTCAAACAGATACTTAACCGTCCCGTCCTTTGACTCTTGCACGATACGTTGTTTCAATGGATTGACACAAAAATGTTGCTGCAGCAAAGCAATTAAGCTTTTTGGGAGGTTGGTCATTTCCTCAAAAGACTGCACACGATTTCGATACAACCACTCCCAAATCTGGGCCGCCCTGAATTTCTTTTCGCCCTGTTCCAAGATCCATTCAGTCAACTCCTCGCGACTAAAGGCATAAATTGATGTTTTCATTCTTTCTCCTTATTTCTGACGAATGACGAAACGGTTGTTTCGGCTTTTTTCGCCTGCTTCTCTCTTCTCTTGTCCATCTCGCTTCGGTCTTCGACGCTTCGATTTACCGTCCTTGTCATCCTGTTTGACTGTAAAAGAATGTGGATGATTCAAACTATGGTTCTGTCGATTAGAAGATCGTCTCCTTTTTCTTCGTGGTTGATCTTCCTTATCCTGCTCGATCTGGATAGGGGCTTCATTTTCTAAGACAAAATACGCACAGCCGAAGTTGCAATACTCCAGTAGATAATCTTCTAAATGACTGATTTTTTTCGCTGCTTTGACCGCCCGTTCTTCCTTATAAAAGCCTTTCAGTCGCAACTGCTCATGGCCCCAATCTCCTACGATATAGTCATACTGGAGCATCCAATTGGAAAAACGATGACTAAATTCCGTCTGATCAAAGGCCGATCGGTAATCTTCCCGAAGATGAAATTCAATATTTTCCGACACGACTTGATCCCCCACCCGTGCAAAGACTGGACCTGGGAATTTGTTGTAGTTTAAAAGTTCTGGTGTGACTTCCTTTTTCATTTCCTCTCCCCCTTTCTTTCTTCTCTTGTTTATTTGAAAACTTCATCATTCTGTTGAATGGTATCTGCTTTATTATACCGTATTTTCGGCATTTCACCAACTGCTAGCAAAAGAGCCTCGAGTTACTCTTGGCTCTTTGTTTTCTCTAGATAATCAATCGCATCCTGAACTTTGGTGACAGGAACAACCTTGATCTTTAACTGATTTCGTTTAGCAGATTCCAGGGCTTCTTCATAATTCGTCTTCGCATCTGGATTGGCCTTTTTCACTTCATCCGAAACCGGATTATTGGGAACAAAAAAGACAGTTGCACCGGATTGTTCGGCAGAAATGACCTTCATAGCTGCACCTCCAATATCTCCAACCGAACCATCCGATTCGATGGTTCCTGTCCCTGCTATCACCCGACCATTTCGCAGACCAGGATCCTGTAGCTGAGTATAAATTGAAAGGGTAAACATTAACCCCGCACTGGGTCCTCCAATGCCAGCTGTATTAAATTCAATCTGATCTTTTGATTGGACCTGGGTATGCTCCGTCAAACTAATGCCGATGCCGTTTTTTCCATTGCTGAGGCGAATCACTTTCCCCTTTGCAGTTTTTTGATCCCCGTTTTCACTATAGCTTACGGTTACATCGCTCCCTACTTCTAAACTAGCTACATAGGTAATCAGGCTTTTGGTATCCTTAAACTCTTGCCCGTTTATGCTTGTGACGGTATCTCCCACTTGCAAGATGCCTTTAAAGGTTGATGTATCGCTAACTGACAGAACATAGACACCCAGATAGTCCATGGTTACTTCACGTTTTGCTAGTTTCAACGCCTGATAAGTAGCCTGATTTTGCGATGTTTCCATGTAGACCTGGCTAATCCGAGTGTATTCTTGGTTGGTTGAATCACCTAGCTCCTCTCTTTCACTCACAATGGTCTGATTGTCATCCAGACTTGCAAGTAAATAGGTCAGTGGCGTTGCCTGCTGTACTCGGATATAAACAAAGTTATAGGAGCCAGGTTGACTATCTTTTTGACCATTCACCGTCATCACTTGACTCACATCCGATGCGCCTCCGGGAGCATGGATATAATAGGGAAGAGGAAGGGCCAGTAAGGCCCAGATTGAAAGGAGCAGGCCAATCGTTGTGACCCAGAGGCCATAGCGTCTTTTTTTATTCTTGTTCACCTTCTACTACCTCAACTACTTCTTTTGGGACATAGGGTTGGTAATCCCCTCCAAAATGAATGAGCTCTCGAATACGACTGGAAGAAAGCTCTCGCTCACTAGCATGGGCTGTAAAATAAACTGTTTCAATCTCGGGAGCTAGATTCCGATTATAAAATTCCATGTTATTTTCATATTCTAAATCAGTCGCATTTCGAAGACCACGAACCAAATGGGTCACTCCTAGTTCACGAGCTACATCCACCACCAAGCGATGGCGAGACGTCACGATTGCAACATTGGGCATATCCCTTACTACCTTTTCAAGAATTTCCTGCCGTTGCGCTAGGCTGAGCAGTCCCTGCTTGTTCTCATTGTAAAAAATTCCGACATAAAGCTGATCAAACAGGTGGCTGGCCCGTTGGATAATGGCTAAATGTCCTTTGGTAGGAGGATCAAAGGATCCCGTAACCAAGCCAATCTTATCTGACATATACTGTTACCTTACTAATTCCATACACCTTTTCTTTCCAAATCCCCAAATCAGCAATTTCATCAGGGAGTTGAACTTTCTTATCTGTCTCACATACCACCAGAGGATCCTCTGACAATAGACCTCGCTGACAGAGCTCGGTTATCGTCTGAACGATTGTCTCCTTCGCATAGGGTGGATCTAGAAAGACAAGATCAAAGGGTCCTTTTACTTGCGTCAAGGCTTGTTCGGCACTCATATTAAGGAGCTCAAATTTTTGATGTTCCTTTGTCATCATGATATTTTGCCGAATGATGGCTTGCGCTCGTCGATCTCTTTCCACCAACACAGCTTGGTCCATTCCGCGTGAAACAGCTTCAATCGCTAAGCCACCACTTCCAGCATAAAGGTCTAAGACGCGACCTTGCTTAAAATATGGCCCAATCATATTAAACATGGCCCCCCTCACCTTGTCCGAAGTGGGACGAGTCGTTTTTCCATCGAGGGTTTTCAGAAAACGCCCCCCATATTCACCAGATACTATTCTCATATCCTCTATTTTACCAAAAAACACCCCGACTGTTAGAGTTTTAGTCCAACTGTTGGGGTGCCGGTCAGAAACCTAGATGCATCCATTCGATGCGCAACCTATTTCGTTTTTATCTTCCCCGTCCAACGAGCCAAGCCGCCATTGAGGATATAGATATCTTTGTACCCTTGTTTCTTTAAATAAGTCGCAGCAGGTGTGACCCGTGTCGCCACATCCCCTTCATAAAGCAAAACAGGCTTGTCTTTGCGAAGGGCTTTTCCACTCATTTTAAGCTGTGAGTATGGAATATTTCGCGCTCCTAAAATGTGTTTCTCCCGGAAAAGATCCGCTTCTCGGATATCAATAACCTGAGCACCATGCATCATCGCTTGAAACTCTTCACTGGACAAAATCTTAGCAGCACTGCGTAAGCGTAAATAACGGTATGCAAACCACAACACAAAAGCAAGGATAACCAGTAATAAACTTTGTAAGAAGGCCATATTATTTCTCCCTTTTCTCTTTCATTTCCATCTCTAGTCGGTGCTCCCGTCGCAAGATCAAATCTGCTTCAATATAGTCAGACCGATCGATTAAACCCGCCTCATAAATCCGTCCTAGCTCAATCTTCATCATCTCAATATCGTAGAGACGACTGCCCATATAGACAATAATCCCAAAACGTTTGAGGAATTGTTGCACATCATAAAGACTTTTCATAGTGAAAATTGTATCAAAAAGCGAACCAAAATTCAAGGTCCCTTTGACGCACTGACAAGTCTAGCATCGCTTTTCTCCACTTTTTTGACGCCATATTCGAAAGATAGCGGCTCAGATTTAGGCCCTCATTTTCTTTGAAATTATCTAGTTTAATGTCTTTTTATTTTCTTAAAAAATGGTAGAATGTAACCAACTTTGTAAGAAAGAGAAGTTGTAAACTATGGATCGTGACTCCTTATTCGATCGTATTCGTCCTCACCTTTCACGGAATCGAATCGAAATCTATGCTCTGGTGCTGATTATACTATGTGCCTTATCTGTCTTTTTCGTTCGGATGTCTTCCTCCGCTACTATTCGTTTAGATAATGGAAAATTACACTACTCCGGCAAAATGGTAGCTAATAAAATGGCGGGCCAAGGAAAATTAACTTTTGAGAATGGAGATGTCTACGAAGGACAGTTTAGCAATGGTCTGTTTAACGGACAAGGGACCTTTACATCCAAGACCGGTTGGAGCTATAAGGGAGAATTCAAGAACGGTGTCGCGGAAGGGCAAGGGACATTGACGACCGAAGATAACGTCGTCTACAAAGGAACGTTTAAAGAAGGAATTTATCAGAATGAGAATTAAATGGTTTTCCATCATCCGGGTGACAGGACTTTTACTGGTGCTCCTGTATCACTTTTTTATCAATCCTTTCAAAGGAGGATTTGTCGGTGTCGATGTCTTTTTTACTTTCTCAGGTTTTTTAATTACAGCCCTTTTAATTGACGAATTTCACCGCAACCAATCCATCAATCTACTGGCTTTTTACAAGCGTCGCTTTTATCGAATTGTTCCCCCTCTCGTCTTAATGATTCTGGTGACTCTCCCCTTGACACTATTGGTCCGAAATGATTTTAGAGCCAGTATCGGGAGTCAAATCACTGCGGCTCTCGGATTCATGACCAACTTTTTTGAGATTTTCTCAGGAACTAGCTACGAAAATCAATTTACGCCTCATTTATTCGTGCACACCTGGAGTTTAGCGATTGAGGTGCACTATTATATCCTCTGGGCTTTGCTTGTTTGGGGATTGACCAAGCTTGTCCGGACTGTTGGACAATTAAGAGGGATCGTTTTTCTAAGTTCACTCCTCTTATTTATTGTGAGCTATCTATCAATGGCCCTTTCAAGTTTCTTCGTTGGTGGTAACTTCTCATCTATTTATTATTCCAGTTTCACCCATATCTTCCCCTTCTTTATCGGTTCCCTCCTAGCCACTCTAACTGGGGTTCAATCAACGACAGGGCTCATCAAAAAACTCACCAAGCAATGGGACTTGCGCAAAACCGTATCTGTCCTTGCTGGTGCTACGTTCCTTTTAGCCATCTTTAGCCTTCTTTTACCCTTTGATTCCATTTGGACTTATCTCTTTGGCTTTTTGCTCGCTAGTCTCTCCACTGCTGCGATGATTTTAGCTAGTCGGGTCCTCCATGAGAAAACCCCAAAAGAGCGTGAAGAACCAAAAGTCCTGACCTTTTTCTCAGATATTTCCTACAGCCTTTATCTCTTCCACTGGCCTTTCTTCATCCTATTTAAGGAGTTATTTGGAGTGTGGATTGCTGTTTGTCTTACCCTGCTATTTGGAACCCTTTTCTCGGCTCTTTCATTCTATGTCTTTGAGCCGATGATTGCAGGGAAGCCCGTCCATGTATTTGGTTGGAATCCCTCATCCAAGCGTTCACGGATTAGCATCCTGACAGGATTTGGTACCCTGGCTTTCTTTGGACTCTTGATTACTATTTTCGCTCCTCGTTTAGGAAACTTTGAGCAACAAATGATGGTGGA
This sequence comes from Streptococcus sp. DD13, assembly GCF_001578875.1. Taxonomy (GTDB): domain Bacteria; phylum Bacillota; class Bacilli; order Lactobacillales; family Streptococcaceae; genus Streptococcus. The sequence goes on from NZ_KQ969506.1 coordinate 926,435, forward strand.
TAACCTAAATCAATCCAATAGCCGAATGTCCCTAACACGGTCTGCTGCCGAAAATTCTCGTGCTACGGATTACAATATCAAAGAAGGGACAGTCATCATTGGGGATTCTGTGACCGTACGAGCTGAAGAATATATCAAGTCGGCCCTTCCAACAGCTCAAATCAACGGGGCTGTCAGTCGCAATCTCACTGAAGCATCCAGCCTTCTAAAACTTTACAATGACAGCAAGTCCCTTCCGGTTGATGTGGTCATCGCCCTGGGAACCAATCCGACTCAGAATTATCAGGCTCTCTTGGATGAGCTCGTGACCAATCTTCCTAAAGGACATCGCTTGATCTTTGTAACACCTTATGACGGGAACTATAGCAATCAAAATGAATCGATTGCCTACCAAACCGGCCTCTACGAAAAACAATTAGCCGGTCAATATGACTATATCGTCATTGCTGATTGGTGGAAAGCTGCCACTGAAAATCCTGCCTTTTGGACCAATAGTGACCACATCCACTTCAATTTGGAATCCAACGCGGGCCAAGTCTACGCTCAAACGATTTCCAATGCCTTAAAAGAAGCGCAAAACAAGCCTGTCAAGCAAAAATAAGTTTTCTTAGATACTAAAAATAGAGTCTGGACCAACCGTCCAGACTCTATTTGATGATAAAAGTACTCTCCGTCATATCTCACTGTTATTTTTGTTTACTTTGAAAACGCCACTGAAAACGAAGACGGTCATAAGATGGGAACTCGAATTGTAAGAGGGCAAACCCTAAAAAGACACTTCCTAACACATCTGAAGGGTAGTGGACCCCGACATAGACACGAGAGACAATAATCGTTGCTGCAAAAAGAAGCAGCAATCCTTGCACCATCCTTTTCACAGACTCTTTCTTCACACGTTGACCCACAATGATCATCAAACTTCCTAAGACAAGGAGGGAAACCAACGCATGCCCACTTGGGAATGAAAAGCCTTTTTCTTCTACCAAGTGTAGGATACTAGGACGTGGACGCTGATAAATATTTTTTAATACAACCACCAATATCCCTGTCAAGGCAAGATTTCCTCCTAAAAGGAGACACTCACTCCACCAACGACGGTAAGCAAAATAAACCAGGATAAGCGCCACCCAGACTATGACTACCTGTGTATTCATCAAAAGAGTAATGCGACTAAAAAAAGCGGTCAACATAGGAGGGAGATCCCCTCGAATCGCAGACTGAATCGGTCCATCAAAACCACGAAGATTTTGTGGAAAGAAGCGGACAACGTAGCCCAATATAATAAAAATTAAGAGGGCGAAAGACCCTCTTAAATAGAAAGTTTGTTTATTCTTCATATTGTTTTAAGACTGGACGCAACAGGGTATAGACAACCCAAAAAGTTGCAGACCAGATCACTCCTTCCAAAAGGTTAAAGGGAATTACAAGAGTTACGAGATAATTGAAAATCCCAACCATTTTTTCGATATCTGTATTTGCGAAGGTCGCATAAAGCGGAATCGCATAGAAATAATTGACAAGAAGCATGGTAATAGTCAAAAGGACAGTTCCCACCAGGCCAGCCAGGATAAAGCTCTGTACAGTTGACCTCTTCTTCCAGATCATAGCGAAAGCTGCTATAAAGACCAGCACTGCTACAATATTAATCGGTAATCCAATTAAGGTTTCCACTCCTTGGCCATTTAAGGCAAGCTTGAGCACCGAACGAATCAGCAAGACTGCTGTCGCACTTTTTAAATCAAACAGAACAAGGGCCAATAAAATGGGAAGAATACTAAAATCAAGTTTGAAGAATTCAATCCCAATGGAAAATTGGTAAAGCATCAATAAAAATGATACCGCTGATAAAACTGCCACTAGAGTCAGTTTACGAAGATTTGTCATAACAGGTTCCTCCAATTTCTAAAAATTGAAGAAGCACCAAAGACTATTTGGACATACCAAAAAGACCTTGTCTTCTCCCATCCAGACTATACTGTCGGTCGAGGATTCTCACCTCATCAGCTTTCGCTCGCGGACTTCAAACAGCCTGAATTTTTAGAAACCTGCAATCTTTTTCTGCATCGATCCTTCGATCTACTGAAGATGCACTTCATCTCAAAACCAAGCTCTCTTGTCACCGCCGGTCGGGAATTTCACCCTGCCCTGAAGACCCTTCTATCATAACACAAACAGACTTGCAAACGCAAGTCTTCTGTTTACTTTAGCTTGTCACCCTCGTATCTGTGAGTCAGCTCCAAGCCTGCGAAAGACTGCTGACGAAGTGCTTCGTATACGATCATACAAACAGCATTTGAGACATTGAGGGACCGTACATGCGCATCATTCATGGGAATTCGAATGGTCTTATCCGCATACCGTTTCATAAATTCCTCCGGTAAGCCCTTATCTTCCCGTCCAAAAATAAAGAAATGACTACGACCATCATGATAGTTTTCATCGGAATAAGTCTGCTCCGCAAATTTGGAAACGAGGTGGACAGGACTATCCTGAATGGCATCCATCAATTCCTCTAAGCTATCATAAAACCGAACATCTAATTGATCCCAATAATCCAAGCCTGCCCGCTTCATTTTTCGATCGTCCAAAGGAAAGCCCATCGGACGGATAATGTGCAAGGGACTGTTGGTTGCCGCGCAGGTGCGGGCGATATTTCCTGTATTTTGTGGGATTTGTGGCTGGTAGAGGACCACGTGATTTCTGGCTTTGTCTTCTGTATAGGTCAAATCTTCGATATTCATAGCTTCCCCTTTAAAACAAAAAAATCCACACTGCCCGGAGTCTAGCTCAGCAAACAGCATGGTGAACAGGCGTTCACTCACTTAAATCACAACAGGTTTGATTTAAACAAATGAACTATGAAATTAGTATATCACACTCACCTGTCCTGTCAAGTATTTTGAGAGATTTTCTTTCATTTTCCGTATCAATGATTTCTTTCCTTCAACTCCTCTTTTTAGGGAGATAGTCAGGATGGCGACGCAAGGTAAAATGGTCCGGAACTGGATCTTCCCCTTCCTTGAGAAAAGGATGGCAACGAAAGATTCGTGCCAAGCCCATCAATACTCCTTTTCCCCCATGTTTGTCCAACGCCTGAAGCATATAGTTCGAACAAGTAGGGTGGTACCGACAAGCTGACGGCGTCAAAGGAGAGATTCTTTTTTGGTAGAAATACACGATTTTTTTTAAAAAACTGACGATCATTTTTTACTAGTCACTGCCTGTGTATGGAGACGAGAAATATCTTTTTTATTGAGACGACGAAATTCTCCTGGTCGAAGACCGGTCAGATCCAGATGTCCAAATCGAACACGGGACAACTTATCCACCCGTAGACCAACAGCTTCAAACATTTTCTTGACTTGATGGTTGCGCCCTTCATGAATAGTTAGCTGGACGACTGAACGATTTTTAACAGGATCCACTTTCAAAATTTCATAAATGGCTGGTTGGGTTTTCTTTCCGGAAATGACAACCCCTCGAGTCAATGGTCGTAGAACATCTTTGTTTGCGATTCCCTGGACCCTTGCGATA
>NZ_KQ969506.1:930751-932933 GCF_001578875.1 Streptococcus sp. DD13
CGAGGGTGAATCATCTCATCAGTAAAATCTCCATCATTGGTCAAGAGTAAGACCCCAGAAGTGTCCCAGTCAAGACGACCCACAGGATAAATCCGTTCTTTAACCTGAGGTAGTAAATCAATCACTGTCTTTCTTCCCTTGTCATCGGACACACTGGAAATCACCCCTCGAGGCTTGTGTAAGAGGTAGTAAACCTTTTCTTCATTGTAAATGGGCTGTCCTTCCACTTCCACTCGATCACCAGCCTTGACCACAGTCGCCAATTCTCGGACGACTTGACCGTTTATCGTGACCAACCCTTGTTGAATCAAGCTCTCTGCTTTTCTGCGACTAGCTAGGCCCGAATGAGCAATATATTTATTAATTCTCATCTTCTTGGTATTCTCTTTCTACAAATAGTGCTGTTTCTTGTTCATCCAGATCAATGTCTGAGATATCCGGGAGCTCATCTAAGGAGTTGATTCCCATATAATCTAGAAAATAATCGGTTGTTACATAAAGATTGGGGCGACCCAAGACCTCTTTTTTCCCATTTTCCCGAATGAGATCAAAAGCCTGTAGTTTACTGATCGTTCCACTGGAATTCACTCCTCGAATGTCATCCACCTCCACCCGAGTAATCGGCTGCTTGTAGGCAATAATGGATAGACACTCCAACATCGCACGACTCATCGTCTGGTTCATCGGCGTGCGGGCATAAGACCGTAAGATGGGAGCATACTTTTTCTTGCTGACGAGTTTATAAGTATTTGATGACTCTAACAGGGCTAAACCGGAATCTTCATCATTTAGGTATTTCTGTGCAAGCTGATCCATTTGCTGCTGAACTGCTCTTGGTTGGATTTCTAAAATTTCAACAATCACACGAGCCGTTACGCCTTCTTCGCCTGCTACAAATAAGAGGGTTTCAAGTTTTGCTAATCGACTCATGCGTTTTCCTCTTCCTTCTTCATCAATAAAATTTCCCCAAAGGTTTCCTCTTGTGCTACAACTAGCTCCTGAATTTTGATTAACTCAAGAATCGCAAGAAAAAGGCTAATCATTTCATCTTTTTCTCGTGTCTCCGCAAAAATATCCTGTAGCTTCAAGGCTGTATCGGACTGGCCTGCCATCCTGTCGCGAATGATAGTCATCATATCCTCGATTTTATATTCATCACGAGCGATGGTCGTATGGGACGTCCGAAAGTGTTCCTGCTTTTCAGCCATCAGTCTAGAAAAAGCAAGAAAAACATCCAGACTCGTTTTATCCCTTGCCAGCTCGATATCATCATAGACAAGATCCGTTTTAGGCTTGGAATAATAGAGGGCACGTTTTGCATGTTGATCCGCCACTTTTTCACTGATAAGCTTAAAACGACGGTACTCCTCGAGCTGTTGCAAAAGATCCTGCTCTGGATCATCTTCGACCAGAGTATCTTCAGCGATCTTCGGAAGGAGACGACGGCTCTTGATTAGAGTCAACTGGCTAGCCATCACCATATACTCCCCAGCTAGTTCCAAGCGCATGGCTTGAACAGTCGCCACATAAGCCAAGTATTGTTCAATGACCTCTGTCAGTGGGACTTCATAAATATCCATCTGATACTTGGAGACCAAGTGCAACAACAGATCCAAGGGACCTTCAAAATCTTTTAATCGAATTACTTCTCTCATATACCTGTTCTATTGTTCACTCCAATGCCACGTATCAAAAACGCTTTACTTTCTCTTGTATCGTATTTCACCCCTTATTATACCATAGAACACACTTTATAGGTTAGGAGATCCGTCTTAAACAGCTTTCAAACAAGAAGAGAGGGGGACAGAAATCGGTCATTCCTTAGAAGGCGATTTCGTCGTCCCACCTCTGCACCGTTGAGTAGGGCTGTAAAAGCGGATGAAATCAGCGGAGCAGAGCCCACTCAACCACTGCGTCTTGCTCGACAATCCCAAAAAAATGGAGAGGCTAGGACTTTTGTCCCAGCCTCTTCATCCATCAGTCCATGTATTTTCCTAAGCTCGTCTGACTTTTTAAGCCTAAATTTTTCGCAATTTGACCAAGAGAATCCCCCTCCCCCAGCCGGTGGATGATGTATTGCTCCTTCAGTTTTTGAGCATTCCAAAACGGACGATCAATCTCCTCTAAAAAGGCTGCTAAATTCGTAAAAAACCACTGCCTCGAATAGGATTCCCCTTTACGA
>NZ_KQ969506.1:932953-973679 GCF_001578875.1 Streptococcus sp. DD13
GTTCGGTCACATAGGGTAAAAGGGAGTCTGGTATGGAAAGAACCCGCTTGACACCCCCACGTTGAATGGTCATCACACGCATTGAGAGATGGACATCCTCCCACTTAAGCGTAGAGAGTTCACTAGGAGTTAATCCTATTTGAGCGATTAAAAGGGCAATCAGTTGACCATCCACTTGAGATGATTCCTGAAAGAGGGGACTCAAATCTGCCCTTTCTACTGTCTTTTCTTGTGTTTTCACTTGCTTTTTGGGCTTTAGCTTGTACAAGCGTTCGACCAGTTCTTGTTCGTATAGGTAATACAAATACTGATTCACCGTCGATATTTTCCGCCGTTGGACGCTTGGTTTTAGCTCCAATAAACTGGCTCCATACAGGGCTAATTGCCCAGCCGTCAGTTTCCCATCGATTCGCTCGAGAAATTGAAGTAAATCATAACGATAAGCCAACTGTGAATTCGAAGACAAGTCTTTACTAGCGATAAAATGGTCTAATTCTAATGTTAGGTCCATGCTTCCCTCTTATCTATCAAACTGATAATGCGCAAAAGGTTCATGATCTAGGGTGTAAAAATCAACTAAAATTTGGCTTTCTTCAATGGTCAGAAGGACATACAACTTCTCCTGAACAGCTCCTCTGGGTTGACTGACAGACCCAGGATTAATAAACAGGGTTGCCCCTCTTTTTTCTACAGATGGTACATGCAAATGTCCGTAAATACAGATGTCTGCTCCTTCTTGCTGAGCCCAATAGTCTAATTTTTGCCAGCTGAAGTTGATTCCATAAAGGTGCCCATGTGTCTGAGCAATCACAAGGCCATCAATCGTTGCCACCATATTGTTAGGAAACAAACCAGGGCGATCACAATTCCCAGCGACGACCAAAACATCCTGTAAGACCGGATCAGTAGGAGCTAGTTCGGAGTCTCCATTATGAAAGAAGACATCTGCCTGATCCTGATAATGACGCTTAATCTGAGCGATTACTTCACGATCTCCATGTGAATCGCTCATAATAATTAGTTTTGTTGTGCTTGCCATTTTGGAAATTCCTCCATTAATTTTTCCAATGCCTTTGCCCGATGGGATTGCTGATTTTTCTCTGTCACAGTCAATTCTGCAGACGTCCGGCCAGTTTCTCCGACCAAGAAGATGGGATCATAACCAAAACCATTGTCTCCTTTCGGAGCCGTCGCAATATAGCCTGGCCAATCTGCTTCAACAACCAAACTATCTCGGCCTGGACAGGCCACTACGAGCGTACAATGAAATTGAGCCGAGCGTTTCTCTGTCTCAAAGACCATGGCTAGTTCATGTAAGAGCTTGGCATTATTTTTAGCATCTGTCGCTTGCGGTCCGGAAAAACGGGCAGACCAGACCCCAGGCAAACCACCAAGAGCATCCACTTTTAAACCGGAATCATCTGCTAATACAATTTTCCCTGTTTCGTTTGAGATGGTTTCAGCTTTTAAGCGAGCATTCTCTTCAAAGGTCATACCGGTCTCTTCTACATCGGACAGTTCCGGGTATTGGTTGAGATTTTCTACTTGATAGCCCAACCGTTCAAAGAAGGCTCGGAATTCCTTTGTTTTTCCTTCGTTCTTGGTCGCGATTAGGATCGTCTCTCCAAAATCATACTGTTGGCCTGTTCCTTGACCAAACAACTGCTCTATGGTCATCTCTCCATCTGGTAATTCCAGGTGGAGCACGCGATCTCCAGCCAAGACCAGGAGGGCTCCCCTATGCCGACGGACACTCCACTGCTGATCCATCCGCGTCTGCAACATCTCGACCACAAAAGATAGAAAAGCAAAGTCATCTCCATCTTTCTGGATCAGATGAATCTGAGGGGCACACGGGTCGTCCCCCTCCTCTAAGCCAGAGAGAGCATAGAGCTTTTCAAGAAGAGATGCTAATCGAGTCCGTTCGAACCCACCCTGCTTCCCAAAAAATCCAGAGAGTTCCAGTTTTTCTCCAAATTGTCCAACAAACCAGTTTTGCTGATCTTTATATTCGAGGATTTCTTGTTTCATAATTCCACATGCTCCACTTCTACTGGACGCCCCAACCATTCTTGGGCGATTTCTTTAAAGGTTTCGACCCCTGCGGTTGTATAAAAGCGGGGCTCCCGAGTGACCTGGTCTCGGCTATGGTTAATTTCAAAATAATTGAGCAAGACTGAAATATCTCGCGCCGTTTCAGCTCCTGAATCAATTAGGGTAACATCCTTTCCAAGGACATTCTGAATGATCCTGCTGAGCAAGGGGTAATGCGTGCATCCTAAGACGAGTGTATCAATCTTCCCAACCAAAGGCTGTAAGGTCTCATAAACAACCTTTTTAGCTAAACTAGAAGTTGCCTCATTTGATTCCACTAATGGAACAAACTTCGGGCAGGCCAACGAATGAACCTTGGCTTCCGGCATGAGCAACTGAATTTTTTGACGGTAGATATCTGACTCAATGGTCATTTGTGTCCCGATGATGCCGATTTGCTTATTGTGGGTCTCCTGAATAGCCGCGCTCGATCCCGGCAAGACGACCCCTAAAACAGGAATATCCAGGGCTTCTTTGACTTCTTCCCAAACGACTGCAGTCGCTGTATTGCAGGCCAACACGATCATTTTGACATCCTTTGAAAGCAAAAACTGAACTAACTGCCAGGTATACTCTCGAATTTGCTCCGCCGGTCGGGGCCCGTATGGCGCTCTGGCTGAATCTCCTACAAAAACAACCTCTTCATGTGGTAATTGGCGCAGACACTCTCTGACGACCGTAAGTCCACCGACTCCTGAATCTAAAAATCCGATTGGTCGATTGTCCATCCTTACTCCTTATATTGGTGTTCAACTGAGTCCTTCTTATCGCTCATGCAAAAAGGACTTGAGAAGCTTCTTCCCAGTCCCTCTATTTTTATTTCTTTCCTTGGCGTTGGGACGCTTTGATTTGGCGCAAAGTCTGCTGAATCTTGGCTTCGCTAGGCTTTTGTCCCATATTTGACATCATTACTCGAAGCGCATTTTCGTCTAAAATAGGTTTATCCGCAATAAAACTTTGTACTTGACGACGCGCTAAAAAGGCGCCTAATACCATTCCACCAAGTAGAGCAACAATAATCAATAAGATCGCAATCCAAATAGGCATAATCTAATTCTCCTTCATATTCTGTTGATATTATATCAGATTTCACTCGCTTTTACAATGAAAAGTCTAGTTTTCCCGGTCCATCGAATAGCCATACAAGGTAGCAAAATAGTCTTCTGGTGTTTCCGCCCGGCGAATGACTTGTTCTGACCCGTCCTCATGTAGTAAAATTTCAGCTGAACGGAGGCGTCCATTATAATTATAGCCCATGGAAAAGCCGTGAGCCCCTGTATCATGGATCACAAGAAAATCTCCGATACGTGGCTGAGGTAAGGAACGGTGTTTCGCAAATTTGTCATTATTTTCACAGAGCGAGCCCACCACATCAACCACTTCTTCCGCTCCATCTGGATTGGACAGGTTGGTGATATGGTGATAAGCATCATACATTGCTGGACGCAAAAGATTGACAGCCGAAGCATCTACACCTACATATTGGCGGTAGGTTTTTTTCCGATGAAGAACCCGAGTAATCAAATGTCCATGAGGGGCCAACATGAAGCGGCCTAACTCTGTATAAATGGCTATCTGCCCCAATCCAGCTGGTTCAAGAATCGCTTCATACTGTTTCCTCACTCCCTCTCCGATGGCAAAAATATCATTTTGCTGGTTATTAGGACTATAATCTACTCCAATACCTCCTGATAAATTGATAAAATCTAGTTCAATCCCGATTTCTTCCTTGATCTCAACGGCTAGTTCAAACAACTGAGCAGCTAGCGTTGGATAGTAGGCATTGGTCACTGTATTGGAGGCAAGAAAAGCATGTAAGCCAAAAGACTCCACTCCCTTTTCTTTTAGCTCACGATAGCCTTGAAAAAGCTGGGCCTTTGTCATCCCAAACTTAGACTCCTCTGGGTGATCCATAATGTCTGATCCCAATTCAAAGACCCCGCCTGGATTATAGCGCAGGGACAGGCATTTGGGAAGGCCAGCATTTGCTTCCAAAAAGGCAATATCTTCATAGGCATCCAGGTTAATCATCGCTCCAATCTCACGAGCGTAGACAAATTCGGATGCCCCAGTGTCATTGGATGTAAAGCTAATCTCATGTTCCCTAAAGCCGACTGTTCGACTCATCATTAATTCCACATCTGTAGCACAGTCGACACCACAACCTTCTTCCTTTAAAATCCGTAAAATAGCAGGATTGGGGGTCGCTTTGACCGCAAAAAACTCCTTAAAACCTTGGTTCCAAGAAAAAGCCTTATATAGGTCTCTAGCTGTTTGCCGAATCCCCTTCTCATCATATAAGTGGAAAGGGGTCGGGTAATGCTGACTCAAGTTCTGAATCGTTTCTAAATCCACAAAAGGGTGCTTGTTGTTTGGGTTATTTTTCGTCTTCATTCTTCTAGTATACCATAATTCCTCGACTGTACTGTCTTTGTAAAAAAAGGATCAGCTCGTAAATTTTCCGATTTTTCTTGCAATCTGATCTCAAAGGCATATAATAAAGGGGAAGCAAACGTAAAGGAGAACGTATATGTTAGAACTGACTAGTGATTTCACTCAAGAACTCTATGATTCCTACGAAAGCAATCCGAAGTATCGGGCCATGGAAAATGCCATCACGCACAATGGCCTTCTCAACTCCCTTAAGACACGGCAAGCTGCTATCGAAAACGACTTTAGCTTTTCGATTGACTTGACCAAAGACCCCGTTTCAAATCAAAAAGCGTCCGGGCGTTGTTGGATGTTCGCAGCACTTAACACCTTCCGCCATAAGCTCATTCATGATTACCAACTGGAAAATTTCGAATTGTCTCAAGCCCATACTTTCTTCTGGGACAAGTACGAAAAATCTAACTGGTTCTTTGAGCAAATCATCGCTACAGCCGATCAAGACCTCGGTAGTCGAAAGGTCAAGTTCCTCTTGGACACCCCTCAGCAAGATGGCGGACAATGGGACATGGTCGTCTCCCTTTTTGAAAAATATGGGGTCGTTCCAAAATCCCTATACCCTGAATCCATCTCCTCTAGTAATAGTCGTGAGCTGAACCAATACCTGAATAAACTACTTCGACAAGGGGCACAAGATCTTCGCGAAACTATTGCAGCAGGTAGAGATGTGGAAGCAAAACGCAAAGAGCTCCTCAAGAAAATTTTCCAATTCCTTGCGGCCAATCTAGGTCTACCACCACGTCACTTTGATTTCTCCTACCGGGATAAAGACAACCAATTTCACACCGAACAAAACATCACCCCTCAAGACTTCTTCAAAAAATACCTGAATCTCAACCTATCCGACTATGTAGCGGTTATCAATGCGCCAACTGCTGACAAACCTTACGGAAAATCCTATACTGTTGACCTCTTAGGAAATGTAGTTGGGGCGCCTGCTGTTCGATACATCAACCTTGAAATGGATCGTTTCAAAGAATTAGCTATCGCTCAGTTACAGGCAGGTGAGACTGTTTGGTTTGGTTCTGATGTGGGTCAATTTAGCGATCGTAAAGCAGGGATCCTCGCTACGACGACCTACAATTTCCAGGATGCTCTGGACTTGAATTTCCACCAGGATAAGGCCGGGCGATTGGACTACAGTGAATCTCTGATGACCCACGCCATGGTCTTGACCGGAGTGGACCTGGATGAAACTGGCCAGCCCCTCAAGTGGAAAGTCGAAAATTCTTGGGGTGAAAAAGTCGGCGACAAAGGCTACTTCGTCGCATCCGATGCTTGGATGGATGAGTTCACCTACCAAATTATCGTCCGAAAGGATTTCTTAAGGGAAGAAGAACGCACAGCTTATGAAGCAGAACCAATCCTCCTTGACCCTTGGGATCCAATGGGTGCTTTAGCCAACTAAGCACCCAAAACGGCTCCTTCTTTACAAGAAGCTATTTTACCACTTATCCACCATATCAAAAGTCCTGAAAGTGTTCTTCACTTTCAGGACTTTTCTAGTTTTAAAAGGATGAGGTAAGAAATTTTCTTAATCACGGCTTCCAAAGATCCGAAGGAGATATAAGAAAATATTGATGAAATCAAGATAGAGTTCTAAAGCAAGAGAAACAACCCAACCTTGTCCAGCATGGCCACCTGTTTGTTCAAACACATACCGAATGCGTTGGTTATCATAGGCGATCAATCCAGCAAAGATCAAGACCCCAACAATGGAAATGATGAAGTCCAAACCTGAACTTCCTAAAAACATATTGATCAAACTTGCGATGATAATTCCAATCAAGCCTGCATAGAAGGCGCGAGCCATGCCAGACAAATCACGCTTGGTCACTGCTCCAACCACAGCCATCACACCAAACATCAAGGTTGCGGATAAGAAGGCATTGGTCACTGTTCCGACACTATAAAAGGCTAAAATGAAACTAAGCGTATACCCATTCAAAGCTGAATAAGCGATGAAAAGTGGCAAAGCATTTCGTGAATTCCGCACCGCTGCTCGACTGGCACTAAAGACAAGGAAGACTTCCAGAATCATGAGTCCCCAAACCAAGAACCGACCAGATCCACTCGTCAATACGGAAAGCAAGGCTTCTTGGAAAACGGTCAAACTCAAAAAAGAGACCAAGGCAGAGATACCGATTCCCAATCCGACAAAACCATAAACACGCGCATAAAATCGATTTAAGGCGCTAACTTCAGTTTGATTGATAATCACACGATCATTGTTCATATCATTTCCTACTTTCTAATTTTTTCATTTTGTACACTAATTATATCACACTTTAAAAAAACAAGCTTAAATAAAGTGGAAAAGCAAAATCCCTGTTGCAACCGCAACATTCAAACTTTCAGCCTGCCCTGGCATCGGGATATGCACGAGCTGATCTGCTAGTGTCGCTACTGTTTCCGAAATCCCCTGTCCTTCATTTCCCATAATGAGCGCAAACTGATTGCCGACTGATAGCTGACGATAATCGACCGACTGATCCGACAGGGTTGTGGCAAAGAGAGGAAGATGTTGTTCCTTCATTTGTTTTAGCAATACTTCAAGATCCACACGATAGACAGGTAGATGAAATTGACTTCCCTGCATCGAACGAACGACCTTGAGACTGTACAAATCGGCAGATCGGTTTGACATAAAGACCCCGTCAAACCCAGCAGCGTCTGCTGTTCGGATCATCGTCCCAACATTTCCTGGATCCTGCACATCCTCTAGGATGAGATAGCGCCCCTTATACTCTACTGGTAGACTATCATTGGGAAGGGCCACTTCAGCCAAAACTCCTTGGGGGCTTTTGCTATCCGTCAAGTAGTTTAAAATCTCTTTGGAGACCACTTTCACTTTTTGGAGATCGTTCAGCCGATCCACTTGGTCTTCTAGGACAAAGATTTGGAGGATCTGGGCCCCAGACTTTTCAGCCTCCTCCAGAAGATGCCACCCCTCAATCAGATAACTAGATGTTCGGTATTTTCTCTGCAGTAACTTTTTAACCTGCTTGACGGTTGCATTTGCTTTAGAGCAGATAACTTCCATTTTGAGCTCCTTCATTTGATACCACTCATGATATAATAAAGTCAGTAAGAAGTCAAAGGAGAGTGCCATGAAAAAACTAAAAATGATTGCTTCCGGTCGCGTTCAAGGTGTGGGATTTCGATGGGGTGTCAAAATGCTAGCCGACCAACTGGGAGACATTCAAGGAGCTGTTTGGAATGAGGACAATGGGACAGTAACCATTCATGCTCAATCCAATCAAGATGCTAAATTGAGCCAGTTTGCTCAAGAAATCCGCAAAGGTCCGACCCCTTTTTCAAAAGTAACTTACTTAGATATCACCCTCAGCAATTTCCCAGACTATCCAGACTTTCGAATCCAAAACTAAGGATAAAGCTTGTCTAATCTAGTAAAAAACAGTAAAATAAGAAAAGACAATTTTTAGATAAAAGGAAAAGTGTAAACGTGAAACGAAACAAACGACTATTACTAGCTAGCTTAGCTGGAATCATGCTATTGGTCTTGTCTGGCTGTGTCAAGACTGGATCTGATGGGAGACCGACAGGAGAAGGAATTATTTATAACTTCCTGGTCCGTCCGATGGGAGAGCTCATCCAATTTTTCGCCAAAAACGTGGGGCTTGGCTACGGTTTAGCCATCATCATCGTGACCATCATCGTCCGGCTCATCATCTTGCCGTTGGGACTTCGCCAGTCCTATAAGAGTGCCGCTCACTCCGAGCGAATGATCTACCTCCAACCGATCCTTGGTCCCATCCAAGAACGGATGCGCAAAGGAGATGCAACGGAACGGATGGCTGCGCAGCAAGAGCTCTTAGCGACTCAAAAAGAATATGGGGTGAGCATGCTGGGCGGAATGGGATGCCTTCCGCTTCTGATTCAAATGCCTTTTTTCACTGCTATTTTCTATGCCGCACGCTACACTGCAGGAGTTGAAGGGGACAGCTTCCTAAACATTCCATTAGGAACACCTAGTATGATTCTGACAGCTGCTGCAGGGATCCTCTATCTCCTACAAGGCTATATGTCCCTATACAACCTGGATGAGACCCAACGCCGACAAATGCGTTCTATGCTCTACTTAAATCCAGCCATGATTATCATCTTCTCAATTATGAGCCCTGCTAGTGTCACTCTGTACTGGGTGGTCGGAGGAATCTTTACCATCGTCCAACAGGCCATTACAAACTACCTCATTCGACCAGGATTAAAGAAAAAATCGAAGAAGAGTTTAAAGATCGCCCACTCAAACCTGTCAAATCTGCGGCTTCTACTATGAAGGATGTAACGCCCCAAACGGACCGGGCCATTGAGCAGAAGAAACAGAAAAATCGTAATCGAAATGCTGGTAAACAGCGTTCTCGCTAACCCCTATCCTGATCCAAGGCCTCCTTTAAAGGGTCCTTGGATTTTTTCTTGAAAGAAAGACACTGAAAAAGAAGAGGCTGGGACAAAAGTCCTAGCCTCTCAATTGTTTTTGGATTGTCGAGCAAGACGCAGTGGTTGAGTGGGCTCTACGACGCTGATTGCATCAGCATTTACAGCTCGACTCAACTGTGCGGAGGGGAGACGGCGAAATCGAATTCTAAGGAATGACCGATTTCTATCCCACTCTCTTCTTTTGATGTATCTCCAGCATTAGACAGAAGTTTTTTCAACTTTCAAAATCTTAACATCGTAGCCACCTGCAGGAGTGACAATCGTTGCGATTTCTCCTGTATGTTTGCCAATCAAGGCTTGTCCCATTGGGCTTTCATTGGATACCTTATTGGCAAAAGCATCTGCTCCAGCAGCCCCTACGATATAATAGACTTCTTCATCGTCTTCGCCTACTTCTTGAATCGTAACAGTCTTTCCAATCGCTACCTCATCTGCTGCAACAGAGTCACTGTCCACAATTTCCGCATTGCGGATTTGGTTTTCAATCGTAGAAATTTGTCCTTCCACAAAGGCTTGTTCATCTTTTGCTGCTTCATACTCGGAATTTTCAGAGAGATCTCCGTAGGAACGCGCAATTTTAATCCGTTCGACCACTTCTGGGCGACGAACTAATTTTAATTCTTCTAATTCTTTTTCGAGTTGTTCCTTTTCTGCAAGGGTCATTGGAAATGTTTTTTCTGCCATGTTTCTCTTTCTTTCTATTTTTAATGTTTTCAGCAAAGAGGACGGAGGATCTAGCAGATCCCCCTGTCTTCTCTTATACTCCAAGTTTTTCTTAATTTCCGGACGAACTGGAACCGGTTAGGTAGGCATTGACATGCTCTGCAACATTCTTATTGTGTTCCTCAAGTGTCTGAGCAAAATAAATGTCCTTGTTTCTTGATTGCATATCAGCTACAAAATAATAATAATTGGTCTGATTAGGCTGGATCGTCCATTTAATCGCATCAATACTTGGACTATCTACTGGTCCAGGCATCAATCCTGTATGGATATAAATATTATAGGGTGAATCCATTTGAGTATCGACCTGAGCATCATCTGCAATGGTAGAGGTAGACCCTAAGTTTCCAGCTGCGTAATGTAAGGCAACATTGGATTGCAAAGGCATCCCTGCATTTAAGCGGTTGTAAAAGACGCTCGCAATGTTCCGGCGGTCCTCATCTCGGACGCCCTCTTTCTCGACCAAGGAAGCCAGAGTCAAGATTTCATTGACAGAATAGCCCGACTTCTCAATCTGACTGTAATAGCTTGTTAGGTAAGTATTTAGCGTTCCTAGCATCTGATCAATCAGGTCTTCTACAGATTCCCCTTCATGATAGTCATAAGTCGCAGGATAGAGGTAGCCTTCTAACTGGTATTTCACTCCTGAATTGGCTGCAGGTAGACTGCCCAATAATTGAGGATACTTTTCCTTCATCCGCTGGATAAAGCTGGTATCTTTTACAGCCTTTAGGAAGGCATCCGAAGTGTAAGGGGTCTTATCTGTTGTATCGTCCGTCATGACATTATCGGAGATATTGGCCGCAATCTGATCAATGGTGTAGCCTTCAATCACCCGGACACGACCTAGGACAGGCTCCGTTGCCGTTTCACTTCCCTTATCTTGTAAGGCTTGTGCAATTTCATCTACAGACATCGAAGGGCGCAGGTTGTAATAACCACTTTGAAAATTATTGTAACTCTTCAAACGAGCATAAAGAGAAAAAATCGTTGCATTCTTTATAAGTTTCTTCTCTTCTAGTAGTTTCCCAATTTGAGAGGTCGAAGTTCCAGATGGAATTTCCACTTGGACATAGGTCGTATTGCTCCGATCAAGTGGTCCTAAACTACTCGATACGTAGTTCCACCCGGTATATCCAGCAATGCCCAACCCAATGATAAGAATTGCAATAACGGTCAAAGCAATCTTTCGTGAAGCTCTTTCTTGCCGTTTTAACTCTTTCTTCGCTTTCTTACTATGCGTGTGTCTGCGACTGGCTTTCGTATCCTTTCGGGGCATGTCGTCCTCGTCTTCTGTCAAAGATTTGTCTGTAAGGGGAGGGGTGAGTTGGACTGTCTTTTCATCTAATGCCTCTTCTTTGACTTCAACCGTATCCTCACGGGTGCTTTCTGCAGGGACAAGAGGCTCAGAAAAGACACGTGTAGCATCTGAATCAAGGCTTCCTTCTTCCTCAGGAAGGCTCCCTGCTGAACTTTCTACTGCTTGATCAGCCTGGTGCAATTCTGCCTCCTGTTGGGCAACCATCTGACGAAGCAGGGACAAGTTGCGTTCCACCGTATCCTGATGAACAGAGTCGCTAGACTGCTGTTGGTCTGTCAGTTTGGCTTTCTCTTCATTTCCTTCTAAATGCTGAGGGCGAGACTGATAAGATTGACTTTCAGGACGGCCTTCTGTGTGTTTATCGTTTAAATCGTTTGCCACAATCCATCTCCTTTCACACAATAAATGATATTATATCTTAAATAGTACATAAATGCAAGAAAATCAACGATAGCGGGCCTTTTGAAAGGTTTCAAGAAAGTTTCATAGTTATTCTCGCGCCTGTTTGACTTCTTTTCACTCCATCTCCCATCATTTTCAAAAGAGGTTCTAAGGAGCCGGCCAGTACATATCATACCATTCTTGGCCACCAAAAGTAGAAGCTGATAGGCCTCGATCCTCAAATCCATGCCGTTCATAAAAAGAGAGGAGATAATCATGACATGTCAAGGCAATCCCTTGATAAGACTGTGCTACTGCGATTTCTTTGAGTCCTGCCAGCAGAAGAGTCGCTAGACCTTGGCCCTTGAACCCTTCTGCTACGGATAAGGAGGCAATGGACAAGTAGCGGTCTTGCCCATGCAGGGAAGCTGGATCTAAAAAGATCGCATCTGCTACCGTATCCCGGTCTGAAGGAACTGCAATCAAATAGGCCGCCACTTGGTGATTCTCCTCCAGTACCAAGCAACTCTCTGGTAGTTTGGTTGCGTAATAGTAGAAGCTATCGTCTTCTATCTTTTCACTAGGGTCAAAATTATCGGATTCAATCGCGATTATTTCCGAAAGATCCTCGGGTTGTAAATTCCTTAATAACATCCGTACATCCTTTCTTTCCAAAAGGAAAGAAGAGCTTGGCTAGATTCCAAACTCTTTATCCTTCTTATTGAACATTATGGGAGAGATTGCCTAACAGTTGTTCAAAAGCATATTCGTAAGACTGAATATCTCCAGCCCCCATAAAGACATAGACTGCATTGTCATGATCCAATAGTGGAGAAACATTCTCCAGGCTGATCAAACCACCTGCTTTCGAAACTTTTGCAACCAAATCCGCCGAGCGGACTTCGCCCTTATCGACTTCACGCGCAGAACCATAGATCTCAGCCACATAGACGGCATCAGCTGCCTCTAAGGCCTCGGCAAATTCATCGAGCAAGGCGATCGTCCGGGTAAATGTGTGCGGTTGAAAAACAGCTACGATTTCTTTGCTTGGGTATTTTTGTCTCGCTGCATCAATCGTTGCAGAGATTTCGGTTGGATGATGGGCAAAGTCATCAATAATAACCGTCCCATTCACAATTTTTTCCGTAAAGCGTCTCTTCACCCCTGCAAACGTTTGAAGATGCTCCCGTACCAATTGCAAATCAAACCCTTCTGTATAAAGGGTGGCAATAACAGCTGTCGCATTCATGACATTGTGGCGACCAAAAGTAGGGATATGGAACTCCCCCAACTCCTTTTCATCATGCCGTATACGGAAAGTAGAGCCCTTGGTAGATGGACGAACATCATAGGCTATAAAATCATTGTCCTCTCCAAATCCATAGTAAAAAATAGGAGCGCTTGACTGAATCTCACGTAAGTACGAATCTTCCCCGTAGACAAATAAACCTTTTGTCACTTGCTTTGCGTAATCATTAAAGGCATTGAAGACATCGTCGATACCAGTGAAATAATCTGGATGGTCAAAGTCAATATTGGTGATAATGCTGTATTCAGGGTGGTAGGGTTTGAAATGCCGCTCATATTCATCTGCTTCAAACACAAAGTACTGGGCTTGAGCTGATCCACGTCCTGTCCCATCCCCAATGAGATAAGAAGTGTCTGTAATGTTGTGCAAGACATGCGCTAGCAAACCAGTCGTAGAGGTCTTCCCATGGGCCCCCGCAACTCCAAAACTGGTAAACCCTTTCATGAACTCCCCTAAAAACTCATGGTAGCGCTGATAGGATAGTCCCTGCTCTTCCGCTGAAGCAATCTCAACATTGTTATCTGGGCGAAAGGCATTTCCGGCAATAATATTCACATCTTTTGAGATATTTTTCGTATCAAAGGGGAGAATAGAAATCCCCGCCTGCTCCAATCCTCTTTGTGTGAAATAATATTTCTCTACATCACTTCCTTGCACAGGATAGCCCATTTGATGCAAGAGCAGAGCAAGTGCGCTCATACCCGATCCTTTAATTCCGATAAAATGATAGGTCTTGGTCATAGATTTTCCTTTTCCATTTGTGTGAGATTGAGTTCCTGAGCGATCTGCCGGTTACGCTCTTGTTGACGTTCAGGGTAGTGATACACTTGACTTTTTTTCAAAAAATCATAGCTATTGCGTGGTCGCTCTTGTCCTTGGTCTCGATCTTCCTTGTCTAGCGAGTAGACAGTTGGCATATCTGCTAGGATATACTGTTCTTGGCGGAGACGTTGTCCTAGACGGCTCAATCGAGCAGAGTCCTCTTCTCCCTCAAGGGGAGCTGGATTAGATCTGTGAGGCGGATGGTAGGGACGATGAGAGGGAGCATCCTGCAAATAAGGCGCCTGTCGCTTCCTTTTGATGTCCTCATGCGCTTCCTCACGAGCCAGTTGCCCTAGACTTTTTGTACCATCCTGCCGTGGACGACGGCTAAGAGGTTCTTGAACGGGCATCTCCCTCTGAGACCTTTTCGGGTGAGCTAGAGGGGGAGGAACCGGACTTGTTGGATGAACAGGAAGAACTGGCGGACGCTTCCCCTCCTCCACTTGTGAAAGACTGTGCGAAGTGAGTTCAGGAGTTTTTTTTCCTCCTACCGTCGTCGTTTCGAGTCTTTCCCCATAATTTTTTTCCTGATAGGGACCTGTTATATTACTGATTAAATCTGTTTCTTCATAGAGATTCATATAAGGGCGATCCACGATTACTGGCTCGTTATCCGGCAGTAAGGGAAAGCGATTATCAAACATCGTCATAGGCTCATCCTTTCAACAGACTATTATAGCATATTTCCACTATTTGGGCTGAATTTGGCTTCTTTTTCGAGGTTCTCTTCAATCCCAAGAATTTCACGAATATCTTCTGCAGTCAGACTAGCCCGACTTTCATTTCCATCCAAAACAGCGGTCACCAAGTGTTTTTTACGCTCTTGCAGCTCGAGCATTTTCTCCTCAATCGTCCCTCGTGTTACCAAGCGATAGACCTCAACCGTCCGTTGCTGCCCCATCCGGTAAGCACGACTAACCGCTTGCTCCTCGACAGCAGGATTCCACCAGAGATCCACTAGAATGACCGTATCTGCTCCAGTGAGGTTGAGACCGATTCCTCCAGCTTTTAAGGAGATCAAAAAAGCGTCTCTACTACCAGCATTAAAGGCAATTGTCATCTCTTGTCTTTCTTTTGCCGGCGTTGAACCTGTCAAGAGATAGTGATCCAAACCAAGCGCTTCTACTTCTTTTCCGATCAAGTCCAACATCGACCTAAATTGAGAAAAAATCAAGACACGATGATTTCCTTCTTTTAACTGGATTAAGAGCTGACGAAGAGTCTCCATCTTTCCACTATCAGCCGTATAGTCCTCCAGAAAAAGTCTAGGAGTGTCACAAATTTGACGAAGGCGGGTAATCCCTGATAAAATCTGGAGCTTATTCCGCGAGATTTCAGCATCTGTCGCTTTACTGACCGTTTCTTGCATTTGTCGCAACTGGGCCAGATACAAGCTCTTTTGGTTGGGAAGTAGATCGTTTTGAATCGTCACCTCAATCAAGTCTGGTAGCTCCATAAGGACCTCTTCCTTTTTTCGTCTAAGGACAAAGGGACGAATCAGGCGGGAAACCTCTTGAGGGGACAGCTGGAGAAAATCCTTCTTAGAAGGAAGCAAGCCTGGCAGAACGATTTGAAAAATAGACCAAATTTCCGTTAGACGATTTTCAATCGGAGTACCTGATAAGGCAAAACATCGTTTGGCTTCAAATTCTCTCAGGTATCGTGCCAGCTTGGTTTGGGCATTTTTCATCGCCTGCGCTTCATCCAAAATCAAATAATCAATCGTTTTCATTTTATACTGAGCCCTATCTTGACGAAAGGACGTATAACTCGTGATGATCACTTGTGACGCACAATCCAACTGACGAAGACGCTCTTCCTTGGTCCCATAGACAACACTGGTTTGGATATGCGGAGCAAATTTTTGCCATTCTTCCTGCCAATTGTAAATCAAACTAGAAGGAGCTAGGATCAGGACCTGGTCCTTGTTTTCTAAAGTCGCTGCTAAAAACGCAATGGTCTGAAGCGTCTTTCCCAAGCCCATGTCATCCGCCAAAATCCCCCCAAATCCATAGTGGTCTAGCATAGACAACCACTGAACCCCAATCCGCTGGTATTGGCGCAAGCGCGCTCGAACACCACCTTCTTTCAAAGGATAAGCTTCAGGATGAGATAAGTGATAGGCCATTTCTCGAAAGTCCTCTGACCAGTGGATCAGCGGACTCTCTTCTGTTACTTGAGATAATTGATAAGAGGTGAAAGGGGACAACTGTAGGCGAGCATGCTCCTGTTTCGTCGCTCGCAGGGCTACTAAAGAAGCGCTAATCCGCTGTGTTTCTTCATCAAAGAGATGAATCCGCCCATCCTGCGTTTGGTAATACGTCTCATGATTGAGCAAGGCCTGCATGGCCTCTTGAATTTCCTCTTCCGCAATATCTTGAAATTGGAAGGTGACCTCCAGGAAATGGGATTGTCGGTCAATCAAAATCTCTGGCCGTTGATCCGAATACTGGGCTGCTAGGCGTGGGGAAAGTGTCACCTGACCGCTTTTTTGAAATAGGGGTAACAGCTGGGTGAAAAAATGGTACAGATCGGTCTTCCCAGACTGATAAGCGGTGAAAAACCCTTCAAAACCAGCATCCGCTATGAGATGTCGAACTTCCTGTAAATGCAAATAATGGCACGTAAAAGGAAGGTGATCCAGCATCGTCTGACTGATGACCTGCGTTCCTGAAAAATCGAGTCGGAGCTCCAAGGTTAACCCCTTTTCAGGAACAAGATCAAACATATACAGAGCGGTAAAATCATACATCCGCAAGGCCTCAGGGGCCTCTACTTGTCCCAAGACAGCTAATTTCGCTAGCGTCTGTGCGAGTTTGTGTCGATCGTGAAAATGAACCTCCAAAACCCGTTTCCCTTGCTCATTCTTCTCCATCTGTTCCCATTCTTGAAGCAAGAATTGTTGCGCCGCATCCAACTGGTAAATCACTCCACGGAAAAAGAAGAAACGATTTTTAAAGAGAGAATGACCGTCCGCTTCTTCCATTGTGAGGGTCATATGATGCGTGTGCACCTTGACTCGAAAGGAAAACAGTCCATCTTTTGCTTCCAAAGGAAAAAGAGGAAGACTGGTGTAGCTTTTTTTCCCCACAATGAATTGGAAATCAGCCAAGGCAGAAAGGAGACGGACCCCTTCTTCAAAGCTATATAAGGGCAGACGGACAACACGTCCGAACTGCGTCAAAATAGAAGAATCAGCCCTTGTTTTTTCAGGTAGACAAGTCCACAAAAAATGAATCAGATCTTGGCTAGCTGGATCAAACTTCGCTATCTTCAAGGGTTCATAGTAATTCTTTCCAAGCTGATAGCAGGCTCCTCGGCGCACAATCTGCAAAAAAGCCGCCATATCCCGAATAATATAAGTCCGCCCACCCGGAGAACGAGAAATCCAAAACTCCCAATCGATATTTTGATCATAAGGAGACAGGACCCCTTCTACCTTGAGTTGGTAAGAAACCGAGGTGTCTTTTTCTTGACTTCCAAGAAGTCGGTCTAGAAAGATGCTCCCCTCAGTAGCCCGTTCTTCTTTTTGGCGAATTTCATCTGCTTGTTGAAAGCTCTCAGCTAATTCACGACCAAGAGGATCATTTTTTAAAAAGTACTCTACGGCTGCCAAATGGGAACAATAGGACTTTTGGGTAAAGGTAGAACAGGTACAGGCTAGTCTTTCATCCTTGCTTGCATACTCGAAATGCTCCTGGTCTACTTCAAAGACCAGTAAGCCTGCTTCTTCTTTTTGAAATTGAATTCTTCCATCTTGATAGAGTTGAATTCCTTCCTGACGAACCCAACCTGGCATCAATCGACCCATACGCCACTCCTTCACTTAATCTTTTTATTATAGCATAGAAGGCTTAAAATAGCCTAGATAGATCATCTCTCCAAGCCAAAGAAAAAGGACGGAGAGAATCTTCCATCCTATTTGATCTTTTTTATTAGCTGATTCGATGATTGATCTAATAAAGCGGATTCATCGGCAAACGCATCCTCTTTTGAGCTGAATCTCCTTATTTCCTCTTACGGGCAATCAGGTGAATCGGAGTTCCTTCAAAGACAAAGGCTTGACGGATTTGGTTTTCTAAGAACCGCAGGTAAGAGAAGTGCATGAGCTCTTCTTCGTTCACAAAGACCACAAAAGTCGGTGGTTTGGTTGCAACCTGGGTCGCATAGAAGATTTTTAGGCGCTTTCCCTTATCCGTCGGCGTCGGATTAATGGCAATGGCATCCATGATCACGTCATTTAAGACGGCTGACGGGATGCGGGTATTTTGACTCTCACTGATTTGTTTGATCAATCCCGGAAGTTTATGGAGACGCTGTTTGGTCCTTGCTGAGACAAAAATAATCGGGGCATAACTGATATATTGGAACTGGTCCCGGATGTCTTCTTCCCAATTCTTCATGGTATGATTGTCTTTTTCAACTGTGTCCCATTTATTGACCACGATAATCATGCCCTTACCAGCCTCATGAGCGAATCCGGCAATCCGTTTGTCGTACTCGCGGATTCCTTCTTCTGCATTGATGACCATAAGGACGACATCTGATCGGTCAATAGCCCGCATGGCCCGCATGACGGAATATTTCTCTGTACTCTCGTAAACCTTACCAGACTTTCGCATACCAGCCGTATCAATCATGGTATATTCCTGACCTTCGCTATCGACAAAAGTCGTATCAATCGCATCACGGGTGGTTCCAGCAATCGGACTGGCAATGACCCGGTCTTCCCCTAGAATGGCATTGATTAGGCTCGATTTCCCAACATTGGGACGACCGATCAAAGAGAATTTAATCATGTCAGGATTTTCTGGTTCGATTTCATTGGGCAGATTTTCCACAATGGCATCTAAAACATCTCCTGTCCCGATCCCATGCACAGACGACACCGGATAAGGGTCTCCTAAGCCTAGGGCATAGAAATCATAGATTTCATTACGCATTTCAGGGTTATCGACCTTATTCACCACTAGAATGACCGGCTTATGGGTCTGGTAGAGGCGACGTGCGACATACTCGTCCGCATCGGTAATCCCTTCCTTTCCGGATACGACAAAGACAATAACATCTGCCTCATCCATGGCGATGTCTGCTTGATGTTTAATTTGCTCCATAAAAGGGGCGTCGACATCATCAATCCCACCAGTATCAATCAAAGAAAATTTGCGATTGAGCCATTCTCCTGTCGCATAAATCCGGTCTCGGGTCACCCCTTCGACATCTTCGACAATGGAGATCCGCTCCCCCGCAATCCGGTTAAATAAGGTCGATTTCCCAACATTGGGACGACCGACGATGGCAATCGTTGGTAAAGCCATAATGTTTCTCGCTTCTATAATAATTTGTGTTGTTCAAGTAATCGTTTGGTTTCTGCTTGCTCTTTCTGGCCAAATTGTTGGACAATCCGTTCGGACCAGAGATTTTGCTGGCGACTTCCGGCATAGGCCGTTTGGACCGCATCATAGGCCTTGATCGTAGCAGTTGTCTGTTCTTGATAGACCTCTTCGAAAACCACCGTTTCATAGGGCAAACGTGGTTTGACCGGATGATGCTGGTCTGGTTTCCCCAAAGCCAAGGAAAAAATGGGATAGGTGTAGTCAGGAAGCTGGAGCAAGTCCGCTATCTCCGTCGAATGCTGGCGTAAGAGCCCCATCATCACCCCACCATAGCCCAGACTTTCCGCAGCAAGTAAGGTATTCTGAGCGACCAAGGCCGTATCTACAGAAGAGATTAAGAGGTTTTCTGGTCCCTTAGCATCAAACGTCGCATCATGAAGTGTTGCCGCCTTACTAGCCCGATTTAAATCGCCTACAAAGACCAAGAGGGTGTCGCAGGATAAGACTGCCGGTTGACTATCAATCGCATAGAAGGCTTCCTTTTTTTCTTGGGAGCGAATCACGATGATAGAGGTCGACTGGAAATTTTTCCAAGACGAAGCGGACCGGCCTGCTTCGATGATTTCTCTCAACGTCGCATCGGGAATTCTCTCGTCGGTAAACCGACGGACCGAAATATGCCGTTTCATCACGTCTATGGTTTCATTCATAGCGTCGGTTCACCCCTTCTAAATGGATTTCCTTAGCTAGGTAACGGATACGTTCCATGACACGCTTGGCTTGCCAAGTCTCATCGCCGTTTCTACCCGCAGCAAAATGGCGCTCCAAATCCTTGAAAGAAAAGTTCGATGTAAAAAAGGTTGGCAGATTTTCCTGCATCCTATGTTGGAGGATCACCTGCAGGACATCATCTCGCACCCAAGCACTGTGTTGCTCTGCCCCGATATCATCTAGGATCAGGACTTGAGCAGACTTGATATCATCGATTTTTTCCTTGACAGAGGCATCTTTAATGGCATTTCGGATATCAACCGCAAAAGTAGGGTAGTGGAGCATGGTCGTAGCCAATTGGTGCTGTTTGGATAATTGGTGTGCCAGATACGCCATCAAGTAGGATTTCCCAATCCCAAAGTGACCAAAGAGGTATAAGCCTCGCTGGATATCTGGTGCAGAGGAAATGACCTCTTGCAAGGCCTGATAAACTTCAAAACGATTTTCATCCTGAAAATCTAGATCCTTCTGCGTAATGGCCCGTAAACTGGCCGGTAAGCTAATCAAGCGAATGCGGTTTTTGACGGCCTCTTCTCGACGAAAGTCTATCAACTCCTGTGTCTCCAGATAGGACACATCCGCATACCCTTCATTCATGATGAGGATCGGCTGATAGCCGGTTGCGATCACATCTTGAGAGTGGGCAGCAAACTTTGCCTCTTCTGAGATGAATTCTAGAAATTTCGGAATAGACCGCTCAATCTCTTGTTGCGTCATTTGATGCTCCGCTATAAACTGGATCACGCGGGGGTCTGTCATCACAGATTGGACAATTTCTTCATAGGTTGCACGACTCTGGTTTTGTGCGGAAGATAATTGGTTCTTAATGGGCTCCATCTAGTCACCTCCTTCTTCTAATGCTTGGAATTGCTCGCGAAGAGCCGCCATTTTAGCTTGACCCTCTGCGGTTTTTTCTGTCTTGACTTCTTTTTTACTCCACTCAGGAATGTTCGTTCGCTGGTTCGTGGTTGGCGCTACGGATGCTTTCTTATCAGAACGCCCTTGTTCTCGGAGAGTTCGTAAGGCATAAACCGCTTCTTCTGATGTATGGATCCCCTTGTAGGAAAAGTCATTGGCGACCTTTTTGGCATACGTTTCATTAATATTAGCTGAATCCACACGGTTCAGGGTATAGAGAACCACGACATTGATCACTTCATCCAAAAGACCTAGTGCTGCCAGGTCCTTTAAAAGGGCTGTCTCTGACGGCATGACTTGGGCATTTCGGTTCTGCTTTAGAAGAACCAAGAACTCTTTCGCGGAATGCGACTTGGCCTCCCGGGAAACCGCCTGCTCTTGTGCCGTAAGATCTTTCTCCTTCACTTGTTGCGGGCGCAACTGTTGCGCTAATCGCTTCATAGAAAATGTTCGACCCACCGCCGTTTTTTTGGCCAACTGATAAAGATCCATCCAAGACTGCCCTGTCTTATCGGCTAGCTGATACAAGGCTACGGTATCGGAAGACCGGTCTTCGAAATGATACTGTTCCCGTTGCATCATGCTTTCAAAGGCCTCGAGTTGAAAATGCGGGATACCAGATTCCCTTTCTCCTTCCGTCTGTGACGAAACAGGGCTTGACTGCCCATCCATTTCAAATACAGCCGAGAAGGATTTGCTGATATTTTCTCCTACAGGATCCACCTGTTCTTGCAATTGTTCAAGTGCCGGCTCTCCGATGCGTTGAGCTAAAAGTCCTGCTAAAAGAGGTTGCCTTAGAAAGCGGTCTCGAGGTAAAGCCGGTCGAAGGAGAAGGGTCGTGTGTTCCTCCTCTCGATACAATTGCAACAAGCCTAGTCCACAAAGTCGATCTAAAGCCGCTTCTAAGCGATCCATCCCCATATTCAGGTGATTGAGTAGATGGCTGAAGGTATAGGTTTCTTGGCCATTGTCATACTGAGATACAAGGTAGTGATACAAACTAAAGGCTTCCGGTCCCAAAATCGGCAAATAACATTGGGCCAAACTGATGGAATCTAAGCTAATCTTGGACTTCCTTAAATAGGAATAGGTTTGATTTGGTCTCATACTAATCTTGTTTTTTACGTTTTTGGGAGTTGGTAATCTGTTTCAATAGCTTCTCAATCTCGCTCACATCCTTAAAGGAACGGTAGACAGAGGCGAAACGGACATAGGTGATTTCATCCAATTCTGCCAATTCTTCCATAACCAGATTGCCAATGACATCACTTAGTACTTCCCCGTCACTCTGTGCCCGCACGCGTTGTTCGATGCGGGATACCACTTCATCAATTTCTGAAGTGGACACCGGTCGTTTTTGAGCAGAACGGATGATGCCGTTAAAAATCTTTTCTCTTGAAAATTGCTCCCGTGTCCCGTCTTTTTTGACCACCACCAAGGTTTTTTCCTCGATCCGCTCATAAGTTGTAAAGCGGTGACCACAATGTTCACATAATCTGCGACGTCGGATGGTATTCCCATCTTCAGCCTGCCGACTGTCTACGACACTGGATTTGACACTATTACATTTTGGACAGCGCATATACATTCTCCTTCTTATTCCTATCAGTTCATTTTACCACAAAAGAGAGCAAAACAAAAGGAAGCATCTTGCTTCCTCTTGGTTTATATAGTCTCTTCAGGGACAGAAGGATTACTGGCCTTTTGTTGCTTCAAGCGGTACTCCGTCCATTCTCTCATCAATCGATAAATCACAGCAAAGACTGGAACAAAGAAAATCATTCCCAATAAGCCAAATAGACTTCCTCCAATCAGAGCCGCTGCTAAGGTAAAAAGAGTTGGTAGACCGACGGATCGACCGACGACCCGAGGATAGATAATGTTTCCTTCCACCAACTGCAAAATGGCATAAATGATCACTGCCAAAAGGGCCCGCAAAGGATTTTGCGTCACAATAAAGAGAGCCGTAATCGCACAGGCCGACATGGGACCGATATAAGGAATGAAGCTTAGGACTCCCATCAAGACACCTGCCATCTCCGCATACGGGATTTGGGCAATGGAATAGGTCAAGTAGGTTAGAAAGCCCATAATAAAGGCTTCCAACATCTGTCGCATGAGAAATTGGCTATAGGTTTCAGAAATCACCTTTCCTACATAACTAACAATCCCAGAAATACGCTTTGGAACAAAAGCTTCCATCAACTGATTGGTCATGGATTTGAGATGCTCTTTTGCCCCTAAAAAGCTTAGTGTAAAGAAGAAAGCCATCACCCAGGTCAGAATACTTGAAAAAATACCATTTAGATTATCAATCAAGCCAAATAAGATAGAGGGAGCATAGGTCGTAATGGTGTTGAAATTCGCATAGGTCCGAATCGTCTCCAAAGCCTGATTTCGAAGCTCCTCAGTCAACAAGCCCCGCTTTTGCAAGTAGTTCACCCAGTCTGGGGCGTTAGTGCTGACATACTGGACAAACTCTTGGATCGTCACCGTCATCGTGGGAATAATGATCATCATAATCCCTGTCACCACGAGAATAAAGCCAACGACAACTCCCAAAATAGCAAGACCCCGTTTGGCCACGCGGAGGTATGGTATTTTATCAAAAATTTCCTCGAATTTTTTCATCGGGACATTGAGAACAAAGGCCAAAATCGCTCCAATAATGAGGGCATTCATACTCCTTAAAAGAGTCTGCAGCATTCCATAAATATCATTATAGTGGATCACTCCCAAAATAACAGCTGCTGCAAATAAGATGAGAAGGGCTTTTTCTTTAAAATCGTGACTTACTTTCATCGTACTATTCCTTATCTCTGTTTAAGAACTATTATACCGAAAGTCTCCAAAATAGCAAGAACTGCTTTGGTTTCCAATCACATCCCTTTGCGTCAAGAAGACGAAAAGGGTGGGACAGAAATCGGGAATTCCTTAGAATTCGATTTGGTCGTCCCACCTCCGCACAGTTGAATCGAGCTGTAAAAGCGGATGAAATCAGCCTAGTAGGGCCCACTCAACCACTGCGTCTTGCTCGACAATCCAAAAACAAAAAAGAGGCTAGGACTGTTGTCCCAGCCCCAACTGGGCCTAATAGATTTCTATCTGGTCACTGATCGCCAGGTCTTGATCGACCAGCTCCTCCTATTCTCCTAAATCCATTCGAGTGTAGTTCAGAAGAAGGGAACTAATCAAGACAGAAAGGGAGCTAAAGGCCATGGCTAGACCAGCCAGCTCTGGATTTAGTGTGAAACCAACGCTAGCAAAGAGACCTGCAGCAATCGGAATCCCAATCACATTGTATACAAAAGCCCAAAACAGATTGAGCACAATCCGGCGGAAGGTCTTCTTGCTCATCTCCATAGCCCGTACGACCCCCATTAAGTCATTATGAGTCAGGATAATCCCACCTGATTCGATGGCAATATCGGTCCCAGATCCCATCGCGATTCCGACATCTGCAATAGATAAGGCAGGGGCATCATTGATCCCATCCCCGACAAACGCAACCTTCCGGGTTCTTTGCAAACGCTGGATTTGTTCTGCCTTTTCCTGCGGTAAGACATCAGCAATCACATGATCAATCCCTACCTGTTCTCCAATCGCTCGAGCCACTCGTTCGTGATCTCCTGTCAGCATAATCGTTTCAAGGCCTCGACGTTTGAGCTGACGAATGGCTGCTTTAGAGCTCTCTTTTGGAGCATCCTGGATAGCGATCAAGCCGATGACTTCTGCTTCTACAGCCAACATCACGACCGTCTTTGCTTCATCCTGAAGTTTGCGCATCGACTCCTGTAACTGGACAGAGAACTGTCGACCCTCTTGGAATTTCGCATTGCCTAGGTAGGCCATCTGTCCTTCGACTCGGCCTTGTACGCCCATTCCTTCCACAGCTTGGAACTCTTGAACTGGTGGCATCGAAACCTCGCTATCTTTTGCAAACTGCAAGACTGCCTGTGCCAGAGGATGCTCTGAATATTCTTCTAGTGCAGCAGCGATCGATAGGACACGATTGCGGTCTCCGACGATATCGGTCACCTCCGGTTTCCCCTTGGTAATGGTTCCGGTCTTGTCAAAAACAAGGGTTTGAACGCTTTGAATTTCTTGTAATACCGTTCCGTTTTTGATGAGAACCCCCATCTTAGCCGATCGTCCGGTCCCCACCATGAGAGCGGTTGGAGTAGCTAAACCCAGTGCGCAAGGGCAGGCGATAATGAGAACCGATACCCCATACAAAAGCGCCTCGTTCAGGCTGACCCCAACAATCGCATACCACACCATAAAAGTTCCGATTGCTAAAATGGTCACAAGGGGTACGAAAATCTTTGAAATCTTGTCTGTCAGGTCTTGGATCGGAGCGTGACTAGACTGCGCTTTTTTCACAAAATCCACAATCTGCGCTAACAAAGTGTCTGAACCGACCTTCTCTGCTCGAAAGATAATCGTTCCATTCGTATTGATGGTAGAACCAATGACGGGATCTCCAATCCCTTTGCTCGTTGGCATGGGTTCTCCTGTCACCATAGACTCATCAATCTTGGTTTTTCCTTCTGTGACCACTCCATCAACAGCGATTTTCTCTCCCGGACGGACACGAATGAGATCCCCAATCTTTACTTCTTCCAAAGGCACAGAGACATAGTCCCCGTCTCGATAAACCTGAGCTGTTTTTGCTTGTAAGTCGAGCAATTTTTCCACTGCCTGGGAGGCACTGCGACGCATGCGTTCTTCAAACACCTGTCCCAAAAGGATAAAGAATATAATAAAACCAGCACTCTCAAAATAGACCGGTAAGTCAGGCGTGAAGAGGGCCACTAGACTATAGACGTACGCTACCAGGGTCCCAAGAGCGACCAAGGTGTCCATATTGGCATTGTGCTTTTTAAAGGAGGCCCAGGCAGATTGAAGAAAACCTCTTCCTGAAAGGAGCATGATAGGAGTCGTTGCTATAAACGTTCCCCAGCGCATCCACTCGTGACTGAAGAGACCCGTGTACATCCCAATCATCAATAGCAATAAGACGGCAGAAAACACCGTCGCTAAGAGAAATCGTTCCCAGGTCCCCCATGGACGGCGACTGGATGGTTCCACAACCGTGTAGGTTCCTTTTTGCATTTTCATCCCACACGAAAACTCAAATTCCCCCGTTTCCTGAGGGGTAAAGCGAATGACCCGCTCTTCTCCTTCCGCAATCGGCTCTAAAATCCCCTCGTGTTCAAATAAAATTTCTTTGTAACAGGCTGAAGGAGTCGTCCGATGAAAGGTCAGCTCAGCCGGAACTCCCTTTTGCAGTCGGATATGAGCTGGGTGGTAGCCCTTTTCTGCCCTAATTCTGATCTTTTGAATGCCATTTTCTAAATTGGCCATATGTAGTTCTGACATATTCTCTCCCTTATACACTGTGCTGGACATACATTACGAAAAGGCCATTTCCTTCACCACTCTGCAGTCCTTGCAAAAACTTCCATTTTGAACGCACGAAAATCCCTTATTCCACAATGAGCTGTCCATGCATCATGTTCATCCCACACGCAAAGCCATATGTCCCGCTCTCTTTTGGTGTAATCTCCACCACATAGCGGTCGTTTAAGGGCAAATCCGCATGCACCCCAAAGTCTGGAAAGACGATTTGGTCTAAACACGAAGAGGGGTCCTTTCGGTGGAAAACAATCCGAGCAGGCACATCTTTTTTCAAAATGATTCGGCTTGGAGAATACCCTCCCATCACCTCTACTTCAATCTCTTGATAGCCCGACCGCCGCTGAGCACGCTTCCCATCCTCCTCGTGATGTCCAAAAAACCACCACCAGATAAAAGCAATTATGGCTAGACAAATAATAGATACGATTAGCGTCATCTTTCGACCTTCCTTTCATTCAGAGACAAGGTAATCTCTACATACAATTGCAAGCCACCTCTGGAACGGCTTCTAGCTTCTTTTTTTCTAGTAAACATTGCAACTCCTGCAATTCGAAAAGGGTAAAATCACTCTGATCCACAAGTTTTGCAAGAACCTGCTTCATTTTCCGAGAACAAACCTTGCTTTGCACGTCTTCTACGACCACCTCAAGGCTCTCTTCCTGGGTCAATAGAGCAGAGTAAAGGTAAGACTTCCCCCGCTTTTCTCTTGATAGACACTGCTTGTCCACCAGACGACTCAAGAGGGTTTTGATGGTTGACTTGGACCAGGAAAAACGGTCTGCCAATTGTTCAATCAGATCACTACTCGTCAAATTCCCTTTCATCCATATGATTTTCATGACTTGCCACTCGGCATTTGAAATATGCATTGCTCCCTCCTTTTGATTTACATCTGTAAACCTTTTGATACGAATAGTCTACTCTTTTGGACTACATTTGTCAATCAAAGAGATCATAAAAAGAGAGGAAATGAACTTTCCTCTCTTCATGCATGATTTAATGTTCGAGTGATACTCTATTCTTCTCGCATCACGTATCCCTTGCCACGAACTGTTTGGATATAGGATTCCTTACCCGGCAGGTCTAGCTTGCCACGCAGATAGCGGACATAGACATCTACGATGTTGGTTTGATTCACTGCTTCGTACTTCCAAACACGGTCTAACAGCTGATGTCGGCTGACAACCCCTTGACTATCCATCAAGGCTGCTAGCAAGTCATATTCTCGACGAGTCAGATTAATCTGTTGCCCATTTCGTGAAACGGTCCGATGCTGAAAGTCAATTTCCAAATCCCGGTAAGCAGCCTTTAGGCGAACCTGCTTACAATGCTCATCAATATAATCACGCGCCATAAAGATATCCGTGACTTGATCAATCAAATCGGAAATGATGAAGGGCTTAATCACGATCAAGGCAGCATATTCTTCAATAGCCACTTGGTGGTCCTTCATCTCATGATCTTCCAGTACGACAATCATCACCAAACCTGGTTTGGTTTGAGATAATTGCTGATTTAACTCGGTACTGGTCATATCCGATAAGCGGTAACTCACAATCAGCAAGTCAAAATCAGTCTCTTGCGTCAAAGAAATCGCCTCAGCACCAGTTCCAGCATATTCTACAATATAATCCTGCTTTTGCAGTTCCATGGAGACAAAATGCGAAAGACTACGTTCCTTCCCAGCAATTAAGATTTTTTTGGCCATATTTATTTTTCGTCGTACCAAGAATAGTGGAAGACACCATCCTTATCTTTTCGTTGATAAGTGTGGGCTCCGAAGTAGTCCCGTTGCGCTTGGATCAAGTTGGCTGGCAAATTTTCTGAACGGTAGCTATCATAGTAGGTAATTGCAGCTGAAAAAGTTGGAGCTGGTACTCCAGCTTGTACTGCGATCGTTACGATATCGCGAACAGCTTGTTGGTACTTGCTGGTGACATTTAAGAAGTACTCATCGAGCAACAAGTTCGCGAGGTCTGGTTCACGATTGTAGGCATCCGTGATCTTTTGCAAGAACTGAGAACGGATGATACAGCCATCCCGCCAGATAGAAGCAATGTCTGCAAATGGCAAGTTCCAGTTGTGTTCTTTGGAAGCAACACGCAATTGCGCAAATCCTTGAGCATAAGAGATGATTTTTGAGAAGTAAAGGGCTTGACGAATCTTTTCAATCAACTCGCCCTTGTCCCCATCATACTTGTAGTCCACACCTGGTAAGATCTTGCTTGCATGCACACGTTCTTCTTTGTAGGTAGAGATGTAGCGGGCAAAGACAGATTCCGTGATGAGGGACAGAGGAACACCCAAATCTAGGGCATTTTGACTGGTCCATTTACCAGTCCCCTTATTTCCAGCAGCGTCCAAGATGTAGTCAACGATTGGTCCATCTTGACCTTCGTCATCTTTACGAGTCAGGATATCAGCAGTAATTTCGATCAAATAGCTATCGAGCTCTCCTTTATTCCACTCTGTAAAGATTTCAGCCATTTCAGCTGCATCCAAACCAAGCAAGTTTTGCATGAGGTCGTAAGACTCTGCAATCAACTGCATATCCCCATATTCGATCCCGTTATGAACCATTTTCACATAGTGACCAGCTCCATCCGGGCCAATATAGGTCACACATGGTTTGCCATCTTGAGGGGCTTTCGCTGCAATTTCTTCCAAAACATCTGCCACCAAGTCATAGGCTTCTTTTTGTCCACCAGGCATGATAGAAGGCCCTTCAAGGGCACCTTTTTCCCCACCAGAGACCCCTGCTCCGATAAAGTTGATCCCTGAATTAGCCAATTCTTCGTTTCGACGGATGGTATCTTGGAAGAAGGTATTTCCTCCATCAATCAAGATATCTCCCTTATCCAAATGTGGCAAAAGTGCTTGAATCGTCGCATCTGTACCAGGACCGGCTTGCACCATAAGCATGATCCGACGAGGTTTTTCGATGGAATTTACGAAGCTTTCCACATCATAACTTGGAACAAGATTTTTCCCTGGATTGCTTGCGACCACATCTTCTGTCTTATCAGCAGAACGGTTATAGATGGCTACGGTATAGCCACGTGATTCGACATTAAGTGCTAGGTTACGACCCATTACGGCCATTCCTACAACACCAAAGTTTGCTTTTGTCATGTAATACTCCTCTATTTCATTTGCTACTATTTTACCATGTTTAAGAGGGAATGAAAAGAATTTATCTTAGCCAGCTCTTTCTCAATGACCTCGCCTCCTGTTGAGGAAGCAGGCCGAGATACAGGTAACGCTTTTCACCAGAATGCATCTCAGAGTCCAGCTCTCCCGCTTCATAACTTCCTCTATCCAAGAGGTTCTTCTGGGTCGGAATCAAAGAGACCTTGAAGACCGGCAAAAGGACTATTTGCCTCTTTGTTCTCTTGGCTCAGGCTTTCATACTCTTCCTGAGAAAGAACCGTCCACTCTTTTCCTTGAGGGAAAAGGTCCCTGCTAGCCTCTTCTGGTGTCAAAACCTTCAAGGGAATATTCATCAAGATATTGTCTGCGACACTTTCATCCAAGGACAACTCGTCTTTTTCGATCAGCAAGACGAGGTCTTCCTCGATAAGAGTTTGGTTTTTCGCATCCTGTTCATTCGCTACAAATATCTCCTGAATCGCTTGACTTTCCTCAAGCAAGACAGGTTCCATCGATCGACTGGAAGCCAAGGTGATGGTATAGGTCATCTGATACTCTAAGAAGTAAAGATCTGCTTCATAGCGAATGACCCCTTGGACATCTACTGGACTCAGGTCCAGAATTTCTGCGTTCCGTTCCATTAAGGAGGCTTTTAGGTCCAATTGTTCCTGAAAAGAGAGACCTTCTGGATTTTTCTTAATATCTAAAATATGAAACTTCATCGTCTATCCTTCGTCTTCTAGTGCTAAGAGGTAGTCATACACAGCCTTTCCAGCAATAGCGCCATCCCCAACAGCTGTTGTAATCTGACGCAGTTCCTTCTGGCGGATATCTCCGACTGCATAAATCCCTTCCTGACTGGTAGCCATATGCTCATCCGTCCGGATCCATCCCCCATCGTCGGTCACACCAAGTTCTTTGACAGCTTCAGACTGAGGATTTAATCCAACATAGATAAAGACTCCCCCAAAGGCTTGTTCCGAACGTTCTCCTGTCTTGACATGCTTCAATACCACGGAAGAGACTTTACGCTCATCTCCCTTGATTTCTTCGACAACCGTATCCCATATAAAATGGATTTTCTCGTTCGCAAAAGCACGGTCTTGCAGAATCTTTTGGGCCCGCAATTGGTCTCTGCGGTGGACAATCGTGACTTTCGAAGCAAATTGTGTCAGATAAATCGCTTCTTCTACCGCCGAATCTCCTCCTCCAACCACGAGAAGTTCTTGTCCTTTAAAGAAAGCTCCATCACACACCGCACAATAAGAAACGCCTCTGCTATTGTAGGCTTCTTCTCCTGGTACTCCCAAAAGCTGGTGTTGAGCCCCCATCGCTAAAATGACAGATTTGGCCTCATAAACCTCATCCTCCGTGATGACTTTCTTAATCTGACCTTCTGTCTCAATGCGCACAAGGTTTCCAAAAAGATGCTCTACACCAAAGTTTTCTAGAGGTTCAAACATCTTCTCAGACAAATCCGGCCCCGAAATCATACTATAACCTGGATAGTTTTCAATCTCGGCGGTATTGTTCATTTGGCCACCGTATATCCCCCGCTCCAATAGTCCAACCTTTAAATTGCTTCGACCTGCATAAAGCGCTGCGGTCATTCCTGCCGGTCCTGATCCTACTACAATCGTATCGTACATACTCTCTCCTTATCGTGCTCTCACAATCAGCTGAAGTCCAATCACCGCAAAGGCAAATATGGGAACTGTCATGACGTAGATAATGAGGAGATCAAATACAAAACTCCGTCTTTCTTCTTCGCTGTCATGATGCCTTCCCAAATGCCATAGCAACCAAGCACCACAAACAACAAGCATGCCGACTGCTGCGATGAAAAGACTCTGAAGATAGAGTCCTAAAATCGTATTTAACATTTGATATTCCTATACTATAAACCTTCTTGTTTTATTTGGCAAGAATTAAAAACTTTGACGTTTGGCCTTGCGTTCGGCACGACCTTTTGCTCGGTTTTCAATCCGCTTGGTCTTGCGCCGTTTTTCGTCCACTGCCCATTTGATTTTCTTTTTATAACCTGGCTTAATCTTTTTCTTTTTCTTTTTGACCAAACCAATCATCTCAAGGTCTAGTTTTTCTTGCTTTTTCTCCCGACTCACACGACGATCTCGGTCATAGGTATCTTGAAATTCTCCATCCTTGATTGTCTTGGGAAGGAAGTGGATATTCATTTTTTCCAACTCGCGAATGTCGCTATCATCACTTGGCTGATAAAGGGTGATCGCCGTCCCGGCCAGACCATTTCGTCCTGCTCGACCGACGCGATGAACAAAGAAAGACAAATCCTGTGGAATCGCGTCATTAATAATATGACTAACACCTTCGATATCAATCCCACGAGCCGCCAAGTCTGTCGCTACAATGTACTGGTAGTCTAGGTTTTTCACTTGGGACATGATCCGTTTTCGTTCCCGCGGTGGGATATCGCCGTGAATTTTAGCAACCTTTAACCCTTGGGACAATAAATAGTGGTGCAACTCATCTGCTCGTGCCTTTGTATTGACAAATATCA
Source organism: Streptococcus sp. DD13 (assembly GCF_001578875.1). Classification (GTDB taxonomy): domain Bacteria; phylum Bacillota; class Bacilli; order Lactobacillales; family Streptococcaceae; genus Streptococcus. Next base: position 964,645 of record NZ_KQ969506.1, read on the forward strand.
TAGCCAAATAGGGTTGCATCAGCTGAGTAATCGTATAAATTAAGCTGTTCCGATCCTGTCCTTTGGTTGAAATCAGCCAGTTATCAATGGTATCAGCGATGACGGTTTCCGACTTGATTTGTTCCATAACAGGATTGTTAAGGTACTTCTTCAAAAAAGGCTGTAATTTCTGGGGAATCGTTGCAGAAAACACCAAAAATTGGACGTTCTTAGGCAGGCGACTGGCAATCTGATCGACGGTTTCAAGAAATCCCATATCAAGCGTCATATCGGCTTCGTCCACGACAAAAGTAGTCGCACGATGAATGTCCAAATCGCCTGATCTCACCAAATCATCAATTCGACCTGGTGTCCCAATCACGATATGTGGCTGGTTGACCTGTAATTTTTCCTTCTGACGGAGTTTATCCGTCCCTCCGACATAGTTGGCAACACGAACTTCTTCTGGAGAGTGTTGTGCCAGTTGACGAGCCGCTTGGTAAATCTGACTCGCCAATTCGCGTGACGGAGCCGTAATGACGGCTTGAACATAGTCTTCTTTTTCCTCTAGTTTTTGAAAAATTGGCAACAAAAAGGTATGGGTTTTCCCAGAACCTGTCATTGACTCCCCAACAAGGTCTCGTCCAGACAAGATGACAGGAATCAACTTTTCTTGGACAGGGGTTGGCTTTTCAAACCGAATCGCCCTGAGGGCTGTTTGAATATAGGGCTTTAATGTAAAATCTGTAAATTTCATGTGATCCTCTTTATTTCTACTTTTCCTATTATAACAGAAAAAGAAGGGAGTATATAGTAGAAAAACCAGTTCCTACTCTCTCCCTTCTTTGATCTCTCATTTTTCCTTGATGAAGATGTCCTCTCGATTAGAGGTATAAAATCGCCAAGGTCACCAAGCTCATGAGGAGACCCAGACTCCATAAAAAGGCATCTACCTTCCATTCTGACCACTTATCTGCTCGGCCTGATAAGCCTCCTAATTCGAGGTGATGGTGGAAGGGAGTCATCCGAAAAATCCGACGCCCTTCTCCGTACTTCCGCTTGCTTATTTTAAAGTAGGTCACTTGGATCATAACTGAACTGGTTTCAAGAACATAAACCAAACCAATCAACAGCAAGGTCCACTCGACGTGAAGCGCAATTGAAATCACCGCTAAGACTCCACCTAAGGCTAGAGACCCCACATCTCCCATGAAAATCTTGGCTGGCTTGTGGTTAAAGACAAAGAAACCAAGCAGTCCCCCAATCAAGTTGACACATAAAAAGAGGATATCCATTTGCCCTTGGCGATAAGCGATATAGGCATAAGCAGAAAGACTGATGACAACTGAAATGGAAGCCAATCCGTCAATCCCGTCGGTCAGATTCACTGCGTTGGAGAAGCCAACAACCCAAAAGAGCATAAACACAATGTAAAGAGCTCCCAAAGGGAATTGCCAATTCAACACATGAAGAGTGGTCGCACCTTCTCCACCGGCTTGTTGGAAGTGAAGGAAGTAGAAAATCAACCCACCTAGAATTTGAAGACTTAGCTTTTGCAGGGGCTTAAGCCCTTCATTCACTTGACGAAAAATCTTCAAAAAATCATCCAAAAACCCAACCAGGCCATAAACAAAGAGAATCAAAAGGATACCGTAGGTGGCACTCGTCATTTTGACAGGGACAAGAAAAGGTAAAACTAAGCTAACAAGAAGTGCAACTGTCAGAAAGACAACCCCACCCATCGTCGGCGTACCAGCCTTAAACTGGTGCTGTTTGACATCTTCATGCATCTGTTGACCTTGGATCCGCTTGGCTTGATAAAAACGGATAAAAGACGGAATTGATAGAACCGTCACAAAAAAGGATAAGATGCCTGCAACAAGAGCAGCGTACATGTTAATCTCCTAACGTTAATGTGATTTTTTTCGTTTGAGAAACCAGAGTTCCTGTGTTCGCACTTTGAGCTGTCACCTTGGACCCCTTGCCCTTAAAGGTGATTTCTATCCCCATCCACTCTCCATACAATGTGGCGTTAGCTTTGGTCCAGCCGTACATATCTGGAATCGTTAAGCTCTCAGCGTTTTCGGAGTTCGGCTTTTCGGTCAAGAGCAAGACTTGCTGGTTGGCCTTTACCTTCTCATCTGCATCAAAGGATGCAGCTATAATCGTCGATCCGTTTCCAACCACGACCGGATGAACAAGATGACGCCGTAATTCATCTGCGACATCTCCAGGAAGGGGATTTTTTAATCCTAACTTGTCCATTAATTTCGTGGCATCACCCGGCACATACTCTGTTTCTTTGCCCGTATCATTTAGGGCAACGGATGAGTTGGATAAGTTTAAGGTACTATCTAATTGCATCGCTTGCGTCAGCATGGGGTTAAAAATATCCGCCCATTCAATCCCAGTCATACTCTTAGGCTGTTGCACTGTCATATACATGATAAATTTAGGATCTTCAGCTGGAATCATCGCTACGACGGAGTACACATGGTCATGCGCTCCTTGCAAATAGCCTCCACCATCCTTAGCAGATGCCGCAATCTGTGCCGTACCGGACTTAACTGCAATATTATAGCCATCTACTGAGATAATGCGTCCGCCTAAAGAAGAGGCATAGAGAGTTCCATAAGTCGGGTCCGTCCCAACACTAATCATATAATTTCGCGTTTGCGCAGCAGCAGATTTTGAGACCGGATGCCCAATCTCTTCTGGTTTTGCTACACGAGCTGACCGGTCATTAGAGTCGTAAATCCCAGAAATAATCTTTGGTTCCAACATCACCCCATCATTTCCGATAGCAGAGAAACTCCGCATCATTTGAATCGGCGTGACTGAAATCGCCTGACCAAAGGCTGACATGGCAATGGACACTTCATTATCTTCTGGTAGCGAGCCAAAGCTTTCTCCCAGCATCCCAAAGCGAGTTGGGTAGCCAAACTTAAACTTGTTCAGATAATTGAGCCATTTATCCTTGCCCATTTGTTGTTCCAACATGGTCATCCCGACATTACTAGAGAAGGCAAAACCTTGGGCAAAGGTCATGGTTCGGGTCGGCTTTCCTTCATTGACTTCCCAGTCATTGATCTCCGTATCGATGACCTTGTAGGTATTATTGGTGTAGACCGCGTTAGCATTAAAGGTTCCATTATCAATTGCTGCAGCCAAGGTCATCACCTTCATCGTAGAACCAGGCTCATACTGACCTTGGTATAGAAGGGTCGACCAAGAAAAGTCTTTGTCATTAACTCCTTCTTGGGTGCTCGCATCAAATGTTGGACGTTGGGTCGTGGCAAGAATTTCTCCTGTCTTGGCAGACATAATGGTGGCCTGCGCATTAACAGGTTGAGTTTTGCTTATATAATTGTCCATATTGGACTCAAGAGACATCTGCAAGTCAACAGAAAGCGTAGTATAAACATCCTGACCGTTGACTGTCTTCTCCTCAATAATGTCTGTCCCAGGAAGGAGACGTCCTGCGCTGTCCTTTTCATAGACGGTTCGTCCATCTTTTCCGGATAAAATCCCATTAAAGGCTTGTTCCAATCCGGTATTTCCAACTAGGCTTTGGCTACCATCCTCGTTGTCCCTCAGACTAGCTAGACCAATCAAGTGACTAGCAAAGTGGCCATTTTGATAGAGTCGGCTAGGACTAGAATTAAAGGCGATTCCTTTGATTCCTGCTTGGTCCATCGCATTGGTGATGGCTGTCATCGTCGTATTGCTAATATTCTTGCCCTTGGCACCGAAATAGACTTGGAAAGCATTTTTTTGCTTCAGTTGCTCTAAGACATAGTTTTTTTCCAATCCAAGTTGCTTATTGAGAATATCTGCCACCTGGTTGTATTGGCTTTCTTGAACATGAAGCTTTTCTCCGTTGGCTCGTGCATAGGTCTTATCTACGATCGCATAGATGGTATAGGTCGTTGAATCCTCGGCAATGGGTTGACCATTTCGGTCATAAATCGTCCCACGGCGGGCAGAGTTGACTTGGACGGATTGGTGAACTTTTAAAGCAGCCTCCGAGAGTTTGACTCCAAACTTATGATCCGTCCCGATAATCACTGCAAAATTAATTAAAAAACAGCAAAGATAAAAATCGAAAGCAGGATTAAATTTTGACCGACACGCCGACGATTGTTTCCTGGGCGACTCCGTTGTTTTAAAATATAGCGGATCAGGGCCCTTTTCCCAAAATTTCTTTTATTCATCTGGATTGACTACTCCGATATTCTGATTATTAAAGGTCAATTTCCCCTTTTTCGCAATCTTCATCAAATTCGCATAACTTCCCAATTCATTGATGGATTGTTCTGCCTCGTTAATTTCCACCTGCTTGGCTTCATTTTGTTGCGTGATATCTGCCATTTCCAACCGTACTTGCTGGAGACGCGTCTGTAGAAAAATGATTCCGATAGCCAGAACTACTCCAGAAAAAACAATACTACTATAAAAGGCCTTTTCAATTCGAGAAAAGGTTTGAAATCTTTTAGTTAATAGATTCCGGCTGGTTTCTTTATCTTGACTAGGTAACATGGAAGAACCTCTTTTAATTATAGGTGTATTTTCTGAGCCACGCGCAACTTAGCTGAGTGGGCTCGGTTGTTGGCTGCTAATTCTTTCTGACTTGGAAGTATCGGCTTGCGATTGACCAATTTTATCTTAGGCTGGAGCTCCTCAGGGATGAAGGGTAAGCCTTTTGGAATATCAACACTAGAAGCCTCTTTAAAGAGCTGTTTGGTCAAACGATCCTCTAGGGAATGAAAGGTAATCACTGAAATCCTTCCATCCAAAGCGAGCATATCCATCGCTTGTTGGATAGAGCTATCTGCCGCCCCCAGCTCATCATTTACTTCAATCCGAATAGCCTGAAAGATCTGCTTAGCCGGATGTCCCTTTTTTTTCAGCTCTTTGGCAGGCTTGGCAGCCTTGATGAGTTCTGCCAATTCAGTCGTTGTTTCAATCGGCTTTAGGACTCTTGCTTGCTCGATTTTACGAGCAATCTGCTTGGAAAACTTATCTTCTCCATACTTAAAAAAAATTCGGACCAAATCATGATAAGCATAGCTATTGACCACCTCATAAGCCGTTAACGAAGCCTCTCTATTCATCCGCATGTCTAACGGAGCGTCCTTTTTATAAGAAAATCCTCGTTCCCGCTCATCCAACTGGGGACTCGAAACGCCCAGATCATAGCAAATTCCATCAATCTCCGTCACTCCTAGAGCAGCCAGCCTTGATTGGAGATATCGAAAATTATCTTTGATAAAGGTCACCATGCCCCGCTCGATATAAGGAGCGAGACGTACTTTAGCATGGTCAATCGCCACCTGATCCTGATCAAAACAATAAAGGTGGCCCTTGTCGGACAATTGGCTCAGTAAGTAGTCACTATGGCCAGCACCACCTAGTGTCGCATCCACATAGATGCCATCTGGTTTGACATCCAGCATATCAATTGTTTCCTGCAACAAAACCGTTGTATGATTAAATTCTTGGGTCATATCTTATCTATTATATCACAAGAAGTCGGCTAGGAAAAACCGAAACAATTTCTTTTTGATCGAATCAAGCGGACCCAACTAACCTCAAAATGAAAATGGATAGCAGAAAATAGCGGGAGTCATTGAAGAATCTACATTTTCTGATTCATTGAATCGAGGCATCTCACAACAAAAAAGAAATGAGAATCCAATCAACATGACGTCCGAAATAAACTTCTCGTAACCGGGACGCTCATTCTTCAGTGATAGAATCTGAAACTATATAAAAGATAGGAAGAAGACAGAAAAATTATGTTAAAATAACAAGTGAACACGATCAACAATACGGAAAGGCTCATCATGTCTACTTTGCTCTTAAAATTGAAATTGACCCCAACGAGACGTATCATTCTGAGTTTTCTGGGCGTTATATTGGTTGGGTCGATTTTACTGTCCTTACCGATTTCACAACTAGCGACCTCTAAGGCTCATTACTGGGACAATCTATTTACCGCTACTTCCATGGTTTGTGTGACTGGCCTCTTTACAGTCTCAGTAGCAGCCACTTACACAACTTTTGGCCAAATCATCTGCATGCTTTTAATGCAGATTGGGGGGCTTTCTCTCATTAGCTTCATCGGCTTAATCGCCCTATGGGGACGACGAAAGCTAAATTTTATCAATATGGCTACTCTTCAAGAAGCTCTAAGTGTTTCAAATACCAAGCATTTCCGTTCCTTCTTTTACTCCGTCTTTACCTTCACCTTTGTCACAGAGGCTATCGGTGCCCTGCTCCTTAGTTTTCGATTTATTCCGACTTTTGGATGGGCAAGAGGTTCTTTTACCTCCATCTTTCTAGCCATTTCTGCCTTTTGTAATGCCGGTTTTGATAATTTCGGATCTAACAGCCTCCAAGATTATGTCGGAGATCCCCTAGTCAATTTGACGATTGCCTCCTTGATCATTATGGGAGGATTGGGCTTTGCTGTCTGGTTTGACCTCCGTGGACAAATCTTTTTCAAAAAACACCGCCCTAAAATCCGCTTCCACACAAAAGTCGTTCTTGCTTTAACGACAATCATCCTGCTAAGCGGGACCATTCTAACCTTTCTAACCGAATACAACAATCCTCATACCATTGGAAACCTTCCCCAATTTGAGAAAATCCTAGCTTCCTTTTTCCAAACGGTTACGATGCGAACAGCCGGCTTTGCTTCCATTGACTATAGTCAAGCCCAGCCTTCTACTATGTTGCTCTATATCCTCCAAATGATGCTGGGAGGCGCTCCTGGGGGGACCGCAGGTGGGATCAAGATCACAGCTTTTCTCGTCTTACTCCTCTACGCTAAAAGCGAAATTGCCGGCCATCCCTATACAAACTTTAGACACCATACCATTGATCCGCTTACCATCCGGAAAGCCTTCGCCGTGTCCGCTATTTTTATTTCTACCTTCATCGGGGGGCTCCTCTTACTTACCTTAACCGATCCTGGAAAACCCCTTTTGAGCCTGATGTTTGAGGCGATGTCTGCTCTTGCTACTGTAGGAGTTACAGCCAACCTCACCCCTGATCTTACTCAACTGAGTCAATTTATTATCATGGCCCTCATGTTCTTTGGCAGAGTTGGACCAATGTCCATTTTGCTGAGCCTGTCCTCTCAAAAGGATGGGAAGGAAAAGGCCATTCATTATTCAAGATCATCTATGATTGTTTAAAGGAGAAGATATGTCATACACGATTGGAATTTTAGGCTTAGGAACCTTTGGCTCCACGATTGCCAAAACACTTAGCAAATACAACTGCGACATCATCGCTGTAGATGACCATGACTACCAGGTCAATCAACTCGAGGCCATCCTGTCCCGGGGAATCATCGGGGATATTACAGACAAAGACCTCCTTCGTGCCGCCGGTATCGATAGTTGCGACGCAGTTGTTGTTGCGACAGGTGAAAACTTAGAATCCAGTGTTCTGGCAGTCCTACACTGTAAATCTCTGGGTGTCGAGACCGTGATTGCCAAAGTAAAAAGCAAGACCATGTCTGAAGTTTTGTTGAAAATTGGAGCCGATAAGGTGATTTCCCCTGAAAGAGAAACAGGGGTGTCTATCGCCAAGCAACTCCTTCATCGCTATACTACTGAGGTCATTGAGCTGGATGACAAAACGTCTATCATCGAATTTCGTCCTCCGGAGTCTTGGATAGGGAAGAGTTTGGTTCAATTAAAATTGAGACAAAAATACCTGATGAATATCATCGCCTACCGAGACATGCTGACAAAAGAACTCAATATTCAGGTGATGCCCGAATACGTTTTTAATACCGAAGAGACGATCGTTGCCGTTGCAACAAATGACCTTGTAGACCATTTTGAAGAATTCACCAATCGAATGTCCTAATAAGAAAACCTCCGCATGCAAGGATGCGGAGGTTTTCAATTTCCTTTTGTAAAGGGAATTCTTGCCCCTTTCTATTGACGTTCTGCTATTTTTATAGCGCTTGATCCATTTTTATTTTGACCATCACAAAAGAGAGTGGAACGACGAAATCGGTCATTCGTTAGAATTCGATTTCGTCGTCCCACTCTCCGTGGTTTATTCCTAATCATTCTAGACTGTTCGGGCGCTATTCCTGCGAGATTTAGGACTTTGGATCATCCAAACTACGGCCGTGCAAACCTTTTTCCCGTTGGACTTGGCGTAGTTTTTCTGGAGTGACATCATTACCTTCTTCATCCACAATCTTAATGCCTTCTACATGGTGGCGTACCGCACGGCGGTAGCCTTCGATGTATTCTTCCCGAAGTTTGGCCTGCTCCACTTTTTCTTCAGCAGTCAATCCTTCTGTTTTTTCTTTTTAGCCAGCTCATTGATTCGAGCGATTTTTTCAGGTGTCATCATCAAACCTTCTTTCTACCAGTTATCAGTCCTTATTTTGTGTTCAATTGGTTAAAAGCTGCGACAGCCTTAGCTTTTGCGACAAGGCCTGCAAGAAGGGCCAGACGGTTGTTCTTCACAGCCTCATCTTCTGCCATGACCATAGTATTGTCAAAGAAGGCATCGATGACTGGGCTCAGAGCAAAGAGTTGAGCCAATTTGTCACTAGCTGAACCTGTCAATTCAAGCTCATCAATCGCTTTAGCAAGGGCTTTTTCTTGATCATTTTCAAAGAGACTAGCATCGACTGCTACTGAAGCATCTGCTTTTTCTGCCAAGTTGAAGGCACGAGAGAGGGACTCAACAGCAGACTTATAGCCATCCGTCTTCGCAGCTTCCGAAAGAGCTTCAGCTGCTTCCAGCATATCTGCAACGACAAAGTTTGAACCAGCAAGAACAGCTTCTTTGATATCTTTTGGTGTGCGTCCCATCATCTTGTCCACGCGCGCTTTGATGAAGTGGAGCACTTCTGCTTGATGGTCATAGGAAAGGCTATCAAATGAAAGGGCATAAAGGCTTTCAATCAACTCATCCATCGGGATGTGCCAGCCAAAGGCATCCAAGATACGAACAATCCCTTGTGTGGCACGACGAAGCGCATAAGGATCATTGGAACCTGATGGAATCAAGCCAAC
>NZ_KQ969506.1:973978-1018058 GCF_001578875.1 Streptococcus sp. DD13
AAAGGAGGGTATCCAATTTATCTGCAAGGGCAAGGATCGCACCAACCTTAGTTTCTGGAAGGGCACCATCTGCTGCATCAGGAAGGTAGTGCTCACGGATAGCGGTCGCTACCGCAGCATCTTCACCAGCGAGGAGGGCGTATTTTTCACCCATGATTCCTTGCAATTCATCGAACTCTCCGACCATACCCGTCAAGAGGTCAAATTTGTAGATTTCAGCTGCACGAGCGACGGCTGCTCTTTCTTCCGCCGTCAAACCAGCTTGCTCAGCTAGTGACGCTGCAATGACACCCGCACGCGCCATGTGTTCTGATAGAGAACCAATTTTTTCATGGAAAGTCACGTGTGCCAATTTCGCAACGAGGTCTTCAATCTTCAATTTTTGGTCTTCACGCCAGAAGAACTCCCCATCTTCGAGACGCGCCACCAAGACTTTTTCATTTCCTCGAACGACATTTTCCAAGTGGGCTGCGTTCCCATTCCGGACTGAGATGAAGTTTGGTTTGAGCTGACCATTCAGGTCACGTACTACAAAGTAACGTTGATGCGTTTCCATTGAGGTCACCAAGACTTCTTCTGGAACCTCCAAATATTTAGTGTCAAAACTTCCCATAAAGGCAGTTGGGTATTCGACCAAGTTCAAGACTTCATTCAAAAGACCTTCTTCGATTTGAACTTGAACACCTTGTTCTGCTTCGATAGCCTTGATTTGCTCCCGAATCATATTTTCACGTTCTTTGCTATCCGCAATCACGTAAACGGTACGAAGGTCTTCTTCATAAGAATCCGCATTGGTAATTTCCACTTCGTGTCCAAGGAAACGATGCCCACGGCTCACACGACCTGAGGTGATATCCAAGAAATCAAGGTCGAGCGCTTCGTCGCCCAAAAGAACGGTCAAGGTGTGAACAGGGCGAATGTATTCAAAGGTGTTGTTGGCCCAGTGCATGCTAACAGGGAATGTCAATGAAGCAAGCACTTCTGGAAGGCCAGCCAGAACTTCTTTAGCTGGTTTTCCAGATTCGTGCTTGGTCACATAAACGTACTCTTCCCCTTTGACTTCACGGAATTCGATATCCTCAACGGTCAAGCCTTTTCCACGGACAAATCCCTGAGCTGCTTTTGAGAAGTTTCCATCGCTATCTAAGGCGATTTTCTTAGAAGGCCCTTTGAAATCTTCGGTCAAATCCGTTTGTTGATCCGCCAAACCAATGACACGGACAGCCAAGCGGCGTGGTGTCGAGAAGGTTTGAAGGCTGTCGTATGAAAGACGGTTGTCATCCAAGAAGGCTGCCATTTTTTCACCGAGTTGTTTTTCACTTGGTGTGACAACGTAGGCTGGCAACTCTTCAAGTCCTAGTTCTACTAATAAGTTTTTTGTCATGTTTTTTCTCCGAAAAATATCTTTTTTTCCAGTTTGCCTTATGTGATTGGCACGCAAGCAACCGACTTCGTCGTTTCATTGCTAAAATTGGAGCCTAAGGTCTCCAATTTTGCCTGGTATCGTTAGTTTCTCTAACGATACCTTTATCACTGCAGCAACTGGTTCTGTAGGATTGCTCGATCATCCAATCCCATCTAATAGGCTCTCTTTACTCTTCCTCTTCTGCTAGGAGTTTGGCGCGTGTGGCTTCGTCGAGTAGTGGGTAACCGAGTTTTTTGCGTTCTGCGACGAAGGTTTTGGCTACGACACGGGCCAGGTTCCGGATGCGAGCAATGTAACCGGCACGTTCTGTAACGGATACCGCTCCACGAGCGTCAAGCAGATTGAAGGTATGGGAGCATTTCAAAACGTAATCATAGGCTGGGTGAACAAGGCCTAATTCCAAAGCACGCCCTGCTTCTTTTTCAAATTTCTCAAAGTTTTCAAGAAGCATGTCTTGGTCAGAAACTTCAAAGCTGTATTTGGAGTGTTCATATTCTGGTTGAAGGAAGATTTCTCCGTATTTCACACCTGGAGCCCACTCAATATCGTAAACAGAATCTACTTCTTGGATGTAAGAAGCCAAGCGTTCCAATCCATAAGTGACCTCAGCGGTAACAGGGCCAGTTGCCAACCCACCCACTTGTTGGAAGTAGGTGAACTGTGTGATTTCCATCCCGTCAAGCCACACTTCCCAACCAAGACCTGCTGATCCAGTTGATGGGTTTTCCCAGTTGTCTTCAACGAAACGAATATCGTGTTCCAATGGATTGATCCCCAATTTTTCCAACGACTCAAGGTAGAGTTCTTGGATGTTTGATGGTGATGGTTTCATAACCACTTGGAATTGGTGGTGTTGGTAAAGACGGTTAGGGTTTTCCCCATAACGACCGTCAGCTGGACGACGAGATGGCTCTACATAAGCCGCATTCCACGGCTCAGGACCAATGGCACGAAGGAAGGTGTACGGACTCATGGTTCCCGCACCCTTCTCATTATCATAAGCCTGCATGAGCATACAACCCTGGTCATTCCAGTATTGCTGCAAAGTAAGGATGATTTCCTGGAAAGTCAATTTTTTAGACATGTTTTACTCCTTTTTCTATAATTTCTTGCGACACGAGTCTGCCTCGTCGATTTTACGAGGCAAGACGAGTTAGTACTGCGTCTAGCTCAGGCACCCTAGTGCTGAGCGTGGGGCAGTCCGACTATAAGGAGGTAGCTGCCACTGAAGCAGTGGAAAGTCAATTTTTTGGACATATTTTACTCCTTATTCATAAAGTTTCTTGTGACTCAGGATACAAAAAGAACCGTGTCTCTGCTCCTAAGTCATGTGACCTAGGGGCGTCAGAAACGCGGTTCCACCCTGATTTATTACTTCATTTTGTTCAATTTTTATCCGAAAGCGCCATCTGTATCGTTGACTTGCTTGGCTTCCACCACCCCAAACTCGCTTAAAAATTCTCTCGAAAAGACCTCTTTCAATAGACCCATTCTATCAAAAATTCCTATACTTGTCTAGCTATATCCATCATCAGTGGTTCGTTCGTTTCAAAGGCTGAATAAATCTTAAGTATCCACTACTTGCTCTGGTATCACTTCAAAAGGAAGGGAACTAAAACTTAATAAAAGGAAAAGATTATGCCTGACAATCGGATGGACCTCGTCTCTTCAGAGATCGGAGAAAGAAACCTGGATTCATCTATGCCCTTCAAGAGGGGACAAAAAAGCTTTGCTCGTCTGTACAATCACTCCTTCTATTGATAAAAGGAGTCATTGCAAGCAAGGAGAATGATCAACGAAACGCGTCCCCTATAGGAAGAAGGAAGCTACTTGATCGGGTATTTCTTTTAAATACTTATTGACGAGGGTCCCTTTATTTGATAGGCTAGGGGAATAGAACTGATTTCGCAAGTAAAGAAAAGAGGAGCTAGGGTAGGTGGCACGAATCTTATTAATCGAAGACAATAATGATATCCAAGAGATTTTATATAGTCTGTTAAGGGAAGACCATGAGGTGCTTCAGGCTTATTCCGGTACAGAAGGTTTGCGACTCTTCCAGCAAGAAGCGATTGACTTGATTCTTCTGGATATCATGCTTCCTGGAAAAAATGGCGATCAGGTCCTAGAAGAAGTCCGCAGGCAGAGTCGGGTGCCTGTCATAATGCTGACAGCCCTGGGGGACAAGCACCTCATTAGCCAGTATCTCCTCGCAGGTGCCAATGATTATATCGTCAAGCCCTTTAATCTAGATGAGGTCTACGCGCGGGTGACGGTGCAGTTGAGAAATCAAGGAGTCCCTATACAGAATCGTCAACAATCGAAAAAACAAATAGTTAAGAATGTGCTCCTAAATCCGGAAACCTTTGAACTGGAGTCGGGCGATCAGACGCTTCGCTTGGGTAAAAAAGAATTCCAAATTTTTGAGACCTTGCTGGCGCATCCAAAGAAGATTTTTACCAAAGAAGAATTATATGAGGCGGTCTGGGAGGAAGCTTATCTACCTGGGGACAACACCCTCAACGCTCAACTGAGCAATCTTCGAAAAAAAATTGCTCAACTGGATCCAAATGAGGACTATATCGAAACGATTTGGGGCTTGGGTGTTCGCTTGAAAGGAGATCAGTAATGTGGGGATTGGTTTTCACTCTAGTCGTCCTTGTCCTTCTCTTGGGGTTGGGCTACGTTCGCCTGCTTTCTGCCTTAAAGGATTTAAAGGAGCAGATTCAAGAAAAACTTCAAAGCGGGAGTGGCGTACGGCTAGCGTCCCGTGTATCAAAAAAAGAATTCGTCACCTTGACCAAGCAAATCGAGGGGCTCTTTGAACAGATCGAGCGGACCAATCGGATCGCCTTTAAAGAAAAAAGACCATGGATATGGCCATCAGTAATATTGCCCACGATATCCGGACGCCTTTGACCATCGCATCGGGTTATACCCAACAAATCATCAAGGGAGGGACGCAAGAGAGGGAAAAACTCAATAAAATTGCTTCCAATCTTCAAGTCGTCTCCAAGCGCTTGGAGTCTCTCTTGGAATACAGACGCTTGATGGAAGGAGCGATTCAGCCTCAAATTTCGGATGTCAATCTCAGTCAAGTCTTAACCCAGCAGTTATTCCAATATTACGATAGCTTGTCGGAAGCAGGGATTGCCTTAGAAGTAGAGCTCGAAGAGGAGCTTCATTATGCTAGTGACCCTGAGCTTTGGGAGCGTCTCTTGCAAAATATGCTCAGCAATGTCCTCAAGCATGGAAAGGACCAGGCGCGCTTGACCTTGGTCTCGGACGCAGACACGATTCGGCTCGAATTGCGCAATATCGTACAACAACCAATCCAGCACTTAGACCAACTAGCTAGTCGCTTCTACTCAGAAAATCTATCGGATACAGAAGAGTCATCTGGCTTAGGCCTTTACATCATTCAAAATTTTGTAGAGATTTTAGGGGGCGACTTACAACTAGCGACAGAGGCAGACTGGTTTCTCTTGACCATTACACTAAGAAAAAAGGCTTGAGCACTCGTCAAGCCTTTTTGTTATAAATCTTTGTGCTTAAAAGTAGCGAGTCCTAGGAAACCGAAAACAAGGATGAATCCAAGAGCGATCACGAGAGTGTTGACCATTGCTGTTGTACTTTGGACCATGGAATATTGGAATTCCAAATTGAGATAGTGGAAAATCTCAATATCTTTAAAGAAGAGCGCAGGCAGGCTTAAGAAGAGATTTCCAACGAAGTAGCCGACAAAGGCCAGGGTAATGGATTGGCTAGCGTAAAGGAGAAAGGAAGTAATGCTGACCCAAGCCAAGGTAGAGAGAAACTGAAGTAGGAAGGTCAAACCAAAATGAGACACGAAATGCTCAGGCATGACTCCCATTCCATTGCAGAGGGTCGCAAGTAAGAAGACAAAACCATAAACAACTAGAAATTGAAAGAGGGCAATGGTCAGGATAACCGCACTTTTTGCAAAGTAATAGCTGGTGCGCGAAACGCCGTAGGCCAGACTATTTTTGTATAAGTTTTGTGTTAGGTCCGTTCCCAGAACCAAGGTGACGATAATTATCGTAAAGAAGATGGTCATACTGATGCTGGCAGAGTAATTGGTCAAGGCTTTAAAGCCCGTCCAAACTTCTGTCGCTTGGGGGAGTGTGGATTCCGTATTGACACCAAAGTGAGCAGTCGCTCCAAAAATGACTCCAGCCAGGATGAGGAGGATGAGAATGGCTTCTGTAATCCAAAAACCTTTGGAGCGAAAAAGTCTGTAAAAATCAGCTTGAATCGTATGCAACATGATAAAACTCCTAAATAAATATATAGCCTAAATACTGCAAGAAGACGGTGTTCGGGTTCCTTCTAATCTACCAAGTCTGTAAAGAATTTTTCCAGATCTTGGCGGGCATAGTAGATTTCGTCTACATCAATATCTGCTTGAACCAAAGCTTTGACGATCACTTTAATATCATGGGTCTGTCCGAAGATATGGATCACACCGTCCTTATCAATGACCTTGATCCGATGATGAAGCTCATCTTGGATGAGTTGACTGGCCAAAGCTAACTGGTTGGTCTTAAGGATGATGTAATCTTCTCCCTGTTCTTCGAATTCAGCCTTGCTAATCTCTTTGATCAGGCGCCCTTGATCGACAATGCCAAAGCGATTGGCAACCAGATAGAGTTCGGAGAGGATATGACTGGAAATGAGAATGGTCATCCCAAGTTCGTCATTAAGGCGCTTGATCATCTGACGGAATTCCTTGATCCCGACAGGATCAAGGCCATTGATCGGCTCGTCCAAAATGAGAAAATCAGGCTTGGCAATGAGCGCAATCGCGATTCCCAAGCGTTGTTTCATTCCGAGAGAAAAATCTCGGAACTTCTTCTTCCCTGTGTTCTTTAGACCGACATAATTCAGGGTTTCTTTGATGACCTGGTCAGGATTTGGGATATGAGCTACCTTACAAAAGTAGAACAAGTTTTGATAGGCGGTCATATGCTTGTGGGCTACAGGGCTTTCAATGACGGATCCAACGCGCTTTAGAGCTTGTGTCCACTGGGAACGATTCGTCGAAGAAAAGAGAGAGACACTTCCATCAGTTTCTTGAATCAGCTGGGTGATCACCTTGATCAGTGTGGTCTTTCCTGCTCCATTTTTACCGATGAGTCCATAGACATCCCCTTTGTGAATGGTGAGATTCACATCATTTAAGGCGTATTGATGACCAAATTTTTTACTCAACTGGGAAATTTCTAATACTTTTTCCATGGCTTTCTCCTTCGTCCAAATGACTAGTTGTTTTCTTTACATTCTTAGTATACAGCTTGCTTTTCAAATAACTATCAAGCAATTCTCAAATATTTCTAAAAAAAATGCAGAAAAGAATTCTTATAAAATAAAAATGTTGAATAGGTGACTCTCCAAAGAAATAAAAAGAATTTCGACTATTGAAATTCAATCCTAAATATACTGAAACTTTCCACCGTGAGAAAAGAGGCTGGGACAAAAGTCCTAGCCTCTCCATTGTTTTTGGATGGTTGAGCAAGACGCAGTGGTTGAGTGGGCTCTACTCGGCTGATTTCATCCGCTTTTACAGCCCGACTCAACTGTGCAGAGGTGGGACAACCAAATCGACTTCTAACGAATGACCGATTTCTGTCCCACTTTCTCGAAATGGTTGGAACCTTAGTCCCGATTCGAAATCTAGCCCCAGCACTTCCAAGAGCAAGAAAATCTTTTGCTGTCTATTCGTGATGGCAAGCGTTGGATTGTAGGTTCACTTGATGATCGACTCCTTCAATCAAGAAATCATTGAGCTATCCCTTACATAGTAGCGGTCATCTGGAGGAATCCGACTAGCTCCGCTCCTAAAATGTCACCGTGTCTGGATCTAGAGCACGATTCTCTACTGTGATTTCTCTTAATTTCAGCTTATCCTCTTCTGAAAGTAGAATGTCTGGCAGGTCAATATTTTCACGAATGCGACTGAACGTCACGGATTTAGGAAGCGGTACAAAGCCCTCTTGTATAGACCAAGCCAAGGACAACTGGGCAACGGTCACACCATATTTTTGGGATAATTCCAGCATGACAGGATGTTGGAACAACTCTCCTCTCCCTAGAGGGGCCCATGCTGTTAAGAGGATGTTTTTGTCCCGACAAAAGTCTACGACTTCTTTTTGGTAAACACCCGGTGCCAGGCGGATTTGGTTGACAGCTGGTACGATCCGCGCCGATTCCAAGAGAGCTTCCAGGTGATGGACCATAAAGTTGCTGACGCCGATACTTCGTACCTTTCCTGTTTCAACGAGCTCTTCCAGGGCTCTCCAAGTTTCCCGATTAGCGCTCTGCCATTGATCTCGAAGAGCAAGAGGGTTTGGCCAATGAATCAAGTAAAGGTCAATGTAGTCGAGCCCTAAGCGATCCAACGATTCTTGAAAGGCCACCTTGGCCTTGCCATAATCATGTGCATCATTCCACAACTTGGTCGTGACAAAGATTTCCTCCCGAGGAATGCCCGAATCTTTGATGGCTTTCCCAACAGCTTCTTCGTTTTGATACAAGGCTGCTGTATCAATATGGCGGTACCCTGCACGCAAGGCTTCACGAACCGCTTCATAGACCTCCTGATCCTTTGCTTCATAGGTCCCAAATCCAATAGCTGGGATGCGATGGCCGTCGTTTAGAGTGATGGTGTTCATCGACTGTCCTCCAATCCTTTTTTTGTATTTTCCTTAATGGTTTGCGCAGAATGCGCTAATTTCGCCTTTTCTTCATCTGTCAAGGTCAACATGAGACTTTCTTCGATTCCTTGGGCACCAACAATGGCAGGATAACCAAGATAAGTTCCATAATCAGCGACATAGTGAGATACTGGTAACTCCTCATGACGATCCTCTAAGACAGCTAGAATCAAGCGTTTGGCTGCAGCAGCTATCCCAAAATTCGTGTAAAATTTTCCAAAAAAGACTGTATGTCCCCCTCTAAGGGATTCATGATTGATACTAGCCAATTCTTCCTGACTCAGTAATTCTGTAATCGGACGTCCTTTAACCCGCACTTGACTCCAAGCAACAAATTGTGAATTCCCGTGTTCTCCTAGATTATAGCCTGATACACTCGAAGGGTCGAGCGCCAGCCGTTCCCCCACTGCTCGTTTCATACGGGCCGTGTCTAAAAGAGTCCCCGATCCAATCACCCGCTCCTTTGGAAAACCCGTGTATTTCTGGTAAAGCTGGGTCACTGCATCCACTGGGTTGGTGACGACTAGCAATATTCCTTGGAAGCCTGACGCTTTCAAATCAGCCGAAACCTGGATAACTTGCTGGCTGGTAAAGGGTAACTCGGCAAAGCGATCATCACTATTATTGGCTTGCGACTTAATATCTCCTAAGGTGGAGATCACAATATCCGCATCTGCTAGAGCCTGATAGTCATTGACGATAATCCGAACGGACTGACCAGAATTTGCAGCAGTATCCCTAAAATCCAAGGCATCTGCTTCTACCTTTTTTACATTCGTATCGATCAGGACATACTGATCAAAGGTCTGACTAAGGATGAGACTGTGGGCCAAGGTGGCTCCTACATGTCCGATTCCGATAATGCCAATTTTGCGTCCCATATATAATCCCTCCTAGATTTGTTCAAGATTCTCTCTCAAGAAAATCTTTGCTTTTCTTTTAACAGCAGAAAATCCTTGCACTTCTTCGAAAAAAGAGAAGGCAAAGATCTTTCTTATTTTTTATCAAAGGAGTCGGTCTTCTCCCTAGCGATGGTTCAGTTTTTTGGTAAAGTAATCTCCGATAAATTGAATGGTGAAAATCAAGACCAGAATGAGCAAGGTTGCAACCAAGGTGAGGTCTGAACGGAAGTTGTTATATCCGTCTGATACTGCAACTTTCCCTAGACCACCTGCCCCGATAGCTCCTGCCATCGCTGTATAGCCAACCAAGGAGATGAGCGTCAACGTCGTCACCCGAATCAAATCCGGAAGAGCCTCGCGAAGATAGACTTTTACAATATCCCAAAGGGTTCCACCGGAAGCTTGAGCTGCCTCAATCACCCCACGGTCCAAGTCTGCGAGTACCACCTGCACCTGACGGGCATAGAAAGGAAAGACTGATAAAGAGAGGGGAACGACCGCGGCTTGGACCCCAAATTCTGTACCGACCAGACTACGTGTCACAGGAGCGATCACTGCCAAGAGGATAACAAAAGGGAAGGCCCGGAAAAGGGAGACGATCTTGTCTAATACAGAAAAGACAAAGCGATTTTGTAAGACTCCTCTAGGACCTGTCAAAACGAGGAACAAGCCCGAGACCAGACCGAGTAGTCCGCCCCAGATAAATCCCCATAACGTCATATATAAGGTAGCATAAATCGCTGAGAGCCAGCCTTCTGTCCCAAGTAGGGCATTGTCATACAAGCCCATCTTAATGACATTTGGAAAATGCTGTTGAAAAAATGTTGCGATCTGTTCCATCTATTTTCCCTCCTTTAATACAGATAACTGGACACCCCGATCTTGAATCGCTTGACAGGAAGCTTCGACAGTTTGAGGGGTTCCAGACAGGATCACGACCATCTCCCCAACTGGTGTATGTTCCAAAATCTCGATATTGCCATAGAGGATATTGGCCGTCACACCGTATTCTTTATAGATTTCATTGAGCAAGGGCTCATCTGTCGTGGAAGCTCCTGCATATTTGAGACGAACCAGTCTGCTTCCCTTCGCCAAGTCCCGGACCACTGGTTGCAGATAGATTTTCTCCAGAGCTTCATCGATTCCTGTCGCTGTTTTGATAAATTCCTGTGTCAGCTCTTCTTTGGGATCTGAAAAAATATCCAAGACAGACCCTTCTTCTAAAAGCTCTCCATTTTGCATGACCGCTACACGGTTACAAATATCTTTTACAATCTGCATTTCGTGGGTAATCATGATGACTGTCAGACCAAGTTTTTCGTTCAATTCTTGTAAGAGTGCTAAAATTTGCTTGGTCGTTTTTGGATCCAATGCCGATGTCGATTCATCTGAGATGAGAATTTTTGGGTCATTGGCCAAGGCCCGCGCGATCGCTACCCGTTGCTTTTGACCACCAGATAGTTGGGCTGGATAGTTGTCCGCCCGGTCTGCCAGATCCACCAGTTCTAGTAGTTTCCGGACTTTTTCCGCCTTTTCTTCTTTTGAAAGACCTGAATGACGAAGGGCAAAGGCAACATTTTGTGAAGCTGTCCACTGTGCCATAAGATTGAAATGTTGGAAGATCATTCCGATATCTCGTCTCTTCTGACGGAGAGCCGCAGCTTTCAAGAGTGGTTTCTTATCAAAGATGAGGTCTCCATCGATCGTAATCTGACCAGCCGTTGGCTCCTGCAAGAGATTCACCACACGAACCAGGGTAGACTTCCCAGCTCCAGAATATCCTACGATTCCGTAAATATCTCCTTGATGGATATGAATCGTGACATTTTTCACCGCCTCAATCGTTTTTTCTTTTGATGAAAGGTCACATCAATGTTATCTAATTTTACAATTTCCTTACTCATAAGATGCAATCAACTCCTCTACTAGTTCAATATGGGTCACATAATCTTCTATCGCAATATTTTCATCTCCCCCATGATCCCGGCTGTTGGCATGGCCCAATCCAACACCAGCCATCGGTACTTCCAAAGCATGATAGACCGCATGCATGGGACCAGTTCCTGGAGAGGTTGGTAAGACTGCTACACCATCCGCATAGTAATCTTTGGCTAGGTCAATCAACTTCAAGATAGAAGGTGCAGACATATCCGAGCGATAGGACTCTTCTCCTAGGGTATAGATGACTTGAACCTGGTTAAAGCCATTGGCTTTTAAATGCTTTTCAATTTCTGAGAGGACAAAAGTTGGATGAAGGCCAGGCACTAGGCGTACTTCCATCTTGGCTTTGGCAGAGGCAGGCAGAATGGTTTTGACCCCTGCCCCTTGATAGCCTGTCGACAGTCCTTCAATATTAATCGCAGGCTCAAAATACAAGCGTCTCAGCAAATCCTCTGGATCCTCATCAAGAGTCGCAAGATTTAGTCCATAGACTGCTATTAAATCTTCTCGTTTGGTTAAGCCATAAGCCGCCACAAGGTCCAATTCCCGCTGATTAGGCTCTCGCAGTTGCTCGTAAATACTTGGAATAGCTAAACGTCCATCCTCCTTGCGGAGGCTATCGATCGCTCGCAAGAGGTACCAGGACGCAGAGTCAATCACCCCTCCGAAAGAAGAGTGGATATCCACGTTGGCACTATCCACCACTAGATCGAAGGTTACGATTCCTTTGTTTCCACCCGAAATTTCCAACTGACCTAACGGATTTCTTCGCCCTTGCTCCCATAGAAGGAGATCCGCGCCTCTCAGTCGATCTTTGTACTTGTCCAAGTAGTGCTCCAAGTCGACAGATGCGGATTCTTCAGCGCCTTCCATGATAAAGGTCACATGGACAGGAAGGGACCCATGCTCTGCCAAATAGCGCTTAACAGCTGTCAGTCGAGCCACGATATGCCCCTTATCGTCATCTACCCCTCGTGCATACAGGTAATCTTCATGACGAGTCAGCTCAAACGGACCTCCATAGGTCCAAACCTGATCCCCATCTGCAGGTTGGGTATCATAATGATTATAAAAAATCAGGGTTTTCGCGTCTGGTTGATCGGATTTAAACTGAGCAATAACAAACGGAGCTGTGTAGGTTTCGTCCACCAACACCTCTGCTCCAGCCCGTTCAAACTCTTCCTTCAACAAATAAGCGACATCCTTTAAGCCAATCCCTTGAGCATAAATTGATTTGCGTGCAATCAATTCCTTAAAAAATGAAAGTTCCTCTTGGATATATGGATCTGTATCAAACTTGTTGACTTGCTCTTCCTTGCTATAAAATGGCATCTGAATCCCTCCTAAAAACAGGAAGAGGAACTAGGCCGAACCCAGTCCCATCCTCTTGATATCTCTGTCCCTCTTCCTAGGACAGACAGGTTCCCCTGTTATTTCTTCACAGAATCCCAGATTGGAATTTCTGCACCTTTGGTTTTTTCTTCATAGATTTTTGCAATATCTTCAGAGTTGTAGGCTGCCACTAACTTCTTGATCGCGTCAGCTTTGTCTGAGGATTCCCAACCCTTCTTCGCTGCAATAATGTTGTACCATTGCTCAGTGATGTCAGATGGTTTTTCTACGAAGATAGCAGTTGACACATCAATACCACCTTGTTGAGCGTAGTTTGTGTTGATCACGGCTGCATCCAGTGAACCACGTGCACGAACCAATTGCTCAGCAGATACTTCTTGAATGTCCAAGTTTTTGCTGTTTTCAGTGATGTTTGCTTTTGTCGCAAGACCATTGTTTTCTACTTTCAACTTGATCAAACCAGCTTGCTCAAGAAGGTAAAGGGCGCGACTTTCATTGGTTGCATCGTTTGGAATCCCAACCTTTGCTCCATTTGGAATGTCTTCAACCTTGCTGTAACGTTCTTTATCTCCGTCTACACCAGAGTACAAGCGAATTGGGGTATAGATGGTGTATCCTGCGATTTGCAAATCTGCCTTGTTTTCTTTGTTCCAGTTGTTCAAGAAATAGATATGTTGGAAAGCATTGACGTCCACTTCATCTTGATTCAAGGCTTTGTTTGGTTGCGTATAGTCTGTGTATTCTTTCAATTCAATCTTTACGCCTTCGCTTTTCACCTTTTCAGCAACTTTTGTCCAAACATCTTTAGACGTGTCGTTCAGGGTCATCACACCCACACGAAGCGTCGTTTCTTTAGAGGATCCTGATCCGCTTGTAGCATTTGAGCTAGAAGAAGATGGTGCGCAGGCTGCAAGAGCGATCCCAGCTGTTGTTGCAAGAGCAAGTGCTCCAAATACTTTTTTTAATTTCATATTTTTCTCCTTTTATTTTACTCCGTTGGAGTCATCACTATCTATAAGTCTAGCAGAAGTTTGGTCATTTGCCTATTATAGATTTCTTATATGTCCCTTAAAAAATTTTTATGACGCTTTGAACCATCATACAAAAGGAACCATCCCCTCCAACCTCTGATCAACATCAAGCTCCCTATCCCTATACTTCATTCACAAAAAATTGAAAAAGTTTTTGGTTGCAAGGACACTTTTGGATCAAGAACTCTGGATGCCACTGGATCCCGATTAAACGGTTTTTTCGATCTTCATAAGCTTCTATAGTCCCATCTCTCGGGTCTCGTGCTGTCACTTCTAAACCATATCCCAGTTTCTTAATGGATTGATGGTGAAAGGAATTGATTTCAATCCCTTCTCCACACAATTGGCTCAGGAGACTACCTGTTTGAACCTGAATCCGGTGGCTGGTCCCTGACTTTTCATCTTGCCAATGATTGGAAACATCCTGATGGAGACTCCCACCAAGAGCCACGTTTAACAGTTGCATCCCCCGACAGACAGCAAAGATTGGCTTTCCTTGCTTCAACGCCTCCACAATCAAGGCTACCTCGAAATAATCCCGTTCTAAAAAGTAATGCTTGGGGTCTCCATGGTCTTCTTCTCCATACCATTTTGGATAGACATCTTGCCCGCCAGATAGGATGAGCTTATCGATAGATGCGATATAATCTGCAGCTAGCTCCGGCTTCCCCAGTGGTATCACAAAAGGAATCCCGCCTGACTGCCGCACCCCTTCTGACAGACCGGATGGGACCAAATCATACCGTTCAGCTGTCAAGCGAGGGATTGGTAATTCATTTCCTGAAATGCCAATAATCGGCTTTGCCATTCTGCTTCCTCCTTTTGTTTTGTTCTATTGTACTACCACTTTTTTCCCTTCGTCTAATATATATCTTTAAAGGAGGGTTAAAGAAAATTAATCAAGACAAGTCTACGATTGCAACAATCCCCTCCTCTTAATAGCCTTGTTTGATTCCGTCATACAAAAATCCCCCAAAAGAGAGTTTCATCCTCTTTTTGGGGGACTGCTTTTCAGGATCTGGTCTATTTAGCAAACCTTCATTTATTCAGCTTCTTCATCAAATTGGGAATTATAAAGATCTGCATAGAAGCCTTGCTCTTTCATCAGCGCTTCATGGTTCCCCTGCTCGATGATATTGCCATCTTTCATCACCAAAATCAAATCTGCATTGCGGATTGTCGAGAGACGGTGAGCGATCACAAAGGAAGTCCGGCCACTCATGAGTTTGTCCATGGCTTGTTGGATCAATTCTTCTGTCCGTGTATCGACAGAGGAGGTCGCCTCATCCAGTATGAGGAGAGGGGCATCCTTCAAGAGGGCACGAGCAATCGTAAGGAGCTGCTTTTGGCCGACAGACAGGGTCACGGAATCGTCCAACACGGTATCATAGCCTTTCGGTAAGGTCTTGATAAAGTGGTGAACTCCGACATCACGACAGGCTTGCTCTAGCTGATCTTGGCTAATTCCTATCTGGTTGTAGATCAAGTTTTCCTTGACTGTTCCTTCAAAAAGCCAAGTATCTTGCAAGACCATCGAAAAGGCATCATGGACTTCTTGACGAGTCATCTCTCGGGTATCCACGCCATCAATCGTAATCTTTCCGCTATTGATTTCGTAGAAGCGCATGAGAAGATTGACAATCGTGGTCTTCCCAGCTCCGGTCGGGCCAACGATCGCAATCTTTTGCCCCGTTTTTGCTTGTGCCGAAAAGTCATGGATGATGGTCTTGTCAGACGTATAGCCAAAGTTCACATGCTCAAAGCCTACCTCTCCCTTCACCGTTTGCAATTGTGGCTGTTTGTCTTTTTCATTTTGCATTTCATCTTCATTCAAAAATTCAAAGACCCGCTTCATCCCAGCCTGAGCTTGTTGCAATTGTCCAATAGCTTGAGCGAGCTGGGACAAGGGTTGAGAAAAGATGCGAACGTAAATCATAAAGGCCACGATAGTGCCCATGCTGACACTGCCATCTAGCATCCACATCGCCCCGAATACACAGACCATCACATAGCCAAAATTGCCGATGAATTGCATGAAGGGAAGCATAATCCCAGAGATAAACTGAGACTGCCACATACTGGTGTAAAGAGAGCGATTCAACTGTTGAAACTGCTCCTTAACGTGAGCGACAGCGGAGTAGGACTTGACGACATTATGGCCAGAGTAGATTTCCTCAACATAGGAAGAAACCTGAGAAAGATTATTCTGCTGGCGATTAAAGAGAGGCTGAGAAGACGCCATCAAAAGGACGACCACGACAAAACCAAGCAAGACAGAAAGAATCGCAACCAGTGCCAAACGACCGTTGGTATGAATCATCATGACAACTGAAGCAATCAACAGCACACCGCTTGACACGAGAGTCCCTAGACTTTGTTGGAGGGATTGGGACATCGTATCCACATCGTTCGTCACGCGCGATAAGGTATCTCCTTGATTATGCGCATCAAAGTAGGAGAGAGGAACACGGTTAATCTTCTCTGCAATCTCTGTCCGCATGCGTCTAGAAAAGTTCTGCACTACGGTCGTAAAGATATACTGCTGTCCATAGGCTAACAGAGCTGCTACTCCATATAAGAAGGCCAATTCGACCGCGATCTGAGAGACCTTATCTACCTCTACATCACTGGCAGATGTCAGGGCTTTTGAAATGGTATTGGTGATTTCGGAAATGCGATCCGGCCCGATCACGGTGATGATACTAGAGAGAACCGCAGCCAACGAGGCCAGGAGCAACCAGAAACGTGCCCCTTTCAGATAAGGTTGGATTTGTTTCATCAAAGAAGGCTCTTTTTTATTTGCCATTTTCTAATTCCTCCTGTGATAATTGTGAATAGGCGATCTCCTGATAGACACGATTGGTCTTTAGGAGCTCTTCGTGTCGCCCTTGTCCAACAACCTTCCCCTCTTCGAGGACTAAGATTTGGTCTGCATCCATAATGGTCGAAATCCGTTGGGCCACGATTAATTTAGTCGTTTGCGCTGTCTTTTCAGCAAGGTCATGCCGCAGCTGCTTATCTGTCTTGTAGTCTAGAGCTGAGAAGGAATCATCAAAGATCAGAACTTCAGGTTTGCGGGCTAAAGCACGAGCGATGGCCAAACGTTGGCGTTGCCCTCCAGAGAAGTTGGTCCCTCCTTGAGCCACTTCTGCATCCAGTCCTGCCTCCTTGCTGTCAACAAATTCCTTGGCCTGAGCCAGCTCCAAGGCCTCCCACATCGCTTCATCCGAGAGAGGGGACTCTGAGGAATCACCAAAGTCCAGATTGGATCGGATGGTCCCACTATAGAGCACAGGCTTTTGTGGGATGTATCCAATTTTTGCATTTAGGTCATTTTCGGAATAATCTTGGATCTTAATACCATCTAGTTTAATCCAGCCACCTGTCGGATCATAAAAGCGGGGAAGGAGGCTGATTAACGTCGACTTCCCAGATCCAGTCGATCCGATGAAGGCAACCGTTTCACCAGCCTTCGCCTTAAAGTGAACATGTTCAATCACATCCGCAGACTCTCTTGCATATCGGAAGGAGACATCATGAAACTCAATCTCTCCAACATTTCCATTGCTCTGCTTCTGAGTTTCCTCAGGGAAGAGAACGGAGGGTTTCAAGTCCAACACTTCATTAATCCGGCGGGAGGAAACGAGGGCCCGTGGCAGGATCATAAAGACCGCTGCCATCAGCATGAAACCTAGGATGACCTGCATTCCATACGAAGAAAACACCACCATGTCTGAAAAGATCGTAACCCGCTCTTGCATGGACTGTGCCAGAGCTGTTTGGGAAGCCGTTTGAAGACTGACATTATTGATCAAATAGCCTCCAATCCAGTAAACAGCCAGAGTCAAACCAGAAGAAACCAAGGTCATGACCGGATTCATCAGGGACATGAGCCGGAAAATAAAGAGATTCAGGCGGGTCATATCCTGGTTCACCTTGCTATACTTCGCATCCTGGTAGTCTTCAGCATTGTAAGCCCGAACGACACGAATCCCAGATAAGGTTTCTCGTGTCACTGCATTGAGATTGTCTGTCATCTCCTGTACCTTGCTCTGCCGTGGAAAAGCCACTCCTAGCAGGACCGCTAAAAGGACGATGACGATCAAAGCAGCCACTCCTAAAGACATGGTCCACTCAGAACTTTCCCCCCAGATCTTGGTCAGGGCCCAAAAGGCCATGATCGGCCCCATGGTCACCACTTGGAGACCAGTCGTAATCAAAATCTGCAATTGGGTCAAGTCATTGGTTGTTCGGGTCAGCAAGCTAGGGATGGAAAAGCGCTTGATCTCCGCATCCGAGTAATCCATGACCTGATCAAAAATATCCCCCCGCAAGCGCGTGGTAAAACTCGCTGCCACCCGTGATGCAATCAAGCCCACTAGTACAGCTGACAAAAAACTCAAGAAGGAAAACCCAATCATCTTCCAGCCAGGTCCCATGATCTGGGCAACCGTTGTGTCTGGTGTATTGAGTAGGGTCGTAACCTCTGACATATAGTCCGGTACCTTCAAGTTAGACCAGACTTCTACACACACGAATAGGACACTGACCAAAATCTGAAACCATTCCTTGCGTGTGAGCCGTTTAAAAATCTTAAGCATCTTCTTCTCCTTGTGTGATATTCTCCTCGATGCGCCTCCAGACACGGACCGCTTGACGAACCTCTTCCTTAGTCAGCCCTCGAAACAGGCGACGGTGAAATTCTTCGATAAAAACTTGGACTTTCTGACCTGCCTCTCGTCCATCATCTGTCAGGACCACTTGCTTTTTGCGCTTGTCCACGAGCGATGGAATGACTTGGATATAGCCGTTTTTCTCCATTCGCTTGATCAGGCCAGAAGCCACAGATTTGGAAATCTGCGCCTTTCGTTCGATATCCTTGATAAAAACCTCATTGTCCTGATGGTTGAGCAAATACACCAGGGTAAAGCCTTGCGGACCAGCCAAGTCTTCAACCCCATACCGCTTAGCCGTAGCGCGTGCCTCTTTTTCTAAGCGCATCCCAAACTGCCGAAAATGTTCAAAACTCCCTTTCATGACCTTCTCCTTTCCGGGATTAGTTCTTATAGAAACTATTTTAGTTCTTATGCGAACTATTGTCAAGGAAAAAGCTGAAAACTTTCCACCCTACAAAAAAGAGAGAATCAACAGTCTTTTAGAATGGGCAATTCAACACCGACCAGTTGCTCTACGAGTCTTCTTTTTTAAAATAGCCAACAAATCCTTCTATCTATTGCAATTCACTCTGTGAATACATATGGTAGAAAGATGTTGCTATTTCTAAATCATTTTCTTCCAACATCAGGATTCACTTAGCAAATCCTACCTCTATCGATTCAACAAAATTTCCTTGAATAACCGTTTTCAATAAGTTGTCAACCTCAAAAGACGATAATAAAAGTCAGTTATTAAATTTAAAGATTTCTGAAAGAGGCTAGAACAAAAGTCCTAGCCTCTCAATTGTTTTTGGATTGTCGAGCAAGACACAGTGGTTAAGTGGGTAGGAGCATCAAAATATAGGTCATCCCCCATCATTAAACGATTGAAAATATTCTTTATTTAAAGTTTCTGGCTGACGGTTCATATCCCTCTATTTCTCCTTTAGCTGACCATTCTTAACCAACTTTTTGTAATAGCGTTTACTATACCATTCGCGGTCACTAATCTCCAAATATTCTTTGTATTCCATCGGATACTTATGGATATAGTAGGCTTGCACAATGTGAACATTGATAAGAAAAGCTATTAAATAGGCATAAACAACAAACCAAAGAATCAAAAGTAAACCGAAAGGATAAAAATACCACAAAACCGGTAAATTGTTTACCTGATGATACATTAAAGATACTGGAAAAAGAAAGACCATTATTCCTAAGGCAATCAACAAGACTTTCTTCAAAAGTACCTTTTCATCTTCATCATTCAAGCGTCGTTTTAAATTCTTGATTTTATTAACAATTATCCAGATAAAAAGAGCGATTCCTACTATCAGCTGAAGCCAGAATCCCAGCAGAGTGTTGGCATCGTAGGCCACAGCACTTGCTAAGTAGAAGACTGCTAAAAACGCAGAAGATACCCATGGAAAATAGAGAGGGAAATAGGTAAAGACCTGACTGCTTAAGCGCTTCTTCGGCCAAAAAACAGGAATAGAAGCGAATAGATAAGTTAAGTAGAATAGCAGACTAACAGGTTTTAAAAATGCCGCCATAGATCGAATCAAAACAGTTGAAGCATAAGATATATAATATACTTCACCTTCTAAACCAATACTACTTGGCATAGCAATTGTTATAAAATATCCTATAACACCAAAAAAGATAAACATACAAAAACCAACTGTAAAGAGGCGATTTAGTAGGCTCATATGGATAGGATTTGGCATCCCTGCAGTCAATGAATACTTCCCACTGGTTACAATTTTCTTACTGTTTTCAAAATCAGCACCAAATATACTTACTCTCTTCATTATTTAGCCTCCAAACCATGACGTAACAGTCTTCCATCCACTAGCAAGAGCTTTACCAACGTTTTTAGCTGTCTTAACTGCCCCATCGTATGCATCAAATTTTTCTACATTGCTTAGCGCAATAAAGTTCAACAATATTCACTAGAAGTCAAAAAGTCACTATTGCATCTCTTGACTTTAAAACAAACATTAATCTCCATATTTTAAAATAGCTTAAATCATCTCAAAACTTTCTTCTTTACTTATCTAATTCTTTTGTCAAAATAGCTCCATCTGGTCCAACACTCACTTCTAGATAGACATCTGGATTGTCATCAGCTCTACATATCACACTAATTTCCCCCTCCTCAAACCGTTGTGACAATTTCAAGATTCTAACAATGTAATTTTGATTGAACCCAACAAAAGCAATTCCCAACAAAAGACCTGCAAATATAATCTTAAAAATCTCTCCTCCAATCGGTTGCCCCAACAAGTCTTTAAAGCGGGAAATAAAATCATAGACATAGTAGAAACCTACCGCAGGGATAGTAAATAAGAGTGCATTAAAATATAAAAAAGCACCTTTACTAAAACCTTTTTCCGTCTTTTCCTCTTCGTCTTGATTTTCGTCATCGGGATAAATCATAGTAGTCAGACAAACCGTTTGGGTAGTCACTTGAGCTATATTGACATTTCTATACAAGGCTCGTTCTACAAGGAGAGTGACAAAAGCAAATTCTGCTATCCAGATAAGAATAACACTCCAAAAAGTAGTCATGCTATAAGTTCCTTGTAAAAATAGACTAAAGAAGGAAGAAATGCCACTTCCGCTAGCTATAAAGAAAACAACTAATAGAGGAATATGCCTGTTCATTTTACTTGATTTCTCTGTATCTAATAGTTTACTCTTTGGAGCTTCTAAAACTTCATGGGTCTTACGATCAAAATAAATGGCTTTGTCATAATATTGATTCAAATAAAAACGACGTCTTCTAAAAAACATATTGATCTCTTTCTATTTTCTTTATTCTATTTCCTTTTTGACGCAATGATTTCTATATCGCTCAACTGCCTTCAACCATCGTATCATATTATTTTGCCACAGCAAGAGAGCTGCGACCGCTGGCAAAATCCCCATCAGGCTTAAAGGAAATATCTCACTACCAATGGGTGTTCCCATCATCTTCAAAACGAGCATGGAGAGGACAGAAATCGGACCCACCAAGCCCATGACAGCCATAAAGACTGTGAAAACCCAAGCGAATAGCTTCTTACTAAGGGTAACCTTCTTATCTGAAAAATTATTCCAAAAGAGATTGCTATTGACGGCTCTTCTGAAGTTTTCCTTGCTGGTAGGCTCCGCTAGGGAAACATTTTTGTAGAGTGCTCGCTCCACAATCACCAATAGTAAAATGACTTCCAGCAACCAAGTTAGCAGAAAATAAATCAGGGTTCCATAGCTATAGACACCCGTAAAAAAGCGCGTTGCTGGCAAAATCTGCAGGATGCCACTCATCGCCAAAAGAGCACAAATCGACAAGATGATGTGTTTTCGATTTCCACGCGCCGCAGCTGTATTTAAGAGTTTACTCTTAGGAGCTGCTAGGGGATTTCGTGGCTCATCGACATGGACATATATGGCCTGGCCTTGGCTCTCCCCTATATAAATTACTTTCCTAAAAAACATGTTTGTCTTTCTCCTCTAAGCAACTGATTTTCTTAAAATGGTAGTCTGCTCTAAACCTATCTGAAGTACTAGTCTTCTCCTGTTTCTTTCCCTGACAGTTCTGGATGCTTCTTCAAGTAGGCTTTTCCATACCATTCTTCGACAGACTGGCCCTCCCACTCACGGTAGTCTTCTGGGTATTTCCATTTGTAATAGGCATGAAGAAAATAAGGAAAACCGATAAAAATAACGATGGCGAACAATACAAAGTTACAAAAAATCCATAACAGCAAAAAACCAAATCCTTTTATTGAGTTTGAAACATCTATTGCAAAAAATCCCAGAAGATGCTTTACGATAATAGCTAGTCCTAAAATTCCCATCCCATAGAGAGCAATCATTTTTGCAATCTTATTACGAAATGTCTCTTTCAATACCTCACCATACATGAGTTTCCTTAACCCCTCTAACTCAACAGTAAACATCCAGCAAATAATCATCACAATGAAAGCAACTATCCCAATAATTTCCCAAGAGGCTAAATTTGCTAATAGAAAGTCTAAAAAGATTAGATCCATTTCCAATAAGAACCAAATCATAAATGTAAAAGCATGAAACTGATAACGATACGGTAATAAGTAGGTTCGCTTAATAAATTTCCCAATCACAACTAAGGATAGCCAGATGATAAGTAAAATCAGAAAAACATTTGCTGTTAACGACTCGTGCTCAGCTATTGGGAGGGTCAAGGTATCACTTTCATGCAGTTGCATAGAGATAGCCAGCAAGATAAAGTTAAAGCCAACAGGAAAAATAAGGCTTAAAATAAAACTTCGAATGCGAAACCAAAGAGAAGCATGCCCATTCTTAAAAAACTTCACAGTCTTATCATGTTGCTCTTGCTGTAACTTTCTAAAACCATCATCCTCAAGATTGAGGCTTTCTTCAAAACTTGCCTTAAAAATAGATTGTTTCTTCATTGACTCCCTCCAATTTTATGACACTATTGATCGATTGGTCTAAAACTTCTACTCCTCATATTCTGGGTGTTTGCGTACATAGCGTGCCGCCTGAACTCCATCCACTATGAGAGCTGGGAAAACGAAGTTCATCAAGATGCCCAAGAAAACACCAAAGACATTCTCAATGTAACCAGTGAGAATAGCTGGTGCTAACAATACAGCTACAAAAGCAACTCCAAAATTAAACAATCGCTCTTTCTTCTTGTTATTGTCTTTACCACCATAAGTCTCCCATCGGTTGAAAGCCCAGATTTTCCCCTGATTTTTAGGAAGATAATACCAGGAGTAGAGACCTGTAGAAAAAAGCAGGATAAAGAGAGCTACCAGATTATAAGCTAGCGCCAAGCCTGAATAGATTTCATCTTTACCAACTAGCATAACCAAGCCTGCAAAAGTAATGTCAATGTTTAAAATCAAAACAAGTATAGAAACAAAAAGATAGATAAAACTCTTAAATCTCACAATAAAACGATCGAAGAAAGAGAGTGGGATTGCTAAACCACTAATGAACATGAAAATAATGAACAAGTTTTTATAAATGCCAATATGATCGACATAGGTTGTCCCAAAATACGCCATAAAAGAGAATGCTAAGCTAATCCAAGATAGAAGCTTGATATAGCCTAGACTAACACCATCTGTAATCAAAGGGCCGTGGTAGCGTTCTTCGATCACTACTTTCTTTTTCTTTGAAGCTTTTGTCATGAACTCCCTTTCCTTGTCTGGACTGATAACTTTAATTCAAGCAAACTAATTGCCATTATGTTCCTGCTGGAAGACTTCCATAGCCTTGAACTGTTCTAGTTCTTTTTCATCTCGAGGTTCAAAACCAAGGTATTTATACTTGAAATATTTTAAAAGAGCACTTGGTCCAAAGCTACTTTGATTCCATGGTGCATAGTAAAATTCAGCAGATAAGTTCGTGCCAAGAACTTTTATCGTACAAGAAGACCACAATGCTTGTTCTTCTTTTTGAAAAATTTCTCTAAGCTCCCAAGCCAATCTAAAGGTGCGTCTTTCATTTTCCTTAAATTCTGAAATAGGAATACTATATTGCTTTGGTATATAGAGATTGTAGATATACTCATTTTTCCCTTCTTCATTAAAGAAATAATATACTCCTCCTCCATCAGAAGAAAGATTAATGCCGATATAAAGATTATCCCAAGCTACTGGTATTGCCTCATTAACACTCTGTGCGATCTCACGAATTTTTTCATTAATTTGTGTTTCCAACCCATCCTCCAATTTAGGTTCAAATGAGTCTGTGTTTTGGCAACTCTGCTTCTAGTATACCACATCCCATATTTACCAGCTCTGATCAAACCACAAGAAAACCACCGCGAGGGTGGTTCTTTTTTATCAATCGTCAAACACTCCGCCTGTGAGTTGGTACATGAGGTAAATGTGCTCTAGGACTTTTACTTTATCCATGTGATCTACATCTTTAAAGCCTCCCAGAGCTAACAGAGGGACAAAACCAAAGCATTGAGTGTAATCAAGCAACCCGTATTTTTCTATCGCCTCATGATAAAGAGGTAGGTCAAAATAATCATCTGAGAAATCTTTATCATATACAAATTTTATAAACAGTGGCATCTTTTCAAATATGGTATCAAATATTCCATCCTTATATTTTACCATTCTTAAATATTGTTTCTCTTCGCAAACAATAATATCTCCAAAAGCTGTCACGAACATGGGGAAGGCAACATGACCCATGAAGTAACTATCTCGGAGTAAATCAATATAATCATCTGGATTAATGACTTTCAGATAGCCATCAAGAAACGTTCCCAGACCATCTTCTTTCCAGATTTGAACTAACTCTGCTGGAACTTGATCCTTGTATTTTTCAATCACTTCTTGAGGCATGTCTGCCACTTTGGTAAAGTTTTTTAACATCTATTAACTCTTTGCGGCAATCTTCAGAAAAGCTTGTTTGAAGTCTTCGTAAATTGCAAAACCTTTATCTAAAATTTCTTCAAGCTCATCATAATCGCTAAAAATCGGTTTCCTAATACGACAACTTGGATCAATTAATAATCTGGGATAAATCCCCCATGGAGAACCAGCCAGAATTTCCTTCCCTCTGGTCACTGCCCAAATGAATTCAACTGTACCATTGAACAAGATAAAATGTAATCCGAAAGTAATATCATCAACTTGTTCATAAAATTTAAAGAATTTTTCTTTGGAGTCAAATTGTGGAGTATATCCTGATTTTGCAATCATGTCCATCACTAACTCACCATCAAGATAATTTAAACGAGAACGCGCTCCCAATCTTTTTATATCATACTCCTGAGATATTGCTTCATATCGGTTGATAAAATTAATCTCTTGAAAAACATCTCTCACTTGTGCGTTTACTGTAATCATTTATTCCTCCGTAAATCTTAGTTTCACATCATATTCCGAAGCTATATTCTTGAAATGCTCAATATTAGGCAAGTCAGCATTTTTAGCAGGAATTTCCAAAATCTAGCTTTAAGCCATCTAGCTCTGGATATGCGTTTGATCTAATTGTTTCTCCAACTGAATATTTATCCCGAATTTCTTGCAAATAGCCCCTAAAGGTTTCCTCTTGAATTTTATCCAAATCTGTAGCCTTACGAGATATGATTTCTCCAAAATCAGGATCATAAGAATCCAAACGTTTCCCACTTCCAAGGTGTACCTCATGATAATCATACAAATCAGAGTTCCGAACAGTCTCATTAAATCGATTTCCACGAGCCATAGGAGATTCATTTGCCCAATAATCACTTGCTTCTTTCCAATCCAATCGGTCTCTAGGCTCTAAATTCCGTTTCTGTTTATCTTTTAGATAACGTTGATAGCGTTCTTCCAGTTCCGAATTCTTAAAGACACCGTCTCCATCAAGCAATTCTTCCACAGCTTCCTTGCCCTTGCCGGTCTCTTCCAGACCTCTGGCCACATCATCTCCGTGCTTAGTGGCAGCTTCTCCCGCTTCAGAGGCAAACTCAGATCCAGCACGGCCTCCGCCACCTGTATGTCTCAAACCACGGGAGACATCATCCCCGAACTTCCTGGATTGCTGAAATCATCCACTGGATAATTTCACCTAACCTCCGTACTCACCTAAGGAACTGAAGATGTGACTTTTCTTACTGACAGCTCATCCTACAAGGCTTTTGCCAGCTCTCCTAATTTTTCGATCCGATCATGAAGGGTTTCTACATTGAGATTTTCGTGCTGGTAGGCGCACAAAATACCATTCTCATAAAAGACTTGCTCGGGCAGCTGGACCTGCGGTGACTGAGGACACTCAATCATGACCACACTGAAGACTCCACCAGGCTCAGTTTGCTCCATGGTATTACCCACAAAGTGATAGGTAAAAGCTCTAAATTCCCAGTCCTTGTAGGCACCTGAGATCACATAGGCTACTTTTCGCTCATGACCACGGCCAAAGGGATAGTGCGTAAAGTTGGCATATTTTTCAACAAAGGGACTTTGGAAAGGAGTGGTGGTCCGATCCTGATCCATCTTCTTCTTCGAATAATCTTTGTAATAGTCATTCCCCTGTGCTCGATCAAATTGGTAACCATGCAATGAAGCAAAAGCCTGATACTCCTTATTGCTTTTCTGAGCATAACTGATAGCCCAATAAACAATCCCTACAACGAAAACAAGAATGACAAACATTAAAATAATAAATAAGGTAGCAAAAACCATACCATACTCCTTCTATATAAAGGGAACCATAAGATACTTATTTAAATTCTATAACTCTTCTATTTCAGCAAATTTTTGTTTAGAAAATTAAATATGCAAGACTTCCAAATGTCTTAATCTTTGGTTTCTTCCAGATAATGAAATTCAACTGCTTGTTCCTCACCTTTAACCCTAACCCCATTATAAAAGAGTGAAATTAAAATAGCAGGTGGAATAAGAGCAAACAATCTAAATTCAACGAAAAAAGCAAAAACTACAAAAGGTAGAACAAAAACTACTACTATCATTACGTAGGCAATTATTTTAGAAACTTTCTGATTTACCATTACCAAAAACCAACTCCATTCCGACCTATACTTAAGGGTGTATTCGCCTTAATTTTTCCTTTATACTTTAAAGTCTCCCCTCTTTTTTTTAGAAAGGTTTTTAAAACTATAAATCGTATGAACGAAACTAGGAAAACCACCAAGAAAAAACAATCATAAAGATTAGTATATTTAAAGCACCTTCTATAAGGTCCCCTTTTCGATTAGTCGAACCGAACCATAATTCCAATGGAGTAAGTAGTCTCAGCAGAGCTGGAATAACAATTGCTAAGAATAAACCTCGTCCATTGTTGTGATCTTTTCGTTTTTCTGAAAATATATAATCCTTCAACGAATTATCCGTTTGATAAACAGAATACAATCTTCTAGAAGTCAAACTATAATTCCTTCTTACTAAATATTCTTGATTGTCTTCCGTAATCAGAAGAAACCATCCATTTAACAATTTATGCTTATTCAAACTAATATTATATGGATAACCTTTTAAAACTTTGAAGTCTACCATGAGAACAAACCTTTCACACCATTGACTAAATTATTCCACCCCGTTACAACTTGCTTCCCGATTTCGTCCTGTGCTTTTTTAAATTCTGGAAAAGTCTCGCGTGCCCATTCATTTGCAAACCCAACAGCCATACCGATGCCTACAGTAGCTACTACACCAAGACCAACAGGATTCGCCAAGACTCCAACACCAGCTAGATAAGCAGATCCTACTTCAATTCCAGTAGTAACAGCCATAGTTCCCAATGTAGTGGTTACTTGTCTACCCCAAGCTACTTCTGCCGAATCACCGCTTAACATATCAATCCCCACACCGGCTAACATACCTACTCCAGTACTTAATGCCTCTCCTATATTTTTTGCGGTAGATGTT
This sequence comes from Streptococcus sp. DD13, assembly GCF_001578875.1. Taxonomy (GTDB): domain Bacteria; phylum Bacillota; class Bacilli; order Lactobacillales; family Streptococcaceae; genus Streptococcus. The sequence continues at coordinate 1,001,404 of NZ_KQ969506.1, forward strand.
ATAGCCGTTTCCGAAGCTTTTTGCGCTGCACGCGTAGCCCCAGGTACCTTACCCATGATTTTCCCATTAGAAAGCACTGTTGAGTAGCGGTTTGCAAATATCTCAGCACTTTTTTCTGTAGCTTTTTTAGTAGCTTTCTCAGTTATTTTCTTTTCAATCCCATCCCCTACTTTATTTAGAGCAACCTCTTTTACAAAATCTCCTGGGGCCTTCTGAGCTTGTTCTGTTAAAAATTTATTCCCAGTAGAAGAACTTTTATTTTTTTTAGATATGTTGTTCTTCCCAAGATCTTTATTGATTACCTTAGAGACCAATCCTAACAGTTCTACTGGTGTTGAGCCATTTGCTTTGGAGGAAATTTTCTTAACTGCTTTTAAGAAATCTTGGCTACTATAGAACGCCTTGGCTTCTGCATCAGTAAATGAAAGACCCGCCATAGTAGAAAGACTTTCTAACGTTTGAGTTTGCGACTGCAGTACCTTACTATACTCATCTCCCCGCTTCCAACCATTGAAGCTTTCCATATTGGTTTTGGTATCTGTTAGAATGGTTTTACCTTCTGATAAAGGGCTTGTAATGGTACTAGCATCTGGATTCGTCAGACTGATAATATCAGAGATCGAGCTATAAATATTTGCAGTTGCTTGATTCACCGTACTAATATTGGTCTCTATGCTCGAAAAGCCATCTAAAAGCCCTTGTAAATAATCCGTATCAATAATTGCATCTGTTGCAGTTTCGGATACTGTCGTCTGAAACTGTTCAATCGTTTTGTCATATTGAGCAGAAAGGACTGACAAGGCGTTGGAAAAATTCGTCAAGAGTGGAATCTGATGATTGCTAATCTTGGCATTAATGGCTGATTTGACGTCTCCTTTAAGACTTTCCGAATTGACCAAATTCACAAATGAGGACTTTGCTGTTTCGATTTGATTTGAAAGTGAGGTTTGTGAGGTAGATAAGGCAGTCTTTTGATCCTGAACCTCTTATTATAACACAAACAAAGTGAAATCAAGAAAAAATCGCTTCAGAGAAATGAAAGCCTTAAATTAGAAATAATCTAGTTTAAGACACACAACTATCTAGCGATTTTTTTCCACCTAATAAGAACTTATAAAAACAACATAGTCAATTCAATATGATAATTCTATTACTAGAATTTTTCTATAAATTTAATCGTTGATATCCAGATTCTGAAACCAACTTATCATAATTCTCAGAAAACAGTTGTTCATCAGAATTAATATAACCAACATAAATAATAGACTCAACATCTTCTCTATTAAAAAATGCGAATTCCTCGCCATCAGTTATACCTGATGGATAAGGTACTGCTGAATAATCAAAGTAACCGACTTGTCCATTATCATTCCGGAATAAAGCTGCCCTACTTACAATCATTAAAGGAATAGTCCCCTCTTTAGTTATGACAACCGAACCAATTGGTAAAATAGGGTTATTATTTTCCATTTCCATTCTCCAATTCATAATTTAATTTATCTAAAATTTTATTATTTATAACAGTTTTGACTATGCCATTCCATATAATATTTGGAACCAAAGAAAGTAGTATAGCAAGTACAACTAATTTTATTATAAACTCTATAATTGTACTTGGCATAAAATAAAACCAATAAACAAAAGGAATAACTGCAAAGACAATAAACAAAACTACTAAGATGTTTGCAAGATAAGGTGTTTTTATCTGTTTCAAAACATCATTATGTTTTAAAGTTATATCGTGTATAACTTCAAAATATTCTTTCTGGACAGTACTACTAGGAGCTTCAATCAAAGGATAAGTATTTCTAATTGAAACCATCCATAGTTCAAAAAGTATAAAAAACCAAATTCCTAAGATCATCGGCAATAGAAAAGAAAAAAAACCGAACTCTTTTTGAGGAACAATGTAATTATCAGAATAACCAGCGATAAAAGCCATAATCGGGACAATCAATAATGGCGAAGACATCCAAGTTAATCTGCTAATTTTCTTAGCTATGTTTTGGTGATTCCCTATGCTTTCCTTATCTAGCTTTCTCCAAACAATATCTCTTGAAAAAGGATAGTACTCTGCAGCTAAACCTGTTCCTTTTAAATTAGTGCCCATACCATTATCCACAGCAAATAACAATCTTATTTTTTTTACCATGGCCAGCTCCATCCTTTCTTTTTAGGTTTAATATTCTGATCTAGTTCTTTATTTATAGCACTTCCAGCCCAACTACCCACAGCAGAGCCAATTATTGAACCAGCCACAGCTCCTAATGCTGCTCCTACATCAGGAATAGGACAAATAACTTGACCTATAGCTGCTCCCGCTAGTCTACCTAAATTCGATCCAACAGCCGAACTTGCCATATCAACAGCTGTTCTCCGAGCTGTGATTGCCGCTGTTTGTTCGTTACTGAAACCTTTCGATTTCAATTCCGAAATATTGGAAGCTACATCTATAGCGGTTCCAGCCCAGCCTGCAATTTTAAAGAATTTTCCAACCTTAGTCATTGCAGAAAATGAACTAGCATTCTCACTCATCATATTTAAATCACGATTAATTGTACCATGTTCATAAGACGGAAATTTACTAAAAAATTTACCCAATTTACTTTCATTCTTAAAGAGCGATTTACCCAATATTTTAAAATCAGAAATTTGAGCTCCACCACGAGAAAAAACAGTACCGTTAAGAAAACTAACAGGATTATTTCTTGACTTTCTAAACACAGCACGAGCATATTGGAAACCTATATATATATCTAATGTGCCGATACTCCATTTTCCATTTGCAATTTCCCCACCCACTACAGTTGATAAAGAGCCCTAAAAAATCGCTATATTATAGCGATTCTTCTCATATCATTATTTAAATAGATCCTTTTGAAACTTCTGCTGACTTCATCCATGTATCGTAATGCTCTTCAAAAGCCTTCTCATCTTCATTTCTATATCCCTCAAATAGAACCTCTTTAACATTTTCTCTGTTGAAAAAGAATAGATTATCTGGTGTCTACATCCCGTTCGGAATAACTACTGAACCATAGTCAAAATAGACACTTTTAGCTCCACCTTTCCCATCATCCACTTCAATCACACTAGCACGTGACACAATCATCACTTCAGTACCATCACCATTTTTTAGAGTTGCTACGGAACCCATTTGATTGTTGGTTTATTAACAACTATATACCTTTATTCTACTCTTTTTCACATTATTTGGCAAAGGCTGATACAGGATTTTTGACCTGTTCCTAAAAATTATTTCTTTTTCTTCATAACCTACCGCTCTTATCTCTCTTTATATAGGATGTCCATGAAAATAAAAGCCGATGAAACTGATTTTGTTTGTTGCAAATCTCCTTGCTGACACCCTTTATCTATAAACAAATTGTAGGATGACGATCTTTTACCATCCTTAACTTACTTCTTATCTGCTAGAGCTGTTGAGCGACGGACGTAGTGATCCTCTCCAACCATTACCCACTCATCCGATGGGCTAAAGTGAAATTCTTGATTGTAGGTGGAGAGTTGACCAAGTTTTTCACGAGCTTGGACGGGGTCTAAGTCCATTTTGGCAGCCAGTAGATACTTGGTATAGGCATGCTGGGGATGATCAAATAAATGGTCTGCCGGTGCTACTTCGACTAGGTGACCATGATACATCACTGCGATCCGGTCTGAAATGTGACGGACCACAGACAAATCATGAGAGATAAAGAGATAAGACAGACCTAACTCCTCCTGCAATTCCTTGAGGATGTTCAAGATCTGTGCCTGAATGGAGACATCTAGGGCAGAGGTCGGCTCATCACAAACGATAAAGTCTGGATGGCTCACCACAGCTCGGGCAATCCCGATCCGTTGCCGTTGTCCTCCTGAGAAGGACCGTGGTCGCTTATAGATATCGTCTCCTGTAATGCCAACCCGCTCCAAAATTTGAATCGCAGCTTCTTCTGCCTTGTCCTTGGACCAGTTAAAGAGAGGTTCTTTGACAATTTCAAGAGCTGTCATGCTAGGATTGAGTGCTGAAAAAGGGTCTTGGTAGATGATTTGAAGCCTCTTGCCATCTGTCACTCCCTCCAGATAGGTCACCTTTCCTTGACTCGGTTTTTCTAGTCCTAGGATCAGGCGAGCCAAGGTAGACTTCCCACTTCCTGACTCTCCGACGAGTCCCAAGGTTTCTCCTTTGTAAATCGAGAGAGAAAGGTCATCGACGGCGACCGTTTCTGTTGTTTGCCCCCGCCAATTTCGCTTCGAATAGACCTTGCTGACCTGATCTACCCGGATGTATTCTTCCTGTTTAGACTGACTCATGCTTTTTCCTCCTAACACGGTGGCTATGGGATAGGGCCACTAACTCCGTCTCATCTGCTTGATCCACTGCAATGGTCGTGGTATCTGTCCCTTTTAGCTGGGCTGCAGCTAAGAGCTCTTGGGTGTAAGGGTGCGCTGCATGGTAAAAGATATCTTCGACAGTCCCTTCCTCTACAAAAAGCCCATCTCGCATCACCTTGACTTCATCACATAAACCTGCAATCACACCGAAATCGTGGCTGACAATTACTACTGTCAACCCCAAATTGGCTTGGAGATCCTTGACTAGGGCCAAAATTTGGGCCTGAATCGTCACATCAAGAGCCGTAGTCGGCTCATCTGCGATGAGAACTTCGGGATTTGCTAAGAGGGCCATAGCAATCATGATCCGCTGTCGCATCCCCCCCGAAAATTCAAAAGGGTATTGATTGAGACGTTCTTTCGGTCGGTCAATCCCTACTTTTCCGATCATCTCCTCCATCATCTCTTCTTGCTCCTTGCGAGACAGATCTGGGTGAAAGCGCTCGACGATTTCCTGCAAGTGATAGCCAATTTTTCGCAAGGGATTTAAAGACGTCATCGGGTCTTGAAAGATCATAGAGACAGGGAGGCGATCCCAGTCCTTAGCTGCCTGACCATTTACATCCAATTGTTCATAGGAGACTTCCAGCTCCTTTGGCAGGATGGACAAGACACTCTTCATGGTCAGACTCTTCCCACTCCCTGACTCCCCTACGATACCTACGATTTTGCCTTTAGGGATATCGAGATCCACTCCCTTGACAAGAGGAACATCCGCTTGTCTGCGTCTTTTTCGGACAATCTGTAAATTGCGAATCCGAATGCTTGTATCTGTCATTAGACTTCCTCCTGTAGACTATCCTTGATGAGTTCTCCGACATTGTTAAAGGAATAAATGGTCAAGACAATCAACAAACCGGGTAGAATTGCCATCATAGGGAGACGTTGACTCAAAGTCTGGGCATCCTGTAAGAGACTCCCCCACGAAGCCATGGGTTCATTGATCCCGAGTCCTAGAAAGGAGAGGGCCGATTCAGTCATGATGGCAGAAGAGATGCTCGTCGTCGCAGCAACGATTAAGGTTGGTAAGACAGACGGCAAGATGTGCTTTCGGATGATGGTAAAAGAGCCAATCCCCATAAACTGGGCATAGCTGACGTAATCATTGACCTTGGCCGATAAGGTCTCAGCCCGTAAGAGCCGGGCAATTCGCATCCAAGAAAAACACCCAATGACAATGATAATCGTAGATAAGCCTGGCTTTAAAAAGACACTCAGCACAATGACCAAGACCAACCAGGGAATAGAAGAGAGAATATCCACAATTCGCATGAGAACCGCATCAATCCAGCCACCGAAATAACCTGCAGTGACCCCTACAACCGTCCCGATCGCAACAGAGGTCATCATAGCCAAGACACCGACCAATAGAGAGACTTGCCCACCATAAATCAAGCGGGACAAGTAATCGCGCCCAAGCTTATCCGTCCCAAAGATATGGGCAGCACTTGGTGCCTGATAAATCTCAGAGACATTGGTTGTCACCTGGTCCAAGGGAAGAAGGGGGGCGATGGCCGCAATCAAGATGACCAGCCCTAAAAAACCAATCGAAAAGAGAAAAAGAGGGGAACGCCTCGCGACTTCCAAAATTCGTTTGACAAACATTAGTTTTCCCCCTTTCCAATCCGTGGGTCGACAATCGAATACAATACATCTGACAAAAGATTCCCGAGAATCACCAGGGTCGCCGACATCAACATCACCGCCATAATGACAGGGTAGTCTAGGCGACTCGTCGCTTCGCGTAGATAGGTCCCAACACCCGGCCAATTAAAGACATTTTCAGTGATTAAGGCCCCTGTGACCAGCATAGGGAGCGCAAGTCCAATTTGGGTCACAATGGGAATCAAGACATTCCGTGAGACATGCTTAAAGAAGATACTTGGTCGCTTAGCTTGAAAGGCCTCCTGTACGGTCACATAGTCCTTGTCAATCTCCACGATGGCTGACGAACGTACAAAGCGAAGCAACTCTGGCATAAAGGCTGAGATTAAGGTTAAATAAGGCAGAATGAAATGACTGAGAAAGTCTCCAAAATCATTTTCCCGACCGAGGGTATGCATCCCCATCACTGGGAACCATCCCAACTGTCTCGAAAAGACCGTCATCAAAACAATCCCAAACCAAAACGCAGGAATCGCAATCCCGACAGAGGCGATTCCGTCAATCAAGCGGTCCAACCATTTTCCTCGTTGCGAGGCCGCAAGCAGGCCAAGCACGATCGCTAAGACCAAGGAAGTCAGGTAAGCTGGCAAGACCAAGGAAACCGTATTGGGAATTCGTTCTGATAGAGCCGCCAAAATGCTTTGCCCGTTGAGAGAATTTCCGAAATTTCCTGTCAAAAGATTACGCAACCACAAGAAATATTGCACCAAGAAAGGCTGATCTAGGCCATATTGATGGCGCATAAAATCAATCTGCTCCTGGTCCATATTCGGGGTTGTGATCGAATCCACCATATCAAAAGGAGCTAGGTGAATCAAGGTAAAAACGATAAACGAAATCACGAGAAGCAAGGGGATTGCTTGTAGGATTCGCTTAAAGATGTATTTAGCCAATGTTTATCCTCCAAAAACCTAAGAGGCCGGGGAGATCCCAAGCCTCTGGCGATTATACTCATCCTATCTGGTCACAGGGATGGTTGCAAGACCAGCAAATAGCTGTTTTTGTCTGCCTTATCCTTATTTTGCGATTGATAACTTAGATGGGTCTTCAAATGTGTAAATCGGTACTAGTTTTGCATCCTCTACACCAGTGATCCGTTTGTTCACTGCCAATACCTTTTTATTGTCCACGATTGGGTAGATGACTGCTTCTTTTGCAATCTCACTTTGCAAGGTGTTGTAAATTTCTTTCCGTTTTTCAGTATTCAATTCGACTGCACCTTGTTTAAAGAGGTTATCCACTGTAGCTGATTTCAACTTAAAGTAGTTGGACTTGCCTCCTGTGGTGAACAAGCGGGCATACTGATCAGGATCATTTCCCATGATATAGCCATTCAAAAAGAGGTTGTATTTTGGTTTGTCCTTACGGATTTCGGTTGAAACAGCACTCGCATCTCCACCTTGCAATTCGACGTCAATCCCAACTTTTTTCAGTTGTTCTTGAATGAGGGTTGCTTGAAGACTTTGTGCGGCATCACTTGAGGTATAGCCGATAGACAATTTCAGGTTGTTAACTCCCGCTTCTTTTAACAACTGACGCGAACGATCCAAGTTTTGTTCGTATTTTTCGACCTGGTCTGTCCGATATGGATTGGCTACAGGTAGGAAGGAATACGGCGTTTCAAAATAGTCGCTATCCACATAAGCCGCCTTGTTCATTTCATTTTTGTCCAAAGCATATAAGATGGCTTGACGGACACGGACGTCTTTCAATTCGTCTGAAGCGGTGTTCAAGCCCATGTATCCGACACGGTTTTCCGTATACGCATAGGTGTCGATACTGCTCTTATCGTAGTCCTTGATGTCGGTTGGCAGGATGTAAGAAGCATCCACTTCTCCTGTTTGAAGAGCCGTTTTAGTCGTTTCAGGATTGCTGATGATGCGCAAGATAAAATTCTTGATCTTTGGAGCTCCACCATAGTAATTTTCATTCGCTTCTAGACGGATGTATTCTCCATTTTTGTACTCAACAAACTTGTAAGGTCCCGTTCCCACAGGTGTTACATCCAATTCTTTCCCTGAAAAGTCCTTGACATTTTTATAAGCATGCTCTGGAAGGATGTAGGTTTCTGTTACGATATTATCTAAGGCAGGGGCACTCACTTCTGGGAGGACAAAACGCACGGTATAGTCATCCACTTTTTCAAATTTGACAGGCTTGTCATTGATATACAGATGCGTCGCATTTCCATTGGCCTTATCGGCTTTCTTTTGATAGGTAAAGATCACATCGTCCGCAGTGAACTTTTCCCCATCTGACCATTTGACATCTTGGCGCAATTTGACTGTGATGCTCAAGCCGTCTGAAGCAATCTCATAACCTTCTGCTAGCTCATTCTTGTAAGAGCCATCTGGATTGACTCGTAAGAGCGGGGAATAAATATAGTTGGTCAAGGTCAATCCCCACCGGTCACTGGTGTTAATCGGATTGGTGGACTCTGGATTGCTATTGATAGCATAGGTAAACGTATCATTTGAGGCATTGCTGGATGAGCTGCTTGAGGAAGAGCCCCCACCACATGCTGCCAAGGTCGCCACTGCTGCTAGTGACAGAAAGCCAAGTAACCACTTTTTCTTTTTCATCGCTAAACTCCTTTTTCTTTTTCATCGTGGGTCTATCATATCAATTTTCATCCAAGCTGACTAATATATGTCTTTTATAGCCTCTTTTAAAAAAACTATCTATCCCACCTTGGTTGAACTGACAACTTTCTTATCCTACCACGAATGTCAAAGAATTGCAGAATTTTGCTACGCCTTCATAAAAAAAGCGACCGAGTGGTCCACTCCGTCGCTAGATGGTTTAGAATCCATCTACGTTTGTATAGATTTTTTGCACGTCTTCGTCATCTTCTAAGACGCCGTACAATTTTTCAAAGATTTCCAAGTCTTCTCCTGTCAACGAAACCTCTGCTTGAGGGATCATCTCAAGCTCCGTCACTTGGAATTCTTCAATGCCAGACTCCCGTAGGGCGAGAAGCGCTTTATGCAGGTCCGTTGGGGCGGTGTAAACTGTGACACTACCGTCTTCGACTTCCACATCATCCACATCGACATCCGCTTCAAGCAGTAATTCGAAAATACTGTCCGCATCCTCACCTGCAAAGACGATCACCCCTTTGTTATCAAAGAGGTAGGAGACTGAACCGCTAGCTCCCATATTGCCACCGTTTTTCCCGAAGGCCGCGCGGACATTCGCCGCTGTCCGATTGACATTTGACGTGAGGGTATCCACGATCAACATAGAACCGTTTGGTCCAAATCCTTCGTAACGTCCATCCGTAAAGGTCTCATCTGTGTTTCCTTTCGCCTTGTCCAAGGCCTTATCAATAACATGCTTTGGAACCTGTGCTTGCTTCGCACGGTCAATGACAAATTTCAAGGCTGAGTTGGACTCTGGATCTGGATCCCCTTTTTTCGCAGCTACATAAATTTCGACACCGAACTTGGCATACACTTTCGAGTTCGCGCCATCTTTGGCGGTTTTTTTTGCAACAATATTGGCCCACTTACGTCCCATGGGAATCTCCTTTATACATGCTCTAGTATTTTGATTTTCATCAATATCCCTACTATTATAGCACTTCCCCTACATTTCGTAAAGACGACTTAGGGAGCTTAGCCACTTGCCTCAGCCTGTCTTACTTTTTAGCGTCTTTCCGGTATTCCAGCTCGACTTGTCGCTGGTAGTTTCGCCTCGCTTCCTCCCTTTTACGGCCAATCAGAGGAATCTTCTCGACTGATTTTTAAAACTTCCCTGGTCTCTTTTGAGAATTTACTTCCTTTAGCTTCTTGCAACTCCTGAATATCCTGATCCGTTAGCGCCACTCTTCAACATTTCCCTTCTCTATCTTTACATGATCTACACGCATGGAGGGGATTCGTCTACTGTATCTATTCTCTCGTTCAGACTGGGATACAGGGGTGAACGGTCTCCTGAGTTGTCTTCCTTGACATTCCATTTCTCAAGTGATACACTTCTTGTTGTAATGTTTTATGTTACATCGATTTCAACACTATAGATTCTGAATTTCACTGCTTTCGAACTTGTATCCTGCATACACGTTTAACAGTTTTTGTGAGCTTCAACCTTGACACCCTATCCCTTAGAAAAGGAGACCCTTATGTACCCTTATGAATCCAATCTTTACCTCAAACAAGTCGCTCTTAACGTAGCAGATATGCAGAAAGCTCTGCTCTTTTATCGAGATGTGCTGGGCATGACCCTTCTTGAAGAAAGCAAAGAGCATGTACTCCTTGGAACCCAGGAAGAACCCCTTGTTGAACTCTTTCATGCGTCAGACACGACTCCTGTCAAGGCGAGCTATGGCCTTTACCACATGGCTATATTGCTCCCTAGTCGGCAAGACCTATCCGATATCCTCAAACGCATCATCGAACTAAAAATCCCGATGGTGGGAGGGGCAGATCACGGCTACAGCGAAGCCCTTTATCTAGAAGATTTTGAAGGAAATGGGATCGAACTGTATCGGGATAAACCCGTCCTAGACTGGGATATTCGAGAAGACGGTCGCATCGTCGGGGTTACAGAGGAGCTAGATGGAGAGAGTCTCTACCAAAATGCCCAGCTCTTGGACCCTTATCACCTTCCTGCAGGTAGTCGCATGGGACATGTCCACCTTCAGGTGAAAGATAGCAAGATTTCTCGTCAGTTTTACCAAGATGTCCTCTTGCTAGAGGATAAATTCTCCGTCGCAACTGGGAGTTGGTTGGCCCAGGGCAACTATCACCATCATCTAGCCGTCAATGAGTGGGCTGGAAAACAACAGCTCAACCGCACCCCCAACATGCTGGGTCTAGCCTACTACCTGATCCAAGTCCCAGATAAAGAAACTTTGTTGCACCATTTTAAAAACGCACAGACTCGTGGCGCTTCTGTCTCATGGATTCACTCTAACTTGATGGCCATCAGAGATGCACAGGGCATCGAGACCAGAGTAGGGATCTAATCCCCGGGAAATTTCGTTTTAACATCACCTTGTACCCATTCTCAAGTATCCATTCACTTAATGACGGTTTCTGACAAGATTCTGACAAGAACCCCCCAACCATCTGACCGATTGACCAAAGGTTGAGGGGTGTTTTTCTATTCAAGTAGCTCCCTCAGTCATCCGGCGACTTCTGATGGTCATCCATCTTTGATACAAGCTCTTTTCTTGACGAATTTAGTCTCCCTCTGCTACAATAGTTTCTTATAAAATAACACTAACTAGTAAGGATTTTTTATGAAAAAACAACTTCCAGGGATCGCTTTTATTCTCATCAGCATCCTCATCACTGCATTTGCTTGGGCCACAAACAGTGCCACTAGTCCTTATACTGGGGCTGGCATCGCCCTTACAACCCTTTCTTTAACCTTTATGATGGCAACACGCGCTCGTCTCCTTGAAAAATGGTTCCACGGAATTGAAACCATGTATTTCTACCATAAGGTCTTAGCTGTCTTTTCCATCGTCTTTTTGATCTTCCACCAGTATATGATGGGGATTTCTGGATCCAGCACAGCCGGCGTCATCGGAGAAGTCTCAATCATTCTCTTTCTCTCCATTATCGGAGTGGCCTATCTCGGACACAAGCTCAAATACGAAATCTGGCGAACCATTCACCGCTTAGTGTATGTCGCTTACATCCTTGGTCTCATCCACGCCTACTTGCTCAGTCCCGTCAGTCTGATGGGGATTAGCCTTTTGGCCTTGGTTGTCAACGTCTTTGCACTCTTGGGACTTTGGTCTGGTTTTTATATGATTTTCCTTTACCAGGAGTTTGGCTTTGGTTATTATGGACGGGTCGCAGGGATCCGCCATCTCAACTACGACACGACAGAAGTCAAGATTCACTTAAACAAGGACTTTGACTACCAGTTTGGTCAGTTTGCCTTTCTCAAAATATTGACAAAAGGGTTTGAACATGCCCCCCATCCCTTCTCTATCTCAGGCGGACAAGGGAAGACCGTCTATTTCACTATCAAAGGGGCTGGAGACTATACGGGTCAGATCTATCGGGACCTGAAAGTCGGTGACAAGGTCAAGATCGACCGGGCATATGGACACATGATTCTAGAAGAAGGCCGAGACAAGCAGGTCTGGATCGCTGGTGGGATTGGAATCACCCCCTTCATCTCTTATCTGCGTGAAAACCCCAACTTGGACAAGCAAGTTGACTTCTTCTATGCCTACACAGGGGCTGAAAACGCGGTTTATCTAGAGGAACTCCGAGCTTATGCTGAGCGAAACCCCAACCTCCACTTGACCCTCAAGGACAGCCAGGTGGATGGTTTTCTAAGCTTTGACGACTACGACCTAGCGGATGACACGACTGTCTTTATGTGCGGACCGGTTGTCATGATGAACCTATTTGCCAAAACCTTTGAAGAGAAAAATCCAAAAGCGGAGCTGGTCTATGAGGGCTTTAGCTTTAGATAAAAAGAAAGGAGCAAGGGATACGCCCTTCTAACACGCATCCATGAAAAAAAATACGCAAAACTTACTTTTGGGAGGGGCAGCCTTTACAGCTGTAGCAGCCAATGCCATCCTCCTAATCGCCAATAACCTTAAGGCAAGCAATCAAACGAGCCCATCTACGATCTCAGCCTCTGCTGGATCTGAATCTACTCCGACAACCAGCAGCGAGACCAGCCAGACAGGAAGCGAAAGTTCAAGTACGACAGGACTGAAAAACGGCACCTATACCGGAGCAGTCACCGCTACCGATCGAGGGGACTATCAGGTCCAAATCACTGTTGCAAATGGCCAAATCTCTACGATTGATGTCCTCGAGTATCCGACAGAAAATGCCCGCTCGCAACAAATCAATGCCGATGCTCTCCCTGTCTATACAAAAGAGGCCATCAGCAAGCAATCAGCGGATGTCCAGCTGATCTCGGGTGCTAGTGAGGCTTTTAAAGGATTTACTGGGTCCCTGCAAGATGCGATCAACCAAGCCAATGCCTAGTCCACAACTTGTTTCCAAGACCTTGCAGGCTATGACCATGCCCTTTACCATTAGCATCGCAACCTCCGATCCAGCTCTGGCCCAACGAAAACTTGCGGAGTTAACCCCGCAAGTCCAAGCAGAACTGAATAGACTGGAAGACAAATTTTCACCTTTTCGCTCTTCCTCCCTGGTATCTCATTTCCAAGTTGGAGATCAAAGTCCGATCTTTGACCCAGAGTTTCAAGAAGTTTATGCTCAGGTAGTCGCCCTCAAAAAGCGAAGCCTTGGTCACTTCGATCCCTATTTCCAGGGCAAGTATGACCCAACTGGGTTTGTCAAAGGCTGGATTGTCGAGAAGATTTTCCGCCAAGTTCTGCAACCTCTCCTTCGCTACTCTGAAATTCTTGCAGTCTCCTTTAATGGGGCTGGGGACATGCAGGTCAAGGTTAGAGAGGGAGTCGACTTTAACTGGCAAATTGGCATTGAAAATCCAGATGATCTCCAAGAACTCATTGCGATTTATCCCCTGACAGATGGGGGAATAGCAACTTCAGGTCTCGCTAAGCGAGGACACCACTTGAGCATCCGGGGAAAGGATGACTTACTACAAGTCACGGTGCTAGCACCAAGCCTAGCCTGGGCTGATAGTTGGGCGACGGCCCTCTTTTCGGCAGGCCAAGAGAAAGCCCACCAGCTCATCCAAGACGAAGCGCTAACCGCCCTTCTCATCACCAAATCCCAGGTCTTGGTCTATCAAAATGGTCAATTATTCGAGATACAGAACCGCTAAAGAGGCTGGGACAAAAGTCCTAGCCTCTCAATTGTTTTTAGATTGTCGAGCAAGACACAGTGGTTGAGTGGGCTCTACTAGGCCGATTTCATCCGCTTTTACAGCCCGACTCAACCATGCGGAGATGGGACGACGAAATCGACTTCTAGCGAATGACCGATTGCTGTCCCACTCTCTTTTGGTTTATGAAGAAAGAATAGAAAGGATCTGCTTCTCCTCTTTCGTGACCGATTTCCCTCCCAACGCAAAGGTCCCAATAAGAGAGAGCCCTATTAAAAAATCACGGCAATTCAATTTGGAGGAATTTACAAGGAGTGATGGCGTTTAGGGAGTGAAGTTGCTGAGCAGCGATACTGAGGAGTTCCCCAGTCTCTAAGATCTCCACAGTCCCTTCCTCCAGCGTGACTGCTAGCCGGCCTTCCAATACTTGAAGGAGTTTGGGCTGAGGACTGGTTTCCTTGCTGATACTTTCCTTCTGATCCATGGCATAGAGGGTCACAGAGGAGATGATCCCTAGTCTTTTTGACAGGGATCGGCTGACGATTTGCTCCTCATGGTAGGTAACCAACTGCTTGAGTTCAGCCTTCATGGTCTACCTCCGGTTTTACGACAACCAGTAGCATCTGAAAGGCTTTTTGCGCATAGAGCGCATGAGGGACATTGGCTGGCATCACGATGGTCTCTCCAGCATGGACTAGATATTCGTTCTGATCAATCGTAATCTTGGCAACACCTGACAAGACATTGACCATGGCGTCTCCTGGAGAGGTGTGCCGACCGATTTCTTGGTCTTTATCCAGTGAAAAGATGGTCATCCCAAGATCTCTTCGTTGCACCAAGGTTTTAGAGAGCATTTGCTCTTCTTCAATTGGAACCAGCTTTTTCAAGTCCAGTACCCTTGCCTGATCAAGTTTTTCAATATAAACCATCCTTATCTCCTTTATTTGACTGAGCAGACAGCGATATAGCGCAAGTCTTTTCCTGTTTTGTTAAAAAACGTGTACATTTTCGTGAATTGCTGACGATTTTCACGTTTAAAGCCATTGTAGAGGATCTTACAAGTCCCCCACAAGCCCTCATCCTTAATCATCCCCCTAGTCGACATGAGGGTCATCTTCCCATATTGGGCTGTCACCTTTGAAAATCCATTGGTGCGAAACAGCTCCTGCCACTTGTCTACGTGAAGGGGCTCCACGTTGACATGGATGGTCTGGCTCAGTTGGGATAGTTTTTCTTCCATATGCTCTGCTTCATAGGAGACATCATGGGTCAGGAGACGGCCACCAGGCTTGAGCACACGAAGATATTCTTGGATAGCTTTCGACTTAGCCTCCCCTCTTAGCATCGTCAGCATGGCTTCGTTGATGACGATATCAAAGGAGTTATCTGGAAAAGGAAGCTTCATTGCATTGCCCTGCTGCACCTGGATCAAGTCCTCTAGACCAGCCTCTGTGATATTGCGCCGAGCCTTGTCCAAAGCCTTGGAATCCATATCAACGCCTGTAATGTGGCAACCATAAGTCTGGGCCAACTCGATAGAGGTGGTACACATGTTACAGGCTACTTCTAGAACCTGACTCTCCTTGGAAAAGCGTCCGTGTTCAATCAGCCAGTTGGTTGCCGTGATCCCTCCAGGACGTAAGCGTTTTTTCCCTAACTTAGCAAGGAAATTATGTCCTACTTCTTTTTTGGCCATATCAAGTCTCCTTTTGTGTGAAAGTGTTTTCTCTATATTTTATCATAATTTTCAGATAAAACTCAGAAAATATGAGTTTTCGATATCCTTTAACTTAGAGACTTTTACTGACACACTCCACCAAGCTTGAATAGAACAAGAGGACCCATCTGATACAAGCCCCACTCCCTAGCTGGTTTCCCTTCTTTCTAAAAGAAAAATCCCCAACAGACACTGTTGAGGATTTGAACACCTAGAGGATTGGGACTGAATTAGTTTTCTTCTGAGCGTTTTTCACGGATGACAATGTCCCCGTCAACCACATCTGCCTGAAGTTGCTTAGCCTCAATGTGGTCTAGGTAGAAATCTGTCACCTTATCTCGGATTTGGCTTTCGATCACCCGACGGAGTGGGCGAGCCCCCATGGCCTTGTCGTAGCCTTCTTCCATGAGGAGATCTTTGGCCCCTTCAGTCACTTCCAGATGGATATCCTTTTTGCTCAAGGTTTGGTTGACCTGATCGAGCATCAAGTCCACGATGGCTTTTAGGTCCTCCTTGTCCAAGTGCTTAAACTCGATGACCCCATTAAAGCGGTTGAGAAACTCTGGTCGGAAGTAGGGAGCAATCCGATCCATGATCGCCACGTTGTCTCCTTCATCTTCTGTCTCTCCAGTAGCGTAGCCAAATCCGGCATTGGAGGTCGCGATGATAATAGTATTTTTGAAGTTGACGACATTGCCTTGACCATCTGTCAAGTGCCCATCATCCAGCACTTGCAAGAGCAGGGTGATGACCTGTGGATCTGCCTTTTCAATCTCGTCCAGAAGGACAATCGAGTAAGGATTGCGACGAACACGCTCAGTCAAAGTATGGGAATTGTCATCGTAGCCCACATAGCCAGCTGTCGTCCCGATCAGCTTGGACACCGCGGTCCGGTCGCTGTACTCGGACATATCTAGACGGATGATGGCATCCTTGTTGCCAAAGAGATCAATAGCGAGTTGTTTGGCCAACTCAGTCTTTCCGACACCAGTCGGTCCGACAAAGAGGAAGCTACCGATTGGGCGATTGCCATCGTCAAAGCCGGCCCGATTGCGACGGATGGCCTTGGACACCGCTTCAACCGCAACGTTTTGACCGATGACCTTGGCTTCCAGACGATCTTTGAGACCTTTTAAGC
>NZ_KQ969506.1:1018165-1058500 GCF_001578875.1 Streptococcus sp. DD13
ACGATCTTTGAGACCTTTTAAGCGTTCGATGTCAGAAGCCCCCATCTGGGAAACAGGGATCCCTGTCATCCGCTCAACAGCTTGAGCGATATCATCTACGGTCGCGACAGCCTGTTGCTCTTCGGTATGATTGGCGATTTGTTGCTCCAATTTTTCAATCCGTGTTTTTTCATTCAAGGCTGTTTCATAGTCTTCCCGTTCTGCTGCGGCTTCTTGTTTTGTTTGGCAGCTTGGATCTCTTCTTCCAAGCTCTTGATATCCGTCACGGGATGTTTGGCTGCTAAGTGTGCAGCCGTTACATCAATCAAGTCAATCGCCTTATCGGGCAAACTTCGTTGCGGGATGTATTGCACAGAATAGTCCACGGCTGCCTTGAGTACCTCATCCGGTAAGAGGATATTGTGGTGGGCTTCATAGAGAGGCTTGATGCCCTTTAGAATCTTATACGTATCCTCAGCCGAAGGTGCGTTGACCGTCACTTCATTAAAGCGGCGAGCTAGAGCGGCATTTTTCAAGATGGTATTGCGGTATTCGTCCTGGGTGGTTGCCCCAATGACCGAAAGCTCTCCTCGTGACAAGGCAGGTTTCAAGATATCAGCTAAGCCCTTGGAACCTTGACCATCCCCCGTTGAACCAGCACCCAGGATTTGGTGGATTTCATCAAAGAAGAGGATGACATTCCCAGCTTTTTTGACTTCATCCAAGAGATTTTGGATGTTTTCTTCAAAAGCTCCACGGTATTGGGTCCCTGCTTCTAGCCCTGAGATGTCAATGGAGATAATCTCCTTGTTTTTAATGGCCGCTGGTACATCGCCATTGACGATGGCTTGGGCCAAGCCTTCTACCACTGCGGTTTTACCGACCCCCGCATCGCCGACCAGGACAGGATTGTTCTTGGTTCTGCGGGACAGGATTTCAGCCGTTTCTTGAATCTCCTTGTTGCGGCCGATAACAGGATCGAGCTTGCCTTCCCTCGCCTGGTCTGTCAAATTCGTCCCTAATTTGGCTAGGATACCGTCTTGCTTGATCTTGCCTTGTGCTTGTACGGCAGGCTCTGCTCCTTCGCTTTGTGGCAGTTGACCTGTCTGACGATAATAAGCAAACTCCTCCGGTGTGACTTCCCGGCCATTGATTCGGTAGCGTCGGCGTTCGCTAGAGTAGCCTCCCATATCGCCCATCAATTGATTGAAAAGATCGTCCATATTGTGAAAGTTATTGTAATTGTTGTTCATTCGTTCTACCTCATATTTCCTTTTTTCTGTTTTCATTTGTTTTAGCCATTTGACCAAAACTGACCTTTGTCTTAAAAAAATTAGCAAATGCGATATACCGGTTCTGGTTGTTCTTTCGCTATTTGACCTTCTCTGACCTTTGTCTTAAAAAAATAATCCATGTCATAACCTCCTATTTCTTAGAAGATATATAGGATATTCATATCCTATAGTTCTATTATAGGCTATTGGTCAGTAAAGGTCAATAGTTTTTTTGATTTTTTTTAAAAAATTTGTAAAGAAAAAAAGACTCTTTTCAACCATACAAAGAAGTCTTCTATTCAACAGTTCTTTTAAGCCTTATTTATCTCCATCAAAGACTGAAGCTAAATCACAATTCCTTCCAAATGATCCAGTTCATGCTGAACGACTTGGGCAGGTAGGTCTGTCAAGGTCAGGGTCTGCTCTTGCCAGTGTTGGTCCCGAAAGCGTATAGTGACCGTCTGGTAGCGGGTTGTCGGTCTACTACCTGTCAGGGACAAGCAGCCTTCTTCTGCTTGGTAGGGACCTTTTTTCTCCAGGAGGACAGGATTGTACATGACGAGACTGGTCAAGCCTAGACTAATGATGATGATGCGTTTTTTTAGGCCAATCATATTTGCCGCCATACCCAGACAGTGGTCACGGTGGGCAGTCAGGGTATCCTGTAGATCTTGACCAATGGGCAAATCCGCCCTTGTCGCCTCTTCTGACACCTGCTGCAAAAAGAAAATCTCCTTCATAATGGGTCGTATCATAGTTTCTTTCCTTTCTCAAAATCCAATCAATTCTTAGCGAAATAGCGGTCTACAAAGCAGTTCTCCAGCCCCCAAAAAGCTTCGCAAAGTCATCCATCAGCCCGTAAAACTCCTGAGCACCCTGGGCTGTAAAGGGCTGGTCAAAACAGAGAATCGCTGGTGCAGGCTCTCGTAATCCGTCAAGCCAGCTACTCCCACGAGGTGAAAGAGCGTCCTAGCATACTGATTGGCCACAAACTGGGGCTGGTCAAAAATATAGCAGTGAAAGACATCTGCCGTCTCAGCCCTAGATCAAGCAAGTGCAATAAGACGGACCTATTTTTCATTCTGCAGTAAGCTCCACCGACCCAGATACTGGATGGCCTTGTTTTTGCCTTAATCTATCGCCACTAACAGCTCCAGCATCTTTTAGTATAAGTCCCAAAAGCTTCGTTTCATCCCTTCATTATACCAAAAAACTCCCTGTCCTGCTGGACAAGGAGGGAGAAGGCTAGAGAATCTTGCGTAAGGTGTGTGGGCCATCGATATAAAATGCAGAAGTCAGAGTTTCTTCCCCATCGTTAACAAAAATTTCTACCGTGTTGCGGTCAAAGATGACCAGCAACTTTTTAGCTTGGATAAGGACTGCACGACGACTCATATCCCAAGTTTCTTCTCCTTTTGCTTGATGGAGCAGATGACTGCGGTCGATGTAGACGACTCCCTCTTTTTGGTCATAACCAAAGCGAATATAGTCGTCAGTTGTCCCCAATTGGAGGGTCAGCTCACCCTCTACTACTAGGTTGATATAGCCGGCCTCTACTGTCTGCCCTAGCGTGACTTCTGGCAAAGCTGTTAGACTAGCTGGTAAAATCTGCTGAAGGAAGTGCTCTCCTTGCAGGCTAAGACGACGGGGAAGAGTCATGCTGCCCGCCCAGCCATGTCCCAGCTCATGCGGTGGGAAATTGCGTCCCCATGTATGCACCCAGGCAATGGCAATCCGTTGCCCGTCATCATCCAACATGGTCTGAGGAGCATAGTAGTCATGACCGTGGTCAATTTCCCGTACTGATTCGGGCACAAATCGTTTTTCTTCCCAGTCCACATGTCCTACCATGATAACAGAAGAATTGAGGTTGCGGTAGTCGTACTTGGTCCGCTCAAACCGCATGGGCGACAGGATAAGTACATCCTTCCCATCCAGAAAGAAATAATCCGGGCATTCCCACATGATGCCTTGCTCCGGTCTTCCCTTGAGGAAAATCGATTCAAAGTCCCAATGGGTCAAATCATCTGAACCCAGCAGAACGATGGTGCCGACATCCTCTTTGTGCTTGGCCGCTACGACTGCATAGTAGCGATCATCCTTTTTAAACAACTTAGGATCTCGGAAGTCTGCGATTACCAGCTCATCAGGTAGACAATCTCCTGTTGCGACAGGATTTTCCGCAATCTTACTGAAGTGGATCCCGTCTTTAGAGTAGGCCATATTTTGCACCTGGCGGACGGAACCATCGGAGTCTAGAATATTCCCTGTATACATGAGCCAGAGAACGTCGTCTTTGACGATGGCAGATCCTGAAAAGCAACCATCCTTGTCATAGGGCATATCCGGTGCCAAAGCTACCGGCAAGTGCTCCCAATGAACCAGATCTGCCGACTTGGCATGCCCCCAGTGCATGGGGCCCCAAAAGCTCCCATAGGGATAAAATTGGTAAAAGAGATGATATTCCCCACGGAAGAAGACAAAGCCATTGGGGTCATTGATCCAGCCAATCTCTGCTGTAAAATGTTTGGTAGGCTTAAACTGCTCATCTACTGAACCCTTCTGGTCAGCAATGAAAGCATTCGCCCTATCAATCGTGAATCGTTCTGCCATCTTACTTCACCCCTGTTCCTGTACTTCCCAAACCTTGCACTAGATATTTTTGGAAGAAGACATAAATGATAATCAGCGGAATCGTTGAAATCGTCAACATGGCCATAATCTGATTGGTATAGGTTGGTTGCGTGTTGTTGATATTGGTAATGGCAACTTGTAGCGGAAAATCGCTCGTATTGGTCAAGACCATCAGAGGCCAGATATAATCATTCCAGCTCCCAATAAAGGAAAGAGTTCCAACCGTCGCGATGGCTGGTTTAGACAGGGGCAACATAATCGTCCAAAAGATCCGAAAATGCGAGGCCCCTTCAATCCGAGCCGCTTCCAAGATTTCATTGTTCACTGCCTTAAAGAATTGACGGAACATATAGATAAAGAGCGGAGCAGATAAAGCTGGTACAACAACCGCGAGTCGGGTGTTCAGCAAGCCAAGTCGTTGGA
This sequence comes from Streptococcus sp. DD13, assembly GCF_001578875.1. Classification (GTDB taxonomy): domain Bacteria; phylum Bacillota; class Bacilli; order Lactobacillales; family Streptococcaceae; genus Streptococcus. The sequence continues at coordinate 1,022,476 of NZ_KQ969506.1, forward strand.
CAATCGAGAACTTGGTAATCATAATGGTTTCTGCTGGAATGACCAACAAGGCTAACATGAGCGCAAAGAGAATTTTCTTCCCCTTGAAGTCAAACTTAGCAAAAGCGTAGCCTGCTAGAGAGTTGACTAGGATAGATCCTACTGTTACACAAGTCGCATAAAAAATACTGTTTCCGATGTATTGAAAAAGATTAAAGCGACTGGAAATCTCCTGATAGGGTTTAAACCATTCGGCTGGATTAAAGGATGGTAAAAAGGATTTCCAGGTCCCCAACTCTTGAAAAACGGACTGTTCACTCTTCATGGATGAAGCCACCATCCAAACTAAGGGGAATATGAAGAGAAGGGCCAAGAGCAAGGTTAATAGAAAATATAAAGAACGACTAACTTTTTTATTCATAATATCCCTCATCTCCTGTTAATTTACGTTGCAAAAGGGTGAAAATAATGATAATGACTCCAAAGACCACTGTGATCGAGCTCGCATAGCCTACCATCCGGTCCGTGAAACCCGTTCGGTAAATGTAGTAAACAGGTGTCAGAGTCGAGTTCAGTGGACCACCTTGCGTCATGACCATTGGTTGGATCACCAGTTTAAAGGCATCAATCAAGGTCGTTGTCAAAATCAATACAGATGTCGGTTTGAGCATCGGTAAGGTAATCTGGGTAAATTGTTTCCATTTGCTGGCTCCGTCAATGCTAGCTGCTTCATATAATGAACCGGGAATATTTTGTAAACCAGCTAAGAAAATTAACATTTGATACCCAGCCCCTTGCCAGGCAGACACCGCAATAATTACATACATGGCTTGATCTGGGCTGGTCAAGAAGGGTTGCGGATCAATCCCCAGGCTTCCAAGTACCGCATTGATCAACCCACTGGATGGATTGAGCAGGACCAACCATAATACAGATACCACAACCAGTGACATCACAACCGGTGCAAAAAAGGCCACTTTAAAGAAAATAGTCGATTTGCGTTTGTTGTTGACCAAAAGAGCCAAGCCAAGAGCTAGACCCAGTTGGATCGGGATGATAAAGATGACAAACTGCCCAATATTTTTTAGACTTTGCAGAAACAAAGGATCACTGAACAATTTGATAAAATTATCAAAGCTTATAAACTGTGTCGCATCAGGTGTCAGCAAATAATAATTTGTAAAGGCATAATAAATAGACAAGAGGGTCGGTAAGAATAGGAAGAGTCCTAAAATGATCATGGAAGGGGAGAGAAATAAATACCCCATGACCGATTCTTTTGTTTTAGCTTTCATGTAACAATACTCCTTCTCCTATACAATAAGGGCTGTCTATTCTCAGACAGTCTGCATAGACAACCCCTATTTTTTATGGTAACAATGGATCAATTTCCTGCGCTTTTTGCTTCAATAAAGCTTGGATATCTGAATTTTGATCAACATAGGTTGCTTCTGTTACCGTATTTTGGACAATCCGGCTGATTTGTGGGTACTTGACCAAGACTGGTCGAGCATGCCCACTAGCTGCATTTTGCTCTAAGAGAACTTTCATTTGCTCAGAAACTTCTGATGACAAGCGTTCTGAGGTTGATTTTCGTGACGGCAAGACTGAGTTTCCGACGCTCATATCATAGACTTCCTGATCAGAACCTAAGAAGTCAATCAGAGCCCCTGCTGCTTCTTTTTTCTTGGTCGTCGCACTCATCCCATATGCCCAACTTCCTGTAGGAGAAACCAACTTTTTGGTCTTTGGAGACATCGGCAAAGGCAGCACTCCATATTCGATATCCTTGTATTGGCTATCCAATTCCTGCATGGTCCAAGAGCCTGTCATTTTTAGTGGATAAACACCTGTTTGGAAGCCATTTTTCTCAGGGGTGATCGTAGAGTATTCGTTTTTGATCAAGCCTTGGATAAAGGTAAAGGCTTCGACAGAACCTGCATTGTCAAAGGTTCCAGATGATTTTGTTCCGTCTGCATTGACTACATCCCCGCCGGATGACCAGACAAATGGAGTGAAGGCGTACATCAGCCACTCAGAGTGGTCATCAAATCCCACATCAATAGCTGGTTTCTTGTAATAATCTGTCAAGGTTTTGAACAGTTGATTGTATTGATCATAGGTCCATGGTTTTTCAACAGTAGGCAGTGTGGACAGGTCCACTCCTGCTTCTTTCAACATTTTCTTATTATAGAAAATCCCCACACCGGATTCCGAGTATCCCAGAGAGTAAAGTTTTCCATCGTAGGTTCCTTCATCAATGATACTTTGGAGGAGGTCATCCTTGTTGGTGACATAATCGTCAATAGGAGCTAGGATACCTGATTTGGCATAGGCTGCGGTATTTGGACCATCCAGCGTCAAGACGTCTGGAAGGGTATTGGTCGTTAGAGCTGCATTGACCTTGTCTTCATATCCTCCTCCAGATCCACTCCGGGGAATATACTCGACTTTAGCAGTATACCCTTTGCCATTTTTTTCATTGAAATCCTTGATGGACTGTGACATCACTTGTCCTTCTGCTGATTCTTCAGAATACTGTACCCAAAGTGTGACGGTATTAGGATCACTGTCGCTAGAAGCGCTATTTCCACCGTTTCCACAGGCTGTCAATAGGACACTAGACAAGAGCAACGCAGTGACTCCAAGTTTCTTCACTAGTTTCATCGATATGAACCTCCATATTTTGGAAACGTTTCAATTATTTCCGAAAAGAGAAAGGCAAGTTGCCTTTGGATTCTTTTTGATTTTGGAAACGTTTCAGTTTTGTTGATTTTATTGTATCCGATTTCATTTTCTTTGTCAAGCGTTTTTCAAAAATTATTTTGTCGTTCCTCCTTCTGCAAAGGAAACTGGCAAAACGATTCTTGTTTTCTCATCTCTTTGCTCCATGACATCCATGAGCAAAGCAACCGCCGCTTGGGCCATCTGCTCCAGTGGCTGGACAATGGTGGAGAGGATATAACCTTTGTCAATCGCCATCTTCAATCCATCAAAGCCAATAATTTGATAATCATGTGGCGGTACTTTCCCCAGGGATTGGGCGACTTCCATTACAGTGAGTCCCATAAAGTCATTGACAGTAAAAATCCCATCAATTTCTGGATTTTCCAATAAGAAATTCCGGATTTTACACTCTAAATCTTCAATTGGTTCTAACATATCTAGCTTCTTCACACTATACCCTTCCTCTTCCAGACGATTATAAAAGCCCATCTTCCGATAGATGGTCTCGTTTTCAAAACGGTTCAGCCCACCTATATAGGCAAAATGTTTCGCTCCCTTTTCTAGAAGAGTCTCTGCCGCTAGCTGTCCGCCCCTATAGTTGTCCGCTGTTACATAAGGTATCTTTTCTGAGAAGTGTCGGTCGATGCTGACAAAGGGAAGATTAGAGGAGACATACTGGTCAATATCTGAGTAGGTAATCCCAATAATGCCATCTACCTTATTTTTTTCAAGCATCTGCAGGTATTCAAATTCCTTCTCTCCATTTTCTTCTGCATTGCAAATAAAGAGTTTGTAGTGCCTGCTACTCAGTTCTTTTTCAACATGATAGGCGAATTCTGAGAAAAATGGATGCCATATGGTTGGTATAATGAGGGCAATAATATGACTCTTATTCGTCTTTAAACCACGCGCATACTCATCTGGCTGATAGTGTAGAGCTTCTATCGCATCTTGTACTTTCCGATAGGTGGACTCTTTGACTTTGACTCCATTCACCACGCGTGATACTGTTCCAAGGCCGACCCCCGCCAATTCTGCGACCTCTTTCATTGTAGCTTTCATTTTTCACCACCTTTCCTCTCCCTTTATACCCAAAAATCTTCAGCAAGTCAAGCCTTTCTGCTTACAAAAAAGAGACCGAGTAGACCCGTCTCCATTTGGTTCACATTTATCTTCTGACGGGCACGCGCCCGATACTTTGTTCCTTAATATCGGGATTTCCCAGCTGGTAGATCCGATCTGCTTGCTGGGTCAGTCGATCCCAAGGTTCTTTTCCGATGCGGGTGATGAGCGGAACTGTTTTTTTCCGAGTTTTAAGATGCTCCTGCCCTTTCCTAGAAAACCCCAAGACATGAACAGCCTCAGGGAGGGCCAAATCAGTCGCAGACACCAAAATATAGGCCAAGATCCGCCGTACCCGTGCCTTGGTATAACGCTTGGTCGCAACCGCCTCTATGAGCTCCTCTACGGTAGGACAGTCAGAAATAGCTGATCGGATCCGACTCGCCACTTCTTCATTTACTTGGAAGAGTTGAGTCAAGTCTGGGTGAGTCAGGATCTGGTAGCGGAGGAAGGGGAAATAATTTTCCCAACTCACCTGGGGAGCCGACAAGAACTTGTCTGCATCCGGCACGACCCGACCCACAAAGTTGCGGTCTGACAGATGCTGACGGATGGCGGTTGCTGAGGCAATCGCGACTTTTTCTGTCGAGTGAAATCCTGCTCCCTGTCGCTGGATGGGCTGCAACCGGATGCCCTTTCCCGCGCAGGCCTTGGCGTATGCTAAGCCTAGGATGTGATTAGGCGTATCTCCTGTAAAGTGGATACCAGCAAATTTTTCCCACATTTTTTGCGTTTTTTGGGGATAAGTGAGGTTATCTGGTAAAGCCGCTAGATAAGTCCTCATCTGCTCCGCTTTTTCTTCATAAACTTGGGAGAATCGTCCGTAATCCAGTACTTCCTCTGTCCCAAAAGTCAACGTGTCAATCCCCAACCGATCCAAGATGTCCACAGCTCCTTGAGCAAAATAGTCTGCCGACTGAACCGAGACGAGAAAAGGGAGCTCAACGACTAGATCTGCCCCGTTTTCCAAAGCCATTTGAGCCCGTGTCCACTTGTCTACAATAGCAGGTTCTCCACGTTGCATAAAATTCCCAGACATGGCTACAATCTTTAGCCCTTCAGCCTGATCTAGCAGATATTTGTGTCCATTATGAAAAGGATTAAACTCCGCGACAATCCCTGTGATGGTCATGATGTTCTCCTACTTTTGTGCTACAAAAAACCAGCGTTTGCTTGTCTCTGTCGGTGCCCTATCTTCAAAGTCAGCATATACCTTAACATCCGTAAAGCCTGCCTGCTCTAGGAGAATATCATAGGTCAACAGTTCATAGGTCCGCTCCTCATGAATCTCATCATAACGTGTGAAACGTCCGTCCTCGTCCTGCACAAAGAAGGTCAGTTCATGCACCACAGAATGAGGTGGCTCATCCGCATAGCTATCCCAAACCATGGCAAAGTCTTCCGCATTTTCATGGTAGGAATAGCCGGGGAAGACCTCATCTATCTGGTAGGTCGAATGCACATCAAAGATAAAAATACCACCATCATGGAGATGAGCGTAAACCTCTTGAAAGACATCGCCCACCTCGACCTCATCTTGCATGTAACAGATGGAGTCCGAGTAGCAGGTCACCAAGTCATAGCAACCTGCCTGAGATAAATCTAGCATATTTCCCTGTATAAAGGGGATCGTCAGACCAGCAGTTTGCGCTCTTTTTTCAGCCACATCCAGCATTTCCTGACTGAGGTCTAAGCCAGTCACGTCAAATCCCGCCTGTTTAAAGTAAATCGACTGAATCCCCGTCCCACAAGCTAGTTCTAGTAGCTTTTTCTTGTCCTTTGGAAAATGCCGCAAGCTGAAATCCGTCCATTTCTCATAGAGGGAATCATCCATAATGGCATCGTAGACGGATGCAAATGTCTCATAATTTTTCTTCATTTCAATTCCTTTTTCCACCATCGTTTGGGTTGATGACTGGAACATTCCCTTCACTCTGGATTCTCTGCCTTTTCTATCCTTCCAGGCTATCCAAAAAAACCTGTCAGCAAGCTGACAAGCTTTTTAAGCCAGAGAAGCTGTAATATCCACTGACTCTGCCTCATGCCAGAGTTTTTCAAGGTTATAGTGGGTACGCATTTCTTCTGAAAAGATATGGACGACAACCCCACCCAAGTCCAGCAAAACCCAGCCTCCAGCTGCATCTCCTTCAGCATGACTGCCTTTCAGACCAGCTTGAGCGACCTTTTCACGGATGTTTTCTGCTATGGCATCCAATTGACGTGTATTCATCGAGCTTGCGATGACAAAATAATCCGTTACACTTGTCAAACCTTGTACGTCAAGGGCAACAATATCTTCCGCCCGTTTTTCATCAGCCGCTTTCACGACCAACTCTAATAATTCTTGTTCTTTCATTTAGTCCTCTTTCAGATACTGCACATAGGCATTATAAGTCTCGATGGTCTGTGGATAAATCGGCAAGCCTTGGTGAGCTAGATGTTCTACCGTTCGAGCCGTTTCGTAGGCCACAGCTTGATTGAGAGATGTTTGAGCCAGTTCACGCGCCAGCTCTACGCCAGGAAAGGCCCGGTTGTGCTCGATATAGTCTGCTACATAGATGACCTTTTCTAAGTCCGTCATCCGGCTAGCCCCCACTGTATGCACTTCGATCGCTCGTAAAATTTCCGCGTCTTGCAAGTCCAAATCTTCCTGGATCTTGTAAATTCCAACTACACCATGCCAGATATTATTGCCCCAATTTTTAAGATCCGGATCCAGCTCATAGCGATCAATCAAATCTAGAAACTCTTGATCCGATAATTTTTTAGCATAGTCATGTAGAAGTCCAGCTAGCCCAGCCTTTTCCTTATCTACACCGAACCGCTCTGCCAGCTCAATGGCTGCCTTTTCCACACCCAAACAGTGGTTTAATCGCTTTTCTGGTAGCAATTCAGCCATTTTCTCCAATAGTTGATCCCGATCACAGTTGAGATAGTTTTGGTAAGTCATCGATAGAGTCCCTCCTCTTCGATGTAGTCCAATACTTCATGAGGCAATAGAAAATTCGGTGTCCGCCCTTGCTTGATAAAATCACGAATCATGCTAGACGAAATATCCATCAGGGGAACATCTACCCAAATGATGGGGTAGGAAGTCCCAGCCCGATAACGTGGACGTTGAATCCCGACAAACTGAACCATCTCTACCAGCTCATCGATTCGGTACCAAGTAGGGAGATAGCTCACCATATCTGCTCCAATGATGAAATAATAATCCGTATCAGGGTGTCTCTCCTTCAAAATCTTGATGCTATCATAACTATAGGATATCCCCCGTCGCTCCAGCTCCAAGGTCTCGATTTCTAGTCCTTCGATCCCCGCAATTGCCATTTTCAGCATATTCAAGCGATGAAGCTCATCGATTGTTTCTTTGGTATCCACATGTGGCGGAAGGTACTCTGGCATCAGGAGAACTTTGTCCAAATTCAGCTGTTGACGAACCTGATCAGCGACAACCAAATGGGCATGGTGTACGGGGTTGAAATTCCCACCTAAGATCCCAACCTGTTTTCGTTTTTTGTCCTTTGTTTCTGGTTCTAACTCAACTTTTGTAAAGGGCGTTAAGAGTTCTAATGCCATGTATTCTTCCTTCCTTTAGAATTAGATTAGCTTTACTTTAGCAGAAAGCTTTCGATTTTCCTTTTTGCTTGATGGTTTGTAGAGGATGATGACACGACCAATCTTTCGAACAGTCTCTGCACCGATTTCCTCTTCTAAAGTCGCTGCCACTTCATGAACCGTTTCATCGGTATTTTGTAGAAGGGAAATTTTGATTAATTCCCGGGCATCTAAGGCCTGTCTCACCGATGTTTTAATCGGATCATTTAGTCCTTGTTTTCCAATCTGAATGATCGGTCTCATAGATTGGGCTAGGCCACTCAGGTAGGCCCTTTGTTTTGAAGATAAGCTCATAATAAATCTAGAATACTCTCTACGACCTCCTCCTTCATCCCGCATAGAGGAGTGAAGGAGGTTCGAATCAGCATCCTTTCCTTTCATTTAAATGTATATCCGCTCTATATCATCCTAGATGATTGCTTTTCGAGTTAAGACGGCTACTCCTTCCGGAGCCCAAGCCGCTACCTTGGCCTTTTCATTAACCCGAATCCAACCAAGTCCTGAAAAAACGATATCTGTTTTTTCCCTAATCGTAAACTCATGTCTGACTAGTTTTGGAAAATTGGTCCGATCTTTCGGACCTGGTGGAACCAACAGTTGGCCAAGATGCTTTTGGTAAAAGGCCTCTGCCCCTTCCAATTTGGTCCGATGAAGTAGTAAATTATTCTCAAAGTAAGCTGTAAAGCCTTGCTTTTCTCCGGATAGGAAGTCAAAGCGACCCAGTCCTCCTAAAAATAGGGTTTGTTGAGGGTTTAATTGATAGGTCTTCGGCTTAATCTCCTTTTTAGGACTGATGAGTTTCAAGTCCTTGGCCGATAGATAATGAGCCATTTGATGCCGGTGGATAATTCCCGGAGTATCAAACATGAAACTCCCATCTTCCAATGGGATTTCGATCTTGTCTAGTGTCGTTCCAGGGAAACGAGAGGTCGTGATGATCTCCTTGTCCCCAGTTAGCTCTTCGATAATGGCATTGATCAAGGTGGATTTCCCGACATTGGTGACTCCAACAATATAGACATCGCGTCCTTTCCGGTAGTCCTCGATCTTTTGGATCAAATCCCGGATTGCCTCCTTGTTTTGGGCAGAAGTCAAGACCACATCAAGAGGGCGAAGTCCGACCTCATAGGCTCTTTCCGTCAGCCATTGCCTCACTTTTCCAGTCTTGACAGACTTCGGCAGAATATCTTTTTTATTCCCAACTAAGAGGATGTCGTTCCCAGATACAAAGCGGGATAAGCCTGGGATAATGGAGCCATTAAAGTCAAAAATATCGACCACATTGACCACTAAGGCATCACTTCCCCCGACGCTGTGCAGGAGTTTTAAAAAATCATCATCTGTCAGCTGAATATCCGCGATGTCATTGTAGTGACGCAGACGAAAACAACGCTGACAATACAATTGTCCGGATTCCATCCCTTTTTCTAAAGCGGATTGTGGAGTGTAGCCCATCTGGGCTGGGTCTGTCGTTTGAATCTTAGCTCCACATCCGATACATCGTAATTCTTCCACTTATAATTTCCTCTTATACTTTAAAGGACCGTAGCTTGCAGCTAAGCGCTTCATCACGCGTCGTTCCCGCCAGCGATTGAACTTCGTCTTAACCGAATCCGTCTCCACCAATGGTTTAACGAGAATAGAGCGAATGCCGGCCCGTTTCGCTGCTCGGATATCGGTCATCAGCTGGTCACCAATCATCACCACTTCTTGGGGTTGAATGCCAAATCGCTTCATGGCTCGTTTCAACCCAAATGTAAAGGGCTTTAGCGCATGCGCTTCAAATGGAATGCCAAATCGCTCCACTGCTCGCTGGACACGTTTTGGACTATTGTTGGACACGACGACAACTCGAATCCCAGCGTCTTGCAGTTCTGCTAACCACTGCCTCATCTCAGGAGTCCCATCGGGATTATTCCAGGCAATAAGGGTGTTATCCAAATCCACAAAAACAGCCTTGATCTGCTGCTGTTTCAAGCTTTCTACTGTCACGTCATAGGCTTTTTCTAAGACAAAATCTGGCAAATAATTTTCGATGGTCACATTCTTCTCCAGTATCGTTTATCTCTTTATTTTAACACAATTCCCTTGGAAAGACGAATCAGGGCCATTGATCCGGCTATCCTTTCCTATTTCTAGATTCCTGTCCTCCTTCGTGTGATGGCAGCTTTTTTTGCGATAGCTTCCGCTGGTTGAACAAGTCCTTCAAAGAAATCAAGAGGACCGCTAGCAAAATCGATAACATACCGAGAAAGTCAACTGGATAGAAGACCTCTCCCAAAAGCAAGATGCCAAAAAAGACAGAAGAGACCGGCTCAATGGCTGCAAGAAGACTGCCCTTGACTTCCCCTACGATGCTGACCCCTTGAAGGAAGAAGGTATAGGCAAAGACAGTCCCAATCATCACAATCCCAAATAAGGCTATCAGGTTATCCGTCGTTAAGCTGGGATGATATGTCCAGGAACGATCCAATAGTCCCAAAAGGATCCCTCCCATTAACATCCCGACTCCAATCGTTGGAAGACTTCCATACTTTTTGATCAACCCTACCGGTAAAACAATGTACAACGTGTAGGTGAGGGCAGAAAAGAGCCCCCAGAATAGGCCGATCGGGGTAACCGCTAGGGAAGTAAGATTCCCGTGCGTGGCGATAAGAACGGTTCCAGCAATCGCCAGAAAAATCGAGGTGACTTCTCCCTTCGAGGGCCACCGTCTTTGTCTCAAACAAGCATAGACCAGCACGATCACCGGACACACATACTGTAAGACCGTTGCTGTTCCCGCATTGGTATGATGAATCGCTTGTAAATAGCTAAATTGATTCAAGAGCAACCCAAAAAGGGCAAAAAAGAGAAGCTGGCCCAAGGCCTTTTTATCCCGAAACAGGATTTTAAGTTGCTGCCGCGAGACGCAAAAAGCGATGCCGAGCAAGCAAATCCCCGAAACGAAGAGGCGGATAGACGTTAACCATAAAATCGGCACACCTGCAGCCATTAAATATTGTCCAGACACCCCCGAAATACCCCAGGCAATGCCCGCGACCAGTGTCAAAATTGTTCCTTTTACTTGTATACTCATTTTTTCCTCCTAGAAACCTCTAATCTCCAACCGACTATCCAACCAAGGATAAGGAGATAATTTTCAAGCGCACCGATTCCATTAACAGGCAGATGATAGTGAATATAACGAATGAGATGATTGGTCCCAATCCCAAGACCACCAATCATCAAGGCTAATAGAACCGTCCGAAGATAAAACCAATCGTATTTGAGATTGACAGCTATTAGGATGACAAGGACCGCCACATTCCAAATCCCAATCTCCCGCTACCAACCGACAGAAACGCCCTATCCGTAATGACTGCCCATATAGGTCGGAAAGAAGAGCTGAAACATCACAGCCCCCGTCATGGCGATGATGACTAGGATAAATAGGATCCTTAAAAATTTATTCCTGTAAGCCCTCCTAATGTCGGTGGATCGAGAATCGTCTCTCTTATTCTAACACAATTTAATCCATCGTAAAAACCAACCTCTCGGCTGGTTTTTTCTCTATTACTCTTCTTTCAACTTCGCCAATTCTTGAGCAAGTAACTTGAGAGCTACTTGTGGGTTGGCTTGGCCTTTGGTTGCTTTCATAAGGAAGCCTGTAAAGGCCTTATCGGCATTTCGTTTGCCGGATTTGAAGTCAGCTACCGCTCCTTCATTGTCTGCAAAGACTTGGTGGATGATGGGAATCAAGACTTCAGGATCTGAAATCTGTACCAATCCAGCTTTTTCGACATATTCACGTGCACCGCCACCGTTTTTCGCCAAGTGAACAAAGACTTTCTTAGCAATCTTAGAAGAAATGGTTCCATCTTCGATGATAGCAATCATTTCTACCAAGTTTTCTGGTGTCAATTGGATTTCTTCCAGCGTCTTGCCTTCTGCATTCAAGAATTGCGCCACTTCCCCTTGGAGCCAGTTCGAGATTTGCTTGGCATCGCCACCAAGGGCTACAGCTGCTTCAAAGAAGTCGGAAGTCCCTTTCGTCGCGGTCAATTGGTTGGCATCATAATCCGACAAGCCAAGCTCTGCCACATAACGAGCCCGACGGTCTTTTGGAAACTCTGGCAACTCTACCCGCATTTCCTCGATCCACTCATCTGAGATGTCAAACAAGGGAAGGTCTGGTTCTGGGAAGTAACGGTAATCCGCTGCTCCTTCTTTGACCCGCATCAGGATGGTACTCTTATTGGCTTCATCGTACCGGCGGGTTTCTTGCTGAATGATCCCTCCTGAACGTAAGATTTTCGCTTGACGCTCTACTTCATACTCTAGACCTTTACGGACATTTGAGAAAGAGTTCAAGTTTTTCAACTCCGTCTTGGTACCAAATTCCTCTTGACCGTATGGGCGAAGGGAGATATTGGCATCCACCCGCATAGACCCTTCTTCCATCTTCACATCAGAAATACCGGTGTACTGGATCACTTCTTTCAAAGCTGTCAGATAAGCGTAGGCTTCTTCTGGCGAACGCATATCGGCTTCAGAAACAATCTCGATCAAAGGGACCCCTTGACGGTTGAGGTCCACATAAGAGTAGCCATCGGTCCCATGGGTATTTTTCCCCGCGTCTTCTTCCAAGTGAGCCCGTTCAATTCCGATTTTCTTTGTAGAGCCGTCTTCCAACTGGACTTCAATCCAACCGTTGTAACCAATGGGTTCATCAAACTGCGAAATTTGGTAGGCCTTTGGATTATCAGGGTAGAAATAGTTCTTCCGGTCAAAGTGCATCTGCTGGTGAATATCCATGTTTAGCGCTAAAGCCGCTTTGATCCCCGCATCCACAACTCCCTTGTTCAGGACAGGAAGGACTCCAGGAAAAGACCAATCGATGATATTGGTATTCGCATTTGGATCCTGCCCAAAATGGGCTGAAGAAGGGGAGAAAATCTTCGAATGGGTGTTGAGTTCCACGTGGACTTCCAGTCCGATAATGGTTTCAAAGTTCATTAGGCGTCACCTCCAAAGATAAGTGGTTGTTGCTTGTGGTAATCCGTCGTCGCTTCAAAAGCAGCCGCTGCTTGGTAAAGAGTCGCCTCACTGTATTTTGGACCAATCAACTGTAAACCAACTGGCAACCCTTGAACAAAACCGGATGGAATCGAAATCCCTGGAAGACCAGCCAAGTTGACCGGAATGGTCAACAAATCTGCCAAGTACATGGCAACAGGGTCATGGTTCAGCGAATCCAAATCAAATGCAACGCTTGGAGCTGTCGGGCCAAGGATCACATCATAATCCGCAAAGACCTTATTGAAATCCTCAATAATCAAGCTACGGACTTGTCCTGCTTTTTTGAAATAGGCATCATAGTAGCCAGAAGACAAAGAGAAGGTTCCCAACATAATCCGACGTTTGACTTCATCCCCAAACCCTTGGCTACGTGTCTTCACATAAATTTCTTCCAAGGTTTTAGCATCTTCAGCCCGGAAGCCATAGCGGATCCCATCAAAACGCTGCAAGTTAGAAGAAGCTTCCGACGAAGCGATGATATAGTAGACCGCTACACCATATTTTGAATGAGGGAGACTGACCTCCTCAACTCTAGCACCCAGTTTCTCAAACTGCTTGGCCGCTTCCAAAATATTTTCCTTGATTTGTGGATCAATCCCTTCGCCCAAGTATTCTTTGGGAAGGGCAATCTTCATACCTTTGATCTCTTGGCCAATCTTAGCGGTGTAGTCCGCTACCTGAACAGGAGCAGATGTTGCATCTTTTGCATCCGCTCCCGCAATGACATTGAGGAGCTGGGCATTTTCCTTAACGGTCGGTGCAAACGGACCGATCTGATCCAGTGAGCTACCAAAGGCAATGAGTCCGAAACGAGAAACAGCTCCATAGGTCGGCTTAAGCCCAACAATTCCATTAAAAGCTGCGGGTTGACGAATCGATCCACCCGTATCCGATCCTAGGGACAAACGAACTTGACCTGAAGCGACAGAAGCTGCAGATCCAGACGAAGAGCCTCCTGGCACCTTGGTTTGGTCCCAAGCATTCTTCGTCGCCCCAAAGTAAGAAGTCTCCCCGGATCCTCCCATGGCAAACTCGTCCATGTTGGTCTTTCCAATGACAATCATGTCCTTTGCTTTCGCATTGACCACAGCGGTCGCGTCAAAGATTGGCTCATAATTGTAGAGCATTTTAGAGGCTGCGGTGGTTAAAATCCCTTTGGTGGAGATATTGTCCTTGACAGCCAAAGGAATCCCAGCCATCAGATTTTCTGCATCAATTCCTTTTTCATCCAAGGATTTGGCTTGAGCCAGAGCTTGGTCCTCCGCAATCGTTACAAAGGCATTGAGGCTTGCCTCACGCGATTGGATGTCTGCAAGCGTTGCCTGGGTCAGTTCTGTGGCAGAGATATCTTTTTTGACCAGGAGGTCATGCAATTCTTCAATCGTTTTTTCTTTAAAAGACATTAGGCATCACCTCCGTCATCCAAAATAGCTGGAACTTTGATAAAGTAGTTTTCTTTTTCAGGAACATTTTTAAACAAGAGATCCCGGTCTGTCCCATTTTCCGCCACATCTTCGCGTATCACTGTCTTGCGATCTGCCATGGTAGTCGTCACCGCTACTCCTTGCGTGTCTACCTCTTCTAGCATTTCCACCATCTCCACGATTTTGGATAAGGTCGTCGCAAAGGCTTCCGTTTCCGATTCAGAAAACGTCAGTTTGGACAGTTTCGCCACATGGCGAACTTCTTCCTGACTTAGTTTCATAAGATTACCGCCTCCGCCTGCAAAATACCCTTGCAGGACGGCTCCTTTCTTCAAACATCATTTACATAATCCTTTAAATTATATCACAAAAACAAAGCCCTCGCTGGTTTTGTCACAAGAAAAAGAAAAACCTCCACCAACAAGGGGAGGAGAATCTGAATTAGGCTGACTTTTTGATTCGAAATGACCCGTCATCCAACGATTCTAATCACGAATGCTTGCGCCTAAGACATGTTTAAAATGAGCCAAAGCAAACTGATGAGCTTCATCTGTCAACGAAGCAATTGCTGAAGCAACCACCTCAATCTCATAGCCTAGATTATAGGCATCAATAGCGGTATGAAGGACACAAATATCCGACAAGACACCTGTCAAAACAATCTTTGTGACCTTGCGCTCTCTCAGACGAATGTCTAAATCAGTCCCCGAAAAGGCGGAATAATGGCGCTTGTCCATCCAAAAGACCCGATCGTCGTTCTGGTGCTCCTGATAAAACTCAGCCAGGGGCCCATAAAGGTCCCGACCGCTGGTACCTGCGATATTGTGAGGAGGAAACAGCTTACTCTCTGGATGGAAGTTATCTCCCTCATCATGACGATCAATTGCAAAGAAGATATAATCTCCTGCCTCATAGGCTTCTCGGGTCACTGCCGCAATCCGGTCTGCAATCACCTGTGCTGGCCGACCCGCTGTCAACTTTCCATCATCAGCCACAAAATCATAAGTGTAATCAATCGAAATCAGTGCCTTGGTCATGTTAATAATCTCTTTTCTTAATTTCAGCAAAAATCGCTGGGATCAATACTTTCAGATACGTTCCTTTCATCCCCAAGGAACGACTCTCGATAATGCCTGCTGACTCGAGCTTCCGTAATGCATTGACAATGACAGATCGTGTGATCCCAATGCGATCTGCAATCACAGAAGCCGTCAATTGTCCTTCATTTCCGTTTAGTTCATCTAAAATGGCGGATACAGCCTTCATTTCAGAATAGGACAAGGTATTGACTGCCATCGTCACCGCTGCTCGATCCCGGATATTTTTCTCGTCAAGTTCTCGTTGGAAATTGAGCAATTGAATACCGACTACTGTCGACGCAATCTCGACTAAGATCAAATCTTCTTCCGTAAATTGCCCTTGGTTGCGCCAAATAATAAGGGTCCCAAAGCGAATCCCTGTCACATGGATCGGTGCTACCGTAGTCATACTCTCTGGATAAGTCGAGCGGTATTCGATCGGAATAGCTGTCAAATCACTGTCTGCTGGCAGATTTGCTTGTGTATCGTAAATCATGGCCGCCGATTTGATGTAGTCATTTGGAAATTGCTTATTGGTAAAGAATTCTTCCACACGATCATTGTTGATCTTGTACTTGATCGAATAGCCCAGTACTTCACCCATGCTGTTGATGATGCAGGCATTGCAATCAATAATCTCTGCTAAATGATCTGCAATCGCTGCATAGGGAAGATCCTCTCCAAGGCTCTCTTCTGAGCGTTTCAAAATAGAAGTAATTTCTCGCGTTTTTTCTAATAAACTTCTCATAGTTCCTTCTTCCTCGTCTAATTAGGTCTATTATACCAAAAGAAAAGATGAGTGACAAGGAATTGTCAGAAAATTTTTTATTGTTTGTCTCTCAAGTTCAAATTTGAATTTTTAAAAGATTCTTCCTTCTTGTTAACTGATGATTTCATGTAGTTAGAAGCTTTTTAGCCTTCCCCTTGGACAGGATGATAGCGCCGAGGAAGGCGGTCCGACAGGCCACAAACTACTTCGTAATTAATGGTTCCTAAATAATCTGCCCAGTCCTGCACTGAAAGAGACAGATCTCCGCTACTTCCTATCAGAGTTACCTTGGTTCCAATCGGATATCTCTGGGGTAGATGAAGTGTGATCTGGTCCATCGAGACCCGTCCTACAACTGGACACCACACGCCCTCTACTAAGACCTTGAACCCTTGCATGGAGCGTCGAAAACCATCTGCATACCCAATCGGCACCGTCCCAATCCATTCACCGTCTTGAGTCTGATAGGTCGCCCCGTATCCTACATCTTGTCCTTCTTCTACCTGTTTAATATGGACCAACTCTGACTCAAGCTGTAAGGCCGGCCAGATTGGATAGGGCATCTCCAAATTTCGACCACTTGGGTTGAGACCATAGAGCACATCTCCTA
Organism: Streptococcus sp. DD13; assembly: GCF_001578875.1. Lineage (GTDB taxonomy): Bacteria > Bacillota > Bacilli > Lactobacillales > Streptococcaceae > Streptococcus. Next base: position 1,038,865 of record NZ_KQ969506.1, read on the forward strand.
GACGAACCATGTTGAAAACCGTATCCGGATGCCAGATACTCGTCGCAGAATTACTCGCATGGACACAAGGGGGCACGGCTTCTAACTGATCCAAAACATTCTGAAAGAAAGCCAGTTGAGCCTGAAATTTAACCGTATCCGCCTCATCGGCCGTCGCAAAGTGAGTAAAAATCCCTTGGAAATGTGCCCCCTGCTCTGCCAAGATTGCAATGGCTTCGTGCACGTCCGCCTCCTCTCGAAAGCCAATCCGCCCCATGCCGCTATCAATCTTTAGATGAACAGCCAAATCTGTCAAATCTAAATTCCGACTCAACGCGAGGTTCAGCCATTCCAAACTCGCTACCGTTACACTAATCTTTTCCTTTACAGCAAGCGGGATCGTCTCGATAGCAGAAACTCCCAAAACAAGAATATCCTGGTCTATCCCCGCCTGACGCAATTCCAGGGCCTCGTCCACATTGGATACTCCGAACCAATCCACCTGATCCGATAAGTAGCTAGCGACAGCAACAGCCCCATGCCCATAAGCATTGGCTTTGACGATTGCCATGGTTTTTGCGTCTTTCTTAATGTTCTCTTGTACTTGCTTGCAATTTCTTGCAATGGCCTCCAAGTCAACGGATACCTGACTGGGCCGATGAATGCTACTGATCATGAGCTTCCTCCCATATGACACTTGCCTCCACGTAAGCCGCAGAGTGACTAATACTAATCCAAAATCTACCCGAAACCAACTCTTGGCGGACAAGCGGTGCCCCGCGCTCATCTGTCAAAATTTCTACATCTTGAAAACCATACTTTCCAAGGCCAGTTCCAAGAGCTTTGAAAAAGGCCTCCTTGGCAGACCAGCGACCTGCTAGATATTCTAGCTTTCGCTTTCCTTTTAGAGCTTGATAGCGCTCCAATTCATTTGGAGTGAGCACTCGTTTTGCAAACTGAGGTCGCCTGCTAACGACCTGTTCGATTGCTTGCAATTCCTGCAAGTCGATCCCATGTCCTCGAATCATCCTTTTCTCACAAAAAGGCCCGGTCTCCCAGGCCTCTCTTTCCATCTTTATTTTCTGCCGTGACAGTTTTTGAATTTTTTCCCTGATCCACATGGACAAAGGTCATTTCGTTTGACGTTGCTAAAGTCAAGATTTTCTTCCACAGCAGGGTCATTCCCTGGAATGATATTTTTCGCAGCGGTTGTATGCGACTCATCAGCGGAGCGTTCCCGTTCAATATGATCATGAATTTGAGCTTTCATCATCAAGCGAGTCACATCAAACTCGATAGAACCAATCATGTCATTAAACATATTAAAGGCTTCTTGTTGGTATTCTACCACTGGATTGTTTTGGGCATATCCCCGTAGACTCACTGCCTGGCGCAACTGATCCAGAACGTCAATATGATCTGTCCACTTGCTATCCACCACGCGCAGGATAAGCACTTTCTGGAATTCCCGGACCCGTTCTTCATCTCGAAGTTTTTCAACTTGAGAATCATAGACCTTCAGCGAGCGCTGGTACAGAACATCTTTGATCTCAGCATCGGTCTTTCCTTCCAAATCTTTTATGGAAATGGAATCCTCTGGAAGGAGATTGTACTTGGCAAATTTCAAAATAGCTTCCAAAGCCTCTTCGCGAGGTTCACTTTGATGATCATCGACTTGCCGTTCGATTGTCCGTTGCATCATCCCCTGAATCTCAGGAGCCAGGTCCCGATCGGCTGTAATGACATCACGGCGTTGCGCATAGATAATTTCTCGTTGCTCGCGCATGACATCATCATATTGAAGGACTTGCTTCCGTGAGTCGTAGTTGTTTCCTTCTACTCGTTTTTGGGCACTTTCTACCTGGTTGGTCAACATGCGAGAACGAATCACCGACTCTTCTTCTGTCAGATTCAAGCGTTCCATGACGGCCTTGATCCGCTCGGAACCAAAACGCTTCATCAAGTCATCTTCCAGAGAGAGGTAAAATTGGGATTCCCCTGGGTCTCCCTGACGACCGGACCGTCCACGAAGCTGATTGTCAATCCGACGGCTTTCATGACGTTCCGTCCCAATCACACACAAACCACCAAGCTCCCGTACACCAGGGCCCAATTTGATATCGGTCCCACGTCCAGCCATATTCGTCGCGATGGTAACCGCCCCTTTTTGGCCAGCGTTCATAATGATTTGCGCTTCCCGGTAGTGGTTCTTCGCATTGAGCACTTCATGAGGAACACCAGCTTCCACCAATCGCTTGGATAAATAATCAGAAGTCTCCACCGCTACGGTCCCAACCAAGACAGGCTGCCCTTTTTTGTAGCGTTTTTGAACATCGCGCACCACAGCATTGAACTTATAAGCTAAGCTTGGATACAACAAGTCAGCATGGTCAATCCGAGCAATCGGACGATTGGTTGGAATGGTCACTACGCGCATGTTGTAAATTTCACGAAATTCTTCTTCTTCCGTCTTACAAGTACCGGTCATTCCTGCCAGTTTTTTGTACATCCTAAAGAGGTTTTGATAGGTGATAGAAGCACTCGTTTTGGATTCATTTTGTACCTCAACCCCCTCTTTTGCTTCAATAGCCTGGTGAAGTCCATCTGAGTATCGGCGACCTGGCATGGTCCGACCCGTAAAGGCATCGATGATGAGAACCTCTCCATTTTCATCAACCAAGTAATCAATGTCGTAAATCATGATGTAATTGGCACGAAGAGCATTATCTACAAAGTGGGTCAAGGCGACATTTTCCACATCATAGAGATTTTTCAAGTGGAAGAACTCTTCTGCCTTATCAATCCCAGAATCAGACAAGCCAATGGTCTTAGACGGTACATCGATGATGTAGTCTTCTTCTGATAACGATTTGACAAATCGGTCCGCCATGAAATAGAGCTGATTGGTTTCAGAGCTTGTTGGACCCGAAACGATCAAAGGGGTCCGGGCCTCATCGACAAGGACAGAGTCCACCTCATCCACTAGGGCATAATTCAAGGGACGCTGTACCATGTCCTCTGCCCGTACCACCATATTATCCCGTAAATAGTCAAAGCCGATTTCTGAGTTGGTAGAGTAGGTAATATCACAGTTATAAGCTTCTCGCTTTTCGAGAGAAGACTTGGCAGAGAGGTTGATCCCGACAGACAAGCCTAACCAAGAGTATAACTCTCCCATTTCTGTCGCATCCCGTGTGGTCAAGTATTCATTGACTGTCACCACGTGTACCCCTTGACCAGACAAGGCATTGAGATAAACCGGCATCGTAGCTGTAAGGGTCTTTCCTTCCCCAGTTCGCATCTCAGGGATATCGCCGTTGTGCAAGACGATTCCTCCCATGATCTGAACAGGGTATGGATATAATCCAAGCACGCGACGTGAAGCCTCCCGAACGACCGCATACGCCTCATATAGAAGGTCGTCCAAGGACTCCCCTTCTTGGTGGCGACGCTTGAACTCCTCCGTCTTCGCTTTCAACTCGTCATCTGTCAAAGCTTCCATTTCATCGGCATAGGCGATCACGCGGTTTGCCATTTTTTCTAATCGTCTAATTTCTCCCTTTTCGTTTTCCACAAGGGAGCGAAGAATATTATTTGCCATTTTAAATCCTTTCGAGAATGTACCAGTCATTTTACCATATTTCCCACCATTTTTCAATAAAAATAGAAGCGCTCTCTTGGGAAGGATGAGACCTTTTTAGAGGAGGCGCTTCTACATTTTTAAAATAAGAGGGACTTCTACTCTTTCAGGTGGTAAGAGTAGGAAGAAACGACGATATTCTCTCGCCACTTCAAATAATACTTCAAGCGTAAGCTCATTTGGTTGTGCAAGATATTTTGCCAAGACTTCTTCGGCACAAACTGCGGAATCAAAACGGTTAGGGTAAAGTGCTCCGCCGCAGCTTTTTTCGCCATCTCATCTACATACTGCAAGGTGGATTGTGTAATCGAACTGTATGGAGACTCGATATGGGCCATGTCGATTCCTGGGAAGTACTGTTTGAACTCCGCTTCGGTTTCCTTATCTTTTGCCAAGGTATCCTTGGTCGAGACATGCATCGCAATCACCTGATCACCAATCGAACGAGCATAAGCAATCGCACCAATATTGGCCTTGGTAATATTCCCAATCAGGATGAGGACAAGGTTCCCCTGGTATTTTTTCTCCTGAATGGCACTGGTGATTCGTAACTGTTGCGCGACGCGATTGTAATGTTGTTTGATGCGAAGGAACATCCAGATCAAAAAGCCTAAAATCGGGAAGAATGGCCAAATATCTCCCAGACGGAAGACCAAAAGGATTAATACGATAATGTAACAGATAAGGGCGCCCAAAATGTTGGCAACGGAATGCTTCCAAAATTGCTTCCCATACTTCCGAACCCAGTGGACCACCATCCCAGTCTGAGAAAGAGCAAAGGGAACAAATACCCCAACCGTGTACAAAGGAATCAATCGATCTGTATTTCCTTTAAAAATCAGTAGGAGGCCAATCGCTCCGATAGCAAGAGTTAAAATTCCATTTGAATACCCCATTCTTGCGCCTTTTTCCATATACAAATGGGGCATGTATTTGTTTTTCGCCATACTCGAAGATAAGATCGGAAAAGCCGAAAAACCGGTATTGGCCGCAACTGCCAGAATCATAGCGGTTGAAAACTGAAAGGCGTAAAAGAGAATATTTCCTAGGGCAGAGTCTCCTAGAATCGCCTGGGCCATCTGTGCCAAGAGCGTCACTCCACTCTTTGGAACAATCCCAATCCACCAGTTTAGGAAAATGATCCCTGAAAATAAAGCCGCAAGGATAGTCGACATAATAAAGAGAGTTGTTGCTGCATTTTTTGCTTTTGGTGTTTTGAAAAAAGGCACAGCATTTGAGATTGCTTCAACCCCTGTCAAGGAAGCAGACCCTGACGTAAAGGCGCGCAAGAGAAGCACCAGCGTCACTCCAGTTACTGGTTGTCCTAAGCGTGCGGTTGCAGTATTTGGCAACTGGCCAGTAACGATTTCAAAAATACCATAGGCCAATAACAAAAGACCCGCAACAATGAAGAGATAGACCGGCAACATCAGCCAAGTGGCAGATTCTTGAAGCCCTCGGAGATTTAAGAGCATGAGAATCAAGACAAGGGCAATGGAAATCTCTAGACTAAAGGAATTGAGAGCTGGAATGGCTGAAGTAATCGCATCTGCTCCGGATGCCACGGACACAGCCACGGTCAGCATATAATCTACCAACAAGCTTCCCCCAGCGACCAAGCCCCACTTAGGCGACAGGTTTTCTGTCGTCACCATGTAAGCTCCACCACCTTGCGGATAGGCATGGATAACTTGCCGATAGGAAACCGTCAAACTAGCCAATAGCACCAAGACCAAGATTCCGATGGGTATGGACCACCAAATGGCCGAAGCAGAAACGGTCGTTAAGACCAAGACCACTTGCTCCGGTCCGTAGGCAATCGATGACAAGGCGTCGCTCGACAACATGGCTAGCGCCTGGATTTTAGACAGAAAATGCCCCTCGCCAGCATCGTCACTACGCAAGGGTTCTCCGATAAATATATCCTTTAACTTCTGAAACATTTTCATCTCCATCATTTTGAAAAATAAAACTAATTATACCCTCTTTCTGCTTTCTTTTCAAGCTCGAGTGAGAGAAAACTATTATTTTTGCTATGTTTTTTTAACCACGCAGACTGCCTCGTGTATCGTTCCCAGACCAAGTCTGAGGATCCCCCTTTCAGCAACAGCTTTTCTACTTTCATCAGACCCTCTTGAGGGGTGGTCTCAATTGACTGTAAGGCCCTCAAGGACAAGCGAACCCCCCAAGCTTATTTGCTTGAGGGGTGACGATTTGGTTAATTATTGCTCAAATCCTTTGCCAAGGAAAGGTTGCCTAAAGTTGCTGAGCCATTTTCAGGGACAGCAGGAGTCACAATGTACTCTTCCACTGGAGGAGTTGGTAAATAGCCATTTAACAAGGCTGTAAACTTATCTCGTACACGCTTGAGCATATGGGCTTGCCCCATAACGCCTCCACCAAACACAATCACTTGAGGGCGGTAGAGCAGGGTCGCTTGTACAGCTGCTTGCGCGATATAGTAAGCCTGGATATCCCAGACATCTGAGTTTTGCTCGATTAGCTCCCCACGTATTCCAGTCCGCGCTTCCAGAGACGGACCAGCCGCTAAGCCTTCTAAGCACCCCTTGTGGAAAGGGCAAGAGCCGTAGAATTCGTTGCTATAGTCTCGCGGATGACGAGGAACATAGACATGACCAGCCTCTGTATGGCCTAATCCTCCGATAAATTCACCATTTTGGATAGCGCCTGCACCGATTCCCGTTCCAATCGTATAGTAGACCAGGCTAGAAACATTTTTGCGAACCATCATCTCCCCATAAGCAGAAGAGTTCACGTCTGTCGTAAAGTAAAACGGAACATTAAATTCTTTGGCAATGAGGCCCAGCAAGTCCACATTGGCCCAATGTTCTTTGGGAGTTGACGTCACATATCCGTAGGTAGGGGAGTTCTTATCAATATCAATCGGTCCGAAGGAGCCAATCGCAATCCCAGCTAAACGGTCTTCATAGCGCTTGAAAAACTCAACCGTCCGCTCAATGGTTTCATAAGGTGTGGTCGTAGGAAATTGCGTTTTCTCCAGTACCTGGAAGTCATCATCCCCAACAGCACAAACAAACTTTGTCCCGCCTGCTTCTACACTACCGTACAATTTAGACATTTTTAACCTCTCACTTTTTCTACTGTTTAGTCCTGTCAATATTATAGCACAGCTAAACAAGAAGAAAAAGGTCTAAGACCTTTTTCTTGATTATTTTTCAACTTTTAGGAAGTCCTGTCCGTGTGAAACAGTACCTTGTGCAAGACCTTCAACGGTTGTGAAATCGCTGGTATTGGTTACGATGACCATCGTTGTATCATCTAAACCAGCTGCTTTGATCTTATCTGCATCAAAACGTGCCAATTCTTGACCAGCTTTCACTGTGTCACCAGCTGCAACTAATTTTTCAAATCCGTCGCCATCCATAGAAACTGTGTCAATCCCGATATGGATGAGGATTTCAGCACCAGATGCTGTTTTCAACCCATAAGCATGACCTGTTTCAAAGGCAATGGTTACTTCAGCATCGGCTGGAGCGTATACTACGTTTTCAGATGGTTTAACTGCAAGGCCATTTCCCATTGCACCAGATGAAAAGACTGGATCATCGACATTTTCCAATTTCACTACTTTACCAGAAAGAGGAGAAACAAGCACTTCTTCTGTTAGCGTTGGAGCGATAAATTGACCTGTCTCCGCTTCTTCCAAGGTACGAGCGGTTTCCGCTTCTTCTTTTTGCTCATCCTCATATCCAAACATGTAGGTCAGCGCGAAACCAAGAGCAGTTGTAACGAGCACCATGAAGATGTATTGGAAGAGTTGACCATTGGTATAGAGAAGAGTTCCAGGAATAATCGTGATTCCGTAGTTCAGACCTGCAAGTCCCATGAAGTTAGCTAACCATCCACCGATTGCACCGGCAACAAGACCCATAACAAATGGTTTTCTGTAACGGAGGTTCACCCCGAAGATTGCAGGCTCAGTAATTCCAAGACCAGCTGATAGAGCTGCTGGGAAAGCCAACGCTTTCAATTTAGGATTTTTAGTTTTCACACCTACGGCCAAGGTTGCTCCCAATTGAGCTGTCATAGCCGCTGTGATAATCGCGTTCAATGCATCCGCACCGTTTGCTTTCACCAATCCAGCCTCAATGGCATTGAAAATATGGTGAACACCGGTTACAACGATGACTTGGTGAACCCCACCAAAGATGAGACCTCCAAGACCTAAAGGCAAGGTCAAGAGCCAGTTTGTTGCAATTTCAACCCCTGTCTCTACTTGGTGGAAGACTGGTCCGATCACAAAGAGACCCAAGATAGACATTACTAAAAGTGTCAAGAATGGTGTCACCAAGAGGTCTAAGACATCTGGTACGACCTTACGGAGTGCTTTTTCGAATTTTGCACCGACAATCCCCACAACAAAGGCTGGGATAACGGAACCCTGGTGACCAACTACATCGATGAAACCAAAGAATTTCATTGGTTCCACAATGTATTTGACCGCTTCTCCGTCAACGATCTTAGCCGCTTCACTACCGATGCTCCAAGCATTTGGAAGAGAACCTGAAATCATCATCAAACCAAGAACAATCCCGATCACTGGATTTCCACCGAATACACGGAAGGTAGACCAAACCACAAGGGCTGGCAAGGCGATAAAGGCTGTATCGGTCAAGATTTGAGTATAGGTCAAGAAATCTGCATTGTAGCTAGATACGCCCAAGAGATTCATGACAGCAGGCTGTGTCAAGAGACCACGAAGACCCATGAAAAGACCGGTTGCTACGATCACTGGGATGATTGGAACAAAGACATCACCGAAGGTCCGAACAGCACGTTGGAACCAGTTTCCTTGTTTCGCTGCTTCTGCTTTTTGCTCATCTTTTGATGCAGTTGGTAGACCCAACGCTACGACTTCATCATAGATCTTGTTTACTGTTCCTGTACCAAAGATAATTTGGTATTGACCTGAGTTAAAGAATGCTCCTTGAACCTTTTCGATTGATTCTGCCTTCTCTTTGTCGATTTTATTTTCATCGACAACCATGACACGAAGTCGAGTCGCACAGTGGGCTACGCTGCGAACATTTTCGCGTCCACCAAGTGCCTTGATGACTTCTTTTGCAATTTGTGAATTATCCATTTGCAAATAAATCTCCTTTTATTTTCGTTTGAAAGCGTTTTTACAACTTTCCACGATTCATATTATATATCAAAGCAGGGGGATATGTCAATCGTTTAACAGAAATTTTTTACAAAAATGTCAATCGATTGACATTTTTCTTTATCGGGTGGTTTGACGGTTGCTTTTTGCTTAGGAAACGTTTACTATATTAATAGAATAAAATCATTTTTAGAGTGAGGAATACAGATGGCTTGGACGACAGAAGAGCGCTATCGGCCCTATGACCAATGGTCTCCAGCATACATTGAAAAGATTAAAAAAGAAACGGCTAGCTCCCCTTGGAGAACGAATTTCCATATTGAAACGCCACACGGGCTTCTCAATGACCCCAACGGCTTTTCTTACTTTAATGGAAAGTGGACCCTTTTTTACCAGTACTTCCCTTTCGGGGCTGCTCATGGCTTAAAGTCTTGGGTGCATACAGAGTCGACGGACTTGGTCCATTTTGAACCAACAGGAACCGTCCTTTATCCTGATACCCCACTTGATAGTCATGGGGCCTACTCTGGCTCTGGCTTTGAAATCGACGGAAAACTCTTCCTTTTCTATACTGGAAATGTCCGCGATGAAAACTGGGTCCGCCATCCTTATCAAATTGGAGCTTTGATGGATCCAGATGGTCACATCGAAAAAATGGACCAGATTTTAATCGACCAACCAAGTGACACCACAGACCATTTTCGTGATCCACAGATTTTTCAGTATAAAGATCAGTATTACGCCATCGTTGGTGGGCAAAATTTAGATCAAAAAGGGATTATCAAGCTGTATAAGGCTGTAAACAACGATTACCGTAACTGGGAGTTTGTCAACGACCTCTCCTTTGCCAATGATCAAACGGCCTATATGATGGAATGCCCAAATCTTGTCTTTGTGGATGACCAACCGGTCCTTCTTTATTGCCCGCAAGGTTTGGACCAATCTGTCTTTTCCTATGGAAATATCTATCCAAACCTGTATAAGATTGCAGAAAGTTTTGACCCAGAACGAGCAGACTTAGTCCAAGTCGGGCCCTTACAACAATTGGATTATGGGTTTGAATGCTATGCCACGCAGGGATTCACTGCTCCTGATGGGCGTGCCTATGCAGTAAGCTGGTTGGCCCTGCCAGATGTTTCTTATCCAACGGACCGATACAGCTACCAAGGTGCCCTATCGCTTGTCAAAGAACTCCACATCAAAGATGGGAAGCTCTATCAGACGCCAGTTCCAGCTGTGTCTAGCCTCCGTCAAGGAGAAGAGACCTTTTCTCCTAAGGAGAAAACCAACAATACCTACGAATTAGAGATCACAATCCCAGAAGGTGAACAAAGTGAACTGGTCCTCTTTGCGAATCATGCATCACAGGGCTTAAGCCTTCGGATTGATACCATCAACGGAGAGGTCATTCTGGATCGTAGCCAGTGCGGGGAGCCTTTTGCACAAGAGTTTGGAACGACGCGTTCCTGCACGATTGCTCCAAAAGAAACCACTGCCCGTATTTTTATCGACGCCTCAATTTTTGAAATTTTCATTAACCAAGGAGAGAAAGTATTTTCAGGTCGCGTTTTCCCAGATGAAGATCAAAGCGGAATTGCCCTCACACAAGGGACCGTTACTGGAAAATACTACCCACTAGATTATGGTCGCAAAACTAACTGATGTCGCCGCATTAGCAGGCGTCAGCCCTACGACAGTATCCCGTGTTATCAATAAGAAAGGTTATCTTTCAAAAAAAACTATCCAAAAGGTCGAAGCGGCTATGAAGGAACTAAGTTATAAACCCAATAACTTAGCTCGCAGTCTTCAAGGAAAATCTGCCAAATTGGTGGGGTTGATCTTTCCAACCGTCAACCACATCTTTTTTGCCGAGTTGATTAGTTATCTGGAGGAAGAACTGTTTAACCGTGGCTACAAGATCATCCTTTGCAACAGCCAACATGACTCTGAAAAGGAAAAAGAATACTTGGAGATGCTGGAAGCCAATCAGGTGGATGGGATCATCTCTGGTAGCCATAATCTGGGCATCGAAGACTACAACCAAGTCAACGCTCCCATTATTTCCTTTGACCGAAATCTAGCTCCTGATATCACGGTCGTCTCCTCTGATAATTACCTGGGGGGACAACTGGCTGGCCAGCGGCTCAAAGACTTGGGGTGCCAGCAAACGCTGGTCCTGACAGGAAGCGACAATTCAAACTCTCCTACAGGACTTCGACAGGTCGGATTTCGGGAAAGTTTCCCCGATGCACCCGTCATCAAAATCGCAGGTGACCTCGCCATTCAGGACAAACAAGAAATCATCCGTCAGATCCTACAAGAGGAGCAGCCAGACGGGATCTTTACAACCGATGACTTGACGGCCATCACGGTAGAGCAAGTGGCACGTGAGCTAGGGATCCACATCCCGGACCAGCTCAAACTCATCGGATATGATGCAACAAGCTTTATTCAGCATTATCATCCGCATCTCACCACCCTAAAACAGCCCATCAAGGAAATCGCCCAGTTACTCGTTGAACTACTGATGAAAAAACTACACGAGGAGCCCTTAGAACAAACCTGCTATACACTTCCTGTCAACCTCCTAAACGGAACAACCGCTTAAGGAGCATTCCATAGGTTGACTCCCTCTTCAGGATACACACAAACCCCCTCTCTGTCTTGCAGAGAGGGGGTTTATGCATCTAGTGGATCCTAAAATCTAAGAGAGTCTTTTATTTGGTATGCCAGATTTCCTCGTCGTACTGCTGAATGGTCCGGTCTGAGGAGAAGAAGCCAGCTTTTGCAATGTTCAAGACCACTTTCTTGTTCCAAGACTCTTGATCTTCGTAATCGGCGTAGACTTTCTCTTTCTTCTCGATATATTCTGCAAGGTCGATCAAGGTCATAAACCAATCTTTGGAAATAAGTTCATGATAGAGGCGTTCGAGACGCTCTTTATTGCCGAGGGCTAGCAATTCCTCACTAACAATAAAGTCAACCGCTTCCTTGATCCGTTCATCGCCTTCGTAGTAATCTTTAGAGACGTATCCTGCTTGCGCATAGAGATCAATAATGGTATCCGAATCTTTCCCAAAAGTATAAATGTTTTCAGGTCCGACCAGCTCCGCAATCTCGACATTAGCACCGTCCATGGTTCCTAAGGTCAAGGCTCCATTAAGCATAAACTTCATATTTCCAGTCCCTGAAGCTTCTTTGGATGCAAGAGAAATCTGCTCGGAAATATCTGTCGCTGGAATCAAATGTTCTGCAACGGTTACATTGTAGTTCTCGACCAAAAAGACGTTGAGATAAGGGTTAACGCTAGGATCTTGGTTGATCAGCTCAGATAGAGTCAAGATCAGATGAATGATATCTTGGGCAATGACATAGGCTGGAGCAGCCTTTCCTCCGAAGACAATGGTGATTTTGCGTTTAGGCAGAATCCCTCTTTTAATTTCAAGGTATTTATGAATCACATATAGCGCATTCATTTGTTGCCGTTTGTATTCGTGGAATCGCTTGATCTGCGTGTCAATAATAGAATCTACATCTAGGTCAATCCCTTTATTGGCTTTGAGGTAGCGCTGAAGAGAAACCTTGTTGTCGCGCTTGATCTCAGCCAATCGTTCATGAACAGCTGGATCATCTGCAAAGGCTGTCAATTTTTCTAATTGGGTCGCATCCTGAAGGTAGTCCTCCCCAATCAGCTCTTTGATATAGGCTGCTAGTTCTTGATTTGAAAATTCCAGCCAGCGACGGAAGGTGATCCCGTTGGTCTTGTTGTTGAAACGCTCTGGGTACAGGTCATAGAAGGGTTTTAGCTCACTATTTTTTAAGATTTCAGTATGAAGTGCTGCAACTCCATTGACACTCGTTGAAAAATGAATATCCATGTGGGCCATATGAACCCGATCTTGATCGTCAATGATTTGGATCTGAGGATCTGAATACTGTTTCCGGATCAAGGCATCCAATTGCTTAATAATCGGAACCAAATGCGGAACGACTTCTTCTAAGTAATCCAAAGGCCACTTTTCAAGGGCTTCCGCTAGAATGGTATGGTTGGTATAGCCAACCATTTGGCTCACCACTGCTACCGCTTCCTCAAAGCTAAAGCTATGTTGATCGGTCAATAGGCGAATCAACTCTGGAATGACCATAGAAGGGTGAGTATCGTTGATTTGCACATAGGCGTAGTCTGCTAGATCGTGTAAGTTAGACCCGCGCTGAAGGGCTTCATCGATCAGGAGCTGCGCCGCATTTGAGACCATAAAGTACTGTTGGTAGATGCGAAGCAATTCTCCCTGACGGGTCGAATCATCTGGATATAAGAAAAGAGTTAGATTCTTTTGTATCTCTTCTTGATCAAAGGTAATTCCGTCTCGAATCAAGCCATAATCCAAGCCATCGATATCAAATAGATTCAGGTAGTTTTTGCTTTCCTTCTTGTAGCCAAGAATATCCACCCGGTCTAGACGGGATTTGAGGGTGAATTCTTTAAAGGGAACCTCATAGGAAATCGTTGTAGGCGTCAACCAAGAATCATCTTCGATCCAAAAATTTGGCTCCGCATCTTGCTGTCGGTCTTTGAAGACTTGCTTAAACAGTCCACAATGATAGTTTAGACCAACTCCTTCTCCATTGATGCCCAGCGTCGCCATCGAATCGATAAAACAAGAAGCTAAACGGCCCAAACCGCCATTTCCCAGTGATGGTTCAGGCTCGACATCTTCAATCTCACTGATGTGCTTACCTGCTGCAGCCAATTCTTCTTGGATTTCTTGATAAATGCCTAGATTGATCAGGTTATTGGACAGCAATTTCCCAATCAAAAATTCAGCAGATATATAGTAGACTTTGCGTTTGCTGTCATTCTTAGGCATTTCTACAGCTTCTGCTTTTACAAAATCCAGGAGCAAATAATAAATCGCTTCATTCGACAGCTCCTTTAGGTTTTTCCCTTTGCTGGTAACATAGTCTGTAAATCTTGTCATCTTAGTCTTTTCCTCGATTGTACCTTTCTGTGATGTCTTTCAAAAATTCTATCTTGTCTTCGGTCAGGTCCTCTGACACCATCCGCCATTTCCAGTTTTGACCAACTGTATTGGGCAGATTCATCCGGCTGCTAGCTGGTTTATCCAAAATATCCTGCATGGTCGCGATAGCTGTATCACTGACCGTTGCAAATAGGGTGCGAAGAAAGGCCCGTGTGATAGGCTCTCCAGCACGTCGATTGATATACGCATCTGTGTAATCTCGTTGCTCTTGAGTTAGATTTTGATACCAACCATTGACAACTTCATTATCGTGCGTTCCTGTATAGGCGACAGAATGGGCAGTGTAATGGTGCGGAATATCGATACTCTTTCCTTTAATATCGTAAAATCCGAATTCCATGATTTTCATGCCTGGATAGCCACAGTCTGCTAGCAATTGCCGGGCTTTTTCATCAATATTCCCCAGATCTTCTGCGATGATGTTCAAATCGCCCAGGGATTCTTTCACCGCACGGAAGAGGTCATATCCAGGTCCTGGGACCCACTTGCCACGGACAGCCGTCTCATCGCCTCCTGGAATCTGCCAAAAGTCTGAGAACCCTTTAAAATGATCAATTCGCAAATAATCATATAGTTTGAAGGACTCTTGAATCCGGAAAATCCACCAAGCGTAGTCTTCCTTTTTGTGCGCCTCCCAATCATAAATCGGATTCCCCCAGAGCTGGCCAGTCGCTGAAAAATTATCTGGTGGAACTCCGGCAATATAGCGTGGCTTACAGTCCGGATCTAGCTTAAAGAGATGAGGCTGGGTCCAGACTTCTACACTGTCCGCCGAGATATAAATGGGCATGTCCCCAATGATCTCGATCCCATGCACATTGGCATAGTCCTTTAAGGCCGCCCATTGGCTGAAAAAGAAATATTGAACGACTTGGTGATAGGTGACAACAGCCGATAACTCTTTTCGCAGTTCTGCCACTCTCACCGAATCCCGTTGAATCGCTGCGTCATCGCCCCATTCTTGCAGAGAGCGGTTGTCAAAGTGCTCTTTAAAGGCCATGAAATCAGCGTAATCTAAGAGCCAAGCACGATTTTCCTGTTTGAATCGTTCAAAATTTGCTGTTGCAGGACTTTCTAACAATGCCCTAACAGCCTTTTCTAGTAAGGGCCGACGGACCATAAAGATACGCGCATAATCCACCACTTCAGGATCGCTCCCAAAATCAACTCCTACCAGGTCCTCTTTCTCCAAATAACCGGCTTCTACCAGCATATCCAAGTCAATAAAATGCGGATTTCCAGCGACAGCTGAAAAAGACTGATAGGGTGAATCCCCATAACTAGTCGTCGTTAGGGGAAGCAATTGCCAATACGACTGATGACTTGCTTCCAAGAAGTCTACAAAATCATAAGCTGCTTGACCGAAAGACCCGATTCCATACTGCCCTGGAAGGGAGGAAATATGCATCAGGACACCACTTGCTCTTTTATCCATTTTCATACCTCGTCGTGATTAATCTAAGGAAATTATAACGCAAGCGTTTGCGTAAGTCAAGAGCCTTTTTAAAAAAGTTGCGTGTTTTATGCGAACGGACGCTTACAAAGCAAGAAAGACCGGTTTCTCCCGATCTTTCTTCTCCTATTTTTATCTCCGAATGACACTCTCTCTGTCTTTTAAGTGAAAGGGCACCAGAATTTTCTTGCTTTCTTTGGAAGGTTTTTCCAATAGGCCCAGCAACTCCTCCAAACTCTTCCTACCTAGTTCGGCGATATTGATATCGAAACTAGATAAATAAGGATGAATGATCTTTGCATAAATCGAGTTATTAAAGGAAATGATAGACAGATCATCCGGCACCCTCAATTGGTAGAAGGACAACCACTGGATAATCCGAACAGCCGATAAATCATCGATAACCACAAGCGCCGTGGCTTGCTTTTCTGTTAGTCGATCCATAAAGTCCTGAAGAGTTTCTGCCCGATGACGATCAAAGACGACACTTGGATAGACGGGCAAGTTCAACTCGGCCATGGCTTCTGAATAGCCCTCATAACGCTCTGAATAGACTTGCCCCTCCAAATCATCGGTTACAAATAAAATATTCTGATGACCTTTTTCAGCCAAAAACTCTGCAGCCTGACGGCCCATTCCACGGTTATCATTGTCTATATAGGTGATCGCACCACTCGTATCCTGGGCAACCCCGACCACCACAAATGGCAGGTGATGTTCCAAAAGGTAGTCCTTAACGGGGTCCTCCTTTTCAGAGTAGAGGATAATGAAACCGTCTGCTCTCTTCTGTCGATGCATCAGATGAACTTGGTGCTGCAAGTCTTCCAAGCTCTCCCCTGTAGCAATCGAAACCGTCTGCGATTTTTTACTGGCTGCGGCATTAATGGCCGTGATAAATTCCATGAAGAAGGGCTGACTTAAGCGCTCCTGGCTGGTTAAGGGGGGAAGGACTAGACCAACACTTTGTGTTAAGCCACTGGCCAACATTTGAGCTGCGACATTCGGGACATAGCCTAATTCCTTCATAGCCTTTCGAACTTTATCCTTAGTCGTTTGGGAAATGGAACTACTGTCTTTTAAGGTCCTGCTCACCGTCGAAGGGTTGACACCAGCCCGTAGCGCGACATCTTTGATGGTCACCATATCTGCTTCTCCTTTCATATCCTCTATCATTTGGATCCTATGATTCATACAAGCGTTTGCATCTTCCATTATAGCATTTTTCTCCCATCTGACAATAGAATTTCGGAAACGTTTTCAGAAAATTTTCCTCTCGCTTCTCCTGAGACCTTCCGAAGCACATCTCCCCTGCTCCCACATCCACTTTGCAGTCGACTACAAAGGAAGAGGCGGATGAATCATTCGAGCCTGTCTCCCCTCTTAAAGGACTGCGTTCTATCTCCTAGCGCCTACTTTTCTTTCTATATATAACTGCTCCCAGGTCGATTCAATTGGACTTTAAAAAAATTTTTAAAAAATAACAAAAAATACTTGACAAATTTTGCAAACGGTTGCATAATGGGTATGTAAAAAATATTCCTGGAGGAAAAGAAAATGAAAAAATGGCAAAAGACCTTCCTAGCAAGTGCAGGATTACTCTTAGCTGGAACCGTATTGGTAGCCTGCGGTTCAAACAAAAGTAGCGAAAGCAGCTCTTCTGCTTCTGGTAGCAAAACCCTAAAACTTTGGGTTCCAACAGGCGCAAAGGCTTCTTATGAAAAGACCGTCGCAGCTTTCGAAAAAGAATCAGGTTACACTGTTGAAATGGTGGAAATGGAAGATCCAAATGCACAAGAAAACTTGACCAAAGATGCTTCAACCGCTGCAGATGTTTTCTCCCTTCCACACGACCAACTTGGAAAATTGGTAGAAGCTGGAGCTATTCAAGAAATTCCAGAAACATACGCAAACGAGATCAAACAAAATGATACAGAGCAAGCTGCTCTAGGTGCTCAATACAAGGGCAAGACTTATGCTTTCCCTTATGGGATCGAATCTCAAGTCACCTACTACAACAAGTCAAAACTTTCTGCAGATGACGTGAAGAGCTATGAAACCATCACTTCAAAAGCAACCTTCGGTGCTAACTTAAAAGAAGTCAACGCCTATGCGACTGCTCCTCTCTTCTTATCTGTAGGAGACACTCTCTTTGGCCAAAGTGGTGAAGACGTTTCTGGAACCAACTGGGGCAATGAAGCTGGTGTAAATGTATTGAAGTTCATCGCCGCACAAAATAAGAACAAAGGCTTTGTCAATGTCGATGCAGCAAACTTGCTCGCAAAATTTGAGGACGGTTCTGTCGCAGCCTTCCAATCAGGACCATGGGACTATGCTGCTGCTGTGAAAGCTGTTGGAAAAGAAAACCTTGGTATCGCCGTTTACCCAACCGTAAACATTGGGGGCAAAGATGTACAACAAAAAGCCTTTATGGGTGTCAAATTATACGCTGTCAACCAAACTCCATCTAACGGGGACACCGATCGTATCGCTGCTTCTTACCAGTTGGCTCAAGCCTTGACCAGCAAAGACAGTCAAGAAAACCAATTCAAGTCTGAAGGACGCAATATCATCCCTGCTAACAAAGAAGTACAAGAATCTGCAGATGTTCAAAACAATGAACTCGCACAAGCTGTTATCAAAATGGGATCATCTGATACCTATACAACAGTTATGCCTAAACTAAGCCAAATGTCTGTCTTCTGGACTGAAAGTGCCGCTCTCTTAAGCGACGCATACAACGGTAAATTCGGTGAAGACCAATACCTTGCTAAATTGAAACAATTTGACCAAGATTTAGCAGCTGCTAAATAGGAGCAACCAACTTAGTGAGGAGAACACATTCTCCTCACTTATTTTTTACCTAAAACGTTTTCATAAGACAAGGAGAATATCGCGATGTCAATGACAACTTATGACAAGGTCCCAATGCGCCAAGTCTTCCAGGATGGCAGTTGGGATGTAAAATTGTCCTTTCTCATCATGGGCTTTACCAACCTGGTGAACAAGCAATTCACCAAGGGACTGCTCTTTCTTTTATCTGAACTTGCTTTCTTACTGACCTTTTTCATCCAAATCGTCCCAGCTATCCAGGGGATGATCACCTTGGGGACGCAAGAACAAGGCGAAGTCACTCAAACGGTCAAGGGAATCAAGCTGACTGTGCAAGTCGCCGGAGACAACTCGATGTTGCTCTTGATTTTCGGTTTGGCTTCCCTGATTTTCTGTGCGGTGTTTGCCTACATCTACTGGTGTAACCTTAAGAGTGCCCGCCACATTGTCTCCCTGAAAAAGTCTGGTCGCAAGATTCCAAACTTCATCGAAGACTTCAAAACATTGGCGGATGGGCGCTTCCATATGGGATTGATGAGTGTCCCATTGATTGGAGTCCTACTCTTTACCATCCTTCCATTGATCTATATGATCTGTTTGGCCTTTACAAACTTTGACCACAACCACCCCGCTCCAAAATCTCTATTTGACTGGGTTGGGTTTGCTAGCTTTGGCGATGTCTTTTCTGGTCGGATGGCAGGGACCTTCTTCCCTCTCTTAACCTGGACGCTTATCTGGGCAGTCGCTGCAACAGCTACGACCTTCTTCTTTGGAATCGTCCTAGCCCTCTTGCTCAATACAAAAGGACTCAAATACAAGAAGGTATGGCGGACCCTCTTTGTCATTACCATTGCCGTCCCACAATTTGTTTCCCTCCTTCTCATGCGTAATTTCTTAAACGATCATGGGCCACTGAACGGACTGCTACAAACTATTGGACTCATCTCTGACCCGATTCCATTTCTCAGTGACCCGATTTGGGCGAAATTCTCCATCATCTTTGTCAATATGTGGATCGGAATTCCCTTTACCATGCTGGTCGCTACCGGGATTATCATGAACTTGCCAAGCGAACAAATCGAAGCGGCTGAAATTGATGGTGCTAGCAAGTTCCAAATTTTCAAAAGCATCACTTTCCCTCAAATTCTCTTGATCATGGCACCGTCCTTGATTCAGCAATTTATCGGAAACATCAATAACTTCAACGTCATTTACTTCTTGACAGGTGGTGGCCCTTCTAACTCTGAATTCTACCAAGCTGGTTCTACTGACCTGCTTGTCACCTGGCTCTACAAGCTTACTGTTTCTGCCAAAGACTACAACCTGGCCTCTGTCATCGGTATCTTGATCTTTATCATCTCAGCCGTCTTTAGTCTACTGGCCTACACGAGATCTTCATCATTTAAGGAAGGAGCCGCGAAATAATGAAACGCAAGAAAAATTTGTACTTAACAGGAGTCTATATCCTTTTGATTGTCCTTGCAGTCATCTGGCTAACCCCCATCCTTTGGATTTTCCTGACCAGCTTTCGTGGTGAAGGTTCGAAT
>NZ_KQ969506.1:1058776-1103579 GCF_001578875.1 Streptococcus sp. DD13
CTAAAACCTATACCTTTGAGAACTATATCAAGCTCTTTACGAGTGATGCCTATCCTTTTGGAAAATGGTTCCTCAACACCTTCATCGTGGCAGCCTGCACCTGTGTCTTGTCTACCCTGATCACGGTAGGAATGGCCTATTCTCTTAGCCGGATCAAATTCAAACACCGCAATGGCTTCTTGAAACTCGCCTTGGTGCTCAACATGTTCCCTGGATTCATGTCCATGATTGCTGTCTATTACATCTTGAAGGCCTTGAACTTGACCCAGACCCTGACCTCTTTGATTTTGGTGTACTCTGCTGGAGCAGCCCTAGGATTTTACATTGCGAAAGGCTTCTTTGACACGATTCCGTATTCGCTAGATGAGTCAGCGATGATTGATGGAGCTACTCGCTACCAGATCTTTACGCGAATCACGCTTCCGCTATCAAAACCAATCATCGTCTATACTGCCCTCATGGCCTTTATGGGACCTTGGGTGGACTTCATCTTTGCCTCTGTCATCCTGGGCGACGTCAAGGACAAATACACCGTGGCGCTAGGGCTTTATCAAATGCTCAACCAAGATGCTATTAATGAATGGTTCCTGCCCTTTACCGCAGGGGCTATCCTCATCGCGATTCCAATCACTTTGCTCTTCATTTTCATGCAAAAATACTATGTTGAAGGTGTGACAGGTGGATCTGTTAAATAGAGTGGCCTGGATGAAAAGATTCTAGACTTCTTCATCCTCGCTCCTCCCGCATTTGTATCATTGAAAGGGAAGATTATGACAACCTTAAAATTAGAAAATATCTATAAAAAATATCCCAATAGTACCCATTACTCCGTCGAAAACTTCAGCATCGATATCAAGGACAAGGAATTTATCGTCTTTGTTGGTCCTTCTGGATGTGGGAAATCGACTACCTTGCGGATGGTCGCTGGTTTGGAAGAAATTACAGAAGGAAACCTCTATATCGATGGCCAAATCGTCAACGATAAATCTCCAAAAGACAGGGATATCGCCATGGTTTTCCAAAACTATGCCCTCTATCCTCATATGACCGTGTACGACAATATGGCGTTTGGCCTGAAACTTCGGAAGTACAAAAAGGACGATATCGATAAACGAGTTCGCGAGGCGGCTGAAAGCTTAGGCTTAACAGAATTCTTAGATCGCAAGCCAGCAGACCTCTCTGGTGGACAACGTCAACGGGTAGCAATGGGACGCGCCATCGTCCGGGATGCCAAAGTCTTCCTCATGGATGAACCATTGTCCAACCTGGATGCCAAACTTCGGGTTTCCATGCGTGCTGAGATTGCCAAAATCACGCGTCGCATCGGTGCGACTACTATCTACGTTACCCATGATCAAACCGAAGCTATGACCTTAGCTGACCGGATCGTTATCATGAGTTCGACGAAAAATCCTGATGGCTCTGGTACCATCGGTCGTATCGAGCAAATCGGTACACCGCAAGAACTCTATAATGAACCTGCAAATAAATTTGTTGCTGGCTTTATCGGTAGCCCTGCCATGAACTTCTTCACCGTTCAAGTAAATGGCAACCGTATCTCAAACCAAGATGGGATGGATATTGAAATCACAGATGGACAAGCAAAAGTTCTGAAAGAGGCTGGCTATGATGGCAAGGAAGTGATCTTTGGCATTCGACCAGAGGACGTCTCTAGTCGCCCAATTGTTCAAGATGTCTATCCAAATGCTAGTGTCAACGCCGAAGTACTAGTCTCTGAACTTCTCGGATCAGAAACCATGCTCTATGTCAAAAATGGCCAAGCGGAATTTGCAGCTCGCGTCGATGCTCGCGACTTCCACGAACCAGGTGAAAGTGTCAACTTAACCTTCAACGTTGCGAAAGGCCACTTCTTTGATCCTTCATCTGAAACTCGCATCACCTTGTAAAGACAGGTAAAATCCCATGACAAATCAGAGAGTGGGACAGAAATCGGTCATTCGTTAGAATTCGATTTCGTCGTCCCACCTCCGCACAGTTGAGTAGGGCTGTAAAAGCTGATGAAATCAGCCTAGTAGAGCGCACTCAACCACTGCGTCTTGCGCGACAAGCCAAAAACAAAGAAGAGGCTAGGACTTTTGTCCCAGCCTCTTTCTATTTGGAGATAGGTTAGAAAATACCGGCATTTAGATTTGCAAAACCCGAAACCACCAAGCACATCATTCAAGTCATCAAGCAAAACACCTCTGATTTTTGCACCTGTGACAACTTTCAAAAAACGGATTTTGATCGCTCTACACATCAAAAAAGAGAAGGCGAAACGCGTCCTCTCCTGGTGCTAGCATGTCATCAACCTGCTACAAGCTGACAAAGAACTAAAAAGACCCAATGGGTCTTTTTAATCTACGATATATCCACTTAGGATTCCATTGATGAACTTGCTAGAGTGCTCATCTGAGTACTCTTTGGCGAGTTCGACAGCTTCATTTACGGCGACCCGTCCAGGTGTTTCATCGTCATAGAGAACTTCATAGAGACCTAGACGCAAGATGCTTTTATCAATCAAGGTAAGACGGTCAATGGTCCATCCAGCCTTTAATTTGTTGGAAATCTTTTGATCCAACTCTGATAAATGCTCTGCCACACCACTGACGGCATTCAGTAGGTAGAGGGGAAGTTCAATCTCCTGCTCCTCTTCCTTGTCATAGGTATAGGCAAACCGGGCTGCTGCAAGGGGCTCCTGACCATACTCAATCGACAAGATGGCTTGAAGGGCCCGCTGGCGGAGAACATGGCGGGTATCTGCTAGATTAGCTTTCATCTGAGAAGTCCTCTCCAAACAAGTCCTCGATGGCTGGTTTAGGAGTTTCATCTGGAACAATCCCATCCACATGAATGTTAACAGTTGTCACAGAGATGTCCGCATAGTTGGCAACGGCTGTCTTAACTGCACGCTGGATCTCCATGGAAACTGCGGGTACATTGACGCCATATTGCAAGTAAACATAGATATCCGCTGTTAGATTTCCTTCTTCATCTGCCTGGAGGTAGACCCCACGACTACGGGCATTTTTTGAAAAGCTATCTGTTAAACTTTTATTGCGCAAGGAATGAACCCCATCTACTTTCGCAGAAGCAATCGCAGTAATCACTTCCAAGACTTGAGGGGCGATGACAATCTCGCCAAGATTTACATTTGACATAAGAAATCCTTTCTAGAGAAGGGTCTTGATTAAGCTCGGGAAACGTAGGTTCCTTCTGCTGTGTTGATGACCAATTTTTGACCTGCTTCAATGAAGTCTGGTACGTTGACCACCAAGCCAGTCTCCAAGGTAGCCGGTTTCCCAGAACCTGTCACAGTCGCTCCTTTGATCGATGGTTGTGTCTCGGTTACTGTCAACTCGACTGTCGTTGGAACGGTCACACCAATGACTTCTGTTCCATAAAACTGAATCTTAACATCGCCATTTTCAAGGACGTAGAGCAATTCATGCTCTACATTAGCCACCGGAATTTCATACTGGTCATAGGTTTCGGTGTTCATGAAATAAGCCGTATCATCCATCTTATACAGGTACTGGGCAGGAACTGTTTCGATGATGGCTTGTTCAAATTTTTCTTCTGGACGGTAGCTTGTATCAAAAGTTGAACCGGAACGGACATCACGGAGCTTCATCCGCATGATGGTATTTCCTTTCCCAGGTTTGTGGTGGCTTGCTTCCAAGACACGAAGGAGTTTTCCATCAGATGTTTCAAAGGTCATTCCGGCCTTTAATTTACTTGCTTCAATCATGTTGTTTCATTTACCTCTTCTTCAAATTGATTCGTTTTATTGTACCATAAAAAGCTCGATAGCTCAAATCACAATCAGTTCTTTTGGCGCTAGGGTTAGGATTTCACATCCGGTCTCGGTCACGAGCAGATCGTCTTCGATGCGCAGTCCGTACTGGCCATCTAGATAGATCCCTGGCTCATCTGTAATGACCATTCCAGCCTGGAGGACTTGGTCACTCTTTCCAAAGTAGGGAATCTCGTGAATGTCTAGGCCAATCCCGTGTCCAATCCCGTGGGTAAAGTTTGGTCCATATCCGGCATCTACGATAATCTGACGGGGGATGCTGTCGACATCTCGGAAGGAAAGACCCGCCTTTGTCCGCTCAATCAAGGCTTGATTGGCCCGTAGAACGATTTCATAAATCTCCCGTTCTTGGTCTGATACCTGTCCTACATGGATGGTCCGAGTCATGTCACTGACATAGTGGTTGTAGTAGCAACCAAAATCCATGGTCAGGCTCTCGCCACTCTGGATGATTTTATCGCTAGCCCGGCCATGTGGCATAGCAGAGCGGGAACCACTAGCGATGATGGTATCAAACGAAATACCAGATGCACCATATTCGCGCATGCGGAAGTCTAAGAAATTGGCGACCTCAAGCTCACTGGTCTTGCCTGGCTTGATAAAGTCCAAGACATCCAAAAACGCCTTGTCTGAGATGGAACAAGCCTTGCGAATTGTCTCAATCTCATGCTGATCCTTGATTACCCGAAGCTCTTCGACGAAATTCGTCAGCGACCTTAATTCATATCCGGGAAAACTGCTGGTTAACTGCTGATAAAAACTGTAAGTGACTTCACTATCAAAGCCGATTTGGGATAGACCATCCGGTGCAATGATCTGAGCGATTTCTTTCAAGGCCTCCCTGGTTTCAACGATGTCAAACCCCTTCACGACCCCCTTAGCAATCAAGGTATAGCGGGAGTCTGTGACAAAGAGACGACGCTTGCCACTGATAAAGATGGTCGCATTGGTCCCAGAAAACCCTGTCAAGTAGTAAATATTGGTTAAATTAGTGACCAAGATCCCATCCACACCAGACTTTTCCAGTGCTGCTTCAAAATTGGCCAATCGTTTTTCTAAGTATGCTTCCATCGATTTCCTCCTGAGTTTACTAGCTCTATTGTAGCACTATTTAGGGGGAATTGCTATCGATTCAACAGAAAAAGGCCTCGAAAAGGCCTCATTTCTTTGCCAACCCTTGAGGGCTTAAACTGGAAGGTGCCCTTATTCCTCTGTATACCCTGGCAGGTTTTTAAATTTGCCATTTGGAACTTTTTGAAATTCTGCTTCAAGGAAATAATATGTCTTCTTTTTATCTTGTTCAAACTGAGCAAGCGTCTGGCTCTTCCATGCTGTATCGACCAGCTCTTTAAGCACTATATCCGTAAGTTTTTCATCTACTTCTTTCATATTGACTTTCGCCATATCCAGCGTGACTTCTACCCGTCTAAATCCCGAAGATGTGACCTCTTCCGCCTTCATCCCACTCAGATGGAGTTGGTCCAACTCCTCTTTAAACCGAATCCCAGAGGATCCCCTTGTCTGGCTAAGATCATCAATGACGACCAGTTGAACCGTCTCGATTTTCCCTGAACCATCTGCCACGACAGTCAATCTGTAATCTCCATATTCAGGTCCAGAGAGAAACTGGTAATAGAGCTTTTGAGTCGGATGCAAGATTTTGTCCAGACCTCCCGATAGAGCAAAGAATCCAAGCCCTGCTATCAGAGCAATTCCCATCAACAGAAGAGTAAGGAAGAGCTTCTTTCTGCTCTTTTTCTTCTTCGGTTCCAAACCCTGCGGAATACCTCCTGTAGGAGCATAACCCTGGTGTACGGGGCTTGTAGTAGACAGATCAATCTGATATGGTCCTTGCTGGGGCTGCCCATAGGGCGCTGTTGGGCCTTGTGGAGGAACTGGCTGTCTGGGTGGCTCCACCGTAAATTCGCCCGCTTGGAGCGCTGTGGTGTATTCCTCCGGGCGCGGGTCCCTCTGGTGAACAAAGCGAAAATAGTCGAGCCATTCGTTTTGTGTCATGTCATCTTCTCCTTGTAAGACGAGCCTCAAAAGGCTTGTAGTGTATTTTACACATTTATTTTACCCCCCCCCCGATTTTCTTTGTCAATCTTTTTTTCGAATCAAATTCGAATCAAATAGGACAAAAAAGAAGCTCTTTCGAGCTTCCTTTTACGAGAGATGAAGTTTTTCTTTGAGGTATTGGCCGGTGAAGCTAGTCGGCTGCTGAGCGACTTCTTCTGGGGTGCCCGTTTCGATGATCTGGCCACCTCCGACGCCCCCTTCTGGCCCTAGGTCAATGATATGGTCTGCCGTTTTGATCACATCGAGATTATGCTCGATCACTAAGACGGTATTTCCGTCGTCGACAAAGCGCTCCAAGACCTTGATCAGGCGCGCAATATCCTCGGTATGAAGACCCGTAGTGGGCTCGTCCAAGATATAGAAGGACTTGCCGGTCGAGCGCTTGTGGAGCTCTGAAGCTAGCTTCATCCGCTGCGCTTCTCCTCCAGAGAGGGTGGTCGCAGGTTGGCCAAGAGTAACATAGCCAAGGCCTACATCCTGGATCGTCCGAATCTTGCGCTCGATCTTTGGGATATGCTGGAAGAACTCCAAGGCATCGGTCACGGTCATATCCAAGACTTCTGCGATATTTTTTCCCTTGTAATGCACTTCTAGGGTCTCACTATTGTACCTACGTCCATGGCAGACTTCACAAGGGACAAAGACGTCTGGTAAAAAGTGCATTTCGATCTTGATGATCCCGTCTCCCGAACAGGCTTCGCAGCGTCCTCCTTTGACATTAAAGCTGAAGCGTCCCTTTTTGTACCCTCGGATCTTGGCTTCGTTAGTCTGGGCAAATAAATCACGGATATCATCAAAGACTCCCGTATAGGTCGCAGGGTTGGACCGTGGTGTCC
This sequence comes from Streptococcus sp. DD13, assembly GCF_001578875.1. Lineage (GTDB taxonomy): Bacteria > Bacillota > Bacilli > Lactobacillales > Streptococcaceae > Streptococcus. The sequence goes on from NZ_KQ969506.1 coordinate 1,065,509, forward strand.
GACCGATCGGACTTTGATCGATATCAATCAGTCGGTCCAGATGCTCGACTCCAGTGATCTTCTTAAATTTTCCGGGCTTTTCAGAATTGCGATTGATCTTTTGAGCCAGAGCCCGTTTCAAGATGGTATTGACCAAGGTGGACTTTCCTGACCCAGAGACCCCGGTCACAGCGATAAACTTTCCTAGTGGAAAGCGGACGGTCACATCTTGCAAATTATTTTCCGTCGCACCTGTGATCTCGACGAAACGGCCATTGCCCTTGCGCCGCTCCTCAGGAAGGGGAATCTCCTTCTTGCCCGAAAGGTACTGCCCTGTGATAGATTGCTTGTTTCGAGCGACTTGTGCCGGAGTCCCCGCAGCCACCACTTCACCTCCAAACTGACCTGCACCTGGTCCGATATCGATCAGGTAGTCAGCCTGTCGCATGGTGTCTTCATCATGCTCAACGACGATCAGGGTATTCCCTAAATCCCGCATCTTTTTGAGACTGTCAATCAGGCGATCATTGTCCCGCTGATGAAGACCGATGGAGGGCTCATCTAGGATATAGAGGACACCCGACAAGTTGGAGCCGATCTGGGTGGCCAGGCGAATCCGCTGACTCTCCCCACCCGACAAGGTCCCAGAAGAACGAGATAAAGTGAGATAATTGAGCCCGACGTTGTTCAGAAAGCTAAGGCGATCTCGAATTTCCTTTAAAATCGGTGTCGCAATCGTCGCTTCATTCTCAGACAAGGTCAGCTCCTCCAGCAAGGCCAGATGATCCGCGATGGATAAATCCGACACTTGACCGATATGAAGACCGGATTCCCCTCCCACACGGACAGACAAGGCCTGGTCATTAAGACGGTAGCCATGACAGGTGGCACAGGTCAGCTCATTCATGTAGTTGCGCATTTGATTGCGGGTAAAGTCACTGCTGGTCTCATGGTAACGCCGGTTAATATTGGTCAAGACGCCCTCGAAAGGAATATCAATATCTCGGACACCCCCAAAGTCATTTTCATAATGGAAGTGGAATTCCTTCCCTTTGGAACCACTGAAAATCAACTCTTTTTCTTCCTCTGTCAGAGATTCAAAGGGCTGATCGAGGTCTACTCCAAACTGCTCCATAGCCTGCTCTAGCATTTGAGGGTAATAATTGGACGAAATCGGGTTCCATGGGGCCAAAGCTCCGTCCCGCAGGCTCTTGCTTGGATCCGGGACCACCAGGTCTAAATCAACTTCCAGCCGCACCCCCAGGCCGTCACAGTCCGGACACGAACCAAAAGGGGCATTGAAAGAAAAGAGGCGAGGCTCCAATTCCGGCACCGTAAAGCCACAGACCGGACAGGCATAATGCTCTGAAAAAAAGCAACTCCTCCCCGTCCATAGTATCGATAACGACATACCCTTCTGCTAGTAGCAGGGCTGCTTCTACTGAGTCAAATAAGCGCGAACGAATCCCTTCTTTGAGAACAATCCGGTCTACGACGACCTCGATGGTGTGTTGTCTGCTCTTAGACAGTTCGGGAACTTCCGTCACGTCGTAAATGTCCCCATCCACGCGCACCCGGACATAGCCATCCTTTTGGATTTTTTCGATGACGGTCTTGTGCTGCCCCTTCTTTTTGCGCACGACCGGTGCTAGAACTTGAAGGCGCTGTCCCAGAGGCAATCCCAAAATCTCATCTACGATTTGCTCTACTGACGAGGCTGCAATAGGACCGTGCCCATTGATACAATAAGGCGTCCCTACTCGGGCATAGAGGAGGCGTAAGTAATCATTGATCTCCGTCACAGTCCCCACCGTCGAACGAGGATTTTTACTCGTCGTCTTTTGGTCGATGGAAATGGCCGGACTCAAACCTTCAATCGAATCCACATCAGGCTTATCCATATTGCCCAAAAATTGACGGGCATAAGCCGAGAGGCTCTCGACATATCGCCTTTGCCCTTCTGCATAAAGCGTATCAAAGGCTAGGCTGGACTTGCCGGATCCAGAAAGTCCCGTCACCACCACTAGCTTATCTCGCGGAATCGTCACATCGATATTTTTTAAATTATGGGCCCTAGCCCCATGAATCACAATCTTATCTTGCATGATTTCTCCTTGATGAATCTCCCCTTCATTATAGCACAATCCTAAATAAATCTTTTCCTTTAAGGATGATTTTGATATAATAGAGAGTACGTTTTTGAAGGAAAGATGAGAAAGGTTTTGGTCTTTTCTGCTTCTTTCTCAGGTTGCGCCGACCTTATCCAAACTCTTAGAAAGGAAGACCATGAAACAAGCTTTTTTGTCCAGCATGACCAGTCTGGAAGAAGTACAGAACTACCCTGCAGGTGTCTGGATTAATCTGGTCAATCCATCTCAGAGTGAGTCGATGGAGGTGGCCGAAGAGTACCAGATTGATATCACGGACTTGCGGGCCCCGCTCGATGCTGAGGAAACCTCCCGGATCGTCCACGAAGAAAACTACAAGTTGATCATCGTGGATATCCCCATCACGGAAGAGCGAAACAACAAGACCTACTATGTCACCATTCCGCTCGGGATCATCCTAGCCAATGACGCCATCATCACGACCTGTCTGGAGAAGCTTCCACTCTTGGATCACTTCATCCATGGAAGGCAACGAAACTTCTATACCTTTATGAAGTCTCGTTTTGTCTTTCAAATCCTCTACCGAAATGCTCAACTCTACCTGTCTGCCTTAAGAAGTATCGATCGAAAAAGTGAGGAAATCGAAAGTTTGCTCCATGAAGCGACTCGAAATGAGGAATTGATCGACCTGATGGAGCTGGAAAAGACCATCGTCTACTTTAAGGCCTCGCTGAAGATGAATGAGCGAATCGCTAAAAAACTAGCCAACTCCACCACGATCCTCCGGAAATACGAGGAAGACGAGGACCTGCTAGACGATACACTGGTCGAAACCCAGCAGGCCATTGAGATGGCAGACATCTACGGAAACATCCTGAATTCCATGACCCATGCCTTTGCGGCCGTGATTTCCAATAATCAAAACACCATCATGAAGACGCTGGCGCTGGTGACCATTGTCATGTCGATCCCGACCATGATTTTCTCAGCCTATGGGATGAACTTTAAGGACAACCTGCTTCCCTTTAATGACCTCCCTCATGCTTTTTGGTTGGTGATCTTAGCAGCCTTTGCTGTCAGTTTATCCCTCACTTTTTACTTTATCAAGAAACGCTGGTTCTAAGAACGAACCCCAGATTAGGAGAAGAATATGTCCCACATCGAACTGTCGCAATTTACAAAAAAGAATCAAGAATTCATCCATATCGCTACCAACACCCTGATCAAGGCTGGCAAGTCTGACCAAGAGATTAAAGAAGCCTTGGACGAGATCCTTCCTGTCATTCTTGACAAGCAAAAGGATGGCTATACTGCACGCGCCCTATTTGGAGCACCGACAGAGTGGGCGACTCGTCTACTAGAAGACACCTCTCGAAAAAGTGAGGCAGAAAAAAATCAAAAAAATACCAACCCGTGGTTGATGTGGATGGATGCGAGCTTCTTTATGCTGGCCCTCCTAGCCCTGATGACCGGAGCGATGGGCTTCTTTGGTCAGCCTGGGACCTTTGGACTGCTCTCCCTTGTTGTCATGTCCATTGGCTTTGGGGGTGGTCTCTACCTCATGTACTATTATGTCTACCGCCATCAATCTGGTAAGACTGGGCAGAAGCCTCGTTTTTGGACAGCCATTGGACTGGTCCTTTTGGTCACCATTTTGTGGTCCATCATCTCCATGGCTTTAGTACTCCTTCCAACCACTATCAACCCTATCTTGGACCCGCTGGTTTCCCTCATCTTGGGAGCCGCTACCTTTGGACTTCGCTACTATATCCGCAAGCGATACAATATCCAAAGCGCCTTGCAAACTTACTAAGAGGAATGCCCAGCTCGACTCTGAGCTGGGGATTTTTTATTTAAGAAATGGCCTGCTTTGGTCTTCAATCGCTATCTCCGTCATTTCGTGCTCCCCCCAACATTAACAGCTGAGGACTGTTCACGCAAGATTTGACTACTTTCACAAAGCTTTCGACTGGCTTCGAACCAAGCAGCCAGCATCGTTTCGCAGGGTTGGTCGCAAAAGGTCCACACATCAAAAAGCGGTAGGATATGCGCTGACGCAAATATACATAAGAAACCGACCAGCGGTTACAGGAATTATTGGAATATAGCCATACTCCGTACCCGGCCATGCCGCTCCCTTCTAATTAAAAACAAGCACCCATAGGTGCTTGTTTTTTTGAGCTCTTTTGAAAGGAATGGACTTTAAAATATCCTCTTCTTACAAAGCTGACCAAGGGAAACTTTCTGAGACAAAAGTGACGGACTGGGTCGTAGGAGTAGCAGCGTAGTTTCCTGGAGCTGTCGGATAACTCATAGACCAGGTGTTGGAGTTGCTTTCTGTATCTGAATAAAAAGGAATGTTTGTTAAATCTTCAAGAATGGTTCTTTGGCTGACGGCTGTATAAGCCTTGACAAACTCATCTGGATGGTAAGTCGTCCCTGCATAGGTGATGGTCAGGTTTTCCTTGATTTCATCGGTAGTCGGGTAGCCACTAATAGCTTCACCAACCACTCCTTGGGAGGTATAGATCGGTAGGTCATACTGGAGATAGGAAGCACCTTTTTCATCTACTCCTTTGGTTGGGGTGATTTCTTGTCCCTTCCAAGCGATGGACACAGGCTTATCTGCATTGACTATTTTACCAAACACATCAATAGTCTTTCCATCATAGTCTGTTTTCCCTGTATTGATCACTGTAAACCAACCATTCAGACGCAAGCTGAGGTTGAGGGTATAGGTCCCTAACTTGTCATAGACATAGGTTACAGTCTGGGTGCTGTCAGTGACGGTCCCAGAGGCAGCTGCAGAATCCGTTGCAAGCTCCTTGAACTGGTAGCCGTCGATCACTTTTTGCTCTGTGGCATAGGTCGTACCGACTTCTAGGCCATCTGCTACGGTGACACTGTCCGCAATCTCTTGACCATCGGTATCCACATAACGGGCGATGACACTACCAGAAGCGGTAGAGATGACACCGACATAGTGATACCCATCAATGGTAGGCGGTGTGATGACTGTACCAGTTGCGAGCAAGGTTGTTCCCTTGAGCGCTGTACCGGAGTAGGCCTTAACTGCACTTGTCCCTAGGCTCAGGGTTCCAGTAGCTAATAAGAGGACTACCAACCCCTTTACACCCCGGCCTTTGCGACGAAAGACAAGGACAAAAGCTCCTCCCAGAAAGACCAGTCCGAGGGTAGAAATCATCACCATAGTGTCTTCACCAGTTTGTGGCAATTGGCCTTCTGGCGTCCTCTTGACCTGCTCATCCTTTGTAGATGGTGGGGTAGAGGTCGTAGATGGAGGATTGGAAGAACTGGAGGAAGAGCTGGAATCCTTGGTTTCATCCTTGGCATAGACCAGCTTATAGCGCCAGTTCGCTTGGATAACTTCACCAGTAGTCAGTTGGCGGAGCTGCGCAAGCTCTGTACTGTCCAAGCTTTCCTTGTCCACATAAGCGACATTCGGACCTCCTTGGTCAGCAGTTTTGAGTGCGGACCAATCCCCTGTCGCTGCGAAAGCGGAGAGGGACCAAAAGCCTACTGTAAATAGAATCGTAGCTAGTAATCCTAGGATCTTTTTAGGAGCTACTAAGCGACGAAAAGTTGATATTGGCATCATCTTGCCTCCTTGTAAATAGAGTCGTACATTTCTGCACCTACAGTATAACACAACGGGCGAAATCTTTCCAATCATTTGAGGTGAAAATAAAATGAAAATCAACCCTTACTTTCACGCGCAGTAAGGGTTGATGGATATGGGACTCCCGTCTCTGTCTGCCTTTCGCTCCCAGACAGAAGCGAAAAACCACTTTGCTCATCTCCTACTGTTGACCCAGGACAAGCCGACCATGCTTGTAGACATGGGTGACGAGGTTGGTGGCAAAGAAATAAAAGAGGTAATCAAGATTTGGTGCGTCAAATATGGTGATATCCGCCTGTTTGCCTCTGGTAAAGGAACCGATCGTGCTCGCCCGGTCCACGGAGTAAGCGGCATTAATGGTCACGGCATTGAGCACTTCAATCGGTGTCAGACGCATCATAAAGCAGCCTAACTGCATGGCGAATTGGAGATTGGCTGTCGGGCAAGAGCCTGGATTGCTGTCTGTCGTAAGCGTAATAGCCATGCCCGCATCTAGCATTTTGCGAGCTGGGGCATAGGTGTCTTCCATGAGACTAAAGGTGGTAGCAGGCAGGAGATTGCCAATCACCTTGGCTTTTGCCAACTTTTCGATGCCCTCGTCTGTGATCATCATGAGGTGCTCTGCACTAGTAGCTTCTAGCTCTGCTGCTACATCCACTCCGCCAATCGAAGCAATCTCATCGGCATGAATCCGCAGTTTGTAGCCGAGCTCCTTGGCCTTGGAGAGCAGGTAGCGGGATTCCTCAGCCGTAAAGACCCCTTTCTCACAAAAGATATCACAAAATTCCGCTAAGTTTTCTGCCTTCACTCGTGGCAGCATGTCCTTGATGATCTCATCCAGATAGGCTTGGGAGCGTCCCTTGTACTCTTCTGGGATGGCATGGGCTGCCATAAAGGTCGAAACCAAATCTATCTCATGGTCTTGGTTTAGCTTTTTCACCACTTCTAACTGTCGATGCTCCGTCTCCCAGTCGAGACCATAGCCACTCTTAGCTTCCACTGTCGTCACGCCATGTTGGAGCATATAATCTAGCAGCCGTTTTGACTTGTCATAAAGAGTCGCAAAGTCCGATGCCCGAGTCGCCCGGACCGTACTGAGGATCCCACCTCCTTGGGCTAGGATATCTAGATAAGAAACACCCGCCAGCTTCTTGGCAAACTCATGCTCGCGACTTCCTCCGTAGACCAGATGGGTATGGCAATCAATCAAACCTGGGGTCGCTACCTTCCCTTCATAGGAACGAAGTTCCGTTTCTGGTCCGACGAGGGCTGCGTCTGGCTCTCCTTGTCCAACTGCTAAAATCTTCCCATCTTTTAGGGCGATATAGCCATCCTCTAGAATCGTCGCCGTCGCCATCGCCTTTCCAAACAAAGGATGACCGACATCACGGGGGCAAAATACTTGGTTGAAATGGGTTAAAATCAGATCTGCTGTCATTTTTTCTCCTTTGCGTTTGCTTTTTTTCTTCTATTATAAGAAAGAAGTTCTTCTGTTTCAACAATTGTGGTGCTGGACAGCTCCATCAACTGTCTTTGTGATCTCTTTTATTCTAGTCTAAAAAAGTCAAAAAAAAGTCAAAAAGTATCAATTTATCTTTCTTGTTAACTTTTTTTCATTTTTCCAGATTTTTGACTTTTCTTAGATGTTTCTTTTTTAAAATAAGGGTAAAAAAGATACAAAACCAATAAGGAGGTTGCTGCTATGGCATTTTATGATGAAAACGAAATTGCTGCAGCTATGACTGTGAAGCTGGATTTTGACCAACTTCCTGAGAAAACGGTCTTCCAAGAAGGTATCCGGCGGGCACCTGACCGTGGCTTCCGACTGACGCAAGCTCAGACTGAAGTAGCTCTCAAGAACGCTCTGCGGTATATTCCACGGCGCTTTCATAAGGAATTGATCCCTGAATTTCTAGAAGAACTCAAAACGCGGGGACGGATCTACGGCTACCGCTTCCGTCCAAAAGACCGGATCTATGGCAAACCAATCGATGAATACAAGGGAAACTGCACAGCTGCGAAAGCGATGCAAGTCATGATTGATAATAATCTCAGCTTTGAAATCGCCCTTTATCCTTATGAACTGGTCACCTATGGGGAAACAGGATCTGTCTGTGCCAACTGGATGCAATACCGCTTGATCAAAAAGTACCTGGAAGTCATGTCAGATGATCAAACCCTCGTGGTCGAATCGGGTCACCCCCTTGGCCTCTTCCATTCGAAACCAGAAGCTCCACGGGTCATCATCACCAACGGCCTGTTGGTCGGTGAGTACGACAATATGGAAGACTGGGAAGTCGCTGAAGAGATGGGTGTGACCAACTATGGTCAGATGACAGCAGGTGGTTGGATGTATATCGGACCTCAAGGGATTGTTCACGGAACTTTCAACACCCTTCTCAATGCTGGTCGTCTCAAACTAGGAGTCGCTGATGATGGGGACTTGACTGGTAAACTCTTCATCTCCTCCGGACTTGGAGGAATGAGTGGGGCTCAAGGCAAGGCAGCTGAAATCGCTCATGCGGTTGCCATCATTGCTGAAGTAGATGCTTCCCGGATTGAAACCCGCCACTCTCAAGGATGGGTCAAAGAATTAGCTGAAACGCCTAAGGAAGCCTTGGATTTGGCACAAAAAGCCTTGGCTGCTAAAGAATCTACCTCCATCGCTTATCACGGAAATATCGTCGATCTCTTAGAATATGTCAATGCAGAAAACATCCATGTAGACCTCTTAAGTGACCAAACATCTTGTCACAATGTCTACTCTGGAGGCTACTGCCCTGCTGGCATTTCCTTTGAAGAACGGACCCGCCTCTTGGCAGAAGACCAAGAACGCTTCCATCGCCTCGTCGACGAAACCCTGGCTCGCCACTTTGCAGCCATCAAGACCCTCACCCAAAAGGGAACCTACTTCTTCGACTATGGTAACTCCTTCATGAAAGCCATCTACGACTCTGGTATCAAGGAAATCTCCAAGAACGGCTTGGATGACAAGGACGGCTTTATCTGGCCGTCCTATGTAGAAGACATCATGGGACCTCTTCTCTTTGACTATGGCTATGGTCCATTCCGTTGGGTCTGCCTCAGTGGCAAGCATGAAGACTTGGTCGCAACAGACCACGCAGCGATGGACGTGATCGATCCAAACCGTCGCTACCAAGACCGTGACAACTACAACTGGATCCGCGATGCTGAAAAGAATCAACTCGTCGTTGGAACGCAGGCCCGTATCCTCTACCAAGACTGCATGGGTCGGGTCAATATCGCTTTGAAATTCAACGAACTCGTGCGCCAAGGCAAGATTGGTCCTGTCATGATTGGTCGTGACCACCATGATGTATCTGGTACCGACTCACCATTCCGCGAAACTTCCAATATCAAGGATGGTTCCAATGTCACCGCAGATATGGCTGTACAATGTTATGCCGGAAATGCAGCACGTGGCATGAGTTTAGTTGCCCTTCACAATGGTGGAGGTACCGGTATCGGTAAAGCGATCAATGGTGGCTTCGGTCTAGTCCTAGATGGCAGCCATCGCATCGATGAAATTATCAAATCAGCCATCGCCTGGGATACCATGGGTGGGGTTGCACGGAGAAACTGGGCTCGTAATGAACACGCTATCGAAACAGCCATCGCCTACAACCACAGCCACCAAGGTAGCGATCACATCACGATCCCTTATCTGGCAGATGAAGATCTGGTCAAGGAAGCTGTCGCAGGACTCTTTCACTAATCCTACAGAAATAGAGCCAAAGGAGAAATTATGGCAAAAATAGTTGAATGTATTCCAAACTTTTCAGAAGGACGCAATCAAGAAGTCATCCAAGGTCTAGCAGATACCGCCCGTAGCGTTGCAGGTGTAACCCTCCTAGACTACTCTTCTGATAGCAGTCACAACCGCAGTGTCTTTACCCTCGTTGGTGATGAACAGTCGATCCAAGAAGCTGCCTTTCAATTGATCCAATACGCTTCCTTGCACATCGATATGACCAAGCACCAAGGCGAACACCCTCGGATGGGGGCTACGGACGTTTGCCCATTTGTCCCGGTAAAAGACATCACGACTGAAGAATGTGTCGAAATCGCAAAAGCTGTCGCCGCTCGGGTCAATCAAGAATTGAACATTCCAATCTTCCTCTACGAAGACGCAGCGACCCGTCCTGAACGCAAAAATCTCGCCAAAGTCCGCAAGGGGCAATTTGAAGGTATGCCTGAAAAACTCTTGGAAGAAGATTGGGCCCCTGACTTTGGAGAACGCAAGATTCACCCAACTGCTGGCGTCACTGCGATCGGAGTTCGGATGCCCCTCGTGGCCTACAATATCAACCTCGATACGGATAATCTCGAAATCGCAAGTAAGATCGCGAAAATCATCCGTGGATCGAGCGGTGGCTACACTTACTGTAAGGCTATCGGGGTCATGCTAGAAGACCGCAATATCGCTCAAGTCTCCATCAACATGGTGAATCTCGAAAAATTCCCTCTCTATCGTGTCTTTGAGACCGTTCGTTTCGAAGCCAAACGCTATGGTGTCGGCATCTTAGGATCTGAAGTCATCGGCTTGACCCCAGCAAAGGCCTTGATCGACACAGCAGAATACTACTTGCAAATCGAAGATTTCGACTATGGTAAGCAAGTTCTTGAAAACCATCTCTTGGGCTAGGAGGTCACGATGTTACTAACTGAACTCAGCGTTACCGAATTTGCTCAAGTCCTAGGCTCCAGCGCTCCCGCACCTGGCGGGGGCTCTGCAGCCGCTCTTTCTGCGGCAAATGGGATCTCCCTTACCAAGATGGTCTGTGAATTAACCATCGGAAAGAAAAAATACGCCGAATTTGAAGAAGAAATCACAGCCATCCGAGACCGAAGCCAGCAGCTTCAAGACGAACTCTTAGAGGCCATTGACAAAGATACAGAAGCCTTCAATCAGGTCTCAGCCGTCTTTAGCCTTCCCAAGGAAACAGAGGAAGACAAGGCAAAAAGAAGCCAGGCCCTACAGGAAGCTCTAAAAAATGCGACGCTTTCGCCTTATCACATGATGGAATTGATCCACGAAAGCCTCCTCGTCACCCAAAAGGCAATCGGTAAGTCCAATACCAATGCAGCCAGTGACCTTGGAGTCGCAGCCCTCAACCTCAAAGCAGGACTACAAGGAGCTTGGCTCAATGTCCTCATCAACCTGTCCAGCATCAAAGATACAGACTTTGTCCAAGACCACCAAGAAAAAGGACAAGCCCTGCTGGATGAAGGAGGGCAACTCGCTGATCATATCTACCAAACCATCTTATCTAGTCTCACCTAATACCATTCAAAAGAAAGAAGGGATGCTAACGTGTTAACAGATATTGAAATTGCCAACTCTGTCCCATTAAAACCCATCAAGGAAGTGGCGGCCCAGCTCGGTATCGAAGAAGAACACCTTTCTCTTTATGGCAATTACAAAGCCAAAATTGACGCCAACCAGCTTGAAAGTCTGAAAGACCGACCAAATGGAAAGCTGATCCTGGTCACCGCTATTTCCCCAACCCCTGCTGGCGAAGGAAAAACCACGACATCTGTCGGACTGGTCGATGCCTTGAGTGCTCTGGGTAAGAAAGCCATCATCGCCCTGCGGGAACCTTCATTAGGGCCAGTCTTTGGGATCAAAGGCGGTGCAGCTGGTGGGGGACGTGCTCAGGTCGTACCGATGGAAGATATCAACCTCCATTTCACGGGGGACTTCCACGCGATCGGCATTGCCAACAACCTCTTAGCCGCACTCATCGACAACCATATCCACCACGGCAATGCGCTGGGGATTGACAGCAGACGGATTACCTGGAAACGGGTAGTGGATATGAATGACCGTCAACTGCGTCACATCGTAGATGGCCTGCAAGGAAAGGTCAACGGAGTCCCTCGTGAAGACGGATTTGACATTACGGTGGCGTCAGAAATCATGGCCATCCTTTGTCTCTCTGAAAATATCCTGGACCTCAAAGAGCGCTTAAACCGGATTATTATCGGATATAGCTTCTCTGGTGAGCCGATTACAGCGGGAGATCTCAAAGCGGGTGGTGCGATGGCTGCTGTCCTAAAAGATGCGATCCATCCAAACCTGGTACAAACCTTGGAACACAATCCAGCCATCATCCATGGCGGTCCATTTGCCAATATCGCCCACGGTTGCAACAGTGTTCTGGCGACAAAATTAGCCCTCAAATATGCGGACTATACAGTGACAGAAGCAGGATTTGGTGCGGACCTAGGAGCCGAAAAGTTCATTGACATCAAATGCCGGATGTCAGGGCTCAAACCAGACGCCGTTGTCCTGGTGGCTACCATTCGCGCCCTCAAGATGCACGGTGGAGTCAGCAAACAAGATCTGGGCCAAGAAAATGTACCGGCTGTCGTTGAAGGATTGACCAATCTGGACAAGCATCTGGAAAATATCCAGGAAGTGTATGGCTTACCGGTGGTTGTGGCGATCAACAAGTTCCCATTGGATACAGAAGCTGAGCTGGCTGCCGTTTACGCTGCTTGTGAAAAACGTCAAGTCGATGTCGTCATCTCAGATGTCTGGGCAAACGGAGGCGCTGGTGGCAAGGACTTGGCAGAAAAGGTTATCGAACTCAGTTCCAAAGACAATCATTTCCAATTTGTCTATGAAGATTCAGACAGTATCCTGACGAAGATCGAAAAGATCGTCACCAAGGTCTATGGAGGACGAGCTGTCAAGCTGACTCCAGCTGCACAACGGGAGTTGAAAGAACTAGAAAACTTAGGCTTTTCTAACTTGCCAATTTGTATGGCGAAGACTCAGTACTCCTTCTCCGACCAGGCAAAAGCTTTGGGAGCACCAAAAGACTTTACTGTGACCATCTCCAAACTCAAAGTCTCTGCCGGAGCTGGATTCATCGTAGCCTTGACAGGCGATATCATGACCATGCCTGGTTTACCAAAAACTCCAGCAAGTGAACGAATTGATATCGATGCCGAAGGAAATATCACCGGCCTATTCTAGGAAGCACCATGGGAACGATTCAACACCTTATCCCTCGTGACTACCACGAGTCCAATTGGTCTGGTGGCAAGACGCGAGAACTCTACCTCTATCCTCCAGATGGCGATTATAAAGAACGTCAGTTTGACTTCCGCTTATCCACTGCTTCGATCGAAGTAGCTGAAAGTCACTTCACACCACTCCATGGATTTCAGCGGATTCTCATGACGCTTGACCAAGAAATCCTACTGGAAAATAGAAAAACCAGTCAATACACCCGTCTCCCAGCCTATCAAACCTATCATTTTGATGGGGGTGATCCGATGAGTAGCAAGGGACAGTGTCACGACTTTAATCTCATTTATCGGCCAAACTATCTTGGAGAGATGAAAAGCATTGCTCCCCAAGATAGGGTCGACAGCAAGGCTCGTTTTCAGTTGATTTATGCCTTGGAGGACCTGCATCTCAAGGTAGAGGACGAGACCTATTTACTACATGCTCAAGAGCTTCTTGTCATTGAACAGGACTCTTGCCAGCAGATCATTCCGTTATTGTTTCTACCCCTGCAGTCTTCTAATCAGCCTTGTGCGATTTGGACTGCACTTCGTACACTCTCTTAAAGGAGAACAATGATGAAAGATGCACACAAACAATCGGTGCAGGAGCAAGAAAAAGCCAAATTTAGCTTTGCTGGTGCAACCCTCTACGGGATCAATGCTGTCATTGGCTCAGGAATTTTCCTCCTGCCACAAAAAATCTATACTGGCCTAGGCCCTGCCTCTCTTGCGGTCATGCTCGGCGTTGCCATCTTAGTCATGCTGTTATCCGCCTGTCTGGCTGAAACAGCGGGTTATGTCGGTAAAAACGGTGGTGCCATGCAATATACCAAGGCCGCTTTTGGAGATTTCGCCGCTTTTAACGTCGGTCTTTTAGGCTGGGCAGTTACGATCATCGCTTGGGCTGCCATGCTAGCTGGTTTTGCAAAGATGGTGGTGATTACCTTCCCTGCACTCGCTGGAAATGAGCTCATCATCAGTATTAGCATGGTGATTTTGCTCAGTCTCATGAACATCGCAGGGATTAAGACCTCTAAGATCTTCACCCTCACCGCAACTGTCGCAAAACTCATTCCGATCGTTACCTTCTCCCTTTGCGCGATCTTCTTTATCTCAGGAGGGATCAGCCGGGGCAACTTCACACCATTTCTACAACTCGAAGCAGGTGGCAATCTCTTCAACTCTGTCGCTAGTACCGCCATCTATATCTTCTATGGCTTTATCGGATTTGAAACCCTATCAATCGTAGCAGGGGAAATGCGCAATCCTGAAAAGAATGTCCCTCGTGCGATTCTAGGTTCGATTAGTATCGTCTCCATTCTCTACATGTTGATCATCGCAGGAACCATCGCCATGATTGGTGGCCGGATTATGCAGACAGGGGCTCCCGTTCAAGATGCTTTTGTCGAAATGATCGGCCCTGTTGGCGCTCCTCTTGTTACCTACGGTGCTCTCATCTCCATTACCGGCTTGAATATCGGTGAATCCATCATGGTCCCTCGTTTCGGTGCGGCCCTAGCGGACGAAAACATGCTACCAAAGAAACTAGGTGAAACCAACAGTAAAGGGGCCCCAGTGATTGCTATTCTGATTTCTGGAGCGATCGCCATCGTCTTACTCTTCTCCGGATCCTTCGAGATTCTCGCCGCCTTTAGTGTCGTCTTCCGTTTCTTCCAATACATCCCAACTGCACTCGCTGTAATCAAGCTGAGAAAGATGTATCCAGAAAAGAAAGTCACCTTCCGTGTGCCATTTGGCCCTGTCATCCCTGTCTTAGCAGTCTTGGTTAGTCTGCTTATGATTGCAGGGGATAATCTCATGAACTTTGTCTATGGTGCTGCAGGTTTAGTGATCTCTAGCTCGGTTTACTACATCTTACATGGTAACAAAACCCACACCCATCACCATACACACTCACACGTCTAAGACTAGGAGGTCTTTTATGACAACTCAAATCCATCTAGACGGCAATAGCTTAACATTAGAAGACGTCATTGCTGTTGCTCGCCACGGTGTTCAATGCGAATTGGACTCAGAAGCAAAAGAAGCCGTCATCGCATCCCGCAAGATTGTAGATGACATCGTTCGTGAAAAACGCGTAGTCTATGGGGTGACCACAGGATTTGGCTCTCTCTGTAATGTCAGCATCTCCCCAGAAGACACCATGCAACTCCAAGAAAACCTTATCCGTACACACGCTTCAGGTTTTGGTGATCCTCTTCCAGAAGATGCGGTTCGTGCCATCATGCTCATCCGGATCAACTCCCTACTCAAAGGCTACTCTGGTATCCGTCTCTCCACAGTTGAAAAACTGCTTGAATTGCTCAACAAAGGAGTCGTTCCATTCATCCCTGAAAAAGGATCGCTCGGAGCATCGGGTGACCTAGCTCCCCTCGCTCACATGGTTCTTCCAATGTTGGGATTGGGTCAAGCCTACTACAAGGGAGAATTGCTCCCAGGTCGTGAAGCTCTTGAAAAAGCTGGTATCGAGCCCATCAAACTTGCTGCTAAAGAAGGCCTGGCCTTGATTAACGGGACTACCGTTTTGACAGCAATCGGAGCTCTTGCGACCTACGATGGTATCCAGTTGCTCAAGCTGTCAGACGTGGCTGGTGCCCTTTCTATGGAAGTCCACAATGGCATCACTAGTCCATTTGAAGAAGACCTCCATACCATTCGTCCTCAAAGTGGACAGTTAGCAACCGCACGAAACATCCGCAATCTCCTAGAAGGCAGTGGCAACACAACCGTAGCCACCCAACAACGGGTCCAAGACCCTTATACCCTACGCTGTATCCCACAAATCCACGGCGCCAGCAAGGATTCGATTGCTTATGTGAAATCAAAAGTTGAAATCGAAATCAACTCTGTCACGGACAATCCAATCATCACTAAAGAAGGTCATGTCATCTCCGGAGGAAACTTCCACGGAGAACCTATGGCACAGCCATTTGACTTCCTCGGTATCGCTCTTTCCGAAATCGGCAATGTCTCCGAACGTCGGGTGGAACGCCTCGTGAATAGCCAATTGAGCAAACTCCCATCCTTCTTAGTCAAACACCCTGGTCTCAACTCTGGATTCATGATTACCCAGTATGCCTGCGCAGCCCTTGCATCTGAAAACAAGGTATTGGCACATCCAGCTAGTGTAGACTCCATCCCATCGTGTGAAAACCAGGAAGACTTTGTCAGCATGGGAACGATTGCAGCGCGCAAAGCCGCAGAAATTCTCCAAAACTCTCGTCGGATCGTCGCAACTGAAATCATGGCTGCCTGCCAAGCTCTAGACCTCAAGCCTGAAAACCATGCCCTTGGTAAGGGAACCAAACCAGCCTATGAAAAGGTACGGGCTGCTGTATCCTTCATCGAGTTTGACAAGGACATCGAAATCTACGATGAACTCAACAAGGTGTCTGCCGTGATTGAAGACCCTAGCTTCCTAGACAGCATCGAAAAAGAAGTCGATCTTAGTATCCAGTACTAGGGAGACAAAGACGAAGTCCCAAACATGGTCAACTTCAAAAAGGGAGAGCCTGCGATCGTAAACAGACGATCCGGCGCTCCCTTTTTCTTGCAGGATTTTTTGAAATTCCTTCCCTATTCATCCTCTATTTTGCTACAATGGAAGCAGGCCATAAAAGAGAATTCCACCTGTCTACACACGCTGAGACAGGCCAGGAAAGACCCACAGATAAGGAGGCCCTATGAAATTAGCAGATTACTTCCCCCTGACTTACCCCTACTACCAAGGAAGCATCGAGGACAACCCCTATACCGCCAAATGGGGCATGCGCATGCAGTTTCTGGATTTGACAGATGACCGCTTGACCCCCTTTGAAGGGGTCGCCTTTGGGATCTTGGGCTTCAAAAGTGACAAAGGAGTCTACATCAACAACGGTCGTGTCGGGGCGGTCGAGGGGCCAACGTCTATCCGTAGCCAAATCGCCAAACTGCCCTGGCACTGGGCGGACAATGTAGCCGTCTATGACGTTGGAAATATCGATGGCCCCAACCGCTCACTGGACGAGTTGCAAACTAGTCTTGCTCAAGCCGTCCAGCGTATGCGAAGCTTACACCTCTTTCCCGTTGTTTTAGGAGGTGGACATGGCACCGCCTATGGCCACTATCTTGGACTCAAGCAGTCCCTCCCAAAGGAGCAAGAGCTGGCTGTCATCAATTTTGATGCTCATTTCGACCTAAGACCCTATGAGGAAACCGGACCAAATTCTGGAACAGGCTTTCGCCAAATGTCCGATCATGCAAAGACGTCTGGTCAAGATTTCTCCTATCTCGCCCTGGGGATTCAGGAGCATTGCAACAATCTCTTTCTCTTTGATTACGTCGCCAAGCATCCATCTATCCAGTTCCTTACAGGACAGGATCTTTACCAGATGCGCTATCCCGCGATCTGTGAGCAACTAGATGATTTCTTGGAAGACCAGACTGCCTTTTATCTGACCATCGATATGGACTGCTTTGCAGTCGGATCTTCCCCTGGTGTCAGTGCGATCCAGTCTCTCGGAGTGGACCCCAAGTTAGCCTTGGTCCTACTCCAACACCTCGCCGCGTCCGGAAAACTCATTGGCTTTGACCTAGTAGAAGTTTCTCCGCCCCATGACATCGACAACCATACAGCCAATCTAGCGGCCACCTTGATCTTTTATATCAGTCAAGTCTTAGCACAAAGATAAAATCGACTGCTAATCCCAAAAGAGGCCGGAATCAAATTCCACCCTCCATGATAAAAAGCGAACAGCTGACGTTCTCTGACAACAGAACCCTAGCTTGTTCGCTTTTTTTATTCCTCACCTTAAAAAATGGAATCAATAAAATATCCCACATAAGACATCTTTTGCCCTTAGTCTCTTTGACGGATGACTTTGAGGCAACTGGGATGGTTTGAACTTCCTGTTATTTATCTAGACTTCAGATCTATCTCCATCGCATCGAGCTCTTCTACAAAATACTTGTCCCTGTAAGGATTCAAATACTGCCGTGCGACCTTGGCGTAAGCTGAGAAGTCTCCCGTCACTTCCTCTAAGAGAGAAGGAAAATCTCCTTCATTTCTTTGCTTTTTAAAGGCGAGCAAGGCCAGAAAATAGTTTACCAGTCCCCGATCCCTAGGATTCCCATAGCGGTTCATAAGGTGCTCTTTTTTCGCCAGAAAGCTTCGAAGTTTCTCCTCATTTTTCTCCTCCAAGGCTAGAAGAGCCAGATAGAGTTCTAGCTGGGCCTCCTTCCAGGGAAAGCTCAGCCGCGATAAGACGTGATGGGCTTGGTCCAACACTTCTTTGGAGCGTTTGAAATCTCCCATCAAATAGTGACTAATCCCTCGTCCGATTTCAAATACAATAGCGATGGATTCCATATTTTCCCTCTGGACAAGCTGCAAGGCCTCTTCTTGGTGTGCCAAGGCCACCGTATAGTTTCCCCGAATTTGCTCGATTTCTGCCAAATAATCCAAGGCCGCCGCGATCTGGATCGGATAGTGCTGTTGCAACGAACGAGTCAAACTGAAGCAATCC
This sequence comes from Streptococcus sp. DD13, assembly GCF_001578875.1. GTDB lineage: Bacteria > Bacillota > Bacilli > Lactobacillales > Streptococcaceae > Streptococcus. The sequence continues at coordinate 1,083,802 of NZ_KQ969506.1, forward strand.
AGGGACTGATAGAAGTGTCGAGTCGCTTGCTCTTCGTCCCCTTTGATGAGGAAATAGACCCCTCTCAACCGCAAATGCAGGGCAATCGCCTCATGGTTATTGGCGCGAACAGAATCTTCCAAAGCCAGATCCGAATAATAATCCAACTCCGACAGGTTCTCCGTCTGGATACAGTAATAAATCATCTGTCGATAGGCTTCTAACAAATAGTCCAGACGATCCAGCTCCTTAGCCATCTGAATGACTTGTTGAATAGCATGGATCCCCTTTTGGTAATCTCCCAATCGGATATAATAACGCCCCTCTAGATACAAAAAGCGCATCCGCAAGAGTCGAAACTCCTTTTCCCGCTGATGGTGAGCCTGTAACTCCCCCAACTCATGGCGAATATAGGACAATTGATCCAGGATATCCACCGTCCGATAGCCTCCTGACCGTTCCATCCCATCTCTTCCCTTATAATAGATAGGAAAGAGTTCCTGATGAAACTGAAGAATTCCTTCCAGATAGTTGAGCTCATAAGTCAAGGATTGTAGATTTTCCTTTGACTGCTTGTACTGATAGGCGATCTCCTTGTGAAGAGAAAGTTGCCCGTGCTCTTTCAATTGCTCCTCTAATTTCAGCGCAATCTGTTGATGGAGGATCCGTTTTTTCGTGAGGGTCAAAGACTGATAAGCAAACTCCCCCAGGACCTTTTGATGAAATTGGATCAGCAAGTGATCGTGTTCTTCCCTGACCTCTAGTATTCTACTTTCAACGAGCCGATCAACCAGCTGAGATAAGGAAACCCGATCCAGCTCTAACAAATCGAGCAAGAGCCTAAAAGGGACTGCCTTTCGGAAACAGGACAAGACAAACAAAAGTTCACTTTCCTGACCTTCTAAACCGACCCAGCATTCCGATAGATAAGAGCGAATGGCTGGTGGAAGGGGATCAAATCGTGCATTTTCTTGGTAAAACCGGATATACTCTGTCAGGAAAAACAAATTCCCCTGGCTCCACACCAGCATCGACTGCAAGGCTTCTGGGACGATATCCCCCAATTCTCTACGGATAAGTCCCAGACTATCCTGATCCGTGAACCCATTCAGATCTAGCTCCACAACCCCTTCTTCAACTCTTAGTTTCGCTAGAAGCGATGCCAATTTTGCTGGTAATTTCTGGCGAAAACTCAAGATGACACTCACTCGCTCGGATAAGGCTTGATCTAGCAATCTCTCCAAAAATAAAATCGAGGCCTCTTCAAGCAGATCAATCTGTTCAAAGATTAAGAGCAGGGGAAGGCCAGCAGTCCCTTGTAAGAGGTGAAAGAGGGGATCCGTCGTTTCAAACGAAGACATTTCCTCTCGGCGCATCAAACTTTCCACGAGACTCAGCGAAAGATCTGACCGGTTTTTTTCTGCTTGACAATCGACTTTCACTGTCTGAAAAGCATAGCGCCGTCCCAAGAGGGCTTGGTGCAGCAAGCGATGCTTGCCAGCCCCAAAATCACCTTGCAAGAGCAAGAGTCGTCCCGGATCACGCCCTTCTTCAATGGAGCTCAAAAAATCTTCTAAGACAGCCATTTCTTCCTTGCGTCCCCAAAAGCCAAGTCGTCGGCTTTTAGAGGATGTATGGTAACGTTCGGCCCTTCTTTCTTTCAAGACAACTTGATAAAGCGACTCAATGGCATCATTTGGACGCACACCCAACTCCCGATCCAACAAATCAACTAGAGAATAATAGGTCTCAAAAAATTTCCCGAATTGCTCCTCCTGTTGATAGTGGAGCAATAAGAGCTGGTAGTTCTTTTCTTCAAATTCATCTAGATCGATTAGCCGCATCAAGAGATGTTCGACATCTGAGCGATCTAGTTCTGGCTCTTCTAACTTTTGATAGGAAGAATCGATATAGAGTTGGCGGAAGGCCAGACGCTTCTTCATAACCCAATTTTCATATTCCGAGTCATCCTTGACATAAAAACCTTCTAAAAAATCCCCCTGATAGACGGCTAGTTTGTTGAGAGGATCGCTGACAAAGACGTCCACATCTACTTCGACCTGATACTGGGGATTTAAGGCTAGACTACTTCGGCTGGGAGAAATCAGATAATCCGCTCCCAGTATTTTATTTGCTTGGTAGACCGTATTGCGCAAGTTCTTCCGCGCTACCTGATTATTCTTATCCGCCCATAGGAGACCTGCAATTTCATCACGATTGACCTCCCCCATGACGGCCACATAGTACAAAAGCGCCTCAATTTTTAAATAGGAAAACCTAATTTCAACATCTTTTTTATAAACCTTGGGTTGCCCAAACAACTTGAATCGTAGTTTTCCCTTCATTGTAAACGCCTCCATTCTCTCTTTCTTTACTATAAAACAAAAGTTTGTTTTTTTCAAGCATTTTACCGAAAGTAAACAGTTTGACCGAACGTTCCGTTCTACAGCTAAAAAGACAGACCCATCCGATCCCTTTACAGGTCCCCAAGGCAGACAACTCCATCGTTTATCATTGCATTCAAAAAGAGGCTGGGACAAAAGTCCTAGCCTCTCAATGGTTTTTGGATTGTCGAGCAAGACGCAGTGGTTGGGTGAGTTCTACTAGGCTGATTTCATCCGCTTTTATAGCCCTAGTCAACGGTGCGGAGGTGGGACAAAAATCGAATGCTAACGAATAACCGATTTCTGTCCCACTCTCTTCTGACATTAGAGAACGAAATCTCTTCTATGGTAAAAGAGGGAGCGAGTGGCATCGCTGATATAGCGCGCTGTTTCCGCATTGTTCATGGTGTAGAGGTGAACCCCTGCCACATCCTGAGTGACCAAGTCCACAATTTGATCGATAGCATAAGCAAGTCCTGCAGCTCTGAGGGATTCTGGATCATGTTCATACTTATCCAGGATGGCCTTAAACTTCCGTGGGAGATGGATGTTTTCACAGGTCTTGAGCAGACGAAGGGCCTGATTGCGATTTAGGATGGGCATCACTCCAGCATGAATGGGCGCATCAATCCCTGCCAAGATACACTTATCCCGGAAATCATAGAAACGCTCATTGTCAAAGAAGAGTTGCGTCACCAAACTGGAGCAGCCAGCATCCACCTTCTTTTTGAGGTTTTGAATATCTATAATCTGATTCGGTGAATCGGGATGCCCTTCCGGATAGCAGGCTCCGACAATCTCAAAGTGAGGTTGCTCCTCCTTGATAAAAGAAATCAAATCAGTTGCGTAGCGGAAGTCCTTTTGTGGCGCCACATCTGGGATGATATCCCCACGTAAGGCTAAAATCCGGTGAACGCCTACCTCATCTAACTCTTGTAAGGTCTCTGCAACGGATTCCTTGGTGAGATAGATTGCTGGCAAGTGAGCTATTGTTGGTACCTCTAGCTCGTTTTGGATATGATTGGCCAAAGCTACCGTCGTCTCTTTGATATTGTATTTATTATTGCTAGCCGTCACACTGATAAAGTGTGGTGCTAAGCCCTGCATGTCATCCAGGGCACGCAGGATTTTTTCATTGCCTACTGCTGGATTGGGAGGAAAAACCTCAAAGGATAGACTTGGTGTATGTTGGCTCATAGAGTGAATGGTCCTTTCTTTTTTAACTCTGAGGTGAGTCCCAACTGATCAAGCCCAGTAGTCAGGTCGCTCCCTCTTAAAGTGCTTCACGCGCTGCTTTCGCAGCTTCAACAAGCTTGATCAAGCTTTCTTTGGTTTCTTTGATGCCCCGTGTTTTCAAACCACAGTCAGGATTGATCCAAACTTTCTTGCTTGGTACTTTAGCAAGAATGGCTTCGATCGTGTGGTCGATTTCGCCTTCATTTGGCACACGAGGAGAGTGGATATCGTAAACTCCAGGTCCCACTTCTGTTTGGAAGTTTTGTGCTTTGAGTTCGTCCAAGATTTCAAGATTTGAACGGCTCGCTTCAAAGGAAATCACGTCCGCATCCATGTTGTCGATCGCTGGGATGATATCGGTAAATTCTGAGTAACACATGTGGGTGTGGATTTGCGTGTCTGGGGCTACTGTTGAGTGTACCAAGCGGAAAGCAGGAATTGCCCAGTCAAGGTAGTCTTCGTACCAGTCGCTACGACGGAGTGGCAATTTTTCACGAAGAGCAGCCTCGTCGATTTGGATAATCTTCACGCCTGCAGCTTCAAGGTCAAGAACTTCATCCTTGATGGCAAGAGCAATTTGAAGTGTAGAATCCTTGATAGAGATATCTTCACGTGGGAATGACCAGTTAAGGATAGTCACTGGTCCAGTCAACATCCCTTTAACAGGTTTATTAGTACGGCTTTGTGCGTAGCTAGACCATTTGACAGTGATAGGGTTGAGACGAGTCACATCACCCCAGATGATTGGTGGTTTCACCCCACGCATACCGTAGGATTGTACCCAACCATTTTTAGAGAAGAGGTAACCGGACAAGTTTTGACCGAAGTACTCCACCATGTCATTCCGCTCAAATTCTCCGTGTACAAGAACGTCAAATCCAACTTCTTCTTGCCATTTGATCCATTCGTCGATAGTCTCAGCAAGGAAGGCATCGTAGTCTTCTTGAGACAATTCACCCTTACGGAAGGCCAAACGTTTGGCACGCACTTCCTTGGTTTGAGGGAAGGAACCAATCGTTGTTGTTGGAAGAGCTGGAAGTTTGAAGGCTTCTTCTTGGATGGCTTCCCGTTCTGCGAAGGCTGGCAAACGAGTGTAGTCTGCTTCAGTCAATCCTGCAATACGGGCACGAAGTTCAGCATTTTCACCCACACGCTCAGTCGCAAAGAGTTCTTTGTTTGCTGCAAGAGCTTCTTCCCCTTGACCCTTGCGGATCGCATCCAAGTCACGAAGTTCTTCCAATTTTTCAACTGCAAAGGCAAAGTGGTTGAGGATAGCTGGTTCAAATTCTTCGTTAGCCGTTGTAAATGGCACATGAAGCAGTGAACAAGAAGTTGTCAAAACAAGGTTTTCAGCTGATACTTGTTTCAAAATTTCCAAGCTCTTTTCGTAGTTGTTGCGCCAGATGTTTTTCCCATTGACAATCCCTGCATAAAGCGTCTTGTCAGCTGGGAAGCCACCTTTAACGAGTTCAAGAGTTTTCTTCCCTTCTACAAAGTCAAGTCCAATCGCATCTACTGGCAAATTGACAAGGTCAGCGTAGATATCACGCACGTCACCAAAGTAGGTTTGGATCAAGACTTCCAGACCTTTCTTGTCCGCCAAGAGTTTGTTATAGAGGTTCAAGAAGAGAGCTTTTTCTTCTGCTGACAAATCTTTGACAAGAGCTGCTTCATCCAGTTGGATACGAGTCGCACCCAGTTCAGCCAATTTGGCAAACACTTCTTGATAAGCAGCCACAAAGCTGTCTACGAAGTCTTCTGCTTTCACACCATCTTCAAAGTCTGACAATTGAAGGAAGGTAAATGGTCCAACCACAACTGGGCGTGTGTTCAAGCCCAAGTCTTTGGCTTCTTGGAACTCATCAAAGATCTTGTGACCAGAAAGTTTAACTTCTGTTGTTTTTTCAAATTTAGGAACGATGTAATGGTAGTTGGTATTGAACCATTTTTTCATCGGAAGGGCACGCACATCCCCTTTTTCTCCCTGGTAACCACGCGCCAAGGCAAAGTAGCGCTCAAGGTCTGTCAACTCCAAGTTTTGAACAGATGCAGGCACCACGTTGAAGAGGAAAGCTGCATCTAGGAAGTTGTCATAGTGAGAAAAGTCATTTGAAGGAATCTCCGTAATGCCTTTTTCTTTCACAATGTTCCAGTGTTTGGCACGCAAGTCTTTGGCAGCTGCCAAAAGCTCGTCTGCAGCAATTTCATTTCTAAAGTATTTTTCAGTTGTAAATTTTAATTCGCGGAATTCACCCAAACGTGGGAAACCAATAATCGTCGTTGACATAAGCGTCCTCCAAAGTTTTTCTTGAGATTATGGTATCAAAGAAACGACATTTTGTATAATTGTAAAAAACAAGGATTTGATATAGTTTAAAACTATATATAGAATTTACCCAACAAAAAGGACTTGAGAAAATAGACTCAAATCCCTAATATTTTTGACGTTTTGTCCCATTGGCTTTCAAGAGACTTATACGAATATTGTTATAACACAGGCGATCCACTCACTCTTACATTTTTCTCCCAGGAAAAGAGGACCAAACCTAGCTCAAATCGCCCCTGGATTTCATACTCGTGAAAAAAAAATCCGTCGGGGTCTGAAAAAGAGGTCCACTGAACCCCAACTCGCTCTCCTATTCCTAGGCTCGGGGTGAAAAGGTCCACCGGACCTGCCTCGCTCTCACGTTTCCTAGCTCGTGAAAAAAAGACCCGTCGGGGTCTTAATTCGCTCTCTGATTTCTATGCTCATGAAAAAAAGACCCGTCGGGGTCTTTTTTTTAATCTTCGTTTACAAATGGTAGAAGAGCCATTACGCGAGCGCGTTTGATCGCAGTTGTTACTTTACGTTGGTTCTTCGCGGAAGTTCCAGTCACACGACGTGGCAAGATTTTACCACGTTCTGAGATGAAACGGCTTAGAAGCTCAGTATCTTTGTAATCAACATATTCGATTTTGTTAGCTGCGATGTAATCAACTTTTTTACGGCGTTTAAATCCGCCACGACGTTGTTGAGCCATGTGTATTTCTCCTTTATAGTTTTAATTCGTTCCTATCCTTAGAAAGGTAGATCGTCATCTGAGATATCCATGGGGTTGGTTGCCCCAAACGGACTCTCATCGCGACCGAAATTAGGTTGTCTTGTTGGTTGAGCAGGAGCTTGATAAGAGGAATCATTGCCAGTAGCAAATTGACTACCTCCACCTTGTCCTTCTCTCGCAGTGCGACTTTCCAATAATTGGAAATTGTCTGCCACAATTTCCGTCACATAGACGCGTTGCCCTTGCTGATTTTCGTAGTTCCGGGTTTGGATCCGACCGGTAATCCCAATCAAAGCCCCCTTTTTCGCCCAGTTTGCCAAATTTTCAGCTTGCTGGCGCCAAATAACAACGTTTATAAAATCAGTTTCCCGGTCACCGTTTTGATTTTTAAAGGTACGGTTAACCGCTAGGGTAAAGGTCGCAACTGCTTGGTTGGACGCTGTATACCGAAGTTCTGCATCTTTGGTCATCCGACCAACTAGTACGACATTATTAATCATCTTACGCGTCTACTTTCACGATCATATGACGAAGAATATCTCCGTTGATTTTTGACAAACGGTCAAACTCATTCAGAGCGACAGCGTCACTTGCTTCAACGTTCACGATATGGTAAAGTCCTTCACGGAAATCTTGGATTTCGTATGCAAGACGGCGTTTTTCCCAATCTTTTGATTCAACAACAGTTGCACCGTTGTCTGTCAAGATAGAGTCAAAACGTGCTACCAAAGCGTTTTTCGCTTCTTCTTCAATGTTTGGACGAATAATATAAAGAATTTCGTATTTAGCCATTGATATTTCCTCCTTTTGGTCTAATGACTCATGACAGTTCGCCATGAGTAAGTGAGGGTTTCTCACAAGAATTTATTATATCAAAACTCTGACAAGATAGCAAGGAGAACCTACACTAGAAAAAGCTGTGATCTTTCATTATTTCCGTAATATCCTTTATCATGTAAATATTTTCAACTCCAAAGTAAATGAATGAATCGTCTTCGAACCCAAATTATGAAGCAATTTGATAGAAATTCGCTTAATTAAAAGGCAGTGAAACGTTACTAAAACACATTTAACAGTATCACTATAAAATCAATAATAAAAGCTGTTGTTGTCTACTTTTTCCGTCACGCTAGACGAATAAAGAGAGTCTTAAAAAACTCTCTTTTACTCTTATGTAATGACTTTTTCAAACTGTTTTAAGACCTTTTTGAAAGTTAGGATAATGACTCTTTTTCACATCATTTGGCAAGGGCTGATACAGGATTTTCGGCCTAATTCTAAAAAATATTTCTTTTTTTCAAAAAACAGACCACCTACATCTTCGTAGGTGGCCGAATCTACTATTCAATTGTACTTTTTTACTTTTACTTAGTGTGTTTCTATTTTTCTAACCGATAGATTCCTTAAGGAATGTAGCCTTCCACGTCTGGAAAGTTCTATGGATTGTTAATAGATGAAGTACTTCATGTTGGCTCATTCGTCTGTATCAATGAGCCGATTGCTTGTCCTTAGGGACCAACTTGTAAAGATAATAGGTTTACTGTCTATCTTTTCTAGTCACCATTTTTATAGCGACCAATATCAAATTGTAACATAGGCGCTACCTCCTGATATCAACACTCGCTTACGACAAGACCTTAGTCTCCGTTTTTATATCTTCCTTTGTTAAAGTGAATCATCGAACTTTTACCTCCTTTGACTACTTTTTCTTTACACTTATAGTATAATGTAATCGCTTTCTTTTGTCAAGTCTTTCATCTCCTTTTTCTAACATTTTCTCATGAGAAGCCAAAATATGAAAAAGAGCCCGGCTGAAACCGAGCTCTTTCCCCTTAGTTGAATTTATTTTTGCACTTACTAGATGACAGGAGACTACTCTACACTAAAGAGGTAAGGGTAGACAGGTTGATCTCCTTGATAGATTTCAACTTCGATCTCTTCATTTTCTTCTTCTAACGCTTCTGCGAAGGATTGAATAAAGTCTTGGTCTCCCTCTTCGCCAACGTAAATGGTAACGATTTCACTATCCTCATCCAGCATAGCCGCAAAGGCTTGTTGCAAGCTCTCTGTCATGTCTGGTGTGGAAGCAACGATCTTCCCATCTACCATCCCCAAGATATCTTGCTCGTGAATTTCGAGGCCATCAATCGTAGTATCCCGAACGGCATTCGTCACACTTCCAGATTTGACTTCACTGAGAGAAGCCTTCATCGCTTCAAAGTTGGTATCCAAATCTTGAGATGGCTCGAAGGATAGGAGGCTCGTAAAGCCTTGAGGAATGGTCCGGGTTTCTACCACTCGAACCGCTACTTCAGCCACTTCAGCAGCAGATTGTGCCGCCATAAAAATGTTTTTATTGTTAGGCAAGATAATGACATTGCGGGCATTGACAAAGTCAATCGCCTTGACAAAATCTTCGGTTGAAGGATTCATGGTCTGTCCACCCGAGATGACATAATCCACTCCCTGAGATTGAAAGATGTCTGTCAAGCCTTGACCTGCACAAACAGCAATGATCGCATACTCTTTTTGTTCAGTTGGTTTTTGGAAGCTTGCCGTAGCTGAAGCTTTTTCTACCTCAGCATCATGCTGTTCCCGCATGTTATCCACTTTAACCTTAACAAGTTTCCCGTATTTCAAACCTTCTTGAAGAACCAATCCAGGATCTTCCGTATGGACATGGACCTTGGCGATTTCATCATCATTCACCACGATCAAGGAATCTCCGAGTGCACCGAGATATGTTGAAAAATCTTCATAGTCAAATTCTTTGACAGCTGTCGGCCCTTGACCGAGTGCTACCATAATTTCCGTACAATACCCATAGCGGATGTCTTCGGTTGCGACATGTCCAGCAACTGACATATGATGCTCTGCTTTGATCATCTCACTCATCACAGCAGGTGTTGCTTGGAATTCTTCGGACTGGATGTATTCTCCTGTCAGGGCAGCCAAGAAACCTTCATAAATGTATACGAGACCTTGACCACCAGAATCGACAACTCCAACTTCCTTTAAAACAGGCAGAAGATCTGGTGTTTTCTTCAAAGCACGATTCGCCCCGTCCAAAGCAGCTCGCATAACTTCTACAGCGTCGTCCGTTTCTTCCGCTTTTTTTAAGGCTGCAGTCGCTGCGCCACGAGATACCGTCAGGATCGTCCCTTCAACAGGCTTCATAACGGCTTTATAAGCCACTTCAACCCCACCTTGGAAGGCATGTGCCAGCATTTTCCCGTCTAGCTCCACTTCCTCCTTGATGGCTTGGGAAAATCCACGGAAGAGCTGGGATGTAATCACACCAGAGTTACCACGAGCCCCCATCAAGAGTCCCTTTGATAAGATTTGGGCTACTTCACCAACCGTTGCAGCAGGCTTATCTGCCACTTCCTTGGCACCATTTGTGATTGTCATTCCCATATTGGTCCCAGTATCCCCATCCGGAACCGGAAAAACGTTCAGAGAGTTCACGTACTCTGCTTGATTATTCAAGCGAGTAGAGGCTGCCTGAACCATTTCTTGAAATAAACTGGTTGTAATCTTTCCCACAATTATTCTCCCACCACTTTGATATTTTGAATGTAGACATTGACCGTCTCAGCTTGTATGCCCAATTGGTTTTCTAAGTTGAATTTCACGCGCTCTTGAATATTACGAGAAACCTCACTAATCTTGACCCCATAGCTCATGACAGTATAGACATCCACTGCTATGCTTCCTTCTGCAGTTGTTTTAACCACAACTCCTTTTGAATAGTTTTCTTTCCCCAAAAGCGCTTGGAAATTGTCCTTTATGGCTGATTTACTCGCCATGCCAACAACACCAAAAATCTCAGTCGTTGCTCCGCCCACAACTGTGGCAATCACATCATCTGTTAGTTCAATTTGGCCATCCTTGGTATTGATTTTTACAGTCATATTTTGCTACCTCAAATTTTTTAATCACTATATTTTATCACATTTTTCTAAGCCTGTAAAAAATTATAGTAGTCCTGCGGATTCAAAAAAAAAAGCCTTTCGGCTTTTCATTAAACGCGTTCAACTTTACCTGATTTAAGTGCACGAGCTGAAGCCCAAACTTTTTTAGGTTTACCATCAATCAAAACAGTTACTTTTTGAAGATTTGGTTTAACGGCACGTTTTGTTTTGTTCATCGCATGAGAACGATTATTTCCAGATACTGTCTTACGACCTGTAAAATAACATACTTTAGCCATTTCTGTTTTCCTCCTATTAGATCTAATATAACGGATGTGCTAGCACCACATACTGTACTATATTATCAAATTTTTTGGTTCTTGACAAGCACTTTTTATTTTGTGGCCAAGAGGTGTCCCAATCAAGAAGAGACTGTTCCCAAAGGAACGAGTCTCCTCACATCTTCCTAAGCTCGTAGAGGCAACGTTCTACCAGCCATTCCTTGATTTACCGGGCGTTTTCAATCGCAGCCGTCACAAAGGCAGTATAAAGCCCCTCTGGTCGATTTGGACGGGATTGCAATTCTGGGTGGTATTGGCAAGCGACAAAGAATTTATTCTCTGGGATTTCCACGATTTCTACCAGACGATTATCCGGCGACACCCCTGAAAAGACAAAACCGGCTGCTTCAAACTGTTCGCGGAAATCATTATTAAACTCATAACGGTGACGATGGCGTTTTTGAACAACTTCTTGATGGTCGTAGGCTTGGGCAGCCTTAGATCCCGTTTTTAGTTTACAAGGATAGAGACCAAGGCGCAGGGTCCCTCCCATGTCTTCGACGTCTACCTGATCCCGCATCAGGTCGATAATTGGATACGAAGTTGATGGGTCCAGCTCTGCTGAGTTGGCTCCTTCAAGACCTAGTACATTTCGAGCAAACTCCACGCAGGTTAGCTGCATGCCCAAGCAAACCCCTAACATTGGGATATTCTTCTCCCGTGCAAATTGGATCGCTTGGATTTTCCCTTCTGTCCCACGCTGGCCAAAGCCACCTGGCACGATGATCCCATCTGACCCAGATAAGAGATCAGAGACAGTCTCCGCTGTCACATCATTGGCATTGACCCAGTTGATCTTCACTTCCGCGTCATTGGCATAGCCCGAGTGCTTCAAGGCTTCGACTACTGAAATGTAGGCATCTTGCAACTCCACATACTTCCCAACAAGGGAAATCTTGACTTGTTTTTAAGGTTCATGACCTTGTCCACCATGGCAGACCATTCGGTCATGTCTGCTGCTGGCGCATCCAGTTTTAAGTGATCACACACGATTTGATCCATATTCTGCGCCTGCAAGTTCAGAGGGATCTGATAGAGGTGTTCCACATCGAGCGACTCAATCACGGCTTCGGGGGCCACATCACAAAACTGAGCTAGTTTATTTTTAATCCCTTGACCAGCTGGTTCCTCTGTTCGAATCACAAGCATATTAGGCTGGATGCCTAGGCCACGCAATTCCTTTACAGAATGTTGAGTGGGTTTGGTCTTCATCTCCCCAGCTGCTTTGAGATAAGGTAAAAGGGTCGTATGGATATACATGACATTGTCAGAGCCTACATCCGCTTTCATCTGACGAAGCGCTTCTAGGAAAGGAAGAGATTCGATATCTCCAACAGTTCCTCCGACTTCTGTGATAATGACGTCAGAATCCGTCGTCACTGCAGCACGCTTGATTTTTTCTTTTAAGGCATCTGTAATGTGAGGAATTACCTGGACAGTTGCTCCAAGGTATTCACCTCGACGTTCTTTGCGAAGGACTTCACTGTAGATTTTTCCAGTCGTCACATTGGAATATTTGTTAAGATTGATATCGATGAAGCGCTCATAATGACCCAAGTCCAAGTCTGTCTCTGCACCATCATCCGTCACGAAGACTTCCCCGTGCTGGTAAGGGCTCATGGTGCCTGGATCAATATTGATATAGGGATCGAACTTTTGAATGGTTACTTTGAGTCCACGATTTTTCAAAAGACGGCCCAAACTGGCTGCCACAATCCCTTTTCCGATGGAAGATACGACTCCCCCTGTTACAAAGATATATTTTGTCATAATTTCTCCTTCTAAAAGCAAAAAAGCTCCCTTCTTCAAGGGAGCCCTTATCTGACCTCAAAAGAGGTGCCCGATAAATAGATTAACGTATTTATACAGATTTGTCAATGACAAATTGATTAGACTTCCAGATTATCCTCATCGTCAGAGTAGTCATCGTCTTCTTCGTTCAGTTCAACTTCTTCATCTCCTAGATCTTCGTCTGGGATAATTTCATTGATTTCAGAATCATAAGATTCCACTTCCTCTTTTTCGTCATCCGGGTTTTCTTCATCATAGGACTGGTCATCTGCTGATGAATCGTAGTTGTCCTCATCTTCAGGATCATCATTCCCATAGTCGATTGCATCCTCATCCCCATCCATAAAGGCATTGACACGTTTTTTCTTCCGTTTCGGTGCATCTTCATCCGACTCTTCGAGGGTAATCACTTCTTCATCAATTTCATCAATGGCATACCATGAACGTAGACCCCATTTGTTGTCCCCAAGCGGAATAAAGCTTCCATCCACATTGAGATCGGAATAGAAATTTGGCAAGGCGGCGCGAATTTCTTCGTTTTCCTTTTCGAGATAGTTTTGAATCTCGTTTACCAAATCATTGAAATACATCTCATGATCGCGTCCACGCGCTTCCAAAATGGCACGCGCCACCTCAATCATGGACAATTCACTTTTTTCTTGACCAGCAAATTCTTTAAATTCCAAAGTCGTTCTCCTCTTTTTCTCATTCCCTCTTATTGTATGACAATTTTGGGAATTAGTCAAAAAATAGTTTGTTTCTAGCTCTAGGTGAGGGTTTTGCCTCCGGCACCCCCCTTCCTGCCAGGTATCGAAAAGAAGAAAAGCGAAGGAGTTGGGGTTTCTCCCAGCTCCTTCAACTCTTTACTATCTCGATTTATTTTACAGATGCAGATTCTGTAATCAACTCAACTGCTTTTTTCACAGTGATATCATGTTGCAACATGTCCTCTGAAAGAAGAGCACGTACTTGTTGAACTTCCATGTTATAAGTAGTTGCAAGTTCTTCGATTTCTGCAGTGATTTCATCTGGAGTTGCTTCAAACCCTTCTGCAGCAGCAATCGCTTCTACAACAAGGTTTGTCCGAGTGCGTTTTTCAGCATCTTCCGCATATTGCTTGTGAAGATCTTCTTCGGTAGTTCCGGTAATTTGGTAGTACATTTCAGGAGAAATCCCTTGTTGTTGCATGTTTCCGAGGAACTCATTGATCGCACGGTGAACTTCTTCGTGTACCATTTCTTCTGGCAATTCTACGATTTCTGCATTATCTACAGCCAAGTCAATCGCTGCAGCTTCCACTGCTTCATCATAAGCCAATTCTTTACGTTCTTCCAGCTCTTTACGATATTTGGCCTTCAACTCATCGAGAGTTTCTACTTCTTCATCCAGGTCTTTTGCCAATTCATCATCTAGTGCAGGAACTTCTTTTGCCTTTACTTCATGAACGGTTGTCGCAAATACAGCCGCTTTTCCTGCAAGGTCTGTTGCTTGGTAATCTTCTGGGAAGGTTACGTTTACTTCTACTTGATCACCGGCTTTAGATCCGACCAATTGATCTTCGAAACCAGGGATAAATTGTCCTGAACCCAGTTCAAGAGAGAAGTTATCACCTTTACCACCGTCGAATTCAACTCCATCTACTGAACCGACGAAGTCAATCACCACTGTATCCCCGTTTTCAGCAGCACCATCTTTGATGGTCAATTCTGCTAAATTGTTGCGCTCGCGATTGAGGCGTTCTTCTACTTCTTCATCGCTCACTTCTTTTGTTAGATCTACAGAAACGGTGAGGTTTTTATAGTCTCCCAATTTTACTTCTGGTTTTGTGACAACTGACGCTGTAATCACCCAATCTTGACCTTTTTCCAATGACTGAGCATCAAAAGAAGGTTGCGCCACAACTGCAATACCCGCTTCTTTTACAGCTGCTTCATAAGCTTCTGGAAGCAAGGCATTCAAGGCATCTTGATAGAGCGCTTCTTCTCCGAAACGTTGGTCAAAGACAGAACGGGAAACTTTTCCTTTACGGAAACCTGGAAGGTTGATATCTTTTTTGACACGGTTAAAAACGCGCGTTAATTCTGGTTGGATAGCATCTTGAGCAATGGTAAAGGTCAATACGCCATGATTTGTTTCTTTTGTTTCAAATGATACAGACATGTATGTCTCTCCTTAAAATAAATTAATTATCCTATCAATTTTACCATAACAACCCAAAAAAGGAAAGTTTTTCCGCCTTTCTTTCAAAGTCTCTTACCAGATGGATATTCCGTTCGGCTCCGATTCCCTCTTGATTTCTCGATTTTTCATCTTTCATCCGGATAGGACCGCTTTTTCTCCGCCTGTCCATCCTCTTCTTGTCTACTTGTTCCGCCCAAAATGACTGGTTGTCGCTTTCAGACTGCTTCATATCTGAGCCCTACGTCACTGTAGGAGCGTCCTTCGTTACCCGATTTTCCAAAAAAAGCCAGCTCTCACTGACTTCCTCTTTTTTATTGCTTGCGGATAGGATCCGGTTGGTAACTCGCTCTTTCTCCCCCGATGAGTTTGGGACGACTGGCCAGAGCTGTCACACGGGCGCCTCCTAGCACTCGTAGACAGGGTCTAAGTGGGACTTGGACATGTTTGATGTGCATCCCGATAGCTGTCTCTCCAATATCGATGCCAGCTTGTGCCGTGATATATTCTACTTCCACTGGATCTTTCATATAGCGAAAGGCTGCTAACTGTCCAGAACCGCCCGCATGCAAGGTCGGCAGAACATTGACGATTTCTAATTCCTTTTTTTCTGCCAACTCCCTTTCTACTACCAGGGCGCGATTTAAATGCTCACAGCCCTGGACAGCAAGGTAAATCCCTCGTTGCTCGAGCTGATCTAAAATTGTTTTGACAATGACTTGCCCAATTTCTAAGCTAGAGTTTTTCCCGATCTGACCTCCAGCAACCTCGCTAGAGGACAAACCCAAAACCAAGACCTGGCCCGACCGAAGTTGAGATTTCTCAAGGACATCCAGTAGAATCGTCTGGGTCTCTTGTTTGATCTGTTCCATTCTCATTTTGTTTACCATTTCTCAGGAAGAGTCCGGTGAAGGATATAACCAACTACCAGACCAACTAGATTCTGGGAGAGATTGGGAAGAACTTCTGTCAGTGCCGCGCGCCAACCATCTCCTAAGAGGAGGGCGGATACGAGGGCATAGCCAGCTACCATGACAAGACTAGCCAGCGTCAGGCCGACAAGACGTGATTTCCCTTTAAATCCTGCCAAATATCCCTGCGTCCCGTGAATCAAAAGACTAAAGAACATCCACTGAGGATACCCAGACAACAAATCAATCAGAAATCCAGCCAAGCCTCCCACAATGGCCGCATCTCGTTTCCCATAACGAAAGGCGGTGAAGAAAATTCCCACATCCAACAAGGTCAAGAGACCTGTCGGTGTCGGCAACTTGAGAAGGAAGCCTAGCACTGCTGATAAAGCCCCAAGGATCGCTAAGCGGGCTACATCCTGTGTATTGTATTTAGTCATATTGCACCACCCCATAAGAATCGGACTGCTGAATCGCATGATAGACGAAGTCCTTCGAGAGACGAACAGCATCTAAAGCTGTTTGACCAGCGACCAACTGACTAGAGATGCTAGAGGCAAAGGTACATCCTGCTCCTGTGTTATTCTTTTCCAAGACAGCTTCTTCAAAGACAGTGAAGTCTTTTCCATCATAAAAAACATCGATTGCCTTTTCTTTGTTCAGGCGATTGCCTCCCTTGACGACCACGTACGGCGCGCCTAAAGCATGAAGTTTTTGCGCAGCAGCCTTCATCTCCTCTACTGTCTGGATACTAGATTGGGTCAACAATTCCGCTTCCGGAAGGTTTGGCGTAACAATCGTGACATAAGGGAAGAACTTGATTAACTCATCCCGTAGGGCCGATACTTCCACATCATGACTTTCCTTGCAGACCAATACGGGATCTAATACCACTGGGATCCCAGGATGCGCCTTCACAAAATCTAACGCATGCTCCGCCACCTCGACATTGGGTAAAAGTCCCAGTTTTATCCCTGCAAACGGCACATCCTTAAGGGAGTTGAGCTGCTGAGAAAAGACCGTGTCCTCAACAGGGATGACCTCAAATCCTTTTTCAGTCATCGCTGTCAAACAGGTCACTGCAACAAATCCATGTTGTTTATTTGTCGTATACGTCGCCAAATCAGCATGGAGTCCTCCACCACTGAAGATGTCATTTCCTGAAATCGCTAAGATCAACTCATTGCTCATATCGTATCTCCTTTAAGTAAAGTCCATTTGGTGCCGCCGTAGGACCAGCCAGACTGCGATCCTTTTTCTCTAAGATCAGGTCTATTTGGCTCACTGGCATGCGACCATTTCCAATTTTCAATAGAGTCCCCACCATGTTGCGAATCTGCTTGTAGAGAAAGCCATTTCCTGTAAAGGTAAATGTCAGCAGATGCCTGTTTTCATCGACTGTCAAGACTGCTTCCCTGATGGTGCGTATCTTGTCCTCTACACTCGTTCCCGACGCAGTGAACCCTGTAAAGTCATGTTTTCCCACTAACTTTTTGATGGCTTCTTGCATACGGTCGATCTCCAAAGGATAGGGATAATGGGTGGCGTACCGCCGCATCATAGGATTTTTAGGACGTCCGTAATCTACCAAAAACTCATAGGTCTTATGGTGCTTGTGATAACGGGCGTGAAAATCTTCTGATACCTCTTCGACGCTGATAAAGTCAATATCTTCTGGAGTCTGTGTGTCGAGAGCAAAGCGAAGTTTTTCCTCATCTCTCGCCTGGGGCAAGTCAAAATGAATCACCTGTCCCAAAGCATGTACTCCACTATCTGTCCGACCCGCCCCATGGATGGAGATAGGCCGTCCCTGATTGAGTCGAGTTAAGGTTTTTTCGATTTCTTCTTGCACGCTGCGGGCATGAGGTTGTCGTTGAAAACCAGAAAATCCAAACCCATCATAAGAAATAATTGCTTTATATCGTGTCATAGGAATATTTTAGCAAGAAAAAAATGAAGTCACAAGGACAGAAAAGGCTATCTGTACGGGTACAGTTCTTAGAGATAAATCCGCTCAAGAGATCTATAAGACAATCTCTTCAAAATAAGGTATAATAAAGAAAAATACATCTCCATAGAAAGGAGGCCGGCAATGGGCCGTCTCCATCCTCTCCATCCCCACCAGGAATCGGATTTCCAAGAAATCGTGGATCACCTGAAGAAAAAAATATTCGAATGACGGAAACTCGAAGAGCAGTCATCGCCTACATCATCACAAGCGATGAACACCCTAGTGCTGAAATGATCTATAAAAGCTTACTAGTTGATTATCCCACATTAAGTCTCGCCACTGTCTATAACAACTTGCGTCTTCTAGTAGAAGAAGGGTTTGTCACAGAATTGAAACGGGTCAATGATCCTATCACTTACTTTGATTATATGGGGCATCACCATATCAACTTGATCTGTGAATCCTGTGGAAAAATCGTGGATGTAGATATCCCTTACCCCTCCATTGCCTCTGAAATCACGGAAGAAACTGGTTTTCTCGTGACCAAAGAACAGTATACCGTCCTTGGACGATGCCCACAATGTCAATAAAACACATCACACAAGAGAGGGGGACAGAAATCGGTCATTCCTTAGAATTCGATTTCGTCGTCTCCGCACCGTTGAGTAGGGCTGTAAAAGCGGATGAAATCAGCCTAGTAGAGACCACTCAACCACTGCGTCTTGCTCGACCTTCCAAAAACAATGGAGAGGCTAGGACTTTGGTCCCAACCTCTCTTTTTTTATCATTCAGGATAAGGCATTGCCATTGCAAAAGGGTTCCCTAAGCAAAAAAGAGGAACTTCTCGTCCTCTTTTTAATCTATTTCCAACGCTTACAGTTCATCTACAGGAGCCACTGCAATAGGAGTGGTAAATGTTGTCGCCACTGTGCCATCCCAATTGATGACTCCTCCGCCTCCCTTATCCTGGTTCTCTATATTACTCAAATAGACGTTGTTAAAGCCTGCCCCATTGTACTGCGCTCTTATCCGATCGCGAATTTTATCTTGAATCGGTAGTAAGTAGTCGTAGATTTTGTTGGCTGGAATCTCCTTGTCGCCATGGTGGAAGACCAGGTCCTTTTGAACATCATAAGTCGGAATTGGAGTTCCCTCCACTCCTTCTACTTTGAAGAGGGTAACATCCTTATACTCAATCCGGCCATCTTTAACTGAGGTGGGCTCGATGACCTTGCCTTGGAAGGTCACATAGAACGGGGTCTGCTCATTGGAGATTTCAGAGAGATAATTAACCGTTGTACCCGCCGGTACATAATGACCCGACATTGCCCTGGCATTAAAGTCAAAGGCAATCGTCATGTGAAGCGCTAAGCCACCATACTTCAGCTTTCTGTAGACATAGGTCACAGTAGTCGTACCTTCGACTACTTGGCCACTGGTCGCTGCTGAGTCAGCCTGCATTTCTTTGAAAACATAGCCATCAAAGGTCTTTTCTTCTGTCCTATAGTCTGTGCCTACAGCCACATCTGTCAAGAGTTTGACGCTCTCTAGAGTCGTCCCGTCTGTCGTCACATAGTTGACCACGACAGAACCCTTTTTAGCTTCTGGGGTTGGACTTGGAGCTGGTGTCTCTTCTGTCACTTCGATGACCCCAACATAGTGATAACCTGCGATCTCTGCTGGTGTAAGGACCGTATCCTTGGTCAAATGGCTAGTGGCTTGCAGGGCTGTCCCTGAGTAAGCAGAAACGGCTGTTGAGCCATAACCCAAGAGGCTTGAGCCGACTAGGACTAGCAAGAGGGTCTTGCCTGCTTTTCTCCCTTTTTTGCTAAGGATCAACCAGCTAGCTCCGGCAAAGAAGAGGACCCCAAGCAAGCTAAGACTGGTATTGAGCCATTCCGCTCCTGTCTCAGGAAGAGAACGAGCTGGTGTGCCTGACTGAGGTTTCTTTGGTTGGTTTGGTTGGTTCGGACTTGGTGTCTCCCCTGGTGTAGGTGGAGTCGCTTGGTCCTTGTCATAGACCAGCTTGTAGAGAGAGTTAGCTTTGACGGT
>NZ_KQ969506.1:1103935-1112481 GCF_001578875.1 Streptococcus sp. DD13
TACCCCCCCCGACTGTCAACTAGTTTTACTATTATTTGGCTACTGATTTGTCACTTAAAGACTATCTTGACAAAACAAAAAAAACGGCCATTCGCCGTTTCTTCGCTTATTCTCCCTCAAAAGCATCTTTTACCTTGTCAAAGAAGCCCTTCTTTTTAGGAGTGACGTTGATATTTCCTGCCTCTGCAAAGTCTTTTAAGGCCGCGCGCTGTTTGTCATTTAAACCAGTCGGAGTAAACACGTTTACAGTCACGTATTGGTCCCCCATAGCTCCTCCACGAAGGCTCGGTGCCCCTTTTCCACGCAAACGGAATTTCTTCCCTGTCTGTGTGCCTTCAGGAATTGTCAAATCAACATCTCCATGAACAGTAGGGACATGCACGACATCTCCTAAAGCTGCTTGGACAAAATTCAGATCCAAGCGGTAATGGATCGTGGTCCCCTCACGCTCAAACTTATCCGAAGCCTGAACAGCAATTCGAACGTAAAGATCGCCATAAGGACCCCCATTGTAGCCTGCTTCTCCTTGTCCAGCTAGGCGGATCTGCTGACCAGTCTCGACCCCAGCAGGAATCTTGACGGTAACGGTGTGGGCTTTCTTTTCATGTCCACTACCATGACAGGTTGCACAAGGCTCTTGAATGACTTGACCCCGTCCATGACAGACATCACAGGTGACCTGACGACGCATCATGCCCAGAGGAGTTCGCGTATCCACATTGATAGCTCCTGAGCCATGACACTTACTACAGGTAACGGGGCTCGTCCCAGGTTTTGCTCCCGACCCATGACACGTATGGCATTCTGCCTCACGTTGGTAGCTTACTTCCTTCTCTGTCCCAAAGATTCCTTCTTCGAAACTAAGGTTGACACGGTATTGGAGGTCATCCCCTTGGCGTGGCGCATTAGGGTTCTGTGCCGCTCCACCGCCACCAAAGAAACTAGAAAAGATGTCTTCAAAGCCACCAAAGCCAGCACCGTCAAAGCCACCGAAGCCACCAGCTCCACCGCCAAAACCACCATTAGCTCCAGCAGCCCCATATTGGTCATAGGCAGCCCGTTTTTGGTCGTCACTCAAGGTTTCATAGGCTTCTTGAACTTCCTTGTACTTATCCTCTGCCCCCGGTTCCTTGTTGATATCTGGATGGTATTTTTTTGAAAGCTTCCGATAAGCTTTTTTGATCTCGTCCGCAGAAGCATCCTTGGATACCCCCAGACGATCGTAGTATTCTGTATTGTTCATATGTAAATACCTTTTGTTATTTTTTTGATAATTTTCTTAGGTGGTGGGGACGCAAGCGACCTCTTGCAGAGTTCCATTACTTATTTTTGAACCCACGGGTTTCAAAAATCCCCTCGTAAGAGTAGCAGGACTACTCTTACTCTCACCACGGCGAAAATTATCAGATGAGCGGTCTTCGACCGCATTGCTATCGCATACTATCCAAAAACAGAGGCTGGGTTGCAACCTCTGGATTTCTTTTTTATCATTTACTAGTTAGGCTGAATTGAGTTTCGGATTAAAGGAATCCTCAAATCTCGGAACCTTTCTTTATTTCAGGAGGTTCCGCTAAAACAATCCACTGGATTGTTTTACTTCTCCGTAAACTCTCCATCCACAACGTCATCGCCTGCGTTTCCGCTTGCTTGTGCGCCTTGATCTCCTGCTTGGGCTTGTTGGGCTGCTGCAGCTTGTTCGTAGAGTTTCACAGCAAGTCCTTGGGCTTTTTCATTCAAAGCTTCAAGTTTTGCTTTCATTTCGTCCAAGTTGTTGTCTTCTTGGGCTTTCTTAAGGTCATCTAGGGCAGCTTGGGCAGCGTCGCGTTCTGCGTCAAAGCCTTTGCCTTCTGTTTCCTTGATGGTCTTTTCAGTCGCAAAGATCGCTTGGTCTACTTCGTTACGCAAATCTACTTCTTCCTTACGTTTCTTATCTGCTTCAGCGTTTGCTTCTGCATCTTTCATCATGCGGTCGATTTCTTCGTCAGTCAAACCTGAGTTAGATTGGATGACAATGGTTTGTTCTTTTTGAGTTCCAAGATCTTTCGCTTTAACAGATACGATACCGTTTTTGTCGATATCAAAGGTTACTTCGATTTGTGGGATACCACGAGGTGCAGCTGGGATATCAGTCAATTGGAAACGTCCAAGAGTCTTGTTATCTGCTGCCATTGGGCGTTCCCCTTGAAGAACGTGGATATCAACAGCTGGTTGGTTGTCTGCCGCAGTTGAGAAGACTTGTGATTTAGAAGTTGGAATAGTTGTGTTGCGGTCGATGAGTTTTGTGAAGACTCCACCCATTGTTTCGATACCAAGTGACAATGGTGTTACGTCAAGAAGAACCACGTCTTTCACATCACCAGTGATGACACCACCTTGAATCGCAGCACCCATAGCCACTACTTCGTCAGGGTTCACTGATTTGTTTGGTTCTTTACCAGTTTCAGCTTTCACAGCTTCTACAACGGCAGGGATACGAGTGGATCCACCAACCAAGATCACTTCATCGATGTCTGACAAGCTAAGACCTGCATCTGACAATGCTTGACGAACTGGAGTTTTCGTACGTTCTACCAGGTCACGAGTCAAATCGTCAAATTTTGCACGAGTCAAGGTCATTTCCAAGTGAAGCGGTCCAGCTTCACCAGCAGTGATAAATGGTAAGCTGATTTGTGTAGAGGTCACACCAGAAAGGTCTTTCTTCGCTTTTTCAGCAGCATCTTTCAAACGTTGAACCGCCATCTTGTCTGTTGACAAGTCGATTCCATTTTCTTTCTTGAATTCTGCAACCATGTGGTCGATGATTTTTTGGTCAAAGTCATCACCACCGAGTTTGTTATCCCCTGCAGTTGACAATACATCGAAGACACCGTCACCCAACTCAAGGATAGAGACGTCGAATGTACCACCACCAAGGTCGAATACCAAGATTTTTTCTTCCTTGTCAGTCTTATCCAAACCGTAAGCCAGAGCTGCGGCAGTTGGTTCGTTGACGATCCGTTCTACTTCAAGACCAGCGATTTTACCAGCGTCTTTAGTTGCTTGACGTTGCGCATCGTTGAAGTATGCAGGAACGGTGATCACAGCTTTAGTTACTTTTTCACCAAGGTAATCTTCAGCATAACCTTTCAAGTATTGAAGAATCATAGCTGAAATTTCTTGTGGTGTGTATTCTTTACCGTTTGCAGAAACTTTTTCAGAAGTACCCATCTTAGATTTGATAGAGATCACTGTATCTGGGTTTGTAACTGCTTGACGTTTTGCAGCATCCCCAACGATGATTTCACCGTTTTTAAACGACACAACAGATGGAGTTGTGCGGTTACCTTCTGGGTTTGCGATGATTTTGCTTTCAGTTCCTTCAAGAACTGCTACTGCTGAGTTGGTTGTACCTAAGTCAATACCGATAATTTTAGACATGTGTTTTTCTCCTTGTTGTTTTTTCTTCTTTTTTGATATTTCCCTTAAGTGGTGGGGACGTGAGCAACTCCCTCCGGGATTTCATCACTTATTTTTGAGCCTATTGTCTCAAAAATCCCCTGTTTCAGTAGCACAAGCTACTGAAACTTTCACCACGGCGGGAAATATCTTCCTTACAAGCCTCCGGCTTGCGTATTATCTTTCTTTCATAGTTTAGTGTCGTTTCGGACAAGTTTTCAATGTATTTATGTTACGACACGAGGAGTCGAAATCGATATTATTTCGACGACGAGTTAGTAAGGAGGCTAGGCAAACGCCATAGCGATTGCCGTTTTCTGACGAGTTGCTTTAGCTACCGTCAGAATTGCCTAGTTATAAACAACTACCATAGCTGGGCGTAGGACGCGCTCATGGAGTTTGTAGCCTTTTTGGAAGACTTGGGCGATGGTATCAGCTGGGTGCTCATCGTCTGCTGGAACTGTTTGGATGGCCATGTGGAAGTTGTGGTCGAAGTTTCCTTCTGCTGGGATTTCTTCGATGCCTTCTTCTTTCAAAGCGTGAACCAAGCTTTCCTGCACCATTTCGAGTCCTTTTTTGACATCATCCGTCAAGCCTTCAACGGCAAGAGCCCGTTCAAGGTTGTCCAGTGATGGTAAGATGGCTTTGGCCAAATCTTGGCTCCGGTATTTTTGCAAGTTTTGCCGCTCCTCATTGGCCCGACGTTGAATGTTTTGCATCTCCGCGTGAGCACGAAGGTATTTGTTTTCAAACTCATCTGCCCGCTCATTAGCAAGCTCTAATTCTGACTTTTCAGGAGTTGCTTCCGCTTCGATCCCTTCTTGTACTTCCTCTTTCACCTCAAGCTCTTCTGCTTGGTCTTCTTTTTTCTTTTTTGCCACACGGCACCTCCTCTTAAGCTTCATTTACTTCATAGTGATTACTACTCAAATAGCGATAAAAATCAATGAGTTTCATGGTCAAAACCCGATTGACCACATTGAGTTGGCTCACCACCTTTTGATAATCCAAATTCACCGGACCAATCACAGTTAGCATCCCAAATCCACGATAGGGGATTAAGAACTTGCTTGTAATCAGAGTCAAATCTGATAGACTGGGTTCTTTACTATCTGCCACGCGAACCGCCTGCATCTGGTCTTCTGCAATGCTTTCCCGGATTTCTAGAGCAATTTTACGAGGCTGATCGACCAAGTGATAAGCTTCGGAATGAGCGAATTTCAGAAGATTCACCTTCCCAGCTACCACTACTTTTTCTTCAAACATCTCTGAAAAAATATGGTCAAACAAATCCAGGACATTGTCCGTCGTTGTAAAATAACGCTGGATAATCTGCGGAATTTCTGTCCGAATCTTATAATGAATATCCAAAACCGTCTGTCCCAAGAAGCGATCCTGAATCATATCCCTCAAGCGTATCAAATCTTCTTGAAGAAAATTCTTTGGAATCCTAAACTGACTCGTGATGGTGTTGGACTCATCTAGCGTAAACACCGCAAGAGCCGTGTGGGAACCTAAGACAACAATATCAAATGCTGTCAAGCGCTGATGACTCGGTTCCACATCTAGGGCAACGATGGTATATCCACTGAGATTGGCCAGGGTATCTACAGCCTCTTGAAAGATATCTTCTAGCTTAAAAAACTCACGATCGAAATTCTTGACAGTCTCATAAACTTCACTTTCGGAAATCCGGTCCAGTACGAGCGAATGTTGCGCAAAATACTGGTAGCCTGCCCGACTAGGCATCCGTCCACTGGAAGTATGAGCCTTTTCAAGAAGCCCCTGCCTTTCAAGCGCAGCCATGTCATTTCGAATCGTCGCACTACTAGACTTAATCACATCTTGAAGACTTTTTGAACCCACAGGTTCCTGAGTTTGAGTGAATAATTCAACAATAAGATTAAGGATGTCGTTTTGTCTCTCAGTGATCAAGATGAGCCTCCTTCTTATTTATTCGAATTTTAGCACTCTAACCACCTAAGTGCTAACTCATAGTTTTATTATACTCCTCCCTTTTTAAATGTCAAGAGGAAAATCGTAAAAAATAGCACTCTGTGACATAGAGTGCTAAAAATCCGTCTTCAGACGGATACTGCAAAAGAAGAGAAAAGTCAGTTATAGGGTGTTCAGCCTAGTCTAAGTCTGAAAAACACCCCTTTTTACTTACCGGCCGCCTTTAATTGCGCGACATACTCTTCTAAGGAGATTTGTTTCTCGGTCATATATTTGGCATTTTCAACTCCGACATAGCGCCAGTGCCAATCTTCATACTCGATCCCAGTCGATGCACTATAGGACTTTTCAAATCGCAAGACAAAACCATACTCTGGTGCGATCTTCTTGACGGCCGAAACGACGGTCGCATCGCTTTGGTTCAAGCTATCCACAGTAGACATATCCATCGCGAGACCTGTCTGATGCTCACTGGCTCCTGGAGGCTGCGAGTAGGTTTCTACGACTTTTTTAGCTTCCTCCTCTGTAATCCCTCTCGTTGTCATTTCTTGCTGAACATACTGATTGTAAAGAGTCGTCTGGTACGCCACGCTTCGGTATCCTGAAATCGGATGTTCTTGAGCATTGATCGCACGCGCTGCTGCTATAAATTGCGTCGCCTGATCAGCAATCCGACTGTCTAAGGTGATATTTTCAATAGTAGCCAAATTAGGGTTCATCTCTTCGGTGATATTGTCTCGGTTGACCAAGACGAGGTTCCAATCGCTACTTTTAGCCTCTGAAGGAAGGTCCTGACTCGCTGATGCGGTCTTCCCTGCTGCACTAGAGCTTGTTGACGTTGAAAATACAGTCGTCTGAAGGACTGGTAGAGAAGAAGGAGAAGCCTCTTCTCGATGAGAGCCCGCTGGCTGCCGTGACAGCAAGAGGAGACACAGACAAAGTCCCAAAAAGAGAAGAAACAACAAAGCGATTTCCGCACCTACTTTTCGCTTTCTAGAGCGTCTTTGAGGCATTTTCTAATCTCTCCTTCCCCTTCATCCGGTAGGAGAGATCTCCGACCGTTTCTAGTTGTAATCGACCATTCTCATAGGAGACCAGAGTCACCGACCCATTTTCTAATTCAAGGTCCATGCGCTGCCCCTCTGATAAGAGCCAAGCCAGCGTCGCGATGGTCATACCATGGCTGACCACCAGAGCATTTCCTCCCCCAGCTTTATCTACTTCTTGGGCAATGGCTGTAAAACCGGATAAAATTCTTTCTTTCAGTTGATCCCAAGGCTCTGCCCAACCAGCTGAATCCGCCTGGTAAACCCCTTCAGCAATTTGTTCAAAATTAAAAGTCTCATCGTCTGTGACACCAGTAATCCTTGGCAAGACTCCCGAGAACAACTCCTCGTCGTACATTCCTTCATAAGAGCCAAAACACCACTCACGAATCCGCTTGTCTTGGTAATAGGGGATCTTTCCTAAAATGCCCAATTCTCTCTGAGCGATCGTGATGGTTTGGACTGTCCGGCCTAAATCACTGGAAACAGCCCTTTTAAACTCCACGCCAGCCTCTTTCAACCCCAAACCAAGTTCACGAATTCCTTCCTCACCGGCCCGTGTCAACGGCGTGTCCGACCAACCTTGAACGCGACCAATCGTATTGAACATTGTTTTCCCATGTCGCGCGATATACAAGCGTGTTTTTGCCATATCCTTCTCCTTTTAAAACTCTTTTTGTATTTCTAGTGTCCTTTGGGGGAGACTGCGTGTGCGTTTCATCAACTTTAAGCAAGCAACCCTATTCTATCGACCTTAGCTAGTTTTGACCCGACCTCTATCTGCTTAACACGAGTCATTTCTCCTCATTATTATACCATTTCTTTCAAAAAACAAGAAAAAGAAAAAAACGCCTTATCTTGAACTGTACCCCAAAAGTCAGACGGAAAAAATCTAACTTCTGGGGCCCAGTACAATCTCTGGCGTTTCCTTTAGTGACTGGAAGAATTCCCACGGAGAATCTCGTGACCGCGCTCCTGGTAACTCGTATCTCCTACTGTCTCTAGTTGGAACTGATGGTCTTTATAGCGAACTACCGTGACACTCGCATTTTTGACAGATGGATTTAAGACAATGGATGGATCAATCAAGCTGGCAATGGTCCAAATCGTCAAACTATGACTTACGACTAGTGCATTGCCTCCTCCATTTGCTTCTACATTCTGAGCTATCTCCGTAAAGCCAGCCAAAATTCGTTGGCTCAATTGAGACCAAGGCTCTGCCCATCCAGCTGTGTCTACTGCATAGATCCCTTCAGCAAACTCCTCCAGCGTCAGGGTCTTGTAGTCTTCCACATCTAATACTCGCGGAATAACCCCGTGGAACAAGTCCCCTCCATAGGCTCCATCAAAACTCCCAAATCCCCATTCACGAATGCGTTTTTCAAAATGGTAGGGGATTTTCCCAGCCAAGCCCAGCTCTTCGAGCAAGATGGTCATGGTTTGGATCGTTCGACCCGAGTCACTCGAGTAAGCTTGAACAAAGGGGATTGCCGCTTCTCTTAGCCCTATACCTAACTCATGAATCCCTTGTTCTCCTTGTTCTGTCAAGGGTGAATCCGACCAGCCTTGTGCCCGTCCAATCGTATTAAACATAGTCTTTCCATGACGAACAATATATAGTTTCGTTTCAGTCATTTTTCCTCCTCTGTCGCTTCTTCTAGTAGCAAGGTCTCTTGTTCCCAAGTGCAGGGCCATTTAGCAAGCACTTTTTCTCCTAGTTCTTAAACGAATGAACCGGCGCTGGGATCTGTCCTCCACGATTAATAAAATCTGCCGATGAAGCCTTGTTCACTTTCATAACAGGAGCATAGCCTAGAAGACCTCCTAACTCCAACATGTCCCCGACTTCTCCATAAGGGATAATACGGACAGCCGTCGTCTTTTGATTGATCACACCAATCGCTGCTTCATCTGCAATCATTGCTGCGATAGTAGTAGCTGGTGTATCAGCCGGAATGGCAATCATATCCAATCCAACTGAACAGATGGCTGTCATGGCCTCTAATTTTTCTAGATTGATGGCGCCAGACTGAACAGCTGCAATCATGCCCTCATCCTCCGAAACCGGGATAAAGGCTCCAGAGAGGCCTCCGACTTGGTTACAAGCCA
>NZ_KQ969506.1:1112752-1123406 GCF_001578875.1 Streptococcus sp. DD13
ACAGAGTCTCCGACCGCTGGAGTTGGCGCCAAGGATAGGTCTACAATCCCGAACTCGACACCCAACCGCTCTGAAGCCAATTGCCCCACCAGTTGTCCCACACGGGTAATCTTGAAGGCCGTCTTTTTGACTGTTTCTGCGAGGATATCAAAGCTTGCTCCACGGACTTTTTCAATCGCCCGCTGAACCACACCTGGACCTGAGACACCGACATTGATGACTACATCCGCTTCACCAACCCCGTGAAAGGCCCCAGCCATAAATGGATTGTCTTCAACCGCATTAGCAAAGACGACCAACTTCCCTGGCCCCATAGGGTCAGCCATAGAGGCTTCCTGGATAATCCGCCCCATATCCCGTACAGCTGTCATGTTAATCCCCGTCTTAGTGGAGCCAATATTGACCGAGGAACAGACAAAGTCCGTCTCAGCTAAAGCCCGTGGAATCGAGTTGATGAGGATTTCATCCCCTTTTTGATAGCCTTTTTGGACAAGAGCTGAAAAACCACCGATAAAGTTAACGCCGACCGCCTTGGCCGCCCGGTCCAAGGCCTTGGCCAAGGGCACATAGTCCCTGGCATCCGTCGCTGCACCAATGATGGAAATCGGCGTTACTGAAATCCGCTTGTTAACAATCGGAATCCCCAACTCAGCAGATATGCTATTTCCCACTTCCACCAAATTTTTGGCTTTTTCCGTGATTTTCTGGTAAATTTTTTCCGCCGCGCGATCAATATCTGGATCGATACAATCAAGCAGGGAAATCCCCATGGTGATGGTCCGAACATCAAAGTTCTGTTCCTCAATCATGGCGATGGTTTCGGTGACTTGTCTAATGTCCATGTGGCAAACTCCTCTCCTGCTTACAAGTTGTGCATCGCTTCAAAAATAGCGGCACTTTGGATATTGATTTTGACATTCAAACTCGTCCCAAAGCGCTCAAATTCGGTGCGCAGTTGTGTAAAGTCCTGTTTGTCTTCGCTCGACACTACAGCCATCATGGTAAAATATTCATCCAAAACGGTCTGTGAAATATCATCAATATTGAGTCCCAACTCTGCGATTTTTGAAGATACTCCTGCTACGATCCCTGTTTTGTCCTTTCCGACTACTGTGATTATTGCTTTCATATTCTGCACTCCTTTTTCCTTTTTTCTATTTTATCATAAGTTCTGGGATTTTAAAAAAGCTCCGACCTTTTCATACAAAGGAGAAGAAAAGGCAGAACTTTTTCCGTACATTTTACAAAGAAGAGGAGCGATTTGCATAATAAATCTCATCAATCCCCCGCATTTGGCACCAATGATGGGTCGACCAACCAAACAGAATATCTGTCTTTGTAAGATTCTTAGGCGTCTTAGCCCCCAAAAGCGCCATCACGGTACGAATCTGGTCTTGCAGGCGCTCAACTTCTGCGATCGCAAGTAAAAGCCCTTCCTCTTTGCGCACCAGGTGTAAGAAGTGATTGCTCATCCCCACTAAGCTAGCCCCTAAGGCCAGGGACTTGACAATATCGAGACCATTTTTAATCCCACCTGAAGCGATGATGGTCGTCTTTTCGCTTTGGTTCACACTAGCAGCTTCGAGTAGGGAATGGACAGTAGACTGACCCCAACCTTCTAAGAAATCATAACGGTCCGCTAATGGGCGACGGTGATTCTCAATTTTAGCAAAATCCGTCCCCCCTGTCCCTGAAATATCAATCATATCCACTCCAACAGACTGGAGCAGCCGGATAGCCTCACGGCTCATCCCAAATCCCACCTCTTTGACAATCACAGGCACGTCTAGATGGGCTACAATATCCTCAATATTTCGCAACCAGGAGCGGAAATCGCGGTCTCCCTCTGGCATGACCATTTCTTGAGGGGCGTTTACATGCAATTGCAGCGCATCCGCTTCTAACAAATCCACTGCTTTCTTTGCATTGTCCAGCGTATGATGAGCTCCCAAGTTAGCAAAAATCACCCCATCGGGATTTTCTTTGCGCAAGACTTGAAAGGATCTCGCTAAGGAAGGATCTTTCATCGCAGCACTCACTGATCCAGACGCCAATGCAATGCCTGTTTCACGCGCCAATCGCGCCAACCTATGATTGACCTCGTAAGCGCGCTCACTTCCACCCGTGATCGCATTGACAAAAAAGGGAAAAGCAAACTCCAGACCGGCGATACGGGTCTCTAACTGGATTTCCTCGCAAGCGATCTGGGGAAGAGAATGGTGAACAAAGCGCATGTCCTCAAAATCTCTCGCACTTTCCTGATGGTACTGTTGATTGGCCAGAGCGATATGCTGATCCTTTCGACGAGATACTGAATTAGTTCCCATAAGTCACCCTTTCTGCTACCCGAATTTCCAATGGAAGAATTCCTGCTTCTGACCAGGCCTCTCGAATCAGCCTTTCCGAATGCAGGTCATCGACAAAAGCAATCCCGCAATCTCCACCACCTGCTCCAGAACTCTTGGCTACTCCCCCTTGTTCGATGGCTAATTGACACAGTTGTTGTAAAAGTGGCGTCTCAATGACCGTGCCGACCCCTTTTTCAAACTCCTGAAGAATCCGGCGATTTTCAGAGATACACTCCATAAACATCGCTGCATGACCTGTCCGGCAGGCTTCTATCATGCGGACGACACAGATCCGACTGTCCTCAAGCATCCGCACATACGCGATTTCACGCTCTTCTTGATGGACGACGTCCTGGATCGCTTGAACCAAGTAATCGGTCGAAGCTGGCCTTCCGGTCCAGCCAACCAACCACTGGAGTTCTCGAGGAATCTCCAGTGGCAAGATAGACAACCCTTCCCACTCCATCTGAACGAGATCCGAAAGACGACGCGTTTTCAATTCACCCCTAAGCCAAGCTCGATCTGGTGCCGTGTATGCAATCACACCACCAAAGCTAGAGGCTGCTAAATCCCCGAAAGATCCCTTCTTATGTAAGAACAACTGGCTCATCACCGATAATTTATATAGTTCGATAGGTTGCCAAGGGTAAGCCCCAAGATTTAGCACCGCCTGGATAACAGCAACTGTGACAGCTCCAGACGAACCTAGGCCAAACTTTTGACCAGACACATGATCTAGGTCAGACTGAATGGTGATGTCGTAAGCCCACTGGATTGGTTGCCCTTTTTCTGCTAGATAGCGTTCGGCTACTTGTTGAGCCATAGCTACCAGTTGAAAAGGCATATCTTCCTTGTAGACAACCCTTCCCTCCTCTCGATGCCAATCAAAAGTTTGATCCGCTTCTTGATTGGAATGCAAGGTCCCAACAGCGCCTGAACGGGAAGACAGTACTACGCGAACATAGCGGTCGACACTTGCAATGACAGCGGGATAGGCCGTTTCAACTACCGCATATTCGCCACCAATATAGAGTTTCCCTGGCGACTTGCCAATTACCTTCATTACATCCTTCCTTTTTCTTCAAACTCTTTTACAGAATCTTCCCACTCTCTTTCAGATAGGCTTCTCGCAGCAAAACCAACCCCACTTTCGATGATGGAAAACTCCACTGGCAACACTTCTTGAAGAGCCTTTTTTAGTTGGACCATTTGACTTTGGCGACAAAGGATCTTGACATTGGGTCCGGCATCCATGGTCATGAAGGCCGAAAGCCCTGTCTGACTCCGAACCGCGCGCACTTCCTCTTGCACACGAATAGTGTCTGGACTCCAATAAGTAAAGGGAGGATTAGCAGAAAGTGTGGTTGCATGCATCTTCATTCCATTGTGCTCTGTAATGGTGCCCAAACGGCTAAAATCCCTCTCTTTGATTGCTTCCTTGATGGCTAATAAATCTTCCTGAGCTGTTTGCTTCCAGGCATCATAAAATGGCGAGGTTTCTACCGTGTGATCCATCCCGACACGACTAGCTATTTTTTCTTTTGGGAGTTGACCACAACGACCAACATCCCGATGTCCCAGTCGGCATCATCAACTGGATAGGCCATCGACGTTTCAGAAGAATGCCCCTTATCCCACTCGACAAAACCTCCAAACAAGCTCCGCGTACTGGATCCTGACCCTCTTCTAGCATAGGTAGACAGACGGGAGCGATCCATATCCAAACCAAGCGCCTGATTGATCGCCATGGAGAGGGCAGCGTAGGCTGATGCAGAGGAGGCTAGTCCAGCAGCGGTCGGAACAAAATTGAAACTTTCTACCTTTGCCTTCATTCCTACTTGAAAATCTTCCCGAAACAAGTCTAAAAAGGACGTGATTTTCTCCACTTCCTCTATGGGTTGATCAAGACCATTCAAAAAAAAGGAATCCTCTGTGAAGTCCGAGTCAAATGTCACTTTGGTATCTGTATAAAAAGCGTCCAAGGTCAAGGAAAGACTGGAATTCATGGGTAAAAAAAGCGTCTTATCCCGTTTGCCCCAATATTTAATCAAGGCAATATTTGTATGCGCCCTTGCCCTACCAATCGCTATTGTCATTATTTTCTCCTAAGTATTGCATCCACGTCTGATAAGCTCCAGCTTCTTTCAAGGCCTTTTCGAGTCGATCAGCCTCCTTGCGGTGTCGAACCAGCGCAATCATACAGCCACCCCGGCCCCCACCGGTTAACTTAGCACCTAAAGCACCATGCCTATGGGCGACTGCAATCAACTTTTCTAAATGTTCTTCTGATACTCCAAGAAAGCGGAGCTCTTCTTGCGCCTGATTCATCAGAAGTCCGAGTCGCTCCCTATCTTGCTCTTTTAAAGCACACTTAGCCTGACGCGTCAGCCTGCCTAGAGTCAAAATCGCCTCTTTGGCCTGCTCAGAATGCGTCTGCAAATCAGCTACATCCCGTATGGCTTCCAAGGTATTCCCAATAACCCCCGTATCTGCCACCAGCAAATAGGCATCCAAGTGCAACTCCAGCGTTTGAAGTGGCTCCCCTTTGATGAAATAAACAGGCTGATGACCACTGGTCGTGGTGGTATCGATGCCGGATGGATTCCCGTGGGCAATCTTTTCAGAGGACTGGACGATTTCCCAGAGTTCTTGGTCCGATAGCTCCTTTTGGTAGTAGGCAAATAAGGCGCGCGCGACAGCTACGGCCACTGCGGCACTCGATCCCATCCCACGCTCTGCTGGAATGGTCGACTCAATCGTAATGTGAAGAGCAGGATCGCTCGGAGCCCCTATCCGATAGAGTGAAAAGCGGATGGCATGCTTTAAACTCTCCCAAATCTTTGGAATCTGATGGACTAGACCTTCATAAAAATCACAGGTCACCCGCAAGGCTTGCCCTTCTTTTACAACTTTAGCCTGAATTTGGACAGCAGAAAAAGGCATAGCGATAGCTGGCTGACCGTAGACCACTGAGTGTTCTCCCATCAAGATGATTTTCCCGTTTGATGTTCCAAAAGCTGGTTCGTTTCCAAGCACGTTGTGCGCCTCTTTCTTCTGATATGATTCTATCTATTATACCATTTTCTTAAAGGATTCAAATCGTTTTGCTAACCGATTCCTTAAGTGACAGCGAAAATCCGCTTTTTTAGGCAAATTTCAGGAGAGAGTCTTGTATACGCGTCTGCCCTAACCAGCCCTTCTCCTAGTCATCCTAAAAAAGAGAGGCCTGACCTTCATCCGACACTCTCTAGATGTTCTATTTTCAATCATTCTCAGGAAACTCTAACTTCTCCCTTTCTTAATATAAAGTGCCGTCAGAAAAAGCCAGCGGAACACATTGTCGGCGACTGTCGCAATCCAGACACCGGCTAATCCAAGTTTCAGCCAGATCCCCAACAGCACCCCAAGACCGATCCGAATCATCCACATGCCAAGTGATGTCGCGTAAAAAGGAAGTCGGGCATTCCCCAGACCTTGCCAAACAGCAGTCATGACCAAGGTCCCAGCCATAGCAGGCGTGCCTATAAAAGCATAAAAGGCAACTAATACACTCGCAGCCACTGCCTGACTATCATTCGTATAAAGGGCGGTCAAAGGTCTTCCCAAAAGAAAAATGAGTCCTGAAACCAAACCCATGGTCA
Organism: Streptococcus sp. DD13; assembly: GCF_001578875.1. Lineage (GTDB taxonomy): Bacteria > Bacillota > Bacilli > Lactobacillales > Streptococcaceae > Streptococcus. The sequence goes on from NZ_KQ969506.1 coordinate 1,118,742, forward strand.
CAAGGGCGATCCAGTAAGAGTATGAAACCAATTTCTTCTGCTCTAGCTGGCTCCCTTCACCACGCGCACGCGCAACTAGGATAACCGTTGCCGTGGCTAGTCCCATCCCGGGCATGTAATTGAACTGCGTCAAGGTTTCCCCAATGGCATTTCCTGCAACCACTCGAGTTCCAAAGCTAACGATAATGGCGACAATGGCAATATCGCCTATGCGCATCATGAGGCGTTCTCCCGCAGCAGGAAGGGTCAGACGAAGCAGCTCCTGATCCAGCCTCCAACTCCAGCGAAGCCGTGACCCACCCAGATCCAAGGCAGAAAATAGAAGGGCACTCCCTATCATCCGGGACAAGACCGTCGCTAAAGCCACTCCAAAAACCCCCATACCAAGCCAGAATACGCTGATCGCAGAAAGAAGGGCGTTCAGAAGATTGCTCAAGAGGCTCACATACATGGGGAGACGCGGCTTCCCTTGACTGCGTAACAAACTCCCCAAAGTCGTCATCAAGCCCAGAAATAAAATCCCTCCACCGACCGTAGCCAAGTAAAGCCCCCCTGCTTGACGGACCCTTGGCTCCGTCCCTAAAAGAGCTAGCGTCTGCTCTCCCATCAAGATGGATAAGAGACCGAGCCCCAGGCTCAGTAGGATCGTTAAGGTCAAGGCCTGCTCCATCAACCGACGGGATGCACCTTCTTCTTTCCGGGCAAGGTGAGCTGAATAACTACTAGAGACCGCCGCTCCCAGAGCAATGAAAACCGCCTGGTAAACAGCCGTCAAATTATTGGCTACAGAAACCCCTGAAACAGCTGCGAGACCTAGTACAGCCACTAGGTACCCATCGACAGTTCCCATTAACATCTGCAAGAGATTTTCAACCATAGCAGGTAGAGCGATGGCCAGCAGTTTTCGGGGGATTGATTGTTGGTGTGTCACGTCATCCTCCTTCTCTTTTGTTAGAAAAGACCCCGTTAGTTGCCCAACCGAGTCTTCCTGTCTTATGGCATTTTGCTTACAACCCTAGGTACTCTTCCACGGCTTGTTGCATATCGCTCGCTTTTACAGTCGTCCGATGGCGAACTGGAGCTGTTTCGAGACCATCAACAGCTGGTGGTACAGGCACTCCTGAGATTTCCTGAAGTTGGGCCAGGGCATCAAAGTCACTCAAATCCGATTGACCCGTCACCGCTTCTACAGCCACAACCGGGAATTTATACGGACTAGCTGTTGAGGCAATCACTGTCGGATGCGCGTCTTCGTTTGTAGCCAGATATTTCTGATAAACAGCTGATGCTACGGCTGTATGAGGATCCTCGATGTAGGCATTTTCCTCATAGACCCGCTTGATTTCTGTAGCCGTTTCTGCCTCAGTCGCATAGTCAGCCGCAAAGGTCTCGAGAATCTCTGGATCAAAATCGGTTAACTCATATTCGCCTTGATGGACCAAGGCATCCATCAAAGCCGATGTCTTCTCGGCATTATTGCCAGACAGATGGAAAATCAATCGTTCCAGGTTGGAGGACACCAAAATGTCCATAGACGGGCTTGTAGTCACCTTAAAGCTGCGTTTTTTATCATAGATGCGCGTCTTGAAGAAGTCCGTCAGGACATTGTTTTCGTTGGAGGCACAGATGAGTTTGCCGATAGGCAAGCCGATTTGCTTGGCATAGTAGGCCGCTAGGATATTTCCAAAATTTCCAGTCGGAACAGTGAAGTTGACCGGATCTCCGGATCCAATCTCACCACTCTTGACTAATTGAGCATAGGCATAGACATAGTAGACAATCTGCGGCACCAAGCGACCAATGTTCATCGAATTGGCAGAGGAGAATTGTAAATGATGAGCCGCCAGCCGCTCCCGTAAGTCTGCGTCATTAAACATTTGCTTGACATTGGTCTGAGCGTCATCAAAATTTCCATCAATGGCTACAACATGGGTATTGCTTCCTGTCTGAGTCGTCATTTGCAGCTCTTGAACCTTGCTGACTCCGTCTTTTGGATAAAAGACGATGATTTCAGTTCCAGGAACGTCTGCAAAGCCTGCCATGGCCGCTTTTCCTGTATCGCCAGAGGTCGCAGTCAAGATCACAATCTTGTTTTCCAAGCCATGCTTTTTAGCAGCTGTCGTCATCAGGTAAGGCAGGATGGACAAGGCCATATCCTTAAAGGCAATGGTCGATCCATGGAACAATTCTAGATTGTACTGGCCATTTAGCTTAACCAAAGGAGCGATAGCCGGTGTGTCAAACTTGCTGTCATAGGCCTGATCGATACAGTGGTCCAACTCCTCCGCTGTAAAATCATCCAAAAAAGCAGACAAGACTAGTTTTGCCACTTCTTGATAGCTAGCATCCTTGAGCTGGTCAAAATCCAGCGCTACTTGAGGGTAGCTGGTTGGTGTAAAGAGTCCACCGTCTGTCGCCAGCCCTTGCAAGATCGCTTGGCTAGCTGTGACAGTATTATGGGCATCTCGTGTGGATTGGTATACTAATGACATATGGTCCCCCGAAGTCTTTTTTACTATCATACCATATTTCCTGACAATTTAAAGCTCCTAGTGAAAAAAGAGCAGGGCCAGCTTTGTACTGACCCCAAAAAGTTAGACAATTAATTTATCCAAAGGATTTAGTTCTGTATTGCACAGGACTGAGTCCTTTTAGTTTGATTTTAATTCGTTTGTTGTTGTAGTAATCAATGTAGTCTACAATAGCTTGTTCCAATTGCTCAAGTGACTGAAACGTCTTCTCATAACCATAAAACATTTCGGACTTAAGAATGCCAAAGAAAGATTCCATCATGCCATTATCTGGGCTATTACCCTTACGTGACATAGATGGCTGGATCCCTTTATACTCTAAAAAATGATGATAGAAATCGTGTTGGTATAGTAGTTTAGTTTATAACGAGTATATGATATACCAGTTATATGGCATACGGAATTGATTTTAGAAAACGTGTCCTTGCTTACGTTGAAGAGGGGCATTTGGAACGTAAGAAACGTGTCTCTAAATCAAGAAAAATCCCATTGGATCAGCTCAAAGAATTTGTTGAATTGCATCCAGATGCTTTTTTGAGGGAAATAGCAGATCATTTTTCTTGCAGTATTCCTTCTGTTTGGGCTGCTTTAAAGAAAGTAAATATCACTTTTTAAAAAAACAACTAGCTATAAAGAACAAAATCCAGTAAAAGTTCGCCAATGCCTTGAAGCACTAGTAGCTTTGGAAAATTTTCCAGTCGTTTATATTGATGAAACAGGTATTGATACTTATTTGTATCGTAAAAAAGGGCGTGCGCCAAGAGGAGAGAAGGTCTATGACAACATTAGTGGTCGCCGATTTGAACGGACATCTCTTGTCTCAGGTCAAGTGAATAATACATTCATAGCATCGATGATATACAAAGATAGTATGACAAGTGCTTTCTTTGTCGAATGGTTTAAAACACAGCTCTTACCATCCTTGAGTGAGCCTCATGTTATCGTGATGGATAATGCCAGCTTCCACCCCAAGAAAATACTGGATGAGCTCTCTATCAAGGATGGACATTTCTTTTTACCCTTACCACCTTATTCTCCTGAATTAAATCCTATTGAGAAAAGTTGGGCTGTTCTAAAAAGAGGCGTGACCGAATTGCTTCGAAACATGGACTCTGTTTATGATGTAATAGCATACTATTAAAAACCAAATGGCTATAAGAAAGCGAATCAAGACCCGTAAGGGTCTTTTTTCACGAGCCTTGAAATGAGAAGGCGAGTTCGGTCCGGGTGGACCTCTTTTTCATGAGCTCAGCGAGTCAAGACCCGGCTGTTTTTTTTCTTTCTCTATAAACGTGCTATAATGATAGTAGGAATTTTTAAAGGAGCATCTTATGAAGGGAAACGCTATTATTAGAAAAATGATTGAATCGGATATCAAACACCTGTCCCAAGGTTTTATCAATCAGGGTTGGCCTGGTAGAGAGGAAATTTTGGCTAGATATTTTCTGGAACAAGAGTGTGGGGAGAGAGAAGTCTTACTTGCAGAGGTTGAGGGTGCTTTAGCGGGTTATATCACAATTTTGCCCTGCGCTAAGCAGGGGCCTTTTGCAGAAATCTATCCAGAACTCTCAGATTTCAATGTCTTTGAGCCCTTTCAAAATCAAGGGATTGGAAATCTCTTGATGGAAGAAGCTGAGAAACGAGTCAAGCTTATATCGAATAAGGTGACGCTTGGTGTTGGGCTCCATTCAGGGTATGGACCTGCCCAGAGATTGTACATCAAACGAGGCTATATTCCAGATGGGACGGGTGTTTGGTATCAAAATCAATCAGTAGGTTTAGATGCTAGTTGCAGAGATGTTGGTGACTTGATTTTATATCTATCAAAAGATCTGATTTGATAGACATAGAAGAAGTTATAAAATGGAAAGAAAATACTTATAATCATCACTCCCTTTTTATCAAATAAGGGAGTTTTTATTTTTTATATAGAAATATATTCTACAAATTGATTAAACATAATTGTTTTAATTATCAAAATAAAAATAACTATTTAAAAAAGTATATAATGATTTTTTGAAAAATATCACTTCCTTCAAAGTAACCTTAAAAATCCCTTAAAATAGACGGTTGCGACTGGCATGAATATTATTACAAAAAGGTTACAGTTTATTAAAATTAAATTAAATACAAT
>NZ_KQ969506.1:1124164-1130729 GCF_001578875.1 Streptococcus sp. DD13
TTCTCATCGCCTTTCTTTTTCTATCAAAAAGAGGCTGGGACAAAAGTCCTAGCCTCTCCATTATTTTTGGATGGTCGAGCAAGATGCAGTGGTTGAGTGGGCTCTACTAGGCTGATTTCATCCGCTTTTACAGCCCTACTCAACTGTGCGGAGGTGGGGCGACGAAATCGACTTCTAAGGAATAACCGATTTCTGTCCCACTCTCTCTTTCTTATTCCCGATGGAAGATCACATTTTCTCCATCATTGTTTTCGATGGTCAGCTCCTTTTCTCCCTTTTTCTTAAAGGGGGTATAGTGGTCATCACCTCGATCGATTTGACCTTTTTCGGCATCCACCGTTCCTTCAAAGTTAGGGATATCCACGATCCCCTTTTCTAAATCGACGATTTCAGCACCATTTGCTTGTGAGATCGTTTGAGTCACTTCGTCCTGATCATAAAAAACAGACTTCTCATCAAAGTTTAAGCGTGTCACCATGCTCGCTTTGCCGTCTTTTACGACCAATCGGAACTGCACATCTTCAAGGGCGCTACTATCTAGTCCAGTATTCTCAATCTCTTGCTGAGTCCAGGCGGAAACCCAGGTCCCATTGATCCCACGTGCTTGCTGATTGCGGATAAACACAAAGACCGCAAAAGCTACAACCAGTACGGCCGCTAGTGCCCCCAGACATTTTTCCAAAACAGACAATTTATGGCTTGGCTTAGACACTTGGATCCCCTCAACCGTCTCTGGAGATTCCTCAACCGACACTTCTGTCGCAAACACCAATGGCCTTTCCTCATCCTCTATCGGGAGACCCGAAGCTCCGTCCCCAGCTCCCCAGACACTCGCGATTTCTTCTTCTGTCGCAGGCCGGCCATTGAGCCGTTCAAATTCTTTTAGCCATTCTTCTTGATTCATCTACTTCTCCTTATGATTCTATATTTAAGCAAGAGAGGAGGCTGGGACAAAAGTCCTAGCCTCTCAATTGTTTTTGGATGGTCGAGCAAGACGCAGTGGTTGAGTGGGCTCTACTAGGCTGATTTCATCCGCTTTTACAGCTCGACTCAACTGTGCGGAGGGGGGACGACGAAATCGAATTCGAACGAATGACCGGTTTCTGTCCCACTCTCTTCTCTTTTTCCACTTTACTTGGTAAAAACTAGTTCGACATCCGAACTGACCTTAAAGCGGAGTTGGCCGTTCTCGATCGTATAGGTAACAGGATCCCCCTCGCTCGCGCTTGACGGATTAGATTGCGGAGAGGTCAGTTCATGCTTTTCTGGGCGAACAGTCCCTTTGGCGGTAATGACAGCCGTCCCTTTTTCGAGATCCACTTTCATATAATTACTATCTGCACCGTATTTGACCTGTTCTAAATAGTCCTCTTTATCTAAGTAATCACTATCCGCTGCTTTTTCCTCCGCCCATTTGTCAAAATCAATATGAAATACAGCGGTTATCGTGTAAGTATTGTCCGAAGCTACGTCAATGCTCACAGTGGTATCTTTCAGCGCAGAGCCAAAATAATTACCGACATAAGCCTGATCATTGAAGCTTTTAATCGTAGCTGCATCAGCCTTCCAAGTCCCGTGGATATCGTTGCGCTGCTGGTTCCAGATGAAGAACCCAACCACTCCGACGACCAGGACAAGAAGAGCAATCACCCCTGCAATCAAACCCTTGTGGCTTTTCTTAGGCGCCGATTGGGGGATATTGCTAAAAGGAGCCTGGCCGACAGTCTGCGGGTAGGGCTGAGCCCCATTAGCTGGACTCACTTGCGGGCTTACTTGAGCTGGAGCGACAGGAGCTTGAGGCCCCCAGACACTTTCAAACTCTGCCTGAGTCGCTGGACGGCCATTGAGCCGTTCAAATTCTTTTAGCCATTCTTCTTGATTCATCATCTTTCCCTCTTTCTTTTTCCTATCCCTTATTCTTTCACAAACTTGAGGCTAGTTGGTGTTTTTGAATCCACAAGACTCGAGTCTTCCAAGGTCAAGGTTAGTTCATTTCCACTGATTGAATACTTGTACAAGCCCACCTTTTCACTCGTTGAACTATCACTGGATGTAGAGGAGGAGGAGGACGAAGACGTAGAGTTACTTCCATTGAGGAGGGACTCGCCAATATTCAACTTAGAAACATCTAAGGTAATGGTTTGAGATTTTTGATCAATGTCTGCTTCCATTTCAAATTCCATGACCCCATTGTCATCTATTGTAAAGTTGACTAGGCTCATAGCAGAATCTTCCTTGATGGTTGATTGTAACTGCTGGATGATCAGTTTCTTAAAGTTTTCCTTGCTTGGCAGGTAACTTGCCGAAGAGTCCGACATGTTTTGCTCTAGCATATCATAGATGTCATCAAAGTATTTGGAAAAATCCATCCGATACTTAAACTTCGCAGTGTCTCCACTGACCACTAACTCAATGGAAATCCCATCGAAAAGCGACGACAGATCAAGCTTCCCAGTTCCAAAATCAATCTTCGTGGATCCTACTTTTTCAATCACAGCCTGCTTCAATGTCTCCCCAAGACCGTCTGACTTCCAGGTCCCCTCAATCGAGACGGCAGTTCCTGCCTGGTTCCCACTTGCTGCCTGGTTGGACGTATTGGTTTTGTTAAAGACAAAGAACCATAGACCCGCTCCCACCAGAGCGACAAGGAGGAGACTGACCAGGCTGATCCAGAGTCCCTTGTGGCTTTTCTTTTGAACAGGTGCAACAGCAGATCCTTGACCAGTCAGTGGAGGGATTCCGTCACTAGCTTGACCATTGGGTGTCGCTCCTCCTTGATTTGGAGCTTGCTGAGGCATCTGTGGCATGACCGGTTGAGCAGGTGTTGCTGGCTCGGCACCCCAGACACTTTCAAACTCTTCCTTCGTAGCCGGACGACCATTGAGTCGTTCAAACTCCTTTAACCATTCTTCTTGATTCATCACAATCTCCTTTATAAAACGTTTTCTACATTATTATACCCTAGAAATACGTGTTTTGCAAACCTATTCAGGAATTGTCCGGCTTTTAAACAAGCCTAAAAAAAAGAGGGGGACAGAAATCGATCATTCGGTAGAATGCGATTTCGTCGTCCCCCCTCTGCACAGTTGAGTCGGGCTGTAAAAGCGGATGAAATCAGCCTAGTAGAGCCCACTCAACCACTGCGTCGTGCGCGACCATCCAAAAACAATGAAGAGGCTAGGACTTTTGTCCCAGCCTCTGAACAGAATTTTATTGGAGTTTCTTCCTGATAAAGGGCTTATTTGCGGCGACCAGGACGTTCCTTGTAGCCATAGTAGGCATCCGCCATGATTTCTTCCATGTCTGCGACCATTGGAAGACGTGGGTTGGCTGGAGAACATTGGTCTTCGTAGGCCAGAAGGGCAATCTCATGCAGGCTGTCCTTCCAAGCTTTTTCGTCGATTCCTTGGTCTTTGAAGTTCATCTTAATCCCAACAGCTTCCCCCAGCTCATAGACGGCTTTGGCATAGGATTCTACGGCCTCTTCTGGAGTCGATGCTGGCAAGCCTAGCATCCGTGCGATATCTTGGAATTTTTCGTCTGCTTTCCAGTAGTTGTATTTTGGCCAAGTCGTGGTCTTAGAAGGGCGAGTGCCATTGTAGCGGATGACATATGGCAAGAGGATGGCGTTGGTCCGTCCATGTACGGTATGGTGCACCGCACCGATCTTATGGGCCATAGAGTGACTCATCCCGAGGAAGGCATTGGCGAAGGCCATACCTGCCATGGTCGAAGCATTGTGCATCTTTTCGCGGGCTTCTGGGTCGGCTTCAAGGACAGACTTCTTCAGGTATTGGAAGACCAGCTTGATGGCTTGGAGAGCAAGACCATCTGTATAGTCATTGGCAAAGTTGGATGTATAGGCTTCGGTCGCGTGGGTCAAGACATCCATCCCTGTATCGGCTGCGATAAAGGCTGGAACAGACTCAACCAAGGCAGGATCCACAATGGCAATGGTTGGGGTCAGGGCATAGTCAGCCAGTGGGTACTTGCGGTTATTGGCTTTATCTGAAACCACGGCAAATGGGGTCACTTCCGATCCGGTACCAGATGTGGTTGGGATCCCGATATATTTAGCTTTCTTCCCTAGAGATGGGAACTTGAAGGCCCGCTTACGGATATCCATGAATTTTTGGACCAAATCGCCGAAGTCCACTTCTGGCTGCTCATAGAACATCCACATCCCTTTGGCGGCATCCATTGGGGAGCCTCCACCAAGAGCGATGATGGTGTCTGGCTCAAAGGCCCGCATGACTTCAGTCCCACGACGAACAGTGGTGATGTCTGGATCAGGCTCGACATCTGAGAAGACTTGAACCGTTACCTTGTTCTTGCGTAGATTGAGTTGGTCGATGACCCGTTGGACAAAGCCAAGTTTTTCGATGGACTTGTCTGTGACGATCATGACGCGTTCGATGTCTTCACAAGTTTGCAGGTATTGGATCGAGTTACGTTCGAAGTAGATTTTAGAAGGAACTTTAAACCATTGCATATTATTTCTACGTTTCCCTACTTTCTTGATATTCAAAAGATTGATCGCAGATACATTATCCCCCACAGAATTGCGACCGTATGAACCGCAGCCCAGGGTCAAGGATGGTAGGAATGCATTGTATACGTCCCCGATTCCACCGAAGGTAGATGGAGAGTTCCAGATGATCCGCATGGCTTTCATCTCTGTTCCAAAGCGTTTCGCAAGGGCTTCATCCTTGGTATGGATGGCTGCGGAGTGACCGAGTCCATTGAATTCTACCATTTGACGGGCCTTGGTCAAGCCATCTTCAGTGTCTTCAGCTTTGAGGACCGCGATGACTGGAGAGAGTTTTTCACGAGTGAGCGGTTCGTTTGGTCCCACTTCTGCGACTTCAGCTGCTAGGATATTGGTACCTTCTGGGACAGAGAAACCTGCTTGCTCTGCGATCCAGCTTGCCGCCTTTCCTACGATGTCAGCATTGAGCTTTCCTTCTGCACAGTCCTTGCTGTTGGCTTTGACACCAAAACAGTATTCTTCCAAGAGGGCTTTTTCTTTTTTGTTGACGAAATAGGTCTTGTAGGATTTGAATTCTTCCACAAAGTCATCGTAGATTTCCTTGTCGATGATGACCGCTTGCTCAGAAGCACAGACCATCCCATTGTCAAAGGACTTGGACATGACGATGTCGTGGGCTGCTTGACGGATATCGGCAGATTTTTCCACGTAGGCTGGGACATTTCCGGCACCGACCCCAAGAGCTGGCTTGCCGCAAGAGTAGGCTGCCCGTACCATGGCATTGCCCCCTGTTGCTAAGATGGTGGAGATGCCGTCATGGTTCATGAGGGCATTGGTCGCTGCGATCGATGGCTCCGTGATCCATTGGATACAGTTTTCAGGAGCACCTGCTGCGATAGCTGCATCCCGAACGATTTGAGCCGCATGGGCAGAGGATTCTTGGGCAGATGGGTGGAAGCCAAAGATGATGGGATTCCGCGTTTTCAGGGCAATCAAAGACTTAAAGATGGCCGTTGAAGTAGGGTTGGTCGTTGGGGTCACCCCACAGATGACTCCGACCGGCTCTGCAATCTTGGTCAATCCAGTAATAGGGTCATCTTCGATAATGCCGACTGTCTTGACTCCCCGCATGTTGTTGACCACATGCTCACAGGCAAAGAGGTTCTTGGTAGCCTTGTCTTCAAAGACACCCCGACCAGTCTCCTTGACCGCATGCTCTGCCAAAATTCCGTGAGCATCTAGGGCTGCTACAGAGGCTTTCGCGACAATATAATCTACTTGTTCTTGATTTAGTTTCCGGAATTCTTCTAGGGCCACCAATCCTTTTTGGACCAAGGCGTCCACATGAGCCAATGCTTGTGCTTGTTTTTCTTCTGCTGTTACTTCTTTTTTACCAGCCATTTGGTTTTCCTCCAATTTTTAGTCAACTTTCTTTGTTAACTTTTTCACAATATAAGTATAGCACTTCCGGTTCTGTTTGTAAAGGGTTTTGTTAACTATTTCACAAACTTTATTTGGGTTTTTCCTAGACCTTCCTAAAAAGCTTGATAACATCCAATTTCTCTCCCTTCTTTTTGTCCATTTTTTTATAAAATTTTAAAATTTCACAAATTATTTTCAATCGTTCCCATTTTTTCTTCCTTCTTTCTGAAAATAAAAAACCTCCACCTGTCCGACTAGTCCTAAGGAGCTAAGTCAGACAGGTGGGGGCTATTTGTAGATGTAAGAGGAGTTTCTAGAGCCCACTCAACCACTGCGTCTTGCTCGACAATCCAAAAACAAAAAAGAGGAACTTCCCGTCCTCTTTTTAATCTATTTCCAACGCTTACAGTTCATCATCAGGCCCTACATGGGTAGGAGGATTGAATCTAATCGCAATTAGCCCATCCCAATCAATAACTCCATCATTAGCAGGCGGTGTAAATGAATCATTTATATTACCCAAATAGGTGATGTTAAATCCCGCCCCATTGTACTGTGCTTTTATCCGATCGCGAATTTCATTTTGAATTGGCCGTAAGTAGTCGTAGATTTTGTTGGCTGGAATCTCCTTGTCTCCATGGTGGAAGACCAGGT
>NZ_KQ969506.1:1130749-1131723 GCF_001578875.1 Streptococcus sp. DD13
TAGATTTTGTTGGCTGGAATCTCCTTGTCTCCATGGTGGAAGACCAGGTCCTTTTGAACATCATAAGTCGGAATTGAAGTTCCCTCCACTCCTTCAAAGGCATAAATGACAACATCCTTATACTCAATCCGGCCATCTTTAACTGAGGTGGGCTCAATAACCTTGCCTTGAGAGGTAAGATAGAAGGGAGTCTTTTCATTGACAATTTCAGAGAGATAATTAACCGTCGTATCCGCTGGTATATAATAATCTGACATTGCCCTGGCATTAAAATCAAAGGCAATCGTCATATGAAGTGCATAACCTCCATACTTCAGCTTTCTGTAGACATAGGTCACAGTAGTCGTGCCTTCGACTACTTGGCCACTGGTCGCTGCTGAGTCAGCCTGCATTTCTTTGAAAACATAGCCATCAAAGGTCTTTTCTTCTGTCCTATAGTCTGTGCCTACAGCCACATCCGTCAAAAGCTTGACGCTCTCTAGAGTCGTCCCGTCTGTCGTCACATAGTTGACCACGACAGAACCCTTTTTAGCTTCTGGGGTTGGACTTGGAGCTGGTGTCTCTTCTGACACTTCGATGACCCCAACATAGTGATAGCCTGCGATCTCTGCTGGTGTAAGGACCGTATCCTTGGTCAAATGGCTAGTGGCTTGCAAGGCTGTCCCTGAGTATGCAGAAACGGCTGTTGACCCATAGCCCAAGAGGCTTGAGCCGACTAGGACTAGCAAGAGGGTCTTGCCTGCTTTTCTCCCTTTTTTGCTAAGGATCAACCAGCTAGCTCCGGCAAAGAAGAGGACCCCAAGCAAGCTCAGGCTGGTATTGAGCCACTCAGCCCCTGTCTCAGGTAGCGAACGAGCTGGTGTGCCTGGCTGAGGTTTCTTTGGTTGGTTCGGACTTGGTGTCTCCCCTGGTGTAGGTGGAGTCGCTTGGTCCCTGTCATAGACCAGCTTGTAGAGAGAGTTGGCTTTGACAGC
>NZ_KQ969506.1:1132058-1188574 GCF_001578875.1 Streptococcus sp. DD13
TACCCCCCCCCGACTGTCAACTGGTTTTACATGATTTTCGAGGTTATTTCTCCGTTTGGTGTCTTTTCACCCTTGCTCTTTTTTTTGGCGATATTGCCTTCGTGCTAAGACGAAAGAAATCCCATTCTGATTCGTTAGAATCAACAAAAAAGAGTCTGAGGCTTGACGGCCTCAAACTCACTCTGTCTGCTCGCTAGGAGTCTTTTCAAAACGAACAAGTCTTTTTATTCTGTTACTTTTCTACAACGGTTGCTAGGACTCGGGCAAAGTCCTTTTTGATGTCCTCCAAGTTCGCAGATACTTCTTCTCGCGTTTGGTTGTTTCGTACGGTGACGACTCCTGCTTCGACTTCACTGCTTCCCAAGGTGATGAGGACCGTTGCCTGAAAGGCATCTGCTGTCTTAAACTGAGCCTTGAGCTTGCGACCTAGATAGTCTCTCTCAGCCTTAAAACCTTGCTCCCGTAAGCTCTGTACGAGTTCAAGTGCTGGAAGATTCGCCTCGTCACCTAGCACGGCAATATAGACATCCAGTCCTTCTTCTAGAGGGAGGGCAACCCCTTGTTTTTCAAGGACCAGCAAGAGACGTTCAATCCCCATCCCAAAGCCGACACCTGGTGTTTCTGGCCCATCAAAGTAGGCTACTAAGCCATCATAGCGCCCTCCGGCACAGATCGTAAGCTCACTTCCTCCCACCTCTGTCATAAACTCAAAAATGGTATGGTTGTAGTAATCCAATCCCCGTACCATGTTGGAATCGATAGTGTAGTGGATCCCAAGAGCCGTCAGCATGGCTTTGACAGCCTCGAAATAGCTACTGCTTTCTTCATCTAGATAGTCCAGGATCGAAGGAGCACCCGCAACGGCAGCTTGGTCTTCTTTTTCCTTCGAGTCCAAGACCCGCAAAGGATTTTCTTCCAAACGACGCTGACTATCGCTCGACAAGCTCTCTTTCAGGGGGGTCAGATAATCAATCAAGGCCTGACGATAGGCTTTGCGACTTTCCGTATTTCCCAGAGTATTGAGATGCAACTTGACACCTGTAATACCTAGCTCAGCGAAAAATTGTGCTGCCATAGCGATGGTTTCTGCATCCGATGCTGGATTTTGTGAGCCAAAGCATTCGACTCCAATCTGGTGAAACTGACGCAAGCGCCCCGCCTGTGGACGTTCATAGCGGAACATCGGTCCCATATAATAGAGCTTTAGAGGCTTTTGAATCTCTGGTGCAAAGAGTTTATTTTCAACGTAGGAACGAACGACAGGAGCTGTCCCTTCCGGACGGAGCGTAATGTGGCGATCTCCCTTATCATAGAAATCATACATCTCCTTGCTCACGATATCCGAAGTATCGCCGACGGAGCGAGAAATCACTTCGTAATGCTCAAACATGGGCGTCCGTATCTCAGCGTAGTTGTAGCGACCGAACATCTCGCGTACAAATCCTTCCACATACTGCCAGCGAGCAGCCTCCTGTGGCAGGATATCCTGGGTTCCTTTAGGTCTTTGTAATTTCATAGCATGTCCCCGGAGTCAAAACTCCACCTTTCTCTGCAATTTACCTACTCTTATTCTACCACAAGTTTAACTCTTGGGCGTTAAATACCGCGAAATTTTTGCCTCCTGTCTCATCAGGTTGCCAAATAATCGAGCAAGCTTACAAAAAAGTTGTCAAGTAACTTTACTTTACAAAAAAGTTTTGCTATACTAGTACAGTTGATGCAAATCAAACCCAATTGAATTTATATCTTAAAAGGAGAAAATCGAAATGGCAGTACCTGCACGTCGCACCTCAAAAGCGAAGAAAAACAAACGTCGTACACACTACAAAGTAACAGCTCCAACTGTGAAATTTGATGAAGCAACTGGAGATTACTCACGTTCTCACCGTGTATCTTTGAAAGGATACTACAAAGGACGTAAAATCGCTAAAGCTGCAGCAGCAGAATAATAGAAGGGAGCTATCATGCGCGTAAATATCACACTTGAACACAAAGAATCTGGTGAACGCTTGTACCTTACTTCTAAAAACAAACGGAACACCCCAGACCGCCTTCAATTGAAGAAGTATTCACCAAAACTTCGGAAGCATGTTGTCTTTACTGAAGTGAAATAATTGAGATAAAAAAGCCTATGAAATCAATGTTTCAAAGGCTTTTTTGCTTGCTTAAAATGTGGTTTTGTCTGATTAGAAGATATATTATCTATTCAAACATCTCCTATAACACTCTTCGTGTATCGTCATACTTCCAAGTTTTCATGGCATTACTTTAAAGCAACTTTTTTCCACTTGCGAATCTTCGTTCTAAATGTTCCGAAAGGAGCTACCGTATTAATATGAATAAACTTATAGACTTCCCAGACTGCATTCTTCGTCGCATCATCAGCCCATTTTCTCATATGAGGTTTAAATAGGACTTCATCGCCCATTGAATCAATCATGTTCCCTATAGCATCTACATTATCATGGAGATGAGCCATAAGTTCTTTGATGGTTAGACTAGCGTAGGTCTCAGTAAAATGCTGATATAGCTCTCCAAGTTGATTCCATTTAAACATCTCAGTTGGTGTTTTAACCTCTAAGCCACTCTGTTCCTCCGACTCCCATCTTAGTATCAGAGTAGTCCATCCAACCTGATAGGCTAGATTCTCCGCTGGTGTCCTATCAACCTCATCAATTCTTAAATCTTTCAACTCCTCAGGAATCTCATTGAATTCAGTAATATACTTTTTATATGATTTTAGTACTTCTTCCTTCAGTTCGTTTTTATCTGCATACGTTCTCATTTCTTTCCCCTTTAATTGAGCCAAGTTCATTGTATCATATCTTTTCTCTGTTTTTTAAGGAGTACAGCTTTTATCATTCTATAGACCATAATGAATTTTGCTCAATCAACTTCTCTAGCTTTTCAATCGCTCCTCATGGGGTTCTTTTTGTATGTTGGATGGTCCAACCTTTCCAATCATTTCTCATCCCTCCATTAGCTGAAGTCCTATAGGCCTCCCCTTCGTTTTACGGTTTCATGATCCTATCGTCAATGGAGGAAGAAATGCGTTTTTTACCTACTTCAAGGTTTGAAGTCTGTTTTTATGATTCTGTTGAATGTTTCATCCGCTCTACTTGTACTGGCTGGAATCATCCAGTAAGGCATTTCCTGCCTATCCTCGTCACTTGTGAATCGTTCCCCCTTTTGGGGCTATATTTTATGAAAAAACACCCTTGAGTCTGATAGGATCCCTCAAGGGTGCACGGATAAGAAATTATCTACTTGTAGATTGCTAGGGTTTGATAAGGCTTAAGACTTACCTTTTCAGCAAGCTCTGCATCCTCATAGTTGGACAAGAGCACGCGCCCTGACTGGTATTCTTCTGGAATCGCCACTTCAGCTTCACTTCCATAGAAATTGTTGAGTACCAAGAGTTTTTGACCGTCTAAATGACGCTCAAAGGCGTAGACTTCTTGACTATCTTCCAGTGCTGGCTGATAGCTGCCTTCTGAAATAATCGGCATTTCTTTACGCAGGCGAATCAATTTCTTATAGAATGTAAAGATTGGTCCATCCATTTCCTTTTCAACGTTGATGTCTTTGTAAGATTGACCGGCTTTCAACCATGGAGTGCCTGTTGAAAAACCTGCATTTAGAGAAGCATCCCATTGCATGGGCGTACGTGAATTATCTCGTGACTTCGCTTGGATAATCTTGAAGGCTTGCTCAGGTGACTTGCCTTGGTCCAAAAGCATCTGGTAAGCATTGATGGACTCGACATCCACATAATCTGCCATCGAATCATAGTCTGGATCAATCATGCCAATCTCTTCGCCCATGTAGATATACGGAGTTCCACGTGACAAGTGAATGCTAGCTGCGAGCATGGTCGCTCCTTCATTGCGGAAGTTCTTGATATCCACAAAGCGATTCAAGGCACGAGGTTGGTCATGGTTATTCCAGAAAAGGGCACTCCAACCACCACGTTCACTCATTTCCTTGCCCCAAGTATGATAGAGACGCTTGAGCTCTTCAAAATCAAAGGGAGTAATAGTCCATTTTTGACCCTCTTCATAGTCGACTTTCAGATGATGGAAGTTAAAGGCCATAGACAACTCGTGGCGCTCCGGTGCTGAATAGAGAACACAGTTGTCAATGGTTGTTGAGGACATCTCTCCAACTGTCATAAAGCTCTCATCAGAACCAAAGGTCGCTTCATTCATCATGTGAAGATAGTCATGGACGATTGGTTTATCCGTATAAGCTGGTTTCCCTTCATTTTCAGGGCAATCTACCAAGACTTCATCTTTCCCAATCAAATTGATCACATCGAAGCGGAAACCTTTGACACCCTTGTTACGCCAGAAGTTGACCACCTTGAACAACTCCTTGCGGACATTGGGATTACGCCAATTGAGGTCTGCCTGTGTTTCATCAAAGAGGTGCAGATAGTATTTCCCTGTATCTCCAAAAGGAGCCCAGGCAGAACCACCAAATTTAGACAACCAATCAGTTGGTTGATCCTGAATGAAGAAGAAATCTTGGTAATACTTGTCACCAGCCAATGCTTTTTGGAACCACTCATGCTCCGTTGAGCAATGGTTAAGCACCATGTCTAGCATAAAGTCAATCTTGTGCTCTTTCCCGACACGGACCATTTCTTCAAAATCAGCCATGTCTCCAAAGACAGGGTTGACGGCGGTGTAGTCTGAAATATCGTAACCATTGTCACGTTGTGGGCTTGGATAGAAAGGATTGAGCCAAACCATATCCACACCCAAGTCTGCTAGATAAGGAATCTTTTCAATGATTCCTCTGAAATCACCGATTCCATTTCCTGTCGTGTCCTTATATGATTTTGGATAAATTTGGTATACAACCTTTGTTTTATCTAATGCCATGTGATTTTTCCTCTTTTGTTCTTTATAGGAAGAGGTGGAAGCGTAACGTCTCCACCCCTTAGCTTATTTTGTTCGATGAGCAATCATGAGAACATCGCCACGTTGGATATCCCGTGGAAGAGCCCCTTCCACATCTGCTTGGAAATCATCTTGATTGGTCACGATGACAGGTGTTTCTGTCACTAGACCAGCTCCTTTAATAGCATCCATATCAAATGTAATCAGTTTTTGACCGGCTTTTACTTTATCCCCTTGGACAACATGAGCTTCAAAACCTTGCCCATCAAGGCTAACTGTATCCATACCAATGTGCATTAGCATTTCAACACCTTCTTCAGAAACGATACCGACTGCGTGCTTGGTTGGGAAGAGGACTGTCACTGTCCCATTGACTGGTGAAGAAAGTTCACCTTGGCTTGGTTCGATCACGACACCTTGTCCCATCACACCTGATGAAAAGACTGGATCTGTGGCTTGGCTGAGTGGTTTCACTTGACCAGCAAGTGGGCTCACCAATTGGACTGTATTCACGAGAGCTGTTGGTTCCGCATGAACTGCAAATTCAGCTTCTTCTTGAGCCGCAAATTCTGCTTGAAGTTCTGTGTTATCTTCTGTTTTTGTGAAGAGACCAGCCTTACGGAAGAAGAAAGTCAAAGCTATAGGAACTACTACAGCTACAACCAGAATCATTGCGAACGGCAACATATATTGTGGTTGAATAGATAGAATACCTGGCAGCCCACCAATCCCGATAGAAGCTGCTGTAACGTTAAAGGTAACAGAGAGAAGACCAGCGATCGAAGAACCAATCATGCCTGCTACAAATGGGTAGATGTATTTGACATTGACCCCAAAAAGGGCTGGTTCTGTTACACCGAGATAGGCTGAAATGGTTGCTGGAAGAGAAATCTGAGCTTCTCGTTCATCCTGACGATGCATGAGGAAATAAGCCAAAACAGCTGAACCTTGAGCAATGTTTGAAAGGGCAATCATTGGCCAGAGACCTGTGCCACCTGCGTCCGCAATCAATTGGGTATCGATGGCATTGGTCATGTGGTGAAGACCTGTGATCACAAACGGCGCATAAAGAGCTCCAAAAATAGCACCAAAGAGCCACTTAACAGGTCCTGTTAAACCAGCAAGAACAACGGTTGACAGAGCTTGGCCAATAGTCCAACCAATTGGACCAAGAACCGTATGGGCCAAGATAAGAGCTGGAATCAAGGACAAGAAAGGAACAAAGATCATGGAGACCACTTCTGGAATGTGTTTGCGCCAGAAGATTTCAAGGTAAGAGAGGGACAGACCAGCAAGCAAGGCTGGAATCACCTGCGCTTGGTAACCGATCCGATTCACCGTGAAGAATCCAAAGTCCCACACCCAGTTGGTTGCAATTTCTGCAGCAGGTGTTGAAGCAACGGAATAAGCATTTAGCAATTGTGGTGACACCAGACAGATCCCCAAAACAATTCCAAGGATTTGGCTGGTTCCCATCTTACGAGAAA
Source organism: Streptococcus sp. DD13 (assembly GCF_001578875.1). Lineage (GTDB taxonomy): Bacteria > Bacillota > Bacilli > Lactobacillales > Streptococcaceae > Streptococcus. Next base: position 1,138,450 of record NZ_KQ969506.1, read on the forward strand.
CAGACCAAGTGATCCCGACAGGCAAGAATTGGAAGATAGCTTCACCAGGTAACCACAAGAAGTGATTCACTCCTGACCAGAACTGAGAAACCTCGGTAATTGTCTTACCGTCAAGCATTGACCAATGCACACCCTCAAGGACATTACGGAAACCAAGGATTAATCCCCCAACGATTAAGGCAGGAATAATCGGTGTAAAGATCTCCGCCAAGGTTGTCATAACCCGCTGCACTGGATTTTGGTTGCTCTTAGCAGCTGATTTGGCAGCTTCTTTAGAAACACCTTCAATCCCTGATACAGCAGTGAAATCGTTATAAAAGATTGGTACATCGTTCCCGATGATCACCTGGAATTGCCCAGCATTGGTAAAGGTTCCTTTTACAGCAGGAATGGCTTCAATGGCCTTCACATCAGCCTTTTGATCATCAGCAAGGACAAAACGCATACGCGTCGCACAGTGGCTGACCGCCGTGATATTCTCCTTACCTCCGATAGCTTTTAGCAGATCCTTGGCTTCTTGTTCGAATTTACTCATTTGAGTCTCCTTCTTATCCATCTAATAGTAATTTGTTAAGAACAGTGTAACCGATTGCAAGCATGTCTGCAAGATGTTTGGTCCGTTTTGGGTCTTTTTTTTAAAAAAAGAGGCCACTTGTATGGTAAAATAAAAACAAATCTTTATTTTTGGCTTTACCATCGACCGTTTGAGGAGAGAACTATGAAAAAATACCAGCATTTATTGCGCCAACTGAAAGAAAAAATCCAAAATGACATCTATCCTGTCGGAAGTTTTTTACCCAGTGAACATGACTTGATGGAGGAGTACCACTATAGTCGAGATACCATCCGAAAAGCCCTCTCCCTTCTACAAGAAGAGGGCTTGATTCGAAAGGTTCAAGGACAGGGATCCCAAGTCATAAAAGAAGAGACGGTTAATTTTCCAGTTTCTAAATTGACCAGCTACCAAGAGCTGGTCCAAGAATTGGGACTCGACTCTAAGACAAATGTGGTCCGCCTGGATAAGATTATCATCGACCAAAAAACCGCTCGTCTAACAGGATTTCCTGAATACCGGAGGGTCTGGAAGGTCGTGCGTCAACGGATCGTGGACAATCTCGTCTCCGTTCTCGATACCGACTACCTGGACATGGAGCTCGTCCCTAATCTACAGCGAGATATTGCCGAAAAGTCTATTTATGCCTATATCGAACAGGAATTAAAGCTCCGTATTGACTACGCGGAGAAAGAAATCACTATTGATACAAGCCAAGACAGAGATAAAATCCTCATGGATATCGGAAAGGATCCTTTTGTCGTCTCAGTCAAGTCCAAGGTCTATCTTCGAGACGGACGCCAATTTCAATTTACCGAAAGTCGCCATAAGTTGGAAAAATTTCGCTTTGTAGACTTCGCCAGACGAAGATGAAGGGCCATTTTCCAGGTGGTCCTTTTATTGAACCTAATTCTATTCCGATACACCAGATTAGATACTTTACGAGAGGCATCTGATCGTTATGCTTCCCTTTATCCGTCGCTTCCGCTTTCCATACGATTTCTCGGATCGCTCTTTATCCAACAACTATTTAAAGCAACCTTTACGATCGCTTCCATGAACAGTAACACAGCCCTCTCTCTTTCCTGCACACTCTCTCGTCACACACAAATCATCGTTCCGAATAAACTCCACTTCTTCAAACCACTGCAAGAGCTTCACCTGTATCCTTAGGAAGCAGCAGGACTGCTTTTCGGCCAGCTGCCCGTTAGGAGAGCATACAAAAGAGGCTGGGACAACAGTCCTAGCCTCTCCATTGTTTTTGGATGGTCGAGCAAGACGCAGTGGTTGAGTGGACTCTACTCCGCTGGTTTCACCCGCTTTTACAGCCCTACTCAACTGTGCGGAGGTGGAACGACGAAATCGAATTCTAAGAAATGACCGATTTCTGTCCCCCTCTCTAGTAGCAACAAATCTAGCAAGGACAGCCCAGCAAGTTCCACTCTAATCCACATAAGAAGTATAGGGCCCCAATTCCTTCTGGATATGGCGACTATACTCCTGATCTGTCAAAACCAGACTCACCTGAGATAAAGGACAAATCTGAGTAAAAGAAGTCTTTCCCAACTTACTGCTATCCGCCAACAAGAAGCGCTCTTTGGACCGCTCTAGGGCCAGTTGTTGCGTATGAGCTTCTTCAATCGAAGAAGTCAAGACCAGACCATCCTTGACACCACTACAACTAAAAAACATCTTTGAAAAATAAAGCTGGTCCATGATTCGCTGGCTCATCTCACCGGTAAAAGCCTGTGTATTGGCCCGCATCTCGCCCCCTAGTAGAAAAACCTTGAATTGATCGGTCTTCCGACGGTAGAGCTGATTGAAAATCGGCCAACAATTGGTAACTACCTGAAGTTTCTCATGCTTGATCTCATCTGCCAACAATTCAATCGTTGTACCTGGACCCAGAAAAATCGTGTCCCCTTCATCAATAAGGGCAGCTGCGCGTTTCGCGATTTGCCTCTTGGCCTCCATATTTTGTTGATGACTTTCCTCGTGACTCAACTCACGAAAGCTCACAACCCGATTACTCTTGGCTCCTCCATGCACCCGCGTCAAGATTCCTTGGTTTTCCAATTCTGTCAAATCCCGTCGCACCGTCATGTCTGAAACACCTAGAGCCTCCATAATCTCAGAAACCTTCACGGTCCCAGACTGGTGAACCATCCTGGTAATCGCATCCAGCCGTTCATGCTTGATCATTTCATCCTTCCTCCTGTCTCAAAAACAACACACACATGTTTATTATAAGATATTTTGACACTTTTTTCTAGAAAGAAATAGGAATCCGAACAAATAATAGAAATGGTTTGGGCTATTTCAGCATTTTAAAAAATAAAAACAGAATTCTAGCCTAGGTTGGGAGATTTCCAGACTGAAATAGCGTTTGACGACCCTTTCAGTTCTTTTAAGCTACCTTTATTATACTCGTTTTGAAAGCGTTTTACAATATACCGTGATGTTTTTAAGCTCTGTTTCAGAAAAATTTTAGCTCGGTTTAAGGCTCACTCGATATGATACAATCGTCGACAGAGGAAATCCTCATTATTTTAGGAAAGAAAGAAGGAATCGTATCATGTCTAAAGGACAAAATCATCATGCTACAGAAGAAAATCAGAACAATCAGGAGAAGACAATCCTCCTAGCCCGTAGTCCCAAATGGTGGATGGGCGTTGTTGCAGCTGGGTCCGTCACCCTAGGGCTTGCTGCTGGATTTGCTGGGGGCGTACTGGCACAGACCGGGCACAACCAAAGCGTGGCCAACCAAGCCAGCACAGCTTTAAACGCTCAAACAAACACAAACAAACAGAACAACTCTAACACAAACAGCAACGCAACTCCGGACAAACAAGGACAACAGGCTCCTACTTCCGGGAATAATCAAGAGAAAACCCAGGGAATGCCTCCAGGTGCCCAGGGAAATAGCAATCAGACACAAGGCGGGCCTGGGCAAGAACAAGCAGGCTTTAGTCAAGGACAAAATGGCCCTGGACAAGAGCAAGCAGGCTTCGGACAAGGACAAAATAGCCCTGGACAAGAGCAAGCAGGCTTCGGACAAGGACAAAATAGCCCTGGACAAGAGCAAGCAGGCTTCGGACAAGGCGGCCCTGGACAAGGCGGCCCTGGTCATGAGCAGGGAGAACCTTCTGCAAACAACCAAGAAAACCGCAATCAAGCACAAAAAGGTGACCAAAAATCCAGTACAAGCAAAAACAAACAGAAATCATCCAAGAAAAACAAGACTAAAACTGAGTCATCCTCTAACTAATCGTCTAAGCTAAGTAAACAAAAATCCTCCCTCTATTTGCTGCGGTTATCCCTTGCAGCAAACAGAGGGAGTTTTTCGTTCAATAGGGAACACGACCAAAGACAAGCCTTCTCAAAAATCCGATTCCTTAATGGAGGGCTCCTCCAGCTATTTGGAGATCTTTAGAATAGGTGACAATCGCTCCAATCGCAGCCTCCAATCCACGGATAATATCTTCCAGACCCATAGCAGGAGTCTGAGATTTCTCTAGCACCTGCTCTAGGAGGTAGGGGATATGGAGAAAGCCTGCTCGCATCTCTGGATAAGCTTGATCCGCTAGGTATAGGGCCTGGTACATCAAGTGATTGCAAACAAATGTCCCCGCTGAGTTAGAGACTGAAGCTGGAATTCCGGCTTTTTTGATAGCTTGTACCATGGCCTTGATCGGAAGGGTAGAGAAATAAGCGGCTGGTCCGTCTGGCTGGATGGGCTGATCCAAAGGCTGTTGCCCCTTGTTATCCGGGATACGTGCATCGTCCAGATTGATGGCCACGCGCTCTGGGCTTAAGCCCATGCGACCACCAGCTTGGCCTACACAAAGGACCGCATCTGGCCTTTGATCCGATATCGCTTGGGCCAAGATCTCAGCTGACTCTCCAAATACAGTCGGCACTTGTAACCAAGAAATCTGAGCTCCCTTGATGGTTTGAGGGAGACGTTTGACAGCTTCTAGTGCTGGATTGATTGCCTCTCCTCCAAAAGGTTCAAAGGCGGTGACTAAAATCTTCATAAGATGGATGGATCCTTTCATCGATATTTTTTCACTTTATTGTACCATATCTCCTTGCTGACGCGGGACTGATCGATCGAAAAAGAGTCTTTTCTTTTCTGGGTAGCTGTACTATAATGAAGGAATGAAAAGAACTTCTATTGATTTACTCCACGGGCCGATTGTCTCTTCATTGCTGGCTTTTGCCTGGCCCCTACTACTATCCAATATTTTTCAGCAACTCTATAATACAGCAGACATCATGATCGTCGGTCGCTTTTTGGGATCAGATGCTCTGGCTGCGGTCGGTGCAACTGCAGCGATTTTCGATCTGATTATTGGATTTGCCCTGGGCGTCGGGAATGGAATGGGAATCGTCATTGCACGGGCTTACGGAGCGAAAGAAGAGGACCAGCTCAAAAAAGCTGTCGCTGCTTCCTTGCTAATCGGACTGGGTTTGAGTGGCGCAGTCATGCTCCTTGGGCATGTTGGGCTTTATCCCTTACTCGAATTCCTCGGGACCCCTTCTGCTATCATTGACCAGTCTTATCAATATATCTCCCTCATCGTTCTTTGTGTGGCTGTGACCTTTGCTTACAATCTTGCTGCAGGCTTGTTACGGGCTGTTGGGGATAGTTTGGCTGCTCTTTCCTTTCTAATCTTTTCAGCCCTCCTCAATATTGTCTTAGATCTTTATTTTATCACTCAATTACAGCTCGGGATCCAATCTGCCGCTATCGCAACCATTCTTTCCCAAGCTCTTTCAGCTCTTCTTTGCTTCTTTTATATCCGAAAAAAAATGAGCTTCTTGGTCCCAACCCCCCACCACTTTGTATGGGATAAGAGCCTATATGTGGATTTAGTTGAGCAGGGGCTGGCCATGGGCTTGATGACCTCTATCGTGTCCATCGGGACAGTCATCCTCCAGTCTTCTATCAATGCCTTAGGAGCCACCATCATCAGCGCCCAAACAACTGCGCGACGTGTGATGTCCTTTATGGTCCTTCCGATTACAGCCATTGCAACAGCAATCACTACCTTTACTTCCCAAAACTTTGGTGCCAAGCAAGCTCACCGGATCCTTCGAGGTATCCGAATTGCTGTGGGGCTAAGTGTCAGCTGGGCCCTTCTAGCTTCACTGATCTTATATTTCGCAAGTCCTGCGCTCAATCAGCTGATTTCAAGTTCGACGGACCCTCTTCTCATTCACAGTGCATCGGATTACCTTCGGATTACATCCATCTTTTACCCCGTTTTAGCGGTTCTCTTGATTCTTCGCAACAGTTTGCAGGGCTTGGGACGAAAAATGACGCCCTTGATTTCCAGTTTCATTGAGTTAACCGGGAAAATTCTCTTTGTCTGGGTCATTATCCCATATTTAGGCTATCTTGGGGTCATCCTCTGTGAGCCTTTTCTCTGGATTCCTATGACGATTCAACTTTATTGGACCTTCCGCCACCATCCACTCATTAAGATGGCACAAAAGGGGGACTTGATCCCTTCATCGGGTAGGTAAACTCGTATCCCCTGAGTCTGCCCTCAAAAAGAGAGCATTTTAGCCGACACAATTGTGTTTTACCAGGTCTTTAAAAAATGAGGCTGGGACAAAAGTCCTAGCCTCTTAATTGTTTTTGGATGGTCGAGCAAGACGCAGTGGTTGAGTGGGCTCTACTCGGCTGATTTCATCAATTTTTACAGCCCGACTCAACTGTGCGGAGGCGGGACAACGAAATCGACTTCTAACGAATGACCGATTTCTGTCCCACTCTCCTTTTCCTTTATCCGATCCTTTTATGGGGTGCCAAATCCGATTGCTATCCTTATAAGCTATCGTCTTTTTTTGTGAGCTTACCACCTGCTAGGAGGGACAACGAAGCAATTGCTAAACTCAAACCTAAAGCCAGACTTGCGGTTTCTGATGCTTGACCTGTTTCAGGCAATTGAGCCGGCGATTCCTTCGGTACATTCGGTTGTTCAGGACTTGGTTGTCTTTTTCCATTTTTACCAGGCACTTCCGGAGTTGGTTGCGGGATCGCTTCTTCTGTCTCCACATAGTTTTTGTGCCAAGCGACTTGTACAGATGGAGCTTGAGGCGCTGTCGGCTTATCTTTTCCATCTGGGATTTCAGGAGTGGCAATGGTTGAATTGGTTGCAAACCAGAAAGCAGTTGGAAGTCCAATATCATTTCCTTGGGCTACGAGATCCAACTCATATCCCTTATAAATCATTGCCCCCGCTCCATAATAGGCCTTCGCTGAGCGAGGGGTTCCATCAGGATTGATCGCATCCCAACCTTCGTCAATCAAGTTCCCATTGGCATCGTAGGTCGCATCTCCGTTAAAAAGAGCCCCATGAGAACGGTATTGATTGTCGTTCTTGGAATAAACATAACCATCTGCCTGCACATCCACCGAAGATCCATCGATTTTGATAAATTCATTGCCGTTTAAAGCGACTTTCTCGATGTGGTTTCCAAGTCCTTCCACCGTCCAATGGTTCAAGGAAGAAATACTCATGATAGAGTTGTTCCCTGACAGATCGATTGGACTTGTCGCACTTTCTGCATCATAAAAGTCCAACTTCATCTTTACGTGAATAGTTTTTGAGGCGTCTTGTGTTTGAGATCCTACAAAGAAAGTCTTTGTCGGATCATGGAAAAGCTCCACAAGAGCCGTCCCATTTGTTGTCGGAGCCTGTACCAGAGTATAGCTGGCCACGATCTTTTTGATGGGAGTTCGATTATAAGAGGAAGTTTGGAGATTCGTATAAGTGACCGTAAGGGTTTCTCCCTCCTGCATCTTCAGCCAGACATCTTCTGTAAAGGTACCGCCTGTTTGGCTATAGCCAGCGCCATTTCCTGCTGCAAAATCATCATTTGTGTAGGCGTCTGTATTAAACTGTTGTAAGATTTCATCTCCTGCATGCGCTTCGCGGATGGTCTTTGATAAATAGCTGACTGACCCTTGGCTGCTGGTGACTGTCATCCGAGCATTTGGCTCGTTCTGATAGATCAATCCTTGTGCGCTCTCTAGCATCTTCTTGGTCAAGACACGATCGCCTGTCCCATTGGTATAGGTTTGATAAGCTTTTTCCCAGGCTTTATAGGCGATATAATCCTTAAAATACTGGGTCACGTCTTTTTGATACTGGGTCAACGCAGCCTGGTAATCCACCAGAGACTGACGGATCGCTGATGCTTGGCTCAGGTTATCTTGATGGGCAACAGCTACTGACGAAACGGTTCGAGCCCTTGATTCTTTTAGGTGATACCCCTCTTTTTCTGTCAAGCTAAGATTTTTCCGAGCTTCTTGCTGAGCAGTTTCAAGTTCTGCTGGAGTCAACGTCGTGTTCTGCTGAATCGCGGTGTTGGCCTCTTTCAGACCTTCTTCTTGTGCCTTTGCTAGGTTCGCTTGCGAACCGGCTTCTTCCTTCAAAGCATCCTTTTTTGCTGTTTCCAATGCCGGTGAGGTGACTTCTGAGCGAGTGAGGATGTGCGTCCCCTTTGTTTCAGTTGAGACAGGAGTTGCGATTGCTTGTGTCGTGCGATCAGCATCGCTAACCTCAGATACTGTATCGATCGTTTCATCTGCTAAGACTTGTGGAGAGATAGAGAAGACTCCCAACACAAGTGCGCTAAATAGCGTAATATTTTTCTTTGTAACTTTCAACGTTTTCTCCTTTAAACGACTTCTGCTCGTTGATGTTTTGGCAGAGTCAAAGTTTTGATGTCATTCTGTTCAAACAAAAGCATTTTCAGACATTTCTTCCTTCTCAGAAAAAGACGAATTAGAGGGCTAATCCGTCCTTTCTAGGGCGATTCTATGGCCTTATTCCTTAGAAGCTTTATTTTTTGCGAGGAAGTAAAGGCTTGTTCCAAAGAGGAGTAGACCTGCAAGAAGGGCGTATCCTGTCCATTTAGAACCTGTTTTTGGCAATTCCTTTGGTTTGTTCGGCTTCGTTGGGGGCGTAACAGGTGGCGTAGTAGGTGTGTGGGTGTTGACTACAGTGACATTTCCTGCTCCCTCGTCGATAATCTGAGAGGTATAGCCTGCTGGGACATCTACTTCTTGGACACTATAGACAATGGTTTTGCCCTTGGCTTTTTCATCCAGTTCGGAGAAGGTGTAAGTCCATCGATTGTCTTGGGTCAATTCCACGACATCGCCAACTGCCTGACCATCTGCATACAATTGAACCTTCACACTCGTTGGACGTGAACCATCCTGGTTGTCTTTGTCTTCCCAACGTTTTGTGACCGTTAAGCTGGTTTTCCCAGGCTGATAGCTATTGGTGATATTGTATCCCTCAATGCTCGTTGTGTAGTTGGTCACCACATCTTCTGTCACAGTATAGACAATCTCTTGTCCGTTTTCGTATTTTGGAAGATTGCTAAAGCTGTAAGACCAATTCTCCGCAGCGGTGACTGACTTACTGTCAACTTTTGTTCCATTTTTTAGTAAGTTCACTGTAATCGCTTCTGGTCGGAGCCCATCTTGGTTGTTCTTGTCGTCCCAAGTTTTGGTTCCTGTGACACTGGTTGTTTCGATATCGTGAGTGTTCGTGATTGTGATTTGGTTATCCGTCAAGGTACCATAAGTGACCGTATAACCTGGAACAGTCGCCTCTTCTACTGTATAATTACCTGTTTCTTCTAGCCCTGTAAAGCTAGCTGTCCAGTTGTTGGAGGCTAACAGTTGCACCGATCGATCTTGATTTTGGTCATCCTTAACACGGACACCGTCTTTCAAAAGATAAACCGTAACAGAAGATGGTTGAAGACCATCACGATTTTGGTCATCCGACCATTTTTTGACGACTTTCAACTCACGAGTGTTGGCCTTTTTATTGGTGATATTCAGGTTCGCAAGAAGGATGCCATTCCCCTGGTCCACAAAGTCTGCCGCGGTCACCGTATACTCTTCTTGACTAGCGACATAGCCTTCTGGGGCCTGAATTTCTTTGATCAGATAATCCCCTCTCAAGAGATAGTTGACAAGAATCGAACCGTCCGCTGCAGACTCAAAATAGTCTAAGCCATCCGCAGATTTGACAACTTCATTGGTCTCTTTATTGGTGATTTTGAACCGAGCTCCCGCAAGTGGGGTCGAGCCATCTTCGGCTGTTTTCTTCAGGTTCAGCTGGTAGGTATTTCCCGTCGCAGATCCACCTGAACGACGGTAATAATCCGTATACACCTTCGTTTCTTTGCTGATGTTGTTTGCGGTCAACGTCGCTGTATTGGAGTAGGTTTGACCGTCTACAAATGATGTTCCAGCGGTTGGTAAACTGCGATAGAGGATTTGATAGCCTTCGTTACTTGCAACCGATCCAAAGTTAACAGCAAACGAGCGATTGTCACTGGACACGACAAATTGCTTGAGCGCTGGAGTCGTCGTGGCATCTACAGAGTCTGCTGTGGTAAAAGTGAATTGATCTGTCACGTCTGTCGTGTTTTGCAGAATCCATCCTTGCGCATTGGTCCCCCAAGTCCCTTTTTCGATCCGGAAGCTTCCACTTACATAGCGAAGGCCTGGTGTTTGGAAGAAATCGTGAATGACTGTATTCTCAAAGTTCGATTGTGAACGATTGAGGGAGATCCGATACTTAAACACAATGGATCCATCTGTTTCAATATTGCGCCATCCGGTCTTAGACATGTCTGAAACCGTCGTATTCGGAACAGGATGGTAATTCACTTCCCCTGCATTCTTTACTTCATTATTGACACTGATATTGATCGGAACGGTCTGATCGGTAGTAATCGTCTGCTCGTCAACTTTTAAGTAGAAATAGAAGCTCCCTTTGATATCTGAATGGGTCTCCACAAAGTCTGTGAAGGTAAGCGTAAACAGTTTTTGCGCTTCATCAAAGGTGGCATTTCCGACCACTTCATTGGTCGCCCCATCACGGACAGAAAAATTCTCTGTTGTTGAAAATTGTAAATTAGATGGGTTGTTTGGGAGTTGGACGGTCACCGTATCCCCAGCCTTGGCATCAGGTGCTACTTCAAACTCTGCATTGACACGAAAAGGAATGTACATCCCAACTTGACTAGTGCTTGTGAAAGGATTCCCTTCCATATCCGTAACCGTTAATTTTTTGATGAAATCATTGCGAACTGTCGCATGAACTGTCTCACCACGATATAGAGTAGCCGTAAACAGTATTGGGAATAAAATCACAAGGATTCCTAAAATATTTCCTAACATATTGAAACGTTGTTTCATGTTATTCTCCTTTTTCTTTCTATCAAACATTAAACGTTTTCAAGTTATATTTTACATTAAATTTTTCTCTACATCAAGCTTTTTTAGTAGATAATAAATAAAGTCAGAATTTTCTGATAGTCTTGCTTAACTTTATTTTTAAAGTTATTCTATTCTTCAAAACGCTTGTTTTTTCAAATCAAAAAACGACACTTGTCACCTGACAAGTGTCATCTCGTTTATCCCTCCACTTCTGTCTGTCCCGGTTGGAAGATCAGCACAGCAAGAGCCGTAAAGAGGAAGAGGAAGAAGCTCAATACAGATAGTTGAAGGTGAATATCGCCTCTCATCGAAATGGTTTGCCGCAAACCTGAGACCACATAGGTCATCGGCAAGAAGGGCTGAATCCATCCGAAGAAGCGAGGGCTGAGTTCGATTGGATAGGTCCCTGCACTAGCTCCTAATTGAAGGACAAGCAGGAGCAAGGAAGCGAACGATCCAAACCGTTGGTTCCACCCTATCAGAGCAGTCACTAAGGCCATGAAGACCCAGGAAGATAAAAGGGTCAATCCAAAAGTTGCACCAGGATGCGCAAAGTCTACTCCGACCAGACGTACTGTCCCATAGAGAAGGATGGCTGCAAGCGTCGCTATCCCTCCATTTAGGACCAACTTGCTCTTCGCCCATTCCCAGCGGTCCGTATACTCTTCCTCATCGATCGATTTGGCAAAAACGACGTTTGCAGAAAGGGCAACGACCATGAGAGAAACGGCCATCATATAGGGAGCCATCCCGACGCCATTTGTAGCCACTCGGTCTTGGTCCACATGAGAAGTCGCTACCGGACTAGCGACCGTATCTGCATTTTTTTCTTGTAGTGTAACGGTGGAGAGCTGATTGGAACCCGCTTGTAAGGAATCATGAAGTTGCCCTTGAGCTTGGGAAACCGTCGCTAGATTGGTTGTGATGGTTTGAGAGCCATCAGATAACCTGGTTAAACCTGAACTTAAGGAACTAGAAGATTGAGCGAGTCGTTGGAGACCACGATCTAGTTGAGCGACACCATTCGTATATTGCCCAAGCCCAGTGGACAAGCGCCCAAGTCCGCTCTGTAAAGTCTCAGCTCCTGCACTCAGAGTCGCAACCCCACTCGTCAGATTCCCAGTTTGGCTATGGATCATTTGGAGACCATCATTAACACGGGAAACTCCAGATGCATATTGTTGGAATCCGGACGACAAACGACTTGCCCCACTTGAGAAACTTGAGTAGAGCAAGTCTGCACCAGAGGACGCTTGACTGGCTCCAGGTAGGAGTTGTTGGTCGATGCCCTGATGGACTTGAGCAAACCCATCTCGCAAATTTGTAAGGGCTTGAAGAGCCCCTGGAAGAAGCTGATCAGCACTTGTTTGCATCGTCCCAAGAGAAGTTTTCAATTGTTGCAAAGCATTGACCTGTCCTTGTAAAGCGCCTAGACTCGTTCGCGCCTGGGACAGAATGGTCCCGAGAGTTTCTAGATTGGATAAGGTGTTTTGGAGTTGGCTATCTGCGCTCGAGGGGCTGCTTGTCAAAGCGTGTTCAATCTCACTTTGTTGCTCACTTGTCATAGACTGATAGGCAGCTGTTGCTCGGACTGCAGCCAAGGAAGCAGCCTGATCAGACGCGATTTGTGCTTTGAGACTTTCCAGCTGACTGCGCATAGTCGCTAGCTGTCCTTCTACTTGGGAGAAGTCAAAGTTAGCCAAACCGGACACATCCAGTTGTGAAACACGACGATTCAGTTGCTGGATCCCTTCTTGTAACTGAGGCAAGCTGGCAGTCAGCGTAGCCAGTTGTTGGCTTTGCTGATCAGACAATTGCGTTTTTTGTGATAATGTTTCTAAACCAACTCTAAGATTAGAAAGTCCAGTTGCAAGCTCTTTGACCCTAGGGAGACCAGCCTGGAATTGGTCTAAGCCAGCCAGCAAATTGGAGGATTGGGCATCTAATTGACCTGTCCCTTGCGCTAACTGTGAGAGCCCATTCGTTAGTGGAAGCGTCTTGTCTTGTAGCATCCCTAACCCATCTGAAAGTTGGTGTGCTCCTCCAACCAATTGACTGGTCCCTCCTGCTAGCGAAGTGGACTTTTCATTAAGCGTTTGACTTCCACTAGATGCTTGTGCTACCCCATTAGTATAGGTGCCCAAACCATTTTTGAAGGTAGAGAGTCCATTTGTCAGACTAGCACTGCCAGCTTGGAGTTGTTCTGTCCCCGTTTGTAATTTCTGTGTTCCCGTCACCGCCTGGTTCAATCCGCCTTGAAGCTGGCGCATGCTCGAAAAGACAGTTCGCGTATAGGTCTCTGTGATGGTTTCTGAGACTTGTTCTTTTATCTTGGTCATCGCGGATTCCCCCATCTTGGAGGCTACAAAACTATGACCTTTTGAGGTCTCATACTCAATCATCATCTTTTCCGGATGATCTGTCAAGAGGGTCGTAGCTTTTTGCGAGAGGTCCGAAGGCAGTGTGATAACCATATAATAGTCCCCTCTTTCCAGGCCTTTTTTCCCTTCAGCTTCTGAAACGAAGTGAAAATCAAGACTAGAATTGTCCTTTAGGTTGTCGACCATATTTTGACCAACCGTAAAATTTTGGCCTCTGTAACTAGCTGCTTTGTCTTCATTGACGACCGCTACAGGCAGGTTTTTAACATTTCCATAGGGATCCCACATGGAGGTCAAAAAACTTAAGTTATACAGAGCTGGCACCAAGGATACACCGAGGATGGTGACCCAAAACATCGGTTTCTTTAACGTTTTCTTCAATTTTTGAACAAGCATTCTTTTCTCCTTTTAGACACTATGTCTAATTTCTGGTATACTGTCATTATACAGACTTCCATTTCAAAAGCAATGTAAAAGCATCGTTTTTAGACACTATGTCTAATTTTGTACAATAAGGTGAAAAAAGAATGAAAGATAACAGAAAAGAAAGAACCCGACACGCCCTCCTTTTGGCCATGGTGGAATGCCTACAACACGACCAGTTTGATCAGATTACGGCGAGCAAAATTGCACAGACAGCTGGTATCAGTCGCGCAGGCTTTTACACCCACTACCGTGATAAGTATGAGTTGATTGAGTTTTACCAGCGCGACTTATTTTCTAGTCTGGAGCAAGTCTTTGATCGGAATCCACACAATATCCGTCAGGCCTTTTTTGATATCCTCTCGTTTTTACAGGAAGAGCAACTCCTCACCGCCCTTCTCGGTCCAAACGGAACTCGTGAAATCCAATCTTATTTCATCCATAAGATTCGCCTCTTTATCGATCAGGAGTGGTCTGACTATTTTGTCCGTCAAAATTCGAACCCTGTTGTCAAAGAGTATAGTTCCGTGTATTTCGCTTATGCCTTTTTTGGGATCCTCCGACATTGGCTCGAAAGAGGAAAGAGGGAAAGCCCCGATGAGTTGACAGATTTCATCCTCAAGCTTTTACCAGATGAAGTCCAAACAAAAAACTAGTCTTCCTATCTATCAGGAAAACTAGTTTTTTTCATTTATCAGTTGGACCAAGCGCTCTGTAAATTGAGCCGTCAAGCCCCAAATAGGCTCTGCCAAATCTTCGTAGAAAGGAATCTGGCGGGACTGCAATCGAAAAGGATACTTTTCTCCACCCCGGATGCGCTCAAAAGGAAAAGCCGACTGCTGGTCTACGAAAAATCGAAGCTCATAGTAAACCGGAGGATGCTGGATCAAATCAGAAAGCGAAACGCTAAAAATTCGCTTCACTTCTTGATTAGGATGAAGATCTTTCAACTGGTGGAGCTTCAGTTCCCCTACAAAAGCATGGATTTTTCGCCCTTCAAACTCCCAATAATCCAGCTCTCCCCAGAGCTCTAACACTTCCTCATTCAGGCGCAGTTCTTCTACCGTTTCCCGGAGAGCTGCCTGTGCTGGTGACTCCCCTGCTTCTATCTTTCCACCTGGAAAAGAAACTTCCCCTGGTTGTGAGATCCAATCGCTGCGTACTTCATATAAAAGATGCCATTTTTGATCGATCCAGAGCAAGGGAAGGAAGACAGCATACTCTGTCGTCGGATGTAGAGCTTGTGGTTGGTAGTCTTGAAAGATTTCTTTTAACGAGGTCATGATTAACTCTTTCTTTTTTCCTAGCAAATGAAGCAGATCCGTCTTTTCATGCTTTCTTCTGATGCAAGATTCGCTCCTCAATCACCGCCAGAACTCCGGAGTCCTGATTGGAAGGAGCTTCAAACTTAGCCGCTTCATACACATAGTCAGGCGAGCCCTTCATCGCATAGGAATACCCAACATAGCGCAACATCTCTAAATCATTGCCACTATCCCCAAAGGCCATCATCTCGTCTGGCTGGATTCTCCATCGCTCTCCTAGGTAGGCCATAGCGGTTCCTTTGTTGACATCTGGCAAAGTCAAGTCCATAAAGCCATTGCCGCTGGTTACTGCACGCACCCTCCCCTTCCCATGACGGTTAAACTCTTCTACGATGGGAAGAACATCCTGCTCCCCTAGATTCAGAGTAATCTGGCAAATCGGGTCTTGGGGTCGGTCTGTCCATTTGCCGACCTCTACCAAGGAGAAACTATATTTGGCAAACATTTCTTTAAACCATTGGTCTGCGGATGACAGGATATAGCGCGCCTCTAAGCCTGACAAAGACGTACAGTTAGACAAGCCTTTTTCTTCAATCATAGAGAGCAGCTCTTCAAGCAGTTCTGGTTCAAAATGCTCCTCCCGAAAGCAAAGACCCTGTTCATAAAACTGACCACCCCCTTCTGAAACAATGGTCATCTCATCCACATAATCCTTGAAAAAGGAGCGAATCTGAGCATGCTGGTTCCCCGAAATCGCTACCACCTTGATCCCACGCGCCATCAAGTCTTGAAACACCCGCTCAAATCGTTCACGATCATAGTCATTCTCGTCATTAAGGAAGGTTCCATCCATATCAAAAGCTACAAGTTTAATCATCGTCTTTCCTTTCACACATTGTCTTATCCATTATAACATACAGCCGCGACAAGGACAAAAGCCTATATGAAAAGGCTGGGCAATGGTGCCCAGCCTTTTCGAGTGCTTATGTAGGAGCTGTATGCCCCCATCTACGCTTGATCAGAGAGGTACTGCAATTTCCCACGGAAATCGTCCAGGCTTTCATAGCCCTTCTCTTTCATAATGGCTTTCAACTCAGTGGTAATCCGTTCAAAGGCTGCGACGCCTTCTTTCTGAAGGGTTGTCCCGAGCTGCACCATGCTAGCTCCGCAAAGGATATGTTCAAAAGCGTCTCTTCCAGTCAAGACCCCTCCTGTCCCTACGATTTGAATCTCTGGATTCAAGCGTTGGTAAAAGGCATGAACATTGGCCAAAGCAGTCGGTTTGATGTACTCACCGCCGATACCACCAAAGCCATTTTTAGGCTTAATGACGACCGACTCGTCTTCGATATAAAGGCCATTTCCAATCGAGTTGACACAGTTGACAAACTTCAATGGAAATTTATTAAAGACGGCCGCGGCCTGATCAAAGTGGACAATATCGAAGTAAGGCGGTAGCTTAATCCCCAGTGGTTTGGTAAAGATGGCAAAAGCCTTGGTCAAAATGTCCTCTGTCGTTTCAAAATCGTAGGCAATCTGAGGTTTTCCAGGGACATTGGGGCAGGAAAGATTGAGCTCGGTAATCCCACGGAAGTCACTCTTTTCGACGATTTCAAGAATGGTCAAGGTCTCTTCTGGTGACAAACCAACTAAGGACAGGACAAAGGTCCGTTCTGGTTCAGACGTCTGCAAGTCCAACAAATAATCTAAATAATACTGTAAACCTTGGTTGGGCAAGCCCATAGAGTTGATGGAGCCAAGGGGAACGTTCACATAGCGAGGCTCCGGATTGCCTGCTCGATAGTTCAGCGTCGCTGTTTTGGTGATAAAGGTCCCCGCTGCTGAGTTCTTAACCGCTTCGAGCTCCTCTTTGGTCATACAGTAAACACCTGCTGCATTCATCAGACAGTTGTCAAAGGTAAAGCCTGCTAAAGTTGTTTTCGTTGAAACCATCGTTTCCTCCTGCTATTTTCCATCTACCACGCCCGACTCCCAAAAGACAGGCTGAGGCGCTTTCCCCCAAGGGAACTTCACTTCTATAGTATACCATAAAATCAGTGGCGTTTCCTTTGATTCTAAACAGCGACCGTCATTGTCCCTCTTAAGTCGTCGGGAAAATCGGAGCTTCTGCCAAGTCCACCCCTGCTTGAACCAGTGCTTCTTGATAAAGGCCATAAAAAGTATGGTACAAAGCAGTTTGCTGGCCATTTTCAACAATCAAATCCACCCGATAGACAAAGCGTCCGCTTGCTAGCACTTGAGGGCCCTGGATGGTGACCCCTTTGATGGCTTGATACTGCATGGTATAGGCTTGGTTCACTCCTTCAATGACCTCTCTGACTTGATTCAGATCGGCATTAGCTCCAAGCGGAAGGTCAATCTGAGCCCGCATATCCCCTCGTGACTGATTGCTGACGACGAGGATATTGCGATTGGGGATGAAGTGGAGGGTGCCGTCTACATCGCGGATCTGCGTAGTCCGCAACCCAAAACTGACCACCGTCCCTGCCATCCGAATGGAACCGTTGGTCACTTTCACGCTATCGCCAACATCATATTGACGCTCTAGAAGGATAAAAAAGCCATTGACCAAGTCGGACAAAAAACCTTGCGCCCCCAATCCGATAGCCACCCCTGCAATTCCAGCACCTGCCAAGAGACTCGAAACGGGCAAGCCAAAGATGGTCAGCACCCAATAACAGAGGATAAAATACAGGGTATAGTGGATCACATTTTCTGCCAGGCGGATCAAGGTCTTCTGCCGTCCTACATTTTGAGAAGTAAAACGAAAAGCTGAACGCATCGTTTTCTGAGCAATTCGCGTCAGAAGCTGGTTCAAAATAAGAAAAACGATGTAGACTAGCACCAAGGACAAGGCCTTGTTGAGCAACTCGATCAGGAGACGTTCGAAATTGAACTGTCCCAAGTAATTTTTAAAAAATTGGTTCATAACCCTTATTATACCAAAAAGCCCGCTATCTTTCGATAGCAGACTGCTTGCCTCCCCTTGATCGTTTACTTCGAAAGGAGAGAAGGAAATGGATTTTAAGACCAATCGCTAAGACGTTTCACCTTTTCCTCTCGAGCAAAGCCAAGAAGGCTCCGTAACCTTGTGATTCCATTTGATCCCGAGGGACGAAACGCAAAGCCGCGGAATTGATACAGTAGCGAAGACCACCTGCCTCCTTAGGGCCATCATCAAAGACATGCCCCAAATGCGCCTGTCCAACCCGACTTCTGACCTCGATTCGCTCCCGTCCTAGCGAAGTATCACGGGCATATTGGGCTACTTCCTTTGAAATCGGCCGAGTAAAAGACGGCCAGCCACAGCCCGAATCAAACTTGTCTGTCGATAAAAAGAGCGGTTCTCCACTCGTGACATCGACATAAAGCCCAGCTTCATCGGAGTCCCAAAATTCATTAGCAAAAGGGCGCTCCGTTGCAGCCTCCTGTGTCACAGCATATTGGAGTTGGCTGAGTTCTTCTCTTAACTGCTCCTGAGAGGGCACCTGATATGCGTCGGCGTCGATAAGAGGGACATGAGCTAGTGATGGGTCAATATGACAATAGCCACCTGGATGCTTCTTCAGATAGTCCTGGTGACCTTCTTCCGCATCGATAAAATGACGGAGCGCTTCGACTTCTACGGCAAGTTTACGACCTCCGAACTGCTCTTCCTGTTCTTTCACTACCCGGTCAATGATTGCCTTGTCTGTATCAGACTGATAGTATATTCCTGTCCGATACTGCCGACCCTTGTCGGCCCCTTGCTGATTGACAGAAAATGGATCAATCACGCGGAAATAATAAAGGAGGATTGCCCGTAACCCCACTTGATTCGAGTCATATGTCACACGCACAGTCTCTGCATGATCGGTCTGTTTTAATAGTTCGTAATTGGTGGTTTCAACCTGACCATTGGCATATCCAACCCGCGTCGCAAGAACTCCCTCAATCTGAGAAAAATACTCTTCTAAACCCCAGAAACAACCACCAGCTAAATAAATCTCATTCATGAATCACTCCATTTTCTAAGCAAAAAGGTGTTGGAGATCCAACACCTTTTATTCTATGCGTTCAATTCTTTTACAATGTCTAGCAACTGTTGCTTGGTATGAACTCCTGCCACCTGCTTGACTACTTGACCATTTTTCTTGAACATCAGGGTTGGAATAGACATGATTCCAAATTCACGAGCTGTAGTTGGATTTTCATCTACATCCATTTTCAGAATTCGAAGCTCATCTTCGTCTACCTCTTCCGCCAGCTGCTCCAAGATAGGAGCTTGCATGCGACATGGACCACACCATGTTGCCCAAAAGTCAATCAGGACAAGACCGTCTTTGGTTTCTTCTACAAAATTTTGATCTGTAATAGCTTCCATTTCTACTACCTCCTCTAAACTCAGAGCTTCCTCTGATGGTTGATATGCCCTCATTCTACACTAAAAAAAGGGAGAAAGCCACTATTTGATACGGACGCTCTAAAAGGCTGGCAGGGAGCTCTATTCTACTCTTGAGTTGGAGCGTCTTTTATCGATGTATGAACCATCGGCTATTTAGCACTTTTATAAAAGAAGGCACAAGCTCTGCTTCAAGCAAGGGATGGTCCTGCAAGACGAGGGGAGGAATCCCCTGTTGGAACAGTCAGCACAAACAAAACGGCTCCTCCCCTGATAGGATCTACTGTGAAAACAGTGGACAAAAATCCGGTCTAGAAGGCTAAAGAAAACGAACTGCGCTCTGTCTGTACACGAAAGAAAGAGGCTGGGACAAAAGTCCTAGCCTCTCCATTATTTTTAGATTGTGCAGCAAGACGCAGTGATTGAGTGGGCTCTACTAGGCTGATTTCATCCGTTTTTACAGCTCGACTCAACTGTGCGGAGGTGGGACGACGAAATCGAATTCTAAGGAATGACCGATTGCTGTCCCACTCTCAGCCTCTGAATGTCACAATAGTGGCGCCACTACCCCCAGCATTTTGTGGGGCATAACCGAAATCTTTGACATGCTTATTGCGACGAAGGTACTTGGTCACCCCTTCACGGATGACACCGGTCCCAATCCCATGGATAATATCGACCTGGGCCAAGTTATGAAGGAGAGCTTGGTCGATAAAGGCATCAAGCTCTTGCATGGCTTCTTCGTAGCGTTTGCCACGGAGATCTAGTCGTGCCCGAGGTCCACCTTTTGCAGAATTGCGCTTTATGACCGTCCGTCTCTGTGTCGACGGTTCTTTTTCTGCCTTGACCAGCGTAAATTCATCCGCTTGTAAGCTCATCTTGATCAAGCCAACTTGGGCTTCCCAGCGTCCGTCTTTAAGTTGCTTGGTCAGCGTCCCGCGCTGGCCATAAGCGATCACTACAATATCATCTCCGACACGCGCTTGACGTTCTTTTTTAGCTTTTTTGAGGACTTTATTCTGGGTCAAATCCGGCTCTTCTGGAACCAGCTTTTTCAATTGACTCTTCGCATCAATGATCTGATGGGGTTTGAGGCTGGCTTCTGCATGAAGATTTTTCAGTATCCGATCACTCTCTTCGATAGCTAGGTCGATCAGATCCTTCGCTTCATTTCGCACTTTACGGAGCTCGTTTTCCTTCTCCCGGTTGAAATCATTGTAGAGCTTCCGAAGGGCCCGGTTCATCTTTTGGTTTTCTTGCTCGACTTCTTGGATATGATCCAGTCGACGGCGACTTTCAATAGTCTGGATTTCCAACTGCTCGATGATCCGATTGACATCACTATCTCCATCGGTCCAATTTTGAGCAGCGGCTATGATCCAGTCTGAAAGTCCTAAACGTCGGGCGATTTCAAAGGCATTGGACCGTCCAGGTACTCCTTGCAAAAAGCGATACGTCGGGCGTAAGGACTGGCTATCAAACTCCATACTTGCATTTTCAAGTCCTGGTGTCTCAATACCAAAAGCCTTCAGTTCTGGATAATGGGTCGTCGCCATGGTCTTGATCCCGCGAAGACGTAGGTCATCCAGTATGGCCATGGCTAGGGAAGCCCCCTCCTGAGGGTCCGTCCCAGCCCCTAACTCATCAAACAGGACCAGAGAATGGTCATTTGCCCGTTCCAAAATGGCTACGGTGTTGGTCATATGACTGGAGAAGGTAGAGAGGTTTTGCTCAATCGACTGCTCATCTCCGATATCTGCAAAGATTTCGTCAAAGACAGCCACACGGCTCCCCTTATCCGCAAAGATGGGTAAGCCTGACTGGGCCATGAGCTGTGTCAACCCAAGCGTCTTGAGCATTAAGGTTTTCCCCCCCGTATTAGGACCTGTGATGACGATGGCCGTCAAATCAGAACCAAACATCAGATCATTCGCCACAGGATGCGCTAAAAGGGGATGCCTCACATTGAGAAGAGCAATCTCATCTTGCTCACTCAAGACCGGGATGACAGCCTGATAGCGCCTTGCAAAGAGGTGCTTGGCGCGAACAAAATCAATATGACCGATAATCCATGCGTTATTCGCCATCTCTGTTGCAAAAGGTCGAAGGCTATCCGAGAGTTCCTGTAAAATCCGTGCTATTTCATAGCGTTCTTCTGCTCGTGCACTGGCAATGTCTTCATTGAGATTCACCACCGCACGGGGCTCGATATACACCGTCGATCCAGAGGAAGAAATGTCCTGCACCACGCCCGAAAAGCGATTTCGATAGGTATTTTTGACCGGAAGGACATTGCGACCATTACGGTTGGCAAAGACACTATCTGAGAGCATGTCTGCATTTTTCTTCAACAAATCTTGCATAATCTGTCGAACTTGCTGTTCCAACGCGACAATGCGTCTGCGGATTCGCAGCAGCTCCTCACTGGCAAAGTCTTCCAGGTAGCCTCCATCATTGACAGCCTGAAGCGCCCCTTGGAGCTGAGGAAAAAGGGCTAGCTTTTCAAATAACTGGTCCAACTGGGAAAGAGAGACATTTTCCAGTTGTTCATAGAAATCTTTCAAAGACTTGGAGACCTCCACCACGCGCTTGACTGCCAATAGTTCCGTCATATTGAGTGCCGCATCCAGTTCCAGTCGCTTCATGCTCCCTGCAATATCCTGGGTGGCTCCCACCTGAAATTGGGGATAGTAGGTATAGATTGCCTGCACATCCTGTAATTCTTCAAAATATTTGTTCAAGCGCTTGCGATCCGCCATCGGCTCTAACTGTTCTAGTTCCTTTGCTCCCTGCTCTGTCCCCAAAAATGGAGCAAGGAGGTCCTTGACCTTTTGAAACTCCAGACTATCGATAATTTTTTGATTCATAGCTTTCCTCATACATAATCTTATCACCTAGGAATAATGAAATAGAAAACAAGGCCAGGATTTCCCAAGCCTTCTTTTTCTATAATTGTTGAACTTCGGACGGACCGGAACAGTCCATCAACTGATCGTAGCAATCCATAGATTCTTCAAAAAACTGCCTGTAAACGGTGTGTACTCTACCATGGCATTTACCAACCAACTCTTACGGAAGGTTTCTTGGATCAGGTCCATCGGGATGGTGGCAAGGACTGTCAAAAAGACTTGCAGGGAGACCCACGTCACTAGGATCGACAAGACTCCTGCTCCGATCTGATACGAACGACCATTTGGCGCTAACCCATCCGTAAAGTGAACAAAAATCCCCACAATTCGCAGTACGAGATAGACCCCGAGGTAGATGGTTAGAAAGGCCAAACCTGCGTAAAAAATTTGGTCTAAATCATAGAGATAGCGACTCGCAAAGAAATAATTCTTGGCTCCTTCTGTTGCATTGGCAAAAGGAACCCACTGCGTATAGAGCTTGGCTAAACCACGAAACTGACTAGCCGCCACAAAAAGAGCAATCAATGAAGAGAGGGTATAGTAGGCCTGTAAGATAATCCCTCTCATGTAACCGATATAAAAAGCCCAAGCAAGTATTAGTAAAATTAGAAGTGAAATCATTCGTCATCCTCAAGGCTGTCTAAGTTATCTAAATCGACCAAGGTCACGTTTTTCTTTTTGACCATTCCTCTCATGACTTCCAAGTTCTTTTCCATCTTTTCGTAGGCCTCTTCTCGCTTGAGTTGAACTGACATAGAATTGATCGCAAGCAAAAGTGCCAAAGTCTCAGCGTCTGCATGGGGCAGTTTTTCTTTAATGGCTTGGTATTTTTCTTGGATCAAGCGTTCGATTTCTTCCATAAATAAGTTGTTATGTTCGGTCGTCAACGTCAGCTGCTTTTCTCCGAATGTAAACTTATAGCGATTCAAATTTGTCATAAAATTACCTCAAGGCATATTATAGCTTAATTTCCTAGAATTTGCCATTTAAAGCGTATCGAAGCGTTCGTTTCTCTCCTCCTAGCATTTTCCATGTCTCTCGCTCCACATAAAGCGAGACGGTCGATTGTAGAAAGCTGTCTACCAAGCCGACTCTTTCAATTCAGCCTTTTCCTTTCCTTTATGCTATAATATGGGAATGAGTACGGTAGTTATCAAAGCTTCAGCTAGCCAAGTGGAGCAAATCATCCGCTATTATCAAAAGGACCAGGTCCAGCATTCCCAGCCCTACATGTTAGGATTTTTCAAGAAGCCGGGTGCCAGCATCTCTGTCTATCAATCGGGTAAGGTGATGTTTCAGGGGGAGCGAGCTGAGGAAGAAGCAAGTAAATGGGGGCATCAAACGTCCAAACCCGAGCACACGGGACAAGACTTCCCTATGATTGGAACAGATGAGGTTGGAAACGGTTCTTACTTTGGAGGATTATATGTTGTCGCGAGCTATGTAGAGCCGAAGGATCATCCTTTCCTAAGCTCTCTAGGAGTGGATGATTCCAAAAAACTAACGGATCAAACCATCCGAACGATCGCTCCTCTTTTACGCGAGAGAATCCCCCATCAAGCCCTCCCTGTCTCTCCGAAAAAATATAACCAAGCTATTGCTCAAGGCTACAATGCGGTATCCATCAAGGTAGCCCTCCACAACCAGGCGATTCATCTCCTCCTACAACAAGGGGTTCATCCAGATAAAATTGTGATCGATGCCTTCACCAGTCCACGTAATTATCAAAAATACGTACAAAAAGAACGGCATCCCGTTTCCCAACCGATCAGCCTAGAAGAAAAGGCGGAAAGTAAGTATTTGGCTGTCGCCGTCTCTTCTATTATTGCTCGGGATTTATTTCTACAGTATCTGGAAGAGATCAGCCAGCAACTGGGGCAAAGAATCCCCTCCGGCGCTGGACACGCATCAGATCTGGTTGCCGCGGACTTGTTGAAACAGTACGGCATGGTCGCTCTAGAAGAAACGGCCAAATTACACTTTGCCAATACCGAAAAGGCAAAAAATATAGCGAATCGAGGAAGTTAAATGTCCACATCAACTGAAAACGAAAATCTTTTCCTCCGGCTCTTACGAGAGTGGGGAGTCTTTGCTCTTGTGATTCTTATTTTTTACCTCAGCCTCTGGCTCTTTTGGAGTCCTGTCACGGTTGACGGTCATTCTATGGATCCTACCTTAGCAGATGGAGACCGGCTAATCATGCTGAAAACAACCGGTATTCAGCGCTTCGACGTGGTGGTCGCTAAGGAAAAAGAAGCAGGTTCTTCCAAAGAAAAATTAATCGTCAAACGCGTGATCGGAATGCCCGGAGACACGATTGAGTACAAAGATGATGTGCTCTATGTCAATGGCCAACAAACCGATGAGCCCTATCTCAAAGAATACCTCGACGCCTTTCAAAACGACAAACTCCAGACCATTTACGGTCAGTCGGGGAGCCGGTCCAAACAATTCCAGACTATCGCTGCAGCTGCCAGTCATTTCACACTGAGCAGTGTCACCACCGACCAAGATGGTAAACCGACTGGTTCTTCTACTTTCAAAGTAGAGGTTCCAGAAGGCCAGTACTTCCTACTCGGGGATAATCGACTTGTCTCACTGGATAGTAGAAGCCAGTCGGTCGGTACCTTTAGCCGAGAGGAAATCCTAGGAGAGGTAAAATTCCGTTTCTGGCCCTTCAATCATGTCGGAAGCATTTCCTAGTCCTTTATGCTAAAAGGGAGTTTAAAGCTAGTAGGCTTTTAACTCCTCTTTTTTACAGCCCATGATCGAAAAGAAAGCAACCATTCATGAATGAAATCTACATCACCGGCAGTATTGACCGGATTATTTTTGAAAATCCCAGCAATTTCTTTAAAATCCTTCTCATTGACATCGATGAGAGCAATACGGAGATAGAAGACTACGAAATCATTGTCACAGGAACGCTCGCCGAAGTGTTTGAAGGAGAATCCTATACCTTCTATGGCCAACTCGTTACTCACCCCAAGTACGGCCTCCAGTTGCAACTCACGCGTTACGAGCGTCTCAAACCAAGCCAAGCTGGTTTGGTCACCTATTTCTCCAGCGATCATTTTAAGGGAATCGGTCGAAAGACGGCCGAAAAAATTATCGAGCTCTATGGAGACGATCCGATTGATAAAATCTTAGCCCAGCCTGATCAGCTCAAGAGTATCGCAGGACTTTCTGAAAAAACAAGACAAGCCTTTCTCCATACCTTAAGGTCCAACTACGGGACGGAGCAAATTATTGCCAAGCTAGCAGAATATGGCATTCCAAATAAATATGCCTTTAAGATCCAAGACCACTACAAAGAAGAGACCTTGTCTGTGATCAAGGAAAACCCCTATCAACTAGTAGAAGATATCGAAGGGATGGGCTTTACTATTGTGGACAAGATTGCAGAAGGTTTGGGCATTGAAAGCCAGTCTTCCGAGCGATTTCGAGCTGGACTGATCCATTGCCTACTACAGGCTTCTATTGATAGAGGCGACACCTATGTGGAAGCTAGAGACCTGCTTGAGTTGACTTTGACAACGCTCGAAGAGGCCCGCCCAGTAGAGCTCGATCCGGTGGCTCTGACCGATGAGCTGACCCAGCTCCTAGCCGAAGGAAAAATCCAACAAATCGGAAGTAAGCTCTTTTCCAACAGTCTTTACTACGCAGAAGAGGGAATTTACCGTCAACTCACGCGCCTTTTAGAAAAAGCTAGCCCCTCAGAGATTGATCGTGATTCGATCATCCAAGCCATCGAAACGATCGAACAAGCCTCTGGTATCACCTATGACGGGATTCAAAAAGAAGCGATGATTCAAGCCATCCAAGAACCCCTCTTTATCCTGACAGGGGGTCCCGGGACAGGAAAAACTACCGTTATTAACGGGATTATCGCGGTCTATGCCCTTTTGAACCGGATTGACCTCACCAACACCAAAGAAGAGTCCCCCTTTCTACTAGCTGCTCCGACTGGTCGCGCGGCCCGACGAATGAATGAATTGACGGGACTGCCAAGCGCCACCCTCCATCGTCATCTGGGGCTAACCGAAGGGCAGGAAGAAAGTTATCGAGAGGATTATCTTGATAGCGAATTTATCATAGTGGATGAGTTTTCTATGGTCGATACCTGGCTTGCTTACCAGCTTTTCAGTAATATTTCGACCAATACCAAATTGCTTATCGTCGGAGATGCCAATCAATTGCCGTCTGTCGGTCCCGGTCAGGTCCTAGCTGACTTGTTAAGGATTTCGAGGCTCCCCAGCTTAACCTTAGAAAAAATCTACCGTCAGTCAAATGAATCAACCATCGTAACTCTTGCAGATCAAATCCGCCAGGGCTATTTGCCGGATGACTTTTGTGATCGAAAGCCCGATCGTTCTTATTTTGAAGCACAAAGCGATCAAATCCCTGCCATGGTAGAGCGGATCGTCACTGTCGCTACAAATTCCGGTATTGCATCAGATGAAATCCAAATCCTAGCCCCTATGTACCGAGGGGCAGCGGGCATCAACACATTAAACCAAAGCACCCAAGCCCTCCTTAATCCGCCTCAAAACGGGCAAATCGAATTTGCCTACCAGGAGTTTCGCTTCCGAGAAAGAGATCGGGTCATCCATCTGGTCAATGACCCTGAGGCCAATGTTTTCAACGGAGACCTGGGCTATATCACAGATTTATTACCTGCTAAATACACGGATTCAAAGCAAGACGAAATCACCATCGTCTTTGACGGAGGAGAAGTTACCTATCCGCGCAATGAGTGGTATAAATTTACAATGGCCTATGCCATGTCCATCCATAAGTCGCAAGGAAGCGAGTTTCAGGTGGTTATCCTGCCGATTACCCGCTCTAGTCATCGGATGCTGCAACGCAATCTAATCTATACTGCTATCACACGGGCTAAGAGCAAACTCATTCTCTTAGGTGACTATCAAGCTTTTGACTATGCTGTCCACAATACAGGAACCAGCCGACAGACCTATCTCAAGGAACGCTTCCTTGCTTCCTCAGAAGAGGATAAACAAGACAAAAAGGCGACCGCACAATCTCCAACTAAAGAGCCTTCCCCCCCTGTAAAAAGAAAGGAAACCTCTTCAGATTCGCAGATTGCGCCATCCCTTGCGAAAGATCGACATGCGTTCTCACCTACACCAGATCCAGCAAAAACACCACAAAACCAAGCTGCCACTTCGCCTTCTCATCAAACACAGGACAAGACAAATTCATTTCTCTTGACCCCTCAAAACTTCCAAAGTATCGATCCCATGATTGGAATCACAGCTGACGATCTTGCTCAATTTTTCAAGTTCTAAAAAGACCACATCGTCCTCTCTCTGGACCTGACGTGGTCTTTTTTAATATCACTAGACCAGACCCAAATGATCCTAGAACTCCCCCAGTAGGGGCTGGATGAGATAGGGGGACTTGAGACTTGTCATCGTGACACCCAAAAGGCGAACTCCTGCCGGATTTTCAGCCAATTGATCATAAATCTCATGAGCAGCCCGTTCCATGATTTCTTCTTGATCCGTCCACTCCTCTAAGGTCATCCGCTTGGTCAAGGTTGTGAAATCGGAATACCGAATCTTGAGAACCACCGTTCGTCCGACTCTTTCTTGCCGTCTGAGGTGCTGGGCTACTTGCTTAGAAAGACCCGTCAATTCCTTTTTGATATCGGCTTCTTCATAGAGAAGTTTCGTATAGGTTCTCTCTTTTCCGATAGACTTTCGTTCCCGATCCGTCTGAACACGATTCGAAGAGATGCCGCGTACCTTGCGATACAAGTCAAAACCAAAGCGACCAAAATGATCAATCAACTCCATCTCCGGCACCTGAAGAAGATCCGCCCCTGTGTAAATCCCTCGCTCATGAAGACGTTGGACAGATTTCTTCCCTACTCCATGAAAATCTTCAATGGGAAGTCTCGCCAAAATTTCTTCTGCATCTTCAGGCCGGATGACGGTTAACCCACGAGGTTTCTCCATATCCGATGCTACTTTAGCCAAAAACTTATTATAGGAAACCCCCGCTGAAGCCGTTAGGTGCAGCTCCTGCCAGATAGCATATTGGATCAGTTTAGCCACCTTGATAGCAGAGGAGGTTCCAATTTTATTGACCGTCACATCCAGATAGGCTTCATCAATACTCATAGGCTCTACCAAATCTGTATAGCGATGAAAAATCTCCCGTACCTGTAGTCCTACTTGCTTGTATTTTTCATAATTTCCCGGGATAAAAACTGCTTGGGGACAGCGTTCATAAGCTTCTTTTGAGGACATCGCCGAGTGTACCCCAAAGGAACGAGCTTCGTAATTACAGGTAGAGACCACTCCACGGCCACCTGTCTCCCTAGGATCATGGCCGATGATAACAGGTTTTCCGGCCAACTCTGGGTTGTCCCTTACCTCAATGGCCGCAAAAAAGGCATCCATATCAATATGAATGATTTTCTTGGATGTATCCTTTAGTAGTGGAAAGACCAGCATAACCTCCTCCTTTCTTGCACACTCTTGTAGCTCTATTATAGTCCAATCTTTTGAAAAACAGGCCTCAAAACTCTTGCTTCGAAAGAAACTTGAAAATTTGTGAAAACTTTCATCCATTTTAAACTAGATTTTCATTAATTTTCAAGCATTTTCAGGTCTCCGGAACTTGTGAATACGCTTTACAAGTGCTATAATGAAAACATAAAGACATAGAAATTCTAGGTCTAACTATAATAAGGAGAACCCAAATGGTTACTAAAGTTAAAACACGTAACGTTACCGAAGATGTCTTCGCAAAAGCTTGGGAAGGCTTTAACGGTACAGACTGGCAAGAAAAAGTAAGTATCTCACGCTTTGTTCAAGCCAACTATACTCCATATGATGGAGATGAAAGCTTCTTGGCACCTGTCACTGAACGCTCTCTCAAGATCAAAAAGATCGTGGAAGAAACAAAAGCGAACTATGAAGCGACTCGTTTCCCATACGATAGCCGTCCAACTTCCATTGCAGATATTGATGCTGGATATATTTCAAAAGAAGACGAACTGATCTATGGTATTCAAAACGATGAACTCTTCAAGCTGAACTTTATGCCACGCGGGGGTATCCGGATGGCTGAAACAGCTATGAAAGAAAATGGTTGGGAACCAGACCCTGCCGTTCATGAAATCTTCACAAAATATGTGACAACTGTAAATGACGGTATCTTCCGTGCCTATACTTCAAACATCCGTCGTGCCCGCCACGCCCACACCGTAACTGGTCTTCCAGATGCCTACTCTCGTGGACGGATCATCGGGGTTTATGCCCGCTTGGCTCTTTACGGTGCGGACTACTTGATGGAAGAAAAAGTAAAAGACTGGAACTCTATCACTGAAATCGACGAAGAATCAATCCGCTTGCGGGAAGAAATCAACCTTCAATACCAAGCCTTGGGTGAAGTGGTTCGCCTAGGTGATTTGTATGGTGTAGATGTTCGTCGCCCAGCCTTCGATACAAAAGAAGCAATCCAATGGACCAACATCGCCTTCATGGCTGTCTGCCGTGTGATCAACGGTGCTGCTACTTCTCTTGGACGTGTGCCAATCGTGCTTGACGTTTACGCAGAACGTGACTTAGCTCGCGGTACCTTCACAGAGTCTGAGATTCAAGAATTCGTCGATGATTTCGTTATGAAACTTCGTACGGTTAAATTCGCACGTACCAAAGCTTACGACGAATTGTACTCAGGGGACCCAACCTTCATCACGACTTCTATGGCTGGTATGGGAGCTGACGGTCGCCACCGTGTTACCAAGATGGACTACCGTTTCTTAAACACCTTGGACAACATCGGTAACGCTCCAGAGCCAAACTTGACTGTCCTTTGGACTGACAAATTGCCATACTCCTTCCGTAAATATTGTATGAAGATGTCTCATAAACACTCTTCTATCCAATACGAAGGGGTAACAACCATGGCCAAAGATGGTTACGGTGAAATGAGCTGTATCTCTTGCTGTGTGTCTCCACTTGACCCAGAAAACGAAGAACAACGTCACAACATCCAGTACTTCGGTGCGCGTGTAAACGTCTTGAAAGCCCTTCTTACTGGTCTTAATGGTGGTTATGACGATGTTCATAAAGACTACAAGGTATTTGACATCGACCCTATCCGTGACGAAGTTCTTGAATTTGAATCTGTTAAAGCCAACTTCGAAAAATCTCTTGACTGGTTGACAGACACGTACGTAGATGCCCTTAACATCATCCACTACATGACAGACAAGTACAACTATGAAGCTGTCCAAATGGCCTTCTTGCCAAGCAAACAACGTGCCAACATGGGATTTGGTATCTGTGGTTTTGCCAACACAGTGGATACCTTGTCAGCGATCAAGTACGCTACAGTTAAACCTATCCGTGACGAAGATGGCTACATCTACGACTATGAAACCATCGGTGATTACCCACGTTGGGGTGAAGATGACCCTCGTTCTAACGAATTGGCTGAATGGTTGATCGAAGCTTATACAACTCGTCTACGTAGCCACAAGCTCTACAAAGACGCTGAAGCAACTGTATCCCTTCTCACCATCACTTCTAACGTAGCTTACTCTAAACAAACTGGTAACTCACCAGTTCATAAAGGAGTCTACCTCAACGAAGATGGTTCTGTGAACTTGTCTAAATTGGAATTCTTCTCACCAGGTGCGAACCCATCTAACAAGGCTAAAGGTGGCTGGTTGCAAAACTTGAACTCCCTTGCAAGTCTTGACTTCTCTTACGCTGCTGATGGAATTTCTCTTACAACCCAAGTATCTCCAAAAGCACTTGGTAAGACCTTTGATGAGCAAGTAACCAACCTAGTGACCATCTTAGATGGATACTTCGAAAACGGTGGCCAACACGTCAACTTGAACGTAATGGACCTTCAAGATGTTTACGAAAAGATCATGTCTGGTGAAGATGTTATTGTTCGTATCTCTGGATACTGTGTTAACACCAAATACCTCACTCCAGAACAAAAAACTGAATTGACTCAACGTGTCTTCCACGAAGTACTTTCAATGGATGATGCTGCAGAAGCTCTTTCAGGGAATTAATCTTTCCACATCTGTGGACAATAAAGCCTCCTATCCATTGTGATAGGAGGCTTTTCTGTCTTCTCACGTAGTTGCTCAAAAAAGAACCCAAAGAGGTTCTTTTAGCATCTTGGTCCACTTTCGTAGTTGGACCAGAATATGACTTTTATTTTGCTTAGCGTGGGTAAATGTAAACCGCCGCTCCTTCGGTTGTCTTTTGTGGATTAAACCAACCACGATGGTTTCCGATGGTCTGGTTTCCAGCATAATTAGCTTCCAATACTTGGATTCGTCCATCTGCAGCGACATCGGTTACATACGCTACGTGGCCGTAGCCACCCGCACCTTGGGTCCATACAGCGATACTTCCCACTGTTGGGACTTGACCTACGGTGTAGCCTTCCTTCACTGCGTTCGTTGCCCAATCCGCAGCATTTCCCCACCAGTCTCCAGCCCAACCAGAGACCTTCTGCACTCCCCAAGTACATTGTCCAACTGGGTAATTAATCCCTGGTTCGTAGGCCATTCCTGGAATCTTATACGAATCTTGAACAGGAGCTGGGCTTGCTTCAGAGACTTGGCTGTTCCCAGGAATCACCAGGCTTTGACCCTCGATGATCAGAGCATCAATCCCTAGATGGTTGGCACTTGCCAACTGGTACATATCCACGCCATACGCTGCAGCAATGCTAGAGAAGGAATCTCCTGCCTTTACCTGGTAACTAGCTTGACTAGTCGTAGCTACAGCCGCCGTAGGCTTAGGAGCTTCAGGAACTTGAGCTACGCCCGGAACCGACAATTGCTGCCCAGGAGTAATCACATCATAGATCGTCATTCCATTATCTGCTGCTAATTGAACCGGGTCCAATCCAAATGACTCTGCGATCGAATAAAAGGAATCCCCAGACTGAATGGTGTAGGTATCTGCATTCGCTTGAATGCCTGACAAAAGTCCAAAACCAGCAACCACTGCAGCAGCAGCTGTTTTTCCCAAATATTGTTTCATCATGCTCTCCTAAATTTTGTCTTAATTTCGATTTTTATTTTATCAAACGAATTTGTCACAAAAATTAGGATTAGATTACAATCTGATGTCAAGCGACCAAAAAACCTGCTAACAGAGAGCTTCCCGTGAGCAGGTTTTTCTAACGATTTTATTACAAGGATATCGTCGCAGCAAATTCCTGACGGACTTCCTGATATAGGCGACGTCGTTCCTGAATCCAGAGGGCACGATTGTCTTCAAAATACGTCCGATTAGTCAAAAAGATGACCGCCTGCTGGCACCTTCGATTAAAGGCGATGAAGGGACCGGTATAGCCGGTATGATCCAACCAATCCCCTTGAAGATCCCAGACGATAGAGCGTGCTTTCTGAGGATCCGGGCTGACATTTTGATACAGATTTGCCGCAAAATCATCCTGAAGGTAGTGTTCTAGAAACCGCTTCAAGTCCCGCAAGGTAGAAAACAAGCCCGCAGATCCCGTGTGAGCCCCTAAGACTTGTGCCTTGGGATCATGAACTTGTCCGTCCCTTTGCCCCTTTCGGGTAGGAACTGCACCAACAATAGGCCCGAAGCTCGTTTCTGTCATTCCCCATGGTTGGAAAATATACCTTTGAAAGAGGACTGCTAGATCCGCTCCCAACCTCTCCTCTAGCATAAAGCCTAAAAGAATAAGATTCAGATCGGTGTAATGAAAGTCCTTTTGATCCCCGACAGAAATGTTCAGGATAGCTTTTTTTAGAGCGGACTGATCCAATTCATCCCGATTCGGAATAAAGGGATCAATACCAGACGTATGGGTGACAAGCTGACGAAGGGTGATAGAGGGATTTTTAACCGCAGGATAGAGGGACTGCAAGGTCTGATCTAGCGACAGTTCTCCTGATAGCAATAACCGGATAAGAAGGGTCCCAACCCCCACCACCTTGGAGACAGAAGCCAGATCATAAATCAGACCTTCCCGGGTCTTTTGACCCGGCTCGAATTCTCCCAGATAACAATCCGTCCACTTCCCCTTATCATAGAAAGCTAGACTAGCTCCCTGATAAAGGCCTCGATCCATCTGATCCTCTAGCAAGGCCAAAATCCGTGGACTTATCGGCATACCCATAACTCCAGTTGGTTTGGATCAACCGTTTGTAAGAATTGCTCTTTTTTATCCATAAAATAAGGTCCCTGAACTCGATCGCGTAGCGACAGTAATTCCCCTTTTTCTACTTCAAAGGTGAGGCCAGATAAATCCCATACTTCTTCCGCCTTGGTCTGAAGGTCTTCTCCTTCTCCCTTTTGGAAAAACAGGAGGGGGAGATCCAAAAACAAGTCTCGATAAAAAGCTTGAGTAGCTTCTGGATCCGGAACACGCAACTCGATCCCTTCAAGAGAAACCTGGCTCAAACCCTTAAAGTCATGGGAAACTTGAAAAGCAGGCGCATGTTCCAATGGACTTAGGCAGTTCCTATCCTCCTCAGCATGGAGGAGGAATCGATCTCCCTCTGGAGAAAGGACTTCAAAAGCATAACCACTATCTCCCTGATACAGCTGCTCATAGGCCACTCCTGTCGCTAAGAGATTCTCTATTTCTCTGGCATCCCCTACTCGCAAGATGAGACGAGCCAACTTTTTAGGCCCTTTTACTGCCCGATTACGGTAACTGGGTGCCTCCTCTAGCTCCAGTACCTTTTGCGGATCCCGATGGCCACCAAGAAAAACAAAGGCATTTTCTTCACTTAGTACCTTCAATCCTAAATTATTTGTAGCAAATTCAATATTTCGTCGGCGGTTGTTGATTTTGATTGTTGGTACAATTTTTTTGATAATACTCATGTTTTTATCCTTTTCCCATTCTTTCCTCTAGACTCTATTTTAATGAAAAATGATGAATTTGACAAATGATTATCGGTTTCTTTCATGATTCCTTTCTAAACCATTTGCAGAGGTGATGATCCACATATAGTTCTTAGAAAACTCGTCTAGATTTTTCCTCACTTATGGATTCAAGATCCGTTCCATATTGATCAAAACTTGAAAAAACTGACCTTTCTGACTCCCTTATCCACAAAAAAGGAGCCCTTTTCGGCTCCTAGGCTTCCCTTTAGATGAAAGAGAAGATATGATTTGCTTAGAACATAAAGTTAAACAAGGCAACAGCTGCAATTCCCGCAAGGATTGGAGCAACTACCGGCACCCAAGAATACCACCACTTAGAATCCCCTTTATGCGCTCCTAAGACAGAAGTTGGAAGAAACTGATGAACCAAGCGTGGTCCTAAGTCTCGCGCTGGGTTCAAGGCAGGTCCCGTTGGCCCACCAAGAGAGATGACCAAAGCAGCTACTAAGAAGCCGATGGCTAAATGGGCGATTCCTTGTCCCGCAAAGAGAAATTGACCAATTTGTAGTTTGGCTTCCGTACTAGAAGGGTCAATGAAATTTCGAGTTGCTAAATTAGAAATTTCAGCCCCAAAGTAATTATGGGTCAAGGCTAAGGCTCCGAAAAAGAGAACGAAGGATCCCACAAACTCATTGGCAAACCCATTGATATACGATGGAATACGGCTTTCTTTGCTTCCATCATCAAGCGCTGAAATGGTTGAAAATGAACCCAAGATATGGTTTGGATTTTCTGTTTTTTGGAAGTAAGGCATATAAACCGCTACGACAATCAACTGACCAACGATAGCTCCAAGGACTTGCGCTAAGATATAGGCTGCAACGTGTTCCCAAGGGAAGAGGCCTCCAACTGCCAAGCCAAGTGTAAAGGCAGGGTTGATATGATTTCCTGATACATTCCCAAACATGAGAGCAGGCATCATTACCGCAAAACCATAGCCAAAGCCAATAACTAACCAGCCACTTTTAAAGCCCTTGGTTCCGTTTAAATCAACGTTTGCGACAGCACCATTTCCCAAGATAATGAGCAAAGCAGTTGCGATAAATTCTGTGAAATACTTCACAGTCCATGTGACATCCATTTGAATCTCCTTAAAAATTTTTAGACAATCTGTATTTTATCCTATATAATGAAGAATGTAAAGGTATTTTTCTAAAAATCTCAAAAAAGGAGTTCTTATGCGTTTCAACCAATATAGCTATCTCCCACAACCTCAAGATATCCAGCTGCAAGAACTACATGCGCTCGGTTTTCACTTGGATCCGAAAAACAATCCAAAAGTCAATTTCGAACGCTTCGTTCGACGGGTTTTTTTTACCTACCATGATACCGATTATCCCCTTTCCATGCTCGTAGCGGATGAGACGACCGACCTGCTCACTTATTTCCAATCCGACAAAGAATGGACAGATACGGTCTTCTACACGGTCGCCTTTCAGTTACTCGGCTTTAGCTACTTTGTCGACTTTGAGGATGCCCAAGCTTTTCGGAAGGAAACCCAGTTTCCCATCCAATTTGGCGAAATCATCGACAATCTCTACCAACTGCTCAATACCCGAACCAAAAAAGGAAACACTTTGATAGACCAGCTGGTCAGCGATGGATTGATTCCCGAAGATAATCGCTACCATTTCTTCAATGGAAAGAGCTTGGCAACTTTTTCAACTGCACATCTTATCCGTGAAGTTGTCTACGTGGAAAGCCGAGTGGATACAGACCAAGATGGTCTCCCCGACTTAGTCAAAGTCAGCATTATCCGTCCAAACGTGGAAGAGGCAGTCCCTGTCCTCATGACGGCTAGCCCCTACCATCAAGGAACCCTAGATAAGGCGAGTGATCAGGCTCTTTATGACATGAAGACGGACTTAGCTATAAAGCCTGCCCACCAGATCTCCCTGTCCGCACCTCATCTCACCCTGGTGGAACCTGTCGGAGAAGCCCAACTTGTTGAAAAAACGGAAGAGACCCTAACCCACATCAATGCTAGCTACACCCTAAATGATTATTTCCTTCCTCGTGGCTATGCCAATCTCTACGTTTCAGGGGTTGGGACCAAGGACTCTCAAGGACAGATGACCAATGGAGATTACCAGCAAGTAGAAGCCTTTAAAAACGTCATTGATTGGCTTAATGGTCGTTGCCGAGCCTTTACTGATCATTCACGAAAGCGGCAGATAAGAGCCAGCTGGGCCAATGGAAAAGTCGCGACAACAGGTCTCTCCTATCTAGGAACCCTCTCAAACGGACTAGCAACTACCGCTGTAGACGGCCTTGAGGTCGTGATTGCTGAGGCAGGTATTTCTTCTTGGTACAACTACTACCGAGAAAACGGCCTTGTGACAAGTCCGGGAGGCTATCCTGGAGAAGACTTTGACTCCTTGGATGAGCTTACCTATTCTCGTAATTTACTTGCTGGGGATTCCCTTCGCCACAACCAGGCCCGCCAAGACCATCTCCAAGAGCTAAAACGCCAATTGGACCGGGAGTCTGGGGATTACAATTCATTCTGGCATGAGCGAAATTACCTCTTACAAGCCGACAAGGTACGGGCAGAAGTTGTCTTTACGCACGGCTCCCAAGACTGGAATGTCAAGCCTTTACATGTGTACAATATGTATCATGCTCTTCCCACCACTGTCAAAAAACACCTCTTTTTCCACAATGGAGCTCATGTCTACATGAACAACTGGCAGTCCATCGACTTCCGAGAAAGCATGAATGCCCTTCTCAGCCAAAAACTCCTTGCCTACCCGTCTGACTACACCCTACCGAACGTCATCTGGCAAGACAACCAGTCTGAGCAAACCTGGAAGACGCTATCTGACTTTGGAAATGCAGACCAGTGGAAGCATTTTGACTTGGGGACGGATGAAAAAGTCATTCAAAACCGATACAATGATGCTGACTTTGAGCGCTATTCCAAGTCGTATCAAACCTTCCTTACCGATCTCTACCAAGACAAGGCCCAGCAACTATCGATCGACCTCCCGATAACCGAAGATCTTCATCTCAACGGCAAAGCCCGCATCCAACTGAGACTAAAATCTAGTCTGAATAAGGGATTATTGTCCGCTCAGCTACTCGATATGGGAGAAGAAAAACGACTACAAACCCACCCAACCGTACTATCTGCCCGAACGTTGGACAATGGCCGCTATCACATGCTGGATAACCTTGTTGAACTTCCTTACACCTCTTCCGCCCATCGCGTCATCAGTAAGGCTTATCTCAATTTACAAAACCGAAACGACCTTCTCAAAGTAGAAGACGTCCCTGCGGATGAGTGGCTGGAGATCACCCTCGACTTCCAACCAACCATCTACAAGATGAGAAAAGGAAGTCAATTACGACTCGTACTTTACACCACAGATTTTGAAATTACCGTACGGGATCAAACAGACTACCAATTGACTGTCGACTTGGCTCATTCTAGCCTGGCCATCCCAAATATGGTAGAATAAAACCAACCACCTTTCGCACTCCAGTAGGCTCACCCTTTTAACTGGAGAGGCGAGAAACAGGAGTCCCCTATAAAGCAAAGGAGTTTATACGACTATGATGAATATGCAAAATATGATGAAACAAGCCCAGAAACTACAAAAGCAAATGGAACAAAAGCAGGCTGAACTGGCTGCATCTACTTTTGTAGGTAAGTCCGCCCAAGATTTGGTTGTTGTGACCTTTACTGGCGATAAAAAGCTGATTCGTATCGATTATGCAGAAGCTATCGTCGATCCAGAGGATATCGAAACCTTACAAGATATGACCACACAGGCCATTAACGATGCGCTCAACCAAATTGACGAAGCGACCAAAAAAGTCATGGGTGCTTTCGCCGGAAAACTCCCTTTTTAGAAGCATTCCGTTAAGAGAGGAAACCTTTGAAGACGTTTCCTCTCTTTCTTTACTTGATTTTTTTCAAATTTATGTTACAATCAGAATTATCAGAAAATTTGTAAAATGAAAGAGGTTGTCTATGACAAAACATATTCACTGGGATGGTCAATTATCACAAGAAGGATTCGATGTCGTCAGAGGAGAAGGGGGCGTGATTGTCTGCCCAACTAAAGTCGGCTATATCATCATGACATCTGACCGCGCTGGTTTGGAACGGAAGTTCGAAGCGAAAGAACGGAATCGGAACAAACCTGGAGTAGTCCTTTGTGGTAGCATGGAAGAACTCCGCGAGCTCGCTCAATTAACACCTGAGATCGATGCCTTCTACCAAACTCATTGGGATCAAGATATCCTCTTAGGTTGTATCCTTCCATGGAAACCAGAAGCTTTTGAAAAGTTGAAAGCCTATGGTGATGGACGGGAAGAGCTCATGACGGATGTCCGTGGAACTTCTTGTTTCGTGATTAAGTTTGGAAAAGCAGGTGAACAAATCGCCAAGGAAATGTGGGAAAAAGAAGGACGGATGGTCTACGCATCTTCTGCTAACCCATCTGGAAAAGGAAATCGCGGAAAAGTTGAAGGGATCGGTGAGCGAATCGAGTCTATGGTAGACTTGGTCATCGAAGCCGATGACTACGTTGCCTCTATCCAGCCAGACAAGACCATTGAAACCCGTTATGAACAAGGCGTAATGGTCTCCATGGTCGATAGCGAAGGAAAGCTGATCCCCGAACAAGGAAAAGACAGTCGCTCGATCAATACATGTCCCGTTGTGATCCGTAAAGGATTGGACATTGACAAAATCATGATGCACCTATCTGACCACTTTAACTCCTGGAATTATCGTCAGGGAGAATATTATTAATCCTGACAAGTACTGTTTTCTAGCCTCAAGAGCCTTAAAGGCTCTTTTTTTGATCCTTTTGCACATAAAAACGAGAGGGGGACAGAAATCGGTCATTCGTTCGAATTCGATTTCCTCGTCCCACCTCCGCACAGGTGAGTAGGGCTGTAAAAGCGGATAAAATCAGCCTAGTAGAGCCCACTCAACCACTGCATCTTGCCCGACAATCCAAAAACAAAAAAGAGGCTAGGACTTTTGTCCCAGCCTCGTCATGATTTCTTAACGGCCAAATAGGCGAGCAAAAAAGCCCTTAGTCTGCTCTTTTTCTACCTCTGCTTTTGCTTCATCCAACTCAATCTTCAAAACTTCTTGATCTTCCATAGCTTTTAAAGTGAGTTGTTGTTGCTGATCTAATTGCTTGTCTTTTTCTGCAATCTGAATGTCCTTCACGCGCAACTGCTCGTCTTTTTCTTGAAGTTGCTGATCCTTGGTTTTCAACTGGTCATATAGACGAACAATCTCTGCATTTTTTTCATCCACCAAGATCTCCATCAGCTCTCGCTGTCTGGTTTCTTCACTGATCGGCTCGTCTTCAAAGATTGTTTTTTTATAGATTTCCTCCAGTTTAACCAGTCCATCACGATTGACAACGGTCACACCCTTTTCATTCTTCTCCACAAATTCTTCGGGAAGAGATTTGACACGATTATTCATCGCCTGTCGACTCACTCCTAAGATCTCTGCTAATTCACTCACGGTTTTTTCGATTTTCATATTTCCCTCAGAGAACAATTTTTTTCTAGTTTCACGCTATTAAAATAGTATCATATGAACTTTTTCCTGTCAAATATCCCTACTAGATCGCTCGACTCTCCTAGCTTGACGAATGAGCTTATTCAGGGCTTTTTCCTTCCATTCGTAGAGGACATCCGAAAACAATAGAAGAGCCGTGAAGATCCTTTTATGCTACAATAAAGGCATGAATACTTTTGAAACAATTGTGATCGGGGCTGGACCAGCTGGGATGATGGCTGCCATAGCTGCTGCTTCTTGGGGAAAAGAGACCCTACTATTAGAAAAAAACAAGCGACTGGGTAAGAAACTCGCAGGGACAGGTGGGGGACGGTGTAATGTCACCAACAATGGAACACTCGATGAACTGTTGGCCGGGATCCCCGGAAATGGACGTTTCCTATACAGTGTCTTTTCCCAGTTTGACAACCACGATATCATCCGTTTTTTTGAAGACAATGGAGTGAAGCTGAAAGTGGAGGATCATGGGCGCGTCTTTCCAACGACAGACCGATCCCAAACGATTATCAAAGCTCTAGAAACCAAACTGCTAGAACTTGGCGTTTCCATCCAGACTGGACGTGAAGTTGTTTCTGTCAAAAAAAAAGTTGACCTCTTCCAAGTAAAAACCGCTGATGCGCTCTACCATGCGCCACAACTCATCGTTACCACAGGAGGGAAAGCCTATCCATCCACCGGATCGACTGGATTTGGATACGATATTGCACGACATTTTGGCCTATCCGTCACCTCACTAGAAGCCGCTGAGAGCCCTATCCTCACCCATTTCCCTCATAAAACTCTGCAAGGCTTATCCTTACAAGATGTCACTCTTCGTTGTGGCAAACATCAGGTAACTCATGATTTGCTGTTTACCCACTTCGGTCTATCGGGCCCTGCCGCCCTTCGCTTGTCAAGCTTTATCTCAGGAGGAGAGACCGCTTATTTAGATCCCTTGCCGGAACTATCTACAGGTGAACTCGCTCAACACCTTGAAAGGCACCGGGATAAATCCATAAAAAACGCCTTAAAGTTGATTCTTCCCGAGCGCCTAGCC
This sequence comes from Streptococcus sp. DD13, assembly GCF_001578875.1. GTDB lineage: Bacteria > Bacillota > Bacilli > Lactobacillales > Streptococcaceae > Streptococcus. The sequence goes on from NZ_KQ969506.1 coordinate 1,179,173, forward strand.
GAGTATATGGCCCAGCAATTTCCGACTATCGAGAAATTTAAGCAGGCCAATCCTCGGGAGAGAGAGCACTTGCTCACCTTTGTCAAATCAATCCCCATTGACATTACAGGTAAAATGTCGCTTGCGCGATCCTTTGTGACAAAAGGAGGCATAGACCTACGGGAAATCAATCCAAAGACACTAGAAAGCAAAAAGGTTCCCGGATTACACTTTGCCGGAGAGGTCTTGGATATCAACGCCCATACAGGAGGGTTTAATATTACGAGTGCCTTATGTACCGGCTGGGTGGCTGGAAGCCTCCATTATGAGGAATGATCTCTTCTTTCGAAATCGCCTGCCCCTCATACCCGTCCATGCATCCCTCATTGACACGTGAGGAAAACACTTAAAAACCATCTCAATCGTTCGCCATCAAGCGATCCTCTTGGGATGGTTTTTCTGTATAAGCCCTATCATCTAGCAGAATGGTTTAAAAGAACTGACGTAATATCGCTAAGCAAACAACTCCAAACAAGACGGTTACAAGCAGGTTCTTGTAGCGAAAAGCCACATAAGTCGTCGGAATGACTGCTAACAAATCCAGCCATTTAACGGAAATGACACGACCTCCCTTTTCCTGAAACATCCCCGATAGGACCAGAGAAAAAATAATGGCTACCGGCAAGTACTTCAGAAATCGGAACATGATAGGGGGTAACCCCCGATATTTCACCAGTATAAAGGGGAGAACCTTTGGCACTAGCGTCACCGCGCCCGCACACAGAATCGAAAGAAAGACATAGCTACTTACTGTCATCGATGATCACCCCTACTACACAGCCAACAAGAGTAGAAACAAGAACGGTTAGTGATTGCGATAGGAAAGGCATCAAGAAGAAAAAACTCAATGACACGGCTCCTAAAACCAGGGCTACTTTTTTCCCCAGCCCTAGCGCTTGCATCCCCATAAATTGATCCGCAAAAATCCCAACGAACATGGCAATCAAGGCAAAGTCCATCCCAAATCGTTCAGGATTCGGAAGAAGAGCTCCCAATAGGACACCTGCTACCGTAGAAACATTCCAAACGAGGTAGCCTAGTAAATTATTTCCATGCATCCACCACGGTGAAATAGCGTCTTGTTTCCCCCGTTTGTTTAAAAAAACTCCATAACTTTCGTCTGTTAGGATACTCCCAATTCCAACATTATGCCATAGATTTGCTGTTCGAAAACTAGTCGACGTATGCAAACTCATAAGCAAAAAGCGAATATTAATCAAAAAGACCGTCAGGGTGATGCTGGTGATGTCTTGGTGCAGAGCAAACATGGAAATCATGACAAATTGAGCACTACCAGCATAGACAATCAAGCTCATCAAACTCATTTCCACTGGTGATAAGTATGGGGCTGCAACAATGCCACAAGCCACTCCGATGCTGATATAGCCTAAAGCTGTTGGCAGACCATCTCGCACCCCCATCCAAAATTGTTTCTCTTGCATATCCTTCAATTTCTATTCTTCTATCATTGGGAAAGCTAGACTAGGACTAGCATTTAAATCCCAATCAGCCCAATTTCCCTTTTCTAGTTCGGGAATCGCTGCTAGAGCAATCATCCCTGCATTATCTCCGCATAGTCGCAAGGGCGGAAGAAGGATGTCAACATCCTGGATTTCCTGTTCGAGTCGCTCTCTTAACCCTTGATTCGCAGCCACTCCACCTGACACGACCAAGGTCTTGACCGGATACTGAGCCAGCGCCTTTTTGGTCTTTGCGAGCAAGATATCCAGTACGGCCGCTTGAAAACTAGCTGCTAAGTCTTCCTTTACAAGAATCTCTCCTTTTTGTTGGGCGTTATGGTAGAGATTGATAAAAGCTGACTTGAGACCAGAAAAGGAGAATTCTAAATGATCTTCTTGAATCATGGCTCTTGGGAAATGATAACGATCCTCCCCCTGGTGAGCTAGTTCATCAATCTCCCGACCAGCCGGATAGGTCAATCCCATAACCCGACCGACCTTATCATAGGCCTCTCCTACGGCATCATCTCGCGTTTCCCCAATAATATGGTAATGACCCGCCTCAGGGACATAAACTAGCTCGGTATGACCACCAGACACGAGCAAGGCCATCAAGGGATAGGTGAGTGGTTTTACAACACGCGCCGCCATTAAATGTCCGGCCATGTGATTGACTGGTATGATAGGTAAGCCGTTGGCCCAAGCAAAGGCCTTGGCGGCTGAAATCCCAACCAAAAGAGCCCCCACTAGACCTGGTCCTTCTGTAACCGCCACGGCCGTTAGTTGACTTGCTGTGATTCCAGCCTCTCCTAGCGCCTCTTCGATACAGCTAGTAATAACTTCCACATGGTGACGACTGGCTACTTCTGGTACAATTCCCCCAAAACGCTGATGACTCGCAATTTGACTAGCAATGACGTTGGACACGATTTCTGCCTCATTTTTTAAAACCGCGACAGATGTCTCGTCACAAGATGATTCAAAGGCGATAATATATCTATCTTTCAATTTCTCTCCTCAATACAAAAGCATCCTCTATCGGAGCATGATAGTAGTTTTTTCGGATTCCAATTTCTTTAAAGCCGATTTTTTGATACAAGGTCCGCGCCGCGTGATTGGAGCGACGAACTTCCAGAAAGGTCTGGGGCCCATATTGTTCCAACTGTTCTAAGAGCAACCGAGCCAACCCCTGCCTTCTACAGTCCGGATCCACCACTAACTGAAGAATTTCCTGTTCTTGCCCCATCAAATGAAGCACCAAGAGGGCCACCAATTTCCCCTCTCGCCAAGCCCCAAGGTAGCGACTGCTCTCCAGAGAAAGATTCGACTGAATTTGTTGTCTGGTCCAAGAAGACGCCCCATACACAAGCCGCAATAGCTCTTCTATAGATGAGACCTGTTCTTCTTCTAGACCATTTATTTCTCTCATTTCAATCATAGGCGTTGAATATAGGGTTGGGTCCCTTCTTCATGGCTTTCCAACCACTTTTCCTCGGCTTCGACACGCTTCAAATAACTGGGCTCAAAACTCAAAACGTCCTCTGTCGGTAAGGTTTGCCCCAACATTGCTAAATCCAGAGCTGACGGGAGGGTCTCAATTGCATGGAGGTGAAGGGGACTTGCCTCAATTTGTTCCTGAAAGGCCGCAATTTCTCCTACGAGATAAATCTCCCCCTCTACCAAAGATAAGTCCTGCAACAAGTCTTCAAAGTCAATATAGGTGTCTTCCCGAACTGGGTCACCGTCCACATAAAAACCAGCATAGACATGATTGCGACGGGCATTGATGACAGGAACAACCGTACCTCCCAATCCTTCTGGGACAAGAGAGCGCAAGCTGGAGATCCCCACTATTTCACACCCTAAGCTATAGGCCAACGTTTTCGCTGTCGCAACGGCTACCCGAAGGCCAGTATAGGAACCCGGCCCCTTAGCCACCACAATCCGATCAATATCCCTCGGGGTCCAACCGGCAGACTTGACCATAAAATCAATCGTTGGCATGAGACTAATACTATGGTTTTTTCGCACTGTCAAGGTAAATTCTGCAATCAAGCTTAGTCCATCAACCAAAGCCACACTCAAGGCCTGATTGGACGTATCCATGGAAAGTATTTTCATTCTTCATTCCTCGTTTTCTCTATTTATTGTAAGCTATCTTCATCATTTTTTCAATCCAAGGCCTCCCAACTTTTCTGAAACATCTTGAAAAAAACGGACATTTCCTTCTTAATTCTCCCATCCCTTTTACCTAACTAGTCTTTTATGATATAATATGAATAATTGCAACGTTTCAAAAGAAAATGACAACTCTAAAAAATTCCATATCTCTTTACATAAATGACCCTGTCACTATGTGACTTTGAGTTGTCTGTCTGCAAAAGAAAGGAAAGCCATGATTTATAAAGTTTTTTATCAGGAAACCAAAGAGCGAAATCCAAAGCGTGAACAAACCAAATCGCTCTATGTTGACGTAGACGCCGCAAATGAGCTTGACGGACGGATCGCTGTTCGCTCGCTGGTCGAGCAAAACACTTCTTACAACATCGAGTTTATTGAGTTGCTTTCGGAGAATCATTTAAACTACGAAAAAGAGCATTCTGATTTTAAAATTACGGAGTTTTAATCCATGTCATCTATCAATCTAAAACCTGAAGAAGTCGGCGTATACGCCATCGGTGGTTTGGGAGAGATCGGGAAAAACACATACGGGATCGAATACAAGAATGAAATTATCATTGTAGATGCCGGTATTAAATTCCCCGAAGATGATCTATTAGGGATTGACTACGTGATCCCAGACTACTCTTATATTGTTGAAAATATCGATCGGGTCAAAGGACTGGTCATCACCCACGGTCACGAAGATCATATCGGAGGGATTCCCTTCCTGCTCAAGCAAGCGAATATCCCTATCTACGCAGGTCCCCTTGCCCTAGCATTAATCCGCGGAAAATTAGAAGAACACGGTCTGCTCCGGGACGCAACCTTACACGAGATCAATGCCAATACCGTTTTGACCTTTAAGCACTTGAGTGTCTCCTTTTTCAGGACAACCCACTCCATCCCTGAGCCTTTAGGGGTCGTTATCGACACCCCTCAAGGAAAAATTGTCTGTACTGGGGACTTCAAGTTTGACTTCACCCCTGTTGGAGAACCTGCAGATTTGCATCGAATGGCTGCCCTTGGAGAAGAAGGCGTTCTCTGTCTCTTATCTGACTCGACCAATGCAGAAGTTCCAACCTTCACTAATTCCGAAAAAATTGTTGGTCAGTCCATTATGAAGATTATCGAAGGTATCACAGGACGGATTATTTTTGCCTCCTTTGCTTCCAATATCTTCCGTCTGCAACAAGCTGCAGAAGCTGCCGTTCGGACCGGACGGAAAATTGCCGTCTTTGGTCGGTCCATGGAAAAGGCAATCGTCAACGGAATCGAGCTAGGCTACATCAAAGTTCCAGAAGGAACCTTTATTGAACCTTCTGAAATCAAAGAATATCCTGCAGGTGAAATGATGATTTTGTGTACAGGTAGTCAAGGGGAACCCATGGCTGCTCTCTCACGGATCGCCCATGGGACTCACCGTCAAGTACAACTGCAACCAGGGGATACGGTCATCTTTTCTTCCAGCCCCATCCCCGGAAATACAACAGGTGTCAACCAGTTGATCAACATCCTGACAGAGGCTGGTGCAGAAGTTATCCACGGAAAAGTGAACAACATCCATACCTCTGGACACGGTGGTCAGCAAGAGCAAAAACTCATGTTGCGCTTAATTAAACCAAAATACTTCATGCCTGTTCACGGAGAATACCGGATGCAGAAGATCCACGCTGGACTAGCAGTGGATACCGGTGTCCCTAAGGAAAATATTTTTATCCTGGAAAATGGGGATGTCTTAGGACTGACCGCTAACTCTGCACGGAGAGCTGGACATTTTAATGCTCAGGATATCTATGTAGACGGAAATCGTATCGGAGAAATTGGAGCTGCAGTCCTCAAAGACCGTCGTGATTTGTCCGAAGACGGAGTGGTCCTAGCCGTTGCAACCGTTGACTTCCAGTCGAAGATGATTTTAGCAGGACCAGATATCTTGAGCCGTGGATTCATCTACATGCGTGAATCCGGGGAACTAATCCGGGAAAGCCAGCGTATCCTCTTTAACGCCATTCGGATTGCCCTCAAAAACAAAGAGGCCAATATCCAGTCTGTCAACGGAGCGATTGTAAATGCTCTACGTCCCTTCCTTTATGAACGGACTGAGCGGGAACCAATCATTATCCCAATGATCTTGACACCAGACGAGTAACAAGACCACAACCATTCATAGAAATCAAAAGAGGCTGGGACAAAAGTCCTAGCCTCTTGTTTGTTTTTGAATTGTCGAGCAAGACGCAGTGGTTAAGTGGGCTCTACCACGCTGATTTCATCAGCTTTTACAGCCCTACTCAACTGTGCGGAGCTGGGACGACGAAATCGAATTCTATCGAATGACCGATTTTTGTCCCGCTCTCTTTTTTTCAATTTATTGATGCTTCCTTTGAAAATGATGGACAATCGGAAGTCCAAGTAGGATAACCACTACCAGAGAGGCAACTAAACTGATATACACTCCATAGCCAACTGAGCCACCTTTGTAGGCAGCCTCACTGACAGCTCGTAACTGAGCGTCCACCGTTGCAACCTTTCCATGCACTGCAAAAAACTCAACCAGCCCAAATATAAAGGACAAGACCGCAAGCCCACAAATGGAATAAGAAAATACCGGGGAAAATTCTTCCTTCCGTTCTCCGATAAGAGAAAGAGCCACAATTAAGCCAAATAAAATCAGGCTCACAAAAGCATCCGTAGGCGTATCCCCCCTACCAAATCCATTGACATTCATCGTCAACTGAAACGCATCAATACTAATCCAAGGTAAAAAGACCGACACCAGTCCAGAAATACCACAAATAATCGTTAGAAACCGTCGTTTTTCCATTTTCATCTCCTCCTAATAAACAACAAACCTTTTCACTCAAAACGATCCACTTCTACCACGACCAGAAGATTCCAATAAAGGACTCCTGGAATTATCCTCTATATGTACAGCTCCTCCATCTCCTCGAGTCGTCTGTTTGCGATTGAAAACAGGGATAAAGAACCATAAAACTCCCAATATGCAGGCCCCTAATAAGAGGGAAACTCTTGCATCTGCATCGACGCAGCTGGCAGAAAAAAATTCCTGACCAACCGCTACAACTACTAGAGTAGTAGCACTCGCCTTTTAGCTCCTACTAGAACATAGAACAAGAGTGTGGTCATCCCAATCAGACCAAATCCCCTCGTAAGAAAATAAAGGAAAGCCCCTGAAACAAGACGCTGTGCGTCAGCGGTAATATTTCCGTCTGTCCAGATTCCTTTTAATGAGATATAGATGAGACTCCTAAATGGGGGGCAAATTCTCCTAAATAAATCTGTACCCATTCCAGGCAAACGGTTAAGGCTCCCAAAATGGACAAAAGAACAATAAAAACACGTTGTTGTTTTACATTTTACTCCTCTTATGGGCCATTTTCCTTAACTATAACAGTCTTTGTCCCCCTTGTCAACATGATCGAACACCCTTTTCCATCGTTTTTTCGAAGGAATTTTTCAGATCCATCTAAGAACCCTGGGGGAGGACTTTACAGCTTATTCAGACCGATGAGACTTAGTCCAATATGCCCTTTTCAAATTCTTTCCTATCCGAATCCTGCCACCAAGCTCCTTATACTTCTTCCTCCTATACAAAAAAGTCTGAAAACGATTGTTTCAGACTTTTTCATCCTTTATACTTGAGGAGATTGACTATCTGCTGAAGCAGGGTTGCCTGATCCTTCAGATGTTGGTTCTGTCGTTGCTTGACCTGGGAACTGTGGCGCAACTGGTTGAACAGGTCCCCCTACGTTAGGAAAGACTGGAGCAACTGGCTCTTGGGGTTGTACTGGTTGTGTATAAGGCGTTTGACCTTGAGGTGCTTGGCCTGGAAATTGTGGAGCCTGAGCCTGAGGTTGTGCATAGGCTTGAGCTTGGGGCTGTACTGGTTGTGTGTAAGCCTGAGCTTGAGGTGCTTGGCCCGGGAATTGTGGAGCCTGAGCTTGGGGTTGTGCATAGGCTTGAGCTTGGGGTTGTACAGGTTGTGTATAAGGTGCTTGACCTTGAGGTACTTGGCCTGGAAACTGTGGAGCTTGACCTGGGTAAGCTGCTTGAGGAATCACCGGACGTGGGTTTGGATTTTTAAACAATTTCGCTACGTTTTCAAAGAATTGGCTAAAACCAGCCCCTGACAAACGTGGTGGAAGCGCAAACGGAATCACCACAACAGCAATCGCCGCAACCAATGTAATCCATAGACCATATCCAACACTCAAGCCAGCAGCATATCCCATCAGATTATTCACACTAATAATATCCAGAAACGCAATCACAACGATAACAAGTCCCAAGAGGAACTCTGTCACCAATAAGCTAGCGGCCATTTGAGTTGAAATATAGCCAATTAAGGCGATAATCGCGATGAACAAGAAAAGAAAAACAGTTAATTTTCCATCACGATCAAAACCAAAAAGATCTCTATATGACCCTGTGTAATAAGATCCACCTGAAAGAGTTGACCAAGGCAATAGTGACGCGATAAAGCCAACCAAAGCAGTGATCAAAAACGATAGTCTTTGTTTATCCATTTTCATAATTCTCCTTTTTTCTAGGTATTCCTATTTTATCTTATTAACTCCTCTTTGTCAATCGCTTTCAGAACTTACAAACCCCTCTTTCATGCCATTCTTCAGCATCCTCTCGCATCTTAAAATCCAGCATCCCAATAAAAAAAGAGGGCTTTAGCCCCCTTTTTTCTACTGTACATTCGTATTCCCTTACTTGCGATCGGCACTTGGCTTCACTTGCAAAGGATGGGCCATGCATTCTTAATAGAGATGCAGATAGTTTTCAATTTCCCATTGAGAAACAAAACTTGCATAAGAAGCCCATTCGATCCGTTTTGCTTCGACAAAGTTGGTATAAATATGGTCTCCAAGCGCAGCTTTCACCACCTCATCCTCGCTCAAAGCCTTTACAGCATTGTGAAGGGTTGATGGTAGATCAATAATTCCTGCTGCTTTCCGCTCTTCCGCACTCATTCCATAAATATTGGTTTCCACAGGTGCAGGAGCTTCGATTTTATTGATAATACCGTCCAATCCTGCTTCTAGCAACACAGCTAGGGCCAGGTAAGGGTTGGCAGTCGGATCAACGGACCGCAATTCAAGACGCGTTCCCATCCCACGTGAAGCAGGGACACGAACCAGGGGTGACCGGTTGCTTCCTGCCCAAGCAATATAAACAGGCGCTTCAAAGCCAGGGACTAGACGCTTATAGGAATTCACTGTTGGGTTGATGATGGCTGTATAGTTATAAGCATGTTTCATCAAGCCTCCGAGGAAATAGTAGGCATCTTGTGATAACTGCATTCCTCGTGGATCATTCGCATCAAAAAAGGCATTCCCATTTTCATTAAAGAGAGACATGTTGCAGTGCATTCCGCTACCAGCAATGCCATATTTTGGTTTGGCCATAAAGGTCGCATAAAGACCGTGCTTACGAGCAATGGTTTTTACTACAAGCTTAAAGATTTGGATATTGTCACAAGCTTTTAACACTTCTGCATACTTAAAGTCGATTTCATGCTGACCCACCGCTACCTCGTGGTGAGAAGCTTCCACTTCAAATCCCATTTCCGTTAGGACATTTACGATTTCACGCCGAGTATTGTCCGCTAAATCTGTTGGAGCCAAGTCAAAGTACCCACCTTGGTCATTGACCTCAAGGGTTGGGTGGCCTTCCTCGTCCATCTTAAAGAGGAAAAACTCTGGTTCTGGTCCAAGGT
>NZ_KQ969506.1:1188983-1233882 GCF_001578875.1 Streptococcus sp. DD13
TTGAGATTTCCACGCGGGTCCCCCGCAAAAGGTTCTCCACTTGCCGTATAGACATCACAAATCAACCCAGCTACAGCACCATTTTCATCTCCCCAAGGGAAAACCGTCCAGGTGTTAAGGTCCGGATATAGGTACATATCTGATTCATTGATTCGAACAAACCCTTCGATCGAAGACCCATCGAACATGACTTTATTCGAAAGCACCTTTTCCAATTGTTCCTCGGTCGCTGGAATCTCGACATTTTTCATCGTTCCCAAGATATCTGTGAACATCAATCGTAAAAAGGTTACGTTTTTTCTTCAACTTCTCGACGGATATCAGCTGCTGTAATAGTCATTCAGTACTCCTCCTAAAATGAGCGATTGCTTAGTGTAATGGACGAAACGGATGAGAGGATGTCGTAAACCCACTTTGATGAGATAATTCAGCCCGCAATAAACGACGAACCTCACTATCGGATAAAGATTTCTTCTTATTCGCTTCTCGTTTCGCATATTCTCTTTTAATATCTGCGATCAAAAAACCTTCCGAAAGAAAATCCTTAATTTCTAAAAGTCGGTCCATATCATTCAAAGAATACAACCTACGGTTTCCTTCGTTTCTTTCCGGAAGAATCAATCCTTGATCCTCATAATAACGAATTTGACGTGCTGTCAGGTCCGTCAATTTCATCACAGACCCCATCGGAAAAACGGCAAGGGAACGCCGGAGCTCTTTTTCTTTCATGAACAACTCCTATCTAGGTTATTATAGTACGATTTTCTAACACGGTCAAGAGGCAATGTCAGAACTTCTAACATAGCTGAAATTTTTTACTGATCCACTGCTTTATCTGGGCTCTTCCTTCTTCGAGATAAAAAGGATTTGATTCGGTCGATATCGTAATTGACCAAAATAGCAATAAAGACGCCGATAAATGTCTCAAAAATGCGGGTAAACACATACATAAATGTTTCACCTGGTGCAATTGACAAGGTAATAATGAGCATGGCAGAAACACCACCGATAACACCTGATTTATTTTCCATCGCGACATTCGTCATGATTGTTAACATGGTCATCACCGGAACTAAAAAGAGTGTGACCCAATAAGCCCCGTTAAAATACTGGTTTACAATAAAAAAAAGAAGGGCAAAAAAACCGCCAATACTATTTCCTAGGATACGTGAAACACCGAAATGCACACTTTGATCAAAATCTTCTCGCAAGCTAAAAACCGCTGTCAATGCCCCAATTTGCAATCCTCGCCAACCAAATATCGCAAAAACGAGCAACACAATAAAGACCGCAACACCTGTCTTAAAGGTTCGCATTCCTAATCTAAATTTTGAGACATCAAATTTATGTTTTTTAAAATAATCCATGCCCTACCTCACTTTATTCTATTCTACCATATTCCCTCCTAAATGTTCAAAAACTATGAAACTCTAGACCCTTCTTCCTAGTCTTTTGCTGAAGTTTAATCAGGCAGAGACCACAAAAGAATGAGCTGTTCCCCTTCAGTAAATGAAGCTTTGAAAATACAGTAAATCTTTGAACAACAAAAAGAGAGTGGGACAGAAATCGGTCATTCGTTAGAATTCGATTTCGTCGTCCCACCTCCGCACAGTTGAGTCGAGCTGTAAAAGCTGATGAAATCAGCGCATTAGAGTCCACTCAACCACTGCGTCTTGCTCGACAATCCAAAAACAAAAAAGAGACTAGGACTTTTGTCCCAGCCTCTTGTTACCATTTCAGTTTTGTTCCTTTTCTACAAAATCAGGATTTTGTAGAGACTAACGGGCTGAAATTATTTTTCTGTAAGTGCAGCCAAACCTGGCAATACTTTACCTTCAAGGAGCTCCATTGATGCCCCTCCGCCCGTACTAATCCATGAGAATTTGTCTGCACGTCCAAGGTTGATCGCTGCAGCAGCTGAGTCACCACCACCGATGATGGATTTCACGCCTGGTTGTTTCACGATCGCGTCCATGACACCGATTGTACCAGCTTGGAAGTCAGGGTTTTCAAAGACACCCATTGGTCCGTTCCATACAACTGTTTTCGCACCAGTCAAAGCTTCGTCGAATTTAGCGATTGATTTAGGACCGATATCCAAACCAAGGAAACCTGGGTCTACTGCTTCACCTTCAGTGTCTTTCACTTCAGTGTAGTCAGCAAATGCGTTTGCTTCTTTTGAGTCAACTGGCAAGATCAATTTACCGTTTGATTTTTCAAGAAGAGCTTTCGCAACATCCAGTTTGTCTTCTTCGACAAGTGAGTTACCGATTTCGATTCCTTGTGCTTTGTAGAAGGTGTAAGTCATCCCACCACCAATCAAAACTTTATCCGCTTTTTCAAGCAAGTTTTCGATAACACCGATCTTATCAGAAACTTTTGAACCACCAAGGATGGCTACGAATGGACGTTCTGGAGCTTCAACTGCTTCTTGGATGTAAGCAATTTCGTTTTCAAGAAGGAATCCAGCAACTGCTTTTTCAACGTTTGCTGAGATACCAACGTTAGATGCGTGTGCACGGTGAGCAGTACCGAATGCATCGTTTACGAAGATACCATCTCCAAGTGATGCCCAGTATTTACCAAGATCAGGATCATTTTTAGATTCTTTCTTGCCGTCAACGTCTTCATAACGAGTGTTTTCAACCAAGAGAACTTGTCCGTCTTCAAGAGCGTTAACCGCTGCTTCCAATTCAGCACCACGCGTCACACCTGGGATGAAGACAACATCTTGACCCAATTTAGCAGCCAAGTCAGCCGCTACAGGAGCAAGAGATTTGCCTTCTTTATCCGCTTCTTCTTTTACACGTCCAAGGTGTGAGAAGAGGATTGCACGTCCACCTTGTTCAAGGATGTACTTGATCGTTGGAAGCGCAGCAGTGATACGGTTGTCGTTGGTAATCACGCCGTCTTTTACAGGTACGTTGAAGTCAACACGAACGAGAACTTTTTTCCCTTTCAAGTCAACGTCTTTAACAGTCAATTTAGCCATTTGGAAAGACTCCTTCTTTTTTATACGTGTTAATTATATCACAAAATCAGCAAAAGAGATAGAAAAAGCCTAAACTTTTCTTGTTCTCTATTTCATCTAGCAGAATTGACATTACCTTTGCTTATCAGATGAAACCTTTATTCATTTTCATCTTTCATTAAACCTGTCCTGATACAGTAAATTAAACAGCCACTGAAGGTTGATGAGGGGCTTAGATTGTACATCAAGTACGACTTTCAAACGCTCTTTAGGACCTTTCTTAGACACAAGCAATACATCATAAACACACTAGCAACGGACTATTCAAACGCGAAACTTGAAGCGATTAACAAGCTGATTAAAGACATCAAGCATCTAGGATTTGGGCTGAGAAACTTCATCAACTATAAGAAGGGTGTCTTCATTACTCTAAAGATACAAAAGAGGCTGGGACAAAAGTCCTAGCCTCTCAATTGTATTTGGATTGTCGAGCAAGACGCAGTAGTTGAGCGGGCTCTACTAGGCTGATTTCATCAGCTTTTACAGCCCGACTCAACTGTGCGGAGGTGGGACGACGGAATCGCATTCTAACGAAGGACCGATTTCTGTCCCACTCTCTCTTTCAACAGGTTTAGAGTAACCTTTTAATTCGCTCCTTCCGACCTCTGGCCTAACCTTCTTTTTTCGTTGACACAAGCAACAAAGAAGCAGACAATAGACCAAGCGCAGCAAGAGCCAGTGCATGAGATGAAGCTTTCTCTCCAGTCTCAGGCAAGGTTTGCTCTGATGCAGTTTCCTTAGTAGCCTTCTTTTCCTCAAGTGGTTTTGTAGAAAGCGGAACGATCTTCTTTGGCGACTGGATTTCATTTGGCTCTGAAATCTCTTTGTCAGCCGGATCTTGTGGCTTGTCCGTTGTTGAATCAAGCGCCTTATAAACCACTGTATAGTGGGTAAAGTGAGGCGCTGTGAAGACCACATAACCCTCTACCACTTCAAATGACAATTCCTGAATTGGCTGATTTTCTGGCAAGAAGAGAACCTTCTCAACTTCTCGGCCTTCTTCGATTGGAATGCGAACGAGAGAGGCGTACTGTAGATCGATATCCTGTCCATCAGCATCGACCGCTTCAATGTCAAAGAGGCGACCATTCTTTGTTGTCTCTGAGGAAAGAACGTCTACCTTCAAGCCCTTAATCGCAATTGGTTCCTTAGCAGAGAAGTGAACCTCAATTCCTGTCTTGTCATCTTTGAAGATGATTCTCTTCTCTTCATCTAAAGCAGCAATCGCTTTCTCTAAGCTGGTTTTTGCATCTGCCAATTCTTCAGGAGTTACTGAGTCTTTCTCTAGGAGAGTTTTGACTTGCGCAATCGCTTTTTCCAATCCTTCACGAGCAGGGTGATTTGGCAAGTGAGCTTGTTTTTCTTGTGCTTGAGCTGTTAAGCTTGTCATCTCAAGAACAGCTTCCTTAAACCGCTCTTCACCGTCTAGATTATCCAGGGCTTCTGTTAAGATATTGAGACGTTCATTGACCTGGGCTTGCGTGCTGGTTTCATGCTCTTCCAGGACCAGTTGAGCTTCTGTCACTGCTTCTTCCAAAGCCAGCTTGTTTTCATGGCTAGCAAAGCTATAGATAGGTTTTTCCATCACTTTTTCAGCTTCCGCTAGTTTTTGCTTAAGGTATTCATCGTTGAGCGCCGCTTTTGGCGAGACTAAGACTTCGAAGCTTGCGAGTTGGTCTCGATAGAGAAGTGTCACTGTTTGGCGACCTTCTTTTGATTTATCGTAGCCAAATACATAGACTTCTTGATCTTCCATCGATAGTTCTTCAGACGATCCATCTTCAAACGTTACTTTGAGGCGTCCTTCTGACAAGTCCAAGTTTTCACCAACAGTGTATTCCGTCTTTGGAAGACTTGCAATTCCAATGGCTTGCACAGTCTTTTCCTCCTCATCCGGCTTGGCTTCGACCTGGACGGTAAAGCCCTTGTCTAGAGTTTTTCCTAGATAGGATACCGTCAGGTTTTGCTCTCCCAAATCATTTGCTTTATATCCTGTTACCACGACTGCCGTATTGGTCAATTGAATCAGCTCATCTGGCAAACCATTTTGGTAACGAACTCGTAACAAGCCACCTTCTAGTTGCAAATCTTCTCCCTGAGTATAGGAGGTCTTCGTTGGAGCTTGTTCTAAGCTGACAGATGCAATGGTTTTTTCTTGCTCTGGCACAGAAATGGCTAAGATATTGCTCAATTCTTTCCCTTCTGTTTGAGCTCGGTAGTAAAGCAGATTTGGCTTTTTGTCAAAGTGGATTGGTGCCAACACCAAATCCCCAGCTTCATCTACACTTCCCTGGCCAATTGCCTTGGTGGCTGTTGGTGCATCGTAGACAAAGACTGTCGTCTTAGCCGCTACGTCTTTGAATCCAACTTGGAGGTAGCCATCTCCGAGGTCCCGAACCGCAGCATGTTTCATTGGAACATTAACGGTTTCGGTATCAAGGCTTTCATACATTCTCCAGTTGTAAATCCGGATCGCCTGCCAAGGAGTACCATTATCAGCCGTAATGACATGTAGACGCCATTCTTGTGCCGTAATTGGCTTATCTAGTGTAACATCCGTTACATGCGCCCGATTGCCACGAATTGCTTTAGCTAATTTCCACTGGTTGTCCGCATCTTTGTAGTAAAGATCAAAGTCGCGGGTGTTCATCTTCCCATCATCGACTGACTCTCCACCCGCACCAGCGTGGTCCATCGCCCAACGAACAATGGTCCGAGGTTGAGTCAAGCGGATATCAACCGTACCGCTGAGTTGAGCAGAGGACCATTTGTCTGACAAACTGGTGATTGTCCCATTGAGCATTCCTTCCATACCTTCGCTTCCCTCTGATTTAGGGAAACTGGAATCAATGACCTTGGCTCCTAACACCACATTAGGGGCTAATGCTCTAGGTAATGTCGTATCTCCTGTTGTCATCCCCCAATCAAAGTCCACTAAGCCAGCATCAGAACGTAGACCGTTTTTACCAACCGCTACGACTTTGAGGGTTTGTTTAGTGCCTTGGGCCTGAGCAGAGCGACTTAATTTTGCCAAATAGACCGTTGTGCCTGATGAACCCGTCACGATCCGCCAACCATCTCCATCTTGTTCGTAGACTTCATAATAGTCAGCTCCTTCACTACCTTGGAAATGAATGATTGCCTCTGCTTCTTGTGCATTTTGTAATCGCTTGGCTTTCACAGACACTTGGCTCGGTGCCGCTGGTTTTTCTGTCTGACTATATACAGACAACTGTCCTAGATGGAATTGGAAGTCATCCACTGTTTGATCGCTGTTAAAGTGTAGACCAATGGAGTAAATCGTTTGCCCTTTCAAATCCGAAAGATCAAAAGTTTGCGCTTGCCAATCATCACTCGGACTCAATTTGTAGCGACGAACCGTTTTGTATTCCGGATCTGTCGTGATCGTCACATAGGCCTCTGACTGCAACCCACCCTTGTGAACCAGACTTAATCGGCTGGTATCTTGGACAGCAATTTTTGTAGAGTAGAGCATCACATGCTGATTACTATTTGCTTCTAACTTCCCTGAAAAGGCGATAGAATTCCCACCATTGTAGGCTTGGTCGAAATCATAGCCGCCTTTTAAGGCCTGGGTCCCTTCTGCATGCTGAATCCACCACCGCCAAGTCGGCAATATACCCGAAACCGAGCGATAATTCCATTCACCGTCCTTAGAAACTACTCCATCTACAAACCACTTTTTCCCGTGACCAGTATTAAAGCTAGTACTGAAATTTGGAGAGATAATCACTGTTCGGTCAGCAATTAAATTAGCCAAACCATACCATGATTTATCTCCAGGTTTCCCCTTGGTCGGATCCCCTTGGTAACCTGTCCAGAAGATATCTTCGTGTTTATGGTATCCATCTCCAGTCTTGCCAAGACCCGTTATCGTATCCGGAGCATAAAGACCCAAAGACAATCTCAATTTCCCGTTTGCATCTAAAATAGCGTCCCAGTCTACATTGGTCAAGTAGGACCCGCCACGTTGCAGTTCCAATCCAGCCAGCACATCATATTGGCTTCGTTTGACATAATCAGCTGTGTTGATAGAATAGTCAACATCTGCTTTGTTCCAGTTAAAGTTGGCAAAGAAAGTATCTACCGGCTTATCCCCTTTTTCGTTCTTTTCCATAAACTGGTAGTTATACTCTCCTAAAGCATTTTCATGATACCGACCATATTCATAAGTCATGGCATCATACCAAGAATACTGGATGGGATAGCCAACAGAACGGGCATACTCCTTGGTATAAAGCATAAAGTCCCGCATTTTTGGTCCTAACGGTTTCACCAGACGTCCTGTTGTCTCTTGGTTGATAAAATAACCATCAAAACCATAATATTTCGCTAAATCCACCAGTTTTCGTGCGATTGGAAACGTCTTGGATCCTTCACTATCCTCTTTTAGCGACTCGACAAAGCGCTCTTGATCCTTGAGACTATCAGACCAGTTGTAAAAGAGGGTACCGTAAATAGGAACACCATTCCGATGGGCCGCATCAATCACATCTGGACTTGGAACCAATCCTTCCCAAAAGACCATTGAATCCAAATATTGCCAGTAATCAAAAGCGTAAGCCTTGAATTCTTCCCCACCGACAGAAGCATGGTCCTTAGCTTTGGAATTCATATTGGACAAGGCCTGAACCTTAGCATCAGGATTCGCCTGCTGATTAACAAGCGTCCCACGATAGCGTTCTGCCAATGCAACCGAAGCACGATTGATTGCATCATCTTCTCTAGCCCCAGGTTGCCAGTTCAACAAGTCGGTCCATGTTTCAAACTTCACTTCTTTTGGCCGAATAGATTTCTCCTCTTCTACCGGAGAGTCTGCAACAGCCTTTTCTTCAACCGCCCGAGGTTCTTCAGCAGCTGGTCCAGTTTGTGCTCCCGTTTCTCCTGTACCCTCGATAGTAGATGGCGCAGTGACCACTTCTTTATCAACCAGTTCTTCATCTGTACTCGCTGATGTAGATGTGCCATTCTCAATAGTCGTACTAGATTCGGCTTGAGGAGTTAGAGGCGTTTCTTCTCCATCTTGTGCGCTGACTTCATCTATGTTTGTAGATCCTAGATCCCCTTCCACCACAGTAGAACTGACCTCGGAAGCCACAGCATCATCTGCCGATACAAGAGGCGCCCCCAATAAAAAAGCTCCTATCAAAACGGAACAGACTCCTACTGTGTATTTACGAATGCTAAACCGACTTCTTTTTTCAAATAATTGACCTTTCATCATTTCCTCCTAAGAAATGTACTTTATGAGTATCGTTTCTAAACAGAGCAGTGACAAACTTCTCCTTTCTATTGTAACCGCTTACATATTTCTGTTAGAACCGCCAATCACTGATAGTGTACGCTCTTTGTCGGAATATTGTCAAGATATTTTTAAAAATTCTAGAAATAGATGAATTTTCAATAAAAAAAAGAGAAAAAAAGAGGAGCTAGGCTCCTCTTTTGGATTATTTAGCGATTTTTGCAAAGTACTCAAGAGTACGTACAAGTTGTGAAGTGTAAGACATTTCGTTGTCATACCATGAAACAACTTTTACCAATTGGCTTCCATCAACAGTTTGAACTTTTGTTTGAGTTGCATCAAACAATGAACCATATGAAATACCTACGATATCTGAAGATACGATTGGATCTTCAGTGTAACCAAATGATTCGTTAGATGCTGCTTTCATAGCTGCATTTACTTCTTCAACAGTTACTTCTTTATCAAGAGTTGCAACCAATTCAGTTACAGATCCTGTTGGAACTGGAACACGTTGTGCCGCACCGTCCAATTTACCGTTCAATTCTGGAATTACAAGGCCGATAGCTTTTGCAGCACCAGTTGAGTTAGGAACGATGTTTGCAGCACCAGCACGTGCACGACGAAGGTCGCCACCACGGTGTGGTCCGTCAAGGATCATTTGGTCACCTGTGTAAGCATGGATAGTGGTCATCAAACCTTGTTTTACACCGAAGGCATCATTAAGAGCTTTTGCCATTGGTGCCAAACAGTTAGTTGTACATGAAGCACCTGAGATAACTGTTTCAGTTCCATCAAGTGTGTCGTGGTTTGTGTTAAATACGATTGTTTTCACATCGTTTCCACCAGGAGCTGTGATAACAACTTTCTTAGCACCACCTTTAAGGTGTTTTTCAGCAGCTTCTTTCTTAGCAAAGAAACCAGTTGCTTCAAGAACGATTTCAACGCCATCAGTTGCCCAGTCGATTTGTTCTGGATCACGTTCAGCTGAAACTTTAACGAATTTTCCGTTTACTTCAAATCCACCGTCTTTTACTTCAACAGTTCCGTCGAAACGACCTTGAGTTGTGTCATATTTCAACAAGTGTGCAAGCATTACTGGATCTGTAAGGTCGTTGATACGAGTTACTTCAACACCTTCAACGTTTTGGATACGACGGAATGCAAGACGTCCGATACGACCGAAACCGTTAATACCAACTTTAACTACCATGAATGATTTCCTCCTTATGAAAATCGCGTTAAATTTTTTAAAAGGTTTCCCTTTTAACCATTATGTGAAAATAATAACTTGAATGATTACAAGTATTTTTCAACAGTCTTATTGTACCTCAATTCCCAACAAAAATCAAGGATCTTCCCTTCACTTCAAGCAGGATGAACTTAATTTTCTTTCAGCCTGTCTCTCATTGACTCTTGTTCTTCATATTCTATCTTGACCAACAATTCCTCTAGCCCTCAAGGGAAACGTTCATGTACGGACCGCTAGGAGAGAAGCTTCTTATCAGTTGAAGCATGTTTTTAGAGGATAAACCTCTAATAATAGGTAGAGAAAGGAGGATTTAACCAAAAAAAGAGTCTGAAAGAACCTTTCAAACTCTTCATTTGGAAGAAGCGATTAAGCTTCACCCTTGTTTTTCTTGATAATTTCTTCTTGTACTGATTTTGGTACATCTTCGTAGTGGTCAAAGACCATCATAAAGGT
The DNA here is from genome assembly GCF_001578875.1 of Streptococcus sp. DD13. Lineage (GTDB taxonomy): Bacteria > Bacillota > Bacilli > Lactobacillales > Streptococcaceae > Streptococcus. Next base: position 1,198,983 of record NZ_KQ969506.1, read on the forward strand.
ACCGCGACCTTGAGTTGCTGAACGAAGAACAGTTGCATAACCAAACATTTCAGCAAGTGGTACATACGCACGAACGATTTGGCTTGATCCATGTGCTTCCATACCATCTACACGACCACGACGTGCCGTAACATGCCCCATAACATCCCCAAGATTTTCTTCAGGAACAGTTACGGTAACCAACATCATTGGTTCAAGGATTGCTGGTTGAGCAGACTTCGCTGCTTCTTTAAGTGCAAGAGAAGCCGCCACTTTAAAGGCTGTTTCAGATGAGTCCACATCATGGTATGATCCATCATACAATTTCGCTTTGATGTCTACCATTGGGTATCCTGCAAGGACACCGTTTGCCATCGATTCTTGCAATCCTTTTTCAACTGCAGGGATAAATTCGCGAGGAACGACACCACCAACGATAGCGTTCTCGAATTCAAATCCTTTCCCTTCTTCGTTTGGTGTAAATTCAATCCAAACATCACCGAATTGACCTTTACCACCAGATTGACGTTTGAAGAATCCACGTGCTTGAGTAGCCGCACGGAAGGTTTCACGGTAAGATACTTGAGGAGCACCTACATTCGCTTCCACCTTGAATTCACGACGCATACGGTCAACCAAGACATCCAAGTGCAACTCTCCCATACCAGAGATAACAGTTTCACCAGTTTCAGGATTTGTTTCAACACGGAAAGTAGGATCTTCTTCCGCCAGTTTTTGAAGGGCAATACCCATCTTATCTTGGTCAGCTTTGGATTTTGGTTCTACCATCAATTGGATAACAGGTTCTGGAACTTCGATAGACTCAAGAATGATTTTTGCTTTTTCATCGGTCAATGAGTCACCAGTTGTCGTATCCTTCAATCCAACTGCAGCCGCGATATCTCCCGCATAAACAGTTTCGATTTCTTGACGGCTGTTCGCGTGCATTTGAAGGATCCGTCCGATCCGCTCACGTTTTCCTTTAGAAGTGTTCAAGACATAAGAACCTGAGTTCAAGACACCTGAATACACACGGAAGAAAGTCAAACGACCAACGAATGGATCTGTCATGATCTTGAAGGCAAGCGCAGCAAATGGTTCGTTATCAGAGGCTGGACGAGTTTCTTCTTCGTCTGTATCTGGATTGACACCCTTGATCGCTGGAATATCAACCGGACTTGGCAAGTAGTCGATAACAGCATCCAACATCAATTGAACCCCTTTGTTCTTGAAGGCAGATCCACACAATACTGGGAAGAATTCAACATTAATTGTTGCTTGACGGATAGCCGCCTTCAACTCATCGTTGGTAATTTCTTCACCTTCAAGGTATTTCATCATGAGTTCTTCATCAGTTTCCGCAACTGCTTCCACCAATTTTTCACGGTATTCATTTGCTTGATCCACATATTCAGCTGGGATATCTTCTTCCAAAATATCTGTACCAAGGTCGTTGGTATAGATTTCAGCTTTCATCTTGATCAAGTCAATGATTCCACGGAAATCATCTTCAGCACCGATTGGCAATTGAATAGGATGCGCATTTGCTTGCAAACGATCATGAAGTGTACTTACTGAGTAAAGGAAGTCTGCCCCGATTTTGTCCATCTTGTTGGCAAAAACGATACGAGGAACTCCGTATTCCGTTGCTTGACGCCAAACAGTTTCAGTTTGAGGCTCAACACCTGATTGCGAGTCCAAAACAGTTACGGCTCCATCCAATACACGAAGGGAACGTTGTACTTCGATGGTGAAGTCCACGTGTCCTGGGGTATCGATGATATTCACACGGTGACCATCCCATTGAGCCGTTGTCGCAGCAGACGTGATGGTAATCCCACGTTCTTGCTCTTGCTCCATCCAGTCCATTTGGGATGCACCTTCGTGAGTTTCACCGATTTTGTGGATTTTACCAGTGTAGTAAAGGATACGCTCAGTTGTAGTTGTTTTACCGGCATCGACGTGAGCCATGATACCGATGTTACGAGTTTTTTCAAGTGAAAATTCGCGTGCCATGAGGTTATTTCTCCTATTATTTTTCTATTGGATTTTATCCAACAAAACGGATAGGCAGGACCTACCCGTTGTCATCATTTATATTACATGTTGGTGTCAACTTACGATAAAAGTTGAATTGTACTTGGGCTAAAAGCTCAAGTTAATTGATTTGAACCCGAGCGAGGCCCGGCGCAAAAAAGATAAACTGCTTTGTGTTCACGGAACACTGCATCAGTTTCCTATTTTTGCCTTGGGCCTTTGTCGCTCTTAGTATCATTTTCTTACCAACGGAAGTGTGCGAAGGCACGGTTGGCTTCAGCCATACGGTGGGTGTCTTCACGTTTCTTAACAGATGCACCTGTATTGTTGGACGCATCCAAAATTTCTTTTGCAAGACGATCCACCATAGTGTGCTCACCACGGTTCCGCGCGATGGTTACCAACCAACGCAGTCCAAGAGTAGTACGACGCTCAGGACGAACTTCAACTGGGACTTGATAGTTAGATCCACCTACACGACGTGCACGTACTTCAAGTACAGGCATGATGTTTTCCATTGCTTGTTCAAAGACTTCAAGAGGCTCATTTCCTGTTGCTTCCTTGATTTGATCGAACGCACCATATACGATAGATGCTGCAGTACCCCGTTTACCATCTAGCATAAGACGGTTGATCAAACGAGTTACCAATTTTGAGTTGTACAATGGATCTGGCAATACTTCGCGCTTAGGCGCTTGATTTTTACGACTCATTTAGCTAATCTCCCTTCTTACCCTTTTGGACGTTTCGTACCGTATTTAGAACGGCTTTGTTTCCGGTCAGTCACACCTGCTGTATCAAGTGCACCACGAACGATATGGTAACGTACCCCTGGAAGGTCTTTTACACGTCCACCACGAAGAAGCACCACGCTGTGCTCTTGCAAGTTGTGTCCGATACCTGGGATATAAGCAGTTACTTCAATCAAGTTGCTCAAACGTACACGAGCAAATTTACGAAGGGCTGAGTTTGGTTTCTTCGGTGTCATCGTTCCAACACGCGTTGCAACTCCACGTTTTTGTGGGGAAGAAACATTTGTTTGAACTTTTTTACGGCTATTGTAACCAACGTTCAAAGCTGGTGATTTAGATTTTTCTACTTTTGATTTACGCGGTTTGCGAACCAATTGGTTAATTGTAGGCATCTACATTCTCCTGTAAAATTTTTATTTTTGGTTGATAGGGCATTTGGTGACAACCCCTATCTGTGTGTACTTTTGCAACATTTGTCAGCACGTCTCTGTACACTTTTGAGAGACCAAAAGTAAAAAGTACCGTCTATCATAATACCATAGAAGTCCCAGTGTGTCAATAGTTATTCCCGGAAGACGGATGTTTTTGTTCCTACCCTATTTCAAGGAAAGGTAGCGGATTGCATTCGCTAAAAAGAGTGTGAGATCACTTCTACTGAGCATCAATGACCAGGTCTTGCTGGTATTGGCTTTTCGAAGATTCCGTTCCATCAAGAGCTCTGACGCAAACCTGCCGATCCATTTTTGAATCTTCTTCCACTATCCTTGACTATCCAGCTATAGGACAGATGACAAAAAACAGATTCAGAGTTTCCTCCAAACCTGTCCTTGTATTAACGTTCTTACATCATCCCGCCCATCATGCTTGGATCCATTGCTGGTGTTGCACTGGCTGGTTCTGGTTTGTCCGCTACGACCGCCTCCGTTGTCAAGATGAGACTAGCTACAGAAGCCGCATTTTGAAGAGCAGAACGAGTAACCTTCACGGGATCAATAATCCCCGCTTGAATCATATCTACCCATTCACCACTAGCCGCATTGAAGCCCATTCCAGCTTCAGACCGCTTTAATCGATCAATAATAACCGAACCTTCAAAGCCGGCATTATACGCAATCTGACGCATTGGCTCTTCCAATGCTCGTTGCACAATATTCCGACCGGTCGCTTCATCTCCATCGAGGTCTAGGGCAGCTACAGCATCGATCACATCTACCAAGGCTGTTCCACCACCAGCAACAATTCCCTCCTCGACAGCAGCACGTGTCGCATTTAAAGCATCCTCGATTCGAAGTTTCATTTCTTTCAATTCTGTTTCGGTAGCTGCTCCGACTTTGATCACTGCAACACCGCCCGATAATTTTGCAAGGCGCTCTTGTAATTTTTCGCGATCAAATTCGGATGTTGTCGCTTCGATTTGTGATTTAATCACGGCAACACGCTGAGCAATCCCTTCTGAATCTCCAGCACCTTCAACGATAACCGTGCGATCCTTGTCCACCGTTACTTTTGCCGCTTGGCCAAGAGCTTCAATGGTAGCATCTTTAAGCTCTAGCCCTAAATCTTCCGTAATCACAGTTCCACCAGTTAGGATTGCGATATCCTCTAGCATGGCTTTCCGACGATCTCCAAATCCAGGAGCTTTAACCGCCACGACGTTAAAGGTTCCACGAATCTTATTCAATACAAGAGTTGGAAGAGCCTCTCCATCCACATCATCCGCGACAATAAGCAAAGGACGACTTGTTTGAAGAATAGACTCCAACAATGGAAGGACGTCTTGAATATTAGATATCTTTTTATCTGTAATCAGAATATAAGGGTTATCCAACTCAGCAACCATTTTTTCATTATCTGTCACCATATATTGAGACAAGTACCCACGGTCAAATTGCATCCCTTCAACAACATCCAGCTCTGTTTCCATCCCACGGGATTCTTCAATTGTGATGACACCGTCATTTCCGACTTTTTCCATCGCTTCGGAGATGTATTCCCCTACTTTTTCAGAGCGAGAAGACACAGCCGCTACTTGTGCAATCGCTTCTTTTCCAGAAACGGGTTGCGCTTTTTCTTTCAGAGAGGCAACGGCTGCAGAGACCGCTTTTTCGATCCCTCGACGAATACCAATCGGGTTGGCCCCAGCTGTCACATTTTTCAATCCTTCTCGAACAATCGCTTGGGTCAAAACTGTTGCGGTTGTTGTTCCATCTCCTGCGATATCATTGGTTTTGGAAGCAACTTCTGAAACCAATTTTGCTCCCATATTTTCAAAATGATCTTCTAATTCAATCTCTTTTGCGATGGTCACCCCATCATTGGTAATCAGCGGAGAACCGAATGATTTTTCAAGCACTACATTGCGCCCCTTAGGACCCAAGGTAACCTTTACGGTATCTGCTAAAATATCCACCCCGCGGACCATGCTTTCACGTGCGTCTGCTGAAAATTTAATGTCTTTTGCCATTTTATTGCCTCCTATTTTACGACAGCGAGAATATCAGATTCACGGATCACTAGCACTTTTTGTTCTTGATCCGTCACCTCAATACCCGCATGCGCCTCAATCAATACACGATCATCGACAGCAACACTTGGAGCAACTAATTCGCCATTCAGTGTCCGAATCCCTTCTCCAACTGCTACAACAACCGCCGTTTTTGTTTTTCTTGACTAGCACCTGCTAGCACAAACCCTCCAACCGTTTGTTCTTTTTCTTCGATTTTTACGACCACACGGTCGCTAAGTGGTTTTAACATACGAACATTACCTCCTGTTTTTAGCACTCTAACCAACCGAGTGCTAATGGTTACTCTTCTATTGTATCATTTAGTCAGAATTAGTCAAGAATTTATTCCGATTTTCTATATCAACTGAGAGACACAAAAAGAGAGTTGAACCAAACCAACCTTTATCAGATTTGGTTGCAGCCCTTCCCTCTACAACTCGTATAAAACACCTTTTCGTTCCATATGGAGAACGAAGTTTTTGCCATCTTCCATTTTTAACTTTTTATGACCCCACATTTACCACAAGGATTCGTCAAGTGGAGCCATAGCATCTACTTAAAAAGGAAGAGGCTCTTCTTCTAGCGTGACAGTCGTTACTACATCCATACTGCCATTTTCCCTCATCGCACGTTGCGTTTTACTCTCTAACAACTGGAAGGAGTGACCCAAGACTTCTGTCACATAATGCGTCTTCCCGTCCTTTTCATAACGCCGCGTCCGGAGTTCACCATCCAAGGAGATCAGACTCCCTTTGGATCCGTATGCCACCAAATTTTCTGCTAATTTTCCCCAGAAGGTGACTGAAATAAAATCCGCTTCGCGGTCCCCATCCATTGTCTTAAAACGCCGATTCACTGCTAGGGTAACCCGCGTCAGGCTTTTCCCCGTACTGGTCTGTTGCAACTCCGGTGTCGCTGTCAGACGTCCAATTGTGATTACTTTATTGTACATATCATTTCCTCCTATCTATTTATTCGTGAAAGAGGAGACAAAGAAAAAATCCTAGAAAATAGTTCTAGAATTTTTGTTCATTCCTCATTTCCAATGTCGTTTAGGATCAAAAGCTTGGCCAACTTCAATTTCAGCGTCTAGTTCAATAATCCCTCGTTTTTGAGGAGCGTTCGGCAAAGCCAATTCACGAGGGCTACACAACATCCCAAAACTCTCGACTCCACGCAAACTTCCTGGGAAAATCAAGGATCCATCTGGCATCATGGCCCCAGGTAGGGCTGCAACTGTCTTGAGCCCCAAAGAAGCATTTGGAGCTCCACAAACGATTTGAACAACTTGACCATCTTGAATTTCCACCTGACAAATATGCAAGTGGTCGCTATCTGGATGATCTTGAATCTCTCGTATTTGGGCAACAACCAACTTAGGATCCTGATCGTTTTCTAAACGTTCTGCAAATCCTTCTTTTTCCATTTCAGCATTGAGAACTGCAATCTCATCATCTGTTAAGAAAACCTGGCCTCGACCGCTTATAGGAAACAATTTGGAGATATCAAAAATATTCCAGGCCCTCACTTCATTCGTTTCGGGGTTGAAGACACGCGCGATCTTTCCACATCGCTCTACTTGGACTTTCTCATCGTTTGTATTTGTCAAAATTACCAGGAGGACATCTCCTACTTGTTGCTTATTATATGAAAATATCATCTTAACATCCTTCTAAAAACTCGATTACTTGCTCTTTCGTCTTCCGATTTTTATCGACAAAACGAGCGATTTCTTTTCCATTTTCTATCACTAAAAAACTCGGAATCCCAAAGATATCCCACTGCTGGGCTAAGGGCATGAACTCATCCCGATCCAACTCCACAAATATCCAATCAGGAAAATGCGCTTCAATCGTTGGATAGTGGGGCTTCAAAACTCGACAATCTCCACACCAATCCGCCGTAAAGACAAATACTGTTTTTTTCCCATTTTGGATCAAGCCTTCGACTTCTTCCATTGATTTCGCCCGAATCATCGTGTTTCCTCCTCAATCGTTAATGCCTGTCCGAGCATTTCATAAGAAAAGACTCGACCATCCTCTAAAACCGCTCCTCCAATCAGGTCATCTCCAGACGATTCTTCTTCCAAAATATAAAAGCCAGCGATTTCTCCTTTTCGCAGAAGCTCTGCCCGAATGGCCAGTATCTTTCGCTCTTTCTTTTTCTGCTCTAATTTATTCTGCACTATTTGAAATCCTACCATCAGACCAGCAAAACCAGCAAGTCCAATCCCTAGTAGACGTTTATTTTTCTTCTTCATAGCTCACATTTTATCACAATTTCTGCTAAAATAGTAGCTATAAGGAGGAGCAAAATGGAAGACTTAACACTATTTCATAACATCAAAAAAGTAACAGAATTAACAGGTGTCTCTGGATTTGAAGGCCCTGTTCGCACCTACTTACGTGACCAACTTACTCCCTACGTGGATCGGATCGAGACAGATGGCTTAGGAGGTCTATTCGGTATAAAAGAATCCAGCCAACCCCAAGCACCCCGAATCCTGGTCGCATCGCATATGGATGAAGTCGGGTTTATGATCCGTGAAATCAAATCAGACGGAACCTTTCGAGCAGTGGCTCTGGGTGGGTGGAATCCTCTCGTCATCTCTAGCCAACGCTTTCAATTACATCTTCAAGACGGTCGTATCATCCCTGTCATTTCTGGTTCTATGCCTCCACACCTCCTACGTGGAAGCAACGGAAACCCTGGTTTACCGAGCGTAGATGAGATCATTTTTGATGCTGGATTTACCGATAAGGAAGAAGCAGAGACATTCGGAGTCCGTCCTGGAGATCAAATCATCCCTGAAAGCGAAGCTATTTTGACTGCAAACGGAAAAAATGTTATTTCGAAAGCCTGGGACAACCGGTATGGAGTGCTGATGGTATCTGAACTCGTAAGAAGCCTTGAAAATCAATCACTAGGCAATACCTTAATTGCTGGAGCAAATGTCCAAGAAGAGGTTGGCCTCCGTGGTGCCCATGCATCAACAACAAAGTTTGACCCAGAAATCTTTCTCGCAGTAGATTGCTCTCCAGCAGGAGACGTCTTTGGAGACCAAGGAGCCATTGGACAAGGAACCCTGCTACGATTTTATGATCCCGGCCATATCCTCTTGCCAAATATGAAAGACTTCCTTCTAACGACTGCGGAAGAAGCTGGCATTAAATATCAATACTATTGCGCAAAAGGTGGGACAGATGCTGGAGCCGCTCATCTCAAAAACCAAGGAATCCCATCAACCACCATTGGCGTCTGCGCCCGTTATATCCATTCACATCAGACTCTCTACAGCATGGATGATTTCTTACAAGCCCAAGCCTTCTTACAAGCCTTGGTGAAAAAACTCGATCGCTCTACCGTTGATTTGATCAAACGATATTAGCCATCCTGACCTATTCAAAAGGAGACCGACCTGGTAGGGTCGGTCTCCTTTTTAGGGGATAGCGTTACCAATTCATGCCTGTCTACGCAGACGGTCATGTTTTATTTCTTTCTCGTCAAGCCCATCAAACGACGGACCTCCGGAATTTTTTGAAGCGGTGGAATCAAAGCCATGGTCACCAGTACGCGAACTGGTATTTCAAATACTTTGAAAATCCGTCCCGATGCATACTGTGCCAAAATCGGCACTCCGTTATAAATCCAATTCAAAATCGGGGTGACAATAAAGGTCCCAAGGAGCATGATCGCTAACGTTGCCAATGTTACTCGTAACCAAGATTTTGGTTCCTTAGCATCTAACTCATTTCCATAATAAAAATAACCGTATAAAGCTCCTTGGACAGCCTCTAACAAGGTAAACCAGATAATAAATTGCCCCATTCCACCACTTAGGGCCATACCAATGACATCACCAGCCGCTAATCCTACAAATCCCCAGAAGGGACCACCAACCATCCCAATCAACGTATTGGCGACAAACGCAAAGGACACTTTCAAGAGTCCGGGAATAATCGTAATCGTCCCTAAACGCTTGATCACGATCGAGAGGGCAATCAACATCGCAATAGTTGTAATGCGTTGAATAGTAAATACTGACTTCTTTTGCAAAATAAGGCTCCTTTATCATTGGGGGGAGCTGTCCTAGAGAATTCTATCGACAGCGGATGCAATGGTTCACCGCGTTTTCACTTCGTTGTATAGCAACATCCCGTCCATACACACTTGACGCAAACCACCTACTCTGTTCTTTTCCTGTTCATCATACCATAAAAAAGGACATTTGTACAGTATCCGTTTTCAAAAAAGAGAGGGGGACAGAAATCGGTCCTTCGTTAGAATTCGATTTCTATCCCACCTCCGCACAGTTGAGTCGAGCTGTAAAAGCGGATGAAATCAACCTAATAGAGCCTACTCAACCACTGCGTCTTGCTCGACCATCCAAAAACAATGGAGAGGCTAGGACTTTTGTCCCAGCCTCTTTGTTTTAATTTTTTAGTCGTTCAACATCGCGTGCAATGACCAATTCCTCGTCTGTCGGAATGACCAGTACCTTCACTTTTGATGCCGGTGTTGAAATTTCACCCGTATAACCAAAGACATTCTTTTCTGGGTCCAATTCCATTCCAAACCAAGATAACCCCTGGACAATGTCATTTCTCATCATCACAGCATTTTCACCCATTCCTGCTGTAAAGACAATGGCATCTGCCCCATTTAACACAGCAAAATATTGACCAATAAATTTCTTCAGTCGATCAATAAACATATTGTAGGTCAAGACCACTTGTGGATCATGATTTTGAAGACCAGCTTCAATATCACGCATATCACTAGATACTTGCGAAACTCCCAAGAGGCCTGATTGTTTGTTCAGCATGTTGATCACATCCGCTGCGTCATTCAAATCTGGATCATTTGCAATCAAGTAAGGAATAATCGCTGGATCAATATCACCTGAACGAGTCCCCATCATTGGACCAGCTAGCGGTGTGAAGCCCATAGAAGTATCAACAGACTCCCCGTGATAGTTAGCCGTAATGGAAATCCCATTCCCGATATGAGCCGTGATCAGCTTTAATTTATCTAAAGGCTTGCCAAGTACTTTAGCAGCTTCTTGCGCTACATAATAATGGCTGGTCCCGTGTGCCCCATATTTACGAACTTTATTTTCCTTGTAATATTTTGTAGGAATTGGATACAAGTAAGTTGCTGGTTGCATGGTTGTATGGAAAGCTGTATCAAATACCGCCACAGAGGTAATATCTGGCAAAATTTCACGGAAAGCTCGAATTCCAGCTGCATTTGCTGGATTGTGAAGCGGAGCCAACTCAGACAAACGTTCAATCTCTGCTAAGACTTCATCGTCTACCACAACGGATTCTTTGAAGCTTTCTCCACCAGCTACTACCCGATGTCCTGCTCCAGTAATCTCACTAAAATCTTGAATAATCCCCAGTTCAATAAGGTCATTTAACAAAATTTTTACAGCTTGTACATGGTCTGCAATATCAAGAACCAGTTCATGTTTTTGGTCACCATACTTGACCGTCGGAACAGAGTCCTTAAGCCCAATTCGCTCAATTAATCCTTTCGCGAGAACCTTCTCTTCTGGCATTTCGTAAAGTTGCCATTTCAAACTAGAGCTACCTGCATTGATTGCAATTGTTTTTGTCATATTATTCCCTCTCTAAAAGCGTTTTCCTTAGTCTAGTATAGCAGAATTCTGCTTATTTTGCATTCTCTTCTTGCCACTTTTTAAACTTTAAGGTGAAATCTCGCATTTCGTCTGCATTTTGTAAATCCCGAATCGGATACACAAAAACTTCCTTTTCCACTTCTTTTTTCCGTTGCAAGATAAAAATGGACTTGCTCATGTGCTTTGCACGAAAAACATTTTGTGGCAGAGCAATAATGGCTAATAGACTCGCTTGTTCTTGAAGCCATTTTTTTAATAGGTCTGCTTGGGGACTAGACAAGAGATCGTTCGGCGCCAGAAAGATGGCAAATCCATCTTTTTTTAAGTATTTTAAAGCCTGCTCCATCAACAAATGATGGGCATAGGTGTGTTCTTCTTTTGCAGCCACTTGATAGCGATGTGCGATGGTATCATCTGGATAATAGCCAATCGGAAGATCTCCAACAATGACTTGACTTTCTTTTAAAATTTGAGGGCGAACAGCATCTCCTTGGGCAAAACCAAGCTCTACCCCCATCACGTCAGCGATACTAGCAGATAAATCAATCAATAAATCATCCACTTCGATGCCGTAGTAGTCTAGAGTCCGCTGGCTGTGATTCAGGATGGTATAAGCAAGATTCCCCGTCCCTGAACCAATTTCTAGAACGGTTACCGTTTCTGACTCTGTGAGTTGGTCTATTAAATAGGTCATCAAAAAGCCGATGCTGTCTGGGGTAAACTGGTGGTTAAACTGCAAAGGCTCTGTTTGATTGCCTTTGATAAATAAAAATTGGAAACTTCGTCTCCATTCTTCTACGGTTAGGTCAAGCTGACGCAACCGCTGATTATTTTCTTTGACCCGATCCCAATCTCCTTCACCAGTCGTATAGGCGACATTCTGCTCAATCAAGGCATCATAAAAGTTGGTAGAAAGGGCATTTTGAATCGTTTGAACATTTTCTAGCAGGAGTTCATAAGCCTGCTCAATCTTTTCGAATTCCATGCCTCTATCATATCAAAATTCAACTGCTTTTGCTAGGAGGCGCCATCTGATATTCATAGCTTTCTCCAGTAGGCAAACGGACGATTAGAACCATCCAATCCTGCTCTATAACATAGTCACAAAGCCCTTCTTGGTAGGTCAACGTCCCTTTACGTTTTTGATCTTTTAGCAACTCTTTACTCGAGCGCAATTCCTGTTCAGATACATAGGCAATAGCACGCGCTTGCTGGTTTTTTGCGATTTCTTTATGCAAGTCCATTGCGGCAGTTTGACGGTGGAGATAAAAGTTCAACAAGAGAGAAAACACAGCGAGCATAAGCAGTGCATACAGTAGTATTCCTGCCTTAACTTGCTTTTTGAAAAGCATATGCAAACTCCTTTATAACTCCATTTTCAAACGTGAATTGAAAGTGAACAAGACCATTTTTTTCACGAACCCTGACAGTAGATAATCCATACAGCATGGGTTGGTAGCCCTTCCCTTTATGATCGGTCTTTCTGAAATCCCCTGCCCCAGATAAAGCAAAAGCTAACTGTTGCTTTCGTTTCCGAACCAGCAGGCGGTTCTGCTCCACCTTCTCTAGAACGACTCCATCCAGCTCTGTACGAAATTGATCGACAAACAAGGACCAATCTTTCTGCACATTTGTCGAAAGATACTGCACTTCTTGATGAACGAGACTGGTCAATCCTTGAAACACCAGCAAACTTCCTGACATCACAAATAAGGCCACGAGACACTCTAATAAGGTAAAGGCAGGAACTTCTTTATTTTTTAAGAACATGAAGAATCTCCTTTCCTTCTGATTGAATCCGGACCCCTTCTTCACTTCGCTGAACTTCGACTTCTATCCCATTTAGATTGAGGCGTGTTTGACCGGTTTGGAGGGCAATCAGCGCTGTCTCTCTCTCCTCTCGTTGATGATGCAAGCTTTCTTGGTTGAGTCTCAAACCTCTGACACTCTCCAGAAGAAGACTGACAATCATTGCAAATATAAACAAACTAAACAACGCTTCAACGAGAATGTAGGCATTAACGGTTCTTTTTCTGATAACGACCACTTCCTATATACAATTGATACTCTACGAAACCATTTCTTGATTGAAAAACGACTTTCTGCAAAGAAGAATTCCCACCTGTCCCGGGCGCAAAGACAATTCGATAGGACTGCGCTGGCCGAACCCCTTGGGGGTAGATACTCGTTTGACGGCCATTTGTGATACTCGTCTCATTGATTTGGAGGACAACCTCTTGATGCGAGTGAAGAGCCCTATCTTGACTTTCCCGATAGAGAGCTTCGAAGTCTTGAAAAAATAATTGTTCTTGTGCCTGATGAAAGCCCTCGCCTACACCCGAGTAAAAGAGCAAGGTTACAAAACTGACAACAAACAAGGTCAAAAGAGACTCAACCAAGGTAAAGGCCTTAATTTCCAATATTTGCCGTTTGGTCCGAATGTTTTGCATAATATTCCTGATAGGCACTTGACTGCTCCTTCGTAATCATCCCTTGACTGACCAGCTTCTGAAGGGAGGCCGTATCCGTATGCGACATCTCATATAATTCCGCTTGACCTTCCACCACCTTGACAATCGCTGCATTACCGGTTTCTTTTACATTTTCTTTTTGATTGGATAAATTGGGAACGAATAAAAGAAGAAGAACACTAATAATCAGTAAGACAATTAACATCTCGATTAATGTAAAAGCAGAAACATATTTTCTTTTTAATTTTTCCATTTAAAACTCCATATTCTGATATATCGGCAGTAGCATTGCTACATAAATGAGGACAATTATGAGGGCGACAAACAAAAAGACCATGGGTTGAATCCACTGCATTTTCTGATGGAGCCGCCTAAAAAAGTCTTTCCAACAGCGCTCTGCATAAATCACAAGCTCCTTTCCGAGCTTTCCTTTCGCGTCTCCATATTCGATCATAAGAGGCAACTCCCGTCTAAAGAAAGGATAAAGGGCTACTTGATTATGAAAGCCTCTGCCACTGGCTAGCGCTTTTGTAAACTCTTCTCCAAGCTCTTGAAATAAGCGGGATCGTTGCTGAGTCATGACGGAAACAACCGTTGCCAAATCGAGCCCCTGGTCGATTAAATTCCCCCACTCGCGTGCGTAATAAGCCGTTAGATACAACTGAATCAAGGGACCAACTAGGGGCAATCGACTCAACCGTGTACATACAAGGATTTTCTTACTTTTTCGGAAGTAGAGAGTCGCCCCATAGACCAACACAAGTACACTTCCAAAAAGGAGCAAGAATATCGTCGGTAAATGTCCGATCAGCTGCGTCGCAAGGTTTTCATCCTCCATCTGAGGGATTAAATAATTTTTCAAACCTATCATCATCAGGATTAAAAAAAGCAGTAAAATCAAAGGGTAAGTTAAAACTTCTACTAATTTATTTCGGACTTGGGACAGGCTTTTCAGGTAGTCTGAAATTTTCAGAAGACTGTGTGTCAAATGGCCATGCTGTTCCGCTAAGGCGACCTGGGTGGTGACCGAAGAGGAAAAACCAAGGTCTTCTAAAATTTTCGAAAAGCTTGCCCCCTCTAACAAGCCTTTTTCCATATGGTCTGTGTATTTCTCTGGAAGCAGACAGCTTCTTTTTAAAAATGAAATACTTTCGGATAAATGAAAACCACTCGAGAGAAGATTGTAGAAGAGATCAATCACTTCAAGCTGTTGTTTGATCTTTAATTTTTTCGGTGGCCGCTTCGGATGAAAGAATCCGACCTTCTTCCACCAGACGATCCATTTTGCGGTTCCAAGCCTGTGGTGAATGGTCCTTAAAATTTTCATTCGCATAATCGACAACTCCTCCTCCTGCTATTAATCGCTGATAAAACACTCCTTGAAGAGCCTTATCAAGTTCCTCCGGCGCAACTCCTAGCTCCGTCATCCGATGATAGACTCCGGGAATCCCCTTGGCATGAATGGTTGAAAAAACGGTGAGGCCTGTTAAGCTAGCTCGGAGAACAGCTTGTGCCGTTTTAGAATCTCTAATTTCTCCAATAATCAAGAGATCTGGGCGATGGCGTAGCGAGAGCTTAATTAGATTTTCATAAGTGAGTCCGATTGCTTCATTTACTTGCAGTTGCAACATCTGTTCTTGTTGAATTTCAACAGGATCTTCAATCGTCAGAATTTGTCGCTCCGCAAAACATTCTTGGGCCAAGCGATACATGAGACTGGTCTTCCCTGACCCCACCGGTCCTGAAAACAAGTACAGACCTCGACCAGAAATGACAGGTTTAAAATCTGTCATTTGATCAAACCAAAAGGTCAAATTATCTAAATCGGGATAGAGGAAGCGCACCACCATACTTTCACGGTTTTGGTAATCCGCAACAGTTGATAAGCGCATCGCAATGTGACCCGAACCATACTCATAGTCACAAGACCCCAACTGACTTCGACGCTTCTCTCCAACATTCATCCCTGCCAAAAATTTAAAATGACTGATTAAGGCGTTGTAAGTCGCGCTTTCCACCTTGCGAAACCAGGTTCGTTCTTCCCGAATTCTTCCATAAAGATGATACTCTCCTTCTTTTGGAAGGAAATACAAATCACTGACTCGCTTGGTGACAGCTTCCTGAATAAGTTCCTGTGCTAATGCTTGTACCATATTTTTCTCCTCACTCTTTTATTCGAAAAGGTCTTGCCCCTTTTCTTACTTATATCAAAATAAAACAAGTGATTTTGGAGGGAGCTATAAAAAAACTGATTCCCTAAGACCACACTCGTATTCTCAAGCCCTTCTCTTCTATCCAGAGTATGGAAGGAGAAGTAACGGTTGACACAGAGCAACTGTCCATCCATTTTGACACAGACTAGCAAAAAGAGGCTGGGACAAAAGTCCTAGCCTCTTAATTGTTTTTAGATTGTCGAGCAAGACGCAGTGGCTGAGTGGGCTCTACGACGCTGTTTTCATCAGCTTTTACAGCCCTACTCAATTGTGCGGAGGTGGGACGACGAAATCGAATTCTAACGAATGACCGATTTCTGTCCCCCTCTCTTTTAGTTTTTCAGGCGACAAGGTCGGACCTTGTATTTCCCCGTTTTTTGCTGCAGCCCCTTGGGAAGAGCATCTTTAGTCTCCATCAACATGAGGGAGTGATACTGTTGCAAGTACTCATCACACTCATCACACCAGAGCTGGTCTGTCGTATCCCAGAAGGCTGCCATGGTCCCTTTTCGAGTATCTCGTTGCGAAAATTGCTCGGCTAAATGAACCCACTCTCGCTGATAGTAGCGCAAGGCTTCATCATACTCTTCAAAAAAAACACTACTAACGATATCCTCTTCCCAGCCATCTAGGAACCACCAAGGTTCGGCATCTCCATACATGGTAATTACTTGATACATGATTTACTCTCTCTTCCTTTAGACAATATTATACTGCTTCCTCACGAATACGCAACTATTGTGAACTCATGAATCCGGAATTCCCGAATATTCTACAGAAAATACCTATCATCTTCTGGATGAGAGCGCACGGATGCTACCAACTAAAAAACAAGCCTGCACAATGGCAGACTTGTTTGTCCTTCTTATTCAGAAATATAGGCAGTTTCTTCAGTTGTTACATCTACTTCTCCATCTGTCAATGGGACTTCTTCGATGATTTCAACTTCGTTAATCGCCTGTGGCTCTAGATTGCGGTAACGAGCCATACCGGTACCGGCTGGGATAATCTTACCAATGATTACATTTTCCTTCAAACCAAGGAGGTTATCCCGTTTTCCACGGATAGCTGCATCTGTGAGGACACGAGTTGTTTCCTGGAAGGAAGCCGCTGATAAGAAACTATTGGTCTCAAGAGAAGCCTTCGTAATTCCCATCAGGATTGGACGAGCTGTCGCAGGAACGCCCCCTGAGATAACAGTTGCCGCATTGGCATCCGTAAAGTCGGTAATATCCATGAGAGTTCCCATGAGGAGGTCAGTATCTCCTGGATCCATGACACGCACCTTGCGAAGCATTTGGCGAACCATCACTTCGACGTGTTTGTCACCGATTTCTACCCCTTGACTCCGGTACACTTTTTGTACTTCAGAGAGTAGGTAAGTTTCTACCGATAAGACATCCCGAACTTCCAACAAGCGTTTTGGCTGGATAGAACCTTCTGTCAGGGCTTCTCCACGAGCTACTTGATCTCCAACGGCTACCTTCATTCGAGCTGTAAATGGTACCACGTATTCCCCATGGCCGGTCTTGCCTTCCACAAAGACTTTTTTAGTACGAGTAGCCGCGTCTTCGACAATTTCAGTGACTGTTCCTTTAACTTCCGTGATGACCGCTTCCCCTTTCGGATTACGGGCTTCAAAGATTTCTTGGACACGAGGAAGACCTTGAGTGATATCGCTGTTTGAAGCTACCCCACCTGTGTGGAAGGTCCGCATGGTCAGCTGAGTACCAGGTTCACCGATGGATTGTGCCGCAATCGTTCCGACTGCTTCTCCAACTTCAACCGCATCTCCCGTCGCTAAGTTGATACCGTAACAGTGACGACAAACCCCATGACGAGTGTTACATGTAAAGACCGAACGAATCGTCACTTCCTCTACACCAGCTTGGACGATTTCACGTGCCAAGTCTTCAGAGATCAACGTATCTGGACCAACAATCACGGCACCTGTTTCAGGATGTTTGACTGTCTTCTTCGTATAACGACCAACTAAGCGCTCTTCCAGAGGTTCAATCATTTCTTTCCCATCTGTAATCGAACGGATGTTTAGACCACGATCCGTACCACAGTCGTCCTCACGGATGATAACATCTTGCGCCACATCCACCAGACGACGGGTCAAGTAACCTGAGTCGGCGGTCTTCAGGGCGGTATCGGTCATCCCTTTACGGGCACCGTGAGTAGAGAAGAACATCTCCAGAACAGAGAGACCTTCACGGAAGTTAGATAGGATTGGCAACTCCATGATCCGACCATTCGGAGCAGACATGAGCCCCCGCATTCCGGCCAGCTGGGAGAAGTTGGAAATATTTCCCCGGGCTCCAGAGTCCATCATCATAACGATTGGGTTCTTAGGATCTTGAGACTCGGTCAAGCGTTTTTCAAGTTTTTCCTTAGCAGAGCGCCATTCATCTGTCACAGCATTGTAGCGTTCGTCATCCGTAATCATCCCGCGACGGAATTGTTTTTGAATTTGTTCCACGCGTTTGTGGGATTCTTCGATGATTTCAGCCTTATTCTCAATCACTGGAATATCCGCAATCCCTACGGTGAGTCCAGCCAGAGTTGAGTGATAGTAGCCCAAATCTTTTAAACGGTCCAGCAGGGCAGATGTTTCTGTCGTACGGAAGCGTTTGAAGATTTCTGCAATGATATTTCCAAGGTTTTTCTTCTTGAAAGGCTGATTCAAGGACAATCCAGAGATGGCTTGGTGAATATCTTGTCCTGGCTCCAAGAAATACTGATCTGGAGTTGACTGGGTTAGGTTTTCATTGGTTGGTTCTTGCAGATAAGGCAACTCGGCTGGCATGATGCCATTGAACAAGATTTTTCCGACAGTCGTCATCAAAATCTTATGTTGTTGCTCTTCTGTCCAAGGTTTGTTGAGACTATCTGTCGCAATCCCCACACGGCTGTGCAAGTGGACATATCCGTTGCGGTAAGCCATAACAGCTTCATCCGCATCCTTGAAGACCATTCCTTCTCCCTCACGTCCGGCCTCTTCCATGGTGAGGTAATAGTTCCCCAAAACCATGTCCTGTGATGGAGTAACGACTGGTTTTCCATCTTTCGGGTTCAAAATGTGCTCAGCAGCCAACATCAAGATGCGGGCTTCTGCTTGGGCTTCTTCTGAAAGCGGCACGTGGATGGCCATTTGGTCCCCATCAAAGTCGGCATTATAGGCTTCACAGACCAGAGGATGCAAACGAAGGGCCTTCCCATCGATCAAAACAGGCTCGAAGGCTTGAATACCAAGACGGTGAAGGGTCGGTGCCCGGTTTAGTAGAACAGGGTGTTCTTTAATAACTTCTTCCAAGATGTCCCAAATCCGCTCATCTCCTCTGTCAACAAGGCGTTTCGCCGCCTTGACATTTTGGGCGATGTCTTTTGCGACGATTTCTCGCATGACAAACGGTTTGAAGAGCTCAATTGCCATTTCACGTGGGACTCCACATTGGTACATCTTGAGTGTTGGACCAACGGCGATAACAGACCGTCCTGAGAAGTCAACCCGTTTCCCTAGCAAGTTTTGACGGAAACGTCCTTGTTTCCCTTTCAACATGTGACTAAGGGATTTGAGCGGACGGCCACCAGGTCCAGTGATCGGACGACCCCGACGGCCATTGTCAATCAGCGCATCGACCGCTTCTTGCAACATCCGCTTTTCATTTTGCACGATAATCCCGGGAGCATTCAGTTCCAAGAGACGGGCCAAGCGATTGTTCCGGTTGATAACCCGACGGTAGAGATCGTTGAGGTCAGAAGCGGCAAAGCGTCCACCATCCAACTGCACCATCGGACGCAAATCTGGTGGAATAACAGGCAGGATGTTCAGAATCATCCACTCTGGCTTATTGCCAGACTTGTAGAAGGCATCCAGCACATCCAAACGACGAACTGCCTTCACCCTTTTTTGTCCAGTAGCTGATTTTAATTCTTCCTTGAGAGCTGCAATTTCTGTTGGTAGGTCAACTTGTTTCAAGAGATCTTGAATCGCTTCTGCTCCCATTTTTGCGACAAAAGAGCCTGCGCCGAACTCCCGAAGACGTTCACGATACTCCCGCTCCGTCATAATGGACTTGTGTTCTAACGGCGTATCTTTTGGATCAATAACGACATAAGCCGCAAAGTAGATGACTTCTTCCAGGGCACGTGGACTCATATCCAAGGTCAATCCCATGCGAGATGGAATTCCTTTGAAATACCAGATATGTGAGATCGGTGCTTTCAACTCAATGTGCCCCATGCGTTCACGACGAACTTTGGCACGAGTCACTTCTACGCCACAGCGGTCACAAACGATTCCTTTATAACGGATTCGCTTGTATTTTCCGCAGGCACATTCCCAGTCTTTGGTTGGACCGAAGATGACTTCATCAAAGAGGCCATCTCGCTCTGGTTTTAAGGTCCGGTAGTTGATTGTTTCAGGTTTTTTAACTTCTCCGTAGGACCATGAACGGACTTTATTGGGTGAAGCTAGCGTGATTTGCATACTTTTAAATCGATTTACGTCAACCACTTTTATTCCCTTTCTTTCTTTTTCTTGTGGGCTTTCCCACCTATCAGTTGTTTTTCTTTATTAGGCTTCCTTCTGTGCCTAAAAGGGTTATTCTTCGGACCGAGCAAAGGCTGCGGCTGCATCTGCTGCCGCTTTTGCACGAGCTTTTTCGAGATCATCTACGTGGATAATATCGTCATCATCGCCTTCGTCTAAGTCACGAAGCTCTACTTCATGATCATCTTCGTCCAGAACACGCATATCCAAACCAAGCGACTGTAGTTCCTTCACGAGGACACGGAAGGATTCTGGCACCCCTGGTTTTGGAATTGGTTTTCCTTTAGTAATCGCTTCATAAGCCTTCAATCGACCATTCACATCATCTGACTTGTAGGTCAAGATTTCTTGAAGGACGTTTGAGGCACCATAGGCCTCAAGGGCCCACACTTCCATTTCCCCGAACCGTTGTCCACCAAACTGTGCTTTTCCTCCAAGCGGTTGTTGGGTGACGAGTGAGTACGGTCCGACAGAACGTGCGTGAAGCTTGTCATCGACCATGTGGTGAAGCTTGATCATGTACATGACCCCAACTGACACACGGTTGTCAAATGGCTCTCCGGTCCGACCATCATAAAGAACAGTCTTGGCATCAGAGTCCATCCCTGCTTCGCGAACGGTATCCCAAAGATCTTCTGATGTCGCTCCATCAAAGACTGGTGTTGCGATGTGGATTCCCAAGTTACGTGCTGCCATACCAAGGTGAAGTTCCATAACCTGACCGATGTTCATCCGAGATGGTACCCCAAGAGGGTTCAACATGATATCAACAGGTGTACCGTCTGGCAAGTAAGGCATATCTTCCACAGGAACAATGCGAGAGACAACCCCTTTGTTTCCGTGACGACCAGCCATCTTATCTCCGACTTTGATCTTCCGCTTTTGAGCGATGTAGACCCGAACCAGCATATTAACACCCGATTGGAGCTCATCTCCATTGGCACGAGTAAAGATCTTCACGTCACGAACAACTCCGTCACCACCGTGAGGGACACGAAGTGAAGTATCGCGAACTTCACGAGACTTGTCTCCAAAGATGGCATGAAGCAGGCGTTCTTCGGCTGATAAGTCTTTTTCGCCTTTTGGCGTCACTTTTCCGACCAGGATATCGCCTTCTTTTACTTCCGCACCGATTCGGATAATTCCCATCTCATCTAGGTTTCGAAGAGCATCTTCCCCAACATTTGGAATTTCGCGGGTGATTTCTTCAGGGCCTAACTTGGTATCACGAGTTTCAGATTCAAACTCTTCTAGGTGAACAGATGTATAGACATCATCTTTGACGAGGCGTTCGCTCATGATAACGGCATCCTCAAAGTTGTACCCTTCCCAGGTCATATACGCGACGACAGGGTTTTGTCCGAGGGCCATTTCACCATTTTCCATAGATGGGCCGTCCGCGATGAAGTCGCCTTTTTCAACGATATCGCCTGCTTTTACCAAGGTCCGTTGGTTGTAAGCAGTCCCTGAGTTGGAACGACGGAATTTTTGGATATGATACACATCCAATGAACCATCTTCACGGCGCACTTCTACCTTGTCCGCATCTGCGTATGTGACACGTCCATCATGTTGAGCAATCACCGCGGCACCTGAATCGTGAGCCGCTTGGTATTCCATACCAGTCCCGACAAACGGCGCTTTGGGATCAATCAAAGGCACGGCCTGACGTTGCATGTTGGCACCCATGAGGGCACGGTTGGAGTCATCGTTTTCCAAGAATGGAATACATGCGGTCGCAACAGCAACTACCTGCTTCGGTGACACGTCCATGTAATCCGCTGAATCTGCAGCGTATTCTTGGTTGTTTCCGCGATGACGACCCATCACGATATCATTTACAAAACGACCTTCTTCATCCACTGGTGAGTCGGACTGCGCTACAATAAACTCATCTTCTTCATC
Organism: Streptococcus sp. DD13; assembly: GCF_001578875.1. Classification (GTDB taxonomy): domain Bacteria; phylum Bacillota; class Bacilli; order Lactobacillales; family Streptococcaceae; genus Streptococcus. The sequence continues at coordinate 1,221,048 of NZ_KQ969506.1, forward strand.
CGCTGTTAACCAGTGAATTTCATTCGTGACCACACCATTCTTACGGTCAATCCAACGGTAAGGAGTTTGAATAAAGCCATATTTATTCAGATGTCCGTATGAAGCTAAGTTATTGATCAACCCGATATTTGGTCCTTCAGGCGTCTCAATCGGACACATCCGACCATAGTGAGTCGGGTGTACGTCACGGACTTCATAACCAGCCCGGTCACGAGTCAAACCACCTGGTCCTAAGGCTGACAAACGGCGTTTGTGAGACAACTCAGAAAGCGGGTTGTGTTGGTCCATGAACTGGGACAACTGGGATGAACCAAAGAATTCCTTGATCGCAGCGGTCACCGGACGAATGTTAATAATTTGTTGTGGTGTTAGCGCCTCATTGTCTTGGACAGACATCCGTTCGCGTAGGTTACGTTCCATCCGAGTCAAGCCGATTCGGACTTGATTGGCCAGCAATTCACCAACAGCACGAATCCGACGGTTTCCAAGGTGGTCAATATCATCGACACGTCCTAGTCCTTCTGCAAGGTTTAAGAAATAGCTCATTTCCGCCAGGATATCCGCTGGGGTCACTGTCCGGATGTTTTCAGTAGGATTTGCATTTCCCACGACTGTAACCACACGATCTGGATCAGTCGGAGCTACAATCTTGAACTTCTGCAATACTACTGGTTCTGTCAGCACAGCAGAATCATTTGGAATATATTCGAACAAGTTCAGGCGATCAAATTGTTCTCCGAGTGCTTCCATCGCCTCACGGCTCAAGACAGCACCTGCTTCAAAGACAATCTCCCCTGTCTCAGGATCTACAACGTGCTCCGCCAAGGTTTGTCCAACCAAGCGTGTCTTTAAACTCAATTTTTTATTGATCTTGTAGCGACCAACTGGTGCTAAATCATAACGACGTGGGTCAAAGAAACGAGCGGTCAAAAGTGAACGAGAACTGTCAGCGGTTTTTGGTTCACCTGGACGTAACCGTTCGTAAATTTCTTTCAGGGCTTCGTCTGTCCGAGAGTCCGCTGGATTCTTATGGATATCTTTTTCAATCGTATTGCGAACAAGATCACTGTCTCCAAGGATATCGATGATCTCATCGTCGCTTGAAAAGCCTAATGCACGAACCAAGGTTGTGAATGGAATTTTCCGAGTCCGGTCGATACGCGTATAGGCAATGTCTTTTGAGTCTGTTTCCAACTCCAACCAAGCTCCACGATTTGGAATCACCGTTGAACCATAACCTACCTTACCGTTTTTATCAACTTTGTCATTGAAGTAAACACCTGGAGAGCGAACCAACTGAGAAACGATAATCCGCTCGCCACCATTGATGATGAAGGTTCCCATTTCCGTCATGATCGGGAAATCTCCAAAAAAGACTTCTTGTGTCTTAATCTCACCGGTTTCCTTATTGATCAAGCGGAAGGTTACAAAGATAGGAGCAGAGTAGCTCGCATCATGAATCCGTGCTTCTTCTAAGCTATACTTCGGTTCCTTGATTTCATAACCAACAAACTCTAGCTCCATGGTATCTGTAAAGTTCGACACAGGAAGCACATCTTCAAAAACTTCCTTTAGACCATGGTCTAAGAATTCTTGAAATGAGTCCGTTTGAATCTCGATTAGATTTGGTAAGTCAAGAACTTCTTGAATTCTTGAAAAACTTCGACGTGTACGGTGTTTTCCGTACTGAACTTCATGTCCTGCCAAGATAGTAACTCCTTTATAAAAGATCGGAGAGCGTCTTTTCAAAACCATTCCCCTCCAAGCTGAGCCTGAAACTTAGGCGATTTTGAATCATCCGCTCCAATGCAATATGCTTCGACCACGAGACATCGCTCGTTTTCTAACTCTTTGCCAGATGCAAAGGAATTTGCCCGATTTGACTGAATTTTTAGAATCTTTAAGAATAGGTAACAATTCTCTAGCTTTTCTAAAATAAAGCACAAAAAGAGCAGCTAAATCTTTCTTCGAAAAGCTTGATTTAACTGCTGTTTCGCCTACTTGGACAATATTTCAAGTGAGCAAGACGACAAATAATTTAATAAATTATACCATGAATTTCAAAAAATAACAAGCCTTTTTTAAATAGGAAATCCTTTTACGAGTCTTGCTGCAGGAGGTCTGTCTGCCTGCTGTTCTTTTTCTTCTCACGTCCTTGTCTAAAGAAGTCTTGCATGATGGCTGCACAATCTTGTGCCAAAACCCCTGTTTCTAGAGTCACACGGTGGTTGAGCCGGGAATCTGTCAGGATGTTGTACAAACTACCTGCTCCACCAAACTTTTGGTTGTTGGCTCCATAAATGACCTGAGGAATACGGGCGAGGCCGATCGCTCCAGAGCACATCACACAAGGCTCAATCGTGACGAATAAGGTACAGTCCAGCAGGCGCCAGTTTTTCAAGGTGCGATTGGCTTCTTGGATAGCCATGATTTCAGCATGTAGAATGGCTTGTTGCTGCTCCTCACGCGCATTGTGCCCCCGACCGATAATGACCCCATCTTTTACGATAACACAGCCGATCGGAATTTCGTCTTTGTCTAGTGATTTCTTCGCTTCTTTCAAGGCTTCTGCCATGAAAAATTCTTTTTCTTCTTGTGAGTATTCCATAGAGTTATTGTACCACAAACAGATAAAAAGAAAATCGAGCACCTCGCTTCGGGCGATACAAAAAAGACTGAGACACATGCCTCAGTCTTCATTTTAGGGAGATGATGAAAAATTTGTTTCCTAACTTATTAGGATGTTACTAGTATAGCGTCCGTTACTTAAACGAATCTTAAAGATTGTCCAGGCCGTCACTTGTGTTCTTCCACCAATCATCGGGCAATCGGAACAACGGCTACAATTGTGGATGGACCAAACGACCATTCCAAGGGCCAAGGGAGGGTCACTTTTGACCGTTCAACACTATTCAAAGAGAGTGGGAGAGCAATCGGTCATTCGCTAGAAGTCGATTTCGTCGTCCCATCTCCGCACAGTTGAGTCGAGCTGTAAAAGCGGATGAAATTGGCCTAGTAGAGCCCCCTCAACCACTGCGTCTTGCTTGACCATCCAAAAATAATTAAGAGGCTAGGACTTTTGTCCCAGCCTCGTGTCTTAATCGCTTATTCTCCAAAAACCTTGAAGCGGTTTTCTGTTTGCACTTCTTTGTCACTAGCTGGCGCCTGGATAGAACCAAATGGGGCTTGGGCACGGAGTTTCCAGTTTGCAGGGATATCGTATTTTTCAGCCACTTGTGCATCCACCAATGGGTTGTAGTGTTGCACGTTCATACCGACATTCTTAGACGCCAAGGCCATCCAAACGGAGTAAAGCGCAATCCCGTGGGCTTGTTCAGACCAGATTGGGAAGTTTTCCGCATAGAGAGGGAAGTTTTCTTGCAAGCCTTTGACCACGTCTTGGTCTTCAAAGAAAAGGATGGTTCCTTTTCCGGCTGCAAAGCTAGCCAATTTTTGTTTGGTGCCTTCAAAAGCTTCAGCTGGTGTTACTTTTTCTAATTCAGAAGCAGCGATTTCATTCCAGAAAGCATCTGACTCTTCGCCAAAGAGGACGACGATGCGAGATGTTTGGGAGTTGAAGGCTGATGGGGCTTGAAGCACAGCTTCTTCAATCAGTTCAACCAATTCTTGGTTTGACAGAGCGACATCTTTGCCCAAGGCATAGATAGAGCGACGTTCTTTTTGCAATTCAGTAAATGTTGACATAGGATTACCTCTTGTGATTCATTTTGTTTTTTGTAATAACCTTAGTTACAATTACATTCTACGCTAACTTCCTCCCAAAAGCAAGAATTTTGCTCAATTATTTTTAATTAGTGATAATTGGATTGTTTTTGAGATGACAGCTAACCAAAAGAACAGCCAAAGCTAGAGTTGTGAGGCCTGCTATCAGGACGAAGCAAGGGCAGTCGCAAAGACAATCTTCAGTTTAGATAGGTCAACTGCCCCTTTGAGACCAAAAGATCCAATTTTAGAGACAGCAGGTCTTTTGCGATGACCAAGTCTTTGGTTTCTTTTATATAAGTTGTAAAATAGGGCCTTTGCCGATGGCTTTCATAGGCAGCGTCATCTTGGTAGAGCTCGATAAAGAACCACTGGTCCTTTTGCCCTGCCAGCTGGCCGGCAAAAAAGCAAACTGAGCACCATTGGGATTCGTTTGCGGATTCTCACGCCACTCTCGCAGAACTTTAAATTTTGCCTCGGAGTTGCTGTCGATATTTTGAGGATGACCCCCTTTTGTTTCGACGACATAGCATTTCACAGAAGAAAAAAGCAAGAAAATCCGCAGATTGCTGGATTTTCTTGCTTTTTAAGATGTGATTAGTCCACTACCAACATAGACTTGATGGACTTGCGGTCGTCCATGTCTTTGTAGGCTTGGTTGATGTCTGAGAGTTTGTAGGTATTGGTAAAGACGCGTCCTGGGTTGATGGCACCGTCAAGGACAGCTTTAAGGAGCTCCTCTTTGACATAAGTGGTAACAGAGGCTGGTCCTCCACCCACGATGGTGTTTTGAGCGAAGGTTGACCCTAGCGGTGTTTTGTCGTAATGAGGCACACCGACAAAGCCGACCCGGCCTCCATTGTGGAGGACACCCAGGGCTTGGTCAATGGCTGCCTCGGTACCGACACATTCTAGAGCGACGTCTGCACCGTTACCACCCACGATTTCACGGACTTTGGCAATCCCTTCTTGGCCACGTTCAGCCACTACTGCTGTCGCACCAGATGCCAAAGCCATGTCTTGGCGGTCCTTGTGACGGCTCATCAGGACAATCTGAGAAGCCCCCCGCATCTTGGCTGCGATAACCGCACATTGGCCAACGGCTCCGTCACCGATAACGACCACCCGGTCACCCGGTTTGACATCGGCCACACGCGCAGCGTGGTAGCCTGTCGGCATAACATCTGCCAAGGTCAAGAGCGACTTAAGCATGCCTTCCATGTAGTCAGACGGTTGACCAGGGATTTTAATCAATGACCACTCGGCATGTTGGAAGCGAATATACTCGGCTTGGACCCCACCTGAGAAGTTATCTCGGCCCTGATGGCGGTCACAAGAACCGTCAAATCCGGCACGGCAGGCATCACACTCCCCACAACCATGCGTGAAAGGTGCAATGACAAAGTCCCCAGCTTTTACAGTCGTTATGGCATCGCCAACTTCTTCGACAATCCCAATCGCTTCGTGACCACTGTTGCCATGACCTTCTTCGATGTCAGGATTGCGGTAGCTCCATAGGTCAGAGCCACAAACACAGGTACGGACAATCCGGATGATGGCATCATCTGCTGCCTGCAGTTGAGGGCGGTCAATTTCTGTCAGACCGACTTGGCCTGCTTTGGTGTAAATAGCTGATTTCATTTAGCTGTCTCCTTTTGATAGTATGTAATTTTGTGGTCCAGTCGATGAAGGGCGGTCTCTAATTCGCTAATGCGCTGGGCCAGCTCGTCTCGTTCATCCCGCAAGATGTCTAGGCGAGCAGATTTTGTGGCATCCCCCTCTTGATAGAGGGACATGTAGGCGACCAAACTCTCTACCGACACACCTGCCGACCGAAAGCACTTGACGAATTCCAGAGCCTCCATGTCGGACGCCTGAAAGTCACGGATGCCCGCAGCCGACCGCGTGATGGGTGGCACCAGCCCGATACGCTCATAGTAGCGAATGGTATCGGCAGATAGTCCCAGTTCTTGACTAGCGGATTTGATGTTCATGCCCAACTCCTTTCCCCTCTCTCATTAGTGGATACCCTTATTATAAACCTTAGAGTTCGCTCCAAGTCAAGCCTTTGGCTCAATTTTTATGTTCATACTATGAAAAATCACGTTCATTTGCAGTTACATCAGGATGAGGCACCTTATTTTGCTCCCGCACGCGACGGCGATAGCTCATCCCTGTCCGAGTCAAGGCCCGAGAAAGTCCTGCCAAGGTCAGACCCAGAAGGGCTAGCTGTTGCCCAAATAAGTAGAAAAGCCCCATGGCGACAAGTAAGATGAGCCCGTATTGGACTACCACACGGCGGTCCAGACGGTAGAGTTCGATATTATAGTGGGAAGTAGATAAGGTTCCAACAAAAAATGCCAGAATAGACAGCACAAAGAAATGCAGCCCTAGATCATGATGGTGGCTGTCTTTTAAGAATTCCAAACCAACCGTAAAGAACAAGAGACTGGCCACAATGACATAATGGGCATAACAAAGGGCCTTAACAGACACCCTTTGGTGGTGATTGATATTGATAAAGGTCTGAATGATATAAAAGACAAACATAAAGCCCAAGCCCATAAAGAGCGTTAGACCTTCCCAAAAATGTTGAGCCAAGGGATAGGTTTTAAGCACAGCAATAACACTCTCCCCAAAGGTGATAATGGTCAAGAGCTGGCAACGTTCCAAATAATGCGGGAAATTCATCGAAATGGGGCGTTTTTTCGAGTTTAAAAACAAGGGCACTACTAGTGGTAGGTAGTAAAGAGGCAGAGCATAAACCGAAAAAGGCAGAAGATCCAAAGCCCTAGGGAGAACAGCTAGCGCATACACCACCAGTAAGGCAATGGATAGATATATGTCCTTGTTAAAACCTAGCTTTCTCCCTTTTAGGACGTACTGGAGGGCAATGGTCCCATAACTCAAAATCAAAAGGCTATTAAAGTTGAGCGGGTTTTCCAAAAAAGAGTTGAGGGTAGTCGGGTCAAAGGTGATAGACAGAGCCAGATTCCCCACAAGGAGCATGAGGACGATGACCGTGTAGATGTCAATCTGCCTCGAATCGCCGTATTTATTGTAGTAAAAAGCTTCTTGATTCCAAACATTGAGCATAACGATAATGGTGGTCAAAAAGTAAAAGATATGCTCAAGCTGCACATGAGGGACATGGATGGCGCCAGTCAGCTGACTAATGGTCAAGACAAAAGCCAAATCAAAAAAGAGTTCATAATTGGAAACACGTTTGGAGCGAATAGGTGTCATGAAGAGTCCTTTCGTCAATTTTTAGAGTGGTAGACTTGATGGAATAGAGTAGGGATAGAGTAGAGGCGTGAAACCAGACTTATCCAACTTCGTTGCAGTGGAAAATAAGAGCTTATCCAAAAGGAGACAGGACCTTCTTTGGGTTATAGGTTCGTTCTTGTTTGTTTCCCAGAGCTCGGATTCTAGCACCCGCTGTTGGTAATCCCGCCATTTTCCCTTAAACTCTAATGCTTGCAACATCATCCTATCTTTACTCCGATTTCTACCGTTCCTTCTATTATAGCATGGAAAGAAAGATAGAATAACCCTTGTCATCACATACTCTGGTAGCTGGAGAAAAATCTTGAGAATAGAAAAGAGTCTGCCCACGATAGAACCCGACTATTAGGATGTGAATGTTTATCCGATCCATCCGAGTAACAAGTAGTAACATAAAGCAAAGACAATCGTTGCAAAGGAGTAAGGCAAAGTCTTTTTCATGAGCTGTAGGAGAGACGTATCGTAATACTCGGAAACAACCGTGAGACAGATATGAGTGGGAGATACCTGACTAGCCGCATGTGTCGTTGCCATTAGGAGAACCATAAGGGCGACACCCCCATCCGGAACGGCCGCAAAAGCAATCGGTGTCCCAAGAGCAATGATCCCAGAAGCCCCACTGATCACTCCTCCCAAGAAAAAGAGGAGAACAAAGATAAGAAAACTTGGAATGGGTAAGCCCTGAAGAAGTTTTGGCAAGCTAGCAAGAACTCCTGTACTATCTAAAAAGACTTTAAAAACAAGAACAAGAAACATATTTCCAATGAGTCGACCTTCAAAGGCCGTCTTCAGAAAAAGCACTCCTTGTTTAAGAGATAAACGATAAACAAGCAGGGCAAGCACGATGGTGATGAGAGCCGCAGGAACCACCCCAAGACCCAAGACAATCATTAGAACTAGCATGAGAATCAAGGTCCACAGATGCTTCAAGAGCTGGACAGCAGCCTTCCAAGGATGCGAAGATTTTGGAGTATCCGGTTTCCTAGGAATCTGACGGATGTATTTCCAGTAAACAACCAGCAATAAGAAGGTGATAATGGGGAGCATCGCCAGCATAAACCTAGCCACAGGAACCCCTGATAAAGTGGACATCAGAAGAACAGCCGGATAAGTTGGTAAAAAAGCCTCCGGTACATGGCGAACCCAAGTCGTTAAAAACGCCTGATCCTTGCGCTTTAAGTAACCATCCGTGGTCGATGTGACGATATCTCCACAGAGCAACATGGCTGCCGCCGAAGGCAAGAGACCGATAAAAAGCGGAGCAACCATCGTATTTACTCTACGATTATGGAAAATACCATCTAAATCCCGCTCCGCTTTTTTGATTTGTTCTTTCTCTTCTAAAATACGTTGTAGGTAGGTAATCAGATAGAGAGAAAGCAAGATGGAGAAACTCCCCCAATCCACAAAGACCGATCGGATCAAACTCCACCAGTTGCTGGGTGCGATTTGAAAGAAGAGAACGGTTGCTAGAATCCCCGCTAGCATAGCCTGGTAGAGTGGTCGCTTTAACCCTAATAAGAGAATGATGAGGAGAAAGATAAGAATCAGGAAAAACACAGCAAACATGTCGACTCCTTTTTGATGATTAATGCTTCTATTCTAGTGCTTCTCGTTTCTCTTTTCAAAACTTCTTCTGTTTCATTTAACGAAACTTTCCTTCCAATAGAATCTATTTTGAATAGATTTTTTTCTTTTTTCATGTTATACTTTTTGAAAAAGCAGACATTCCCTGTGAAAATCATTCATTTGTCTATTTTGAGGAAACTTACATAATGATTAATGACGTTATCGGCCAACATATCCGGACCTTTCGCAAGAAAAAAGGTCTCACCATTCAAGAACTGGCCGACCTCTTACACAAAAGTAAAGCAACGGTTTCAAAGTATGAACGAGGGGAAATTACCCTAGATGTGGTTACTTTGCACGAGCTCGCAAAAGTTCTTTCCGTGGACCTAGCTCAACTCTTGCACATGGAAGAGAACATCACTCGCCCGGATAGCAAGCAATCGAACCCCGCCTTTTTCGCTGATGCCAACCAGTTTTACTCCTATCTCTATGATGGCCGGAGCAACCAGTTGATCCGATGTGTCTTCGACATTGTGCCAAGCGACCATGAGATGGGAAACACTGTATACATGTACATGAATTTTGAAGACTATGCTAACTATCAAAATTCAGAAAACACCTATAAGGGCACAATTGAACACTACGATGCACTGACCAATATCATCATGAGAAACCAAGACACCCTCATGGAGCAGGTCACCGTTAGCATCTTAGCTTCCTTCCTCGACTCCAATACCAAGTGGGGACTCTTTTTTGGAATCTCGAGTCGGCCAATGATGCCGATCGCTGTCAAAATGCTCTTTTCAAAGCAACGATTAGAAGAGAATGAAGAACTCATTCAAAAACTGAAAGTGTCCAAGGAGGACCTTCGCTTGCTCAAACTCTACAATATGTTTTCTGCCACTTAACCAAAGACCATTCAAAAAGTAGCACGGATACAATCCCTCATTCATACCAACAACGAACTCAAGCACTCATTGCGTCAGGCTCTTATTTCCATTATTTACCGAACTGGGATACTTTTGGGTCAGCCTCCAGAAAGGAACTGATGATGACAATCGCAATTGAACACATCGGCGTCTGGGTCAAAGACCTAGAAAATATGAAAACCTTCTACCAAACCTACTTCAAGGCGACAGCTAGCGAAAAATACCACAACCCAAGAACTGGTTTTTCTTCCTATTTTCTTAGTTTTGAAGATGGTGCCCGCTTGGAACTCTGCCACCGCCCCGACATTGTCGCTGGAGACAAAAATACCTTTGGTTTCACCCACTTGGCCATCGCTGTTGGCAATGAGGCCGACGTGGATGCCTTTGCCCAGCGCTTTGAAGCTGACGGCTACCCCATCCAATCCGGCCCACGTACGACAGGGGACGGCTATTACGAAGCAATCGTACTGGATCCAGAAGGCAACCAACTCGAACTGACCACCCAATTGAAGAAATAGCGGCCAAAAAACGCTCTAACAACATAAAGAGAGAGTGGGATAGAAATCGGTCATTCGTTAGAATTCGATTTCGTCGTCCCACCTCCGCACAGTTGAGTCGGGCTGTAAATGCTGATGCAATCAGCCTAGTAGAGCCCACTCAACCACTGCGTCTTGCTCGACAACCCCAAAAAAATTGAGAGTCTAGGATTTTGTCCCAGACTCTTTTTTTAACGGGGTTTGTGGGAAACAAAGCTAATACTCTTCGAAAATCTCTTCAAACCACGTCAGCTTCCATCCACAACCTCAAAGCAGTGCTTTGAGCAGCCTGCGGCTAGCTTCCTAGTTTGCTGATGATTTTCATTGAGTATAACACGAATTGCTGTACAATTTGTCTCGCTTCCTACTCCTGTGCTTTCAGGTAATCTTCCTCGGACACCGGCTCCTGCCAAGTTGTTGCGGTCGCTTCACCAGGAATTTCAAAGGCTAGATGAGAAAACCACTGGTCTTTGCTGGCCCCATGCCAATGTTTGGTATTTGCAGGAACGGTAACGGTATCCCCAGGGAGCAGTTTGAGGGCTGGCTTGCCCCATTCTTGGTAATACCCCTCGCCACCGACACAGATGAGCAACTGCCCGCCACCTGCTTTAGCCTTATGCGTATGCCAATGATTGCGACACCCAGGCTCAAAGGTCACATTAAAAACAGGGAAGGCCTCCTCTGCAATTGGCTCCAAGTAAGACTGGCCACTGAAGTAATCTGCAAAAGCTGTATTTTTTTCACCGATGGGAAAGAAAAGTGTCGCTTGGTAAGCCTCTTTATCGCTGGCTTTGCCTTCTGCTTCTTCAACAGGCCAAATCTGTTTGGCCAGATTGAAAACCGCCCAGGCTTTAGGCCACCCTGCATAAAAGGCCGTATGGGTAATAATCGCTGCTATTTCCTTTTGGCTAACCCCCTCTTTTTTGGCATTTTCCAAATGGTGCACCATGGCACTATCCGTTATTCCCTGAGCCATCAGGGCGACAACTGTGATAATCGCCCGTGTTTTTAGTGGAATCGTCCGATCATTCCAATTTTCACCAAAGAGAACATCATCATTAAAATGGGCAAAGTTGGGAGCAAAGTCCCCTAAGAGGTCTCGTCCTGCCGTTTGTTTTATACCTGTCATATCTTATTTCCTTTCATTACTTGCAATCACATCGACTTAGCTCGACCAAGTCAGACACTCTTTTTGATTTGTGGGACATTCTTGGCTAGCAAGGTCGTCAAAAAGGCGAGGGCAACAGAGACCAAGATGATGGTCACCATAGCGCCAGGGTGGCCATTTGTCGCTGCAAAGCTTGCCAGAAGTGCTGACGAGAGAATCCCACTCCCGTATTGGAGGGAACCGAGTAAGGCCGAAGCGGAGCCCGTCATCTCGTCAGAGACAAAGGCTAGAGCCGCCGCATTGCTACAGGCAGCGATAATCCCATTCATGCTAAAGACGAAAAAGACAGGGATGGCCAAGGTCCAAATACTCGACCCATTGCCCAGATTGAGACCCCACAAGGCCAGACTAGCCAAGAGAGCGATGACACTAGCGCAACGCAACAAGAACCTCAGTGAAAAACGCTCCACCAAACGTCGGTTAAAGAGATTGAGCCCGACAATCCCTAAGACATTGACCCCGAACAAAAAGCCGTAATCCTGTTCAGGCACATGGAAATAGGTGATGTAAACCGTGGAAGAACCTGTGATAAAGGCATAGGCGCCCACATAGTAAAAGGTCACACAGAGCGTGTAGAGCATAAAAGAGCGATTGGTCAAGAGTTGCCCGTAGTTGCTAAATGACCTTAGCAGACTCATGTGGCCTCTTTTTTCTTTTGGTAAGGTCTCAGGCAAACGGTAAACCCCATAGAGCATGAGGGTCCCAGCCAGCGCCATAAAGTAAAAAATCACATGCCAACTCGTAAAACTAACGATAAAGCCACCGATAAAGGGGCCTAGGATAGGGGCCACTGCTGCGATAATCATGAGGGTCGATAACACCTGGGCCGCTTCTCGACTATCAAACAGGTCGCGACTCATGGCCCGACTTAACATCGGCCCCACGCAGGCTCCAAAAGCTTGAAAGACCCGCCAGATGATGACCTGGGTCATATCCGTCGACAGCGCACACCCCAAAGACCCAAGAATAAAAATTACAAGACCTAGATACAGAGGGATTTTCCGCCCGATCCGGTCACTGATAGGGCCCCAGACCAACTGGGCTAGGGCAAAGCCCACCAAAAAACCGGTTACCGTCAACTCTACTTGCCCACCCAGTTCTTTTTCCATAGTAGGCATAGCGGGCAAATAAACATCCGTCGACAGCGAGGTGAAGGCCATGAGTAGGCCAGAAATGATGAGAAAAGATTTGTTTTTCATGGTTCTCCTTTTACCTGTTTACTTATCGGCTAAGTTCATAAAGAACTCCGCCGTCTCAGGGTCTTGATGGTCAAAGAAAAGCGATTCTTCCTGATCCAGAGCCGCAATAGCCTGCATATCCTCCTCGGTTAATGCAAAATCAAAGATATCAAAGTTTTCCTGCATGCGTTCTTTGCGGACTGACTTGGGAATCAGGACCACATCACTTTGCAACAAGAAACGCAGGGCGACTTGGGCGACTGACTTGCCGTATTTGTCCCCAATCGCTTTCAAGACAGGGGTGTTAAAGAAGTCATTGCGCCCTTCGGCAAAAGGTCCCCAAGACTCGATCTGGCAATGGTATTTGTCCAAATAGCTTTTGGCTAGCTTTTGTTGCTGGAAGACATGGGTTTCGATTTGGTTGACGGCAGGCTTGATGTCTACAAA
>NZ_KQ969506.1:1234031-1267500 GCF_001578875.1 Streptococcus sp. DD13
GGGAAAAGTTGGAAACTCCAATCGCTCTTACTTTCCCAGCCTTGTAGGCTTCTTCCATGGCTCTGTAGCTGCCATAGTAATCACCAAAGGGTTGGTGGATGAGCAAGAGGTCGATATAGTCGGTTTGCAATTTGCGCAAGGATTCTGCGATAGAGGCCTTGGCTTTCTCATAGCCCGCGTTGGTGATCCAAATCTTGGTTGTGATGAAAAATTCTTCACGTGGCAAACCAGAGGCTTGAATGGCCTGACCGACACCTGCTTCATTGCCATAGGCTTGGGCCGTATCAAAGGAGCGATAGCCGACTTCGATGGCTTCAAGAACAGCCTGCTTGGTTTCATCCACAGGGGTTTGGTAAACACCAAAACCAAGTTGGGGCATTTTGACCTGGTTATTTAAGGTTTTGTAGAACATATTTGACATCTCCTTTGATCTCTTGATGCTTCTAGTTTACAACGAGAGTCTCATATTGTACACTAGTAATACAGGAAGCTAGTTTTCATAAAATGAAAACTAAAAGGAGAAGAACATGCTAAACTTAGAAGAACTGGAGCAACTGGTTGCCTTTAAAGAATTAGGCACCCTATCTAAAGTTGCAGAGAAATTTCACATTTCAACCCCTTCCCTTTCTCGTGCCATGCAACAGGTAGAAGAAGATTTTGGTGTGACGCTTTTTGACCGTACGGCCAACCGCATTGCACTAAATGAAACAGGAGAAGTCGCAGTCAACGTCGCTCGTCGAATCTTGCAAACCAGCCAACAGGGCATCAAGGAAGTGCGCCAATTTGAGCTGGGTCTCAAGACCATCCGTGTCGCTTCTGTCGCTCCAGCCCCACTCTGGGAATTGCTTCCTCAGTTGAGCGCTTCGTTTCCCCACAAGCACCTCCACCAACAGATTGGAAAAGAAACAGAGGTCTTGGCTAGCCTGGAAAATGATACGGTTGATTTGGCCATTCTCCCCTTTCCCTATGAGAAAGAGGGAGCCTACTCCCTGCCCTACTTGACCGAAAATCTGTTTATCGCCGTCACAAAAGACCATACCCTAGCTGATTATGACCAGGTGACCTTTCAGGACCTCAATGGCTACAATTTCCTCCTCATGAATCAAATTGGTTTTTGGGACGACTTGGTGCATGAAGAGATGCCAGCTTCCAAGTTTCTGGTTCAAACCAACCGCTTTGAATTCGAAGAATTGGTTCAGCATTCCAACCTCCCACGCTTTACCACCGATTACAGCCGAAAAAGGCATCTGATCAGAGATAACCGCAAGGTGATTCCCATCAGTGACCCGCAAGCCCAGGTCACCTATTACCTCGTTACTTCCAATCCTCAGCTCCGTCTACAAGACCTCATTTCGTCTATCTCCTAACAAAAACCCCTCCGACATCCGATTATTCGGACATTGAAGGGGTTTTCTTTTTCTCTAGTTCACAGCCTTTTTCCTTATCGAACGACGGCGTATCCACCTGTCCAGTTGATTTGTTCGCGAACGGCCAAAGTAATCGCCAAGAAGCCCATGGCCTCCAATTCACGAGAACGTTTCAAGCTACCCGCATCAACAGTTGCCAAGCCACCAGCTTCAATCAATTTTGCCACACGCACCTTAGCCTCTTCATCGTCAGATGCTAACTGCACCGTACCTTGATTCTCACCAACCTTACGACTGGCAATATTAGCTGCAAAAATGGTATTAAAGCCTTTGACGATGGTGCTTTCTGGCAAGAACTTAGCGATTTCTTCAGCCGCTGAAGAGCCTGCTGGTGTAACCAACTCATCCATATTATCAAAATTAACTGGGTTGGTGATATCTATCACGATTTTTCCTGCCAAAGCTTCCTTATAGTTGGCTGCAATGCTCTCTACAGCTCCGTAGGGAACGGCCAATACCGCAATGTCCCCAACGACACTATCAGCCTCTTTGCCGATAAAATTAACCGTTTGCCCTGCTGCTTCAAAAACGCTTTGAATCGCTTGTCCCATGTTGCCTTGTCCAAAAATTGTAATGTTCGTCATTGTATCTACCTCGTTTTTCTCTTTATTGTGCGTTTCAGGATCCTGTGATGGATCCTTTTTTCTCGTAAATTTATTCAAAAAATCTAAAAATTGCTTCATTTGCTTAACCGCCTATTTCCCCAAAACAGAAATGCGTTCTTGGATATGCTGGGCTTGCTCAATTTCATCAAGCATGGCAATGGCATAATCCGCATAGCTAATCTGGCTCTCTCCGGCTGCATTGGTCGTAAAGACTTCTCCAGCCAAGATATAATCCCCCGTGCGAGGGCCGTCTGCTACAAATCAGCTGCAGGGCTGACAAAGGTCCATCTCAGTTCCTCTTTAGTCCGAATCACATCCAACTCATCTGCTTGAGCAGAAGCCAAGGGTTTAAAGGCATCTGGAAAGTCGGGACTGTCCAAGAGACGGGTCGTATGACTGTCGTCCAGATAAAGACTCCCTGCACCCCCAACCACTAAGAGACGGGTCTGACTTCCTCCTAAAATACTTGCAAAGTGATGAATGGACTGGCTATGAAGGGGCAGGGTCTCTGGTGTATAGGCTCCAAAAGCTGATACAACTGCATCAATTCCCTTTAAGTCTTCCTTAGTCAAATCAAAAAGATCTTTTTGAATGACTTTCTGGGCTTTCGATTTGTTTTCGGAGCGTACGACCGCCGTCACGTCATGGCCACGCTGAATAGCTTCTTCCACAATAAGTTGACCCGCTTTCCCGTTTGCGCCTACTACTACTATCTTCATTTGTTTTTCTCCTCTGTTTTTATAGATGTAAATATCTTTGTTACAATAACTATTCTACACCTTTTTATTGTAATGTCAATAGTTACATCTCAAAAATTTTAATTTTTTTGATGGACTCAGATATCTGTCTTTGTAAACAGATGCCCTGAGAGTGGGACAGCAATCGGTCATTCCTTAGAATGCGATTTGGTCGTCCCACCTCCGCACAGTTGAGTCGAGCTGTAAAAGCGGATGAGATTAGCCCAGTAGAGACCACTCAACCACTGCGTCTTGCTCGACAATCCAAATACAATTGAGAGGCTAGGACTTTTGTCCCAGCCTCGGTTTCAGATTTTCCCTTCCCCTTCTTTTCCTCAAAAAAACCAAGACATAAATTGTCTTGGTTGGCGATAAAGTAGAGAGGATGATCAATCCTTCAAAAAGGATTCGATGGCTGGAAAGGCTACTTTATTAAAAGAAGCATCGATCCAGTGGCCTCCGCCATCTACTGTTACAAGCTGGGCATCGGGGATGTTCTTTGACGCTTCTTGAGCATACCGGTAGGGAACCACTGTATCGGCAGTCCCTTGGATAATAAGAGTTGGCGCCGTCACCCGCTTCTGACGATCCTTGATATCGATGGCCAGAGCATCTGTCAGATAAGAACGGCCAAGTTGGGCATTCCGATGAGTGACGACCTCAGGAGGGTTTTCCCTATAGTTGGCATAAGTCTCTCGGACGTCGTCAAATAAGACAAAGGCCGGAAAAATAAGCATCAGTTTGTGAACCATTTCAGGGTGTTCCGCCGCATAAAGGGTTGAAACCACTCCCCCTTGACTAGCTCCTAACAGAAGGATTTTCCCTTTGTCCACGAATTTTTCCCCAGAAAGCTTCGCCACCACTTGCGTCAAGTCCTCGACTTCTGTCTTCACAGACATATCCAGCATGTCCTCACCTCCGCTTTTAGACCGGGTACTGCCCCCATAGAAATCAAAACGATAGACGAGATAGCCTTGTTCGGCAATTTTCTGGGCGTACTCTTCATAGTTTTCAAGCGTATTGTTAAACCCATGAGAGAGGACCAAAAGCGGAAGTTTTTGCTCTTTGTAAGCAGCTGGTGCAGTCAGAACCCCATAGAGTTTCTTGTCCCCATAGGCAACATCGTAACGCTCTGAGACGAGGTTGGTGTGAGCCAGGCTGGAACCTGTCTTTGTATCTGTTTGAGCAGAGGTCATGGCATCTGTTTCTCCTTTATTTTCTACTTTTTCCTGATTGCAGGCCGTGAGCAAAAGAACAGCGACCAGGACAATCCATCCTTTTTTCATCTCCTATCATCCTCTCGTCACACTTACAAGAAGACAGTGATGACACTCGCTCCAACAATGAGTATGAGACCTAGATAGGTTAAGCGCATTTGCGTTTTATTTTTCTTCTCCCTCAGGATAAATACTGCGCCCAAAGTGGCAATCACGACATTGAGTTGGGTGAGGATGTAGGCTACGGTCACCCCATTTGCCTGGGCAGAGAAGATATACGACAAAGAAGCAATGCCAAAAATCAAACCAACAAAACCAGACAACCAGGACTCTTTTTCCTTAAAGGCAGCTGGACGAGAGAGGGCGGCGTAGATGACAGCTCCTGTCAAGATCCCTAGCATCTCTGGCAAAAAGATAGATAGGGCATCCGCATCTACCAGACGAGGAGCTGCACTATAAACCCAATACCCAACACTGGTCAGGAGCAAGAGGCGTAAACCACGTAGGAGAGCCCCATTGTCCTCACCTACCTTCTGGGGCTCTACCGAGGTCAGATAGGCCCCGCCCACTAAGATTGCAATCGCTAGGAACCCAAAGACCTTACTGGTCCAGCTCGACCATTCTCCAAATGCTAATAAGCCTATCAAGGAAGTCCCAACTAGCTGAAACCCAGTGGAGATCGGCATGGTCTTGGACACACCGATGATACGATATGCCTTGACCTGTCCTGCCTGGCCCAGGGTCCAAAACATTCCTGAGAAAAAGGATATCAGAAAGGCTGGGAGGGAGATACTGGCTGGCGTCAGAGTCAGTTGAACCAGCAGTCCCATCACAACAGTTCCAAGCCCGAACCCAAGGACACTATTGGTATCATCCCCTCCAATTTTTGTCAAAAAGATAGGCTGAATCCCCCAGCATAGGGCCGGCACGAGGGCCAGTAAGATATTTTGTAGAGACATCTAATCGTATACTCCTTTACCTGTAGCTTCAAAATGTAAATACAGTGACCATTCTACCATTTCTAGCGAAAAATGTCCTGCTTCACCTTACCAGTAGTCCCTAAGCTTTCATTTAAGTTCTCATTTGCTTCAAAACATTGCTTTTTAGAGAGGATATCTTGCCAATTCTACTAAAATAGGCTACTATAAATGAGTTGAATATCCCCTGGCATCTAGCCCTTCTCTGAAACGAAAGACACCATGACAAGAAAAACTTACGGCATCCTCCTCATCAACCTCGGGACACCTGATGCCCCAACTCCTAAAGGCATTCGCGCCTTTCTCAAACCCTTTCTCTCTGACCGGCGCATTATCGACCTCAACCGTTTTTACTGGTTGCCTGCCCTACACGGATTTATTTTGCCCCGGCGCCCTCACAAGATTCGCCATCTCTACGAAAACATCTGGACCAAAGACGGTTCTCCTTTAGCCTTAATTGCGCAAGCACAGGCAAAGGCCCTTCAAGAACAACTTGACCAAACAGGTCAGTCGACTATTGTCAAAGAAGCTATGGTCATCGGCAACCCCAACATCACCGACCTTCTCGATGATTTCTTGGCCCAAGGAGTGGACCACCTCATCTTGCTCCCACTTTTTCCCCAATATAGCTCAACCACGACGGCAACCGGCCTAGATGCCTTCACCCGTTATTTTGCAAAGAAAAAAGGGATTCCTCCCTTTGACTTTATCCACAGCTACCATGACCACCCTGCCTACATCCAAGCTCTGGCTGACAGCATCCATCTCGCTGAGGACGAAACCTTGCTCTTTTCCTTTCACGGGATTCCTCAGCGTTACGCAGACGAAGGGGATTATTACCCCAAGCATTGTCAGCGAACAGCTGAACTGGTCGCGCAGAAGTTAGGATTAGCAGACGACCAATGGTTGCTTTCTTATCAATCTCGCTTTGGCCGTGAGGTTTGGCTCAAACCTTATACGGACGAGACCATGGCCGCCCTCCCAGCACAAGGTATTGATAAATTAGCTGTCATCTGCCCAGGCTTTGCGGCAGATTGCCTAGAAACACTAGAAGAAATCAACATCACCAATCGTCGGACTTTTCTAGAAGCAGGGGGCAAGAACTTCCGCTACATCCCAGCCCTCAATGCGCAAGCTGACCACATCGCTCTCCTGGCACAGCTGGTTCGCCGGTATTTCTAGCAGGCCGCTCCATCCAGTATCGAAAGGACAGCCACTTCCTTTCCTTTAACTCTCATTCAAAAAGAACGGCGTCCACGGTTAGAGACTAAAATCCTAACCAGAAGACACCGTTCTTTTTTGTTTTTTGAAAGTTTTTCAAGCTGGACTTTTCATGGCATGATCTCACTTCAAGCTCACAGACCGAATGTCCTCAACCCGTTTTAATTGGGTCTCCACATTCCCTTTCTTATCCGTCCGAGTCAGCTTGACCCAGTCCTCATCTACATCGAGGATTTCCCACTCCATACCAGCACCACCGATAATGACCGTCGCTTTTTGTCCTTTTAATTCTTCTAATAATCGTGACATCGTACTACTTCCTTTCTCATCTTTTTCTAAGCGTCTGACCCGTTTGGTCAGTTTTTTTATCTTGCTCCCCTGGTCTATCAGCGCAATGAAGGCAAACAGTGCCAGAAATACACCATACAAACCCATAGACTACCTCCTACTCTCCGACGCTTCTCCAAAAAACCTGGGTGCTTTCTTCCAACCGATCAGAGCGATCATAAATAGGCTCAGCAGTACTTGCTCTCCATCAAGCCCTTGACCAGAACCGAACTTCCAGATGTTATGCAAGATCAGTAGGACACTGGCTGTCAGTAGGAATCCTTTGAACACCCCTTCTGCAAATACGAAAAGTTTCATACATATCCCCCTTTATTCTCTTTCCTTAGGCTTGGCTACCCTCGCCAAACAAGTAGCCGCATAAATCGCAACAAGCACCGAAGAATCAACTAGCTCAGTGAAATGCAACAGATGTACATCCTTCAAGATTATCGCCACAAAGTAGAGAAGAAACGCGAAGGTCAAGATGTATGACCGTGTAAGGTAGATTTTCATATTCCCAACTCCTATTTTGTAATCCGTTTTTTAACTTGATTTATTGTAACATATCTTTGTTATTTTGCAAAGCATTGTTGTCATAAAAAATTATGTTTTTCAAAGAACAAGCAAACGATTCAGAACTGTATCTTCGTTTCATCTTTTCTTGCGAATCATCTCGAAACAAAAAATCCACCAGGTTCCCGACAAAATCCAGAAAGCTGACAAATTTATTTGGAAAGATTTCCAACAAGCTTGAAATAAGACAAAAAGAGGCCGGGACAAAAGTCCTAGCCTCTCAATTGTTTTGGATTGTCGAGTAAGACGCAGTGGTGGAGACAGAGCCTTCTCCAGCATCTGGGGCTGTTGGGTATAGTTGGTCTAACCAACTGCCTGATAGAGATGGAACACACTCTCTAACTTGACCATTTCTTCCCTCTTAATCCGAATCATGCCATCTTCTCTTCGAATTCTCTCAAGCTCTTGCACTGCTGGCCTTCTTCATCAAAATTATCAGGCTCCAACCAATTTTCAAAGCGCGCTTTTCGGGCCGGCCACTCTGTATCTAGCATAGAAAACCAATCCGTATCTCGCGTCCGTCCCTTATAAATCACCGCCTGTCTAAAGGTTCCCTCAAAGGTAAATCCCAAGCGTAAGGCAGCCTTGCGCGAAGGCTCATTGAGCTGGTCACACTTCCACTCATAGCGGCGATAGCCCAAGTCTTCAAAGACATACTTAGCTAGAAGATATTGTGCCTCAGTCGCCTGTCGCGTCTGCTTGAGGGCTGACGAATAAGTCACTCCTCCTACTTCGATGACCCGATTGGCCTGGTCAATCCGCATCAGAGAAAAAGTCCCCAAAGCCTTGCCACTGACCTTGTCTAGAATGGCATAATAGACTGGATCCGTGCTTGTCTCTAACTGTTCTAAAAGTTTTTCAAGCTCCTCTAGGGTTTCCACAGGCTCTTGAAAAAGATAGGTCCACATGTCCCGCGGACTGTCGGGGCCATAGACGGCAAATAGATCCTTGGCATGCTTTTGCGTAGATAGGGTTTCTAAGATAGTATAGCGCCCTTCCAGGCGTTCGACACGAGGAAAGACAGCAGGGCCGTCATAAGTCACCGCTTCTCCAATCCTTTGTCCAAATTCGTTTACAGGCATTGGTATCTCCTTATGCTAGAAAAGAAGCCAACAGGCTTCCTTTCATTTCTTATTTCACGACAATATTCACAAGTTTAGTTGGCTCAAACAGTTTGGAAAGCTGTTTGAGGTTGCAAATAAGCAACTAAATTGGTTATTTCACAACGATATTGACCAGTTTGTTAGGTACCGCAATCACTTTCACTATTTCTTTATCCACAATCTCCGCTTTGACTTTTTCGTCAGAGAGAGCCACTTCTTGCAATTCTTCACGGGAAAGGTCCTTGGCTACGGTTAGTTTGGCACGAACTTTTCCTTTGATTTGGACGACAATCTCGATTTCGTCTTCGACGAGTTTGCTTTCGTCCCAAGTAGGCCAAGCCACATAAGAGATGGACTCGCCTGTCCCTGCCACGGTTTGCCAGAGTTCTTCTGCCAAGTGAGGGGCAAATGGGGCAAGCAATTGGATAAAGCCTTTGGCATAGTCCACGTAGAGCTTATCTTCCTTGTTGGCTGCATTGACAAAGACCATGAGTTGGGCGATAGCCGTGTTGAACTTCATGGATTCAATTTGCTCGGTGACAGCTTTGACAGTTTCGTTGTAGACCTTGTCCAGAGCGCCGCTATTTTCCGCAACAATCTCTTTACTTGTGAGCAAACGGTAAACACGGTCAAGGAACTTCCGGCTACCTTCTAGCCCTTCTTCTGACCAAGCGATGGAAGCATCCAGTGGCCCCATGAACATTTCATAGACCCGAAGGGTATCCGCACCGTATTGGTCGACCACATCGTCTGGGTTGACCACGTTTTTAAGCGATTTAGACATCTTAGCAGGTGCTTGCTCCAACTCTTCTCCTGTTTCCACATGGAAGAAGGATCCGTCCCGTTTTTCAACCTTATCAGTTGCCACAAGAGCTCCACGGTGATCCCGGTAGCTGGTTCCCAAGATCATCCCTTGGTTAAAGAGTTTTTGGAAGGGTTCCTTAGTCGGTACAACACCAAGGTCATAGAGGAACTTGTGCCAGAAACGAGCGTAAAGCAAGTGAAGCACGGCGTGTTCAGCCCCACCCACATAGATATCGACTGGCAACCATTGTTTGAGGAGGTCCTCATCAGCCAATTTCTCTGTGTTGTGTGGATCGATATAGCGGAGGTAGTACCAGCTTGAACCTGCCCATTGTGGCATAGTATTGGTCTCACGGCGACCTTTGACACCATCCTCACGAGTCACTTCCAGCCAGTCTATCAAGTTAGCCAATGGGCTTTCCCCAGTGCCTGAAGGGCGGATGTCCTTGGTGACTGGCAAGACAAGTGGCAATTCACTTTCTGGAACAGCTGTTGAAGTTCCATCTTCCCAATGAATAATTGGGATCGGCTCACCCCAGTAACGTTGACGGCTAAAGAGCCAGTCACGAAGACGGTAAGTGATTTTTTCTTGACCAAAGCCTTTTTCTTCCAACCAAGCGACAATCTTCGCAATCGCTTCTTCCTTGTTAAGACCGTTCAAGAAGTCAGAGTTGACGTGAAGGCCATCCTCTGTATAAGCAGCCTCTTCAACGTTGCCACCTTCAAGCACTTCTACGATTGGAAGGCCAAATTGTTTGGCAAATTCCCAGTCCCGTTCATCGTGGGCAGGTACGGCCATGACAGCACCTGTTCCGTAGCTGGCAAGAACATAGTCCGCAATCCAGATTGGGATCTCTTTACCATTGACAGGGTTGACGGCATAAGCACCCGTCCAAACCCCTGTTTTTTCCTTGGCAAGGTCGGTCCGTGCCAAGTCTGATTTAAGGCTGGCTTGGTGTTTGTAGTCCGCTACAGCCTCAGCTTGCTCTGGGCTTGTGATAGCGTCAACCAAATCATGCTCCGGAGCCAAAACCGTAAAGGTCGCCCCAAAAAGGGTATCTGGACGTGTCGTAAAGACGGTAAATTCCTTATCGGTCCCTTTCACTTTAAAGGTGACATTGGCACCAGTTGATTTCCCGATCCAGTTGCGTTGCATATCCTTGATGGACTCTGGCCAATCAAGGTCATCCAAGTCATTGAGCAAGCGCTCAGCATAGGCAGTGATTTTGAGCATCCATTGGCGCATGGGTTTGCGGACAACTGGATAGCCACCACGCTCAGATGTTCCGTCTGGAAGAACTTCTTCGTTGGCGATAGCTGTCCCTAGTTCCTCCACCCAGTTTACTGGCACTTCTGCTTCATAAGCCAACCCTTTTTCGTAAAGCTTGGTGAAGATCCATTGCGTCCACTTGTAATAGTTGGGGTCTGTTGTGTTGACTTCACGGTCCCAGTCGTAAGAGAAGCCAAGCGCATTGATTTGGCGTTTGAAGTTGGCAATGTTTTCCGCTGTAAAGTCCGCAGGGTCATTTCCTGTATCCATAGCGTATTGCTCTGCAGGCAAACCAAAGGCATCCCAACCCATAGGGTGAAGGACGTTGTAGCCTTGGGCACGCTTGTAACGGCTGAGAATATCCGTCGCGGTGTAACCTTCTGGGTGGCCTACGTGAAGACCCGCTCCAGATGGGTAGGGGAACATGTCCAATGCATAAAACTTAGGTTTTGAAGCATCTGTTCCTGTCTTAAAGGTGTGATGGTCAGCCCAGTATTTTTGCCACTTAGGCTCGATTTCTTTGTGATTGTAAGTTGCCATTTGCAGTCTCCATGTAAAAACAATATTCCTCTTATTATAACACATTTGATGAATCATCTTTCATCCTAGCTTATCAGATGTTATAAAATTCCCTATGTCCTGCGATTTTCGATTATTGTATCGGCTGAACTTCACATTCTCCAATCTTACCGACAAAATAAATATCACCCTGATTGGATTTCTCAGGGTGATGCGCTCAGCTAATCGAAATGAAGCGTCTTCGATATCGAAAGCTCTCTTACCAGATAATGACACGGTCTGCTTCAGCCCGCCACATTCCATCGCCTTCTTGGATACCGAAGGTTTCGTGGAAATCTGCAAAGTTTGGTAATTGGATGTTCGTCCGAAGTTTTGCAGGAGCATGGACATCGACCTTGGCCAGCATCTGCATGTATTCTGGCCGGGCCTTCATTCGCCAAATGCGCGCAAAGTTGGTAAAGAATTCTTCTGCTGAGAAGTCTGCTTCTTTCTTCGCTGCTTCAAGCGCTGCAGCAATCCCTCCAAGATCCGCAATATTTTCAGATACAGTTAGCTTCCCACTAACTTTTGCTCCGTAAGAATCTTGCCCTTCAAACTGGTCTACCACGCGCTGGGTCCGAGCCGTAAAGGCTTCATAGTCTTCTGGCTTCCACCAGTTTTTCAGGTTCCCATGCTCATCAAAGGCGGCTCCATTCGAATCAAAGGCATGAGAGATTTCATGAGCGATAACTGCTCCAATCCCCCCATAATTAGCAGATGCACTTTGTTCGATGGAATAAAATGGTGCTTGTAGAATCGCTGCCGGAAAGACAATTTGATTTTGTTGAGGGTTGTAGTAGGCATTGACCATATGAGCGGGCATCCCCCATTCTTCCTGATCGACAGGCTGATTCCACTTGCTCCAAGTGTGCGCAATCGAAATCTCTGCCAAACGCTGCGCATTTTCCACCAAGCTAAGCTTGTCGTCAATGATTTTTTTCGCGTAGGTATCTGGTAGTTTTTCTGGGTAGCCGATATGAGGCGTGATGACATTCAGCTTAATCACTGCCTTTTCGCGCGTTTCACGGTCCAGCCAGTCGGCACTTTCTAAGCGTGACTTGTAGACCTCGATCATGGTTGCGACCTTCTGCTCTACATCTGCCTTGGCTTCTGGTGAGAATTTTTGTCCTGCATACCAGAGACCCAAAGCCTGATTATAGGGACCTTCTGCCAGGGCAAAAGCTGATTTTTCTTTCGGACGAGCTTCTGGAATCCCTGATAGAATCCGGCCATACTCGCCAGATTGGACGCGCAACTCTTCGGTCAAATAGGAGGTCCAGCTATTTGCTGCTCCTAATTTCAAGTAGGCATGCAGGTTTTCCCAGTTATCGGCAGAATAAAGGGTCGCTGCATAGTCGGTCCAAAAGCGTTCTGAGCCTACGATGAGTTTTTCTGGGACCTCTCCGACCACTTGAGTAAAGAAGTCTTCTAATGGCAACTCAGGAGCCAACTTTGCAAAATCCGAAAAAGCATACGGATGGTAGAGGCTCTTGTAGTCGGATTGCTCTTCATTGGACAAGACATAACGCGCTAATGCTGCATCCACCGCTAAGACTTTGTCCAAGATATCCGCGACTTCCTCTTGCGAATATCCAAACTGTGGCAAGATTTTTTCTTGTGATGCGCGCCAAGCCGCAAGTAAGGGGCCTGCTTCTTCATTTCCTTCTTCATAGTAGGAGGTATCAGGCAAGATGATACTTGGCTCTTCCGCCCAGAGAACATTTAACTGTGCGTTCATAAAGTCAGGAGCAATTCCAAATGGCATCAAATTAGGCTTTCCAGCCAATTCATAAGCGGCCAGCTTGCTGGTAAAGTCTTCAAAGGAAGAGAGGGCATTGATTTCTTCTACCAAAGGCATGGCGGGAGTAACGCCAGCCGCCTCGCGCCCTTCAAAGTCCGTCGTCATTTGATGGTATTTGACAAAGTTTTGCAAGATAGGGTCCTCAGGGAGGTTCTTGCCTTCCAACCATTCTCCCGTTGTTTTCAGCATCAATTCTTCAATCTCATCAGATAAATCATTGAAGCCTCCTACACGGGGTTTATCTGCAGGAATTTCGGCAGTCTCTGCCCATTTCCCATTGACATAGTCATAAAAGTCATCTTGTAATCGTGTCATACTGTTCTCGCTTTCATTTTTCTTTTATCCTAACAAAATTAAGCAAGAAGTTCAAATTTTCATACCGTCTTTTCAAGATTTCCCTCTGTTTGAGGACGTCTTCCTGCCTACTTTGATCGCAAAAAAACTGAAATTTTTTCCATAAATTAAGTTGACTTAATTTTATTGTTAAGGTATATTAATATAAAAGGAGCAAAAAATATGATTCAAATTGAAAACCTCAGTGTTTCCTACCAGCAAACACTGGCTTTGGAGGATATTTCGCTCACCATTCAAGGGCCTACTATTCTTGGAATCCTAGGTCCCAATGGGGCCGGAAAGTCCACCCTTCTCAAGGCGATGCTAGGCCTTCTCCCTCACTCAGGAAGTGTCCAGCTCGATCAGGTGGCGCTCACCCAGTCTCTTCAGCGAGTCGCCTACGTTGAGCAAAAGACGGCGATTGATTTTCACTTCCCCATCAACGTGCGGGAGTGTGTTTCTCTTGGCCTTTATCCCCAGCAGTCTATCTTCAAGCGAAAAACGAAAGCAGACCTCCAAAAAGTGGAGGACGCGATGGAGCTGGTCAATGTCACAGACTTAGCGGATCGCCAAATCGGACAGCTCTCGGGAGGTCAATTTCAACGGGTTTTGATCGCCAGGTGCTTGGTGCAAGAAGCGGACGTCATCTTCTTGGATGAACCCTTTGCTGGGATTGACTCTATCAGCGAAGACATCATCATGCAGACCCTTCAGACCTTAAAGAAGGAAGGCAAAACGATTCTCATCGTTCATCACGACCTGAGTAAAGTCCCCGCCTACTTTGATCACATCCTCCTCCTACACCGCAAGCTCATCGCTTATGGTAAAACAGAGGAAACCTTTACAGAAGACAATCTACAAGCAGCCTACGGACATGAATTATTTATAGGAGGTGGTATCAGATGATTGCTGAATTTATCGATGGATTGCAACAATTCCACTTCCTACAAAACGCCTTTATCACAGCCATCGCCATTGGGCTGGTTGCTGGAGCCGTTGGATGCTTTATCATCCTAAGAGGCATGTCCCTCATGGGGGATGCCATTTCCCATGCGGTCCTTCCAGGGGTTGCCCTCTCCTTCATTTTGGGAATCAATTTCTTTATCGGAGCTATCGTCTTTGGACTCCTGGCTTCTGTCCTCATCACCTATATCAAGAGCAACTCTATCATCAAGGGGGACACGGCGATCGGGATTACTTTTTCTTCTTTCTTAGCCTTGGGAGTCATTCTCATTGGAGTGGCCAATAGCTCGACGGACCTCTTCCATATCCTCTTTGGAAATATCTTGGCAGTGCAAGACCATGACATGTGGATCACCATCGGAGTCGGCGCTGCAGTATTGCTCCTTATTTTTCTGCTATTTCGTCCCTTGCTACTCACTTCCTTCGATCCCGTCCTGGCCCAATCCATGGGGGTCCGAGTCAAGGTCTACCACTATCTCTTGATGGTGCTCTTAACCTTGGTCTCTGTCACAGCTATGCAGAGCGTTGGAACGATCCTGATCGTCGCTATGCTCATCACACCGGCTGCGACAGCCTACCTCTATGTCAATAGCCTCTGGTCCATGATGCTCTTGTCCTCCGGATTAGGAGCACTGGCATCCGTCGTCGGACTCTTTATTGGTTACAGTTTTAACATTGCGGTTGGCTCTTGTATCGTCCTGACTTCCGCTCTCTTCTTCTTGATTAGCTTTTTCATCGCGCCCAAGCAACGAAAAGGCAAACGGGCTACTTCGTCTCACTAATCATCTCATTCTAAAGGAGAAACAAAATGAAAAAGATATCGTCTATTCTTGCCCTATTTGTGGCTCTCTTGTTTGGCCTGATGGCTTGTAGCAAAAACACTTCCTCTAGTTCCTCTGATAAATTAAAGGTGGTCACAACCAACTCCATCATCGCGGACATGACCAAAAATATCGCTGGAGACAAGATCGACCTTCACAGTATCGTTCCCGTCGGACAAGACCCCCACGAATACGAACCACTCCCTGAAGATGTCAAGAAGACCTCGCAAGCTGACCTAATCTTCTACAACGGGATCAACCTTGAAACCGGTGGCAATGCTTGGTTTACCAAATTAATCAAAAATGCTAATAAAGAAGAAAACAAGGATTACTTCGCCGTCAGTGATGGAGTCGATGTCATCTACCTAGAAGGTCAAAACGAAGCAGGAAAAGAAGATCCACACGCCTGGCTCAACCTCGAAAATGGGATTCTCTACGCAAAAAATATCGCCAAACACCTGATCGAAAAGGACCCTAAAAATAAGGACTTCTACGAAAAAAATCTGGCATCTTATACTGAAAAACTCAACAAACTCGACCAAGAAGCCAAACAATCCTTCAACAATATCCCTGCAGACAAGAAGATGATTGTGACCAGCGAAGGTTGTTTCAAGTATTTCTCAAAAGCCTACGGCGTCCCATCTGCATACATCTGGGAAATCAATACGGAAGAAGAAGGTACCCCTGACCAAATCAAAACACTGGTAGAAAAGCTCCGTAAAACCAAGGTTCCAGCCCTCTTTGTGGAATCAAGCGTCGATGAGCGACCAATGCAGACCGTCTCAACAGATACCAAGATCCCGATCTATGCAAAAATCTTTACGGATTCCATTGCCAAAGAAGGAGAGACTGGAGACAGCTACTACAGCATGATGAAATGGAATCTCGAAAAGATCTCTCAAGGCTTACAACAATAAGGAACAGATCATGACGCCAAATAAAGAAGACTACCTCAAAACGATCTATGATATCGGCATGCACGAAGAAAAATTACCAATAAGGAAATCGCTCAGCGCATGTCCGTCTCCCCTCCTGCTGTGTCGGAGATGACCAAACGCATGATTGCCGAAGGTCTTATCGGAAAGGATCCAAAGAAAGGCTACCGCATCACTGAAGAGGGTAGTCGCCTCATCACGGATCTCTACCGCAAGCACCGTCTCATCGAGACCTTCCTAGCCCAATGTCTGGATTATCGCTTGGATCAAATTCATGAAGAAGCAGAAATTTTGGAACATACCGTTTCCACTCTATTTATCGATCGCCTTGAGAAACTATTGGAGTCTCCTACCCACTGTCCTCATGGAGGGAAAATCCCTGCCAAGGGAAAAAGCCTCGTCGAAGACTATACCACTAGGCTATCTGATGTGACTGAAAAAGCAACCTATCAGATCGTCCGCATCGATGACCGAAAGGAACAAATCCATTTCCTGCAGCAGCATGAGATGGCAATCGGCCAACAATTTCAACTAACCGACTATGATCCGATCAACCACATCTGGACGATCCAGCTGTCTGATCGCTTTCTACCTTTACCGTCCTCCATTACCCAATTCCTGTATATCACGCCAGTCTAAGCATCACAAAATCCTACTGAAAATTGATTTCAGTAGGATTTTTCGTTAACGATTTTGGGTATCGAGGAGGATGGTCACCGGTCCATCATTCGTCAGCTGGACCTGCATGTCGGCCGCAAAGACGCCCTCTTGCACCTCTACTTCCTGCGAGAGCAGGTTATTAAAGTCCGCATACAATCTACGTGCCTGATCTGGTTGCGCTGCACCTGTAAATGCCGGACGATTCCCTTTTTTGGTCTGGGCGTAGAGGGTAAACTGAGAGACAGACAAGATGCTGCCCTGAATGTCTTTGACAGACAGATTCATTTTCCCATCTGCATCTGAAAAAATCCGCATCTGTGTGATTTTTCGACTAGCATAGATCAGATCCTCCTGATCATCATCTGGTCCAATCCCAACCAAGAGAAGAAGACCTTGACCGATATGAGCCACTTCTTCTCCTTCAATCGAGACCGAAGCCTCGCTCACCCGTTGCACAACGACTTTCACGATTTCATCCTTTCTTTTGCCAAAAATAGACTCCCTCACAGACTCCGACTAGTTGTTAGCCGTTGGTCCGCTTGACAGAATAAACCTCTGGCACAGACTTGATTTTATCCACCACACTGGTCAGACTCGCTAAGTTTGTAATCCCAAACGAAACATGAATGGTGGCAAACTTCATGTCCTTGGTTGGTTGCGCATTGACAGTCGAAATATTCTTCGTCGTATTGCTAAGCACTTTTAACACATCATTTAAAAGCCCAGAACGGTTCAGACCATAGATATCAATGTCAGCCATATACTCCGTCGATTGCTGATTCCCCTCCCAAGCCACATCAATCGTCCGCGCTTCAAAATTCTCTTGGCTCTTTAGGTTCATACAATCCACTCGGTGGACGGCGATTCCGCGTCCCTTGGTAATATAGCCAACGATATCATCTCCTGGGACAGGGTTACAGCATTTGGCGATGCGGACCAACAAGCCGGAAGCTCCCTCGATGACCACCCCACCTTCGTGACGAATCTTGAGGGTTTCCTTGTTTTCTTGCTTGACTTCCCCACCATTGACCAGCTCATCTGCTTCTGCTTTTGCCTTGGCCCGTTCTGCCTCCTTCCGCTCTTTTTCGGTCAAGCGGTTGACCACTGAAATCGCAGAAACCTCTCCAAAACCAACCGCAGCAAACAAGGCTTCTTCTGTCTTATAACTGGTCTTTTGCAAGACTTCGTCCATGTGCTTCTTATCAAAGAACTTATTGGCAACATAGCCCTGCTCCTGCAAGAGCTCTTGGATCAGCTCTCGTCCCTTATTGACAGAGAGCTCCTTGTCTTGATTTTTAAAGAACTGACGAATCTTATTTTTCGCCTTATGGGTTTTCACAATGGTCACCCAGTCACGACTCGGTCCAAAGGAGTTGGCGCTGGTGATAATTTCCACCTGATCCCCTGTCTTGAGCTTGGTCGTTAAGGGCACCATCCGTCCATTGACCTTCGCACCCGTCGCTCGTTCTCCTACTTTGGTATGGATTTCATAGGCAAAGTCGATCGGAACCGAATCTTTGGGCAATTCCCGCACTGCTCCATCTGGCGCAAAGACATAGATCCGCTCCGTAAAGATATCATCCTTGACCGAATCCACGAAGCTCTGCGCGTCCCCTGATTCCTGCTGGAGTTCGACAAGGTTGTGAATCCACTTGAGTTCTTGAGGGTTTGCTGAAGCCTTGCCACCGCGTTTATAAGCCCAGTGAGCGGCGACCCCATACTCGGCCACCTGGTGCATTTCCTTGGTCCGAATTTGAATCTCAATGGGCCCCTTGGGTCCATATACGGTCGTGTGGATCGACTGGTAGCCATTCGCTTTTGGATTGGCAATATAATCCTTAAAACGACCTGGCATAGGACGCCAGAGCTCATGGATGTAGCCCAGCATGGCATAGACATCTCCTGGCGTATCCATGATACAGCGGATGGCAATCAAGTCATAGAGCTGGTCAAATCGCTTCTTTTTGTCGTGCATTTTGCGGTAGATAGAGTAGATATGTTTTGGACGACCGTAGATATCTCCCACCAACTCACGTTCTTGGGCGTAACGTTTGATCTTCTCTACAATCTCATCCACCAGCTCCTCGCGCTCTTTTCGCTTTTCCGACATCATATGGGTGATTTTGTAGAATTCCACCTCATTGAGATAGCGAAAGGATAAGTCTTCTAATTCCCATTTGACAGAGGAAATCCCTAAACGATGGGCTAAAGGTGCATAGATTTCCATGGTTTCACGTGAAATCCGTTCCTGCTTGTCCTTTCTCAAGTGCTTTAGAGTCCGCATGTTGTGCAAGCGATCGGCCAACTTCACCATGATGACACGGATATCCTTGGACATTGCAACGAGTAATTTACGGTGATTTTCTGCCAGTTGCTCTTCATGAGACCGGTACTCTACCTTGCCGAGTTTGGTCACACCATCGACGATCAAGCGCGCTTCTGGTCCGAACTCCTCTTCGATATCTTCCAGTGTATAGCTGGTATCCTCCACCACATCGTGCAGGAAGCCACAGGCCACTGTGACCGCATCGAGCTTGAGACCCGCTAGGATCCCTGCGACCTGTATCGGATGAACGATATAGGGCTCTCCAGATCTCCGGTATTGTTCCTTATGGGCATTCGTCGCAAAGCGCAGGGCTTTTTTAACATAGTGGACATCCTGCTCGTTCATATAAGTGGATACAATATTGATGACATCATGACCGGTAAGTGTTGCTTCTTTCATGGATCCCCCTTCTCTCCTCACGTTTCCTCTATTCTAACATTTTCAGGGCAAATAAAAAAGCGAGTAGGACCATATTCCCCTACCCGATCAGAGTCTTCCTCCTTCAACCATCTCGCTCGACGATGGAGATCCCATCATACGATGATTGTCCGTCACGGGATAGGATTAGGACCCCTTCAATTCTAAAACAACACTCACTGCTGATAAGGCATAAAGCGGTGCGGTTTCTGCCCGAAGAATCCGCGGACCAAGCCCTGCGAGAACAGCTCCTTTAGCTTCAAAACTTTCAATTTCTGCTGGTGAGAGACCGCCTTCTGGGCCAAAGATAAAGAGGAGCTTTGCACCCTTTTCTAGACCAGTCAACGCTTGGACTAGCGCCGCGCCTTCTCCTTCTTTAGCTGACTCTTCATAGGCCACGATGATGCGGTCAAACTGGCCCAGCTGAGCTAGAAAATCAGCCTTTTTCTCAAAGAGTTGGACTGCCGGTACCTGGTTTCGCTTGCTTTGCTCGGCTGCACCAAGGGCGATTTTATCTAGTTTTTCAACTTTCTTGCCTAGTTTCTTGCCATCCCACTTGGCAACGGACCAATCGGCAGGAAAGGCCCAGATTTGGCTGGCGCCAAGTTCCGTCCCTTTCTGCGTGATAAACTCCAGCTTGTCCCCCTTGGGAAAGCCGGAGGCGATAGTCACTTGGACGGGCAATTCCACATTGTCAGCTAAGTCTTGGACCAACTCAAACTGACGATTTTCCACATCTAGCACGCGCGCCAAGCGCTTGATCCCATCATCAAAAACCAAGGTCACTTCGTCATCCTCTTTCAAGCGCATGACCTGAAACATGTGCTTGCTGGTTTCCTTGTCCTCGATGGTCACGGGAGAAGTCGCAGGACCTTTGACAAAATACTGCTGCATATTAGCCTCCAATCACACCGGACATATCCTTTGTTTTCTTAAAGACACAGGCATTCCATTCTCCTTGGATCATATGGGTTTCAAGGAAAAATCCAGCGGCCTCAGCCGACTCTCGCACCATGTCCCACTTGTCCTTGATAATCCCACTCATGATGAGGTAGCCTTCATCCTTGACCAAGCGATAGGCATCCTCCGTCAGATGAATGAGAATATCCGCCAAGATATTAGCCACAATCACATCTGCCTCGATGTCCACACCTTTAAGCAAATCGCCTGCTGCTACCTGGATATTTTCCATACCAGGATTAAGCTCAATATTTTCCTGAGCCACCCGAACCGCCACATCATCCAAATCATAGGCGAAGATTTCCTTGGCACCCAGAAGAGAGCTGGCAATGGAAAGGACACCTGAACCTGTCCCCACATCTAGCACTGTTTCCCCACCACGAAGGACCTGCTCCAAAGCAAAGAGGCTCATCTTGGTCGTTGGATGTGTCCCCGTCCCAAAGGCCATGCCGGGATCCAGCTTGATAATTTTCTCGCCAGCAGCCGCCTCATAGTCTGTCCAAGACGGCACGATGGTCAGGTCATGGGTGATGCGAGCGGGCTCATAGTATTTCTTCCAGTTATCCGCCCAATCTTCCTCAGAAAGAGCAGTCGTCCCCATCTTGACCTCTCCCAAATCCATAAAATCGACTAATTCTGCTAGGCGAGCCTGCAAGTCCGCTTCCACCACTGCCACATCCACCGTTTCCGGATAGTAGGCGGTCACTACGATTTCTTCTTGTTGCTCAACTTCTGGGAAAATCTCGCCGAAACGATCCACATTTCCCACATAGTCCATGCTGTCTTCAATCGCAACACCTTGCGCGCCTAACTCGATTAAGAGATTGGAGACCAACTCCTCCCCCTCACGCTTCACTGTCACTTTTAACTCTTGCCATGTTTCCATATTATTAATACTCCTCGTCATATTCTAATCCAAGTTCCTGAAATATGTAGAAACGCAATACCTCTTGACACAATGTACGAAGTTCATACATTTCATTGAAGTCTGTTACTAGATTTTTATATTTTGATTTCTCATCTCCATGAATATAGTAGTTACGACTGTCATACAACTTTTTAACAATACTAGAAATAGAGGTCTCAGTAAGTTTATTCTTCCCTATTTTTCCTGGGACATTAGTAAATAAATCCAGTAATTTCTTTCTCAAGTCACTATCCTGTCTCTGATATTTCAACCTATTCCTAAAGATTTTTTTAAAACTCTCATCAATATTTTTATTAATAAAATCAAAAACTCTTTGTTTATTTATATCTTCTGCTTTAGAAATATCAGCTCGTTGTTCACCTCGAAAATTTCTAGCAAATACTTCTAAATTACGAATGGAATCTATAAAACTATCTTCAAGATAAGGAGTCCCATGCAAATTGGCTGTAAAACTTCGAACAATAAATTCTAATTGCTCACTTTTGTCGAACCAATTATTTATAATAGCTTCAAAATTGTCACCTAGTTTATTAAGTGAAATTTTGTGTAGTTCATGCTTATCCCATTTAATGTTTTTTCTTGAATGTTGTACAAAATATTTTCCTTTAATTATAGGCCAGTTGTTATCCTGACGTTTTTCACACAAAAATTCAATCGTTTCAAACGATAAAGGCTTTTCAGATAACATCTCAACTAATTCTTTAATCCGTATTGAAGTATCATAGCATTTCTGAAAAGAGACCTTTCTATCTGTGGGAGAAGACAAGTGAATTCTATAATATGGTTCTACGCTAAGTGCATCATAAGAAAAAATATAACTAGGCACATCTTTAAATTTCAAATCCTCTGATGTTATCAAAACTTCCGTAGATTGATAGTCAGAAATGTTGACAGCAATATTAAAATTTCGTTGTTTGAAATCACGTTCCGCACTTATAATTGATTTGCCAATCCAATCTTCTAGATGATCAAAAGAGAATTGGTAATACTGAACTTTGGTATCTTCCAATTCGTCTATCAATTCAACTATCAACTCTTTGAAATTATTCTTATTTGGAAACAATTGATAATTAATATCAAAAATTTTAAAATTTTTAATTCTATACTTTCTTAATGGAAAACCTGGAACATTATCTGTTCCAAACGGACTACCGTAAGATTCTAATATCAATAACTTTCCATGAGAATCAAATCCATAGATTTTATCTATAGGATGACCAAAATCAGCAATTATTTCGCCATCACTAGAAAATTCACCAAAAATTTCTAATATAATTTCGTTTGGTGAGTATGTCAAAATTCCACTATTTGATTCATGATCAACCACTTTTGATTTATCATCAGAAAAATAACCTTTGATTTCAAATTCTTTATCCCATGAATATGACTTATATGTTAATTTACTCATATCTTGTAGTTACTCTTCCTCCAAATAATCCCTCACTCTATCCTGCAACTGGGGTACACCCTTATCTGAGCCAAGAAACTCCTCAATACTCATCCGTTTGTAAGCCTGGCCTTCATCTTCGATGCGGATAGTGTCCAACTGCTCTTGCCTGAACTTGCCAACTAGAAAGACGACTCCCTCTCCTCAAAAAGCATACTGGGATAAACCTTACTCCAAAGCAGACAATTTTGCATCCGGTGAAATCAGAAATTTCAGCTTCCGCATCAACTCCCTAATACCTCGGATAAGGATAGAAGGTGGTTTCTTCAAGATTCGCTAAGCCTGCTTTAAAGGCTTCCTGATCCCAGACAAGACCAAACTCTTCTGCCCCATCATCCGCTAAAAAATCCATGAGATCACTCAGTCCGTCATTGGCTACCTCATTGAGAGTCTCCGCAAAGTAAGCCAGAAACTCCTGACTCAGCCCTTTCTTGGGCTCGTAGGGAATCGCCACCAAGTAGTCTGCTGCATCAAAGCGCGTCTTGGCTGGATTGTAAAAGAGCACATAGTCCTCAAACACAATATCTTCCCCCGATGCGGTCCCACTGTCGTCTACCGTCTCCACACCCGCTTGATTTTGAGCCTCAAGGACAAAAGTCACTTCTACTGCGTGATTTTTCTTGTCCCAATTGATCTCATAATCATAGGAAAAGTTCTGATCCATCACATCTACCAAGATATCTAAAAAGCCATATTTTGCCATCATTTCCCTCTCATCACTTGTGGTATAATTATAATTAGTGTACCATAAATTCAGGATTTCACGGGATTTTATGGACAATAACAGACGAGAAATCGACACCGTTCGATACAATAGAAAGGAGACCTATGCCAGACAATCTTGCGCTTCGCATGCGCCCTAAAACGATCGATCAGGTCATTGGTCAGGAGCATCTGGTCGGCCCTGGAAAGATTATCCGCCGTATGGTCGAAGCCAACCGCCTGTCCTCCATGATTCTCTACGGACCGCCAGGGATTGGAAAAACCAGTATCGCTTCTGCCATTGCTGGAACGACCAAGTATGCCTTTCGGACCTTCAATGCGACGGTTGATAGCAAAAAACGATTGCAAGAAATCGCGGAAGAAGCCAAGTTTTCGGGTGGTTTGGTGCTCCTCCTAGACGAGATCCATCGACTTGACAAGACCAAGCAGGACTTTCTCCTGCCCCTTCTAGAAAGTGGTCTGGTTATTATGATTGGTGCGACGACGGAAAATCCCTTCTTTTCTGTCACTCCAGCCATTCGTAGCCGTGTTCAGATTTTTGAGTTAGAACCCTTATCCAATCAAGAGGTCAAAGCAGCCCTGCAAATAGCCATCAGTGATCCTGAGCGTGGATTTGACTTTCCGGTTGACTTAGATGAGGAGGCCCTGGATTTCATCGCGACTTCGACCAACGGAGATCTGCGCTCTGCTTTTAACTCGCTGGACCTGGCTGTTCTTTCCACCCCGGAAAACGACGAAGGCATCCGCCATATCACCCTTGATATCATGGAAAATAGCCTGCAACGGAGCTACATCACCATGGATAAGGACGGAGACGGCCACTACGATGTCCTCTCTGCCCTGCAAAAATCCATCCGTGGCTCTGATGTCAATGCTAGTCTTCACTATGCCGCTCGCTTGGTGGAAGCTGGGGATTTGCCAAGCTTGGCACGAAGACTGACCGTTATCGCCTACGAAGATATCGGCCTCGCCAATCCTGATGCCCAGATTCATACCGTGACAGCCCTGCAAGCCGCGGAGCGCATTGGCTTTCCAGAAGCCCGTATCCTCATCGCCAATATCGTCATCGACCTCGCCCTTTCCCCCAAGTCCAACACTGCCTATGTCGCCATGGATAAGGCCCTTGCTGATCTAAGAAACTCAGGAAATCTGCCGATTCCGCGCCATCTTCGCGACGGCCATTACTCTGGCAGTCAGGAGCTGGGAAATGCTCAAAATTATAAATATCCCCACAATTATCCTGGCAATTGGGTCCAACAGGACTATCTACCAGACAAGCTTATGGGGGCCTCTTATTTCACTCCCAATGAAAATGGCAAATACGAGCGTGCCCTAGCCGGTACTCTTGAAAAAATAAATCAACTAAAAAAACAGGACTACAAGCCCTGATTTTATCCCTCTTTCGTACTTTTTCTAAGAGCGTTTTCATTTTTTTGATTTTTCCTCTTGAATTTTTCCGAAAAAGTGATAAGATAATAGTAAAGAGATAAGAAAATTGCTGTGGTATACGAATTCATACTCATGTGTTGACCGACTATTTTTGTATTATTCGGGAAACAATTCTTTCTAGCAGTATGCAGGCCGTCTCACACGGAAGCGACTAAGTTAGAAATACCGTTGCCCACCTGCTTCTATTTGTGCGGGATCAATACAAATTTTGAATCACCGGTACCAATACAGCGTTTTTTATTGCCTCCTTAGCTCAGTTGGTAGAGCAGTAGACTCTTAATCTATGGGTCGCAGGTTCGAGCCCTGCAGGGGGCATCAAACTTCAACAGTAAAAGCCTTGATTTACAAGGCTTTTTTGCTTGTTCAAACCAAATTTGTTCCAAAATTGCTCCAAAAAATTATAAAAGTTTTCGGACGTTATTAAATTCATCATTTATTTTTTCTTCCAAGGTATGACCATAACGTTCCGTTATTAAAAGATACTCAAACTGGGAAACTAGTTCGCCCTGAAGACCAAGAAGAATTCAATCCCCATAGATATATCGAAGCTTATCATCCCAGCAAACTTGATGATTTTTTAACAAAAATGGATACAATTAATAGAGAAATAAAGAAAATAAATGAAAGGACCTGAAATTCTCAGGTCCTTATTTATAAAATCCAAAATATAAAATTTGTACAGAAAATTATCGCATTTTCAATCTAATAACGTCGATCAATACCAGACTTTTTACTCGATTTGTAAATAAGAAGAAACACCCCATACCCTATACAAATAAAAATAAATGATTGGAGTATCAAAATTGTGTAGTCAGTGATTGATACCGAAAAGCCAATTGAAAGTTGTCTACTCAAAAAAATTCCCTTTGAAATAGGAAGGAAACTTCCCATATCAATTAACCAAGAAGGCATTAGATCCGTTGGCAGTACTGCACCTGTAAGAAGTAACAGAGAATATGAGATAATTGATTCAAAAGAAGCGGTTTTAGTATATTTTAAAGTCAGTCCAACTAGCAATAATGTGAAACCAAACATTCCACAGGCTGAAATTAAGAATATAAATAAATACTGAATATTAAATTCAATATGTATTTGCAGTAAAGTAAATAAAATCGAAAATACAATAATCACTTTAACTAAATTAATCAGTAACCACACGATGGTCCTTACTATTATCAA
Organism: Streptococcus sp. DD13; assembly: GCF_001578875.1. GTDB lineage: Bacteria > Bacillota > Bacilli > Lactobacillales > Streptococcaceae > Streptococcus. The sequence continues at coordinate 1,259,793 of NZ_KQ969506.1, forward strand.
CTGCTCAAAAGGGAACGGTTTAAGAATCAGCTGATCCAGTATCCCCATTTGTTTTTCCGAAGAAATAGAAACAGAAGCTTCGCTAATAACAGAGTTTAGTAGATACCAGTAAACAAATCCGATATATACTTCTGCACTATTTCTATTATTAATTACCAAGAAGCAGATGGATGTTAAAACTGTAACCACTATACTTACTATCTGATCTGGGTAATAACATTTAATTTCTTGAATATACTTGCTTAATTCAGCTTTAAACAATTTATACATTATTGACCTCCTTCTTCATAGAAGTAGTTCAGAGTGTCCTCTAATGTTGCTCGATCTCTATATATTGAATCAATTTGGCTCAATAGTTTATTATCTTGTAAAAATTTCAAAAGAATATCAACTCTGTCAGCACTTAAAACTATTTTTTGATCAGCTAGTCGATAATTTATATTAGAAGGCAGGTTCGACAATCGATCTACAGTATTTATAACTGCTTTAAAATCAGATTCAAATGTTCCTTTTGAAACAAATTGATCATAAGTTCCTTCAAATAGTATCTTTTGATTGTCTATAAGAATAACATAATCTGCCAGATCTTCAATAATATTTGATTGATGCGATGTTAAAATAATTGTTTTCCCGTCTTCTTTGGATAGTGTTTTTAGACAATCACAAATATCATTTGTTGATTGAAAATCCACTCCTAAAGTTGGCTCATCAAGAAAAAGAACATCAGCCTCTGACACTAATGCAATGATCAAAGATAGTTTTTGAATCATTCCTCTTGAATACTGTCCGGATACTTTATTAATATGATGACTTAAATCAAAAGCTGAAATCATCTGCTGGATATAATCAGATTCAAAAGTTAGTTTCGATTTTGAAAGATTCAAAAAATAATCTATATTCTGCTTACCTGTCAAAAAACTATAAATATTATCTGTTGCTTCTAATATAGCGCTAACTCGACTATAATAATTATTCCTATATTGGTCTATTCTTTTTCCATCAAAAAAAATTTGACCTTTTGTTGGATAAATTAGTCCTAATAAAAGTTTGATTATGGTTGTTTTCCCAGCACCATTTCTACCTAAAATAGCTGTAATTTTCCCTTTAGGAATCTTGAAAGATAGATTATCTAAAACAATCCTTTCCTTATATTGCTTCGTTAAATTCTCTATATTGTATATTTCCATCACTTATTCCCTCTAAAATAATAGTCGAATATCATAGGTACATCATTTAATTCGAATTGTTTCTTGGGACACTCAAAATCTCCATTATTCTTTTTATAAAGACAACCTCCATCACATACTGGTAAAAAAGCACACTTTTTACATTCACTGGATGAATTGTTTATCTCAGAAAAAAATGCTTGATTATAATAATAGGCAGAGGTGGGACGACGAAATCAAACGTCATACCGACATTATTCTTCAACATGATATTTTTATTTATTATCTAGTTTAATGATGCCATCATAACCAAGACCAGAGTCCTGATGCGATACATGGAGTAAGGTAAGCTCGTTCATTGATAAAAGATACTCCTGAATACTCTGTGACGATTGGCGATCGATCGCACTAAATGATTCATCTAAGAATAGTACTTGTTTTTCCTGAAGAAGCGCCCTAATAATACCTATTTTTTGTACCTGACCTCCAGATAAATCACTTCCTTTACCATAACTTTCCTCCAGTGACTCCCTATCCGGGAACCGATCTCTCAGTCCAAAAATATCGATTAAAGACCACAAATACTCCTCATTTACGGTTTGGTATAGGGTAATATTATTGAAATAGGTATCGTGGAATAAATAAGGTTTTTGAGGAACATAAGCGATCAAATGTTGAATTTGGTAAAATCCATATGTTTCTAAGGGTTTCCCGTTTATCTCAATAAGCCCTGAGTAAGATTCTTTATTTTTTATGACGATTTCTAACAAAGTTGATTTCCCACTTCCATTCTTTCCCTTTATCAAATACTTCTTATGGTGTTCAATAGGTCCAACATTTTCAGGATAAGTTATATTCGTCCCATCGTTTACTTTAAAAATAAGATTCTTAATTGTTAATCCAAAGAATTTAATATCTTTATCTTTTAGCAATTCCTCATCTTGCTTTAAAGCAACGTTTCTCATCAATCCATGTAAAATATCCTTCGAAGAGTTCATATCTCCAATTCCTGCAGCAATCTGATTAATAGGTGAAACTAGTTCAGACGAAATGGAGTATATAGCGACAATTGACCCTACAGTCACTGCTCCATTTAAAACTTGCCAACCACCTATTCCTAAAATGAAAACAGTAGTAGCATAAAAAGTCAATCCAATTAAAGTGTTTCCAAAGGCACTTAAACTATTTCTAGCTTCTATTCGTCTACTAACTTGTGTATACCTCTCCAGAAGTATCTCTCTGAATTTGGTAACAGACTTACTATTTTTGATAATCGTCAATCCTTCTAAGAAATCAGTTAAAGTGCCTGTATATTCTGCTTTTGTTTCCGATATATTGTTCTGCAAACTGGTTAACTTTTTAGAAAATATATACGGGATAACAATAGGTAAAAACGAGAAGATGAGCACAAATATTGCAGTCAGAAAATCTAAACTAAATATAGCAAAAATTGAAAGTATTAGCGAAAATATACCTTGAGCTACTGTTAACTGATTTTCAAAATAAAGTTCCTTCACCGTTTCAATATCGTTTGAAATAGATGAAAGATAACCCATCTTATCTTGAGCCCCTCCATTATCTAAAATCAGACTATCTACTATCCCTTTGTGAACCTCTTCTCCCATTTGATTGATGAACTTTTTAGAAAAAAACTGCTGAACAAACTCAAAAAACAATAAGATGATCATACTGAATACTAAAAGGATTAAATACAGAATAAAATCTGAAATGCTTTGATTCATAAGAGAGTCTACTAAGAATTTGATCATCAAACTGAACAGGATATTCATTGAAGACACAAGAAAGAGACTCACAAGTGTAATATAGTAGTATCTATTTTTTAAATGCATCATAAATTACCTCACAAATTTTACTAGTACTTAGCCCAATGCTATCTTTTAACTAGCTACAACTTTCTTAGTCTCTTGATTTTTAGTTTTATATTGCATAAGAACAACCTGTGTGTGTTTGTTTCCGCATCCCATAATATTACCTTGATTAAAATCTAAAAACCTTGCTTCTTTTGTCATAAACTTCATCCTTTCTTGTGATCCCCATTCTCATTACAAACATTGATAATTCTTTCACAAATATTTGCTGGTTTTATTTTATATAATGTTTTGTTTTTTATCAATATAATTCTGTAAAATTATAATTTTCGGTCATTTCGATTTTTATGATATTTTTTGACAAAATAACGGAATAGTTCACATTTTATCCCTTCTTATACTATTATCAGAATTGCTACTTTTTTATACAACTTAAATACTTAGAACATCCTCGATTGATTTTACATCATATTTCTTTTAAGACCTAGAAAAATACACAAAAATTATTTATATTTCTGATTTTCACTCCTCTGTTAAACAATCACCTCACTTCAATAATTTATATATAATGACCCAGAAATATTAAAACTTTAGATCATAATCCATTATACTTTTCTAGTAACCTCCTATTTATGAAACATAAAAGTATTTGCCCATCACTTGCCCCACATTTTTTTATGAATACAAATAAGCGAGCTTCATGACAAGGCTCGCTTTTGTTGTTATGAAAGAATCACTCCTTTTCTAGTTCTTCGATAAATCCTCTCTCCAACTATCCTTGACGGTCACATCACCCCAATTGTTGGGGCTAAAGCGGCTGGAGTAGATGGAGGTCCAGTCTTTCAAGACTTTATTACGAAGTACGTCATCTGCTTCCTTGCGGATGTCTTCAACAGTCTTTCCATGCTCTGCCAGAAAGGCTTCTACTTGAGACTGTAGATAATATCTCACATGTTTCTCATCCTGATACCACATATAGCGTTTTAATTGTTGATTATTGACATCGTAAAGATATTCTACATTTATAGTTGTCTCTGAACCTGGTATTCTCAAACGCATTTCTAGTTCAACCTCTGTCATCCCCTGAAAATCAAAATAAAAATTATAACGTAGAGATTGAATAGCATTTGGTAAATCTTCACTTTCATAATCAATAGAATGTTTATACAAATCTTGGGATCCATTGTCAACGATTTTTAAACCTTTTAACTGATAAAAAGCTCGACCATTCCAGAGAAACGTAAAATTGTGATAATCACTTTCTTCATAGTATATTTCATCAAAAATATTGTGAATCCGCTGATGTTTATAATACTGAAAGCCACTGAAAGATACGAACAAAACTACTAGCAACGAATAGAATAATTTTCTCTTCTTCATCCAATCACCTCATAGCAGCCTGAGCTTCTATCGGACTGGACGTAATTTGACCTTTCTCCATCATACGTTCTTCCTCTAACCCTTTATTTTAAGTTCTATCCTATCATATTTTGTAGGAAAAGACATGTAACATAGCGTCATATTTGTATCCACTCAAGAACATTAAAAATCATACATGATAAAAATGAGCACGAAATACGGTTTAGTCCCGACTTACTTTTAGGATCAAAAAAACTGATGCAGTCAGCCAACTGCATCAGAATACACGATAGAAGAAGAAATAGACGTATCTATTCTTTCCAGCCTACTAATTGAAGTGTCAAAACCGACCCAAAGAGGAGATTTATCCTAAAAGGGTTTGCAAAATCGGAATCACGACAATAAAGAGCAAGGTACTGAGGGTCACGACATTGGTTGAAAATTCCACATCGCCATCGCCTTGGTTGGCCAAGATTGGCAAGACCGCCAAGGCTGGTGTGGCAGACTGAATCATAAAGGTCCGAAACTCAGGTGTCACCATATTTGGAGAGAAGAATTTAAGCACCAACACCATGATGATAGGGGCCAGGATAAAGCGACCCACTAAGGTGATAATGGTATCTTTATCAAAGCGAATGGTTTTCAGACCTGCCTTAGCTAGGACAATCCCGATATAAACAAGTGACAAAGGTGTGGTCAGGCTACCAACATAATTCAAGGTGCTAGTTGCAAAGCTTGGGACTGGCAAACGCAAAATCAAGAAAACCAAAGCCACCAAGAAGCCTAAAAGAGGAGCTGGCAACAATTTCTTCCAGTTAAATTCTTGCGCTTTTTTGCTTTCACCATCCTTACTGTCAGAGGTCATTAGGTAAACCCCCAAGGTCCAAGTGGATACCGTATTGGTGATATAGTAAATCAAGAAATAAGGGAGGGCTTGGTTGCCAAAAAGAGCGATATTTAGAGGCAGACCAATGAAAATGGTATTGGCATTGACAAAGGTATTAATCATGGTCCCCCGACGGCCCGGACGCACTCTAAAGAGTTTGACCGCGAGAAAGGCCATAACATAACCTAAGCCAAAGGCGACAAAGGTATAAATCAACCCGCCGGATAGGCTAATCAACTTGTCTAAGGTCAAGTATTTTAAAACTGAGGTGAAGATGGCAACAGGCATGGCCACATTCATGATGAGTTTTGACAAGTCATTGCCAAAGCTATCTTTGAACCAACCACGTACCTGTAAGAAATAGCCTAAAACAATGATGGCTATGATGGGGACAATGGACTCAATAGATGTTAAAAGTACTTTCATAACTGCTCGGTTCCTTCTAATTTTTTAAGCAAGGTTAACTTCCTGTTTCAAAGGTATTATACCACCATACCTGGTGGAGGGTCGGAGATTTAACTCCATTTTTGGCTCCTACTAGACGGTGGCATCTCACGAAATATTGATGGCATCGGAGCTTGATACATTTTCATGTAACAGTCTATTCAAACTGCTCCTTTATAAAAAGCGTCGTGCCACCAACTGACACGAACGCTTAGTGCCCCTTATTTGTATTCAGGATACCATTTGAAATCACGGACAGCCTTGGCCATGTCTTGTTCTTGGGCACGGGCCAAGCCTTGTTCTTGGGCTTTTTTAGCAACGGCTTCTGCTACCTTGATAGAGACATCGCCCACATATTTGAAAGGCGGTAAAACAGGCGCCCCTGCTTGCGTAATATCAGTAATACCCGACAAGGAGTGCGCTGCAGCCCCGATCATTTCATCGGTCAAGAGGCTAGCTTCTGAGGCCAACATGCCTAGGCCAAGCCCTGGATAAATCAAAGCATTGTTGGCTTGACCAATGACATAGTCAACTCCCTTGTAAGATACAGTATCTGCTGGGATACCAGTAGCCACAAAGGCTTTCCCATCAGACCATTCAATCAAATCTTTAGCGCTGGCTTCTGCAAGTTTAGTTGGGTTGGACAGTGGGAAAATCACAGGACGCTCGGTATTGGCACACATGGCTTCCACCACTTCCTTGGTGAAGCTACCCGGTTGCGTAGAAGTTCCGACTAGGATGGTCGCCTGAGTCGCCTTGACAACATCCAACAACTTGGTCATATCGCCCTTGCCTTCAAAGTCCGAGCGTTTCTTGGCAAATGGTTTTTGTTCTGGTGTCAAGTCGTCCATGTCGTCAAAGAGGAGACCTTGTTTGTCTACCATAAAGAAGCGTTTGTAGGCTTCTTCCTCAGATAAGCCATCGACCACCATTTCACGCAGGACACGGGCTGCAATCCCTGCCCCAGCGGTACCGCCACCATAGCAGAGGTAGACTTGATCGGTCAGTTTTTGCTTGGAAATATCCATAGCCGCAAAGACACCACCTAGCGTCACAATCCCTGTTCCTTGAATATCATCATTAAAGGTTGGGATTTTCTTGCGGTATTTTTCCAAGATATTGGCTGCATTCAAACGACCAAAGTCTTCCCAATGCAGGTAGAGTTTAGGGAAAAGTTTTTCAGCCGTTTGCACGAACTGGTCCACAAATTCATAGTAACGGTCGCCGCGCACCCGTTCGTGACGGTTTCCGAGGTAGTTTGGATTGTTGCGGAGTTCTTCACGGTTGGTCCCTGCATCAATGACCAAAGGCAAGACAGTCGCAGGGTCAATGCCGGCTGCCCCTGTGTAGACCATGAGTTTACCGACCGAGATATCCACCCCATTGGTGCCCCAGTCACCGATACCAAGGATACCTTCTGCATCCGTCACAACAATGAGACGAATGTCACGGTCCCCAGCCGCATTTTTCAAAGTCGCTTCAATATTTTCAGGATGGTTAATATCGAGGTAGGCAGCGTACTGCGGATCCACAAAGAGGTCACTGTAGCCCTCGATGGTGTCTGCGATGGTTGGGTCATAGACGATAGGATTGAACTCTTCCAAATGTTGAGAGAAAAGATAGTAGAAAAGGGTCCGATTGGTGTTGAAAATCTCCATCAAAAAGAGCCGTTTTTCCAAATCATTGGCCTTGGTTTGCATATGGGCATAGGTTTGTGCGGCTTGCTCTTCCAGCGTTTGCACATATGGGGGCAAGAGTCCCACCAAACCTAGCTCTTTACGCTCTTCTTCTGTAAAGGCCGTTCCTTTATTGAGAAAAGGGTTGTTTAAAATAGCACGTCCACTCATGACGCTACCTCCTTTTTATGATACCTTATTATAGCATACTTTAAGAGAACATTGTACTCTATAACTAACATTTTGGCTTCTATTGTCACTCGCACCTTGCATCTGGACTTAGTACTTCGGAAAGGCACATCATTTTTGCTAAAAAGTATGCTATACTAAACTATGTTTTCTTTAGCG
>NZ_KQ969506.1:1267681-1269356 GCF_001578875.1 Streptococcus sp. DD13
TACGGATTTTTGAGGAGATTGTCGACACCCTTTAGTGTTTCATCTTGGCTCCCGTTTATTGTACGTCACCGTCTAGCCTATAGTCAAACTCTGTGGTACGGATAAAAAATGCTTATCCCTTAGAAAGGACTTTTCGTGAACCTTAAAGATCTCTATTATTTCGAAGCTTTAAAAGAACTCTCTTCCTATACGGCTGTCGCCAAAAAATTTGGTATCAGTCAACCCAGCGTTTCCTATGCGATTAAGCGATTGGAAGAAAACTTTAACTGCCAATTGGTCGAACACGACCCTTCCCATCGCACCTTTCATTTAACGCCCCAAGGGGAGATCCTCTATCGCCATCTGGAGCGCATCTTGCCGGAGTTGCGCGCTACCCGCAAGGCCATTGACCGCTCCTTATCCCATCATGTGACAGTTGGCTTTCCTCCAATCATCGTCCACTACCTCCTTCGGTCCATGCAGTCGAAGTCAGCTGAGCTTGATTTCTTGTCCCACATTCGACCCGTTCGTGGCGGATCCTTGGAATTACTAGACCTGCTCTTTACAGGGGATCTGGATGCTAGTCTCATTGGCCACATCGCACCCTTAGAGGCCCCTAACTTATGTAGTCAGCCCCTTTTTCAAAAACAACTCGATATTGTTCTCTCCAAACACCACCCTCTTGCTAAGAAAGATTTTCTAAGCTTCGAGGACTTACTAGACGAATCGTTTATCTTGCTGGATGAAAACTTCGTCCATCTCAAAGCATTTGAGCAGTTGAACGATCGCTACCATCAGCAAGCCAATATTTTCTTTAAGACTGATGATGTCATGATCCTAAAGGAACTCCTCAAAAAGGAGGTCGGCATCAGCCTCCTTGCAGATATGGCACTTGACTCCAATGACAATGAGTTGGTAGCCATTCCACTGGATCCCAAAGACCGGATCACCTTTACCATTTCTTCTGCCCATCTCAAGACCAATCCTCTGACTGGCGAGATTCGTTCGTTATTTTCCTGGCTTAAAGAAGCTTACGACCAAAGACAATAAAGCTAAACATTTTATTTCAAACAAAAATACGCCGAGAATAGGCTCAACGAAAGAGCCTCTCTCAGCGTTTTTTTGACTTGAGATACTGACTTGACCTCTGCGAATAGACGATAGGATACATAGACCTATCCAAGTGTCCCTTGATACTGACTGATCAAATACAGACCAACCACAATAATAAAGACAAAAAGGATCCATTTGATCAAGCCTTTTAAAAAATGAAAAATCAAGGTGAGAGCCAAGCTGGCAAGGAACCAGGCGGTTGGCCCTGAGCTGATGAAGTTGTGAAGGCGGTCCAGACTTCCACCAGCTAAGCTCTTTAGCCAATCTGGGCTATTGGTCATAAGAGTTTGTGACCAGCCAAATTGGTTTAAAATAGCTTGACCAGTCACCTGCAACCAGGCAAACACCCCAGTATTAAAAGCCAGCAAAAAAGCTTGCTGGGGATATGTTTTGATGAGACGAAGTATTGTTCGCATACGTTACCTCCTAGATTCTGTAAAAGATGGTGCCTTGAGACTATCCTTTTTGATGAGCCTTTCCTTGGTAAGATAAAGTCAACGACCACTCCCAAGAGGTGCTATCCCATATAAGGTGGTCAAGAGCACACACTAAAGGGTGTCGACAATCTCTTCAAAAATCCGTA
>NZ_KQ969506.1:1269934-1298928 GCF_001578875.1 Streptococcus sp. DD13
TGCTAAAGAAAACATAGTTTAGTATAACATACTTTTTTAGAAAAAATTGGAACGTTTTCTTGATTTTTTCAGAATAATCTCTCAAAAGGTCGACTATATCATACAATGTTTCTTTATGGTATACTAGATTCAATCCTCACTGAATGACAAGCCCGTCCGTCCATACGACCTAAGGTGTGAGACCTCATTCTCCAATCCTACTGGTACAACAGACGGACTCCCTTTTTGCATATAAAATATAATATAATAAGGACAGTATGAAAGAAACACTCCTCCCACAAAATACCCGACTTGCAGCCGTTCTTCTTGGATTCATCGGCGGTGCCTTAGATGTCTTTTGCCACATGCAATACGATGTCCTCGTCGCCACCCAGACTGGAAACATTATCCTTTTGATCGCAGATGTGCAACAGCACGACCTGGCAAGCACCATCCTGCGCGTCTTGTCGATTCTATCCTTTTCTGCAGGATTCTTATTTGGTGTCTTTGTCAAAGACCATCGAAAAACAGCCTACTGGCGAAGCTATACCCTCCTTCCCCTTGTCGGCTGTAGTCTAATCTTGCCCTTCCTTCCCAATATCCCCTACCTGAATGTCTGTCTCATTGCCTTTGCGACTGGGATGATGATGTTAACCTTCACAGGCTCCTTGATTGAAAAGCACCCCTTCACCATCCTCATGACATCTGGGAACTATCGAAAAATGCTGATGGCCTTATATCGAGTCCTACAAGGAAAAGGGGACCAAGAAGAATTTAAGCGTCAAGCCATCAACTATGGTCTAATCGTCGGTAGTTTCTTGACAGGTGCGATCAGTTCCGCTATCCTCACCATTGGCTATCACGACTTCGCAATTTGGCTCATCAGCTTCGCTCTAATCGTCTTTCTGACTTTCTATAGCTACTCGGTTCGCAAGGACCATCTTCAATATTCCAACCTCTAATCCGTCTCTAATCCTATCCATTTCCGATAATCACTAAACGAACCTTATCAAATGCCGACCTTCTTAAGAGGGCCGGCATTTGTCATCTCTTTGTCATATGGTCACAAAAATGTAACGATTTCTTTTCCTTCGATTTTCTCTTTTTCTGGTATACTAGAATCCACCTAAAACGAAAGGAAAAGATACTATGTTTTTATTGCGCTTTATTTTAGGCCTTATTCGATTCGTTTTCCGATCCATTTTTCGCATCATTCGTACACTTATTTTCTTACTGGTGATTGGCGCGATTCTCTTGTTTTTCCTCGTGCAAACAAAGCAAATCCAATTATCCGATTTGAGTCATTCGATTGACCAGTTTTTTCAAAACAACTCAAATATCCGAGGAACGGTTGATTCGCTTTCTGACTTTGTGACCGATCATACGCGACAAACGGATGTCGGCCGCTGGCAGACCAATACGGCAACCGTCTATATCGATACGAGCAACCCTACTTACCAGCAGGCCTACCAAGAAGCGATTGCGAACTGGAATGCGACAGGGGCTTTCACCTTCCAAGTCATCGAGGACAAGAGCAAAGCCCAAATCATCGCCACCCATTACAATGACAGCAACAGCCGAGCGGCCGGTCTTGCCGAGACACATACCGATGGTCTCTCCGGCTATCTCCTAGATGTCTCCGTCAAACTCAATGATTACTTTTTGCTCAATCCATCCTATGGTTATACATTTGAGCGGATTACCCACACTGCCGAGCATGAGCTAGGCCACGCTATCGGCCTTAGTCACAACGACAACGAAAGCTCTGTGATGGAATCAGCCGGTTCATATACAGGAATCCAAGAAACTGACATCGAAAAGGTCCGCGCTCTTTACAGTACCTAGCCTTCTTGCCTTCCTAGCAAGAATCTAACGGGATCCAATGATGCCTCCCTATCTAAAAAACGCAAACGCTCCTCTTTGCGTGTACTGACCCCAAAAGTTAGACAGAAAGGTCTAACTTTGGTGGCACAGTTCATCCGTCAGGAGCGTTTGCGTTTTTTTCTAATTTATTTCTAGATGGAGGTCGTCATTTATTCACCTATCTTATCGCCGTCCTAGGAGCAGCGTTCCCGCAACAGTTACTGCTTCGATCGATTCTTGAGGCAGATTTTCCTTTTTGGCATGAAATAAGACCGGACTCATCTCAATAAACGCCTGCCTTTGCTCTTTCGTAACTGGACTGGTTTGTTGGATGGTCACTTGTTCCACCACTGTAAAGTGCTCAGAAAACAAATCCAGCAAAGTCTGGTTCGAATAAGCTTCTCTTTTCTCGTCAGGCAACAAGGCACGCAATTCTTTTACATGATTCGGATGCGGAACGACCTTGATAAGGAGACCTCCTGGCTTTAGCACCCGCTTGAACTCCCCATAATTCGCTGGAGAGTAAATATCCAAGATCACATCTATACTCTGGTCTTCAAAGGGCAAATTAGCCAAATCTGCCACAAGCCAAGATATTTTCTTATTTCGATCTTTCTTTGCCGCCAATTGAATAGAGTGTTTGGACAGATCAAAGGCATAGATCGACAAGGACTCCTGGATATCTGCCAGTGCACGCGCATAAAACCCTTCACCACAGGCAACATCCAAGACTCGCCCTTCCTTGGGCATCCGATTGGCAATTCCTTCGAGAATGTTGTCATAAAATCCCGCTTCCAACACCTGATTTCGATAGACAAAATTTTCTTTGTCGTATTCTTTTGATGCTTTCATATTGGGGATGAGGTTGCAAGCTCCTTGCTTCGATAAGTCAAAAGTATGCCGGTGCGCACAGCAAAGGCTATTGCCTTCTCGATGCAACCCTTCCTGACAAAGGGGACATCTCAACACTCCCTGGACATCTCCAAACGGTATGAAACTCATGCTTTCTCTCCTTCCTTTCCTATTGTATCAAAAATAGCAACGAAACACCGACAGACACCTGGTAGGGCATGATTTCTTTGATGTCCTAGATCAAATCATCCCGATGGACCTGTTCATATGCTTGGTCTCCGTCATGGAGCTTGTCCCATATGACCACAGATCCCGTCTTCAGCGATTGCTGCACATCAATGATGCGTTGATTAGAAGATCCACGAAACTGGAGCATAAGATTTTTCTTGGTCCGGTCAAAACGCCCATCCACCAGGATGTCAATCAAGGACAACAATTCCAGCTTGTCCTCGGTTTCCAGCAGCATTTCCTCCCAAGTATAGCCAGTCCAGGACCAGATATCCTTTTCGGGTAGTTCCTTGCGGATCCGTTTGACCAGAGGCAAGAGAATCCCAGTATTAAGAAAAGGCTCTCCACCCAAGAGGGTCAGCCCCTGCACGTAAGGTTGCGCCAAATCAGCCATAATCTGCTCCTCCAACTCCGCTGTGTATGGGATACCCGCTCTAAAATTCCAAGTGGCTACATTGTAGCACCCTTCGCAGTGGAACATACACCCCGCAACATAGAGAGAATTGCGGACACCTTCCCCATCGACGAAGTTAAAGGCCTTATAGTCAATGATGCGCCCCTGACTCAGCTCCTCACTCTTCCATTCTTGTGGTTTTGGATTGTTCATTCTCTTCCTCCAAGTCTATCCAATACCGCTCTGTTTCGTAACGTATATCCTCTCGTTGCCCACCATTAGCTAAGATAACCGCACGACTAGCAGAATTGGCCACACTACAAGTCACCAGTACTTTGTTGATGTTCTTTTCCTTAGCCACTTGCAAGCCCTGGCGGAGGGACTCTTTCGCATACCCCTTACCTCTTTCGGAAGGACGGATGGAATAGCCGATATGACCACCTTCATTTAAGAGGTAGTCACTGAGACGAAGACGCAGGTTGAGAAAGCCAACCGCCACACCATCTTCAAAGCCCACCAGTTGGATAGCAGGCACCCAACCGTCTGGCAGATGTAAACCCATTTCTGCATCTTGATTGCTTGCCAGCCAGTCTTCATAGACAAAATCTTCCCAGTCCCAGAAACCTCCATCATGAAGGGAAGCTTCCTCCTCAAACTCAGCCATCATAGCAAGAATGGCATCCTTGTCCGCTAAAGTTGGTCGCCGTAGTTCCATAAAACCTCCTAAATATGAAGAAAGGTTAGGACAACAGTCCTCAACCTCCAAAATGATATTACAAAATTTGTAAGACTCAGTCGCTATCTGACTTTAGATACGCTTGTACCAAGCTGTTAGTGATACTGACTCTGTCAGCTCTATTTTCTGCCTCAAACAGTTCAGGGGACTGTTTGAGAAATCCATATCTCACTTCCTTACTTTTTCTTCGTTTTTTGTAAAAATTGTTCTCGCAGACTGGCTACACGGTCTTTTTTGTTAACTCCACCTGTTGAATGTTTCTCGTGAAATCGTGTGACGAGCGCTTTTCCTTTATCATCTAATTGGTATTTACCCATTTTTATCTCCTGAAATCTTAATCGTTGATCCATTCATATGTTTGACACGTGCCGATATTTCTTTGTGTCGCCCATTGACCATTGGACGCGCCTGTGGGTTCCCTAGGTATCCACACGTTCGTTTGACCACATCAACAGTCTTGGGATCGCTATTTCCGCAATTCGGACACTTAAAGCCACGCTCCGTTGGCTCAAAATCTCCCTCAAAACCACAAGCATAACAATGATCAATCGGAGTATTGGTCCCCAGATAGCCGACACGATCATAGGCATAGTCCCAAACCGCCTCTAGTGCTTTGGGATTTTGCTGAAGCACTGGATACTCGCAGTAGTGGATGAAACCACCGGTCGCACCTGCTTCTGGATACGATTTTTCAAAGTCTAGTTTCTCAAACGGAGTCGGATTCTTCCGGACATCATAGTGAAAAGAGTTGGTATAATACTCCTTATCGGTGACGTTTTCTACTATCCCAAACTTTTCGGTATCCAAGCGGCAAAAACGATCCGTCAAGCTCTCTGATGGAGTAGAGTAGACAGAAAAATGATATCCGTACTCTTGTGACCAGGACTCACAGAGTTCCTTCATGGTTTGAATGATATCAATGGTGAAGTCCTTTGCAGCAGGATTTCCCTCCCACTCACCCCCATAGAAGGTCGCTGCAACCTCATAAAGACCGATATAGCCGAGCGATACGGTCGCCCGACGGTTTCGAAAGAGCTCATCTACAGAATCCGCTCTTCCAAGTCGCTTCCCGAAGGCCCCGTTTTGAAATAGAATCGGAGCGTTCGCAGGAGTCGCTTCTTTACAGCGTGCCACACGATAGACCAAGGCATCCTTTGCAATCGCCATCCGCTCATCAAACAAGGCCCAAAACTTATCCATATCTCCCTTGGCTTCAAGGGCTATGCGAGGAAGATTGACGGTCACGACCCCTAAGTTCATCCTTCCAGAGTTGACTTCCTGACCATTTTCATCCCACCAGCCTTGCAAGAAGGAACGACACCCCATCGGAACTTTAAATGACCCCGTCAATTCCACGATTTTGTCATAAGACAAGACATCGGGATACATCCGCTTTGTCGCACATTCCAAGGCCAGTTCCTTGATCTCATAGTTGGGAGTTCCAGGCTCTAAGTTCAATCCACTCTTCAACGTAAAAATCAACTTTGGAAAAATCGCTGTCCGGTGCTCCGAACCCAAGCCTTTGATTCGAATTTGCAAAATAGCCTTTTGAATTTCCCTTTCAAATACTCCTGTCCCCAGTCCAAATCCCAAAGACGTAAACGGGGTTTGTCCGTTGGACGTAAAAAGAGTATTAATTTCATATTCCAAAGACTGCATGGCATCGTAGATATCCTTTTTGGTCTTTTCAAGCGCGAACTCCTCTCGCTTTTCTTCGACCACCCAGCTCTCAGCGTCTGCTAAATGCTTTTGATAATTTTTCTCGGCATAAGGCGCCAAAACCTCATCGATCCGATCGGCAGAACAGCCACCATACTGGCTGGATGCGACATTGGCAATAATTTGTGAAATCTGAGCCGTTGCGGTTTGAATGGACTTGGGACTTTCCACTTCAGCATTTCCAATCTTAAAACCATTAGCCAACATTCCTTTAAAGTCAATCAAGCAACAGTTGGTCATGGCTGTATAAGGACTGTAATCCAAGTCATGGTAGTGGATATCTCCTTTTTGATGAGCGTTCGACACATGTGAGGGGAGCATCTTTAGCCCAATCGACTTGGCTACAATCCCTGCTGTCAAATCGCGCTGGGTGTTATAGACATTACTATCCTTATTCGCATTTTCGTTCACAACACTCTGATCCTTACGGATCAGCTGATCAATGGTCACATTGATATCCGTCGCTTGATTCCGCTTAAAATCCCGATCTGTCCGGTAGCGAATATAGGCTTGGGCCATTTCAAATTCTTCTGCTTCCAGCAACTCTTGCTCTACAATGGACTGGATCTCATAAATCTTGACATCTTTTGCAAATCGTTCCTGTATTTCGGCCACGATCGCATCCGTTAGCGCTTCTAATTTTGACTCCGCGATAGGGGTCATGGTTGCTAACGACTGATGGGCCTTTTCCAAGGCTAGAGAGATCTTTTCTCTGTCAAAAGGAACACGTCGTCCATCTCTTTTGATGACAATCACACTCGGATTTAGGACTATTCTTTTTTTATCTAAACTAATCATCCTTTGCCTACTTTCCATTCTTCTGATAGGTCAGTTACTGCCTGCAAAAACCATTCTAGCACATCAGCAGGGAAAAAACAATATATTGTGGAAATAAATTATTTTTTCTTATAAAAGCACTATATATTGTTTTTAGAATGCTCCATATAGCCCATTCCAATCACGTTTTTGGTCCTTTCCTCGCGTATTACTACACAAAAAAAGACCTGCCGTAGCTGGTCTTTCATCCAAAGAATAAGTCATCCTTTCCGAATCCGAAAGCAGGTGTTATTCTTCCATAAAGCTATTGAAAACTTCTTCAATCATATCCCATTCAGCTGTCGCGTCTTCTGGAATCGGCTGTAAATCTCCTTCTGTTCCGTTTTCATTTTCGATAAAGGAATAAGCTTGAATTTCAACTAAGCCATCTTCATCTTCTTCGGCATTTGCAGGTACCAATAAAACATAGTTTTTGCCAAATTCTTCTTGTCCATCGATAGTGAGCAAGATTTCGTACAGGGTTTCATTCCCTTGGTCGTCAACCAACGTAATCAATTCCCGTTCTTCATGGTTGTGCGTGTGTTCGTGTGCCATATATTCTCCTTAAAAATGTTTATCTAAATAATTTTGTAAAATCAACTGGGCAGCGAGCTTATCAATCACTTTTTTTCGTTTATTTCGGCTGATATCAGCCTGCTCAATCAACATCCGCTCAGCCGCTACCGTCGTTAAGCGTTCATCTTGATAATCAACCGGTAGGCCAAAAGTCTCTAAAAGCAATTGTCCATAAGCTTGGCTCGCTTCCACTCGAGGACCGCTTGTATTGTTCATGTTCTTCGGTAGGCCAACGACAAACTTGTCCACCTGATACTGCGAAACAAGTTCTTTTAAGCGTTCCATTCCAAATTCTTCCTGAGACTCGTCAATAGCGATAATCTCCACGCCTTGAGCCGTAAAGCCTAAAGGATCTGAAATAGCAACGCCGACTGTTTTTGAGCCTACATCTAATCCCATGATTCTCATAAGGCATCAATCCCGTTTTCTTTTAAATAGAAGCGGACCAACTCCTCTACAATCTCGTCTCGCTCATATTTTCGAATTTGATTTCGCGCATCATTGTAACGAGGGATATAAGCTGGGTCTCCACTCAGCACATACCCAACAATCTGATTGATTGGATTATACCCCTTCTCGTCTAGAGAGTGGTAGACATTGGTCAATGTTTCGCTGATTTCTTTTTTATTGCCATCATCCAAGCGAAAACGAACAGTTTCTTCAGTGAATCCCATCTTTACACCTTCTTTCCTATTATCATCTCTTAATTATAGCATATTTTCGATCATTCATCAATGAATCAAACAGAAAAAGCCTTGTTTCAAGGCTTCATTCAGTCATCTAGAGGGCTGCTCTCATACGCGCCTGAGCATTCTCAACATTTCGAACAGAACGTGGCAAAAAGGCACGAATATCATCTTCTTTATAGCCAACTTGGAGACGCTTGTCATCAATCAGAATGGGACTTTTTAAAATCCTTGGATTTTCTGTAATCAAATCCAAGGCCTCATTGACGCTCAAGTCTTCAATATCAATTTTTAGACTTTTCGCGTATCGATTTTTAGAGGATACGATACTTGCAACGCCATTTTCTGTTTTTGTCAAAATGTTTAATAATTCTTCTTTTGTAATGGTTTCTTTCCCAAGGTTATGTTCTTTGTACGATAGTTGATGAGCGTTTAACCAATTTTTAGCCTTTTTACAACTCGTACAACTCGAGACTGTATAAATTTTAATCATGTAGCCTCTCCTTTATGATTTTCTTAAATTCAGTATACATTATTATACCATATTTACCATCCGTCTGGGGACCGATTTAAAAATTAACTACAAGATGTAGTCATTTTGTAACATCTGTTACACAAGGGATGGAAATTTATTAGTTCTTATTCGGGAGTTCGTGTCGATCATTAAGAAAAGGAGGGCGCAATCTCCATCTTCGAATCCTATAAAGTGGGCACTTAAAAGATAGGAGTGGGCAGAAGAATCCCCAGAAAAAGATCCTTCAAACTCTTTATATCCCTCCTTCTAGCCTAAACGCGGCTCTTCAGAACAATCTAATCTTTATTCGTGAACTTCATTCAAAAACTCTCCTGGCCTTTGATGAGCTACCTTGCCCATCAGAAACCAAGAGAGTCACAATGTCCCCTCGTTCAAAGCTTGAACATTTATTCTTCAATTTCGATCCCACCATCGAGATCCAATACAACTTCTTCAGTCCCAGCAGCTTCTTCCACTCCGACCGGGTCGATGGAAGCTTGGTCATCTTCTACTAAACCATACTGCACGCGCACTTTATGATCGATTTCGTCAAAAATATCTGGATTTTCAGCCAAGAATTTCTTCGCATTTTCGGATCCTTGACCAATTTTCTCATCATTATAGGAGAACCAAGCCCCAGCCTTTTTGATAATGCCTAGGTCGCTGGCGATTTTGACTAGCTCGCCCGTACGAGAAATCCCTTCCCCATACATAATTTCCACTTCCGCTGTCTTAAACGGTGGAGCCACCTTGTTCTTGACAACCTTGATTTTGGTTTCCTTCCCGATATTGCTATCTTTCTGATCCCCAGTTCCCTTGATCTGCGTATTCCCACGGACATCCATCCGGACAGAAGCGTAAAACTTCAAAGCACGTCCACCAGGAGTTGTTTCTGGGTTTCCAAACATCACCCCAACTTTTTCACGAAGTTGGTTGATAAAGATGGCAATGGTCTTGGTCTTGTTAATCGAAGCAGAGAGCTTGCGCATGGCTTGACTCATCATCCGAGCTTGAAGTCCGACATGGCTATCTCCGATGTCCCCGTCAATCTCTGCTCGTGGTACCAAAGCGGCAACCGAGTCAACGACGACAAGGTCTACAGCTCCTGAATCAATCAGCTGCCCTGCAATTTCTAACCCTTGCTCTCCTGAGTCTGGTTGAGATAGGAGTAATTCATCGATATTGACTCCTAAAGCTGCTGCATAGGCCGGATCCAGGGCATGCTCGGCATCGATAAAGGCGGCAATTCCCCCTTCTTTTTGAGCCTGCGCAACGGCATGTAAGGCCACCGTTGTCTTACCAGAGGACTCCGGTCCATAGATTTCAATAATTCGCCCTTTGGGATACCCACCTGCCCCCAAGGCAATATCAAGCGCCAAGGACCCTGAGCTCATCACTTGAACCTTTTGTTCAGCTCGCTCTCCCAGTCGCATCACAGCTCCCTTACCGAAATCTTTTTCGATATTTTTCAGAGCGTCATCAAGCGCCTTTCGACGTTCATCTCCAAATTTTTTGGTAATATCTTCTGTTTTTTCGTTTTCTTTGCCAATGAATTTCTCCTTCTATTACTGCGGTTATCTTATTTATTATACTAAATCTTCGCTATTTAATAAAGTTTGACGCACGAGATGAAAGGCATGTAAGACAGCAATTTCTCGGACATCTGCCCGACTACGCCCACCAATCCTAACCGAGCGTACATCCACCCTATCTGCTGTTGCGATGCCTATATATACGGTTCCAACTGGTTGGTTTTCAAGCGAGTCCGGACCAGCCACTCCAGTCAAGGAAACAGCAATGTCCGCTCCCGTTAAGAGACGAGCTTGAAGGGCCATTTTTTCAGCCGTAAAGGACGACACCACTCCATGAAATTCCAACTCTTCCAGTGGAATATTCAGCATTTTTGCTTTTTCTTCTATGCTATACGTTACAAATCCTCCCTTAAAGATGGTTGAGCTCCCTGAAAAATCGGCAAGTCTCGCTTGAAAGAGACCAGCCGTTAGACTTTCAGCGGCAGTCACCACTTTCTGTTGGGCCTTTAATAAAGCCACGGTCTCTTGGGCAAGGCTATTATCCTCTCCATATCCATAGAACAAGTCAGATAAAGGCTGTCCGTCCAAGGTCTGAACAGACAAAATCTGTTGTTCCAAAGATTCCAGACGGATATTTGCCTCTTCGACAGAAGAGGCTTTCGTAGACAAGCGCAGGGTCACTTCCCCCGTCTTTGCATAGGGCGCTATCGTAGGGTCTGTCTGTGCTTGAATCAGCTCTCCCAAAACGGTGACCAGTTGACTCTCTCCAACACCAAAAAAGCGAAGGACCCGGGAATATAAGCGCTGATTCCCCGATATTCGTGGGACGAGCTCATTTTGTACCATGGGCTTCAATTCACTTGGTGGACCCGGCAAAAGGACATACGTTCTGCCTTCCACCTCGATGATTCCTCCTACAGCTAGGCCAGTTTCATTTGGCAAAGGTTGCGCTCCTTCAACGATTTGGGCTTGACGCTCATTGTTTGCTGTCCTCACGTGAGCAGGACGACTCGCAAAAAAGTGGTCCAACTTTTCCACGGCTTTTGGGTCAAAAACCAAGGAACGTCCTAAAAATCGTGCCAAAGTTTGCTTGGTGAGATCATCCTCCGTCGGACCTAGACCTCCACAGAGTACGATGAGATCACTTCTGGTCTTAGCCTCCTCCAAGACGGACATCAAGCGTTCTTCATTATCCCCAACAGCCGTCTGAAACAACACATCAATCCCTAGTTCTGCAAACTTTTCTGACAGGTATTGGGCATTTGTATTGATAATTTGGCCCGTTAAAATTTCGGTACCAACAGCAATGATTTCTGCTTTCATAGGACCTCCTCAACTATTTATTCGTAAATGTGACTTCATTATAGCACACAATGAGATGACTGATATATTCGCAAGCAAAAAAAGCCTGAGATAAGCTCACCTCAAGCAAGATTCCTCTAGTATCGCCGGAACTGTAACCTTGACCTACATCAACAAGAGGAGAAAGGCAATCAGATTATTTAGACAGTGCACTCCATAGGAAACAAAGATATTGTTGTTTTCTTTAAGATAAATCATCGACAGGACAATGCCCGCACCAACATATGCAATCGCAGCCACCCACTCCGATAGAGAAAAACTATGCATATGGGTCATGGCAAAGGCCGCCGCCACAATTCCTACACTAACGACCTTTGAGAAGTTCGTCTGAAGGCGCTCCAATAAAAACTGGCGGAAAAAAAGTTCTTCAACGGCCGGCCCCACAAAAATGCCAAACACCAACATGAGCACGGGACTCGCATTCAGAGCTAATTGGATGTTTTCATTATTTAAGCCTTCTCCTGTAATCCCGAAGGTATTTCTCAAGATTTGAACGAGAATCCCGCAAGATACCGTCGCCAAAAAGAGAAAAAGATAGCCTAGCCCTATCTTGACTAGATAGCTCTTGGGGGCTTTTCTTACTTGCTGCCAAGAAGAACGAATAGCATCCTGAAAAGCATACCATCCCAATCCAAAGAGGAGCAAGTAAAGAAGAAAGAGAGCCAAGCTACTTCTGAATAAAAGCTGGATAAACACAGCTCCATCCAAGAGAAAGCAATAAATATAACTCAAAGCAAATACAGAAATCAGCGTTGTTTTTTTAACCATTCATTTCCTCCTTATCGGGCTTTTCCCTATCATCTTTTAGGGGAACCGAGCAGAAAATCAGAAAAGACTTCTAGAAGAGACTGGGTCCCCTCATCTTCTTCTGCTACCTTCTTCCCCCTAAAAACACCAACGAACTCCGTCCTTTATATGTGACATTATACCTTATCTTCGGCTGAATTGCGACCTCTGTCCACAAAAAAATGAGATTCCTCCATCTCATTTTCATATTGTTTCTCCATCTACCTTCATACTCTCCAAGACAGCCTCTTCTAAAGCCTTGGCTGAATGATACTGATTCGAAAAAAGGGTCAACCCCTTCTTAGATAAGTAGAGAATTTCATCTGATAACTCATACGCGATCTGAGCTTGATGGGTGGAAAACACGATGATCCGCTCGTGCTTGTACTCTTTCAGGATCGTCATAATGGCCTCAAAGCTGACCGGATCAATATCTGTAAAAGGCTCATCTAGGAGCCACACGGAGGATTTCGATAAGAGGGCAATAATCAGATACAACTTACTTTTCATCCCTTTGGAAAAATCCTTTATCCGTTTTGAGCCTGGGTGAAAGTAGAGACGATCGTAATAGAAAGCCTTTTCTGCTACATCAAGAGGAACCCCCTTAAAACGAAAGGTTTGGTGAATGAATTCATCTGCCGTCATAAATCCAAAAGGGACATCATTGGATTCCAAAAAAATGGCTTCTTCATTTCCTGTCACGCTCCCTGTATCGGGTGACAAATTCCCATTTAAAATATTTAAAAGGGTGGTTTTACCAGATCCATTTCGTCCAAAGATACTGTAAATTTTCCCTTTTTCAAAATTCAGATGGACCTGCTCAAAAATCAGTACATCCTTTAACCGTTTGCTAACATTTTCAACCTTCATTTAGAACCTCCCCGCAAGCTGCTCCAAAAAAGCAGCCAAAAGTAACAATACAAATAAAATCCAGACCATTCGATACTGTCGGTGTGCCCCAAAGTAGGTAGCAAGCGCTAGCGCAGCCACTTCAACCGGACCATAGATAAGTAGCCGAGAAAAAGCTTGAGGAAGCGAAGCAGACAGACTCAGGATTAGTGAAAAGAAAATAGAATTATACCCATAAAAGAGATACGGGAGTTTTTGATTGATTCGACCAGACAATAGGATCCCAGCGCAAACAAGGCTATTATGGATCCATAAGTGACCTACTGACAAGGGCACAGAAGATAAAGTCCCAGACTCTGTTGCAGATAGAAAAGACAAAATCCCAACAAGCAGGCTAGGCAACCAGAAATAAAGCCACAAACGAAAAACAGACGACATCATATCTTTATTAATGAACATAAAAAGCAAGTACGATATTTAAGAGTGGTAGAAAAAAACTAAAGGACAGATACACATCGGTTTTGTAAATATCCAAGATCCGACTCTTCAGAACGAACACGGCTAGGAGGCCTTTTCCTATCAACAAAAACAAGAGGTTGAGGAAAAAGATCCAGAAAATCAAGCCTTGAAACCCTGCGATTCCAGCCATAATCAGCCCTAACAGAAATTGATAGAGGGCAACCTTTGCCACATAAGGCCCTAGTAGGCGTAGCGGAGCAATCCGAACGGCCTTCAGATAATGCAAGATCGGATAACTACAAAAGTTAGGCGTGTAGATGAGATTTAAGAAGGCAGCCAGCACAAGGAAGACGCCCCACTCAGATAAAGGAGTATAGGAAAGGCAGGCCGGCAGAAGGAAGAACACATAAATCGGACCCCTTTTGATATATTCTTCGATATAATCTCGATCTAAACCGCCACCTTTATGTCTATCTGGTCTCCCTGTCCTTTGAAGCCTCACCTGATCAGACCGAAAAAGAATTGCCAGTCGAAAGAAAAGAATTGCCAGCAACATCAGCAGCAAGGCAAAAAGATTTCCTTCTGAAAAAACAGCGACCCAATTCCCACTTTTTAACACGCTTCCCAGCCATTTTACAAAGACGAGGAGGGAAACAGCCCCAACGACTTGCTTTCCAAACGGTGAGACCGCCTCTTGAATGGACAGCTGATGAAGATGAATCTGCCGCAGCGTTCCCCAATAAACGGTGAGAACAGACACAGCGGTTATCAGAGACACGACAGGAAAGGTCCACCAGGAGCGTGAGAAGAAAGTCAGAACGACTAGACTCTCCCAGACAACCATCACCACACCGGCGAATAAGGTATAGTAGCGGGCCAAGATTCGCTTGTTTTGACTTTTTTCGACTGGTGTAAAGACATCCGATAACAGGAAGTCCATATTTTTCAGCCGAGAATTACTATAGATCACCTGCCTGGGTGCTAAAAAAATCGTATAAAGACAGACCAAGATTTGAGAGAGAAAAAAAGCAGACAGATTTTTATGCGAAGATAAATAAACAGCCAGTCCAAGAGCAGCTAGGCCGTACAAACCTCCTCTGAAAAAGGCATATCCACTATAAAGAAGACGCCTTTGCCTTTGAGGCACATTTGATAAAAAGGGGCTATCTTCAAAAAAAATCTCTTGATTGAGCCGATAGTGAAATAAAATACTATGGAGCATAAGCGACAAGTCTCCCTAAAATTGCAAAAAAGAAAAGAACCGTATAAAAGGACACGCAGAATCCCCAAATGCTGCGAGCTGGTTCACGATCCCGCCATTGAACATACAAATGCACCAAAAACAAGCACATAAAGGGACGAAGGATTTGAACGAGCTCAAGGCCTCTTCCAATCTGATGCATTACAAGGACAAGGATAGAGTCTAAGCAGAGATAAAAGAGGAACCTATTCCGATTTCTGTCCCTTTCGGCTTCTCTTGATAAGGAAAATATCGTCAAGAAATACTGATAAATCGCAAGCAAGACATAAATCGAACAGCCCATTGAGAAGACGGTCATGACCAATAGAAAATACTTCACATCCAGAGCGATCGTAGGGGACCATAGAACCGGATTTGCAGTAATTCCAAAAATCAATAGGAGCAATATATATTTTATAAACGGACGATGCATCTTTCCACCAAAATCAACAATAACGGCCCATACTCTTTAATTATAAACTAAGCATAGACCTACTAGAAAATTTCCAGATAAATGAGTCAGTACAGGAATAGTGAACCATCAACAGATAAATAACTATATAGGATCAACAAATGATAAGACTTATCCAGATAGCATTACCTTAATGATTTTTTATAACTAAGCTAAAAGGCAGCTAACCAACTGTTGTTCAGAACGGCATCAATCCCCCAAGCGAGCAAAAATTGGACGATGAGACTCGCTAACCAGCCCCCTCCAGTGGCTGCCGTCACAGCAGTCCACAAGGATTTTCCAGCATTCATCAACGATTTTATTTTTCTCAATGTTGCCATTAGTCTAATTGGCTTAAAACCCAAAGAACTTGCAAGGAAGGTTGGAACTAAAGCAAAGCTAACGATTACAATAGACACTGCATTTTTTATGAACTGAATCACTTTTTTGTTTTTCATCATTTAAAAACCTCTACATGTTAAATCCTAGAATTCAAATGACATATGCAACCATATTGAAAGGCTAGGACTTTTGTCCCAGACTCATTGCTAAAAGGTTTTTATTCATTTTATTGATAAAAACAAACCACCCATCGTCCTCTATCTGCTCAGCTATTTCACGAGCATTTTTAGGGCCGACTTGATATAGTTCTCTGCGGTATCAGTCGTTCCTTCAAAGAATTTTTTGATTTTCTTGAGTTCACTTGCCTTATAACCCAAAGCAAGCATCGCCTCCATCGCTTCTTCCAGCTCTTGATTGCCTGGACCGGTTGCTTCTATCGATTTCGCAGGTTTATCCCCCATCTCGACATTGATCTTCCCTTCGAGGTCCAACACCATTTGTTGGGCTGTTTTCTTGCCGATTTTGGGGAATTTTGTAAGATAAGTGATGTTCTTGCTTTCGATAGCCTGTACCAACCCTGTATTATCATCTGCCGCGATAATAGCAAGAGCAGAGACAGGCCCAATCCCTGACACAGAAATTAAGTTTAAAAAGAGTTGTTTTTCTTCTTCAGTCGCAAAACCGTACAGAAGATGAGCATCCTCACGCACCACTTGGTGCAGGTAGACTTGCAATTCTTGGTTCATCTTGCCAGAGTAGGCGTAGGGGTTCGCTACGTGCAATAAGTAGCCCAATCCAGCTGTTTCCACCACGATGTATTTGGCGGTGATTTTGGTTAATATTCCTTTAATATATTCGTACATTTTTTTCTTTCCTCGTTTTTCTTCTAAGTATACCATATTTTTTGATCGGCATTACATGCTAAAAAAAGAGGCCGGGACCAAAGTCCTAGCCTCTCCATTGTTTTTGGATTGTTGCGCAAGACGCAGTGGTGGAGTGAGCTCTACTAGGCTGATTTCATCCGCTTTTACAGCTCGACTCAACGGTGCGGAGGTGGGACGACGGTCTTTCTGACTATCACCGAGACTATAAAACCAGCTCCAGTTATCTACCTGAGGAGGCCTTTATTCCCTGCTTGCGCTCTTATTCTGGAACAAAATGCCACCCATCACTCGTACTTTCCTAATTCCCGCAGGCTGGTATGATTTTCCTGAATGCGACGGAACATCTTTTCCATGTCAGAGGTACTGAAATGCACTAAAACAGGACGTCCATGTGGGCAATTATAGGGGTTTTTACAGAAAGAAAGTTGCTTTAATAAATCCCTAGCTGAAAATTCGTCCAAGGCATGATTGGCCTTAATCGATCGTTTACAACTCATCATAATGGCCAGTTCCGCACGGTACTGCTTGACCGAAACCTGATCTGTCAGAAGGAGCATGTCACACATTTCATAGACGCCAGTCTCAATTTCCTCTTCCTTCATCCAAATCGGGTGTTCCCTTAGAATCAACTGATTTTCACCATAAGCTTCTAGATGAATCCCCACTTTGTTTAGGATATCCATTTTTTGCACCAAAAGTAGCACATCATTTGCAGGAAACTCAAAGAGATAGGGAATTAATAATTGCTGAGAAGAGGCATCCACCTGACCAATTGCCTCCCGATAATACTCGTACTTGACGCGTTCTTGTGCAGCATGTTGGTCGACGATATAAAGGCCCCCCTGGCCCTGGGCAAAGAGATAGGTCCCGTGCATCTGACCGAAATACTCTAGTTCAGGGAAGGTTGACGTCTTTTCTCCCTCCAAACGATCCACCACTTTCTTTAGCCCCTTTTGGAACAGTTCAGGATGATCTTGATCAGATTCCTTTACAACCCTTCGCTGGGCGTAATGCACGGCAACTTGCGACTTTTCATCTGTCCTTTCCACACGATTAGATGACTGATTTTGCTTAGTATTCCAGGTGTTTTTCTGAAAATCTTCTACAAACAGTTCTTCCCGCTTGGTGCGATAAGGGGTCGGCTCTTCCCGTAGTGATAAAGGAATCGGTTCTCCTTTGGGCTGATGGCGACCAGTGGATTTAGCCAGGTTTTCCAAGGCATCAGGGATAAGTTCCTGCTCTTTCAGGCTAGAAGCTATAGCTTGGGTCAGGAGATTCATCAACTCTCGCTCCTTGGAAATCCGTACCTCTTGTTTGGTCGGGTGTACATTGACATCCGCTAGGTAGGGGTCAATATCAATATCAATAACTGCAATCGGAAAGCGCCCCACCATGAGTTTACTGCCATAGCCGTCTAGAATAGCTCGATTCAAGAGGAAATTTTTAATATAGCGCCCATTAATAAAGAGACTGATATAGTTGCGGTTGGCCCTTGTTAGTTCCGGTAGGGAAATATACCCTGAAATCTGAAAATCCAAATCTCCCGTTTCAATCGGAATCATTTTTCTCGCAGTCGCAAGACCATAAACCCCGGCAATGGCTTGACGTTGATCTCCCTGGCCAGTTGTTTCGACTAAGGTTCTGCCGTCGTTTTCCAATCGAAAAGTGACGTCGGGATGGGCTAGACTCTGTCGATTGACTATATCGATAATATGCGATAATTCTGCCTGCTGACTCTTGATGTACTTTAATCGTGCAGGAGTATTGTAAAAAAGGTCTTCCACGCGTATCCTTGTGCCACGTGGATGGCTATGAGCTTCTATTCGTTCGATCTCTCCCCCACGAGATACCAGTCGTGTCCCATGTGGTCCGCTATCCGTAGCCGTCTCGATGGTTAATAAGCTCACAGAAGCAATCGATGGTAAGGCCTCCCCTCGAAAACCAAGTGTCCGAATCCGGAATAAGTCTGCTTGACTTTTGATTTTACTCGTAGCATGTCGCCGAAGGGCCAAGGCCACCTGGTCATGAGCGATTCCTTCTCCATTGTCGACCACTTCGATCAATTTTAAACCAGCCTCTTCAATCCGGATAGTGATTTGACGGGCACCAGCATCCAAGGCATTTTCTAACAATTCCTTCACGACACTTGCAGGTCGTTCGATGACTTCTCCTGCCGCAATTTGGTTGGCTAAAATTTCTGGTAATTCAATAATAGTGGCCATTCCTCTAATCCTTTCCATCCTAAACGGTTACTGTTTTTAACCCATCGATTCACATTCTTTTCACTACCTATTATTGTAACACATGTCTTCTGAAAGAAAAAAGAGGAGCTATCCCAGAACTCTAGGACACTCCCTTTCTAAAAAATCTTGAACAACAACTGGAGTTTGGACAGGGTCTTATAATCCCTTCTTTAAATCCGCAATCGCCAGCATCACTTCTAGCGGGGTCATTTGATTTAAATCAAGCGCCCGAAGAGCTTCGACCACGCGACTTTCTGTGGAAAATAGATCCAACTGCTGGTTCGTAGAAGAGGACACTTGCTTATTGAGATCCTGTTCCCTTCCACCGTTCTGGTTAGGAGACGTCCCCTCAAGATGAACCAAGATGGATTCTGCTCGGCGCAAGAGCTCTTCAGGCATTCCGGCAATCCGTGCCACATGGACACCGTAGGACTGATCTGCGGGGCCTGCTGCAATGCGATGGAGAAAGGTGATTTGTCCATTTTGTTCTAAGGTTTCCACATGGACATTTTCCAATTCTGTCAAGGTCTCAGACAAATCCGTCAACTCATGGTAATGTGTTGCAAATAAGGTTTTCGCGTGAATATGATGATGGATATATTCAATAATCGACTGAGCCAGAGCCATCCCATCGTAGGTTGCCGTCCCCCGTCCCAACTCATCAAATAGGATGAGGGAATTCTCGGTCGCTAACTGAATGGCCTTATTGGCTTCCGTCATCTCCACCATAAAGGTCGACTGCCCCGACACCAAATCATCCGCCGCTCCAATGCGCGTGAAGATGGCATCAAAAATGGGGAGACTGACTTGTTCACCTGGGACATATGAGCCCATTTGGGCCATGATGACAATGATGGCCAATTGCCGCATATAGGTTGATTTCCCACTCATATTGGGACCTGTAATCAACTGGATAGCCGTTCCACTCCCCATGTGAATCGAATTTGGAATATAGGTTTGGGCTCCCATAACTTTTTCAACAACCGGATGCCGTCCATTTTGTATCTCAATCTCATGTTGCTCATTAAATTGCGGACAGACAAGATGTTGGCGTTCTGCGACAAAAGCAAACGATTGGAGGACATCGATTGTTGCCACAGTTTTAGCTAATTGTTGAAGACGATGAATATATTTCTCTACTTCCTGACGGATGCGTGTAAAGATTTCATACTCCAGGCTCGCAGACTTATCCCTGGCTTCTAACATCTGACCTTCTATTTTTGCCAGTTCTTCCGTTCCATAACGTTCCGAATTTTTAAGGGTCGCCTTGCGAAAGAAATGTTCCGGAACAGAATCTAGATTGGAATTGGTGACGTGGAAATAATAGCCATCTTTCTTATTGTAGTCAATCTTTAAATTATGAATACCAGACCGTTCTCGTTCACGGCTTTCAATCTCCGCAATCCAACCAGTTCCTTCGCGCATGACGCGTCGATAAACATCCAGTTGTTCATCAAAGCCCTCACGGATGATATTTCCGTCTGTTATACCTTGGGAAGCCTCCGGATCAATCGCAGCTTCTATCAAGGCATGAAGTTCTGGAATCGGATCCAATCCCGCAACGAGATGGGACAAGCTGGCACTTTCCATCAGTTCTAACAAAGACCGGATCGGTGGAATATTAGCTAAAGTCTGACTCAACTGCAACAGATCCTTTGGGCTTGTCTTCCCAAAAGATACACGGCTAGCCAAGCGTTCAATATCATAAACCCCTCTAAGGCAATCCGTCAAATCATTGCGTTCGAAAAAATGTTCAATAAAGGTCTGAACGACTGCTTGTCTCTGCAAAATTTGATCTTTTTGAATCAGAGGACGATCAATCCACGTCCGTAGCAAACGCAAGCCCATCGCTGTTTTGGTCTCATTTAAAAGCCAAAATAGACTACCGTTTCTCTTCCCTGTTCGTGCATTTTCTAATAAATCAAGACTAGCTTTTGATGAGAAATCCATCTGCAGATAATCCTTGATTTCATAACGACTAACCGGCTGGAGGTGGACCAATTCCCTTAGCTGTGTCTTTTGTACATAAGCCAACAGCTTCCCTGCGACAGCCTGTTCATGGGCTAGTAAGCTAGATGAAATCAGATGTCTCGATACCAGCTCTTCCTTTTCGGTAGAGAGTAGCAAATGGAGCTGTTCTTCCAGAATTTGCTCTTCTTCCAAACTCAAATCATAACCGACGACCACTTCCTTGGCTCGTAAGTTTCGAATTTCACCAATGATTGTTGAAAAATCCGCAACGGATGTTACAAAAAACTGGCCTGTAGACACGTCCATGTAAGCCAAGGCATAGGTTGAGGGAGCAGAACGGTCAATGGCAACCAAAAAATTGCTCTCTGCGTCACCCTTGGTCGAATCCACTACAGTGCCCGGTGTGATGACCTGCACAACTTCTCTTTTGACCACCCCAACGGCTTGCTTAGGATCCTCCATCTGCTCTGCAATCGCCACCTTATGGCCAAGCTCTACCAAAGTATCGATGTATTGCTGGGCAGAATGATAAGGTACTCCCGCCATTGGAATCGGATTTTCTGCATTCTTATTCCGACTGGTCAGTGTTAGCTCGAGTAACCGTGCAGCCTCTATGGCGTCCTCATAAAATAATTCGTAAAAATCTCCCATACGAAAAAGCAAAAAAGCATCTGGATAGTTTGCCTTGACATCCAGATACTGTTGCATTCCTGGGGATATCTTTTCTCCAACCATAGCCACCTTCTCTATGAATTTATATGCCGTTCGATATCTTCTTGGACTGCCATTGCAGACGCTTCGTCCCGGCAAATGGCCAACAAAGTGTCTGCGCCAGCGATTGTTCCTAATATATTCTCTGGCTTTTCTGCATCAATGGCATTGGCTAAGAGGGCTGATTCCCCTAATTCTGTATGAAAAACCAAAATAAAGCTCGCTCGTTCGACCTTTGTCACCGACGACGCCAAAACTTGTCCTAAACTAAGTGTATCCTGATCAGATGGTAGGACATAGAAGCTTTGGTTTCCTTCATACACCTTAGTGAGGCCCAATTCTCTTAAGTCTCTGGATAAGGTCGTTTGGGTCACTAGTACCCCCTGTTGTTCCAACCGTTGTTGGATATCCATCTGCCGTCCAATCTTCTCATTTCGTACCATATCCTTAATCAATTGATGTCGTTCACGCTTATTCATCTATCGCTCCCTTATGAATCTTTATCACTGAATTATAACATATTTTTCCATAAGTTTCTAATCCCATTCATTTTATGATAAAATAGAGTCAACAGAGTCATTGGAGGAATATATGGACGTTAAAACCAGTATTGCAGACGTACTTGCAAGGGAGATTTCATCCTTAAGCGCGGAGCAAATTTATCAATTATTAGAAAAACCAAAATCATCCGAAATGGGAGATATTGCCTTTCCAACCTTTATGTTAGCAAAATCAGAAGGCAGAGCCCCACACTTGATCGCAGCTGAGCTAGTTCAAAAAATCGACAGCTCTCGCTTTGAAAAAGTTCAAGCAGTCGGCCCTTATATCAATTTCTTTCTAGACAAATCTGCTATCTCAGAAGAAGTCTTACGTCAGGTCATCATCCAAGGCCCCCACTATGCTGACCAGACGATCGGACAAGGCCAGCGCATTGTTTTTGATATGTCTAGTCCAAACATCGCAAAACCCTTTTCCATCGGCCACCTACGATCTACCGTTATCGCTGATGCACTCGCCCACATTGTAGCGAAGCTCAGCTACCAGCCTGTCCGAGTCAATCACTTAGGAGACTGGGGAAAACAGTTTGGTATGCTGATCGTCGCCTACAAAAAATGGGGAAATGAAGATGCGGTGAAGGCCAACCCGATTCAAGAACTCCTGCAACTCTATGTCCGTATCAATGCGGAAGCTGAAAATGATCCTACGATTGATGAGGAAGCACGCCATTGGTTCCGAAAATTAGAAGATGGAGATCCTGAAGCCATCGCCCTTTGGCAATGGTTCCGTGATGAGAGTTTAGTTGAATTCAACCGCTTATACGATCTGATGGATGTCTCATTTGATAGTTATCACGGCGAAGCGTTTTATAATGATAAGATGGACGAAATCGTTGAGCTTTTAGAAGAAAAAGACCTCCTGGAAGAGTCCCAGGGAGCACAAGTCGTCAACCTGGAAAAGTATGGGATCGAAAAGCCTGCCTTGATCAAAAAATCTGATGGCGCGACCCTTTATATTACACGTGATTTAGCCGCTGCACTCTACCGCAAACGGACCTACGATTTCGCAAAGGCTGTCTATGTCGTCGGAAATGAACAATCCGCACACTTTAAAGAGTTAAAAGCAGTTCTTACAGAAATGGGATACGACTGGTCAGACGACCTAGTCCATGTCGCTTTTGGACTCGTGACAAAGAATGGAAAAAAACTCTCCACTCGTAAAGGAAATGTCATTCTCTTAGAGCCAACCATTGAAGAAGCTATCCACCGCGCACAAGCTCAAATTGAAGCCAAGAATCCAAACTTAAAAGATAAAGAAGCGGTTGCGCATGCTGTTGGCGTGGGAGCCATTAAGTTTTACGATTTAAAAACCGACCGCTTGAACGGTTACGACTTTGATTTAGATGCGATGGTTTCCTTTGAAGGCGAAACAGGCCCATATGTACAGTATGCCCACGCGCGAATTCAATCCATTTTACGGAAAGCAGCCTTTACGCCAGATGCTTCGACTCCTTACAGTTTAGAGGATGCAGAGAGTTGGGAAATCATTAAAAGTATCCAAAGCTTCCCTCAGATGATTGAACGGGCTGCTGAAAACTTCGAGCCTTCGATCATTGCCAAATACGCCATAAATTTGGCTCAAAACTTCAATAAATTTTACGCTCATACACGTATTTTAGAAGAAAGACCAGAACGAGAGGCTCGCCTAGCTCTTTGTTATGCAACAGCAACCGTTCTGAAAGAAGCTCTTCGTCTTCTGGGGATGGAAGCTCCAAATGAAATGTAAAAAAAAGATGCATCTGCATCTTTTTTACATTTTACTTCTTATTTTCATCTTTTCAATGATGATTTTGCCAACCTCTTCAATATCCTGATTCAAACCACGAAGTTCAAAATTATAAAGGACCGGAAAACCGAATTGCTGACTATATTGTTTCGCTGTAAGGCAATATTGTCTGTTGAAATTTCGATTCCCAGAACCCACAATCCCCATACAGTTTCGATCATTTTGTTCATAAGCAATAAAGTCTCTTAACGGAGTGGTTAATATCTCTCTATCTCCCGTGTCCACGCCATTTCCACCTTCTAAGTAAGTCGGCAAAAAAGCAACAAAAGGGGTCTCTACTTTGAAAAAAGGGATTTCCTCTTTGACCAAGTCCTTCACATGCACCTGGTCTACGACAAGATCAGAGTGAAATTGCAAGTAGGTCGTTAACCTCTTGATAAAACTCTCTGTATTTCCACTCAGGCTAATATACACTAAGCTCACTCGATTCTCCATACATCCCTCCTAGAGTAAATTTCTTGACTTATAGCTCTTTTTCTTCGACAAAGCGACCAATAATTTTTACATTATCCGAGACGGATACAAAGGCATGAGGATCAGCCTTGCGGATAATTTGTTTAAAATCATTAAATTCGACACGACTGATGATGGTAATCAAAATAGCTTTTTGGTCGTGGTTGTAGCCACCTTCCGCTTCATTGATGATCGTCACTCCCCGATGCAGTCTATTTTGAATCAAGCGCGTAATACGCTTTGGATGGTTGGTGACAATCATCGCCTGCATTTTCTTTTGCTTAGCAAAAATCACATCCGTCATTTGACTGGAGATAAAAATGGTAATCATGGAATAAAGAGCAAACCGCCAGCCAAATGTCACACCAGCAATAGACATGATACATAGATTGACAATGAGGGAGATCGAACCAACATTTTTCCCTGTTTTCTGACGAACCAGCAAACTCACAATATCCGTTCCCCCACTAGAAACATTGTTTTTAAGGGCAAAACCAACCCCCGTTCCCATCGCCAATCCCCCGAAAATAGCATTCATAATGGGATCTGGTGTGAGAGTCACTTGTGGGACAATTTGGATAAAAAATGAGCTCATTGTGACCGTAATAAAGGTAAAGGTCGCAAATTTGTGGCCAATATAAAACCAGGAAATAACAATCAATGGGAGATTTAAAGCATAAAAAGTCAGAGATACAGGAAGTGCTATCCCCATAAAATGATTGGAAATGGCTGAAACGACCTGAGCAAGTCCTGTCACTCCTGAGGAGTATATATTCCCAGGTTGAAAGAAAAAGTTAACCGCTATAGCCGATAACAGCCCGTACATGACTGCTCCAGAAAAACGTTCTGCATATCTCTCAGTAGAAAAATATCGTAATGTTCGCAGATTTTTATGTTTTCGTAGCCAGCGATGCCAGGATCGCTTAAAAACCAGTTTGTATTTCTTATTCATGACGCTCTATTTGAAGAGATAACTCTTCTAATTGTTTTTGGTTGACGCTGCTTGGGGCTTGCGTCATCGGGTCGATCGCTCGATTATTTTTTGGAAAGGCAATCACTTCTCGAATATTTTCTTCACCAGCTAAAAGCATAACAAAACGATCCAATCCAAGGGCTAAGCCTCCATGAGGTGGGAAGCCATATTCCATCGCTTCTAGAAGGAAGCCGAATTGATCATATGCTTCTTCTTTGGTAAATCCAAGTGCTGTAAGCATTTGTTCCTGTAAAGGTTTGTGGTTAATCCGAAGACTTCCCCCACCAAGCTCATACCCGTTTAAAACGATATCGTAAGCAACCGCACGTACTTTGGACAAATCACCGGACAATTCTTGAACGGTCTCTTCTTGAGGAAGGGTAAAAGGGTGATGGGCAGCGGTATATCTTCCTTCATCCTCAGACCATTCAAACATAGGCCAGTCGACGACCCATAAGAAATGAAAGGCAGAGGCATCAATTAATTTCAATTCTTTGGCCAGTCGCACGCGAAGAGCTCCTAAGGTCACATTGGCAATCTCCAAGGTATCCGCAACAAATAAAACCAAATCCTTCTCTTCAAGTTGTAAACATTCTGTCAAGTCTTCTGTCAAGTCTGTCAAGAACTTAGCAATCGGACCCGTCAATTCTCCATTTGCTACCTTTATCCAAGCCAGCCCCTTCGCTCCGTATTGTTTCGCAACCTCTGTCAACTTGTCAATATCTTTGCGAGAGTAGTGCTCCGCCGCTCCCTTCACCACAATGGCTTTAACAGCAGGTGCCTCCGAAAAGACTTTAAAATCTGTTTGTTTCACAAGAGACGTTAGATCCTGCAAAAGCATCTCAAAACGCGTATCTGGTTTATCCGATCCATAAGTGTTCATCGCTTCTTCATAGCTCATTCTTGGAAATGGAAGCTTGACGTCAATCCCTTTTGTATCCTTCATCACACGCGCAATCAAGCCTTCTGTAATATCTTGAATTTCTCCATCTGATAGAAAAGAAGTCTCTAAGTCAACTTGTGTAAACTCTGGTTGACGATCTCCTCGAAGATCTTCATCACGGAAGCATTTCACGATCTGGTAATAGCGATCAAATGCAGCATTCATCAATAACTGTTTCGTGATTTGTGGACTTTGAGGAAGGGCATAGAAATTCCCCTTGTTGACACGTGACGGTACTAGATAATCCCGTGCTCCTTCTGGAGTGGATTTAGTCAGGATCGGTGTCTCTATGTCAATGAAATCCAATCCATCTAGATAATTTCGAATAGACTGCGTTACTTTCGCGCGAAGTTTTAGATTATTAAGCATCTCTGGCCGACGAAGATCTAGATAACGATAACGAAGTCGCGTATCGTCACTCGCTTCGATACCATCTTTGATTTCAAATGGCGTCGTTTTGGCCGTATTGAGAACGCGGACCTGTTCAACTAAAATTTCCACAGAGCCTGTTGCTATTTTTTCATTTGCCTGCTCTCTCTCAGCAACAAGACCTGTTACTTCAATAACAAACTCACTTCTTAAGCTTTCAGCAGTTGCCATTACTGCCTCAGCAACATGATTGGGATTAATTACTAGCTGGACAATCCCTTCACGGTCTCGTAAGTCAATAAAAATCAAATTTCCAAGATTTCGGCGACGGTCAACCCACCCCTTTAAGGTTACTTTCTCACCGATATTTTCCTTGCGGACGCGACCTGCATACATTGAACGTTTCATTTTTGCTATCCTTTCTCTCTATCCTTTTATTCTATCACAAAAATTCCTGCTTAGCTTACCAAATTCAGCATTTCTCCTACCATCGCGGCCCCGGATTAATGGATAAAACGAGAATCCTTTTCGTCTTAATTAAAGCCATACAACCTTCTTGCCAATCGATAAATCCCATTCGACAGCTTTCGACCTGGATAGCCAGGTTGGTTGACCATACGTGACAATTTCGTTTTACGAAGAAGACGATAAAGAGCTGGATTTTCAGACTTCATATATGCCCAAAGTTCTCTTTTCTTTTCCATATGGGCTCTACTTCCGGCCTTATTGAGCAAAGCAGAAGAAATCACGCTCGTAATTTCTACGTGATTGAGCAAATACTGAAGAAGCTTCTCCTCACGAATCTGGTCAATCCGCATTTCTTTGATGAGGATTTTATTGACTGCCAATTGCTGGTCAATCCGTGAAATCATGATCTCTTCATTGACAGATTGGTCTTCACGTCCTATCAAATAACGGTAAAAATCGACCGGTAAATAATACATTTTTTCAACAGCCTGCAAGGGAGTGAAAACAAAAATATTATCTACGTAAAACGTGTGTTCTGGTAAGGAGAACTGTATCTTCCGCAATAGCTCCGTACGATAGATGAGTGAATGCATCATCATGTACTGTCCGGTTTTGAAGTTTCCAATATCCTCCCAGGTAAAAATCCGCTCCTCCGGCAAGACTTTTGGATAGGACATTGATCGCTTCCGGTTAGAGCCTTCTTTTTCATACACAAAATTTGTAATAAAAGCATCGACAGGCGTGGCAGCCTCTTCAAGCATTTGGAGAGTTTCTAATACCTTTAAATAAGCTCTTGAATCCACCCAATCATCGCTATCCACTACTTTAAAATAAAGCCCTTTCGCCTCACGAAGTCCTGTATTCACAGCACCACCATGACCTTTATTTTCTTGATATATTGCCCGGACATTCGAATGTTTCTGAGCGAGTTGCTCAGCCACCTCCTGAGTATGATCGCGAGAGCCGTCGTTGATAATTAAAATCTCGACTTGATCCCCTCCGATCGACAAAGCTTCTACACAATAGTGTAAATACTGTTCCGAATTATAGCTTGGAACAGCAATTGACAATAACGTCATTTCCTTTCACCCCACTGATTTATGATCATCTAGTTCTTTTCTTTAATGTCTAAAGATCGTGATCCTTCTTCAATTCCTAAGATCGATTTTTAGTCAGCAACTGGATATACGAGTTGTATGATTGCCCTTCCTATTCTATCATTTTTCAGGAGTCTTTTCCCCCTTTATCTTCTATTTTCTGTCGAAAATCCAAATAAAAAATTCAGCCACCTCTCAAAAGAGAACGCTAAAAAAGCCGTCTCATTCTTTGAAACGGCTCTAGGAAATCTGTAACTGAACAAATAACTGAACAAACCCAGCAATCAACATTTTAAGACAAAGCAAAAAGCCCACAACAGTAGGCTTTCTGTACTATCAATCTTAAAATTAAAGCATTTTGTTGTAGAATTCAACGACAAGTGCTTCATTGATTTCTGGGTTAATTTCATCGCGTTCTGGCAAGCGAGTCAATGAACCTTCCAATTTTTCAGCGTCGAATGATACGAATGCTGGACGTCCAAGTGTTGCTTCCACAGCTTCAAGGATTGCTGGAACTTTAGCTGACTTTTCACGAACAGAGATCACTTGACCTGGAGTTACACGGTATGATGGGATATCAACGCGTTTTCCATCAACAAGGATGTGTCCGTGGTTTACGAATTGACGAGCTTGACGACGAGTAGTCGCAAGGCCAAGACGGTAAACAACGTTATCCAAACGACGTTCCAAAAGGAGCATGAAGTTGAAACCTAGGATGCCACCTTTGATTTTAGTTGCTTGAACGAAAAGATTACGGAATTGTTTTTCACTGACACCGTAAGTGAAGCGAAGTTTTTGCTTCTCAGCTAATTGCAAACCGTACTCTGACAATTTTGAACGGTTGTTTGGTCCGTGTTGTCCTGGTACGTAGTTACGACGAGCCAATTCTTTACCTGTACCTGTAAGGGACAAGCCAAGACGGCGAGATTGTTTCCAAGATGGTCCTGTATAACGTGACATGAAAATGTCCTCCTGTAAAAAATATAGGCGGAAATAGTCACTTGAAGAGTCCTAATTCGTGCAGAACATCTTCACCTAAACAGCAAAGGCTACTTTCAAAGCAAATGTCCTGTTGACGAGCTCTATACTCTTCTGCTGCTATTTCACACAAAGACTAGTCTACCACAAAATTAAATAACTGTAAAGCAACTCTAT
>NZ_KQ969506.1:1300836-1312222 GCF_001578875.1 Streptococcus sp. DD13
TAAGAGCTAGCTTCTGCCACTTTTTATAGCTTAATCCAAATAGTGAATTAAGATTTTTTCTGTTAAAATATCGGAATACGTATACGATTCCACATAGGTATTGTTAGGATCTTCGAATTCCACAATAAAAAGGGATTGATAGACTTCAATAATCCGACCCTGCTTATTTTTTTCACGTTTTCGGCCATTTTCAAGAGTCAGTTCCACAATATGCCCTTCATGGGTTCGAATCCCCTCTTTAATCTCTTTCATTTTAGCAACATCTGAAAAAGCATCACTCATTTCATTCCTCCCTCTTAGAAATATTCATAAACTTATTGTATTCTTTTTTAAAAATTAGCTCGACGGTTCCACGCGCCCCGGACCGGTTTTTTTCAATAATTACTTCAATGATATTATTCGGGATAGCCGAGGCATCTTCCTCTCCCCCTCGTTCATAGTAATCATCCCGGTATAAAAATGCGACAATATCTGCATCTTGCTCAATCGAACCTGACTCTCGAATATCAGATAAAACAGGACGCTTGTCTTGTCGTTGCTCTACTCCCCGTGAAAGCTGACTAAGTGCAATAACGGGAACCTTTAATTCCTTGGCTAAAATTTTTAGTTGGCGCGAAATCTCTGAAACCTCTTGTTGACGATTCTCTCGACCTGTTCCAGTAATTAACTGCAAGTAATCAATCAGAATCAATCCAAGATTTCCAGTTTCCTGAGCCAGCTTTCGAGACCGTGAGCGAATTTCAGTAATCTTAATCCCAGGGGTATCGTCGATATAGATACTAGCCTTTGCAAGATTTCCCTGAGCAATGGCATAGTTGTTCCACTGCTCAGGCGTCATCTGACCTGTCCGGATAGAATGGGAATCTATATTCCCTTCTGATGCCAGCATCCGGTCAACCAAGCTCTCCGCCCCCATTTCCAAAGAAAAAATAGCTACGGTTTTTCCAAGTTTCGTCCCGATATTTTGAGCAATATTTAGGGCAAAAGCCGTTTTTCCGACTGCCGGCCGAGCCGCAAGGATAATCAGCTCTTCTTCATGTAGTCCCGTTGTCATTTTGTCTAATTCGCGATAACCCGTCGCAATTCCTGTGATATCGGATGTTTGCTTGGATCGGATTTCTAGATTTTCAAAGTTGATGTTTAAGACATCATCGATCCGCTTAAACCCTGATCGACTTGAACCTTCTCCAATGTCAATAAGGGACCGCTCCGCTTGGGCAATCAAATCATCCGAATCGTCTGATCCTTCATAAGCCTTATTGATTGTTTCTGTTAGAGAGGCGATCAGTTTCCGCCGGTTGGCTGCCTCGGCAACAATCTGCGCGTAATATTCTGCATTGGCAGAAGTTGGAACAGAGTTGATGACCTCGGCTAAATAACCCAAGCCTCCGATATTTTCCAGGTCTCCCTGCTTCTCCAGATGATGGCGCATGGTTGTTGCATCAATGGCTTGGTTTTCATCTGCCAACGCAATCATAGCCCGGAAAATGAGCTTGTGCGCATACTTATAAAAATCATCTGCTTCAATATATTCGCGAACAAACACGAGTTTGCCCTCGTCAATAAAGATTGCTCCTAAGACTGACTGCTCCGCTAAGATATCTTGAGGTTGAACACGAAGTTCTTCAAATTCAGCCACCATTCACCTCCAACCACGCTTGACTAACCATATCTGTTTGACTAAGCTTCATTAATTCGTACTTTAATTTCCCCGACAATTTCTTGATAAATTTTTACAGGAACCTCGGTAGTCCCGATGGATCGAAGGGGGTGATCCAACTGAATATTTCGTTTATCCAGTTTAATGGCAAATTGTTTTTGCAACTCATCTGCGATTTTTTTACTCGTGATTGAACCAAAGGTTCGTCCATCTGGACCAACTTTCTCAGAAAAGACTACCACTGTAGCTTCTTGATCAAGTAGTTCTTTTGTCTTTGTAGCTTCCAAAACCAATTCTGCATGAGCTTTCTCACGGGCTTTTTCTTTTCCGCGTTGTTCTCCGATGGCTGCGCTCGTTGCCTCTTTAGCTAGATTTTTTTTAATTAAAAAATTTTGCGCATATCCTGTAGGAACTTCTTTAATATCTCCCTTTTTTCCTTTTCCTTTGACATCTTCTAAAAAAATAACTTTCATCTTTTTTCTCCTATTCTTCTGCTAACTCGACTTGAATCTTTCTTTCAAGATCCTCCACAACTTCGGACAAACTCTTTTCTCGAACCTGGGCTGCTGCTAGACTAAAATGTCCTCCACCACCCATTTCTTCCATAATCTTTTGTACGTTGATATTGCCCTTACTTCGCGCTGAAATCGAAATATATCCCTTGACATGCCGAGACACGACGAAGACGGCTTCAATTCCAGACATATCAATCACGGTATCTGCTGCTTTACTAGCTGTGGCGCTATCGTATTCCTTATCTGGACTTCCTGAAATCAAAATAACGTGTTCCGTAATGTTGCGCGCCTTTAAGACTAATTCACTAACGGACTTAAATTCGCTAAAATCATTTGACATCAATCGTTTGATCTCTGCATTATCACTACCACGAGCCCGCAAATAAGATGCAACATCAAAAGTCCGACTCGTGACACTGGATGTGAAATTCTTGGTATCTAACATGATGCCTGCCATCAAAAGACTGGCTTGAAGTCGATTCAGTTTGTGGTGTTTATCATTTTGAAATTGAATCAACTCTGTAACTAACTCACTGGCCGAACTAGCCCCACTTTCAATATAGGTTAAGACAGCGTTTTTAGGAAAATCAGCATCTCGTCTATGATGATCAACCACGATAACCTGACTAAATCGCTCGTAAAATTCTTTTGACAGGGTTAAACCAATTTTAGAATGGTCGACCATGATTAATATAGAAGTATGGTCCACCATTTTTAAAGCGTCATCTACCGACAATAAATTGGAACAGTGTTCCTCCTGTAGCCGATGAATCGCTCGAGCAATATCCGGGTACATCTCTTTTTCATCATATACCAGATACGCATTATTCATGATATTTTGCGCAAATAGTTGCATCCCAACGGCTGAACCTAATGCATCCATATCTAAGTTTTTGTGTCCCACTACAAAAACCTGGCTGACCGTTTTCAATTTGTCTGAAACAGCCGTCATCATCGCCCTTGTCCGAGTGCGGGTCCGCTTAACAGAAGAGGCAGTCCCACCTCCAAAGAAAATAGGAGAGACACTCTCATCGTTCTCTTTTACGACAGCTTGATCTCCTCCTCTGACTTCAGCCATATTCAAGTTCTGAAGAGCCAATTGACCAATCTGCTCATGGTTGCCTTTACCAAAAGCCATCCCAAAACTAAGGGTTAAAGGTAAATCTAATTTTTTTGATTCATCACGGAATTTATCAATGATAGAAAACTTATCTTGAATTAATTGATTCAGAACGCTATAGTCTGTGAAAAGATAAAATCGGTCCATCGGACCTCTTCGATAATAAATACCATATTCGTCGGCAAAAGCTGCCACAAATTGAGCCAGGAAAGTATTGACTTGACTGATCTGTGAATCTGCAAAAGCATCTTCTAAGGCATCATAATTATCCACAGAAATAATTCCAATGACAGGCCTGCTTTCCATCAAGCGATTCACTGCTAGATACTCACTCGATACATCAAAAAAATAACATATTTGATTTTCTTCATCGAAATTCACGGCAAAACGTTTGTCTCTAAAAACCGCATAAGTTTTATCCGGTTCGCTTGCCACGGAGATCAATTCTTTAAGCTTTTTCAAATCAATCTCCCCATTTTCTTCAGAAAAAATCAAACTGACATAGGGATTGTACCACTCAATTGACTGACTACCCGCATGTAATTTAACGACTCCGACAGGCATCTTCTCCAAAAGAAGCATCAAACCCTCGTTAACTTGACTTTTAACAGATTCAACCGTTTCAATCTCAGACAATTCAAACGAACGCTGTTGGTAATCAAACACGAGAAGAAAACCTGATCCGAGTGCAACCAGGAATAAAAAATTAAGAAACTAGGTGCGTTCCAAAAAATCATTGCCACCAAGACCAGTAGGGAAACCACTGTGAAGGTGCTTATTTGTAACGTTGTAAACCGAACTTTTTTCATCACTAACCTCTCGTTGAATTTTACCATAAATTAACGGAAAAATCTAGAGGAAGACCATTTAAACAGCTTTATTGAAAATCTCCTGGACGGCTGAATCGAAGCAAAATCATCATCACAAAGAAAACCAAGTTTACAAATCTGTAAACTTGGTTTAATGAAAAGCGATTCCTTAAGAAGTCGCTTTTTGGTAATTTGACTGTTTTCAAGGATTTTCTTTAATATGAAAATCCCCTCATTAATGTATGGTAAGTAACGACCAATCGAGGAGAAACAGTTCCTAGACACCTGTCTAATCCATCTTTATGTACGAATACTTGATTTTTGGGCATTCCTATTCACTAGATTGGTAAAGCTTGTTTGGATAGTACAGACTATTGCATCCTTTTTTGCTGTTTCGAAATGGATCTACTCCGTCCTTCAAGGTAAACCATAAGGATAGAAATATCAGCAGGATTCACACCAGAAATTCGGCTAGCTTGACCGATGGTTTCTGGATTGATTTTCTTAAACTTTTGCCGCGCTTCCGTCGCAATGGAGTCAATATCATCCCAATCTATATCTGCTGGAATGCGTTTTTCTTCCATTCGTTTCATCTTGGCCACCTGGTCAAGAGCCTTATCAATGTATCCTTCGTATTTCACTTCTGTTTCTAATAGCTCGATGACCTTGCGATCCAAATCTTCTGCTGCCGGGCCAATGAATTGGGTAACCACGGCATAATCAATATCTGGACGGCGCATAAATTCTTTTGCTGTTACAGCATCTGTCAAGGGCTTAAATCCGAGTGAAATCACTTTCTCATTGGTTTCCTTGATTGGCTTCAATTTGATAGTTGACAATCTTGTCAACTCATTGTCAAACTGATTTTTCTTTAGTTCATATGTTTGCCAACGTTGGTCGTCAACCAGACCAATCTCTCGACCGATTGGTGACAACCGCATGTCCGCGTTATCATGACGCAGAATCAGACGATACTCTGCACGTGAAGTCAAGAGGCGGTAGGGCTCTAATGTCCCCTTTGTCACCAAGTCATCAATC
Organism: Streptococcus sp. DD13; assembly: GCF_001578875.1. Classification (GTDB taxonomy): domain Bacteria; phylum Bacillota; class Bacilli; order Lactobacillales; family Streptococcaceae; genus Streptococcus. The sequence goes on from NZ_KQ969506.1 coordinate 1,305,979, forward strand.
ATGACACCGATATAAGCATCGCTCCGCTTGAGGATTAGTTCAGGCTTTCCTTGTACCTTGAGAGCCGCATTGATCCCTGCCACCAAGCCTTGTCCAGCTGCTTCTTCGTAGCCAGAGGTTCCATTGGTTTGGCCAGCTGTAAAGAGTCCTGAAATTAGCTTGGTTTCAAGAGTTGCACGTAGCTGATGAGGAAGAACAATATCATACTCAATGGCATAGCCCGTCCGCATCATTTCTGCTTTTTCTAACCCCTTGATGGAGTGAACCAATTCCCGCTGGACGTCTTCAGGAAGAGAAGTTGAAAGTCCTTGAATATAGACTTCTTCTGTATCTCGTCCTTCAGGTTCTAAAAAGAGTTGATGCCGATCTTTGTCTGCAAATCGAACTATTTTGTCCTCGATAGAAGGACAATAACGTGGCCCTACGCCTTTTACAATCCCTGAAAACATGGGAGCGCGATGAAGATTTCTGTTGATTAGATCGTGACTACTTTGGTTGGTATAGGTCAACCAGCACGGAATCTGGTCTTGTAAGTAGTCCTCGTCTTTCGACAGGAACGAAAAATGGTTGGGCTTTTCGTCCCCAGGCTGGATTTCGGTTTCAGAATAATCAATAGAGGAAGCCTTGACACGTGGAGGGGTCCCTGTCTTGAAGCGTCCAATCTCCAACCCTAGTTTTTTAAGATTATCCGCCAAGGTGACTGAGGCCAGACTGTTATTCGGTCCTGAGGAATACTTGAGGTCCCCTAGGATGATTTCCCCACGAAGAGCTGTCCCTGTCGTGACAACGACAGCTTTGGCCGCATAGCGTTGCCCCGTTGCTGTCAACACTCCGACGACCTGCCCCTCTTCCACCAAGATATCATCAATCATGGTTTGACGCAGGGTGAGGTTCTCCTGATTTTCCACAGTTTTTTTCATTTCACGTGAGTAAAGTGCCTTATCAGCCTGAGCTCGAAGTGCCCGTACAGCTGGTCCTTTACCAGTATTGAGCATTTTCATCTGGATATAAGTCTTGTCGATGTTTTTTCCCATCTGACCACCCAAAGCATCAATCTCCCGAACGACAATCCCCTTTGCAGATCCCCCAATAGAGGGATTACAAGGCATGAAGGCCAGCATATCCAGGTTGATGGTCGCAAGCAAGGTCTTACAACCCATCCGACTGGCTGCAAGGGATGCCTCTACACCAGCGTGACCTGCTCCAATGACGATAATATCGTATTCTTCCGTAAAATGATTAGTCATGTTTTCTCCTATTTTCTAGAGGAATGCGTCGTGATTTTCCGTCCCAATCCGGCAAAGCTGTCTTTAAAAAGGCTGGAACTAGCTGGATATTCTGGAGCTAATCCAAGTCAATCCGCTCACAGGGCTGCCTTTTCTCATCTTCCTGCATGGTCGATGGAGCTTCTTCAAGCAAGTTCACCAGATAATGAAACTCGATATTGTGATACGAAACACCGTCTTGTTCAAAACGATTTTTAACCACGAAAGCTAGCTGCCCAGTTTAAGATTTGATCCCCAGTTCTTCCCTCACTTCACGGATTACCGCGTCTTCCGTTCTTTCATTGACTTGAATCGCACCGCCGACCACCGATAGTGTCCTACTTACCCTTATCTTTGGTGACTAGGAGCTTACCATTTTGAAGAATCAAGGCTGTCGCCCGAACCCCAAAAACAGTATTTGCCACTTTTGTCCGAAAGTCTTGTTGGGTCATTTTTATCCTATCCCCTAAACGACGCAAAAAGGTCAAATCCCGCAGAAGTGCAGACAAAAAGCCTGCAACATCCATGAGCTTTGACCATCATTTCGATTGCTTTTATTATTGTAGCAAATTAGCAAGATTTGTCAATCTAAATGTACTGACAAACTTGTCCGTCACGGTAAGCATTGTCAATTAGTCCACCACCGAGACACTCCTCACCGTCGTAAAAGACAACAGCTTGTCCTGGCGTAATGGCTCGTTGAGGTTCTGCAAAAATCACTTCTGACTGACCTCCTTTTACCTTGACAGTAACTTGACTGTCAGGTTGACGATAGCGGAACTTAGCTGTACACTCTAGTGTGAACTCTTCTGGCATCTCTCGTGTAAAGTGTATTTGACTAGCCTGTAAACTAGTTGACATCAGAGCGTCATGGTAGAACCCCTGTCCAACATAGAGAATATTCTGGCTCAGGTCTTTTCCGACAACGAACCACGGTGCATTATCACCGCCGTGTTGGCCACCGATACCCAGCCCGCCTCGTTGACCGATCGTGTAATACATGAGACCAGCATGCTCACCCATATCCCGACCATCTACCGTCATCATCCGGCCTGGTTGAGCTGGCAAGTAGGTGCTGAGGAAGTTTTTAAAGTTCTTTTCTCCGATAAAGCAAATCCCTGTCGAGTCTTTTTTCTTAGCCGTCGCAAGCCCTGCTTCTTCTGCTAGTTTTCGTACTTCAGGTTTTTCTAAATGCCCTAGTGGAAACATAGTTTTTTGCAGTTGTTCTTGCGAAAGTTGGCTGAGGAAGTAGGTCTGATCCTTGCCATTGTCCACACCGCGAAGCATGTGAACGGTGCCATCCTCATCACGTGCTACCCGAGCATAGTGTCCCGTTGCCACATAGTCAGCTCCCAAGGTCATAGCATAGTCCAAAAAGGCCTTAAACTTAATTTCCTTGTTGCACATCACATCTGGATTTGGCGTACGCCCCGCTCGGTATTCCGCTAGGAAATACTCAAAGACACGGTCCCAATACTCTTTTTCAAAATTGACCGAGTAGTAGGGAATGCCAATCTGGTCAGCGACTGCCGCCACATCCTTGTAATCTTCGGTCGCCGTACAGACGCCGTTTTCATCTGTATCATCCCAGTTTTTCATAAAAACACCGATGACATCATAGCCTTGCTCCTTGAGCAGGAGAGCTGTTACGGAGGAGTCCACTCCCCCACTCATGCCGACAACGACACGAATTTTTGAATTATCTGTCATGATAATCCTCCCATCAAATTAGTTGTAACGTAGACTTGAAGGGTCTAGTTGATCAAAAGTCGATTTGAAGGTCGATTTTGAAGTGCTTTAAGCACTCGACCATTATAACATAGTCTTATTTCTTTTGAAAATTATTGACCACTGAAACACTAAGCCACTTACAGATAGATCTTTATTTGCTATAATAGAAGAAAGATTACAAGGAGTCTGCTCATGAAAAACATTCGCTTTCAGTCTGTATTTGATATTATCGGTCCTGTAATGATTGGTCCATCTTCCAGTCATACTGCAGGGGCCGTTCGAATCGGGAAGATTGTATCCTCTATTTTTGGTGAAAAACCAACAGAAGTTGAGTTTCAATTATTTAATTCCTTTGCCAAAACTTATCGTGGCCATGGAACCGATGTTGCCCTGGTAGCTGGGATTTTGGGTATGGATACAGATGATGAGCGGATTCCTCAATCTTTGGAAATTGCTCATGAACAGGGTGTGAAGGTGTATTGGAAAGTAAATAAAGAAAGCAACACGCCCCACCCAAATACAACTCGAATCATCATCCGAAATGAGCATAAGTCACTCTCTGCGACCGGTGTTTCAATCGGGGGTGGTAATATCCAAGTAACTGAATTAAATGGTTTTGCAGTCAATCTCAACATGAATACTCCAACACTGATTATCGTTCATCAAGATATCCCAGGAATGATTGCCAAAGTAACAGATATCCTGTCTGATTCTGACATCAACATCGCTCAAATGAATGTGACGAGAGAGAGTGCTGGCGAAAAAGCCATTATGATTATAGAAGTGGATTCTCGTCAGTGTGAGGAAGCTGTTCAAAAAATTAGTCAAATTCCTCACCTTCACAATGTCAACTTTTTCGGATAGAAAGGAACATCATGTTTTATACTGTAAAAGAACTCGTCCAGCAAGCGGAAGAAAAGTTTGATGGAAATGTTTCAGAGTTGATGATTCACACGGAAAAAGAACTCTCCGGCCGTGAGCGTGAAGAAGTATTGAATCTTATGTCTCGTAACTTGACTGTTATGCTATCTTCTATCACAGATGGTTTGACCGAAAGTACCTCTCGATCTGGGTTGACAGGAGGAGATGCAGCGAAGTTAGACCGTTATATGAAATCGGGAAACACCCTGGCAGATCAAACCGTCTTAGCTGCTGCTCGAAACGCCATGGCAGTAAATGAGCTCAATGCCAAAATGGGGTTAGTCTGTGCAACACCAACAGCTGGATCTGCTGGATGCCTTCCAGCTGTTTTAGGAGTTGCAACAGAAAAGTTATCTTTAACAAAAGAGAAACAACTTGAATTTCTGTTCACTGCAGGGGCTTTTGGTCTAGTCATTGCCAACAATGCCTCGATCTCCGGAGCTGAGGGGGGCTGTCAAGCTGAGGTTGGGTCAGCCTCTGCGATGTCCGCTGCAGCACTGACCATCGCAGCTGGAGGCACCCCTTATCAAGCCAGTCAAGCTATTTGCTTTGTTATAAAGAATATGTTGGGACTTATCTGTGATCCAGTCGCTGGACTCGTAGAAGTCCCCTGTGTGAAGCGGAATGCCATGGGAGCTAGTTTTGCCTTAGTTGCTGCGGATATGGCTTTAGCTGGTATCGAATCCAAAATTCCAGTAGACGAGGTGATTGACGCCATGTATCAAGTTGGTTCAAGCTTGCCTTCTGCCTTCCGAGAAACTGCTGAAGGAGGATTAGCCGCGACTCCTACCGGAAAACGCCTATCGCATGAGATTTTTGGAGAGTAGCAAAACAGGCTGGGGCAAAGCGATTTTATAATCTCAAAGATCACAGTCATTAGAAGTATAAATAATCAAAAAGACGAACAAATTAGAGGCTGGGACAAAAGTCCTAGCCTCTCAATTGTTTTTGGATTGTCGAGCAAGACGCAGTGGTTGAGCGGGCTCTACTCCGCTGATTTCATCCGCTTTTACAGCCCTACTTAAGTGTGCGGAGGTGGGACGACGAAATCGAATTCTAACGAATGACCGATTTCTGTCCCACTCTCTAAATTATTCGTCTTTTATCTTTGAGGTTGGTCTTTAGCCCAACCTCTTTTGCTTTCTCCACCTAAACCAACGGGCTACGAAGATAACAATCCACTAGTTTTTCAGTTGCCTGCACAGAGTCTTTATGTGTCCGCTCATAGGAATGGCTCGATTCAATTCCTGCTCCTAGTAAAGCATGCTTCACTTCTGCCCCTGCCCGCATAGCTGCAGAAGCGTCTGATCCATAAAACGGATAAATATCTAACTGATAGGAAATATCATTTTCCTTTGCAAGAGCGACCAAATGTTGTCGGAACTCGTAATGATAAGGTCCAGATGCGTCTTTGACACAGATGGATACTGTGTACTCATCCGTCTGTTGATCGTCGCCCATTGCCCCCATATCTACCGCAAGATACTCTACCGCTTCTGTTGGGATACTAGAATTAGCCCCATGGCCCACTTCTTCAAAGACAGAGAATGCAAAGGTAGTCGTCACAGGTAATTGAATTCCTTCTTCCTGATAAACCTGAAGCAATCGTAATAGAATAGCCGCACTGACTTTATCATCTAGGTGACGCGATTTAATATAGCCCGACTCTGTCACAATGGTTCGTGGATCAAAGGAGATAAAGTCCCCTACTTCAATGCCTAGTGCTCGAACACCTTTTTCATCTCTTACCTTCTCGTCTAAGCGAACTTCCATATTGTCTTGGTTGCGCTCAATCGTTCCGGCATCTCGATAAACATGGCAGGATGTCTGGTGCAATAGGATGGTTCCTGTCACACTTTTTCCTGTGTTTGCAATATGAACTGTACAGTTTTCTCCTTCAATCATATTCCAAGGATAGCCCCCGATTTTATCGAGTTTTAGTCTGCCATCTGGTTTGATAGCACGAACAATGGCTCCAAGTGTATCTACATGCGCTGTAATATAGCGTTGTTTTTCCTTTTCTTGACCCTGAACGGTGACGGTCACCCCACCTTTAACGGTCCGATGAACTTCATATCCAAAACCTTCTAACGTTTTCACTAAATAGTCTACAATCTCACGAGTAAATCCTGTTGGAGAGGGGATCGCCGTAAGTTGCTGAATATATTCTATTGTTTGTGACATATCATTCCTCCTATATGCCAGTATTATATCATATTCTTTACGCAACTCGTAGCGGTTATCTGATTCTTTGGGTCAAGACATAAAAGCGCCGATTGAAGCGTCTTATTGTTCTATTTCCAAAGAGATTGCGATCACTTCACATT
>NZ_KQ969506.1:1313063-1313563 GCF_001578875.1 Streptococcus sp. DD13
ATCCAATTCCTTTAGAATTTACATCCGTAAAAGAATGGAATACTTCTCTTCATCTATTTTTTATGTAGCGCTCTTAGTACCAACCATTTGCATTCCAAAAGGCTAAGGCTGCTGTCCAAGAACCGTACCGTTGACTCACGTATGCATCTGCTACACGCTCTTGATTCGCAGCAGAATAGTCACCATTAAGGTAAGATGCTGATAATTGATAACGACCAATGTATTGTCCGTTCGTAGCTGTATACGAGCCACCAGACTCACGTCGTGCAATTTCTTCTTTAGCGGCTGCTTCTGATCCAGTTACAGCTGTGTTAGAGGTTTGGGTAGCAGTCGTTGTTGTTTGACTTGATGCTGTTTGAGCTACTGTGGTTTGTGCCGCTGGCGTCACGACCTCTTCTTGTGTAGCCACTGTGGATGTAACCTCATTCGTAGACGTTGCGACGTTTGCTTTTGTTTTTCCATCAATTTCTAATGTTTGACCTACATAAATCAAATCTGGA
>NZ_KQ969506.1:1313583-1349942 GCF_001578875.1 Streptococcus sp. DD13
TTGCGACGTTTGCTTTTGTTTTTCCATCAATTTCTAATGTTTGACCTACATAAATCAAATCTGGATTCAAAATCTTATTATCTTTAACGATTTTATCAACAGATGTTTTGTATTTTGTCGCAAGAACGGACAAGGTGTCTCCTGATTGAACCGTGTAAGTATCTGCACTAACTACCCCTGCTACAAAGAGAGTAACTGCAGCAGTAGCTCCAAGAATTGTTGTTTTTAAGGTAAATTTTTTAGATAGTTTCATAAGATAGTTCCTTTCATCTAACTATAACCATCATACAACCTTACTGTTACACAATTTTTGTTCTTTCTTTACAATTATTACAGAGACATTGAAATTAGACAATAAAACGTCAAATTATAGCCTTTAGTTCTTTAAAAGATATAAGAGTAGCCCTAACGCCACCATTATCACAATGGAGAAGGTATCTCTCCTTTTCCATTTCAAAACGCGATACTTGGTTCGACCATCCCCACCCTGATATCCTCTCGCCTCAATAGCTGTAGCCAAGGCTTCGGCACGTTTAAAACTTGATGCAAATAAAGGAATCAAGATTGGAATGACTGCTCGAATCCTCTTCACAATCGAGCCTTCACTAAAATCAACCCCACGCGCACGTTGTGCATTCATAATCCTTTGGGTATCATCCATCAGAGTCGGAACAAATCGGAGACTCATCGATAACATTAAGCCAATTTCATGAACTGGGACCTTAAATCTGGCTAACGGTTTTAAGGAAGCTTCGACACCATCTGCCAAGGCTAACGGTGTAGTGGTCAAGGTTAATAAGGTGGAAAAAAAGACAATCAGAATAAAGCGACAAAAGATAATCGCTCCCATCCGTAAACTTTCTGTCGTGATTCTTAAAACCCAAAACTGCCAGACGACATGTTCTCCAGCAACAAAAAAAACTTGAAACAAGGTAGTAAATAAGATAATCCCAATCATGGGTTTCAACCCTTTTATGAAAAAAGATAGTTTTATCCCTGTAATGGTAATAAGAAACCATACAAACCCTATTAATAATAGGTTTGTAAGGAGATTATTTGCAAAGAAAACAATGAGTAGAAATAAAACAACTGCTAATAATTTACTCCGAGGGTCTAAACGATGGATAATCGAATTTCCTGGAATATAGCGTCCTAATATGAGTCTATCCATGTTTGACTACCTCCAAAAACTCCTCCATTCGAATCGGCAAGTGGTCAAATCTCATCCCTTTTTCTTGCAGACCAGCAGCTAATTTCGTGATTTTAGGAACCCCAAGTTGGATGTCTTCCATAAATGAGATATCTTGGAAAATCTGTTGCGGTGTCCCTGATAAAATCATTTGCCCTGATTGCATGACATACACCCAGTCAGCATACTCTGCTACATCATCCATTAAATGAGTCACTAAAACAATCGTCATCCCTTTTTGATGGAGCTCTTGAAACAAATCCATCAATTCCTGCCGGCCGGATGGGTCTAGTCCCGCCGTTGGTTCATCTAAAACCAATACATTGGGTTCCATCGCCAAAATACCTGCAATAGCGACCCGTCGCATTTGTCCACCAGATAATTCAAATGGGCTTTTTTCAAAAAATTCTTCGCCGATTCCGACAAGTAAGAGTTTTTGACGGGCAAGTTTTTCAGCTTCCTCCTTCGAAACCCCAAAATTTTGAGGGCCAAATGCAACATCTTTTAGGACGGTTTCTTCAAATAATTGACTTTCCGAAAATTGAAAAACCAGTCCTACTCGTCGACGAACCTGCTTAATATCTTTGTTGGTAGAGGTTGGTGTAATGACGGTTTCATCCACAACAACTTGCCCTCGAGTTGGGATATTCAAGCCATTTAACAGCTGTAGAATCGTTGATTTTCCAGATCCAGTATGACCAATCAAAGCAGTGTAACTACCATCTTTAACTTCTAAATCCACTCCAAATAGAGCCTGACCTTCAAATGGTGTATCCACCTGATACGTAAAATCTACTTTTTGGAGACTAATTCCCATAATGTATCCTGCAAATCCTTTTCCGTAAAATAACGATCATCTAGCGGTACCCCTGACTGTCGTAACTTGTCCGCCAATTGTACCGTAAATGGTTGACTCAACCCAATACTTTTTAAATCTTTCCGCACAAACAATTCTTCTGGACTGGAGATAGACTCAATCTCTCCCTCCTGCATCACGATAACACGATCACTCATCGCAACTTCTTCTAAATCATGCGTAATAGAAATAACAGTCATCTCATGTAATTCTTTAATCTCATTGACTACTTTTATCAATTCGATGCGACCTTCTGGATCCAACATACTGGTTGCCTCGTCTAAGATAAGAATCTCTGGCCGCATGGCCACTACACCTGCAATGGCAACTCGTTGTTTTTGGCCACCAGATAAGCGAGCTGGTTCGCGCGTTTTGAACTCACTCATCCCCACCAACTCTAGGGCTCCCATGACACGTTTTTGCATTTCTTCTCTAGGGATCCCTTGGTTTTCAAGACCAAAAGCAACATCGTCTTCAACTGTTGCTCCGACAAATTGGTTATCTGGATTTTGAAACACCATGCCAATATGACGTCGTTTTTCAATCACATTGTCGACTGTTAATTGGTCCCCTAAAATCCAAATTTCACCCTCATCAGCTTCCAAAAGGCCGTCAATTAAGCGAATCGTGGTGGATTTTCCAGAACCGTTATGCCCCACAATTGAAAGCCACTCTCCTTGTTTCACGTGAAACGAAACATCCTTTAAGGTGTACGTTTCTTGGGAACTCTCGTATTTATACCGTATCTTTTTTAGTTCAATTATTGATTTCATTTCGCCTTGTACATTTCCTTAAAATGTATCCTTAAATAAGAACCGCGCTCCCTTAAAGTAATCATATCCAGAATAAATAGTGAAAAATAGAGCAATATACAATAAGATATTTCCAACTAAAAATTGATGGCAAAGTAGAAGAATAATAGCAAACATTTGCGAGAATGTTTTAATCTTTCCGGGCATCGCTGCTGCTAAAACAGTTCCTCCATTTTCAACTAAGAGGAGTCTCAATCCTGTAACAGCCAACTCCCGACAGATGATAAGAGCTGCAACCCAGGCAGGCACGTATCCAATTTCAACTAACATAATAAATGCCGTCATCACTAGGATTTTATCTGCCATTGGATCAGCAAATTTACCAAAATTAGAGACAACTTTCCATTTTCGAGCGAGATAGCCATCTAAAAAATCTGTAAAACTTGCTAGCGCAAACAAAAATGCTGCAAGAAGATGAACTTCTACATGATTCCAAAGAGTTAACAATAAGATAAAGATCGGAATGACAAAAATGCGACCGATTGTTAATATATTGGGGATATTTTCCTTTTTCATTTTTCACCTATTTTTGTATAAGAATGGTTGCGGGTTGGTCATTGGGGAATCGTGAAATATCCAATGGTTGACCAGCAATGTTCACTGTCACTCCTTCGGTCACACCAATCACTAATGTAGCCGATTGGATAGTCTCAGGTAGGGTCGTTGTTACTTGAGGATTTTCAGATGAAATCACCACCCCATCTGATAATTCTGTCCCACTTAGACTAATCCAACTGGTTGTATTTTTACCAGAAATACTCACAGGAAGCGAGCCCTTGCTCCCAGATACTGTGACCGTCATCTGTGTCCCATCCATCTGAGTCACCATCGATACGGATTCAGAAGAGGGACTGGTAGAAGACTGTGAGGAACTGGACTCCGTTGTTGAAAGAGAGGTAGAGGTCTCCTTCACAACACTATATGATGAGCCAGAAACCGAAGGACTAGTCCAATTTTGTCTTGTCCTAGTATAAATAACAAAAGTGATGAACAAAATAATGACCAGAGCAAGTAAAATCAAATAGATTAATGGTAAGAAGGAAGAAAACGTCCGGTAACTTCTGCCCTTCCGGCTAGATCTCCTAGATTTCTCATCTTCTCCTTCAAATTCTTCCTCATAAGCCACCAAGGCTCCATGATCAAATGCTTCTAATAAAATGGAACTGTCTAAATCTAATTCGTTTGCGTATCTTTCTAAGAAAGACCGGATATAACGCTCATCAGGAATGGCATCAAAATCATTATATTCCAGAGCTTGCAAGTATTTCACTTGAATATTTGTCCGCTTTTGCATTTCCCGTAAGCCAATACCGGTATCTAATCGGGTTTCTCTTAAAATTTCACCGATACTTTTCCGTCTCATCGCTACCCCCTTCTCTTTCGTATAGTCAATTACTTATTTTATCAAAATTTAGCCAAATTAGCGATGAAGAAGATAAAAACTATCCAATCAAAGAGATTGAGGCCTTTTTTCTATAGGAGTGACCACACACTTTGAAACAAAAGCTGTTTGAGAAAAATCTCTTCCAACCTGCAAAACTTCCTCTAAAGAAAGATCTTCCAATAACTGAGGAATATCTAAGTAGCTATAGCAAGATTCCCAAAAAAGAGAATATTCTGTCGCTAATCCATCTACACTATTTAAACTTCTTAAAAAATTCGCATGCCACTTATTTTTTTCTAAAACGAGTTGACTGTCTGTAAAGGAAGAAGTGGATTGAAGTTCCTCCATATAATCACTCAATTCCTCCAAAACCTCATTAGGTGCAGGTGAGTCCGAGTAAATGATTAGATACTGAAAATACCGATTGACTTCGACTTCAATTGTAAACGAGGTGTCAACCTTTCCAGATTGATAAAGTTCATCGTACTTTTCCGACAGGCTCCCTAAGGCCAGTTGACAATAGAGAGATAAAAGCAATTTGTAGTGAAAGACATCTCCATTCATCACTTGACTTCCCCTATATCCAAGTGCAAATTTTGGGGATGAAACCATTAATTCCAATTCAAGAAACGCCACCGGCAAAGCAGAACAAAAGTCTATCGTTGGTACATCTTTTACTTGTAGTTCCCGTTTTTGAAAAGGTAAACTGTCAATTGCAGACACCACCTGTTGATCAACTTGTCCTACAAGAACGAGATGCATATTTTGAGGTTGATAAAAATTCCAATAAAATTCTTCCAATACCGATTGATGAATCTCTTTGATACTCGATGTACTTCCGGCGATATCATTCGCAAGCGGACTAGCAGGATACAGGGCAGCAAGTAATTTTTGACGGAGGTAGGAGTCTGGATCATCCTGATACATTAAAATCTCCTGTCGAATAATCTCTCTTTCTTGATTGATTGACACATCTGTAAAGTTTACACTTGCAATCATTTCAAACAACAAGGTGATGGCTTCCAATATCCGATGACTAGATTGGAAAGTATAAGCTGTACTTGTAAATTCTGTAAATGCATTCGATTCCACATTCAATTTGGAAAATTCTTGCATGGCATCCTTATGATCCGCTAACTCAAATATCTTATGCTCCAAAAAATGTGCTATCCCTGCTGGATAGTGAAAAATGCCGTCCCTTAACGGAATAGTGGTATGGATGGATCCAACTCCAACAGATAAAATCCCGCTCGTTTCATGATAGTCTTTCATTGGAATGATTGTGATTTTCATACCATTCCTCAAGGAACCAACGAATATATCCTCTTTTAAAAATGGACTTTGTATTCTCTTCAATCTTCTATCCCCTCTAGATAATAACTAGCTTGTAAACTTAAATGCCTTGCAAGATTTTGGAGATCGTCAGGTGAAACTTTTGCAATGTCATTCTGATATTTGGAGTCATCTAGGGAAAGCCCATCTATTAATAACGTGTGTGTTCTATCCATCATCTCATAAGGATTGTCTTTTAAAACTTGATAGTGTCTCAATAGAAACTCTTTTGATCGTTTTAATAATGCTTCATCTATGATTCCGTGATTCATTTTCAAAATCTCTTCTTCTACTTTTTTTTGAGCAGTTTCTCGATTTGAACTTGAAATTCCCATGTAAATACATAGTTGTCGAGCTTGTAAATCTAGATCACTGGCTACAGTATAAGCAATCCCTAATTTTTCCCGTAATTCTTGAAACAAAATAGAATCACTCCCAGAACCAAAGTAAGTATGAAAAACAACAATGGTCGCCTTCATTTTTTCATTCTGAATCATGGGTAATAAGTATCCTAATTCAAGAACAGATTGATGTAACGGAAGCGAAACTTTTTCCATTTTTATCTCTTTAGTTGGTGTTAGCTGTCCTTTGATTGAAAAAGCACGATCGGAAAAAGAAGGACATTCCTCCAAATACCTAAAAACAGTTGAAGGAAATTCCCCATGTAAAAAAATATCCACACGGTCTTCTGTGACCATCCGAACATATTCCTGGTACAGTTCAGCAGATGCAATCTTCCGAACGGCTTCTTTAGAGCCAAATTTTGATCCAGCCAGATTCGAATCTTCTAGAAATAGAGTTTGTAAACCAAGACTAGCACGGTAAAAACTATCTTCTAAAAGACTATCCAATAACCGAATCAGTTGTATCTTTTCAATCTCAACAAGATCTTCAGGAAAGATTTCATTCACCAAAAAAGGATCAAATAAACAAGACAATAATAATTGAATCCCCTCATTTTGAAGATCAAGTTTCTCTCTTGTAAACTTCGTCTTTACAAGATTGAGTGAGATTTCAAAAACATGATAAATTCCTTTTTTATGAAGATTCGTCGTTATTTCAGCACCATATAACTCGGCTAACCGTTGTTCAAATCTTCTTCTCGAAGGATAATCCATCGTCATACTTCCTATTAAATTCAGTAAAAGTGCTCTTTTCGAAGCCCTTTCTTTTGTAAACTTAGTTGTAAAGTATATTGTCAGTATATTTGTCGTTGTTCGTTGATCTTGTAAATAATGTAAAGATACATTTTTAGCTAGTTCCATTGAATTTTTTCCTTCCGATTTAAAGTATATTATAGCATGTTACGAGTCTTTAAAAAAGATTTTCTAATTCCTAGTCTGATTTATGCTATAATACTTTTAGTGTTTTTAGGAGGAATAAGATGTTAGAATTCAAGCTGTTTGAGGATTATATTACTCTTCAATCACTCTTAAAGGAGTTACGAATCATTCAAAGTGGAGGAGCAGTCAAACCCTTTTTAGCAACGACAGAGGTTTTATTAAACAACGAACCTGAAAATCGCAGGGGGAAAAAAATACGAGCAAGGGACATTGTCTCTATTCCTAGTCTTGATATAAAAATCTCTGTTCTAGCTCCCACACAAGAAGAAAGGGCTGAAAAAGAGCTTGAAATTGCCGAACAGGAACGAGTTAAAAACTTAGTCAAACAGATGAACAAATCATCAAAAATAAAAAATGGGAAAAAGAATTCACATGAGAAAAAAGTAGTTCGATTTCCAGGAAGATAGGCCATGTGGATTAAAGAGATAGAATTACAAGACTACCGAAATTACAACCACCTCCATGCAGAATTTTCTCCACAATTAAATGTTTTTGTCGGAAAAAATGCGCAAGGAAAAACGAATTTCTTAGAATCCATCTACTTTTTATCCCTTACTCGGAGCCATCGTACGCGAAGTGATAAGGATCTCATTTCTTTTAATAAGCAAAACCTAACGATTAAAGGAATTATCGAACGCCGCTCAGGGGAAACCTCTTTAGAAATTTTATTATCTGATAAAGGTCGAACAACAAAAGTGAACCATTTACGGCAAGCAAAACTCTCCGATTATATCGGTACTATGAACGTTGTCCTTTTCGCACCTGAAGACCTCCAGCTTGTCAAAGGCTCTCCAAGTTTGAGAAGGAAATTTTTAGATATAGACCTAGGACAGATCAAACCGGTATACCTAACTGATCTCTCTAATTATAATCATGTCTTGAAACAACGAAACACTTATTTAAAGAATACGAGAGAGATTGATCACACTTTCCTTACTGTTTTAGATGAACAACTAGCGTTTTACGGAACAAAAGTCATACAGCATCGGTCTGAATTTGTACAGTTACTTTCTAAAGAAGCTGACAAAAATCATTCTGCTATTTCAAATCAACTCGAAAGCCTTACGATCCAATATGTGAGTTCAATCAATTTTACAGATAATGACAATATCCTTGATCGTTTTGTCAATCACCTGTCCAAAAATCGTCAAAAAGATATCGGAAAAAAAGTAACAAGTGTCGGCCCCCATCGAGACGATTTAGTCTTTACCATAAATGGTTTAAATGCTACTTTTGGTAGTCAAGGGCAACAAAGAAGCCTCATTCTGTCCTTGAAACTAGCTGAAATTGAATTGATTAAGTCAGTGACTAACGAATATCCTATTCTTCTTTTAGATGATGTAATGAGTGAATTGGATATCTCCCGTCAAACAAAACTAATTGAGGGAATTAAAGAAAATGTTCAAACCTTTATCACAACGACAAGTCTGGAACATTTACATCATCTACCTGACGATATCACTGTTTTTACGATTGATCATGGGAAATTAGTGTAAAGAGATATGGACATTCTTGTTAAGGATCTCGCAATAGAAAGAACTCATTTTAAGGGTATGCTTCCAAAAGATCTGCGCAAAAAAGAAAATAATATTTTGAGGCACGGGGAACGATATTCCTAAACTAGGTTAAGGAATCTCCTAGATAGCCACAATCTGCCACTGGATAATCTTACCTCTCAGCTATTCTTATCTAAAATAAAATTTAAAAATATTCTTTTCTATTTCAAAAGGACATTGACAGCTCTGTCAATGTCCTTTACAATCTTATTCAAGAAATTCAAAAATCGTTATATGGCTTTTCATTACTCCTACCAAAAAGCTTGGGAATACAAATCCCAAGCTTTTGTTTATTGTACAGAATAATTAGGTGCTTCATTGGTAATTTGAACATCATGTGGATGGCTTTCTTTTAAACCAGCCCCAGACATTTCAATAAATTGTGCATTTTCACGCAGTTCTTCCAGAGTCGCTGCTCCACAATATCCCATCCCAGAACGGATTCCACCAATCATCTGGAAAACAATATCTGCCGCAGAGCCCTTATAAGCAACACGACCTTCGATTCCTTCTGGAACTAGCTTATTAGCCTCATTGACAGATCCTTGGAAGTATCGATCGCTTGATCCTTTTTTCATAGCGGCAATAGATCCCATTCCTCGATAAGATTTGTATTTCCGCCCTTGGAAAATCTCAGTTTCACCAGGTGCTTCATCGGTTCCTGCAAACATGGATCCTAACATTACTGCATTACCACCTGCTGCCAATGCTTTGACAATATCCCCAGAATATTTAATTCCTCCATCTGCAATAATGGTGCGTCCATACTCTCTTGCGACACTAGCTGCATCGTAAATAGCTGTCACCTGTGGGACACCAACTCCTGCTACAACACGAGTGGTACAGATAGAACCTGGTCCGATTCCTACTTTTACGACATCAACTCCTGCTTCATAAAGGGCACGAGCTCCCTCAGCTGTTGCAATATTTCCAGCGATAAGAGTGCGATCAGGAAAATGATTCCGAATTTCAGCGATTTTACGCAATACCCCAGCAGAATGTCCATGTGCGGTATCAATGACAATCGCATCTGCTCCTGCTTCAAACAAAGCTTCTGCCCGTTCAAAAGTATCTGATGTAACTCCGACAGCTCCGGCAACTAGGAGACGACCAAATTCATCTTTGGCTGCATTTGGAAACTCAATTACTTTTTCAATATCTTTAATGGTAATTAACCCAGATAAACGTCCCTGCTTGTCGACTAGAGGCAATTTTTCAATCCGATGTTCATGTAAGATACGCTCAGCTTCCTCTAGTCCTGTCCCTACAGGAGCAGTAATCAATTTCTCAGATGTCATATGTTTGGCAATTGGAGTATGGTAATCATTGATAAAACGCATATCTCGATTGGTGATAATTCCTACCAATTTTCGGCTTTCAAGAGTTTCCACGATAGGTACCCCACTAATGCGATAGGTTTGCATCAATTCTTCCGCATCTTGGACTTCGTGTTCTGGTGTTAAAAAGAACGGATCAATAATGACACCATTTTCAGAACGTTTCACCTTGCGAATTTCTTCAGCTTGCTGGGCAATAGGCATATTTTTATGAACAACTCCTAAACCACCTGCACGCGCAATTGCAATGGCCATCTTGCTATCCGTAACCGTATCCATTGCAGCAGTGATAATTGGGATATTTAAAATTAAATTTTTAGCTAACTGCGTCTTCATGCTCACTTCATTTGGAAGAACATGGCTCTCAGCTGGAATCAACAAAACATCATCAAATGTAAAACCTTTTTTTGCGAATTTAGTATCCCAATTTGACATTCCGAACAGACCTTCTTTCTTTTTCTTTTCATTAAATGAATTGATATTTTTATTATGATATCATTTTAATTTTTTTTGTCAATGATTATTCGTTATAATTTCTAATGAGGATGTTCTTTCTCTTTTTTCCCTATAGTTCTTCAAATTATCCGAACTTTTATATGAAATGTCCATAGAATAGTACATAAAAAAGGGGAAATCCCCCTTTATTTTTATTTTAGAAATATGAAATTCCCATGGCCGATTTGACTTCTGATAAAGTGTCACTTGCTACTTGACGAGCTCGTAGAGAACCTTTTTCCAACATGCGATATACTTCACCCATATCTTTAGCGAATTCTAAGCGACGTTCCCGAATAGGTCCCAGTTCTCTCTCTAAAATATCCAATAGATAACGTTTTGTTTTTACATCTCCTAGGCCACCACGCTGGTAATGTTCTTTCATTTCCGCAATTTCAGCAGCATCCTCTGGACGTCCAAAGACATCTAGATAATGAAAGACCATATTTCCTTCAATTTTTCCCGGATCCTCTACACGAATATGATTTGGGTCCGTATACATACTCATAACTTTTTTCTTGAGCGTATCCGCATCATCTGCTAGATAGATACCATTTCCCAATGATTTAGACATCTTGGCATTTCCATCTAATCCAGGCAGGCGTCCTGCAGCCTCATTTTCTGGATAAATCCCTTCGGGTTCTACCAAAACGTCACATTGATAAGCATGATGAAAGGAACGAACAATCTCACGAGTCTGTTCAATCATTGGTTTTTGATCATTCCCAACAGGAACGTAATTGGCCTTAAAAGCTGTGATATCCGCAGCTTGTGAAATTGGATACACCAAAAAGCCTGCTGGAATGCTTTCTCCAAACCCTTTTTGAGCAATCTCTGTCTTGACTGTAGGATTGCGTTCTAAACGAGCAAGCGAAACCAAATTCATGTAATACATGGATAATTCTGCCAATTCAGGAATTTGACTCTGAATAAAAATAGTTACTTTTTCTGGATCAAGACCTACTGCCAGATAATCTAATGCAACGTTCCCTATAGATTCAACAATCGTCTGCGGATCCTTCGCATGATCTGTCAAGGCCTGCTGATCAGCTAGAAATACAAACATATCATATTTGTCTTCTTTTTGTAGAAGCACTCGGTTTCGTAAACTTCCAACATAATGTCCAATATGAAGTTTCCCAGTTGGCCGGTCTCCTGTTAAAATGATAGGTTTTGACATGATGACTCCTTTAAATAAAAAACACACAAAGCAAATCTGCTATGTGAGAGGGCTATCATTAAAGTGATGACTGCTAGATTCCGCAACATTCACGATACGGAATGCCACTATGAATCTATTCAAAAATCTTTCTGAATAGACCTTTTTCTTTTCGTACGATTTATCTTCTTCAAAATCGTAAAATCCCACACTATTACAAACGATTATATAATGGTTTATATCGTAAGTCAAGTTACGGGAGAAAAACCTTGACGAAACCAAAAAAACCACTGATAATAGAGATATTGAATGTAAGGAGAAGGATTGGAATGAAACAAAAAATAAAAGATTTCTCACTCGTTACGATTGGTTCCTTAGTCGCAGCACTGGGTTACAATAGCTTTCTGGTGGAGAATCAAATCGCTTCTGGTGGAATCAGTGGACTTGCAGTGAGCATGAAGGCCCTTTTTGGGTGGAACCCAGGTAATTTCGTAATGATTCTAGCTGTACCGTTACTTCTTATTTGTTGGATTTTCTTAGGAAAAGATGTGTTTATTAAAACCTTTTATGGCTCTTTCATTTTCCCGTTTTTTATTCGCTTAACAGAAAACATTCCAACAATGACCCACCAACCATTATTGGCCTCTCTATTTGGAGGATTTATTTTAGGGGTAGGATTAGGACTGGTCTTTTTCGGAAACTCTTCTACTGGTGGGACAGGTATTATTACTCAAATTCTTCACAAATATACCCCACTGCCCCTAGGTGTCGTCCTCCTCATCACAGACGGTATCATAGTTGGAATTAGTGCAATTGCATTTGATATGGATATTGTCATGTATTCCATTATTTCCTTGATTGTGGTTTCCTTTACGATTGACGCTATGATGACTGGACTTCATTCCTCAAGAAATCTCCTGATCATTTCGAAAAAGGAAAAAGAAGTTCGTCAATTTATCCTTGAAAAAGCTGACCGTGGTGTCACGCAAATTCCCATTAAGGGCGGTTATTCTGGATACGATAAGTGGATGTTGATGACAACCTTGTCAACTCATGAACTTCCTAAAATCCAAGCAACTATTCAAGAACTAGATCCGACAGCCTTTATGGTCATTATGCCGGCTACAAAGGTTATTGGTCGAGGATTTAGCCTTCATAAGGACTATCGAGACTCAGATGATGACTTCCTTGTCCCGATGTAGAATCAATTGATTAATTTCTTATATTCTAGTAAAATAAGCTTAATAATTAGAAAGTCAGGAGAGAAAATTGTTAACAGTAACTGATGTATCCTTACGTTTTAGTGACCGCAAACTATTCGATGAAGTCAATATTAACTTTACAGAGGGAAATACCTATGGTTTAATAGGAGCCAACGGTGCAGGTAAATCAACTTTCCTCAAAATTCTTGCGGGTGACATTGAACCAAGTACAGGTCATATTTCCTTAGGTCCTGATGAACGTCTTTCTGTTCTTCGTCAAAATCATTTTGACTACGAAGAAGAGCGTGTGATTGATGTTGTCATCATGGGAAATGAAAAACTCTACAGTATCATGAAAGAAAAAGATGCCATTTATATGAAAGAAGATTTTTCTGATGAAGATGGTGTCCGTGCAGCGGAATTAGAAGGAGAATTTGCCGAACTTGGGGGTTGGGAGGCTGAAAGTGAAGCTTCTCAATTATTGCAAAACCTGAATATTCCTGAAGACTTTCATTATCAAAATATGAGCGAACTTGCAAATGGGGATAAGGTGAAGGTCCTACTTGCAAAGGCCCTTTTTGGTAAACCAGATGTACTCCTTTTGGACGAACCAACTAACGGTCTTGATATTCAATCTATTTCCTGGCTAGAAGATTTCTTGATTGACTTTGATAATACTGTCATCGTAGTTTCTCACGACCGTCACTTCCTCAATAAAGTGTGTACCCATATGGCAGATTTAGACTTTGGTAAAATCAAGCTCTACGTCGGGAACTATGACTTCTGGAAAGAATCAAGCGAATTAGCTGCTAGATTGCAAGCTGACCGTAATGCAAAGGCAGAAGAAAAAATCAAGCAATTACAAGAATTTGTGGCCCGTTTCTCTGCTAACGCTTCAAAATCAAAACAAGCAACCTCACGTAAAAAAATGTTGGATAAAATCGAACTGGAAGAAATTGTCCCATCCAGTCGTAAATATCCTTTTATTAACTTCAAAGCAGAACGTGAGATTGGAAATGATCTCTTAACAGTAGAAAATCTTTCTGTTAAGATTGACGGAGAAACCATACTTGACAATATCAGCTTTATCTTACGTCCAGGAGATAAAACGGCTCTTATTGGTCAAAATGACATCCAAACGACTGCCCTTATTCGTGCACTCATGGGTGATATTGACTATGAAGGAACTATCAAGTGGGGAGTAACCACTAGTCAATCTTACCTCCCCAAAGACAACTCACGTGATTTTGCGAGTGGAGAAAGTATTCTAGATTGGCTTCGACAATTTGCAAGCAAGGAAGAAGACGACAATACCTTCCTTCGTGGTTTCCTAGGACGGATGCTCTTTTCTGGTGATGAAGTTAACAAGTCTGTCAATGTCTTGTCAGGTGGAGAAAAAGTCCGTGTCATGCTTTCTAAACTCATGCTCCTCAAATCCAATGTCTTAGTCTTAGATGACCCAACTAATCACTTAGATTTGGAATCTATTTCTAGTCTAAATGATGGTTTGAAAAATTTCAAAGAGTCCATTATTTTTGCAAGTCATGATCATGAGTTTATTCAAACCTTAGCCAATCACATCATCGTCCTCTCAAAAAATGGAGTCATTGACAGAATCGATGAAACCTATGATGAGTTTCTTGAAAACATAGCAATTCAAGAAAAAGTAAAAGAATTATGGAAGTAATAAAAAGCGTTATAACGCTTTTTATTATATAGGAAATATGAAACACCTTATACGAACCAAATCAAGAAACTTTTTTGTACTAGCATCCTTTATGATTCCGATCATTATGGTAGGAATTGCTTTAGGGATACAAGGAGTCGGAATCAATGGTGAACGCACTGTTTTGGCCAGCGATGGCTTCCATCAGTACGTTATTTTTCACCAAACCTTACGCAATACTTTACACGGTGATGGATCTTTATTTTACACCTTTACAAGTGGTTTGGGACTAAATTTTTACGCTTTAATTTCCTACTATCTAGGATCAATGCTGTCCCCATTCGTCTATTTCTTTGATTTAAATTCAATGCCAGACGCCCTTTACTTGTTTACACTTTTGAAATTTGGGTTGACAGGTTTGTCAACTTATATTGCAATAGGAAATATCTATAAAAAACTATCTTATCCCCTCATTCTTCTGTTATCCAGTTCTTTTTCCTTAATCAGTTTTACATTAAGTCAATTAGAAATCAATACATGGCTAGATGTTTTTATCTTAATTCCCCTGATTTTGTTAGGATTAGATAGAGTTATCAACCAAAAAGGACGGATTCTTTATTATGTAACGCTCAGTCTGCTCTTTGTTCAAAACTATTACTTTGGATTTATGACAGCCATTTTTATTTTCTTATGGTATCTGACCCAGCTTTCCTGGAATTTTAAAGAACGATTCAAAAGTATCGTAGATTTTATTATAGTCTCACTCCTTTCAGCTTTGACCAGTATGGTTATGCTTCTTCCCACACTCCTTGATTTACGAAATCATGGAGAAACATTGACGGATATTACCAAATTACAAACTGAAAATTCTTGGTTTTTGGATCTTTTTGCAAAAAATCTTGTGGGTTCCTATGATACGACAAAGTATGGTGCCATTCCAACCATCTATCTTGGGTTATTTCCGCTCTTATTAGCATTCTTATTCTTTACACTTCGGTCAATTAAATGGCAAGTTAAATTATCCTATTTAGTACTCTTACTCTTCATCATACTCAGTTTCTACTTACAGCCACTCGATTTATTGTGGCAGGGGATGCACGCTCCCAATATGTTCTTGCATCGTTATGCTTGGGTTTTTCCTTTAGTCATCCTTTTTATGGCAGCTGAAACCTTATCGCGACTGTCTGAAATTCGACTCCATCATATTTTAACTGCTTTTTCATTCCTGCTAATAGGATACGGTGCAACCTTTCTATTTAGACGTCAGTATAGCTTTCTAAATCAGAATTTATTTATCATAACAGGTGAGTTTTTAATTGCCTACTTTATTATTCTGCTAGCTTTTACAAAGAAGAAATTTAGCTTTTTGCTATTTTCCAGTTTCAGTTTTTTCTTTGTTATTTTTGAACTTGGTATCAATACCTATTTCCAAGTGGATGGCTTAGCAAATGAATGGCATTTCCCTACAAGGAAAAATTACCAAGAAAATTTACAAGAGATTGACACATTAGTCAAGTCACTTGACTCTCCTACATCTGGTTTTTATCGTACAGAACGACTGCAGCCTCAAACCGGGAATGACAGTATGAAATTTAACTACAATGGAATTTCACAATTTTCTTCAATACGAAACCGCTCTTCTAGCTCCACTTTAGATTTATTAGGCTTTAAATCAGAAGGGACAAATCTGAATCTTAGATATCAAAATAATACTCTCCTTGCAGATAGTCTCTTTGGAGTGCATTATAATTTATCCACTGCTGCTCTCAATAAATTTGGATTTTATCTTGACAAAACTCAAGATTCTATGAATCTTTACAAAAATGTCAACTCCGGTTCACTAGGTATATTGACAGATAAGCCCTACACTGATATTGCTTTTTCCAATCTGTTTTTAGAGAATCAAGCTCACTTTTTAAATCAATTAAGCGGTCTGAATTATTCATATTTTTCGACCTTATCCATTCAAAAAATCGAAGGTGTTTCTAAACCAGCCAATACTGTATTTGTAAACTCTTCTGTAAACGAAGATACTGCTTCCTTTACTGTATCTTTAACAATCCCAAGTAACAGTCAAATCTATATTAGTCTACCGAATCTGACTTTTTCGAATCAAAATAGTAAGCAGATAGAATTGCTTCTTAATGATCGTCTCTATTCGTACAACTATGACAACAGCTTTCCTTTTTTTGATGCAGGTTATTTTGAGAAAAGTGAAACCGTCACTATAACCCTTCGTTTTCCCCATAATCGATCTGTTTCGTTTGATCCTCCAACCCTCTATCGTCTCAATACATTAGAGTACCAAGATGCCTTTCAAAAGTTAAATAACCAAGATATTCAGACTACGGTCAAGGGAAATCAAGTAACTACCCACTATCAAAGTGACAAGAAACGATCAATCCTTTACACTATTCCATTCGATAAGGGCTGGTCTGCTAGGTTGAATGGGACTCCAGTTCCAATTACTGCTGCTCAAACTGGGTTTATGAAGGTAGATATTCCAAAAGGGAAAGGGGAAGTTGTCCTAACATTTATCCCTGAAGGATTTAAAACAGGGCTTCTCCTTTCAATGTCAGGAATCGTTTTGTTTGTGGGTTACCACCTTCTCCGAAAAAAGAAAAGTAGACTAAAAAGAAGGAACAGTCAGCTCGATCCTCCCTCGTAACACTGTTTTTTACGAAAGATAGAACGCACCTTCTTTTTTAAGCAGTTTTTCTACTTTCCCAGGTCCAAAATAATTCAAAAAAAGAGTAATGATGTCCTAGACATCATTACTCTTTTCTACTAACTCCGCCAACAGGGCTCGAACCTGTGACATCATGATTAACAGTCATGCGCTCTACCAACTGAGCTATGGCGGATAATATAGTCCGTACGGGATTCGAACCCGTGTTACCGCCGTGAAAAGGCGGTGTCTTAACCCCTTGACCAACGGACCATATAAGACATTTAATAGTATAATATAGACCACTTTTATTTGTCAAGTCTTTTTCAAGTATTTCTCCATTCTTCACGATCCTTTTTGACAACCACTGCGGACGACAGATTTCATATCCATCAGCCATACCACGACGTAAACTTGACAAAAAAGCTTCAGTAAGGTAGAATAATGAAGCTATTAAATTGGTTCCATAGCTCAGCTGGATAGAGCATTCGCCTTCTAAGCGAACGGTCGCAGGTTCGAATCCTGCTGGAATCATCATCAAGGTGCAACGGCATCTTTTTTTTTTTATGTTTCACGTGAAACACTTTTGCTATTTATGATAGGGACTCCCTTGAAGAATCATAAATGCTCTGTAAATTTGTTCGACTAAAACCAGACGCATCAGTTGGTGAGGGAGTGTTAATTGTCCAAAACTCATTAACAGATTTGCTCGTTTTTTGACACTATTTGAGAGACCCAAACTCCCCCCAATAACAAACGTCAATGTTGAAAATCCTCTGATAGTTGCATCCTCCAACATACGACTAAAAGTCTCTGATGGAAACTGCTCTCCTTCAATGGCCAACACAATCACAAAATCTCTCTCCTGGATGTGCGAAAGAATTCGATTTGCCTCTCGATCCAAAATCTGCTCTTTTTCAATTGAGCTAGCCTTATCTGGAGTTTTTTCATCTGCAACTTCTTTCAGTTCTATTTGACCAAATCGAGTAAGACGCTTGGTATATTCTGATATGCCATCCTTTAAATATTTCTCTTTAAGTTTTCCAACTGTTACCAATTTTATTTTCATAATTCTATTCTAACATATCCACAGACTAAAAAAGAGATTATTTATTTTTTTAACCTGATTTCATCACCTTTTTAAACAGTTTAAAAAAGTTTTCCACAGGTTGTGGATTGATTTTTGAAAATTTTAAGCTATAATTAAGAAAATATTGTTATCATAATTTTCAAAAAGGAGAGTTCGTATCATGAAAAAAAATATAAAATATTTATTGATATTTGTGTTTGCTCTTATCGGAGGTTCAATTGGTTCATTTGCCTATCCACTCTTCCAATCGATTACCCATTCTTCCTCCACCTCATCTAGTTTGATTAGTAATAATACTTATGACAATCAGTCCTCCGTGACACAAGCGGTTGACAAAGTAAAAGATGCCGTAGTTTCTGTCATCAATTATCAGAAACCCAGCAATGCATCTTCTGATACGGAATTGACTGAGGATGGTTTAGCCATCTATGGAGAAGGTTCTGGAATCATTTATAAAAAAGAAAATGGAAAAGCCTACGTTGTCACAAATGAGCACGTTGTTAACGGGGCAAAATCCTTAGAAGTACAATTTTCCTCAGGGGATACAGTGAAAGCCACTCTGGTAGGTTCAGACAGTTACTCTGATTTAGCTGTTCTAGAAATTAGTGACGAAAAAGTAACGACAGTTGCAGAATTTGCAAATTCAGATACTATCAAAGTTGGAGAAACAGCTCTGGCCATCGGTAGTCCTCTTGGAGTCTCCTTTGCAAACTCCGTCACCAAAGGAATCGTATCCGGTGTTAACCGTCAAATAACAGGTACAAATGATAATGGACAAACCGTCTCTATAAACGCAATTCAGACAGATGCTGCTATCAATCCAGGGAACTCAGGCGGGGCTTTAATCAATATTGAAGGTCAAGTTATCGGGATTAACGAACAGAAGGTCGTCCGGGATAGTTCTGGTGAATCAACAGTTGAAGGTCTTGGATTTGCGATTCCTTCCAATGATGTAGTGACAATTATCGAGCAATTAGAAACCAATAAAAAAGTAGTTCGTCCAGCTCTAGGTATCACAATGAAAGCTTACAGTCAACTCACTACGATTGAAATGAAAAAGGCGAACTTAGAAAACAGCAAATTAACTTCCGGTGTTGTCGTGATGTCCGTTCTAAAGGGGCTTCCAGCTGATGGACAGTTACAAGAATATGATGTGATTACCGGTATTGATGACCAAGAAGTTAAGACTACCAGTGATTTACAAAATGTTCTCTATCGTCATAAGGTAGGAGATAGTGTGGTCCTAAAAGTTGTTCGTAATGGCGAAGAAAAAAATGTTACCATCAAACTGACCAAAACCACGGATCAATTAAATCTAGAGAACAACTAAATTCTCTAAACTACTTTACAGATTTGTAAAGTAGTTTTTTTTCTGCTACAATTAGCCCTATGGAAGAACTTCGTTATATTTCAATTCATGAGATTACCCCAAATCCCTATCAACCACGATTACAATTTGATTCAAAAAAATTAGAAGAACTAGCACAATCCATTAAGAAAAATGGACTAATTCAGCCAATGATCGTTCGTCCATCCTCCATTATAGGTTTTGAATTACTCGCTGGAGAAAGACGCTTACGTGCCTGTCAACTAGCAGGTTTAGAGAAGGTTCCTGTCATTGTAAAAGTCCTGTCTGATGAGGAAATGATGACACAATCCATCATTGAAAATTTACAACGGGCAGATTTGAATCCCATTGAAGAAGCAAACTCTTATTTAAAGTTACTAGAGCAAGGAATCACTCATGAAGAAATTGCAAAAAGAATGGGGAAATCTCGCCCTTATATTTCAAATAGCCTCCGGTTGCTCCATCTTCCCAAGGAAATCCAAGAAGAGTTAGCATCCGGCCAACTATCTGCTGGTCATGCTCGTATCTTAATCCCCTTAAAAAAGGATAAGCAGCTTTACTATGTTGACTTAGTGAAAAAATTACACCTAAGTGTCAGACAACTAGAGCAACGGGTCAAAAAGACGAAATCCAAAACGAAGCAAACAAAAAATATATTTTCCCTAAGTGAGGAAGTTTGGCTTCAAAAGTATTTTGGAACGGCAGTTCAGATCAAACAAGATAAAAATGGGAAAGGAAAAATAGTCATCCCTTTTGAAAATTTAGATGAATTTGAGCAGATCATCCACAGTTTAAAATAAACTTGTGGATGATCTTTTTTTATGAACAGACTTTTACACAGATTCATTCGATTCTAACCAGCCAAAAATACTACTCTTTTTCCTTTTTTCCACACAATGTGGAAAACTAAAATCCACATTGTGGAAAAAAGGAAAACTTGTGGAAAACTTTTCCTATTTATGATACACTAGAATGACCTATTCATATAGATCATGAATCAAAAAAAGAAAGGACAAACGCATGGAGACAGAACAACTTTTTTGGCAACGATTCATGGAGCTCGCAAAAGCCTCTTGCAAAGCTTCTGTTTTTGAATATTATATCTCAGAAGCTCGACTGGTCCATGTCAAACAGGATACGGCTCTCATTCATTTAAGTAGTCGAGTAAAAGTGATGTTTTGGAATAAAAACATGGATGGACTCTTGATTCACGTTGGTGCAGAAGTTTATAATGAAATCCTAAAAATTGAATATGAGTGGGATGAAGATCAAATACTACAACCGAATTTTTCCACTCCCTTTCACTCTACATCCCTTCAATCCGAACCGCCTTTTTCTTCACAAACTGATGCGAAAACACAAGAAGTTCCCCAAGCCTTACCTGTGATAGAAACAGGATTACAAGAAGAATACACCTTTCAAAATTTCATCCAAGGAGATGGAAATTCTTTCGCCTATGTGGCAGCCATGTCAGTCGCAGAAGAACCTGGTACTCGTTATAATCCTTTATTTATTTTCGGAGGACCTGGGCTTGGAAAAACCCATTTGCTCAATGCTATTGGAAATAAGGTTTTACAGGACAATCCCCAGATGCGCGTACGGATTGTCTCATCAGAAACTTTTTTAAATGAGTTTATTGAACACACCCGTCTCAATAACATGGAAGAGTTTAAAAAGTTATATCGAAATTTAGATGTTCTCTTGATTGACGATATCCAGACCCTTAAAAACAAAAAGGCCACTCAAGAAGAGTTCTTTAATACCTTTAATGCCATCTATGAAAATAAAAAGCAAATTGTCTTAACCAGCGACCGGACACCTACACAGCTGGATAACTTACAGGATCGTCTGGTCACTCGTTTTGGTTGGGGGACTGTCACAGAAGTGAGTCCACCAGACTATGAAACGCGCATTGCTATTTTACAAACGAAAGCAGAAAATTATACTTTCCAATTTACAGATGATACTTTAGCTTATCTAGCCAATCAATTTCATTCCAATGTCAGAGACCTAGAGGGAGCTTTAAAAGATATTCAGCTGCTTGCAAACATGCGTCAATTAACTGAAATAACTGTTGATCTAGCTGCTGAGGCAATTCGGGCTCGAAAAAATGATTCTCCAAAAAAGAGAGTTATCTCCATTGAGCAAATCCAGACCGAAGTGGGAAGTTTTTACGGTGTTAGTGTAAAGGAAATAAAAGGAGCCAAACGAGTCCAAAATGTCGTACATGCAAGGCAGGTGGCCATGTATTTAGCGCGTGAAATGACCGATAACTCCCTTCCAAAGATTGGTAAAGAATTTGGAAATCGTGACCACACAACCGTTATGCATTCTTATAATAAAATAAAGACCCTTTTGGAAGAAGATCCAAATCTTGAAATTGAGATTACAAGCATTCGAAATAAAATTAGATAATGTGGATAACTTTTGGAAAACTGCTAGCTTTTTTCCACAGATTTTCAACAAGAAAATCTCTTAAAGCAAAAGAAA
This sequence comes from Streptococcus sp. DD13, assembly GCF_001578875.1. Taxonomy (GTDB): domain Bacteria; phylum Bacillota; class Bacilli; order Lactobacillales; family Streptococcaceae; genus Streptococcus. The sequence continues at coordinate 1,335,511 of NZ_KQ969506.1, forward strand.
AAAGCGGTTTTTCCACACAATACACATCCCTTATTACTATTATTATCTTAATTATTATATATAAATAAAGGAGAAACCATGATTCAATTTTCAATTAACAAAAATGTTTTCCTACAGGCTCTCAATACGACCAAAAGAGCAATCAGTGGGAAGAATGCTATTCCTGTCTTGTCTACCGTTAAAATAGAGGTTTCTCAAGAAGGAATTACTCTAACTGGTTCCAATGGACAAATCTCCATTGAATATTATATTTCAACGAAAGATACAAATGCTGGATTATTAATCACATCTCCAGGATCCATCTTATTAGAAGCTTCCTTCTTCATCAATGTGATCTCTAGCTTACCAGATATTGTAGTAGAGATTAAAGAAATTGATCACCAACAGATTGTGATGACCAGTGGAAAATCCGAAATTACTCTGAAAGGAAAAGAAGCAGAACAATATCCTCGATTACAAGAAGTAGCAACTTCTAATCCTTTGATTTTAGAAACTAAGATTTTAAAAGAAATGATTAATGAAACTGCCTTTGCTGCTTCGACGCAAGAAAGTCGTCCTCTTTTAACAGGGGTTCATCTTGTATTAGATCATCACACTGAATTAACAACAGTCGCCACTGACTCTCATCGATTAAGCCAGCGAAAATTGACGCTAGAGAAATCTGGTGATAACTTTGATGTGGTGATTCCAAGTAAGTCTTTACGCGAATTCACATCTGTTTTTTCAGACGATATTGAAACGGTTGAGGTTTTCTTTTCTAGCAATCAATTGCTTTTTAGAAGTGACTATATTAGCTTTTACACGCGCCTTCTAGAAGGGAATTATCCAGATACCAATCGTTTGATTCCAAAAGAATTTAATACAACAGTGGTGTGTGATGTCACCTATTTAAGACAGGCAATGGAACGGGCTCGTCTGTTATCTAATGCCACACAAAATGGAACAGTGAAGCTCGAAATTACCGACCAAGTCGTTTCTGCACATGTTCATTCACCAGAAGTAGGACAAGTTAATGAAGAATTGGATACTTATTTGGTTGAGGGAGAGGATTTAACCATTTCATTCAATCCGACCTATTTGATTGAAGCATTGAAAGCTATCGACAGTGAACAGATTAAAATTAGTTTTATTTCTCCTGTTCGTCCGTTTACTTTGGTTCCAAATGGAACGGCGGAGGATTTTATTCAACTGATTACACCTGTTCGGACAAATTAAACCTTGGGTCTGAGACTTCTGTCTCGGGCTCTTTGAATTTTACCTGAGTAGGGTCAGATCCGTAAGGGAGTAGATTGTTGGAGAATAGACTCGTGACTCGAGTTTTATGATTGTGCTGAATAAGAATCAAGTAGGCAGTCTATGTTCAGGTATTCTTTGTAGATTCTTACATTCTGGTGATACACTAGCGAAATGAAGGTAGAACGATGCTGTTTATTTTAGGGAATCCTAATGCTGGAGATAAACGGAGCCAGCAGAAAATTAATGAAATAAAAGAAACTTATCCACAGCTGGAAATAAAAGTATTTTTGACATCAGCAAAGGACCAGGAAAAAGAGGTCGTTCAGGCGATACTGGAACAATATCAAGATGAATTAGATCAATTATTGATTATTGGAGGAGATGGGACACTTTCCAAAGTCTTACGTTATTGGCCTGCTCAATTTCCATTTGCCTATTTACCATCAGGTACTGGGAATGATTTTGAAAAGGGCTATTCATTGCCCCAAATATCGGACCTAATGAGAGCAATAGAACATCAATCAACTGCAGAGATTACTGTTCTGCATTCAGAGGATTGGGTTGTTGTCAATAGTTTAGGGGCAGGATTTGATGCGCGTGTCATTGAACAATCTGATAAGATGACTGTTTTGAAAAAGTTCTTGAATCAATTACATATAGGATGGCTGCTCTACCCAATTCTAGGGATATTCAGTATGTTTTCAAGAAAAACGGTCAGTCTAACATTAACAGATGAAAAAGGGCAAGAATACCAGTACAAGCATCTCTTCTTGTTTGTCCTAGCCAATAATCGTTTTTTTGGTGGAGGAATACTGATATGGCCAGATAGCTCTATTACCAAATCACAGATTGATATGGTTTATTCTCCGTATAAGTCTATCTTTAGAAACATTCTTTGTCTTTTACAACTATTATTTCATCGACAAGCGACATCACGCATCATCCACCACCAAGTTTTCCACACTCTCAAAATAACATTTCCGGATGAAGAAGGTGTACAGATAGATGGTGAATTTGTTAAAATAAAAGAAATTCAATTAAAACCGCAACTTAGAAAAATCTATCGTTAAGGAGATAACACAATGTATGAAATTGGCTCATTTGTAGAAATGAAGAAACCCCATGCTTGTACGGTTAAAAGTACAGGAAAAAAGGCAAATAAATGGGAAATTACGCGCATCGGTGCAGATATTAAAATCCGATGTACCAATTGTGAACATGTAGTCATGATGAGCCGACATGACTTTGAAAGAAAATTGAAGAAAATTCTTTAGACTAAATGAAAGAAGGTTTCGTCCATTGAGACGCGCCTTTTTTTCTAATTTTTGCTATAATAGTTTGGATTGAAAAAACTAATGGAGAACACGATTTATGGCTTTAACAGCAGGTATCGTTGGTTTGCCAAATGTCGGCAAGTCAACCCTTTTTAATGCAATTACTAAAGCGGGTGCAGAAGCTGCCAATTATCCTTTTGCGACGATTGATCCCAATGTAGGAATGGTAGAAGTACCCGATGAGCGTCTGACAAAGTTGACTGAGCTGATCACACCCAAAAAAACAGTCCCAACCACCTTTGAATTTACCGATATCGCTGGAATAGTAAAGGGTGCATCAAAAGGTGAAGGACTTGGGAATAAATTTCTCGCCAATATCCGTGAAGTGGATGCCATTGTACATGTAGTTCGTGCCTTTGACGATGAGAATGTCATGCGGGAACAAGGACGTGAGGATGCTTTTGTGGATCCTCTAGCAGATATTGATACCATAAACCTAGAGTTGATCTTGGCTGATCTAGATTCTATCAACAAACGCTATGCACGTGTAGAGAAGATGGCCCGGACCCAAAAAGATAAGGATTCAGTAGCTGAATTTGCAATCTTGCAAAAAATCAAGCCTGTCTTAGAAGATGGTAAATCTGCTCGTACGATTGACTTTACCGATGATGAACAAAAAATTGTGAAACAATTATTCTTGTTGACGACCAAGCCAGTTCTTTATGTGGCCAATGTAGATGAGGATAAAGTAGCAGAACCAGATGCGATCTCTTATGTCCAACAAATTCGTGCCTTTGCTGCAACAGAAAATGCAGAAGTTGTAGTGATTTCTGCGCGTGCCGAAGAAGAAATATCAGAGCTAGACGATGAAGACAAGGCAGAGTTTTTAGAGGCAATTGGTTTGACAGAATCTGGTGTGGATAAGCTGACACGTGCTGCTTATCACCTTCTTGGTCTAGGGACCTATTTCACAGCTGGCGAGAAGGAAGTTCGTGCTTGGACTTTTAAACGGGGTATCAAAGCTCCACAAGCAGCTGGAATTATTCACTCAGACTTTGAACGAGGTTTTATTCGTGCTGTTACCATGTCTTATGATGATTTAATAACCTATGGATCAGAAAAGGCTGTGAAAGAAGCTGGGCGCCTCCGCGAAGAAGGAAAAGACTATATTGTCCAAGATGGAGACATTATGGAATTCCGCTTCAATGTTTAAGAATTGTGAAATAATAAAGAAAAAGAGGTTGGAAAAATATTCCAGCCCTTTTGGTGTTTTAAGATTAGTAGAGGAGTAAAATGGTTAAATTAATAGTTGGTTTAGGAAATCCAGGAACAAAATATCATGAAACCAGGCACAATGTTGGATTTATGGTGCTTGACAAACTTGTAAAGGAATTATCTCTTCATTTTACAGCAGATGCTATTTTCCAAGCTGAAGTTGCGTCTACTTTTCTAGATGGAGAAAAAGTATATTTCGTAAAACCTACCACTTTTATGAATGAATCAGGGAAGGCAGTGCATGCTTTCTTGTCTTATTACAATATCTCTGTGACTGATTTACTGGTCATTTATGATGATTTGGATATGGAAGTTGGGAAAATCCGCTTCCGTAAAAATGGTTCAGCAGGTGGTCACAATGGAATCAAATCCATTATAGCGCATATCGGAACACAAGAATTTGATCGGATTAAGATAGGAATTGGAAGACCCCAAAAAGGGATGACTGTCGTTCATCACGTACTGGGAAAATTTCGAGAAGAAGACAAAATTACAATTGACTTAGCGATTGAAAAAGTTGACAATGCTATCAAGTATTATTTACAAGAAGATGATAGTGAAAAAATAATGAGAAAGTTTAATGGATAAATGGATATAAAAGATCTTATCAGTCAAGGACAACATGTCCAAAAATGGCAAAAAGGAATTAAAAAAGAGAATCGTCAACTTTTGTTGGGTTTGTCTCAATCAATCAAGCATCTGGTAATGGCTTCTGCTTTAGATCAATTTACAAATAAAATTGTAGTTATGACTTCAACCCAAAATGAGTCTGAAAAAATCTCAACGGACCTTGCTTCTCTGGTAGGGGATGATAAGGTTTACCAGTTTTTTACAGATGATTCCCCCATCGCGGAATTTGTCTTTTCTTCCAAAGATCGAAATCAATCTCGTATTGAGGCCTTAAATTTTCTTCTAGATAAAGAAAAAGAGGGTTTTTTAGTTCTCAATTATGCTGCAATACGCATTCTGTTACCTACAGTCAATCAATACCAAGACAGTTTTATTGAGTTGACTGTCGGTCAAGAAAAAGAAATTGACACTATTGTAAACCTTTTATCAAGAACTGGCTATAAAAAAGTATCTCGTGTTTTGACAATAGGTGAATTTAGTCGTAGGGGAGACATTTTAGATATTTACGATAGTCGTTTAGAACAACCTATTCGGATTGAATTTTTTGGTGATGAAATAGATGGCATCCGATTCTTTGATATAGAAAAGCAAACCTCCATCTCCAATCTAGATAGTATTCGTATTCATCCAGCGTCGGAAGTAATTTTAAATAAAGAAGATTTTAAGCGAGCAGAAGAAAAGATAAAAAAGGCAATTGAACACTCTTCAAATGGAGAACAAACTTCTTATCTAGAAGAGGTACTAGCTGACTGTAAAAGTGGTTATCGTCACCCAGATCTACGGAAATTTCTCTCGTTTTTCTATGAAAAAGAGAGGACAATCTTAGATTATCTTCCTCAGCAAACCCCAATTTTTTACGATGATTTTCATAAAATCATGGAAAAGCATGCTCAATTTGAAAAGGAAGCTGCAGAGTTGTTGACAGAAGATTTACAGAAAGGTAAAGCTGTTTCTTCCCTCTCTTACTTTGCAGATAGCTATCAAAAAATCCGGAAACACCTTCCTTCTACTTTCTTTTCTTCTTTCCAAAGAGGACTTGGAAATCTCACATTTGATGCCATCTACCAGTTTACCCAGCATTCCATGCAAGAATTTTTTCATCAGATGCCTCTCTTGATAGAAACGATTCACCGGTATGAAAAGTCTGGATACACTGTGCTTTTACAGGCTTCATCAGAACAATCTCTACACAACCTGAAAAAAAGTTTAGAAGACTATCAACTCTCTTATCCTATCCATTCCGCTCAAGAACTTGTTTTAGGGGAGACCCAATTGTTTGTTGGTCAATTAGCTAGCGGATTTCAGTTTTTAGACGAAAAAATCGCTCTCATAACCGAAAAGGAAATTTTTAATAAAAAGATTAAAAAGCGATTACGGAGGAAAAATATCTCCAATGCTGAGCGAATAAAGGATTACAACGAGTTAGAAGTGGGAGATTATGTTGTCCACCATGTGCATGGAATAGGACAATACCTAGGAATTGAAACAATCGAAATTTCAGGAATTCATAGGGACTATATCACTATCCAATATCAGCAATCAGACCGGATTTCATTACCTGTAGAGCAGATTGATCAACTGTCTAAGTATGTAGCCTCAGATGGAAAAACACCTAAAATCAATAAATTAAATGATGGTCGTTTTCAAAAAACAAAACAAAGGTCCAAAAACAGGTTGAAGATATCGCTGATGATTTGATTCAATTATATGCTGAACGAAGCCAATTAAAAGGGTTCGCCTTCTCTTCGGATGATCGAAACCAGGAGGAATTTGACAATTTCTTTACTTACGTAGAGACTGAGGATCAATTGCGCTCTATTCGAGAAATAAAATCGGATATGGAAAAAGAACAACCAATGGATCGATTGCTTGTAGGAGATGTTGGGTTTGGGAAAACAGAAGTGGCTATGCGGGCAGCTTTTAAGGCAGTTAATGATGGAAAACAAGTAGCTGTTTTGGTCCCCACAACCGTCCTTGCCCAGCAACATTTCACGAACTTTACAGAGCGTTTTTCAGAATTTGCTGTGACAGTAGCGGTATTGAGCCGTTTTCAGACGAAGAGTGAACAAGAAGAAATTCTGAATAAGGTGAAAAAGGGCCAGATTGATATTGTTATTGGAACTCATCGCCTCTTATCAAAAGACGTACAATTTTCTGATTTAGGTTTACTAGTGATTGACGAAGAGCAGCGATTTGGTGTCAAGCATAAGGAAATGCTGAAGGAATTAAAAAAGAGAATCGATGTCCTAACCTTAACTGCCACCCCTATTCCCCGAACCCTGCATATGTCTATGTTAGGTATTCGTGACTTGTCTATTATTGAAACACCTCCTACGGATCGGTATCCTGTACAAACTTATGTGATGGAGACCAATCCAACGGTTATTCGTGATGCCATCTTACGCGAACTAGATCGAGGTGGTCAAGTTTACTACCTTTACAATAAAATTGACACGATTGAACAGAAAGTTTCTGAACTCCGTGAATTAGTACCAGAAGCTTCGATTGGCTTTATTCATGGTCGAATGTCCGAGATCGAATTAGAAAGTACTCTTTTTTCCTTTATTGAGGGCGAATACGACGTACTGGTGACAACCACCATTATTGAGACAGGAGTGGATATTCCAAATGCAAATACCTTATTCATTGAAAATGCAGATCACATGGGATTGTCAACCTTATATCAATTACGTGGTCGTGTTGGTCGTACCAATCGCATTGCCTACGCCTATCTGATGTATCGCCCAGACAAGACCTTGACAGAAATTTCAGAAAAACGATTAGAGGCTATTAAGGGGTTTACAGAATTAGGTTCTGGATTTAAGATTGCCATGCAGGATTTGTCCATACGGGGTGCAGGGAACCTTCTTGGAGCAGCTCAAAGTGGCTTTATTGACTCAGTCGGCTATGAGCTATACTCGCAGTTGCTTGAAGAAGCTATTTTACAAAAACAGGGAAAACAACAAAAACGACAGAAGTCTAACAGTGAAATTCTTCTTCAGATTGATGCTTATCTTCCAGAGGATTATATTGCAGATCAACGACAAAAAATTGAAATTTACAAACGTATCAAGGAGATTGACAGTCGTGTAAACTACGAAGAGTTACAAATTGAATTAATGGATCGCTTTGGGGAATATCCGGATGTAGTGGCTTATTTACTGGAGATTGGTTTACTAAAATACTTCGCTGATCAGGTCTTTGTGGAAAAAATAGAAAGGAAACAGGAGACTGTAATGGTGCTTTTCGAACCTATAGCTGGTCAGTATTTTTTAACACAGGATTATTTCCAAGCTTTGTCTAGAACCACCTTGAAGGCTCGTATTGCTGAAGAAAATGGAAAAATAATGGTCGTTTTTGGAATTCGTCAGAAAAAGGATTATGAAATTTTGGAAGGTTTGATGACTTTTTGTGAACAACTTGTCCAAATCAAAGAAAGCAAAAAAACAGAAAATGATTAAATGAACGATATCTATAATATCGTAGCAATGAGAAAGTTTTCCTCAGTTTTTATTGAAAAGATGGAATTTCAATCTCCGAGATTTTCACCAGAGAGTGGGACAGAAATCGGTCATTCGCTAGAATTCGATTTCGTCGTCCCACCTCCGCACAGTTGAGTAGGGCTGTAAATGCTGATGAAATCAGCCTAGTAGAGCCCACTCAACCGCTGCGTCTTGCTCGACAATCCAAAAACAATGGAGAGGCTAGGACTTTTGTTCCAGCCTCTTTACATTTTGGTAACAAACCCTATCCAATTCTACTTTTTGCCAAAAAAATGGTAAAATAAGAGAGTTATAAAAGAAGAGGGAAAAAGTATGCGTCTAGATAAATATCTGAAAGTATCACGAATCATCAAACGCCGAACAGTAGCTAAGGAAGTTGCCGATAAAGGAAGAATCAAAGTGAATGGCATTTTAGCCAAATCTTCTACAGTCTTAAAAACGAATGACGAAATTGAAATTCGTTTTGGAAATAAGGTATTGACGGTCCGTGTCTTAGAAATGAAAGATTCTACTAAAAAAGAAGATGCAGCAAGCATGTATGAAATTTTAAGTGAGAAAAGGATTGAAACAGATGGAGAGAGATAATGTCCTCCAAATGAATAATCATTTTATTCAAGAGGAAATAAAAAAAAGACGACAAGATGAGCGAGAGAACCGGAAACGGAATCGTTTTATGGGAATTATCCTAATATTTGCTGTATTTTTATTTATCCTTCCAACCTTTAACCTCGTTCAGAGTTATCAGGAATTGCAGTCTCACCATCAACAATTAGCTGTTTTAAAAAGGGAGAATGAAAAGTTAACGGCAAAACATCTGGAAGAACAAGCTTTGGTTAAGAAATTAGAAGACAATGATTTTGCCTTAAAATATGTTCGTGCCAAATACCAGTATTCTAAAGAGGGAGAATTTGTCTACAATATCCCTGGTTTATTACCAAAATGATGAAAAATAATCGAGATAATATTGTTAAAGTCGTGGAAACCTTTCTAGGTTATTCAGATGAAAAATTAGAGGAATTATCCAAAAAGAATCAAGAGTTAAAGGTAAAAGTAGAAAAGGAAAGGGATAACAATGCGTAAATATTTATTTCTGATGTTGTTGCCTGTTCTATGTGTTCCCCTTCTTACAGATAGCTTAGAAATTGAATTTAAACTAACCAATCAAGAAAAATATGAATTCACCCAACAAGCGTATCAATTTGATTTTCAAAAAATTCCGCAGCATCCTCTGACTATAAAAGAAATCGACACCTTTTCCACAGCTGATTTGAGTAAAAAAAATGGGAAAATTTCAGCTCATACTTCCTTATCCATCCAATCTATCAAGGTGAATGATCAAGGGAAAAAGATTTTCGAATTAAAACAGGGCAGTTTTATTCTTGCTGATACGCGAAATATTGCAGATGATATTGTCCAGGGACAACGCAGTGTAGATCAGACTTTTTGGACAAAAAAAGATATTCATGTATATCAAGAACCAACTGGAGGACAGCTTAAGATATTGCCAAATGCGCTTGCTTCCTATCAGCCAGTACAAGTATCAAAAATTGTGACAACTGTCCGAGGAGAATTTGCTTTTGTTGAAGGAAAAGGTTATCTTCCTCTTCAAGAGTTATCGGAGACGGACAATCGTATTGAGCTGGTTCAATCTGTATTAGAAAAAAATATAATTCCCCATCTTATTCCGTCTATGTCAAGCAAATTGAAACAGGACAGATAGCAGGAATTCGATCAGATCAGCAGATGTATTCTGCGAGCGTAACAAAACTTCTCTATTTATACTATGCACAATATCAGCTGAATGAAGGAAACGTTAAACTTTCTGATTCTTTGACATACACAGAGGCAGTTCATCAATTTTCTGGAGCTTATGATCCAGCAGGAAGTGGTAGTTTACCAAAGACTGCGGATGGTAAGAAGTATACACTACAAGATGTGATAAACCGAACTGCTAAAGAATCAGATAATGTCGGGAGTAATTTACTTGGTTATTATATAGCGAATCAGTCAGACAGCATTTTTAAATCGAAAATTGCAGAAACTTTTGATGGAATTTGGGATGTAGAAAAGCGGGATGCGTCAGCTAAAATGGCTGGACAGATTATGGAAGCTATTTATCACCAAGGAGGATTTGTGTTAGATAGTCTGTCCTCTACCAATTATGATACGGAACGGATCTCCAAAAATATTCCAGTTAAAGTAGCTCATAAAATTGGAGATGCCTATGATTATCGTCATGATGTGGCAGTAGTGTATGCAGATAGTCCCTTTATCTTATCTATTTTCACCAATCAATCAGATTATGATACTATTTCGAAAATTGCAAAGGACGTATACGATATTCTAAAATGATACAAGAAAAATTTTTAAAAGTGGCTCAAGATGGTCACTTTTTTGATAAACATAAGAAGGTATTGGTAGCCGTCTCTGGCGGTAAAGATTCAATGAATCTGCTCGATCTTCTCTATCAATTTAGAGAGTCTCTGGATATTGAATTAGGAATGGTGCACATTAACCACGGGCAAAGAGAGGAAAATCGGACAGAAGAAGACTATCTAGAACGTTTAAGTAGGCAACTACATATTCCTTTTTATTGTGCTCATTTTAAAGGGAAATTTACAGAAGAAAATGCTCGAAATTTTCGCTATGATTTTTTTAGAAAGATCATGGAAAGTGAAGGATATACAGCTCTTACAACCGCACATCAGGCAGATGATCAGGCTGAAACCATCTTAATGCGGTTTATTCGGTCGACTCGTTTACGCTATCTATCGGGAATTCCAGAAGTGAGGCCTTTTGGTCCTGGAGAACTCATCCGTCCTTTATTACGCTTCAAAAAGGAAGAATTATCAGAAGTTTTTTATTTTGAAGATTGTTCGAATCAGACTTCACACTACTTTAGAAATAGAGTACGAAATACCCTACTTCCCCTATTAAAGGATGAAAATTCCAACATGGTTGATGGATTACTCCGAATAGGAAAAGAAGTGTCGCTCTATCAAGAGGCTTTTTTAAATCTGATTCAGGGAATCGATATCTGCTCTGTTCCTGTATTTCAACAATCCTCCTCTGCTGTTCAATCCCTTTTCTTACAACACTATTTGACAGAGTTTCCTGATTTGCAAGTTAGTCAAGAACAGTTTGACCAGATATTAGGGATCCTCAATCATAAGGCTAACTATTTTCATTCTCTGAAAGGCCCCTACTTTCTTAAAAAGGACTATGATCGATTTGAGATTACAAAAATCAGACCAAAGGAGGATGAAGATGAGGATCCGATTGTGGTACAATTTGGTGATGTTATTGAACAGGAACATCTAGTAATCGGTTTTGGAACTGAAATTCCTCAATGGGATCAGGAATTTTTCGTTTTAAAAGATCTTCCCGTCTGTATTCGTCAGAGGCAAGCAGGAGACCAGATCCTATTGAACGGCCATCATAAAAAACTAGGTCGATATTTTATAGATAAAAAGGTGCCACTGAGGCTTCGAAATGGTCGAATTGTCATTGAACAGAACCATGAAATTTATGGTATAGTCAATCATATATCAAGTGATTTGAGTAAACAATTAAAAAATGATATAATGAAAGCTAAATTGTATATAAAAATGAAAGAGTAAAAATATGCTAGAGAACGATATTCAAAAAATCTTACTATCTGAAGAAGATATTATTCAAAAAAGCAAAGAACTTGGTCAGCAATTAACACAAGTATTTCAAGAAAAAAATCCACTATTAGTTGGAATTTTAAAAGGTTCTGTTCCATTTATGGCAGAATTAATCAAGCATATAGATACTCAAATTGAGATGGACTTCATGATCGTTTCAAGTTATCATGGGGGTACAAGCAGTTCAGGAACTGTTAAGATTGTAAAAGATCTAGATTCGGATATCGCTGGACGTGATCTCATCATCATTGAAGACATTATCGATACAGGACGGACTCTTCAAGCCTTGAAAAATATCTTGTTAGAACGAAAGGCAGCTTCTGTGACGATCGTGACATTATTAGATAAACCTGAAGGACGAGTTGTTGACATTGAAGCAGATTACACTGGATTCGTAATTCCTAATGAATTTGTAGTTGGTTATGGATTAGATTATGATGAACATTATCGTAATTTACCATATGTTGGCGTTCTAAAAGAAGAAGTTTATAAAAACTAAAAAGGATGAATGATTTATGAACAAACTAAATAATAATCGAGGATTCATTCGAAACCCCTTCCTAATTCTTATTATTTTAGTGACGTTATTATCTGGATATCAATTTTTTGCAGCGAATGGGAATTCTCAGACGCAAGAAATCAGTTATTCAGAAGTGGTGTCTTACTTAGAAAATAATAATGTGGAGGAAGTTTCTTATCAACCATCAGGAAGTGTCCTCCAGGTTAGCGGGAAGTATAAAAAACCTGTCACACAAGAAAACCAAGCCAGCTTGAGTATTCGCTTTTGGAATGCAGCTCGGACGAGCACCTATACTGGCTTTACATCGACAGTCTTAGCGTCTGATTCAACTATTGCACAATTAGAAAATTTAGCTAAGAAAAATAATGTAAAAGTCAAGGTAATTGCGGAAAGTTCAAATGAATTTTGGGTATCTCTTGTGATGCCACTCGTAATGGTTGGAGCGATTAGTTTTGTCTTTATGCTGATGATGCGGCAAGGTGGTGGGGCTAATGGAGCGATGAATTTTGGACGGAATCGTGCAAAAGCTAAAAGTCAATCCGATATCAAAGTACGTTTCCACGATGTCGCAGGGGCCGAAGAAGAAAAACAAGAACTTGTTGAAGTTGTTGAATTTTTGAAGGATCCTAAAAAATTTACAAAACTTGGCGCGCGAATACCAGCGGGTGTCTTACTTGAAGGGCCTCCAGGAACAGGTAAAACCTTGTTAGCTAAAGCTGTAGCAGGGGAAGCTGGAGTACCATTCTTTAGTATCTCAGGTTCTGATTTTGTCGAAATGTTTGTTGGGGTTGGAGCAAGTCGTGTCCGCTCCCTGTTTGAAGATGCTAAAAAAGCAGCACCAGCTATTATCTTTATTGATGAGATTGATGCCGTTGGTCGCCAACGTGGAGTGGGTCTAGGTGGAGGAAATGATGAACGCGAACAAACCTTGAACCAACTCTTGATTGAAATGGATGGGTTTGAAGGAAATGAAGGAATTATTATTATCGCGGCAACTAACCGTAGTGATGTTCTAGACCCTGCCCTTCTTCGTCCTGGTCGTTTTGACCGAAAGGTATTAGTTGGTCAACCGGATGTTAAAGGTAGAGAGGCTATCCTAAAAGTTCATGCTAAAAATAAGCCATTGGCATCGGATGTTGATTTGAAGTTGGTTGCTCAACAAACACCTGGATTTGTAGGGGCAGATTTAGAAAATGTCCTCAACGAAGCAGCCCTAGTTGCTGCTAGACGCAACAAAACAGAAATTGATGCATCAGATATTGACGAAGCAGAAGATCGTGTGATTGCAGGTCCATCTAAAAAAGATCGCCAAATTTCTAAAAAAGAACGCGAAATGGTTGCCTATCATGAAGCAGGGCATACAATTGTAGGTTTAGTTCTATCTAATGCAAGGAATGTTCACAAGGTCACGATTGTTCCTCGAGGACGAGCTGGTGGGTATATGATTGCACTTCCAAAAGATGACCAAATGCTCTACTCAAAAGATGACATGAAAGAGCAATTAGCAGGTCTCATGGGTGGTCGTGTAGCGGAGGAAATTATTTTCAACGCCCAAACTACTGGTGCATCCAATGACTTTGAGCAAGCTACGCAAATGGCTCGCGCTATGGTAACAGAATATGGAATGAGTGAAAAAATGGGGCCAATGCAGTATGAAGGCAGCCATGCAATGTTTGGTGCACAAACCACTCAAAAACCAATTTCTGAGCAAACGGCATACGAAATTGATGAAGAAGTCCGTAAGTTGCTTAATGAAGCACGAAACAAAGCGGCGGAAATTATTCAATCAAATAGAGAAAAACATAAAATTATTGCAGAGGCCCTTTTAGAGTTTGAAACTCTGGATAGTGTCCAAATTAGATCACTTTTTGAGACTGGAAAAATGCCGGAAAAATCAGATACAGAAACAGAAGAAGCACGTCCTCTTTCTTATACAGAAGTGAAAGAAAAATTGGAAGTAGAAAAAGAATCTGAATAGGGCATTTTCACCCCCATCTAGCAGCTTAGCTGCTAGATTTTTTTTATTACCATGACATAAATGTCCTGTTGGCCTGGAAAACTATCTGCTAAAGTAGAGGAATAAAAGATGAAGGAGATAGGATGAATGGATATCGAAACATTATATGCGAAGGTGTCGGGGATTGTGGAGAAGGCGCGTCGTCAATACTACATCAAACAGTGGGACGGAGATGATTGGAAACAGGAGGGGATGATCTGCTTATATCAATTACTAGAAGAACAGCCCCAGTTAGAGACAAAGGAAGGTCAACTCTATGTATACTTTAAGGTACGGTTCACGAATTACGTAAAAGACATGGTGAGAAGA
>NZ_KQ969507.1:0-142420 GCF_001578875.1 Streptococcus sp. DD13
AGGCTCGGTAGCTCAGTTGGTAGAGCAATGGATTGAAGCTCCATGTGTCGGCGGTTCGATTCCGTCTCGCGCCATTAATTTGAAATTGGAAGGGTAGCGAAGAGGCTAAACGCGGCGGACTGTAAATCCGCTCCTTCGGGTTCGGGGGTTCGAATCCCTCCCCTTCCATACCTTTACGGGCATAGTTTAAAGGTAGAACTAAGGTCTCCAAAACCTTCAGTGTGGGTTCAATTCCTACTGCCCGTGTTATAATGTGGCGGGTGTGGTGAAGTGGTTAACACACCAGATTGTGGCTCTGGCATGCGTGGGTTCGATCCCCATCACTCGCCTATTATTAATATTGGGGTATAGCCAAGCGGTAAGGCAAGGGACTTTGACTCCCTCATGCGTTGGTTCGAATCCAGCTACCCCAGTTATCTTTGCCGGCGTGGCGGAATTGGCAGACGCGCTGGACTCAAAATCCAGTGTCCGCAAGGACGTGCCGGTTCGACCCCGGCCGCCGGTATAGATAAAAATCAAGGGTTCTCCTTGATTTTCTTTTGATGAATAGTTAACTAGTTAATGAAATGAGGGTGAAATGGAAAAGCTTACTCAAAAGTTAGACGAGTTGTTTCAGAGATTGATTTTAAGTTCTGAAAACCAGTTAGAATTTTTAATTGGGGATTGCGAAAGTGGCTTTCAATTAACGAATACACAAGAACACATTTTAATGTTGATTGAGCGATATCATTATACGAATTCTGAAATAGCTAAAGTTCTTGGAATTAGTCAGGCTGCTGTTACGAAGGCGATTAAGGGCTTATTGAATCAGAATTTACTTGAATCTTACCGAGATGAGCGGGATGGGCGAATGATTCACTATCGGCTTACCTCTACTTCGAAAGAAATAGCTGCGGAACATGCTCATCACCATGAAAAAACTCTGCAGTGTTATCAAGAGATACTGGATAGTTTCCCAGAATCGGAGCAGCTTGTGATTGAGCGGTTTTTAAATAAGTTAGAGGGGGTCGTCCGATAAGATGAGGTATATCACTGTTTCTGATGTTTCTTTTCAATACAATAATGAACCAGTCTTGGAACATATTCATTATTTTTTGGATAGCGGAGAATTTGTTACCTTGACGGGAGAAAATGGGGCTGCTAAATCGACATTGATAAAGGTAACCTTAGGGATTTTGAAACCACTAAGTGGAAGTGTTGAGATTGCTGATCAATCTGTGAGAGGAAAGAAGCTCCGGATTGCCTACCTACCTCAACAAATTGCAGCCTTTAACACAGGCTTTCCAAGTACGGTTTATGAGTTTGTTAAATCGGGTCGCTATCCAAGAAAAGGGTGGTTTCGACGGATTACAAAGCATGATGAGGAGCATATTCAAAAGAGTCTAGAATCTGTCGGCTTATGGGAGCAGCGGAATAGCCGCTTAGGCTCTTTGAGTGGCGGACAAAAGCAACGTGCGGTCATTGCACGGATGTTTGCCTCTGATCCAGATATATTTGTTCTCGATGAACCAACGACGGGTATGGACCGGGGAACCAAAGAGGAGTTTTATAAGCTCATGAACCATAATGTGCAACACCATCAGAAATCGGTGCTAATGATAACCCATGATCCGGATGAAGTGAAGGAGTTTGCAAATAGAAACGTTTATTTGGTGAGAGATCAAACTTCTCCTTGGCGGTGTTTCAATGTTCATGACGGGGAGGAAGAAGCGAATGATTGATTTTTCCATTTTTAATTATGAATTTATGCAACGGGCTTTCTTAGCGATTGCAGCAATGAGCTTATTTTCTCCCATACTAGGAGTCTTTCTGATCTTGCGGCGTCAAAGTTTGATGAGTGATACGCTGAGTCATGTTTCCTTGGCAGGTGTGGCATTCGGGATTGTTCTAGGTTGGAATACAAGCTTATCAACCATTCTTATTGTGATGATTGCAGCTGTTTTTTTAGAATATCTTAGAACAATCTATAAGGATTTCATGGAAATTGGAACAGCTATTTTAATGTCAACAGGATTGGCTGTTTCCTTAGTTGTCATGAATCAAGCTGGAGGGAAGTCAAATCTATCCTTGGACCAATACTTATTTGGAAGTATTGTGACGATTAGTCAAGAGCAGGTTTATTGGTTGTTTGCCATTGCGGCTATCGTGCTTATTCTAGCTATTTTCTTTATACGCCCGATGTATATTTTGACATTTGATGAGGATACAGCTTTGGTGGACGGCTTACCCGTTCGCTTGATGTCGATTCTTTTCAATGTTGTGACCGGGGTTGCTATTGCCTTGATGATTCCCGCAGCAGGGGCCTTGTTGGTCTCTACAATTATGGTTTTGCCAGCTGCTATCGCATTGCGTCTAGGGAAGAGTTTCAAGACAGTATTGTTATTCGGGGTGTGTCTAGGGTTTATCGGGATGTTTTTCGGACTGTTTTTATCTTTTTATGCAGAAACGCCGGCTAGTGCTAGTATCACCTTGATTTTTATAGCAATCTTTTTGAGTGTCAATGTTTTAAATCATTTTACAAATAGGAGGAGTCAATGAAAAAGTTAGTTGTCCTGTGTCTGGCCTTGTTTTCAAGTCTACTGGTTGCTTGCAAGAGTCAGCAAAATGGAGATAAGTTACAAATTGTGACAACATTTTATCCAGTATACGAGTTTACAAAGCAGATTGTTGGAGATGAAGCAGATGTGCAACTCTTAGTGGCTGCTGGGACAGAAGTTCATGATTATGAGCCATCCGCTAAAGCTGTCGCGAATATCCAAGATGCGGATGTCTTTGTCTACGAGAATGAAAATATGGAAACTTGGGTTCCCAATACGCTTAAGAATGTGAATACGAATAAGGTCCATGTAGTGAAGGCGACTGAAAATATGGTCTTGCTACCTGGTAGTGAGGAAGAAGACCATGATCATGAGGGGGGAGAAGATCATCATCATGCCTATGATCCCCATGTGTGGTTGTCTCCCCAAAGGGCCAAGGTCATGCTAGCGAATATCCGGGATTCTTTGGTAGCTCAATATCCAGATAAGAAGGAAAAATTTGAAAAGCAGGCATCGGATTATATGGCTAAATTGGATGAGCTGGATAAAAGTTATCAGAATGCATTTGCCAATGCAAAACAAAAGAATTTTATCACGCAACATGCAGCTTTTCGTTATCTAGCCTTGGATTATGGACTGAATCAAATCTCAATTTCCGGTTTGTCTCCGGATAAAGAGCCTTCTGCTTCCCGATTGGCTGAGCTGACAAAGTATATTAAGGATAACCAGATTAAATATATTTATTTTGAGGAGAATGCGTCTCCTGCTGTTGCTTCTACCTTGTCTAAAGAGACAGGGGTGACGTTGGATGTTTTGAATCCGATTGAGAGTCTAACGGAAGAACAAACTAAGGCGGGTGAAGATTATCTCTCCATTATGAAATCCAATCTAGTGGCTTTAGAAAAGACGACGAGTCAAGCTGGTGGGGATGTCAAGCAAGAAGTGGAAGAAAATACTCAGACAGTTGCGAATGGTTATTTCAAAGATGAAGATGTCAAAGATCGGAGCTTGAGCGATTACGAAGGAAAATGGCAGTCTGTCTATCCTTTGCTTGAAAATGGAACTTTAGATCAGGTGTTTGATTATAAAGCAAAATTAAAGAAAGATAAGACCGCAGCGGAGTACAAAGCATACTATCAAAAAGGGTACCAAACAGCTATCTCTGAAATTGATATAAAAGGGGATGCCATGACCTTTATAGTCAACGGGGAGAAAAAAACTTATCACTATAAATATGCAGGGAAACATACGTTGACCTATAAGAAAGGCAACCGTGGCGTTCGCTACTTATTTGAAGCGACGGAGGCGGATGCTGGAGAATACAAATATATTCAATTTAGCGATCATCAAATCGCACCATCCAAAGCCGCTCATTTTCACATATTTATGGGAGGGGAAAGTCAAGACGCTCTATACCAGCAATTAGAGAATTGGCCAACCTACTATCCAAGTGGGATGACTGGATTTGAAATTGCTCAAGAGATGATGGCTCACTAATGAATAGGAGGCTGGGACAAAAGTCCTAGCCTCTCAATTGTTTTTGGATTGTCGAGCAAGACGAGTGGTTGAGTGGACTCTACTAGGCTGATTTCATCAGCTTTTACAGTCCTACTCAACTGTGCGGAGGTGGGACGACGAAATCGAATTCTAAGGAATGACCGATTTCTGTCCCACTCTATTTTTGGTTTTGTTCTTCTATTTTTAAAATTTTTAGATCCGTTTCTTTTAGTCCAAAAATGTCTTAGAATCAGGTTGGTTTGAGTCCGAGATTGCTTCGTAAGGTGGTTTAGTTTGATCACAAAAGCAACGGTCCAGGACATTCTGTCTTTTCTATTTATCCCTCCCGGGAGTAATTAGCAATTCTAGTCTGACCGATTCATGCAAGAAAATATAATGGAACAAATAAAAAAGCTCCGTGGAGCTTTAGTGTTAGTAGGTGAGGATAGAATATTTTTTCTTCCCACGACGGATGACGGTTAATTCGCCGTCAATCTGGTCGGTCTCTGATAAGGTGTAGTTCAAATCTTGTATCCGCTCGCCGTTGAGATAGATGGCCCCGTTTTGAACATCTTCCCGAGCTTGGCGTTTAGATGGAGAGACGCCAGCGGTGACCAAAATGTCCACAATAGTGAGGGGGTCATCTGTTTGGACAGCATAGGTCGGAACTCCATTAAGGGCCTGCTTGAGGTCATGTGCGGACAAGGCTTTGATGTTTCCGGCAAAGAGTTGTTCCGTGATGTTGAGGGCTTGCTGGTAAGCCTCTTCTCCGTGAACCAGTGTCACGACCTCTTTTGCCAGGATTTTTTGCGCTAGACGTTCATGGCGCGCGACATCGAACTGGCTTTCAATCTCTGCAATTTCGTCGAGAGATAAGAAAGTGAATATCTTGAGGAAACGGACTGCATCATCGTCCATGACATTGAGCCAGAATTGGTACATTTCGTAAGGGGATGTCTTGCTGGCATCTAGCCAAACCGCATTTCCTTCGGATTTTCCGAATTTTTTTCCGGTTGAATCTGTGATGAGGGGAACGGTCATCACATGTCCTGTCTTATCAGCTTTTCTGCGGAGTAATTCAGTCCCAGCGGTCATGTTTCCCCATTGGTCCGAACCACCGATTTGTAGGGTTACATTGTGCTTGTCATTTAGCTCATAGAAGTCATATCCCTGCATGATTTGATAAGCAAACTCGGTATAGGAGATACCAGTCTCGATCCGTTTTTTCACGGAGTCCTTGCTCATCATATAGTTGACGGTATAGTATTTGCCGACATCACGTAAAAAATCAATGAAGCTAATCGAGCTAAACCAGTCGTAGTTGTTGACCATCTCGGCCTTGTTAGGTCCCTTGTCAAAATCAAGGAACCGGGAGAGTTGGCCTTGGATTTTAGCTACCCAGCCATCAACGGTATCCTTGGTTTGGAGGCTTCGCTCGGCATCCTTAAAGGATGGATCTCCGATGAGGCCGGTTGCACCACCTACCAGTGCATAGGGTTTGTGACCGGCTAACTGTAGGCGGCGACTCGTCAAGATAGCTACCAGATGTCCTAGATGGAGGGAATCTGCGGTTGGGTCGTAGCCAGTGTAGTAGGAAACTTGCCCTTCAGTAAGTGCTTTAACCAAGGCTTCTTCGTCGGTGGTTTGAAAGACCAGCCCACGAGCTTTTAGTTCTTCAAAAATGTTCATAAGGATCTCCAGGTATTCGAATGGTTGCCGACTAGATTAATAAAGGATCTATCCACCAAAGGGGAGACAGAAACCAGAAAATGTTGACGGCATTTGTAAAAAATGTATCTTCCTTATTATACACGGAATAGTTTCTTTTTTCAAACCAAATTGAATTATGGTAAAATAAGAAGATGAGGTGTTTTGAATGTTAGAAAAAATACGGAAAAAGGGGTCTACCTCTAAGAAAATGAGGAAAGAGCACTTGACCCCCAAAGAGCTTGCTTTGGTTGTATTGCGGACGCTGAAATTAGTTGCGAATTTTGTCTCGATTGTCATTGTAGCAGCAGTTGTCTTCGGGATAGGATTGGGCTTGGGGTATGTCGGAAGTCAATTTGATCAAGTGACAAAGCCCGATAGTGCGCAATTGGTGAGCAAGGTGACCACTGTTTCAACCATTTCGAAAGTGACCTATTCAGACAATAGTCTGATTTCTGAAGTATCTTCCGATCTTTTGAGGAGGCCTGTTAGTGGGGATGCTATTTCGGACTATGTCAAACAGGCTCTTATTGCAACGGAGGATGCGAGCTTCTATAGCCATAATGGAGTGGTTCCAAAAGCAGTGATCCGAGCGGCTGCGGGAACGGCTGGGGCTGGCTCAAGTAGCGGAGGCTCAACGATTACCCAGCAGTTAGTAAAACAGCAGTATGTTGGGGATGCTCCCACTCTAAAGCGGAAATTTAATGAAATTGTGGCGGCGATGGAATTGGAACGAAAAATGAGCAAAGAAGAGATTCTCACGGCTTATTTGAATGTTACCCAATTTGGTTTTAATAATAATGGCCAAAACATTGCTGGGGTGGAAGAAGCTGCCCAAGGGATTTTTGGAGTGTCGGCTAAGGATTTATCCATTCCTCAAGCAGCATTTATCGCTGGTCTTCCTCAGAGCCCGGTTGTCTACTCTCCTTATGATGGGACGGGTCGACTAAAGTCTCGAGAAGAGATGGAAAATTTAGGGCTTTTACGCTACAAAAATGTCATTTACAATATGCGTCGGGAAGGCTACCTAACAGAGGAGCAATATAAGGAATATAGCGACTATGACATCTATAAAGAATTTAAACCTTCTGGAAAGGTAGATACGGACAGCAAAGATTACCTTTACTATGCGGTTGTCAATGAAGCGGAAGAAAAGATGTATGAATACCTGCTGAAACGAGACAATGTATCAGCAGCCGATCTGAAAAACGATGCAACGGTGCAATCCTACCGGGATTTAGCCAAACAAGAGCTCAGTCAAGGAGGCTATACTGTCAAGAGTACAGTGAACAAGAGCATCTATGCAGCGATGCAACAGGCTGTAGCAACCTACGGATCAGCCTTGAACGACTCTTCTGGAGAAGTAGAGACCGGAAGCGTCCTCATGGATAACAAAACAGGGGCTATTTTAGGTTTTATTGGGGGGCGGAACTACCAAACCAACCAGAACAATCATGCCTTGGTAAGCCGACGAAATCCCGGATCCACTGTTAAACCGTATCTCGTCTATGGAATCGCCATTGATCAAGGCTTGATGGGGTCTGCTTCTATGGTGTCAGATTATCCTACGACTTATGCAGACGGGACTCAAATCATGCACGGAGCAGACAGGGGGATGGGGCTCATCAGTTTACAACGGGCTCTAAACTATTCTGCTAACATCCCAGCCTTTTGGACTTATAAAGCGATTCAAAATGCCGGTGTGGATGTTAAGGACTACATGGATAAAATGAACTATCCGCTCCCAGACGTGTACAATATCGAATCTTTGCCTTTAGGTGGGGGAATCGATGTGACAGTAGCTGAAAATACGAACGCCTACCAAACCTTGGTCAATGGCGGAGTGTATAATGAAAAGTACATTGTAGAATCGATCACAGCGGCGGATGGAACAGTTATCTACCAGCATGAAGCAAAACCGGTCCAAGTCTATTCGGCAGCGACTTCGAGTATTATGAACCGCATGCTGAGAGAGGTTTTAACTTCCAATGTGACGACTACCTTCCAAAGACGGATGCAAGGTCTTAATCCGACGTTGGCCAACTCCAACAATATCATTGGAAAGACCGGGACTAGTAATAACTTTGCGGACGTCTGGCTGATGATTGCGAGTCCAAATGTGACCTTGGGAACCTGGTCTGGGCACGATGATAATACAGGGATGTCTGATATGAGTGGCTATAACAATAATAGTCAGTATGTGGCCAACCTGGTAAATGAGATCTCTAAAGTCAACCCTCAGCTCTTTACAGATGGTTCCTTCCAGATGGATTCAAGCGTAGTAACCTCTACGGTGGTGGCTGCCACGGGTCTTCGTCCAGGTAACTATCAATACAATGGTCGGACCTATAATATGACGGGTCCAACGACTCAAAGTTACTGGGCGAAAGGGGGAGCGCCTGCGGCTCGATATGACTTTATGATTGGTGGAACTAGTAGCGATAAAGCGCAAGCTTGGGCGAGTCTCAACAACAATTCCACTAGCAATAGTAACAATAACAACAATTCGAATCGATCGAATTCATCTTCGTCCAGTAGCTCGTTTAGTAGCAGTTCCACTAGACGACGGGATTAAATGGAGTCTTCTCGAATTACCTAGATTTGGAGGAGGCGGTCCTGCTAGGTGAACCAACAAAAAGGAGTTTTGGGAAAACTCTTCTGAGGGAACGACGTATGTCTAGTATCATCCACAAGGTTCCAGGTTTTCTCTTATCTCAAAAATTATAAGAGGCTAGGACAAAAGTCCTAGCCTCTTGTTTGTTTTTGAATTGTCGAGCAAGACGCAGTGGTATAGTAGCTCTCTTATCTCCGCATGAAGGGAGGTTGTCATTGGGATTAACCATACGATTGAATGCTGTGATTTTTACAGTCATTATAACGATTAAAAAAGATTGAATACCCCGATGGCCCTAAATAAAATCGCTTTTCGTTATGTAACGAAGAGCGTCTTTTTACTTGGACGATTCATCGGTCTTTCTTGAAGCTCTAACTTGTCAAAGGGAGGATTTATGGTATAATAAGTAATGGAGCAACATCTGTGCGTGAAGCGGGTCAGGGGAGGAATCCAGCAGCCCTAAGCGAAGTCAGGTGTGTGCTCTTTTTATGTCGTTAAAAACCCCTTTGAAATCAAAGTTTCGAAGGGCTTTTTAGTCCATTATGAATCGGTGCAGAACAGAGATTTATTCCTTGACAGGTAGACAAGGTCAGTTGTAGGGTAGAAGGATTGTTTATCGAAAAACACGGTGAATCTGGTCCATCTTACGGAGGAAGAATCGGCAGAAGTTGCTTTACAGTAGGGAAGAGAGCGATTTCAAGCCGATTGAAAAAGTTGGTCTATTGGCTATAAATTCTTGAAAAAAAACTCACAAAACGGTATGATAGAGAAGTATAAAAAATTGGAGGAACACCATGGCACATATTAAATTTGATTACTCAAAACTTTTAGGGGACTATCTTCAACCGCATGAATTGGACTATCTTCAAAGTCAAGTAACAGCAGTTGATAGTGACCTTCGGAATGGGACAGGTGCTGGCGCTGAGATGCGGGGCTGGTTGAATCTTCCGAAAGACTACGATAAAGAAGAATTTACTCGTATTAAACAAGCGGCGGCTAAAATTAAAGCTGACAGTGAGGTATTGGTAGTCATTGGGATTGGAGGCTCCTACCTTGGTGCGAAGGCAGCCATTGATTTCTTGAACTCATCCTTTGTGAATCTAAAGACCAAAGAAGAGCGCAAAGCACCACAAATCTTATACGCTGGGAATTCGATCTCTTCTTCTTACTTGGCAGACTTGGTGGATTATGTAGCGGATAAAGATTTTTCTGTCAATGTTATTTCAAAATCAGGGACTACCACTGAACCGGCTATCGCTTTCCGTGTTTTCAAAGAATTGTTAGTGAAAAAATACGGTCAAGAAGAAGCGAACAAGCGGATTTATGCCACAACAGATAAGGTTCGAGGGGCGGTAAAAGTCGAAGCGGATGCCAATGGTTGGGAAACCTTCGTGGTACCAGATAGTGTCGGAGGCCGATTCACTGTCTTGACAGCAGTTGGACTCCTTCCAATCGCGGCTTCAGGGGCAGATGTGGATCAATTGATGGCAGGAGCGGCTGCAGCGCGTGAAGCTTATGCTACGGCGGATTTAAAAACAAATGAGTCTTATCAATATGCAGTTGTCCGCAATATCCTCTATAGAAAAGGGTACACGACTGAAATCCTGGCCAACTATGAACCATCTCTCCAATATTTTGCAGAATGGTGGAAACAGTTAGCAGGAGAGTCTGAAGGAAAAGATAATAAAGGAATCTATCCAACATCTGCAAACTTTTCAACAGACCTCCACTCCATCGGTCAAATTATTCAAGAAGGTCGAAGAGATTTATTTGAAACCGTCCTTCGTGTGGAAAAACCAGTTAAAAATATCTTGATTCCTGAAATGGCTGAAGATATGGATGGTCTTGGCTACTTAGAAGGAAAAGATGTGGACTTTGTCAATAAAAAAGCAACAGACGGTGTCCTCCTAGCTCATACAGATGGTGGAGTGCCAAATATGTTCGTGACCTTGCCAGAACAAGATGAGTACACTCTTGGCTATGTGATCTACTTCTTCGAATTAGCAATTGCCTTATCTGGTTACCTCAACGGGATCAATCCATTTGACCAACCAGGTGTGGAAGCCTATAAGAAAAATATGTTTGCTCTTTTAGGAAAACCAGGTTTTGAAGACTTGGCAGCAGAGTTAAATGCACGTCTCTAAGAGAAATAAGGAAATAACAAGAGCTTGAGCAATGGCCCAGGCTCTTTTTGGTTGCCTTTGAAACTGCTAGGAAGCCTTGTCTTGGCAGGAATAGGCAGGAATGGGGAGTCAAGAATCTCACGGGAAGCAAAAGAGTCCAATCGTGAACAGATAGATGTGTACTTCTTGGTCTTTTATGTAAGCGCTTAATCTCATATAATAATAACGAAAAGAAAACAAAGGAGGAGAAAAGATGGAAATTCTACAAAATATCCTAAACTTTTTCTCGTTAAATATTTTGCAACAGCCGGCCTTCTTCGTTGGGTTGATTGTCCTTATCGGGTATGCCCTACTGAAAAAACCAGTGCATGAAATCTTTGCAGGGTTTGTCAAAGCAACAGTCGGTTATATGATTTTGAACGTCGGTGCTGGTGGGTTGGTGAGTACCTTCCGCCCAATCTTAGTAGCACTTCGGGATAAGTTCAATTTGAATGCAGCTGTTATTGACCCTTACTTTGGTCTTGGGGCAGCCAATGCCAAGTTAGAGGAAATGGGGTTCATTGAAGTTGCGGCAACAGCTCTCTTGATCGGATTCTTCATTAACATTTTGTTGGTTGCCTTGCGGAAGGTAACGAAGGTTCGGACTTTGTTCATCACCGGTCACATCATGGTGCAACAAGCCGCAACGATTTCTGTATTTGTTTTGCTCTTGATTCCTCAATTCCGGAATGGATACGGTGCTTTAGCTGTCGGAATCATCTGTGGACTTTACTGGGCAGTCAGCTCCAACATGACGGTTGAGCCAACCCAACGGTTGACGAAAAATGGTGGATTTGCCATTGGTCACCAACAGCAATTTGCGATTTGGTTCGTAGATAAAGTAGCTCCATTCTTTGGAAAGAAAGAAGACAACTTGGATGATTTGAAATTGCCTAAGTTCCTCAATATTTTCCATGATACAGTAGTAGCTTCTGGTACATTGATGCTCTTCTTCTTTGGTGCGATTCTCTTATTGCTCGGCCCAGATATGATGGCGAATAAAGACTTCGGTGCAGCAGCTTACAATCCTGCTAAACAAGCCTTCTTCATGTACATCATTCAAACAGCCTTCACCTTCTCAGTTTATCTCTTTGTGTTGATGCAAGGGGTACGGATGTTCGTTGGTGAATTGACGAACGCCTTCCAAGGTATTTCAAGTAAACTCTTGCCTGGTTCATTCCCAGCAGTGGACGTAGCGGCTTCTTATGGCTTTGGATCACCAAACGCAGTTCTATTCGGGTTCTCAATTGGTTTGATTGGTCAGTTGATCACAATTGCCTTGTTGGTTATCTTCAAGAGTCCAATCTTGATCATTACCGGATTCGTTCCAGTATTCTTTGACAATGCAGCCATCGCTGTTTATGCAGATAAACGCGGAGGGTGGAAAGCAGCTGTCATCCTATCCTTTATCTCCGGTGTCCTTCAGGTAGCTCTTGGAGCACTCGCAGTAGGATTGTTAGGATTGACAGGTGGATATCATGGAAATATCGACTTGGTACTCCCTTGGTTGCCATTTGGATACATCTTCAAGTATCTTGGTATCGCAGGATATGTTCTTATCGCTCTCTTCCTACTCTTGATTCCTCAACTTCAATACTGGAAAGCAAAAGACAAAGAAGCTTACTATCGTGGGGAAGTTCAATTGGAAGATTAAGCATATCGAATGAGTAAAATGGAGGAAAGAAAAAATGGTTAAAGTATTAACAGCATGTGGAAATGGTATGGGATCATCTATGGTGATCAAGATGAAAGTGGAAAATGCCTTGCGTCAGCTTGGAGTGACCAATGTCGAATCTGCTTCTTGCTCTGTTGGAGAAGCGAAAGGTTTGGCAGCAGGTTATGATATCGTCGTTGCATCAAATCACTTGATTGGCGAATTAGAGGGACGGACAAAAGGACATTTGGTGGGTCTCGATAACCTAATGGATGATAACGAAATCAAAACAAAATTACAAGCTGTATTGTAAAAGATAACAATCTCAGGAGGTTGGGAAATGAGAATTTCTCAGCCTCTGCTTATACTGATTGGGAGAAAGGACGCAAAAGATGAATTTAACAAGAGCATTTAAAGAAAACAACTCGATTCGCTTAGGATTAGAAGCGAAAGACTGGAAAGAAGCGGTTCAATTGGCAGTGGATCCACTGATTGAATCTGGAGCCGTTGGTCCAGAATATTATGATGCCATTATCGCCTCGACAGAAGAGCATGGTCCTTATTATATCTTGATGCCAGGTATGGCGATGCCCCATGCTCGTCCAGAAGCAGGAGTTCATCGGGATTCATTTGCTTTGATCACGTTAAAAGAACCAGTGCAGTTTCCAGATGGAACAGATGTGTCGGTTCTCTTGACATTGGCTGCAACCAGCTCGGCAATCCACACTTCCGTTGCGATTCCACAAATCATTGCCCTGTTTGAATTGGAAAATTCGATCCAACGTCTGGTAGACTGCCAGTCGCCAGAAGAAGTCCTTGCAATGGTTGATGAATCAAAGGATAGCCCGTATCTGGAAGGTTTAGATTTAGAAGGATAAGCATTTTACGAAGGAAAGAAGGAAAAACGCATGACAAAAACGATACCAAACTTACAAGTTGCCCTGGACCATTCAGATCTTCAAGGAGCGATCAAAGCTGCTGTGTCAGTGGGTCACGAAGTAGACGTCATCGAAGCAGGGACGGTCTGCTTATTGCAGGTGGGAAGCGAACTCGTAGAAGTATTACGTAGCCTTTTCCCAGACAAAATCATCGTTGCGGACACCAAATGTGCCGATGCTGGGGGGACTGTAGCTAAAAACAATGCCGTACGAGGTGCAGACTGGATGACTTGTATCTGCTGTGCGACCATTCCAACGATGAAAGCAGCTCTCAAAGCCATCACCGAAGAACGTGGTGAACGCGGAGAAATCCAAATCGAACTTTACGGAGATTGGACCTTTGAACAAGCCCAAACTTGGTTAGATGCGGGTATTTCCCAAGCCATCTACCACCAATCACGGGACGCCCTCCTTGCGGGTGAAACTTGGGGTGAAAAGGACCTGAATAAGGTTAAGAAATTAATCGACATGGGCTTCCGCGTATCTGTTACGGGTGGGCTTAGTGTGGACACCTTGAAACTCTTTGAAGGAGTAGATGTCTTTACCTTTATCGCAGGTCGTGGTATTACAGAAGCACCGGATCCTGCCGCTGCAGCGCGTGAATTCAAAGACGAAATTAGACGCATTTGGGGGTGAGGGACATGGCTAGACCAATCGGGATTTATGAAAAAGCAACACCCAAACACTTCACTTGGTTGGAACGATTAAACTTTGCTAAAGATCTAGGCTTTGATTTTGTGGAAATGTCTGTGGATGAAAGTGATGCTAGATTGGCTCGTTTGAAATGGACAAAGGAAGAGCGGCTAGATGTAGTCAAAGCGATCTATGAAACAGGTGTACGCATTCCGACGATTTGCTTCTCAGGACACCGTCGTTTTCCACTTGGATCGAATGATCCTGCTACGGAGGCTCAGTCTTTAGAGATGATGAAGGAGTGTATCGAGTTAGCGCAAGATTTGGGAGTTCGCAACATCCAGCTGGCTGGCTATGACGTCTACTATGAAGAAAAATCTCCAGAGACGCGAGCACGTTTCCTTAAGAATCTCCGGAAGGCGTGTGATTGGGCTGAAGAGGCTCAAGTCATCCTTTCTATCGAGATTATGGATGACCCTTTTATCAATTCGATTGAGAAATATTTAGCCATCGAAAAGGAAATCGACTCTCCTTATCTCTTTGTCTATCCTGATACAGGAAATGTCTCTGCTTGGCACAATGACCTCTGGAGTGAATTTTACCTAGGGCATCGTTCGATTGCGGCGCTTCACCTGAAGGATACCTATGCGGTGACGGAAAGTTCTAAGGGACAGTTTCGAGATGTACCCTTTGGACAAGGATGTGTGGATTGGGAACAGGTGTTTGATGTCCTGAAAGAAACCAATTATAATGGACCATTTTTAATTGAAATGTGGTCTGAAAACTGTGAGACGGTAGAAGAAACCAAAGCAGCCATCCAAGAAGCACAAGCCTTCTTGTATCCATTAATTGAGAAAGCAGGATTGAAGTAAAATGGGAAAATCATTAGCAGAAATGCGTCAACGGGTATGTGACGCCAATCAATCATTGCCAGCACATGGTCTGGTTAAATTTACTTGGGGGAATGTCTCTGAGATTGACCGGGAAGGGGGGTCATCGTTATCAAACCTTCAGGCGTTCCTTATGAAGACTTAACTCCTGAAAATATGGTCGTAACAGACTTGGATGGAAAGGTGTTAGAAGGGGATCTCAATCCTTCTTCTGACTTGCCAACACACGTAGAACTCTATAAGGCTTGGCCTGAAATCGGAGGAATTGTCCACACTCATTCGACAGAAGCTGTCGGTTGGGCGCAAGCAGGGCGGGACATTCCATTTTATGGAACGACGCATGCGGATTACTTTTATGGACCGGTTCCTTGTGCTCGCTCGCTTTCAGAGGAAGAAGTCACTAGTGCTTATGAAAAAGAGACAGGGACAGTCATTATCGAAGAGTTTGCCCGTCGTGGCCTAGACCCTGTCGCCGTACCAGGAATTGTCGTCCGTAATCATGGTCCATTCACCTGGGGCAAGGATCCAGCGCAAGCTGTTTATCACTCGGTTGTCCTTGAAGAAGTGGCCAAAATGAATCGTTTCACGGAACAAATCAATCCACGTGTAACGCCTGCTCCACAATATATCCTGGATAAACACTATCTTCGGAAACATGGACCAAATGCCTATTATGGCCAAAAAGGGGACCAACATTAAAAACTTATTTTGCCATTTTAAAAGTGGGATGAGTACCGGATTGCTTGTCCCGCTTTTTGTTGTGTGGTCAGATATTCGTATTTGTTATATAATAAAGGTAGCCATATGAACAGGAGAAACTATGATTTTCTTAGATAAGGATAGTTATGAGTTGATGCAGTATCTGTTGCAATTAGAGCAACCAGAAACCATCATGGCCATCTCTAAAACCCTGAACCAATCACGTCGTAAAGTCTACTACCATCTCGAAAAAATAAACGAAGCCCTGCCAGCTGATACGGAACCAATCGTTAGTAAACCACGGATTGGCCTCCTGCTGACTCCACAACAGCGAGAGGCATGCGAAAAGATGATGAAAGGCATGGATAGCCTTTCGTATATCTTGAGTATGCAAGAAAGAATGGAGCTGATGCTAGTTTGTATCGCAATCGATCCTCAACGCATTACGATTGATAAGTTGATGACCTTGACGGACGTCTCGCGAAATACCGTTTTGAATGATCTCAATGAAATTCGACACATATTAGAATCGAGTCACTATCGAATTACACTTTATGCAACGAAATCGGAAGGCTATTTCTTAAAGAGCTATCCGATGGAAAAAATCCAGTATGTTCACTCGTTGATGCATCAGATTTTAACGGAAGAAAATGAAAGTTTTATCTCCATTGTCGAAAGCATGGCAGGTGCATTACCTGGAGGGGCTATTTATTTTTCTCAGGAGTTTCGAGAAAGTTTTATTACCTGCCTCAAAAACCTTCGTCACTTATGGGGAAAACGACTGAATTTGAACGAAATTGATCTCATGGTTCAGCTTTTTCCTTATCTCATGATGGCTTATCAAAATATTTCCTTGACCCCTGTGGAATTGGAACAATTTAAACAAGAACTAGCCCCTGTTCAGGAACGAATCGAACACTCTGTCGCACAAGAAATTGCCCAGAATCTAGAAGAGCAATTCTCCATTCAATTATCTTCTATTGAGATTGCTATTTTGACGATTTTGCTCTTGTCATATCGCAAGGACGGGGATGAGCATATTGAAAGTGATGATTTTCAATATTTGGCCGCTGTGTTGGATCAGTTTTTGAACCAGATTGAGGCCAATTCGACCTTTGTCTTTCCCGAACGAGAGATTCTGCGAAATCGCTTGTTGATCCACTGCAAAGCCTTGGTTTATCGCAAGCGGTATGGTATTTTTCTTCGAAATCCATTGACAGAGCAGATGAAAGAAAAGTACCACGAGCTCTTCCAAATCGCTAAAGTTTCTGCGAGTATTTTGGAGAAAAATTGGAATATCGAACTCAATGATGATGACATTGCCTATCTGACAGCTCATTTGGGTGGGGCCGCGCAGAACAATCATATGGATATTTTGACGCGAAAAATTTGTATCGTGTGTGATGATGGCCTTGCTTTGCAGCAACTACTGATGAAACAGTTGAAACAGTACTTCCCCTTGCACCAGATTGAAGCTGTTTTTTCATCGGAGCAATTTCGTAGTGTGCAGGATATTATTTCTGTCGATCTGGTGGTGGAAACGGCTGATGTCGTTGAAACGAGTATTCCGACTGTGGTTGTCCAGCCAATCTTAAGCAAGGAAGACGTCCTGCGTCTCTCACACGCTCTGAAGCAAGAGGCTATCTTTGATACGAAACTCTCCTTGTCCAATCAATTGGATCAATTGCTGAAGCCCTATGTTACTGGGGAGGAGGAAAGGAAAGAACTGTCTCGTCAAATCCAACAGTTGCTGACCAATGAGATGCGCTAGAGACGGTTCTAAACCGTATCAAATCTTGAATAGGTCCAAATGTGAACACTAACCTGTGCCTCATTTGGTCTTTTTTTGCGTCTGCTTTTCCGGTATGATGAAACTATAAAAAGTTCATGTACATCTCTAGGAGGAAAAAAATGGCAAACGTAAAAGATATTACAAGAGAATCTTGGATTTTGAGCACATTCCCAGAATGGGGAACTTGGCTCAATGAAGAAATCGAAGAAGAAGTGGTCCCAGAAGGCAACTTCTCCATGTGGTGGCTAGGAAACTGTGGTGTCTGGATTAAGACTCCTGGTGGTGCCAATGTGGTGATGGACCTTTGGTCTAACCGTGGAAAATCTACTAAAAAAGTGAAAGACATGGTATGGGGACACCAAATGGCGAACATGGCGGGTGTTCGGAAATTACAACCAAACTTGCGTGTTCAGCCAATGGTCATTGATCCATTTGCGATCAATGAATTGGACTATTACTTGGTATCTCACTTCCATAGTGACCATATCGATATCAACACAGCTGCTGCGATCGTGAACAACCCTAAATTAGACCATGTAAAATTCGTTGGACCTTACGAATGCGGTGAAATTTGGAAAAAATGGGGAGTGCCTGAAGAGCGGATCGTTGTCATCAAACCAGGTGAAAGCTTTGAATTCAAGGACATGAAGGTCACTGCTGTGGAATCCTTTGACCGGACTTGTCTTGTAACCCTTCCTGTAGAAGGTGCAAAAGAAAATAATGATAATTTGAAAGGGCTGGCTGTCACGGACGAAGAAATGGCACGCAAGGCTGTCAACTATGTCTTTGAAACACCAGGTGGAACCATCTACCACGGGGCAGACTCTCACTTCTCTAACTACTTTGCGAAACACGGAAAAGACTTCAATATCGATGTTGCAATCAACAACTATGGGGACAATCCAGTCGGTATTCAGGACAAGATGACCTCTATTGATTTGCTTCGGATGGCTGAAAATCTACGCGCCAAAGTCATTATCCCAGTGCACTATGATATCTGGTCTAACTTTATGGCTTCTACAGACGAAATCATCCAATTATGGAAGATGCGGAAAGAACGGTTACAGTATCAATTCCATCCATTTATCTGGGAAGTGGGCGGTAAGTACACGTATCCACAAGACAAGGATAGAATTGAATACCATCACCCACGTGGATTTGATGACTGCTTTGAACATGATTCCAACATTCAGTTTAAAGCTCTTCTATAAGAGATCCTTTCATGACTCGCTTTTGCGAGTCTTTTTTGATAATAGGAGGGAAAGGCAGATGCGTTTCATCCGGAGAGACTGTAAAAGGAAGCACGTATCTATACACTCCAGCAAAAAAGAGGCTGGGACAAAAGTCCTAGCCTCTCCATTGTTTTTGGATTGTCGAGTAAGACGCAGTGGTTGAGTGGGCTCTACTAGGCTGATTTCATCAGCTTTTACAGCTCGACTCAACTGTGTGGAGGTGGGACGACGAAATCGCATTCTACCGAATGACCGATTTCTGTCCCACTCTCTTTCTCAAGGGCTTATTTTTCTAACTCTTTACTGTATGTGATGATTTGGTCGACAGTATCCGAGAGGAATTGAATCGTATCTCGGAGGGGTTTGTCTGTTGAGATATCCGCTCCAATGAGGAGGGCAGATTCAAGAGGTGTTCGGCTTCCTCCTGACTTGAGGAGTTCTAACCAATCGTTTGCACCGTTTTCATCCTCTTTGAGGTGGAGATAACCTGCTGTGGAGATGACCAGTCCAGCTGAGTAGGTATAGCTGTAAAGTCCCATATAGTAGTGACTTTGACGCATCCAGGTCAGAGCCGCATCGTCATCGATTTCGACAGCATCTCCCCAGAACTCTGTTAAGACCTCTTTCATCAGACTATTGAGCTTGCTGGCTCCGAAGGTTCCCCCTTCTTCGATAAGGGTGTAAACCTTGCGCTGGAAGGCCGCTTCCAATAGGTGGGTGATAAAGTTGTGGAAGTAGGTGTCTGTGAGACGGTGTGCGAGGGCAAAGCGTTTTTGACGCGGATTGTCAAACTGGTGTTCGAGGTAATCACTGAGCAAAAGCTCATTAAAAGTAGAAGGAGCTTCGACATAGTAGGTGGACATATGGGCGTTGTAATAGCTTTGGTGATTGTCCGAGAAGATAAATTGACCAGAATGGCCGATCTCGTGGATGAGTGTGTATACATCGCTCATGCGCCCTGTCCAGCTCATGAGGACATAGGGGTGAATGCGGTAAGGGTCTGTTGCATATCCACCGGAATCTTTACCAGCATTAGCTGCAAAGTCTACCCACCGTTCCTCTTGGTACCGTTCCACTTCACGGGTGTACTCCTCCCCAAGAGGGGCTAGCGATTTCATCACGAGGTCATAGGCACCGTCGATGGTCACATCAGGATTGAGTTCGCTATCTAAGTCAAGTTTCCAATCGGCAAACGTCATTTTTTCGAGTCCATTGATCTTGGCAACATGCTTGAGGTAGCGCTGTGCGACGGGGGCAAACTCTGTCATGATGAGATCGATCTGACGGTCAAACATAGAGCGGTCGACCTCTTGTTCTGCAAGGAGGTAGTCAAAGACACTATCGTAGCCTCTCATGTCCGCAATCAGTTTTTCAGATTTGACTTGAGCAAGATAGGCAGCAGCAGCTGTGTTTTGGTGGGTGCGCAAGCCATTTGAGAAGGAGCGAAAAGCTTTTTCACGGATTTCGGCGTTCTCATGATTTTGATAGAAGTTTTCGTAGGTGACAAAACTGTTTTTGTAAATCGTCCCCTCTACTTCGAAGTCTTCCATGGCAAAGTCGCCTGCTCGCATCTTAGTATAGATATCTTGAGGGGCATAAAAGACTTCTCTTAGGTTGGTAAGAGCTTTTTCGACATCGGCATCCAGAGAATGGGCTTTTTTAAGCTTGACTTGACGGATCAGGCCAGTGTAGGCCGTGATTTGACCCAAACGATCCAAGACGGCATCTTCTGCATGGATTAAGGCATCGTCAAAGAAGGCTAGTTCCACATTTGCCCAGGTTTCAAAGTCCGTCCCGGCTTGGGCAATTTCTGCGAAGGTTTCGTCACCATAGTCCGTTGTTTGCGGCATGAAGCTGTAGTTTCCGATGTGACTCAACTGGATGTAAATCTGTTCCAGTTCGGTCAAGGCTCGGTCGAAGTCTTCAAAGGTTTTAAGGTTTTCCTTGTAATCTAAGACAAACTGTGAAACATCTTCTCGGGCTTTCTCAATGGCACGTAGAAAATCTTCTTGATCTTGGTAAAGGGCGGTTAAATCCCAGAGTTCATTTTCTGGAAATTCCGAACGATGTTTTTGTTCCATAGGGTTCTCCTTACTGATTTACTGACCATAGTATAGCAAAAATTCAACAAGAAAGGGAAGTCTAGCTCTGCTGAGGACCCTAGAGGACCCAAAAAGCCTTACGAGAAACGAAAGGTCTCGGATTCTTAAAAAGAAAGTACCGCCATTTTATGCGATTTATGGTAAAATAAAGGGAATACGTGCTTGGATACAAAGATGAGGATATAAAATATGATACAAAAACCGTAAACTGTGGTGCAAAGTAGGAAAATGCTGAAGAAATCTTTATTTCAAAGGGATTTTATCATTTTTACTTTGCTTTTTGCGGACTTGGTATCTTGAGTAACTGAACACGCCTACAACTCTGTGGAAAAAGATAAATCTGCCTAGGAGCATTCGCTCCGTCGTTCGATTTCCTATTTTCCTTTGAGTTGCTAAACGGCTTGGTATCTTGAGTAACTGAACTCGGCCGAAAAGCTGTGTAAAAAAGATAAACCGTCTTGTCTTCATCGAAGACTTCGTCAGTTTCCTATTTTTACTTTGCTTTTTGCGGCCTTGGTATCTTGAGTAATTGAACACGCCTACAACTCTGTGGAAAAAGATAAATCTGCCTAGGAGCATTCGCTCCGTCGTTCGATTTCCTATTTTCCTTTGAGTTGCTAAACGGCTTGGTATCTTGAGTAACTGAACCCGGCCGAAAAGCTGTGTAAAAAAGATAAACTGTCTTGTCTTCATCGAAGACTTCGTCAGTTTCCTATTTTTACTTTGCTTTTTGCGGCCTTGGTATCTTGATAGTTGAACACGGGCTAAATCCCTAGTGAAAAAGATAGATTTCCTGGTGTGCGTGGCACACTGCGTCAATCTCCTATTTTCATACGGGATTCTTCACGCCCTTTGTATCCTGATGAACTGAATTTTGGTCTCATTTCTTAGGAAAAAAGATAAGATTCCTTGCACTCATCGAGTGCAACGTCACCTTTCTATTTTTCTACAGAAATGTTCGGCAAGCCGAACCGTCCAAAATATCTTGAGTAACTGAACCCGGCCGAAAAGCTGTGTAAAAAAGATAAACCGTCTTGTCTTCATCGAAGACTTCGTCAGTTTCCTATTTTTACTTTGCTTTTTGTGGCCTTGGTATCTTGATCTTTGTAGGCAAGGCGTATAATGAATAAAAAAAGGGGTTTTGATATGTCAAAACAAGTTTTTAAGATGAAATTTGCTGGTCGTGACTTGATCGTGGAAACTGGTCAGGTGGCCAAGCAAGCAAATGGTGCGACGGTAGTTCGTTATGGGGATAGTACCGTCCTTACGGCTGCAGTCATGTCCAAAAAGATGGCAACAGGGGATTTCTTCCCTTTGCAGGTCAATTATGAGGAAAAAATGTATGCAGCTGGGAAGTTCCCAGGAGGCTGGTTGAAACGGGAAGGCCGTCCGTCTACGGATGCGACCTTGACGGCTCGTCTCATTGACCGTCCAATCCGCCCGATGTTTGCAGAGGGCTTCCGCAATGAAGTGCAGGTGATTAACACCGTTCTCTCTTATGATGAGAATGCCAGTGCTCCTATGGCAGCGATGTTTGGCTCCTCACTTGCCTTGTCAATCTCAGATATCCCCTTTAATGGACCTATCGCGGGAGTGCAAGTGGGCTATGTAGATGGTGAATTTGTCATCAATCCTGATAAGGCACAAAAAGAAGTGTCTGCTTTGGAGCTGACCGTCGCAGGAACCAAGGAAGCGATCAACATGGTGGAATCCGGAGCCAAGGAACTCTCTGAAGACATCATGTTAGAAGCACTCTTGGTCGGCCACAAGGCGATTCAAGACTTGATTGCTTTCCAAGAAGAAATCGTAGCGAGCGTCGGCAAGGAAAAGGCCGAGGTCGAACTCTTGCAAGTGGATGCAACGTTGCAGGCGGAAATTGTGGCGAAGTACAATGCAGATCTACAAAAGGCCGTCCAAGTAGAAGAGAAAAAAGCCCGCGAAGCAGCGACCGAAGCGGTCAAAGAGCAAGTCAAAGCGGCGTATGAAGAACGCTATGCTGAGGATGAAAATCTAGGGACCATCATGCGAGATGTCGCAGAAATCCTTGAGCAAATGGAGCACGCAGAAGTCCGTCGCCTCATCACCGAAGATAAGGTCCGTCCGGACGGCCGTCGCGTAGACGAGATTCGTCCGCTGGATGCGGAGATTGATTTTCTCCCACAAGTCCATGGTTCAGGTCTCTTTACGAGGGGGCAAACCCAGGCTCTCTCTGTCTTAACGCTAGCACCAATGGGCGAAACGCAAATCATCGACGGCTTAGAGGACGAGTACAAGAAACGCTTTTTGCACCACTACAATTTCCCTCAATATTCTGTAGGGGAGACTGGCCGTTACGGTGCTGCGGGTCGCCGGGAGATTGGCCATGGGGCCCTTGGTGAGCGGGCTTTAGAGCAAGTCTTACCATCGTTAGAAGAGTTTCCATATGCCATTCGCTTGGTAGCAGAAGTCTTGGAATCCAACGGATCTTCTTCTCAAGCCTCTATCTGCGCTGGAACCCTGGCCCTTATGGCGGGTGGTGTACCTATCAAGGCGCCGGTAGCTGGAATTGCCATGGGACTCATCTCGGATGGGACCAACTATACTGTCTTGACGGACATCCAAGGTCTAGAAGATCACTTCGGGGATATGGACTTTAAGGTGGCAGGAACGCGTGAGGGGATTACAGCCCTTCAGATGGATATTAAGATTGAAGGAATTACCCCTCAAATCCTGGAAGAAGCTCTAGCGCAAGCTAAGAAAGCCCGTTTTGAAATCTTGGACTTGATTGAGAGTACGATCGCAGCACCGCGTGCTGAATTGGCTCCAACAGCACCAAAAATCGATACCATCACCATCGATGTGGACAAGATTAAGGTTGTGATCGGTAAAGGTGGCGAAACCATCGACAAGATTATCGCAGAAACAGGTGTCAAGATAGATATTGATGAAGATGGCTTGGTGTCGATCTTCTCATCCGATCAAGAGGCGATCAATCGTGCGAAAGAGATCATCGCGAACCTAGTCCGGGAAGCCAAGGTTGGCGAAACCTACCGGGCCAAGGTCGTTCGGATTGAAAAATTTGGAGCTTTTGTCAACCTCTTTGAAAAAACAGACGCCCTGGTTCATATTTCAGAAATGGCTTGGCAACGGACCAACCGAGTGGAAGACTTGGTGGAAGTCGGTGATGAAGTAGACGTGAAGATTATCAAGATTGATGAGAAGGGACGCGTAGATGCTTCTATGAAGGCTCTCCTACCAAAACCAGAAGGGGTCTTCGAACAAGCACCAGAACGTCACGAGCAGAAAGAGCGTCCACGTCATCGCCATGATCACAAATCACATGATCGAAAAGACAGTAAATCCTTTGGCGAATTTAAAATTCACAAGGTAGAACGAGATTCGAAATAGGAGAGGCTCCCTTTGCGGAGTGACTAGTCAGAACGGTTCGGATGCATTCATCGAAAGGAAGGAGAATTTCATGGGATGGTGGAAAAAATCAATCGCCATTATTAAAGAAAATGACCCCGCTGCCCGCACATCTCTGGAAGTTCTACTGACCTATCCGGGGATTAAGGCCTTGGCAGCCCATCGTCTATCTCATTGGCTGTGGAACCGCAAATTAAAACTTTTAGCCCGTATGCACAGCCAGTTTTGGCGCTTCTGGACTCAGATTGAGATTCATCCTGGGGCACAGATTGCAGCAGGGGTCTTCATTGACCATGGTTCAGGCCTTGTAATCGGAGAGACGGCTATTGTGGAAGAGGGAGTTCTCCTCTATCATGGGGTGACTCTTGGAGGTACGGGAAAAGATACCGGGAAACGGCACCCAACCGTTCGTAAGGGAGCCTTGATTTCTGCTCATTCGCAAATTATTGGTCCGATTGAAATTGGAGAGAGGGCTAAGGTAGGAGCGGCATCCGTCGTGTTGACTTCTGTTCCAGCCGATGTCACAGTAGTTGGCGTTCCAGCGAAAGTGGTTCGTGTGCATGGTCGCAAGGATGAGGCCGTCATTCATGACTTGCAGGCGGCGCGTGAGGCGAGTTATTATTCTTCGCACTTATAGGAGGTCAATATCGTGAAAAAGGAATTACCGACAAGAGCAATCTCATTTCTATTGCTAGCCCTCTGGTCTGGTTTTCGGATTTGGTCAGCGGTTCAGGACGATGCAGATGGGCGCATTATCCTCTGGTCTATTTTTGCAGTGATCAATTTGGGTTTATTCGTTTGTGAATGGAGAAATCGGAGGAAGCGCTATGATTCGCGTGAGACGGAAACTGGAAACAAAAGAGTGAGCAGCAATCAAAAAGCTGATTGAAGGCTGTCAAGCAGTATGAAGGTGTTTATGAAGCTGGCTATCTCATCAATCTAAAAGGTAAATTTCCATGATATATCTATGAAGGAGCTGGTCGTAAACTTGCAGTAGCCATGATTGGGATTGGGGCTCCGATGGCTGTAGGACTCTTAGAAGAGCTCAAAGCGAGAGGGTTTAAAAACGTTATCATTTTAGGGTCTTGTGGCGTTCTGGATCAGTCTATTCAAGCAGATAAGATGATCCTACCAAGTTCAGCTCTACGGGATGAAGGTACAAGTTACCACTATGCTCCTGCAAGTGATGAGATAGCTTATGACGAAACTTTGCTCTTGACCATGGAAGAAGCTTTGAACAAATCTGGTATTGAGCACATTCGGACCAGGGCTTGGACGACGGATGCCTTTTATCGAGAAACGCCTGATAAGGTTAAATGTCGCTTGGCTGTTGGAGCCCAAGTGGTGGACATGGAAGCTTCAGCGATCATGGCTTGGAGTCAATTTCGACAAGCAAAAGTCTATCAGTTTTTCTACACAGCTGATTATGTGGATCATCATAACCGAACCTAGGATGCCCGCCGTGAAGAGCGGACAGCTGATGCCATGACTTTTTTTACTATCGCTTTGACAATAGCAAAGGAACTAGAAAGGTAACTACAAGAATGGCAGTATATTTTTATGGCTGTATCACCATGGATGGCTACTTGGCAGACAGCCAGCACAGGATAGACTGGCTGCATCAGCTTGGTTCTGTAGAGGATACAGGCTATGATGACTTTTACAGGCAAATGGACATCACCATCATGGGCAAGCGGACCTTTGAGGAAATCCAAGATTTGCAAGATGTAGAAAGTTTTTATCAAGCTACGGAAAACTATGTCTTTACGCATGATAGGCATCTGCCTGTCAGCAATTACCAGCCAGTAGCTGGGGATGTGGTGGACTTTGTTCGCCAGATTGACAAAAGTAAAAATGTCTTTGTGAT
This sequence comes from Streptococcus sp. DD13, assembly GCF_001578875.1. Classification (GTDB taxonomy): domain Bacteria; phylum Bacillota; class Bacilli; order Lactobacillales; family Streptococcaceae; genus Streptococcus. The sequence goes on from NZ_KQ969507.1 coordinate 25,730, forward strand.
TGGTGGGAATTCCTTGGTAGGACCGCTCTTGGATGCGGATCTTTTCGACCACCTCATTATTCAGATAGCGCCCCTTATCCTAGGAAAGGGGGTTCCCCTCTTTACCCAAGAGGAAGGGCAACGCTTTTACCAACTGGATAGCCTCAGACAATTTGGCCCTTTTGCAGAGCTGGTTTTCAGCCGAAACAGTCAGAAATAGAGAAGGGAGTGGGCTGTATGATTAAAATTTACGACACCATGTCTCGTGATTTGCGAGAATTTGTCCCCATCGAAGAAGGAAAGGTTCGCATGTATGTCTGTGGACCGACAGTCTACAACTATATCCATGTCGGGAATGCTCGTTCAACGGTAGCTTTTGATACGATTCGTCGCTATTTTGAGTATCGCGGCTATGAGGTTAACTACATTTCCAATTTTACGGATGTAGACGATAAAATCATCAATCGTGCCAAGGAAGAAGGCATCACGCCGCAGGAAGTGGCAGACAAGTACATCGCAGCCTTTCGGGAGGATGTGACAGCTCTAGGTGTCAAGCCTGCAACCCGCCATCCACGAGTGGTCGAGTTTATGGATGACATCATCCGTTTTGTCGCGGACTTGATCGCAAAAGGCTATGCCTATGAGAGTCAAGGCGATGTTTATTTTCGGGTGGAAAAATCCCACGACTATGCTAAGTTGGCTAACAAAACACTGGAAGACTTGGAGCTAGGTGCTTCTGGTCGAACCGATGAAGAAACAGCCCGCAAGGAAAATCCGGTGGACTTTGCCCTTTGGAAGGCAGCTAAACCAGGCGAGATTTCTTGGGACAGCCCTTGGGGAGCAGGTCGTCCTGGCTGGCACATTGAGTGTTCGGTCATGTCGACGGGGATTTTAGGTGATACCATTGATATTCATGGTGGTGGGGCAGACCTTGAGTTCCCCCACCACACCAATGAAATTGCCCAGTCTGAAGCCAAAACAGGTCAGACCTTTGCCAACTACTGGATGCACAATGGCTTTGTCAATATTGATAATGTCAAAATGTCCAAATCTCTTGGTAACTTTATCACGGTTCATGACGCCCTCAAAACCATTGATGGCCAAGTCCTTCGTTTCTTCTTTGCGACCCAGCATTACCGCAAGCCCATTAACTTTACGGAAAAAGGGGTCCAAGATGCAGAAACCAATCTCAAGTATTTGAAAAATACCTATGAGCAACCTTTTACAGGAGAGGTAGATTCTGCAAGTTTGCAGGACTTTGTGGATAGGTTTATCTCAGCTATGGATGAGGATTTCAATACACCGAATGGGATTACGGTTGTTTTTGAGTTGGCCAAATGGATCAATTCTGGCAATTATGATGCAAGGGTCAAAGAAGTCCTTGCTGCCATGTTAGAAGTCTTTGGGATCGTCTTTGTTGAGGAAGTCCTGGACGCCGAGATTGAAGCCTTGATTGCAGAACGCCAGGAAGCGCGTGTTGCCAAAGACTTTGCTCGTGCGGATGAAATCCGTGATCAACTAGCCAGCCAAGGAATCAAACTCTTGGATACAAAAGAAGGTGTACGGTGGACGCGTGATTGATATCAATTTGATTAACGGGATTGCCTTGGCCTTTGAAGGGGATGCGGTTTATGCGATGTATATTCGCAGACATTTAATTTTTCAAGGAATGACCAAGCCCAATAAGCTTCATCAAAAAGCGAATCGCTATGTCTCAGCACGTTCTCAAGCGGATTTGATTTCCCAAATGTTAGAAGCTGATATCCTAACGGAAAAAGAACGCGACATCTATAAACGTGGCCGCAATGCCAATAGCCACACCAAGGCCAAGAATGCGGATGTGGTGACTTACCGCATGTCAACCGGATTTGAAGCCCTTTTGGGTTATCTGCATATGACAGAAGAAATAGACCGCCTAGAAGAGTTGATCAGCTGGTGTATCGATGCCGTAGAAAAGTCGGAAGAAACCCGTTAGCGGACGACCCGCGAGGGAGACATCTGATACAAATCACAAACAAGAGGCTGGGACAAAAGTCCTAGCCTCTCCATTGTTTTTGGATGGTCGAGCAAGACGCAGTGGTTGAGTGGGGCTCTACTAGGCTGATTTCATCCGCTTTTACAGACCGACTCAAGTGTGCGGAGGTGGGACGACGAAATCAAATTCTAAGGAATGACCGATTTCTGTCTCACTCTCTTTTATATTCTCGGTAAAATTCGACCTTTACGAGGATAAATTGTTTCAAATCCCGTAATAACTGCAAGAGCGTTGCTCTAGTTTCGAACTCGGTGCGGGTCTTGGGCAAGGGCCGCTTTCGAAAGAGGGTTAGATAGTTTTCGATTTCATCTAGGAGATGATGGGCGGGATTATCCTGGCTCAATTGCTGGGCTGTTTTCGAAAACAACTGAGCTAAGATCAAACTTTCCTCGGCCTCTAGTTGACAATCGTTGATGTTTTGAGCCATGTCTTTAAGGATAGCATTTTGGCGTTTTCGCATTTCGAAGTAGTGGATGTGGTAGTTGGTCTGATGGAAGAGGTGATTGGCCTGGTCCTGATAGACAAGATCGATCGCTTGATCCAAGGTCTCCTCCAATTCACGGATCAAACGGGCATCGTTGCGACCATCTCCTCTGCCTAAGAATCCCTCAAAGCGGTAGAGGATTTTTTTGAGTTGGTCTTCTACCAGCTCGTGGTAATGGTCAATTTCTTCTTGTTGAGAAGGCATGTAGAGATTAGCGAGAAGGGCAAATCCTGTACCGATCAGAAAAATCGCTAATTCATTTCCAAGGAGGAGCCAAGACGTCGAGCGCTCCAGGAACAGGTGGGTAACCAGGACACTGCTCGGGGTGATGCCAATTTCCCACCCCCACAGATAGGCCAGAGGAACATAAAGAAGTAGAAAGGCTCCCAAGGCCCACAGATGAAAGCCAAGCAGGAGAAAGACAAGGCTGCCTGTCACGAGAGCCAATATCGTCGACATGGTACGCGCATAGGCTAATCGGAGCGTACTTCGCCTCGTATCTGAAAGGCTAAGAATTGCGATGATGCCGGCTGAGACAGCATAGCTCATCCCCAATAAGGAAGCCAGTCCCGTAGCCAGACAAGTGACCAAGGCTAGTTTGATCGTTCGATGGAGAAGTGGCATAGAATCCTTTCTAATTGTACAAGTAGTAACGTAAACCAGTGATTTTTGTGATGTCGAAATACGTTTATTATACCACAGAAGGAAGATTTTTCCGCTTCCATCAGGCTTTTGTGCTATACTAGAAGCATGGAAAAAAATGATATCGTCTATGGTGTCCATGCAGTCGAAGAAGCTCTCCATGCGAACACCGGAAATAAGCTCTACATTCAAAATGACCTGCGTGGGAAAAATGTCGAAAAGATAAAACAGTTGGCGACAGAGAAGAAGGTTTCCATCAGCTGGACGCCCAAAAAGACCTTGCAGGAAATGACAGAAGGAGCGGTGCACCAGGGGTTTGTGCTTCGAGTAGCCGCATTTGCCTATGCAGAACTGGCTACTATCCTGACTCGGGCTAGTCAAGAGGAAAATCCCCTTCTTTTGATTTTAGATGGACTGACTGACCCCCACAATCTAGGTTCTATTCTGAGAACTGCTGATGCGACCAATGTGACCGGCGTGATCATTCCGAAACATCGCTCTGTTGGAGTCACACCTGTGGTCTCAAAGACATCGACGGGTGCGGTAGAGCATGTTCCGATCGCACGGGTAACCAACCTGAGTCAGACGCTGGACAAGCTCAAGGAAGAAGGGTTCTGGATTTTTGGGACAGACATGAATGGAACCCCATCCCATCAATGGAATACTTCTGGAAAGCTAGCGCTGATTATCGGAAATGAAGGAAAGGGCATCTCCAGCAATATCAAGAAACAAGTAGATGAGATGATCACGATCCCTATGCAAGGACATGTCCAGAGTCTCAATGCTAGTGTGGCTGCGGCGATCCTGATGTATGAGGTCTTTCGCAACCGCTTATAGGCTAGAAGAGTGTGGGATATCTCGTACTCTTTCTTTCTATCCTACTTCGCTATCCAACATTATTCCCTTCTGAAAAAGGTTGGATAGAAGAGGAACTTCCCTAGGAAGGACGGATAGATTTTAAAAATGTAATCATTTTTTAAAAAAAGAAGAACATCTTCCTTGATATAATGAATGTAATCGCAATGATCGGAGAAAAAGAAAATATGAGTTTTAAAATCCTAACAGACTCGACATCAGACCTTAATTTGGACTGGGCATCAGAGCATCAGGTGGACATGATGGGCTTGACGGTAGAAGTGGATGGTCAAGTCTACGAAACGGTGGGTCCTGACCGATTAGTGGCAGAGGACTTGTTGGAGAAGATGAGAAAAGGCAGTCAGCCAAAAACCAGTCAAGTTAATGTGGGGACCTTTGAAGAGTATTTCCGCGAACAAGTAGAGGCTGGCGAGGCGGTGCTTTATATCGCGATTTCATCTGTCCTATCTGGTACCTACCAATCAGCTGTTATGGCGCGTGACTTGATTTTAGAAGATTATCCTAAAGCCCAGATTCGAATTGTCGATACGCTTGCTGTATCTGGTGGAGAAGGGTATCTAGTGAGAACTGCAGTGGAAGCAAGGGATGCTGGAGTCAGTTTGGATGAGGTGGCTGAGCTGGTCTTAGACAAAGCCCCCCGCTTGCGGTCTTATTTTTTGGTGGACGATCTCAATCACCTGATGAGAGGCGGTCGCCTGTCCCGTACATCCGCCCTGGTAGGAAGCTTGGTCAATATCAAGCCTATCCTCTGGATTGATGCTGCCGGACGGATTCTTCCCTTGTCAAAAGTCCGTGGAAGAAAGAAAGGCGTAGCTGAAATCCTCAAGTATGCCACGGAAGATTTAGCAGATCAGACAGCAGTGGTCGCCTATGCCAATGATCGAAAAGGGGCGGAGCAGATGCGGGACCTCCTGCTAGAAGAAGGGACTATCCAGCAGGTTGTGGTGGAGCCCCTTGGACCTGTTATCTCCGCGCATGTCGGACCAGATACACTGGCTCTCTTTGTAGTGGGACAACAAGAGCGCTGATCAAGCCCTTCTATCTGGTCTATGGTGATCAGAAAAGAGAGAAGGGATCAAAGGCTAAATTTTCAAGGAGACCTTCTTGACTTTGGCATAGGGCTTTGCTATAATGATAAACGGTATTGTTTACCCCATTTGAAAGGCCCCGGAACCTTCCAAATACCTTCGATGGGACGGAACACCCATCACCTTGTAAACAAATATTACGAATTCGTATAGGAGAAATCATGAACAAAACAACTTTTATGGCTAAACCAGGCCAAGTTGAACGCAAATGGTACGTTGTTGACGCAACAGATGTACCTCTTGGACGTCTTTCTGCAGTAGTGGCTAGCGTGCTTCGCGGAAAAAACAAACCAACCTTCACACCACACACTGATACAGGTGACTTTGTGATCGTGATCAATGCTGAAAAAGTGAAATTAACTGGTAAAAAAGCAACAGATAAGATCTACTACACTCACTCTATGTATCCAGGTGGATTGAAACAAATCTCTGCTGGTGAACTTCGTTCTAAAAACGCTGTGCGTTTGATCGAAAAATCAGTGAAGGGAATGCTTCCACACAACACTCTTGGACGCGCACAAGGTATGAAATTGAAAGTCTTCGTAGGTGGTGAGCACACACACGCTGCACAACAACCAGAAGTACTAGATATCTCAGGACTTATCTAAGAGGAAAGGAGCAAGAAATAATGGCACAAGCACAATATGCAGGTACTGGTCGCCGTAAAAACGCGGTTGCACGCGTTCGTTTGGTACCAGGTACTGGTAAAATTACAGTAAACAAAAAAGATGTAGAAGAGTACATCCCACACGCAGATCTTCGTCTCGTGATCAACCAACCTTTCGCTGTAACTTCAACTGAAGGTTCATACGACGTATTTGTCAATGTAAACGGTGGTGGATACGGTGGTCAATCAGGTGCGATTCGTCATGGTATCGCGCGTGCTCTTCTTCAAGTAGACCCAGACTTCCGTGATTCATTGAAACGCGCAGGTCTCTTGACTCGTGATGCCCGTATGGTTGAGCGGAAAAAACCAGGGCTTAAGAAAGCTCGTAAAGCTAGCCAGTTCTCTAAACGTTAATTCGTTACTGGACAGCAGAGTACAAACGAAAACACCTTGCATCTTGCAAGGTGTTTTTTTGTATGAGAACTGGCGGTGCGCAATTAGGATAGCTCTAGCGACTTTAGTCGCGTAGAGATATGCTATGCACAGTTGCCCCAAGAAAACAAGCGAAGCGATGTTTGATTGGATGGCAACCACTGCACTCAAAACGTTAATTATCAGCGATATATCAACGTTTACAGACATTTAAGAAATTTCTCTTGAATGTCTTTTTTTGTCTAGCTAAATTTTACAAATTGGGCAATTTAGGTTACTCAATAATATAAAAAAGATAAAAATTTAAAGTTCGAATTTTAATTTTAAAAAAAGTAATTATTATTGAATATCTGTTCAAACATTCTTTCTTTTCTAAGGTTAATATAAATATATATACTTTAAAAAAGGAAGTCAAACATCTTGCTCATAGATTTTTTGCATTTTTAAAAAATACATTTTGTCATATAATAATGTGGAAAATTGACGGATTCCTTAAATAATCATATAATATGAATATGTAAACCCTTACATACTATTCTACTTATACTTGATAAAATGCAAGTCCTTGAGGATCTATAAATATATAGACACTCTTCTATTTATAAAGTGAAATAAAGAATCACGGAGAAAGTTTATGGATATTAAAGAGACATTCAACCAGCTAGACAATACAAAATTTAATGATTTCAATAATCGCCTTGAAGGTTTTGAGAAACTTTTTAAAGACAAATATTATTTTACCCATCCCGAAGATTTTAGCTCAATCTTTAGCATTTTGGTAAAGTATGGAAAAAGTACAAGTAAATATATTTTATCGAAAGGAGAGATATATGAGTGAAATAGTTATTAATGCTCAGAATTTATCTAAAAATTTTTATAATTTTGATTCAAGACTCCCATTTATCAAGAGATTTTTGAAACGTAATCAAATAACGATTCGAGCTGTTCAAGATATTAGTTTTACGATTAAGAGAGGGAGTATAGTTGGCTTTATTGGGAGTAATGGAGCTGGTAAATCCACAACGATTAAAATGTTGACTGGGACTCTTTATCCTAGTTCCGGAAAATTAGAAGTGAATGGAGAAATTCCATTTAAAAGAAGTATAAATTTTAGAAAAAAAATTTCAATAGTAGTAGGAAATAAATTACAGTTATTTCAAGATGTTTCGGCTATAGATTATTTTCAATTGATTGGTACTTTATATGAGGTAGAACCGGCGATTTTACAAGAACGAATTCAGGAGTTAAGCAATTTGTTGAATGTAAAAGATCAGCTTTACCAGCAGGTCCGGACCCTCTCTCTTGGACAAAAAATGAAAATGGAGTTTATCGCGGCATCTTTAACAAGTCCGGAAATATTATTTTTAGACGAGCCTACTATAGGGTTAGATATACAGTCTAAAAAAGATATCAGAACATTTTTAAAGAAAATGAATGAGGAATGTCATACTACTATTATTTTAACGAGTCATGATATGGATGATATTTCGTCTGTTTGTGACGAATTAATCGTCATTGACAAAGGAAAAATTATTTTGCAGGAGTCAATGGATGTTATTTTATCTAAATTTTCTGATTTTAAATATTTAAAGATAAAAATGACATTAGATTTGGTACCAGAGTTATGCTCTGTTAAAGGAGTAGTAGTCATTTCTCAAACAAAATCGGAATGTATACTAAAAATACCTAGAGATTTTGTCTTTGAGACATTAGAATCAATCAATAAGCTTGTAGATATAGAAGATTTTGAAATATCAAATCTTTCTTTAGAAGAAATTATTTTACAAAACTATTTTACAAAAAAGGAGCACAATTGAAAAAAGAAATGTCTATTATTCTGATATCATTTCGATCTATTTTGAACTATAAATCAAGTGTACTATTGTTAATGTTACAGGCAAGTATACAAATTATGATATCAGTATTTTTATGGACATATATATATCAGAGTAACCAAATAAATATAGCCGGATATGATTTTACCTCAATGGTTCAATACTATTTGGGGACTATAATTTTTTCATATTTTGTTTTTTATCCAGTTGATTGGGAAATCAATGACGATGTTCATTCAGGAAATTTTTTTAGCATATTAATAAAACCTGTTACTTTTTATAAGTATTATTTTTGTAAAATGCTTGGAGATAGGCTTGCTCATTTATTATTTATCATCATTCCTGTCATTTTATTTTCCAGTGTTTATTACAAGAATGAGTTATTAACCATTGAAATTCTTATTTTAGGAAGTATTGCAATTATTCTATCTATGGTTCTATGGTTTTTAATATCATGTTGTGTAGGTATGCTTTCTTTTTGGTTAGAAAATATATTTTTTGTCCTTACTGTTAAAGAAATAGTAATTCAGTTTTTATCAGGAATATTATTGCCTTTAAGTTTTTTTTCAAATAATTTTCGTCTGTTTTTAGATGTATTACCTTTTAAATACTTAGTATATGAACCGCTTCAGATGTTTAGTAATGATACATATAAATTAATAGACTATTTGAGAATTATTTGTATTCAATTGATTTGGTGCATCATTTTTTATATTATATCAAGATTCATATTGAGAAAAGGAGTGGAGCACTTCTCAAATGTGGGAGGATAAAATGTTTAGAATAAAAGTAATTTTTAGGCTACTTCATTTTGGTTTTAAATCTGATATGAATTTTCATTTTGACTTCTTTTGTGGTCTATTTTCGTCGATACTGTGGATTGGTTTACCTATTGTATTTTTTAGATTGATTTTCTTAAACATAGACTCTTTTAATGGTTGGGACTATTATCAAATTTTATTTTTGGTAGGTTCCTACACTATTGTAGATGGAGTTATGATGGGATTGTTAATTAGAAGTATGGGAATTTTAGAATCAGATATTTTGAGTGGTAACTTGGATCAAATTTTATTGAGGCCGTTTGATACTCAGTTGTTCTATATTTTTAGATCATTTAATTTAGTTCAATTCGTGAATACTTTTTTTGGTCTTGCGATTATTTTTATAAGTTATGGAAATTTAAATGTACATTTAAATTCATTAAAAATATTATTTTATATCCTTTCTTTAATGTGTGGTTGTATTATATATTATTCAATTTGGTTTCTAATAACGATTAGTTCATTTTGGTTCCCAACTAAATTTTCAAAAGTAGATGTATTTTTGAATTATATTGGAATTTCTAAGTATCCATATAATATTTTTACAGGTATTAACAGATTGATCACTATGTTATTTGTTCCCAATTTATTAATTGCCAATCCTGCAGTATTAATATTTTTAGGGAAAGATACATTGAACCTATTTTTCTATCAAATAGTTTTTACAGTTTTTTTGATTATTATCAGTCGTACAATTTTTAGAAAAGGATTGAAAAAATATGAAAGTGCAGGAAGATAAACAATGTTGTTCAGTTATATGTTTGACTAAAGGAAGTGATTCGCTGTACTTTGTTTTGTGGTCATTGAAACATCAGATAATTATAAACTATAATTTAAAGAATAGTATTATTAACTTATAGGTGCTAAGAAAAAAATTAAAGAAATTCCCTCATTCAATCAAACTTATTCATATTTTTTAAAATAAGAAAATAGTTGGATTTTGATGATGGTTGATATAAAGCTAAACTGAAAGTACCTGAAATCCAACTGTGTCAAACCAGGTCTTAAGAAAGCTCGTAAAGCTTCACAATTCTCAAAACGTTAATTATCAGCGATATATCAACGTTTACAGACATTCAAGATTTCTTTCTTGGATGTCTTTTTTTGTCCCAAAAATCGAAAGTTCACCCCAAAATTCACCCCATCAGTTTTTTAAGCTACGAAATGCAATATCTCCGACAGTCTGATTGACAGTATCTTTAGTATTAACATAGGTCTTGGTGATCTCTTTATCACTATGAGTTAGGGCTTCGGAAATGGTTTCTAGAGAAATTCCAGCTTGTTTAGCTAACGTGGCTCCTGTATGTCTTAGCTTATGGGGAGAAGCTGGGGCTAGTTCAGGATGTCTTCGTCTTACGGAGTTCATCCTATGGTTTAGATAGTCAGTATGGAGTGGAACGTTAATATTGTTTGAACGATCATTATAGGTGAAAACAAACTGTTTCTGACTTTGCCTTAGACCGAATAGTTTTAGTTCCTCCCGTTGCTTTGTTTTCCAATTCGCTAAAAGTTCCATTAATTCTGCTGGTGCTTTAAAAAGTGTTTTCTTGTTTCCTTTGGTAGATTTTACATTTCCAAAACGGTCTAATGCTTGTTCTATGAGAATTTCACCGTTAGAAAAGTCTATGTGTCTCCACTGTAAAGCATAAGATTCTGATTTTCGATCCGATAGAAAGAAAGTTGCACAAAACATAGTGGTAATAGATGGTATAATAAAGTTAGATCAAATTGTTGGAGATAAGATTATGTTAGCTGATAAAGAAGTGTTCTTCAATGTGGAAAATATCCTCCGTGAGCAAGGGATACTGGATAAGTTTGAAGAGGAAAATGGAGAAATAACTGGTCGAATGATGATTACGATGATGGAAATACCTCCTGAATTAGGAATTGATAAGGTTAGCGATAATATGTGTGCTTTTTGTGCTTCCTTTGATTTCTATGATATGATGATTGGGATTGCATTCGATGTAGACACAGTAGAACTTATTCCTAAAATGTGGTTCACTCCTCAGACTGATGATGCTGTGGAACCTTCTAGTGAGTGGATAGAATTTTTTGTAAAAACTCTATGTGAGAATATATCGAAAGAGGGTTTTGGGGTACCAATGTATAGTTTTTTAAATGACCACAGCGACCTCACAATTATTCCGACTCAATCATAGAAAAGAGAAATGGGAAAGATTTTGAATAAACATGATTACAGCTTAGCTCATGCGTATTGTAGTAATAATAAACCCGAATTGGAAAAGGATGAAATTTGTGGTTGTTTTTATTGTATGCAAATTTTTTCTCCACATGAAATTGATGAATGGCTAGTGGAAGATACAAAAATAGACGACAGAGGAACCGCATTATGCCCATATTGTGGCATTGATTCTGTAATTGGTGCAAGCTCCGGCTTCCCAATAACAAAAAAATTCCTTTGGTTCTCAGATGTTTTGATAAGCGTGCTATAAAAATATAGGTAAAGCGAACTAGTTTTTTCTGTAAAATCGAGAAATATAAAAGGTTTAAAATCATCGTTTCAAAACATTGATTTTAAACCTTTTTATTCATGGTGTTATTCTAAATCTTAATCGATTCCTTTTATGAAATTACCAATTTCTTTTACTATTTCAGTGACTAGTGCATTTCCCATAAAAAACATTCGCATTTTATCAGATACCTCAACGATAGAACCATCTGATAGCTTCTTTTTTGCTGTCCAATTGTCTGGAAAATCTTGAAGGCGTTCTGCTTCAACAGGAGTAATTAGACGGTATTTATTGTTTATTTTTAAGAAATGAGTAGAGCGATTAACAGTACCTTCCGAGGTTAACATGGTACGTCCTGGCAAGTCTAAATTATCGTAGGGTGCCATCCCCCCTTCAGAATAGATATAAGTATGTCCATCCGCTGAAGTTCTCTCTATACGTTTTGGTCCTCTCAGGAACTGAAATTTTTCTAATTTAGCTGGATCTGTAATGAAATATTTATCGGGTACTTGCTCTTCGTCTTGAAGTATTTCACCTAATGTAATTGGATTTCCATTATAATTAGGTTCTGTATCAATGGAGTAGTATTTTCCGTACCTCATAACCCCTGTGTTCCAGACAGTTCCTGTAAAATTATCCGAAACCTCTACGATATCATTTCCAAGCTCGTAAAAAACATGTCTATTTTTAACAGGAAAATTTTTAATAGGGAATTGAGTTGCAAATAGTCCTGTATGGAATAAGTACTCATCGTACTTTTGCTCTTCAAAAACAGAATCATTTTGCTCAAACTGTTTATCAATTAGTTTTGCAAACTTTGTATCATTTCGATAAACGAAGAAAAAGACACGACGTCTACGCTGGCTTCTACCATACTCGGCAGCGTTAATAACCCTCCATTCAACAGAGTATCCAAGATTATTAAAAGCTGTAAGCATAATCGCAAAATCTCGACCCCGCTGTTTAGAAGGTGCTTTTAATAGTCTATCCACATTTTCCAAAATGAGGTATTTGGGTTTGATAATTTCTGTAGCTCGAATAATCTCCCAAAAAAGAACACCTTTTTTCCCTTCAATGCCTTTCTCGTTTTTCTTACTTCGAGCAACTGAGTAATCTTGACAAGGAAATCCCCCAACAATCATATCAGCATCCATATTTGAAAATTGTTCATCTGTAATATCAGATATACTAATATTGAGATTTTCACTATTAGGGAAGTGATAATCATAAACCTCAAATGCATCTTGAGATTTACGGGATGGTTCCCATTGGTTTGACCAATTTGTTTGAAAAAGCTTCTTATCTGAGTTTTCGAGTCCGATTCGGAATCCTCCAACTCCTGCAAATAGTTCTAATACTTTCATGCTCTCTCCTTCATTTTTTACAGCTCAATACATTATATCCTATTTTCTACAATTGATCAAGCCTGAATGATTGCTGTCGTTCAATTTGGTATAATATAACGGACAGGAGAAAACAATGGATCAGAACTTATTTAATTATGATGACAGTGAACTTCAGAGTGTTATTGATTATTCTACTCAATTATTGAATAGAAAATTTTCTGACATTATGGAAGAATATAATCATTCACTTTATAAGACTTACGAAAATTATGTTGAAAAAGTTGTCTCTGAAGTGGCAGATAAGCCAATCAGCATGAAATCGAAAGGTCAATACGGTAATTACATTGAGAAATATTTTTATGGGTACCCACCTAATAGCGACTCAGAAGCTGATTTTGGAAAAATAGGTGTAGAATTAAAAGTTACGCCATTTAAAATAAATAAAAATGGAACGCTTAGTGCTAAAGAACGACTTGTATTAACAATACTAAACTATATGGAGGAGAATTTAGAGGATTTTTACTCCACTCATTTATGGAAAAAATGTGCCAAAATTCTGTTGTTGTTCTACAATGGTTTAATTCCTGATCAGACGATGGCAGACTATGAGATTGAAAAAATTTTTCTATATGAATGGTTTGAAGAGGATATGCCTGTCATTCTAGAAGATTTTAAGAGAATAACAGGAAAAATCAGACAAGGAAAGGCTCATGAATTATCCGAATCAGATGGAAATTATTTGTCCACTTGTACGAAGGGAACAGGTAAAGGAAAAGATTTAAGACAACAACCTTTCAGTAATGAATTGGCAAAACAACGAGCTTGGGAATTAAAGTCCAGCTATATGACCTATCTGATCAACAATAAAATTTTTAACCAGTCAGATCAAGAAAGTGTTCTAGCTAATTTTAAGGGCGAGAAAAAGGCTTTTACGGAAGTTATTGCAGATAAGATACTTGCATATAAAGGTTTCTCTGAGAAAGAATTGTACGAACTGTTTGAAGTGAATCCCAAGGCAAAAGGTAAGAATAGTACTCTGATTCGGAAGATTTTAGGTTTAACAGGTGATTTGGATAAGACCAAAGAATTTCAAAAAGCAAATATGAATTTGAGGGTTATTCGTGTAGATGAAAATAATTTACCAAAGGAAGATTCTCCGTTTAAAACTTATAATTTCCAAGAGTTGATTGATGTAGAAGAGTGGGAAGAATCCCATCCTTATTTAGAAATTTATAACAAACGTTTCTTATTTGTCGTATTCAAAGAGGTTGCTCCTAAAGAGTTTGTTTTAGATAATATCAAATTCTGGGGATTTCCTGATAGACAATTAGATGAAGTTCAGCGTGTATGGAAAGAGACTAGACAGATTTTAATGAATGGTCTTCAATTAACTCAAAATGGACATCGCATTTCAACAAACTTCCCACAGAGTAAGATTAATCAAGTTCTCTTTACGAAAATCCATGCTCAGAACACACTTTATGAATTAAAGCCTGGAGAATTTGTCGGTAAAGGGAAGTTGTCTGATACAGATGTCCTTCCAGATGGACGACACATCACAAAGCACTCTTTTTGGATTCCTAAGAAATTTTTGAAAAAAGTACTAGAAGGTAAGTGGGATTGATATGGGAAATAATGATTATCTATCTTTACCAACAAAAATGAGGATGCGAATCCTCTTTTTTATTGGCCTAAGGTAGTCTGTTTTTTTAACAAACTATATTCCTTCAATATAAAATTGGAACTTAAGTTCTACTGATTCAAATGTCTTTTTGTGATTTGATGAACTAGTAGTTGGACTTCACTTTCAATAATTTCAGCATCATTAATCCATTGCTTGATAAGAGCGCTGTAATAATTTTTTGGTGCATCCTCCTTCAGCAAATCCATTTTTTCAAAGTATTCATGTAATAAGTCGGCATCAATGTAGTTTCTGCTATTAAACAATACTATACCCAAGCAATCATCTGGATAGTTTAAGTCAAAATAGATTGGACTTCTATTACTTTTCAATTGTCCATAAGAAAGGAAGTTTGATAGCTCATCCTTAATTTTATCAACTAGTCTATTGTTTTCTTGACTTGGTTTTAAATTCAGACTATCTAAAGTTACATCGAATTTTTTAAAGTCTAAAGCTTCGTTTAAAGCCTCTGTAAATTCTATTAGCCAAGTTACAGGCAAGCCGTATTCAAAATCGTTCATTTGTTCCTCCTATGAAAAATAACACAATTAGTGTTTAAAAACTAAAATATGCTATGGACTATAACGAGCAATCACTTTTTTCAGAAAAAGACTTATTTTTCTGAATGTTAATTATCGTTAAAACGTTTAAACGGGTTGGAGTAGTCGGTAAGCTTAATATATCTATGTGATTTTTGGGTGTCGAATACTTCTAGAAGATCAAATTCTGATTTTTTAAAGGAAAAGAGAAGAAAATAGTTTTTGTAGACAGTCATCAAAAAGGTTTCAAATTTGTAAGCATGTTGTTCTCTATAAATTGAAAGGTTATGAAAATCATTTTCTAGCGCTTCTCTTATTATTTTAGTCATCTGTGATAATTCTATATTTTCGTCAATGTGAAATTTATATGGGAAAAATAAAAGTAAATTCTTGTTAGTTTCCATAGTTGTTAGAACGTTATAGATGTCATCTTCAAGACTAAGTTTTATTATATTCCGTTTATGACGAATACTAGTCATGTCTTTCAGTGATAGTGGTCTAAAAACTTTATGTATTTCAGTTACAAGAAAATCTTCATTGGGCCTTTTGGGAACACCATACGTAATAAATCCATCTGAAATTCTTGACACACTAATACTAGTTAGTCTCAGTCCTCGAAGATATGTATTGGTTGCTAGAAGTTTAAAATCGATACTATATCGAGAATTTATTGCGTCACATTCAGAATTGCTTTCAGTTAATGGTTTTTGATATGTTTGATGATTAGTTTTCTCCTGGAAGTATTTTGAATGATTGAGAAAATCTAATAGGAAATATTCGTAATTTGATTCGGGTTCATTCGTTACGAAATTATTCAATATTACTGAAGCAGGGATGCTAGATGATTTCAGACGTTTATCTATCATTATTGACCTCCTTTCTTCTATTATATACTATAAATTAAGTAATATTATTATGTACAACAGATGGTTTAAGAAATAAAATAAAAAATTCCCCTCATTCAATCAAATATATTCAAAAATTTTAAAATAAAAAAGCAGTACAGCTATGCTCAGGATTGATTTAAAGGGGTTCTAAAAGTATATGAAATTCAACCGTGTCAAACCAGGTCTTAAGAAAGCTCGTAAAGCTAGCCAGTTCTCTTAACGTTAATTATCAGCGATAAATCAACGTTTACAGACATTCAAGAATTCTTTCTTGGATGTCTTTTTTGTATAGAAATCAAGAGTTTCCATCATTGATTTTTAGTCTAGTATTAGTTTCTACTGAATAAGCTTTTTCGGCCATAACAAAACACTCCTGTTCATAGTTTCACTAGATTTTGACAGGAGTGTTTTTCTTGTGTCTCAATTTATAGGTTCAGTACATATCTATTTTTCTAGTAACCAATCTATGATATTTTTCTTCTCAATACCATTGTAATTTGCTGTTGGCTGAATCGTATCCATTGTTAATAGATATTTGGGGAATTGATCTTTAATGGCTTCAAGTGGTCTAAGTTCTCTGTCTAGTGTTTCTGGAGCAAGTGTTGTTTCACTGACTTGATAATAAGCGTAGTGACCCAGATCAGTTACAACAACAAAATCAACTTCATATTTATCTAAATTACCAACATATACTTGTGAATATCTACGTCTCAATTCCAAATACACAATATTTTCCAAGATATGCCCAATATCTTCTTTGTGGTCTGGTAATAAGAGATGTCGTAAACCTAAATCAACGGGATAATATTTTTCTAAGCGTTGCAATAATGCTCGACCTTTTACATCAAAACGTGGAACGGAATAAAAAAGTAAACTATCTGTCAAAGTTGTCAAATAATTTTCCAAAGTATTGTGGGATATTGAAACATTTTGGCTGACAAGGGTATTGCGAATCTTATTTGTTGATATTAAGCTACCTGTACTACTGAGAAGGGTTCGGACAATGCGCTCAATAATAGTAGGATTTGGATTTCCCAATCTAGTGACAATATCATTTAACAGTATTGAGTTATATATTCCTCTGAGATAGTCAATTTTTTCAGCGTAAGATGATGTTTGCAATAAGTAAGGGAAAGCACTAAAGAGATAATTGTTAAAAATTTCTGTTGTGTTCAGATTCTCTGAGAGAGATTGACCTGATAGGTATTCTTCAAATGACAAAGGAAGGACCTCTATCTCAACATACCGACCAGTCAAGTTTGTAGCTAATTGACTACTCATAAAGTAGGCGTTAGATCCAGTCAAATAGAGGTCTACATTTGGGAAGATGAATAGACTATCTGCTACCAGTTCAAATTTTTCAACATGTTGAATTTCATCTAAAAAGATATAGTATGTTTTCTCCTCAACTAACCGCTCTTTTATATAAGCAAATAATGTTTGAAAATGTCGCAGTTCATAGTAACTCAAATCTTCGAAATTGATGCATATAATCTGATCCTCGTCTACTCCAGTTGCTAGTAACTCCTCTTGATATAGTTGAAAGAGAACAGATTTACCAGCTCGTCGAACTCCACTCACAACTTTAATGATTTGGTGGTCACGATGCCTTCTTAAAAAGTCTAAATAATGCGGTCTTTTAATATAGTTCATAAATAGATACCTCAAAGATAGTATAATACAAATAGACATTATTTTCAAATATTTAGAAATAATATTTTATTTGTCCAATTGTTTTCATTTTTTTGAAAATAACATCTAGGGATATTTAAATATCTTCAGGATAGAAAATGAAATTGCATTGGCACGAAGAAACTGTACAGTTGTAGCTAAACTGTACACCATCTTTATGATACAGTAGTTCATATTTCTCAATTACATAAGCTCCGAAAACTAAAAAAGTGATAACCCTTTGATAACCTCTCGATTTTTAAAAGGGTTATATATGTAAAGATTGAGGATTTATCTCTTAAAATTACTTGATTTTAGTGATAATTTACCATATTTATATCATGATGTAGAATTAACCTGGTCTTAAGAAAGCTCGTAAAGCTTCACAATTTAGTAAACGTTAATTCGAGAGAATTACTATGCTTACAAATAGCACCTTTCAAGGTGTTCTTTTTTTATACTTTCTGACTAAATTGGTGCAGTTGACGTAGTTGTTGTGGCTTTAGCCACTTACAAATACGGCTGCAAGCTGACAAAGTCAGTTGCCTCTTAACGCTAATTATCAGTGATAGATCAACGTTTACAGACATTCAAGAATTTTTTCTTGGATGTCTTTTTTTGTATAGAAATTAAAAATTTCCCTGAAAAATTTTCTGATTCTCCCTCAACGACTCCCCCCGGGGAATACTTTGACAAAAAAATAATATTATGTTAGAATTATTCCTATCAAAAATTATTTTTAGGAGACGATTATGAAAAAATATCTTACCGCTGGTATTGCCTTGTTTGCAGTAGTAGCCTTGGCTGCTTGCTCAAACAATAGTTCCCAAACGCAAGCTTCTTCATCTTCTGCAAGTCAGTCATCAAGCTCTTCATCGGAAGCAAGTAGCTCAAGTTCAACGGTTGACAGCTCTTCAACAGAGAGCTCATCTTCATCAGCTTCTGAAAAAACTGAGACAGATGTAACCTTGTTGACAGATGCAGAGATTGACAATGCGAAGACAGTTGGCGACTATAAAAAACTCTATGAAACAATGATCAACAACTATCTGAAGCATGCAAACGAAATTGGAAAGAGATTGCCAGCATCTGCAAAAGCTTCTTACGATGAGCAAATTGAACAAATGAAGTCAACACTTGATTCTTCAAAACAAACCTTTGATAGTAGCCTGTCCCAACTGGGATCAGACACGACAGAAATCCCTGCTACAGTTCGGGATAGCTTAGCTTCTACCTTGAAAACAACCAACCAAACAGCAGCATCGATGTTGCAACAAGCCTACGACGCCCTTAGCTAATATTTGGGAGTCCGGGAATAGACAGTCCTTCCGTTGGGAGGGCTTTTTTTTACTTATCCACATCAATCAGATGACCCAGGAGGGCATGAACCAGGCTTCTAATCGAAAACCCTCTCGTTTTTTGGTATACTAGTAGAAAGTTAGAAGGAATGAGGAATCCACATGACAGCACAAAAAATGACAGCCCAAGAAATTATCGCCTTTATCGGCAATGCAACGAAAAAAACCAACGTCAAAGTGACCTTTGAAGGAGACTTGAAGGGATCGATCCCTGAGACTGTGACAAAATTAGGCAATGTCCTTTTTGGGGACTGGGCAGAGATTGCCCCTCTGCTTTCAGAACTGACAGAAAACAAAGACTATGTCGTAGAGCAAGACGGTCGAAATTCAGCGGTTCCTCTGCTGGATAAGCGTGAGATAAATGCCCGAATCGAGCCAGGTGCGATTATTCGGGACCAGGTTGCCATTGGGGATAATGCCGTCATCATGATGGGGGCTGTGATCAACATCGGTGCAGAAATCGGTGAGGGAACGATGATTGATATGGGGGCTATCCTAGGTGGCCGTGCGACAGTGGGCAAAAATAGCCATATTGGCGCAGGGGCTGTTTTGGCTGGTGTGATTGAGCCAGCTTCTGCAGAGCCTGTCCGTATCGGCGACAATGTCTTAGTGGGAGCCAATGCGGTTGTCATTGAAGGGGTGCAAGTAGGAAGCGGATCAGTCGTGGCAGCAGGAGCTATCGTGACTCAGGATGTCCCTGAAAATGTCGTTGTGGCAGGCGTTCCGGCTCGGATCATTAAAGCCATTGATGCGCAAACCCAACAAAAAACGGCCCTAGAAGACGCATTACGTCATCTTTAAGAAGTAGCAAAGGAGAAGTAGAGCCGGTCCCTGAGTAGCCAAGGATGTGGACGGCTTCTCCTTTTTTTAAATCAATAGACGAAGAGGAGAGAGAAGAGAAACTGCAGAGTTTTTGCTTCTTTCATTAAGGAGACTAGAAAATGACGCTTGATTTAATCCAAATCCGGAGAGATCTTCACCAGATACCAGAGCTGGGATTAGAGGAGTACAAAACCCAGGCTTATCTTTTAGAGCGGATTGCTGAACTAACAGTGGATAAGCCTTTTGTAGAGCAGAAGACGTGGAAAACAGGGATCTTGGTCTTTCTAAAAGGGACCAATCCAGAAAAGACAATTGGCTGGCGGACGGACATGGACGGTCTTCCGATCACGGAGCAAACGGGCCTTCCCTTTTCTTCCCAGCATCAAGGTCGGATGCATGCCTGTGGACATGATATCCATATGACTACGGCCTTGGGTTTGTTAGAGCAAGCACTCCAGCAACAACCCAAGGAGAATCTCTTGTTCCTCTTTCAACCAGCGGAGGAAAATCTAGCAGGAGGCATGCTCATGTATGAGGATGGAGCTTTTGGCGACTGGTTGCCAGATGAGTTTTATGGTCTTCATGTGAGACCGGATCTTCAAGTGGGCGACATCGCGACGAACCGGGGGACGCTATTTGCGGGAACTTGTGAAGTGAAGCTAACCTTTAAGGGGATCGGAGGACATGCAGCCTTTCCGCATAAGACCAAGGATGCCCTGGTAGCAGCAGCCTACTTTGTGACCCAGGTACAGACGGTGGTCAGCCGAAATGTGGATCCGATAGAAGGAGCGGTCGTAACCTTTGGGGCTATGAGAGCGGGAACGACCAACAATGTCATCGCTGATGAAGCTTTCTTGCATGGGACGATTCGAGCTCTGACACAGGAGATGAATCTCTTGGTTCAAGATCGTCTGCGAACGATCGCTGAAGGGGTGGCGGCTTCTTTTGGGCTGGAAGTGGTGATCGAGTTGAACCAGGGTGGCTATCTACCAGTTGAAAACGATCCTGCTTTGGCAGCAGAACTGATGAACTATTTTGAGGCAGATGAGGCGGTGCATCTGATAGAGATTGAACCCGCAATGACAGGAGAGGACTTCGGCTATCTCCTCCATCAGGTGCCGGGGGTCATGTTTTGGCTGGGAGTGGACACCCCTTACGCCCTGCACCACCCTCAGATGAGTCCGGATGAAGCAGTCCTTCCCTTTGCGGTCGAAACGATTAGTGCCTTTTTAGCGCATAAAGTAAATAAACAGGAAAGAGGCGATTTGGAATGAAGCAAGAGTTCCGTAAGCAGATGATTCAAAGTCTAAAGACCGTGGATCCGATTCAAAAAGGCCAGTGGGATGAAGTCTTGGCTCAGCAATTTTGGCAGTCTACAGCCTATCAAAAAAGTCAACGAATCGCTCTTTTTATGTCCATGGACTTTGAAGTGAATACTTCCCCCCTGCTAGCCCGGGCTTTAGAGGACCAAAAAGAGGTGGTGCTACCGAAAGTATTGGGAAAGGGGAAGATGGCCTTTTTCCCTTATCAGCCAGGGGAGCTAACGCCTTCTTCCTTTGGCGTATTAGAGCCAAATAGTGATCAGGCCTGTGCCAAGGAAGAAATCGATTTGATTTTAGTCCCAGGCTTAGCCTGGAATTCGGAAGGATATCGCATCGGATATGGAGGCGGCTTTTATGATCGTTATTTAGCGGATTATCAAGGGGCGACGATCAGTATCGTATATCCTTTTCAACGGCAGATATTTTCTCCCCAAGCGTTTGATATCCCAGTACAGGAGGTGTTGACGAGTGAATAAAGGGACTATTCGGTATCCAGTGACCTATAGCTTACTTGTTGTGACGATTGCTGTTTTTATCTTGATGGTGCTAAGCCATCCAAGTAGTTTTGCAAGTTCCAGAACCGTTTATGATTTTGGTGGACTCTTTGGAAAGGCCCTGATAGCAGATCCAAGTCAGATATGGCGCTTAATCAGTCCTGTTTTTGTCCACATTGGTTTTCAGCATATCTTGTTTAATGCCATTGCTCTATACTACGTGGGAAGCCAGTTGGAAGGTATTTTGGGACCGTGGAAATTCCTGATGCTATATTTCTTATCTGGTTTAATGGGCAATCTGGCAACCTTCTTCTTTAGTCCAGAAGTCGTCTCAGCAGGGGCTTCTACCTCTATTTTTGGCTTGTTTGCCTTTGCAGCGACCCTGCGCTTCTTTACTCGGAGTCCCTATTTGCAGTATTTGAGCAATTCCTATATCAGTTTACTGATTATCAATATTGTCGTGACCTTTACGGCTCCTGGTATCAGTGTCACAGGTCACCTGGGAGGTGCTATCGGTGGAGTCCTTTGTGCCATGATGATTCCCATTCGTGGAGAGGAAAGAGCTTTTACTCAGAGGGAACGGGTATTAGCCATCGGGGTCTATCTTCTTCTTTTGATTATCGGTCTTTCTCCTCTCTTATCGGGTCGCTAATGCTATTGAAGTGAAAAAACAACCCTTTCGGATTTCCGAAAGGGTTGTTGTGTTTTATCAATCCTCTTCTTGGTTGAGCTCGTGACCCAAGTTAATGAGGTATTGCTTTAAGTCGTCTTTTACCTGAGGATGCTTGAGGGCATAGTCGATGGAGGTTTTCATGAATCCAAATTTGTCTCCGACATCGTATCGGCTTCCGGTAAATTCCCGTGCAAACACCCGCTGTGTTTTGTTCAAGGTATCAATCGCATCGGTTAATTGGATCTCGTTGCCGGCACCAGGTTCTTGCGTTTCCAAAATTTTAAAGATTTCCGGTGTTAATAAATACCGTCCAATGATCGCTAAGTCACTTGGAGCATCTTCTGGCTTTGGCTTTTCGACAAAGGTTTCGACGCTGTAGAGACCGTTGACTCCTTCGCCTTGAGGGGCGATAACTCCATAAGAAGAGACGTCTTCGTGAGGAACTGGCATGACAGCGATGGTGGATGCGTGCGTTTGCTCGTAGTCGTTCATGAGTTGTTTGGTCAAAGGGATTGCCTTGTCGTTTGTGATATCCATGAGGTCGTCCCCTAGCATGACAACGAAGGGTTCATTGCCCACAAAAGCCTTGGCTTGAAGAACGGCATCTCCAAGTCCACGAGGATGACTTTGACGGATAAAATGCAAGCGAATCCCTGTTGTCTCATCGACTAGTTTCAGAAGATCGTTTTTCCCTTTTTCTTTTAGATTGTATTCGAGTTCAAAGTTGGAGTCGAAGTGATCCTCGATCGAACGTTTGGACTTTCCGGTAACCACTAGGATATCTTCGATACCGGATTTTAGAGCTTCTTCTACGATAAACTGAATCGTTGGTTTGTCAACGATGGGGAGCATCTCTTTTGCTAGCGCCTTTGTCGCAGGGAGGAAACGGGTTCCAAGACCAGCTGCCGGGATGACCGCTTTTCTAACTTTCTGTGCCATGTATTTCTCCTTTAAGACCATTCGTTTTCTTGGCGGACCTCACCTGCCATAAGGGCCTTGATTGTCTTATCGATGTCCGCACCTTGGTAGATGACCTGATAGATCGCCTCTGTGATGGGCATGTAAACATTTAATTCTTGTGCCAGCTCGTGGGCGACCTTCGTAGTTGAGATTCCTTCGATGATCATGCCCATATTGGCTTCGATCTCTTCGAGCTTTTCGCCTCTTCCAAGTGCATCTCCAGCTCGCCAGTTGCGAGAATGAACAGAGGTCCCGGTGACAATCAAGTCACCCACACCGGACAATCCGCTATAGGTCAAGGGGTTGGCACCCATTTTGACACCTAGCCGAGTGATTTCGGTCAGACCACGTGCGATGATTGCGGCTTTAGCGTTGTCCCCATAGCCCAATCCATGTAAGATACCAGCACCGACGGCAATGATGTTTTTCAGTGCTCCAGCTGTCTCGACGCCAATCACATCGTCATTGGTGTAAAGACGGAAATACTGATTGCTAAATAATCGTTGGACATAGGCTGCAGTTTCCAGATTTTGGGATGCAGATGTAATCAAGGTAATGTCGCGTACGATGGCTTCCTCCGCATGGCTTGGTCCAGAGACGACAACGATCTCAGAGCGATAGCGAGCAGGAATTTCCTCTTCGAGGATGGTAGAAAGGCGCTCATGAGTACCAGGTTCTAGCCCTTTGGAGGCGTGAATGATCACTACTTTTTGGTCCAATGTAGCCAATACTTGAGCGACTTGTTTGGCCACTAAGCGAGTGACTTTGGTAGGGACGACAAAGAGCACTGCATCTACTCCGGTCAGGGTTTCGGTCAGATCCTTGTAAGCCCTAATATTAGCGTCCAAGACGACCTCTTTAAAATAGCGTGTATTCGTGTGTTTTTCGTTGATTTCATCAATCTGTTCCGGGATATTTCCCCAGATTCTGACTTCGTGACCGTTGTCATTCAGAACTTGTGATAGGGCAGTTCCCCAGGAACCAGGTCCTAAAACGGCAATTTTTTGTTTTTCCATATCTTTCTCCTCTTTATGGGAACGGTTCATTCCCATTATAGCATAGATTGGTCGGATTTTCATTGCTCTTCTATTGAATGACCGCCCGAGGAGAAGCTCCTCTTCCAATTTCTATTGGATAGTAAGATTAGGGACTTTCGAATAAATAAATGAGCTATTTTTGTTTAAAATCCCATCAGAGTCTAGAGGATATAGTATAATGATAGAGGATGGGCGTGTGGCCCAATATAAAAGAGGAGAAGGGGAAATGAAAGTCAGAGGATTTGAGCTGGTATCACAGTTTACAGATGAAAAATTATTGCCGAAGCGGGAGACAGCTCATGCAGCTGGTTATGACCTGAAGGTTGCAGTCCGCACCGTTATCGCTCCAGGAGAGATCGTTCTGGTTCCAACTGGAGTCAAGGCCTATATGCAATCAGGAGAAGTATTGTATCTCTATGATCGCTCCTCCAACCCTCGTAAAAAGGGTTTGGTTTTGATCAATTCCGTTGGGGTCATTGATGGGGATTATTATGGAAATCCTGGAAATGAGGGACATATCTTTGCTCAGATGAAAAATATCACTGACCAAGAAGTGGTTCTAGAAGTGGGAGAACGGGTGGTCCAAGCTGTCTTTGCTCCTTTCTTAATTGCAGACGGAGATGAAGCCGACGGTGTGCGGACGGGTGGATTTGGTTCTACTGGACAGTAGATCGTTTGAAATCTAGAAAGAGGTGTATCATCGCAAAGAAAAAAGCGACATTTGTTTGTCAAAATTGTGACTACCATTCGCCCAAGTACCTAGGTCGCTGTCCCAACTGTGGCGCCTGGTCGTCCTTTGTCGAGGAGGTTGAGGTTGCGGAAGTCAAAAATGCCCGAGTGTCCTTGACAGGTGAGAAAACCAAACCTATGAAACTGGCTGAGGTGACCTCCATCTATGTCGATCGGACCAAGACCGAAATGGAGGAATTCAACCGTGTGCTTGGAGGAGGAGTAGTTCCGGGCAGTCTTGTCCTTATCGGAGGGGATCCGGGGATTGGGAAGTCCACCTTGCTCTTACAGGTCTCTACCCAGCTGTCTCAAGTAGGAACCGTTCTCTATGTTTCTGGGGAAGAATCCGCCCAGCAGATTAAGCTTCGAGCAGAGCGCTTGGGCGATATCGAGAGTGAGTTTTACCTCTATGCCGAGACCAATATGCAGAGTGTACGAGCAGAAGTTGAAAAGATCCAGCCAGACTTTCTCATCATCGACTCTATCCAGACCATTATGAGTCCAGAGATTTCTGGGGTGCAAGGATCGGTTTCTCAGGTGCGGGAGGTGACGGCTGAGCTCATGCAGTTGGCCAAGACCAATAACATTGCCATTTTTATCGTGGGACATGTGACCAAGGAAGGGACGCTTGCTGGTCCGCGGATGCTGGAGCACATGGTGGATACAGTCCTTTACTTTGAGGGGGAGCGCCACCATACCTTCCGTATCTTGAGAGCGGTTAAAAACCGGTTTGGCTCGACTAATGAGATTGGCATCTTTGAAATGCAGTCAGGTGGTTTGGTGGAGGTTACCAATCCCAGTGAGGTCTTTCTAGAGGAACGGTTGGACGGAGCAACTGGGTCCTCAATCGTTGTGACTATGGAAGGGACACGACCGATTTTGGCAGAGGTTCAGGCCTTGGTGACACCGACCATGTTTGGAAATGCCAAGCGCACGACGACAGGGTTGGACTTCAACCGAGCCAGTCTCATCATGGCTGTTTTGGAAAAACGGGCTGGACTGCTCTTGCAAAATCAGGATGCTTATCTCAAGTCTGCTGGTGGGGTTAAGCTCGATGAGCCTGCCATTGACTTGGCCGTAGCCGTCGCTATTGCCTCCAGCTACAAGGACAAGCCCACCAATCCGCAGGAATGTTTTGTAGGGGAGCTGGGCCTGACGGGAGAAGTTCGGCGGGTTAATCGGATCGAACAGCGCATCAATGAAGCCGCAAAGCTTGGCTTTACTAAGATCTACGTGCCGAAGAATTCGCTGACCGGCATCACGCCCCCCTCGGGGATCCAGGTGGTCGGAGTGACAACGATTCAGGAAGTTCTCAAAAAGGTCTTTGCCTAAGAAGTGACAAATTGTCTTAAAAGTGATATGATGATAGAAATATTTGAATATCAAACCATCGAGGTGAAAAGGTGTGTCTTATTTTGAACAGTTTATGAAGGCCAATCAAGCCTATGTGGAATTGCATGGCAATCTTCACCTACCTATCAAGCCAAAAATGCGGGTTGCCATCGTGACCTGTATGGACTCCCGTCTACATGTGGCGCAAGCTTTGGGCTTAGCGCTTGGAGATGCCCATATCTTGCGAAATGCCGGTGGGCGCGTGACGGAGGATATGATTCGTTCTCTGGTCATCTCTCAACAGCAAATGGGGACACGCGAAATCGTGATTTTGCATCATACAGATTGTGGGGCTCAAACCTTTACGAATCACGAGTTTGTCGCACATTTGCAACAGGAGTTGGGAGTGGACGTTCAGCATCAAGACTTTCTACCGTTTACAGATGTAGAAGAAAGTGTTCGGGAAGACATGCGGCTCCTCAAGGAATCGCCCTTGATTCCAGAAGATGTGGAAATTTCTGGTGCTGTCTATGATGTGGACACGGGGAAGATGTCTGCCGTCTATTGTGAGGAAGCATTTTAAGAGATGGAATGGATGATAGATGAAGTCTCAAAAAGGATGTACAGGCGAGAGCAGATTAGCCTTCTGCTCTCTTTTTTGCATTTCTTGAATCCGTTACCAAGAGAGCTGTTTAAAAAATGTGCAACATATGATATGATAGACTCGAAAAAGCAAAAGGAGGTTTAGCATGGACTATACTATTGATAGTAATATGCAGTTTCCGCTTGTCGAGATCAATCTAGCAGGTGGACAGAATGTATATATCCAACAAGGGTCGATGGTCTACCATTCTCCAACGGTCACCCTTAATACCCGATTAAACGGTCGTGGAAATGGTCTTGGGAAGTTTGTCGGAGCCATTGGCCGCTCGATCACTTCTGATGAAGCTATGTTTATCACAGAGGCTGTTGCGAATCAAGGTCCCGGTGTATTGGCCATTGCACCCAATGTTCCAGGACAGGTTATCTCCCTGGATTTAGGAGTCAGGCAGTATCGCTTGAATGATGGGGCCTTCCTTGCTATGGATGGCTCAGCCCAATACCATATGGAACGCCAATCTGTGGGTCGGGCCTTGTTTGGTGGCCAAGGTGGCTTTTACATCATGACGACTGAAGGATATGGAACACTCTTAGCCAATGCCTTTGGCTCCATCCGGAGGATCGACCTGAATCAACAAACCATCACGATTGACAATGCTCATGTGGTAGCCTGGAGTACTAGTCTCGACTATAACATCCATCTGGAAAACGGCTTTTGGCAATCCATCGGGACCGGTGAAGGAGTCGTAAATACCTTTACAGGAACAGGAGAAATCTACGTTCAAAGTTTAAATATCGCTCAATTTTCAGGTCAGTTGAAACGATATCTGGTCACGTCTTAAAACATAAAAGTGATTTTCATCCCCATTGAAATCCTCATCTGAGAGGTCATGGGAGATGAAAATCTCTTTTTTGTTTACCAGAAAGGATAGATTGATTTATTTTTATGCAGGGAAATGCTGGCTGTGTGAAAGAGGTGGGGGTGAGGATTTCCTGACGAGTCCTAGAAAGAAGGCAGAAAAGCTGAGGTACTCATATGAAGATGCTGGATAGATATAGGGAAAAGAAGGAACAACTTATAGTTAAATCAAATAGAAAGTTCGGTTATATCTGTCTAGTTATCAGCTTAAAAGGTTTTAAAAGGCATATTTTTTTATAAAACGAACTATCGTACTATTACAAAAGTGTTACAAATGAAACCTTGCCGAAAGATTCAGAAAATTTTGTACTATAATGGTTTTATACTATTTTAAAATAAGGAGATAGAGATGAAAAAAGAACGGTTTTCACTGAGAAAGTACAAATTTGGACTTGCCTCAGTATTGTTGGGATCTGTATTTGTGGTTGGAAATGCAGTTGCACAAGCCGATGAACTGGTTTCATCAGCGGATCAGGTTCAGGTCGTGTCTGCGACTGGTCAGGCGGAAGGGGCAACCACAGCTGTCACGGATGAAGAAATCACTCCTTCTGAAGGGGGCCGCCAA
The DNA here is from genome assembly GCF_001578875.1 of Streptococcus sp. DD13. Lineage (GTDB taxonomy): Bacteria > Bacillota > Bacilli > Lactobacillales > Streptococcaceae > Streptococcus. Next base: position 53,938 of record NZ_KQ969507.1, read on the forward strand.
GAGACAGCTGTCACTCCGAAGACAGATGCAGCAACTAATCCACAGGAAGGAACAGAAGAAACAAGCCCAGAATCTTCTCAGACAGAAGAGGTCGGCCAGACACCTCAGGCTGCCATAGCTTCTAGCGAAACAAGTGAGAAAGCATCCGATGGCACGGAAAAGCAGTCTGCTGAAATAAGCGAAAAGAGCAACCCTACTGAAGCGGTCACCCCGAAGAGTACTTCCAGTAATGAGATCATCCACGCTTCTCAATCCTGGGATTTGGGTTATAAGGGAGAAGGAACCGTCATCGCTGTGATTGACTCTGGTCTAGACTTGGAGCATGATGTCTTGCGGATTACGGATGTCGCTAAGGCTAAGTACAAATCTGCGGCAGAGATGGATGCGGTGAAAGAAAAGGCTGGAATCGACTATGGCAAATGGTATAGTGATAAGGTTGTTTTTGCTTACGACTACATGGATGCGGATGATCAAATCAAGGAGCAAAAGCAATCCTCTCATGGGATGCATGTGACCGGTATCGCTGCTGGGAATCCAAGTAAACCGATCAGCTCCGGAGAGTATGTCTTCGGGGTGGCACCAGAAGCTCAAGTTATGTTCATGCGGGTCTTCTCTGATCGTTCAGGTTCGACCAGTGAATCGATCTATGCAAAAGCCATTCGAGATGCTGTTGATCTTGGAGCAGATAGTATCAACTTAAGTTTGGGAAGCGTGACTGGATCTCAGGTAAATGCCGGAAGCATGATCCAAGAAGCGGTAGAGTATGCACGACAAAATGGGGTTTCTGTTCTCATTTCTGCCGGAAATAGTAATGTCTACGGGGATGGTTATAGCCAGCCTCTAGCAGAAAACCCGGACTACGGAACTGTCGGGAATCCATCTACCGTGGAGGGGACCATTTCTGTCGCCTCTGTCAATAACTCTGTCTTGACAACGGAAGTGATGGAAGTCATCGGCTTAGAAGACGATGTCCAACAAAATCGTGGCAAATGGAACTTTACCTACGCGGTGACAAATGGTCGATTCGAAAAAGGGAAAGCCTATGACTATGTTTATGCGGGTCTAGGACAAGAAGGAGATTTCGCGTCTCTTGATGTGAAGGGGAAGATTGCCCTTGTCCAACGGGGAATGATTACCTTTGGGGATAAGGTGCTCAATGCCCTTCGACATGGGGCTGTGGGTGTCGTTGTCTATAACAACGTCGATGGAGCCAATGTGACCATGGGCTTATCGGGAGAGGCTGCACAGGCTCCTGCGATCTTTATCAGCAAGGCTTATGGAGAAGCTCTGAAAGATCATCCCTACAAACTCAGTTTCAATCAAAATGTCGCGGATGTGACCGCTACTGATGCGCAAAAGATGTCTGCCTTCTCTAGTTGGGGAGTCACCATTGATGGCGCCCTCAAGCCGGATGTCACAGCTCCTGGTGGCTATATCTATTCATCCTTAAACGATGAGACCTATGGTAGTATGAACGGGACTTCGATGGCCTCTCCTCATGTCGCTGGTGTGGCGGCCTTGGTGACAGAATATGTCAAAAAAACCTACCCGGATAAGGCGCCAGAGGAAATCTCTGCCTTGGTCAAAGGGTTGATCATGTCTACTGCCAAACTTCATGTCAATGCGGAGACGGGAGCCTATACCTCTCCTCGCCAACAAGGCGCTGGGGTGGTAGATGTTGCTGCTGCAGTCTCAACAGGTCTATATATAACAGGACTTGATGGCTATCCGAGTGTTTCCATGGGAAATGTAGGAGACAGCTTTAGCTTTGATGTAGTGGTGCACAATGTGAGCCAGCAAGACCGAACCCTCAAGATGATTGTCAATACAGATACAGATCAGGTCGAAAATGGTCGCTTTACCTTGACACCGCGCAAGCTAACAGAGACCGTTTGGCCGGAAGTGACGATCAAAGCTGGATCTAGCGAGACGGTCACAGTGAAGATAGATGCTTCACGCTTTGCAGAGGAGTTGACGACTCTCATGCCAAATGGCTATTTCTTAGAAGGGTTTGTTCGATTCGTCGACCCTGCAGATGATGGAGATGTCGTCAGTTTACCATTTATCGGCTTTAGGGGAGCCTTTCAAGATTTACCTGTTGCAGAACAACCAATCTACAATTTGATTCGGGATGGGAAAAATGGTTTTTATTACACCATTCCTGCAGATCATGAGATCCCAGCCAATGCCCCAGCTTCCTATGTGGCGACTGGTGTCAGCAAGCGATTGGTCAGCACAGGAACAAACTCCTATCAAGGATTGACCCTGCTGGGCTCTGTTGAGCAAGAGGACGGCCGCTATCTCCTGGCCTTGGATGAGAATGGACAGGTCCGCTTTGCGATCTCACCAAATGGGGATGACAACCAAGATCAAATCTTCTATCGCAGTGTCTTTTACCGGACTGCTTACAATGTGAAGGCAGAAGTCTACGCAGCAGACGATACCGAATGGACGCATCCGCTCTGGGAAAGTGCAACGGTGGATGCACGTCCGAATTATTATGATGGCAATCCGCAAAATCCAAAATCCTATGCCTTGAGCAATACGATTTGGGGAGGAGAAGATAGCCAAGGTCGCTTGTTGGCTGACGGGACGTATGTGTATGTCATCCGTATGACTCCTGCTGTTCCAGGCGCAGAAGACCAAGTCACCCGCTTTACCATCCAGATTGATACCCAAAAGCCTGTCATTACCACGGGCTACATCACAGAGAAGGATGGGCAACGCTACTTCTATGCGCGTGCAGCTAAAGATCCAGGAAATGGAGGTGTGCTGAGCCAAAAAGTCTTCTATATCAAGGCACAAGAGGATGGTTCTTATACTTACCAAGGACGAGACGCATTAGGACAGGTGCACACCTATGAAGAACGGATTTACGTGACGGCGAATGCTGACGGTGGTTTCACGCTCCCAGAAGGAATCGCAATCGCAGATCTTTACTATATCGTAGAGGACTATGCAGGCAATAGCGATCTGATATCCTTGTCAGAATTGGTAGGGGACCAACATAGTGGTCGGGTACAAGTCATTCTTGCGGATGCAGATACGCATGAACAAGTGGACACCGCCTTTGTCTATCGTGTCAAAAATGCGCAAGGACAATACGTAACAGTAGACAAGTCGAAAGCCATCAATTTCTTGCCGTTTGGTCAGTATGAGATTGAACTGTTTACCTATAATACAGGTGATCTTCGCTTGAAGAGTGCCAAGGTACTCCCTCTCAACTTGACAGAAGAAAATAGCTTCCAGACGATTGAATTCTTGGTTAAAGAGGTTACCCTAGCTCCCCTCAGTGTGGTATTTGACCAGGCGGTACCAAAATCCACCACACTGATCCTTGAAGATGAAGATGGCAACTTTGTCAGTCTCCCAAGTGAAAAATATGGGAAGAACTCCTTCGGCAAGTCTGTTGCGACAGGAGTGTACCGCTTGGTGGCAAGCTTGCCGACCGGTTATGAGCTCTATGGGGATATCGATCAGATTTCAGTCCTAGCAGGAAAAACCAATCGTGTCTACTTAAAGGTCGTTTCGAAAGTTTCCTTGCTCTCTTCGATTACGCAGGCGGACAAGGTCCTCCAGACGGCTGCCTTCTACAATGCCAGCGAATCCCGCAAGGCAGGCTATCAGCTAGCACTGACCAATGCCCAAACAGGCGTAACCAGTAAGCTCACCCAGGAAGAGGTTGATCAGCTCCTTGCCCAATTAGAAGCTGCTCAAGGACAGCTGGACGGAAAAGAAACCGATATCGTCGCTTTGAAACGACGGGTTCAGGACTATGCAGCTTTGACACAGACAGGACGCTACGCGAATGCGAAAGCCAGCAAGCAGCAAGCCTTTGACCGGGCCTTCCAAGCCTTGGCTTTACTCTTGACAGCTGACCAAGTCACCCAAAACCAAGTGGACCAAGTCTTAACTCAACTGGATCAAGCCTCTAAAGCCCTAGATGGGAAGGCGACAAACTTTAGCAGTCTTGAAAAATTGATCCAGAAAGAGGCCAAAGAACAAGAAAAGAACGAAAAGTTCCTCTATGCTTCGGCTAAAGTGAAGGAGGCTTATCTGATCGCCTTCCAAAAAGCACAAGCAGTTCTCAAGAATCCTGGTGCCAGCCAAGAAGATGTCAAAGAGGCAGTGAATGAACTCAAAGCAGCCAAGAAAAAATTGGATGGAAAAAAACCAAAAAAATCCAAAGAAAAACGCGTGTGAGCCCCTATCAGGATAGTTGCACCATTTCAAGGCTGAATAAAGTCTTGTTTCAATAGAAAACCACTCTGTGATTTCTCTCTTGATCCTAGTCAAGTTGGGAAATCTACAGGGTGGTTTTTGCGTATTTAAAACAGGCGAGACGAGATTTGTGGCGAGACTGTCTCCATCAGTCTAACACAAAACCCCTCTTAGAGGAGAGGTTGAGATTGTTGTTTTCGATAGTCACTGGGACTGATGTGATAGTAGTGCTTAAAGGTGCTACTGAAGTTGAGGGGATCCTTGTATCCGACAGAATAGGCTACTTCAGCAATGGATAGGCTGAGATTTTGGAGGAGTTGGGTAGAGCGGTTCATCTTCACATGCAAGATATAGTCTTTAATAGAATAACCGGTCTCTTCCTTAAAAATCTTATAGAGATAGGAACGGCTGAGGGAGAGGTTCTCAGCGATATCTGCTACCTTCAAAGGGGAGCCATATTGAGCATGAATCATTTTCATTGCTTGCTGGACATAGCTATGGGCGATGTGCTTGGATTCGGAGAGCTCCTTTTGAGGAAATTCTTCGATCAAGTGGCCCAGAAGCTTATGCAGTTCGCCGATGAGGAAAAGCTCTCGGATGACACCGTGACCGTGGCGGGCCTGGCGGGCGATAGCCATCATGTCTTCCAAGATCTGAGATTCTTGAGAAGAGTGCAGATAGTAGTGATCTAGGAGTGTGCTTTGCCGCAAGAAGCTCTCTACCCGTGAACCGCTAAAACCAACCCAAATATAGGCCCAAGGCTCTTTTGCATCAGCCTGATAAAAGGTGAGCTTGTCCTTAGGAAGTACAAAGATGTCCCCTTCTTGAAGAAGCGTTGTTTGCCCATCGATCATGAAGGTTCCCTTGCCGTTTAGGATGAAATGGAGGACGTAATTATCCCGGATGGTAGGTCCAAAAGAGTAGTTGCGAGCACATACTTCTGCTCCATAATGGTCAACATTTAAGTCGAAATGTTGGCTATCAAACTCGTCATAGGCATTTAGAATATTCAATGACTGTCCTCCTCAATAGGAAACATTATACCATATTTACAGAACAAAAACCTATTCTTGAAATCGTTTTAGCTTGGTAAAATAAGGTCAAGATTAAGAAAAGGAGAAGACGACGTGATACGTTACCAAGAGCAAGAAGGTCTCTTTCACTTGCAGGCAGCAGAATTTTCCTACATCCTGCAGGTCCTGGATAGCCGACATCTCGTACACCGTTACTTTGGTAAAAAAATCAACCATTTCGATGCGAGCAATACCATAGTTTACCTGGATCGTTCCTTCTCACCAAGTCCTTTTGCAGGGAACCGAACTTTTTCCCTGGATACCCTGCCACAGGAATACAGCAGCAATGGCTTAGGTGATTTTCGAACAGCAGCCATTGATTTACGCAGTGCATTTGGAACTGCTTTGGATCTCAAGTACAAGGGACATCGTATCTTTAAAGGGAAAAAATCTTTATCTGGTCTACCAGCTAGCTTTGGCGACGAAGAGTCGGTCGAGACGTTAGAGATTGATCTCTACGATGAGTTAACCGAGGTCACGGTGACCTTGTCTTACAGTGTCTTTCCAGTAGCCAACTATCTGGCTCGCTCCGCTAACATCCAAACGGGTAGCCATCCGGCACAAATCGAGAAGGCCTTGTCCTTTACCCTTGATTTACCGCACATGGATGTTCATGTTCATACGTTGACGGGTCGCTACGCTTTTGAAAAAGAATGGACGGTAACCCCACTGCCTTTTGGGAAATACAGTATTGGGAGTATTCGAGGGGCGTCTAGTCACTCCCGAACCCCCTTCATCGCTTTAGCGGATAAGGATGTGACAGAAGACCATGGTCAAGTCTACTCGGCACACCTGGTCTACAGCGGGAATTTTACGGCTTTTGCGGAAGCAACCCCGCTTCATACGACCCGGTGGGGGATGGGGCTGAATGATGAGCAATTCAGCTGGTCTCTCGGAGTAAACGATGCGTTTCAAACGCCAGAAGCTCTCCTCTCCTACACGGATAAGGGGTTGACAGGGATGACCCAGACTAGCCATGACTTTATTAAGAATCATCTCAGCCGTAGTCCCTTTACCAAGCAAGAACGTCCCATTCTGATCAACAACTGGGAGGCGACCTACTTCCACTTCAAAGAAGAGAAATTGTTGGAATTGGCTAAGGTTGCCAGCCAATCAGGTATTGAACTCTTTGTTCTCGATGATGGCTGGTTTGGGAATCGGAACAACGATGAAAGCTCTTTAGGCGACTGGATGGTGAATAAGCAAAAATTGCCACATGGCCTGGATGGCCTGGCTCATGCGGTCAATAATCTGGGTATGGAGTTTGGCTTATGGTTTGAGCCTGAGATGATTTCGGTGGATTCAGACCTCTATCGTAGCCATCCTGACTGGGCCATTCGGACAAGTGGCAGGGACCATACATACAGCCGAGAGCAATTGGTGCTAGACTTATCCCAGGAAGTTGTTTGTGATTATATTGTAGAAGCTGTCGGCAAGGTTTTGAACTCAGCCAATATCACCTATGTCAAATGGGATATGAATCGCAATATCACTAATATCCCAGAAGGTTTAGCCAACGATAAAAAACATGAGTTTTACCATCGTTATATGCTAGGGCTCTATAGTGTCTTCGACCGCTTGACAAGTCGTTTTCCACATGTTCTCTTTGAGTCTTGTGCAGGCGGGGGTGGTCGTAATGACCTGGGTGTCCTTTACTACATGCCCCAGGCTTGGGCGAGTGACAATACGGACGCGATCGGTCGTTTGTCGATTCAAGAAGGGACGAGCCTCATCTATCCCGTGGTTTCGATGGGCTCCCACGTTTCAGCCGTACCTAACCATCAGGTTGGGCGGATTACTCCCTTTTCTACCCGGGGGAATGTCGCGATGATGGGCAATCTGGGATATGAACTGGATTTAACTTTCTTATCAGAGGACGAATTGGCAGAAGTAGCAGAGCAGACTGCTACCTACAAGACTATTCGTCAGACGGTGCAATTTGGCAAACTCTATCGCCTTAAAAAGACAGCGAATACTTATGCTTGCAACTATGTTGCTGAGGATCAAAGTCAAGCGGTCTTTACCTATGTGAAAGTCCTGTCTCAACCAGAGGCACCGCTCATTCAGGTCCGTCTAAAAGGACTGGATCCTGGTGCCCGCTACCATTGTCCAAATCTGGACGCGGTCTTCTACGGAGACGAGCTGATGAACGTCGGCTTGACGATGCCGTTTGTCCAAAAAGATTACTATAGTGTTCAATATATTTTCAATAAACTTTAGGAGGATTGTATGAAACTCAAAACGTATCTAAAAGGTGCAGCGCTTGTTGCGATGGCCACTTTCCTTGCAGCATGTGGAAATACTGCAAGCGGTGGTAAAACAGAGATTGAGTTTTTCTCGCAAAAGCCAGAAATGCAAGCTACCTTGCAAGAAATTGTGGATGATTACAACAAATCACAGGACGATGTCACCGTAAAATTGACGAGCGTTCCAGATGCTGGAAAAGTACTTAAAACCCGTATTTCAAATGGTGAGGCACCAGATGTCATCAACATCTACCCACAAAATGCAGACTTCAAAGGCTGGGCAGCGGATGGCCAATTTGTCGATCTGACCTCTGAAAAGGAGATTTTGAATCAATTGAATGACGGTGCAGCTCAAACCTATGCAGTCAATGATAAGATTTACAACATCCCGTTGACAACCAATGTGTCTGGTATCTACTACAACAAGGATGCGTTCAAAAAATTGGGAATCGAGGTTCCGAAAACCTTAGCGGAATTCCAAGAAATTGTTGCAAAAATTAAAGCGGATGGGCAAACACCATTTGCCGAAGCGCTAGGAGATGCATGGACCTTCAATGGTTATGCTCAATTAGCCTGGATCCAATCTGCTGGCAGTGCAAAAGCAGCCAACGACTACCTACGGTTTAGCAGTAAGGGAGCTATCTCCGCAAGCGACAAAGTGACCAAAAATGTAGGAGCTTACTTGGATCTTCTAGCTGGCAATGGTCAAAAGAACTCTGACGGAGCACTTTATGCAGACACCGTCGCAGCCTTTGCATCAGGAGATGCCCTAATGATGGCAAACGGGTCATGGGCCTTGCCTGTGATCAAGCAACAAAATCCGAACTTTGAAGTTGGATTCTTTGCAATGCCTGGTTTGACCTCAGATGCTCCTGCTATGACAGTGGGTGCAGCAGATATGGCAGTTTCCATCTCAGCAGAATCCAAGAACGTAAATGCAGCGAAAGATTTTGTCAAATACCTTAGCTCCGCAAAGGCTATGCAAAAATACTATGACGTAGATGGCTCTCCAACTGCTGTAAAAGGGGTTGAAACAGAAGGTAAATTCAAGGAAATTGCAGATGTTGCTGCCCTAGCCTTTACCGACCAACAAGCCGTATGGTTGCAATCCGAATGGACTTCAGAAGAAACCTTCTGGAATGCGAATGTTTCTTATATCAAGAGCAAAGATTTGACCGCTTATACGGAAGCACTAAACACTTTCTTTGACACTATGAAATAGGCAGATGACGTCCTATCTCTTGAACTAAATATTTGAATGGCAAGAGTCTGGCATACCCTCCGGACTCTTTGCCTTACTATAGGAGGACACAAATGAACAAACGTGGTTTTGTCAATACCTATTGGCCCTTTATATTTGTAGCTATTCCAATTATTTTACAGTTGGTATTCTTCTTTTATCCTTTGGTAAATGGGATTATCTACTCCTTGACAGACTGGACAGGACTCACACGGAACTACAACTTTATTGGATTGGACAACTATCTAAAGATTTTTCAAGATGGGGCTTTCTACCAAAGCTTAGGCTTTACCATCCTATTTACAATAGGTCTTGTGGTGGGAGAGATTGTGATTGGAGTTTGGATTGCGACCCTTTTGAACCGTAAAATTCGGGCAGTTGGTTTCTTTCGGACCTGGTATTTCTTTCCAGCCGTACTCTCTACTGTGACGATTGGCTTGATTTTTAGTCAGCTATTTAACTACGGCTTACCCCAAATCGGGGAGTTGCTGAAAATTGATTGGTTGAGTTCTAACCTGCTCTTTCAAAAGGGAACTGTTTTTCTTTCTGTACTCTTTGTGGCTCTCTGGCAGGGTCTTGCCATGCCGGTCGTGATCCTTTTAGCTGGCTTGCAATCAATCCCAGAAGAAGTCAAAGAGGCAGCTGCAATTGATGGAGCGAGTAAATCCCAACAATTTTTCCAAATTGAATTGCCTTTCCTCTTGCCATCGATTTCTATGGTCTTTATTCTAGCGATGAAATCTGGTTTGACGGCCTTTGATTTGATTTATGCCTTGACTAGCGGTGGCCCTGATGGGGCGACCAAATCACTGGGACTTTTGGTTTACGACAATGCCTTTACCAACAACCAATTTGGCTATGCCAATGCCTTAGCTGTCGTCCTTTTTGTGATTATCGCTGTGATTTCTATTGTACAAATTAGCCTGTCTAGACGGTATGAAGTGTGAGGTGTCTCAAGATGAAATTGAAAAAACAAAGGAATATCCATGCCTATACAGTATTGATTGCTGGAATCCTCCTCATGTTGATTCCGCTTGCAGTGACGATTATTAGTTCTTTCAAGACGACCCGGGAGATCACGGGGAACTTCTTTGGATTGCCTGAAACGTGGACGCTGTCTAACTACGAACGTCTCTTTCGTGATGGGATCATCCAGTATTTTGGAAATTCCGCTTTTCTAACGATTGGAAGTGTTGCCTTGATTATCTTGGTGATTCCGATGGCTGCCTTTGCCATTGCGCGTCATATGGGTCGTCGTAAGATTTTTGTCATCATGTATACCCTCTTGATTTTGGGCATGTTTGTTCCGTTTCAAGTCATTATGCTACCAATGGCCAAATTGATGAGTAAACTAGGCATGACCAACTTAGTTGGCTTGACCATTCTTTACTTAACCTATGCGATTCCGCAGACCCTCTTCTTGTATGTGGGGTATATCAAAACGATCGTACCTGAAGAGATGGATGAAGCTGCTTCTATCGATGGGGCGAGCAAGTTTACTATGTATCGCAAGATTATCTTCCCCTTGATGAAGCCGATGCATGCAACAGTGCTTATCATCAATGCTCTGTGGATTTGGAATGACTTCCTCTTGCCTCTCCTTGTGCTCAACCGTGATAACAGCACCTGGACCCTGCCTCTTTTCCAATACAACTACCAAGGTCAATATTTCAGTGACTATGGTCCAAGTTTTGCGTCCTATGTCGTTGGAATTATCCCGATTTTGATTGTTTACCTTGTTTTCCAAAAGAATATCATCTCCGGCATGACCAGTGGCTCTGTCAAATAATCGCAAAGGAAGAGGAGTTTATGAAAATTAAAAACCAAGCCATGTTGATTACCTATGCGGACAGTTTAGGTAAGAACCTCAAAGATTTGAAACAAGTACTAGAAGGCCCGCTCAAGGATACTGTGGGGGGAGTCCATATCTTGCCTTTCTTCCCATCGTCGGGGGACCGTGGTTTTGCTCCAATGGACTACACCAAGGTGGATCCTTCATTTGGGGACTGGGAGGATGTAGAGGCCCTCAGCAAAGACTACTATCTCATGTTTGACTTTATGATCAACCATATCTCTGCCCAGTCGCCTTATTTCCTGGATTTCTTGGAGAAAAAAGATGCGTCAGCATACGCCGATCTCTTTATTCGTTACAAGCATTTTTGGCCAAATGGGGAGCCGACGCAAGAAGACGTGGACTTGATCTACAAGCGCAAACCTCGTGCTCCATACCGGATGGCACGATTTGCGGATGGGACAGAAGAAAAAGTCTGGTGTACCTTTGACGAGCAGCAGATCGACCTAGATGTCACGACTGAGACCACTCGGAAATTCATCAAGGACAATCTGGAAGGATTGGCAAAACACGGTGCCTCTATCATCCGTTTGGATGCTTTTGCCTATGCCAACAAAAAAATTGGGACCAACTGTTTCTTTGTGGAACCTGATATCTGGGACATGCTGTATTTTCCACGTCGTCTCTTGGCACCTCAGGGGATAGAGATATTGCCAGAAATTCACGAGCATTACACCATTCAGCAGAAAATTGCGGAGCAAGACTACTATGTGTATGACTTTGCCCTCCCCATGCTGGTGCTCCATGGCCTCTATAGCGGTCAGGTGAACCGCCTGGTACACTGGATGGAAATCTGCCCTCGGAAGCAATTTACGACATTAGACACTCACGATGGCATCGGTGTTGTGGATGTGAAGGACTTATTGACAGATGAAGAGACCGAATTTACCCGTGAGCAACTCTATGCTCAAGGAGCAAATGTCAAAAAAATCTACAGTACAGAGGCCTACAACAACTTGGATATCTACCAAATCAACTGCACCTATTACTCTGCTCTTGGAAATAATGACCAAGCCTACCTCTTGGCCCGTGTCCTTCAGTGCTTTGCACCAGGGATTCCGCAGATTTACTATGTAGGTCTTCTAGCAGGAGAAAATGACATCGAGCTCCTTGAGTCTACAAAGGAAGGTCGCAATATCAACCGCCATTACTATGATTTGGATGAGATTAATCGGGAAGTGGAGCGCCCAGTGGTCAAGTCTCTCTTTAACTTGTTGACATTCCGTAATACAAGTCCTGCCTTTGACGGAGAGTTTGCCGTTGAGGCAGTTGATGAACACACCCTACGCATCATCTGGGACAATGAAGATGCAGGAGTAGTGGCTGAGCTTCTTGCAAACCTCCAAGATCAGACATTTGTCATCACAGAACGAGACGAAGCGTCTCAACGTGAGATTCGACTCTAAAAAGAAGGCCTGTTGTGGTCTTCGGTAGTAAGTGTCTTTATTTTGATCAAGCGGTGATGTTAGGAGACCAAGCTACCTATTCTGGAGATGCTGTCTTTTCTACAGTCAAGCTCTATGTGCCTCGCCAGTGGGCGGTGGACTACGTAGGAGATAAGATTTTGAGTAGTATCAAGATTGTTGGAGCTCCTACGACTTCGGAGAAACAACTGCTGGTGACAGGGGATCTTGTCTTTAGTAGCATGGAAATTCATTATATCTAAGCGAGAAAAAGCTATCGTCATACGAAAAGTCGGCAGGGGACTTTGTCCCTTGCGGCTTTTTTGGTATAATAAGAAAGATGGGCCTGAGCCCTGCAATCCTGTTACTAAAACATTTCTTTAGGAGTATCACATGTCAGATAAGATTCGCGTCCGTTACGCACCAAGTCCAACAGGACTACTACACATCGGGAATGCCCGTACCGCCTTATTCAACTATCTTTACGCACGTCACCACGGTGGCACCTTCATTATCCGGATCGAGGATACCGACCGCAAACGCCATGTCGAAGATGGAGAGCGTTCACAACTTGAAAACCTGCGCTGGTTAGGGATGGACTGGGATGAAAGTCCTGAAACGCATGAAAACTACCGTCAATCCGAACGATTGGAACTTTACCAAAAATATATCGACCAATTGCTAGCGGAAGGAAAAGCCTACAAATCCTACGTCACCGAAGAAGAGTTGGCAGCTGAGCGGGAACGTCAAGAAGCCGCTGGTGAAACACCGCGCTATATCAACGAATTCTTGGGCATGACCGAAGCTGAAAAAGCAGCCTATATCGCTGAGCGTGAAGCAGCAGGCATTGTTCCAACTGTTCGTCTGGCTGTCAATGAATCAGGTATCTATAAATGGCAGGATATTGTTAAAGGCGACATTGAGTTTGAAGGTGGCAACATCGGCGGTGACTGGGTGATTCAAAAGAAAGATGGTTACCCAACCTACAACTTCGCCGTGGTCATTGATGACCATGACATGCAAATCAGCCATGTTATCCGTGGGGATGACCACATTGCCAACACGCCGAAACAGCTCATGGTCTATGAAGCGCTTGGCTGGGAAGCCCCTCAGTTTGGCCACATGACCCTCATCATCAACTCTGAGACAGGGAAGAAATTGTCTAAACGCGATACCAACACCCTGCAATTTATCGAAGACTACCGTAAAAAAGGGTATTTACCAGAAGCGGTCTTTAACTTCATCGCCCTTTTGGGCTGGAACCCTGGTGGCGAAGAAGAAATTTTCTCTCGTGAGGAGCTGATCCAACTCTTTGATGAAAACCGCCTCAGCAAGTCTCCAGCAGCCTTTGACCAAAAGAAACTGGACTGGATGAGCAATGAGTACCTGAAACATGCGGACTTTGACACCGTCTTTGCTCTCTGCAAGCCTTACTTGGAAGCAGCAGGACGTCTGACAGATAAGGCAGAAAAGTTGGTCGAACTCTACAAACCACAGCTCAAATCAGCCGATGAAATTGTGCCGTTGACAGACCTTTTCTTTGCTGACTTCCCAGAATTGACCGAAGCTGAGAAAGAAGTCATGGCAGGCGAAACCGTGCCAACTGTGCTGGAAGCCTTCAAAGCCAAACTTGAAGCCATGACGGATAAGGACTTTGTGACAGAAAATATCTTCCCACAAATCAAGGCTGTTCAAAAAGAAACGGGTATTAAAGGAAAAAACCTCTTTATGCCAATCCGGATTGCGGTTTCTGGAGAAATGCATGGGCCTGAGTTGCCAGACACCATTTTCTTGCTTGGCCGGGAAAAATCCATCCAGCATATCGACCATATGTTGAAAGAAATTGCACAATAAAAACAAAATAGGCTCCATAAGATCCATAGGGGATTTACCCACTACAGAAATTATAGAGCTAGACAAAAAAGTCCATGACTCCGATTGGAGCCATGGACTTTTTTAGTCGATTAGTGCTTGTCTTTAGCGAGAAGCTGGTTGATGTCAGAAACTTTTTTGGCATTTTTGCGGTAGGAGATTCCCCAAACCACTAGGTAAATAAGGCTAAATTCTAAGATCAGACTCAGGTAGAAGAAGAAGTGTGCTGGGAACCATCCTGCTAGTGTGGCTAAGGGAACGAAGCCGAGTAGGGTCAGGGCATAATGGGTGAGGGTGGCCCGAAGGAGGCTCCATTCCTTATGAAAGAGCGTATCGGCATAGCTAAAGAGGAGACCGATGGCGGCCCAGATGACGGTGCAGTAGAGCATGACGAGGCTGCCATGAATCTGGAGTTGCTCAAACCATTGGCCGATACCTGAGAAAGGATTGAGAGGGTAGTAGCTCTTAGAGGCATAAACTAGTGAGAAGATGCTAGAGACGATGATGCCAATGAAAATACCAATAAGTCCGTTAGTGAGATGTTTTTTCATGATAAAGCCTCCTTGATGCTTTTGAGGTAACGCCGAGATGAGTAGCTGATGGCGTCATTGCTTAAGTGGATTGCGACAGATCCGCTCGGGGTAAAACGCAGGTGGTCAATCTGTTTGGTATTGATAAGCTCTGACTGCGAAATTTTGAGGAAATAATGCGGGAGGTCTTGGCTGACCTTGTAGAGGGGGCCTGTCAGGATATAGGTCTCTGTGGCGGTCTGGCCGATGACCTGACGATTTTCCACATAGATACGGTAGAAATGCTGGGCTTCTATCAGGTAGCGTTCTTCCCCCTGACGGGCTTTTAGCCGAGATTCTTGCTCGAGCTGTTGGATAAACTCCGCAACCTGTTGGAGATTTGTCGAGCGTTCAGGCCCTTGGAGGATGGCTGTCTCCTCGCCCAAATGTGGGTCGATGTGTAATTCAACTTTCATGATGCTAACCTTTCTTTTTCGCGAGGTGGCTCTCGCTTCATCCTTATTAAACCTCAAAAGGCTCCGTAAAACAAGGCCTTTTGTCTATGTGGTCAGTTTACTTGGTTAAGTGGTTGAGGTGGGGAAAATCACGAACAAGAATGGGAAATAAGAAAAATCCCGGCTCTAGAATTGAATGAAGAAGCTCTTTGCAATGCTCGTCCGGGTGGTTGGCTTAGCGTGGATTTAGCAAGGGTTAGCACCCATTAGCTACTCTTGCTCGGAAGATACCGCTCCCCTCCTTTGGAAAAAAACAGGAAAAATTTATTGAAAAACAAGGCAAGGTCAGAATGTTTTCAGATGTTATTGAAAGTTTTTCTAAAAACATTTTCTTAAACAAAAAGTGTTTGAAATGATTGATTTTTCACCAGAGTGGTTCTATAATATGGATAGAAACGAAAAGCGCTCCAACAATGATTATTTAAGGATTTGTTTGGAGAGGAAAGACCATTTTTATCCGGTATCCAGGAAGTAGGGTTTCACTTATTTTCTCCATTTCATACATTCATTTGTCCATAGGTGAAGGATAGTGCACCAGGATACTTTGACTCCTGTAGTCTCAACACACAACACACAAACAAGGGGATCAATGCTTGATCATCCGATAGTATTCCTTGTCACCTTCTTCACTTTAATATGGGGCAGTGTAGGATTCTACGCCATGTGGCTAGGCCTACTTGCCCCCTTTTTTCGCTTTTTGAAAGCCTATCCGCTCTTTGACACCCAGCAAATGGAAAACAGAAAGCTTCTGTATCCCGATAGATTGGCGTGGTTATTGGCTTTTTGGGAATTTATGGTATAATAGATGTAATTTTGAAAGATGGAGAAGTGTTTTGAAGAAGACCTATCGTGTCAAGCGAGAGCGTGATTTCAATGACATATTTACCAAAGGGGACAGCGTTGCCAATCGGAAATTTGTCGTCTATCAGCTTGAGACCAATCAAAAGCATTACCGCGTCGGCCTATCGGTCAGTAAACGATTAGGAAACGCCGTTACGCGAAATGCCATCAAGCGAAAACTCCGCCATGCCTTGATGGAACTAGGTCCAAGCCTAAGTGCCATGGATTTTGTTGTCATTGCACGTAAGGGAGTAGAAGAGCTGGACTATCAAGAGATCAAGAAAAACTTACTCCATGTTTTAAAGCTAGCAAAACTCTACCAGGAAGGTGAACCACTTGAAAAAGAACGTTAAATGGATAGGGATTCTTTCCTTATCTCTCCTGTTGCTCACAGCCTGTGGGACGTCGGAGGTTACCAGCCAGTCGACAGGCTGGTGGGATCAGTTGATTTATTGGATTGGACAAAGTATTGAGGCCTTATCCTTTGGAAATATTGGAATTGGGATTATCCTGTTTACCGTGATTTTACGGACAGTTCTTCTTCCGATTTACCAAATGCAGATGAACTCTTCTCGGAAGATGCAAGAGATTCAGCCTCAGATCAAGGAATTACAACAACGCTATTCCGGTCGAGATTGGGAGACTCGAGCGAAGTTAACCGAAGAGACCCAGCGTCTCCAAAAGGAAAATGGGGTCAACATGTATGCGACCCTCATTCCTCTGGCGGTGCAAATGCCTATCTTGATTGCTCTCTTCCAAGCCTTAACGCGAATTGAAGCTCTAAAGGTCGGGCATTTCCTCTGGTTGAATATCGCGGAGCCGGATCCGTATCTGATTTTGCCGTTCTTAGCAGCTTTCTTCACTTTCTATAGTACCTACCTGACCAATAAGGCAGCACCCGAACGGAGCACAGCTATGACTGTGATGGCCCTCGTGCTCCCCGTTATTATCTTTTTCTCAGCCCGATCTTTTGCAAGTGGGGTCTCCCTTTACTGGGCGGTATCTTATGCTTATCAAGTAGTCCAAACCCTGCTGTTTAATAATCCTTATAAGATTGTCGCGGAGCGTGAAGCGGTTAAACGGGCAGAAAAAGAGCGTGTTTCCAAACAAAGGAAGGCAAAGTTAAAAGCTCAAAAACGAAAATAGGAGATTGACGATGAAATTTACTGGAAAAACAGTTGAAGATGCCATTCAAACAGGTCTATCAAGTTTAGGAATTCCTCGAAAAAAAGCCCATATTGTCGTAGTGGCTCGTGAGAAGCGTGGTTTTCTAGGTTTTGGGAAAAAACCAGCCATTGTAGAAGTAGAAGCCATTAATGAAACGACCGTTGTGAAAGCCAATCAAAAGGCTGTCCGTGGAGTTCCGGAAGCGATCAATGAGTTAAATGAGCCGGTAAAAAGTGTATCGGAAGCGACGATCGACTTGGGTCGTGTGGTCGCTGCGGTGAAAGAGTTTGAAAAGTCCGGTCAAGTACTCGACGATGAAATCAAGGCCCAAATTTTAAAAAATGAAAAGGAAGCGACCACCATTCTTGAAGAAACGGGTCGTATCGAAATCTTAAAAGATGAGACGCTGGCACAAGAAAGTACTTCTAAGACGACAGATTTTGAAGAGATCGATATCAAAATCGAACGTTCATTTGATGTGAAAGAAGTCGTGACAGATATTACAGACTATGTCCAAAACATTTTGAATGACATGGATGTGGAGGCCTCGCTGGAAGTAACCCATAACCGTCGTTCCATCAATATTCAAGTGGATACCAATGAGCCTGGACGGGTGATTGGCTACCACGGAAAAGTATTGAAGGCCTTGCAGTTGTTAGCTCAGAACTATCTATATAATCGCTATGAGCGGAACTTCTATATCACGATCAATGTAAACGACTACGTCGAACACCGCGCAGAAGTCCTACAAGGCTACGCTCAAAAACTAGCAGATCGTGTCCTCGCGGATCAAGAAGCTTACCACACGGATCCAATGACGTCCAATGAACGTAAGATTATCCATCGGATTATTTCCAAAATGGAAGGCCTGACGAGCTATTCAGAAGGAAGCGAGCCAAACCGCTATGTGGTGGTAGATATCGAGGGGACTCGAGACTAATCAGCAAGAGGCTAGGACAAAAGTCCTAGCCTCTCAATTGTTTTTGGATTGTCGAGCAAGACGCAGTGGTTGACTGAGCTCTACTAGGCTGATTTCATCAGCTTTTACAGCCCGACTCAACTCTGCGGAGGTGGGACGACGAAATCGACTTCTAAGGAATGACCGATTTCTGTCCCACTCTCTTTGTTAGGACCAGGTCCTGCTAGTGCTGTATGAGAGGTCAATCTAAAAGGGAATTAGAAGACCTGTTTTTACTGGTTTCTTCCAAATTAGACTCCGTATTTGGAAGAAACGGATAAGGATGCGAACGTAAAGGAGAAAAAATGACATTATTTCCAGCTATTCAGGAGTTTCTCTCTGTAAGAGGCGAACACTATAAGACTCCATTGAAAGCTGGTCCCTTAGAGGGCCTAATGGAATCTTACAAGCAACAAGGACAGGCCGCTAGAGCGAGTTTCACTGGGTTGGTTGCGGATTTTCTGCGCTTAAATCCCGGGGTAGAGGCGGATCGAACGAGCCAATGGATGAATCAAGGACAGATTCTACGACCTCATTTTTGGGCGTACCTGAGAGCAGGCACAGCAGTGTCTGATCCTACATTTGCTCTGAGACTCTATGGAGATTCTTCTGATTATGGGGTTTCGGTGGAAGTAAGCTTTATGGAGCGCAAGAAGGATGACCACAGTCTCATCAAGCAGAATCAAGTCTTGACAGTACCGATAGAGCCTCCCCTCTATTATTTTGCACAGATAGATGGAATTAGCCAGCGATTTGAGGGGACGGAGGTCAACCGTCAAAAACTCATCCAGCAAGTGACGGAAGGCACAGTTCGCAAGGTGCTAGTGAAGGAAGATATCAATCTCAGCCAGGCGGAGGATTTATCTGTGATTTTAGAAAAATTGCAGGAGGCTAAGGAGCGCTTGCTCCCTTTTTATGAAGCTACTCGAAATGAGCGAAAAGGAAAGTGGGAAGCAATCTGAGAATTAAAGCTTATAGATCTGTCTAGGGAGTAGTTCGTAGCTGCTCCCTTTTTCTTGCTAGAAAGACTAGAAAATCGTTATTCTAAAGAGTTTATTCGGACAAAGAAGGAGTAGAAAAGAACATACCAAAAAACCTTGAATCCTAAGGACGCAAGGGCATTTTTTGAAAGTTGGGCGACTGCCATAAGTCCCCCAACGTTATTTTTCCAAAATGACTAGACGGGCCACTTGGCTATTGTCCGACAAAATTTACTATTCTTCAAAATTATAGCTTATACAATTTATTTAATCTTTCTAACTCTGATACATTCATACAGACTTCTACTCCAGTCACTACCCCCTTGCTGTGAATCAATCCACAAGAAAACACAATCCTATCCGTACTCAAAATATTTGTCAATATGACGAATGCTTCTAAAACATAGTCCTCTATAGTAATAAAGCAATTATTTTCATCTTTGAAAAACGTTATAAATCCAATATCCTTACACCTATCACGAAAATGAAAGCTAAGTGATTTTAAATAATAATCAAAAAAGATATCATGCTCCATAGAAAACCCTTTCATTTTTTAAAAATATTCTGATATAATCATACAATAAATAAAGGAAAACTGCGATGAAAAACCCTTTTCTACTGCTAGTTCTATCCAAATTCCGGTTACTGTCAAAAAGAAAGATAAAGATGGGAACCTTGTGATCAATTCTGAAACAAATAAACCTGAAACAGTCACCTACTTTAAACCTGTCCCGGTCTTTGATATCAGTCAAGTTAAAGCTCAAGAAGGAAAAGAACTGGATTTACCTAAGGAAACATCTGGTATTCAGAAACAATTGACAAAAGAAGTCCTTGACAAATCATAATATTTCAGATAAACTATCTTAGTATGTTTAGTAACTGATCAAAAATAGCCGGCTAAACGAATACGAAAATCTATGAGGAGGTATTCATTGTGAAACGTACTTTTCAACCAAGTAAAATCCGTCGTGCACGTAAACACGGTTTCCGTAACCGTATGTCAACTAAAAACGGTCGTCGCGTCTTAGCAGCTCGTCGCCGCAAAGGACGTAAAGTGCTGACGGCAGCGTAAAAAAGAGATAAAACCAGCAGACTCGAGACTGCTGGTTTTTCTATATGCTAGCTGAGGACTTGATAGACAAGCCTCCTTCGGAATAGTTGCGAAATGGGATCGACTTCTCGCAAAAAGAGCCAGCCATCCCTGGCTGACTCAAAGGAGATTTATGAAACTTACTAGGTTGCCTAGTAAGTAGAAAGTTTGGATAGTATTAGTATACGAGAAAGTTTCCTTTGGAACATCGGCCTTAGGACTGATTTTGGAAAAGGAAGTCGAGGACCTGTTTTTCACAAGCCTTACCCATCAGAGGAAGTCGAATTATGGTATAATATGTGGGATAAGTTCAAAGAGCGAGGGAAGATTGGTGGGAGCGATAGAAATTTTTGACACCCATACACATTTAAATGTAGAAAATTTTGCAGATAAGGTCGCAGAGGAGCTAGCGTTAGCAAAGGAGTTGGGGGTGACTCGGCACAACGTCGTCGGCTTTGACCGCCCAACCATCGAACGGGCGATCGAATTGGCAGACCAATTTGAGCAGGTCTACCTGACCTTGGGCTGGCACCCGACAGAAGCCGGGGATTATGACCAGGATACGGAGAACTTCCTTCTTGACCGCCTCCAACATCCTAAAGTCCTTGCCCTAGGGGAGATTGGTTTGGATTACCATTGGATGACAGCGCCTAAGGATGTACAGGAGCAGGTGTTCCGTCGTCAGATCCAGCTATCGAAGGAGCTGAACTTGCCCTTTGTCGTCCATACACGAGATGCTCTTGAAGACACTTATGCGATCATTAAGAGCGAGGGAGTTGGTCCCCGAGGTGGAATCATGCATTCTTACTCTGGTTCTTTAGACGATGCTCAGCGTTTTGTCGAGCTTGGGATGACCATCTCCTTTTCCGGTGTCGTGACGTTCAAAAAAGCCACGGATATCCAGGAAGCGGCGACCCATTTGCCTCTGAACAAGATTCTTGTCGAGACAGATGCTCCTTACTTAGCCCCTGTCCCTAAACGTGGTAAGGAAAACAAGACAGCCTACACTCGCTATGTGGTGGAAAAAATCGCTGAGTTAAGAGGGATGAAGATGGAGGAGCTGGCACAAGCGACTACGGAAAATGCTCTTAAACTCTTTGGTTTGAAGGACAGCCAGTAGACTGAGACCAAACCACTGTTCAAAAGGAAGATATGACAAGCAAACAAAAAATTCACGAGGTCCTTGTCGTCGAGGGAAAAGATGACACGGCCAACCTCCGACGCTACTATGAGGTGGATACCTATGAGACGCGTGGCTCTGCCCTGAATGAAGATGATTTGGAGCGGATTCAAGCTCTGCATGAGCTCCGTGGAGTCATCGTATTTACGGATCCTGATTATAATGGAGAGCGTATCCGCAAGCGGATTATGCAGGCGATTCCGACTGCCAAACATGCTTTTTTAAATCGGGGGGAAGCGGCTCCGAAGTCTAAGAACAAGGGGCGTTCGCTCGGGGTAGAGCATGCGAGTCAAGCAGATCTAGAAAAGGCCCTGACCGGGCTACTCGGCACCTATGATGATGAGAATGCTTTTGATGTCACCCGTAGTGATCTCATGCGGCTAGGTCTTCTCATGGGAAAGGACAGCCGGAAACGTCGGGAGTTTCTGGGGGAAGCTCTTCGCATCGGCTATACCAACGGCAAACAACTCCTCAAACGACTAGAACTCTTTGGCCTGACGCTTGCAGAAGTAGAAGAAGCGATGGCAGACTACGAGGGAACAATACATGGAACTGAAGCCAGTGTATAAAAAAAGAAGAAAGAAGCACACATGAGAATCGCAGACAAAACAGTGACCCGCGCCATCTTAGAGCGCCATGGGTTTACCTTTAAGAAATCCTTCGGGCAGAATTTCTTGACCGATACCAATATTTTGAGAAAGATTGTGGAAACAGCTGAGATCGATCAGTCGGTCAATGTGATCGAGATTGGTCCAGGGATAGGGGCTTTGACAGAATTTCTGGCAGAAAGTGCCGCGGAGGTCATGGCTTTTGAAATTGACGACCGTCTGGTCCCAATTTTAGCGGATACCTTGCGAGATTTTGACAATGTCCAAGTTCTGAACCAGGATATCCTGAAGGCAGACTTGCAGACAGAAATTCAAAAGTTTAAAAATCCAAACCTTCCGATTAAGGTGGTGGCCAATCTGCCTTACTACATCACCACGCCCATTCTGATACACCTGATAGAGAGCAAGATTCCTTTTGCCGAGTTTGTAGTCATGATGCAAAAGGAAGTGGCCGACCGCATCTCAGCGGAGCCAAATACTAAGGCTTATGGCTCTCTTTCGATCGCCGTTCAGTATTATATGACAGCTAAGGTTGCCTTTATTGTACCGCGGACAGTTTTTGTCCCTGCCCCAAATGTGGACTCGGCTATCTTGAAGATGACTCGTCTTTCTCAGCCGGCTGTCCACGTAGAAGATGAGGATTTCTTCTTCAAAGTTAGCAAGGCTAGTTTTGCGCACCGTCGTAAGACCCTGTGGAACAACTTGACAGGTTACTTTGGAAAAGCAGATACGACCAAGGAAAAGTTAAGTACAGCCCTCGAAAGAGCAGCCTTATCTCCTAGCGTTCGGGGTGAAGCTCTCAGTTTAGAAGCCTTTGCTCGCCTGTCCAATGCCCTGATAGCAGAAGGCCTAGCGGACATCCAGAGCTAGACAGGAGAACCATTCGAATGACTAAAGAGAGCGGGACAGAAATCGGTCATTCGTTCGAATTCGATTTGGTCGTCCCACCTCCTCACAGTTGAGTCGAGCTGTAAAAGCGGATGAAATCAGCCTAGTAGAGCCCACTCAACCACTGCGTCTTGCGCGACAATCTAAAAACAATGGAGAGGCTAGGACTTTTGTCCCAGCCTCTTTTTGTCATCCTTCTTTACAACTTTTTTGTCAGAGGAAAGATCGGTTGGTGGCGAAAATGCCATCAAAAAAAGACCCTAAGGTCTCTTGAAGGAAAGGACGGGATTTGAACCCGCGCATGAACAAAGTCCACTTGCCGGATTTCGAGTCCGGTGCCGTACCAAGCTGGGCCACCTTTCCAAAAGGAAAAATTCCACCACGATCCGAAGTGGTAGGAAAAGAAGAGTTCATTGACTGCGACCCTTCCCCCGCAAATAGACCTTGGGAAACAGGCTACTGTCAAATGATCGAAAAATGCGGAGGAAGGGATTTGAACCCTCACACCCGTACGGGCACATGCGCCTGAAGCATGCGTGTCTGCCGTTCCACCACCTCCGCGAGTACATTCCCTATTATACGATATTTTTCTAATTTTTCAAGTCCTTTCAGGGATTTTTCCCTTTAAACCCTCTAGGCCATCGCAAGGAAGGCCTAATTTTGGTATAATAGGTTTATCTAAAGCGTGATGATTAGGTTTTGTGGATGCAGGCTCCAGAATGGTTTGACTGGTCCGAAAAGAAGGGGATGAGGAGTTTACGTGCGAGGAAGAATTGTTAAAGCACTAGCGGGCTTTTATTATGTGGAGGTAGACGGAAAGCTCTATCAGACACGGGCTAGAGGAAACTTTCGAAAGAAAGGCCAGACTCCCTATGTGGGAGATTGGGTCGAGTTTTCTGCCGAAGAACAATCTGAAGGCTACATCTTGGTCATTCACGATCGGAAAAATAGCCTTGTTCGTCCTCCTATTGTCAATATTGACCAAGCCGTTGTCATCATGTCGGCCAAGGAACCTGATTTCAATGCCAACTTGTTAGACCGCTACTTGGTTCTCTTGGAGCAAAAAGAGATCCATCCGATTATTTATCTCTCTAAGACAGACTTGCTGACAGAAGCGGATGATTTTGCCCCTTATCGTCAGATCTATCAGGAGATTGGCTATGATTTTGTTCAAAGTCTGGAGGAGTTGATCCCGTTGTTAACAGGGAAAATAACAGTGTTTATGGGTCAAACGGGTGTCGGGAAGTCCACTTTGTTAAATCGCTTGGCGCCGGAGTTGGCGCTAGAAACAGGGGAGATTTCCAATAGTTTGGGACGGGGTCGACATACGACTCGAGCTGTCAGTTTTTACGATGTTTATGGAGGTAAAATCGCAGACACTCCTGGTTTTTCCTCGATTGATTACGAAGTGACGGAGACAGACTTGCTGAGTGATTGCTTCCCTGAAATCGCAAAAGCCAGTCAATCCTGCAAGTTCCGAACTTGCACGCATACCCACGAGCCGGGTTGTCAGGTCAAGACGGAGGTAGAAGAAGGCCTCATCTCACGCAGTCGTTATGACAATTATCTACAGTTTTTAAGTGAAATCCTGCAACAGCGGGAGACCTATAAAAAGGTCAGCAAAAAAATGAAATAGGAAGTTGGTAGACCATGAGTTCATACAAAATTGCGCCATCTATCTTGGCGGCAGATTATGCAAATTTTGAAAAAGAGCTGAAACGCATCGAGAAGACCGGTGTAGAGTATGTCCATATCGATATCATGGACGGACACTTTGTTCCAAATATCTCGTTCGGGGCAGATGTAGTTGGGGCGATGCGAAAGCATAGCAAGCTGGTATTTGATTGCCACATGATGGTTTCCAACCCAGAACAACACATTGAAACCATGGCCCGGGCAGGAGCAGATATCTTGACGATTCACGCAGAAGCAACGAATCATCTGCACGGAGCCTTGCAAAAGATTAAAGCAGCTGGGATGAGAGCATCTGTTGTAGTAAATCCAGCGACCCCTCTTTCGGCTATTGACTATGTGCTCGATATGGTGGACCAAGTCCTGATTATGACAGTCAACCCTGGCTTTGGTGGGCAGGTTTATATCCCTGAGATGGGTCGAAAGGTAGCAGAGCTTGTGTCTCTCCGTGAGGCGCGTGGGCTTGAGTTTGATATTGAGGTAGATGGTGGGATTGATGCGACTACGATTCGCCATGCCAAAGAGGCAGGAGCCAACGTGTTTGTAGCTGGATCCTATCTTTTTAAAGAGGATTTGGAAGAGAGAGTTCAAACCTTGCGGGACGCTCTTTATGAGTAGGATCGTACTAGTGGCCGGTGGGGAGGTTACAGGAGAGGTTCCAAGTGATGCAGATGTCTATCTAGGCGTGGATGCCGGCTCCTTGTATCTCTTAGATCATCGGCTTCCTCTAGACTTGGCTGTTGGAGATTTCGACTCTGTGACGGAGTTGGGTTTGGACTGGATCCGTCAAGAAGCACAAGAACTTGTTCAGTTGCCGAGTGAAAAAAACGATACCGATTTGGAGTATGCTCTCAAGCTTGTATTTCATCGTTTTCCGACCGCTCAGGTGTCGGTATATGGGTGCTTGGGGGGAAGACTTGATCACACCCTGGCGGCTGTTTTTCTTGCAAGTGAGCCAGATTTAGCGCCCTTTATGGGACAGATTGAGCTGGTTAGTCTGGACAATCGTGTTCAATTTCGGCCTAAGGGAACGCATCAAATCTTACGGAAAGAAGGGATGACCTACGTTTCCTTTATGCCTGCTGACCAGACACGAGTAGAGATTATAGGGGCTAAGTATCCCTTGAATCAGGACAATTATTTTTCTAAAAAATGCTATAGCAGTAACGAATTTATAGGTGAAGAGATCACAATCCGTGTGGATCAAGGGTATGTGGTTGTAATTTATAGTAAGGATAGGAGTTAATTTGGAAGCACTGCTGCTGTTGCTCTTTCTAGCAGTGATGTTAGTAGGGATTGGTCTCTACGGGCATCAACAGGTAAGAGCGCGTCAAGTTCGAGAAGAGTTGGAAGAGATTGCAGACCATTTGTCTGATCAGATGACCTACCAATTGGACCAACAAACCCAACGTCAATTGTTACAACAACAAGAGTTGATCAAACAAGTGACTGAGCTTAGGAGGGATCTCTATCATCAATTAACAGATATGCGAGAGAGCCTATATCAAAATCTTTCCCAAAATCGAGAAGCTACGGAGCTGGGCCTGCGGAGGATGCAGGAGTCGAATGAGCGAAAACTGGATGACATGCGGCAAATCGTTGATGAAAAGTTAGAACAGACTCTTCAAACCCGCCTGCAAGTGTCATTTGAAACGGTTTCGAAACAGCTAGAGTCCGTCAATCGCGGACTGGGCGAGATGCAACAAGTCGCGCGTGATGTTGGAAGTCTGAATAAAGTCCTATCCAACACCAAAACACGCGGGATTATGGGAGAGATTTTACTAGGACAAATCATCGAAGATATCTTGACTCCGAGCCAATATGAACGAGAATTTTCAACGGTTCCAGGTTCTACTGAACGCGTGGAATATGCTGTTAAGATGCCGGGACACTCTGAAGGGAGTTATGTCTACCTTCCGATTGACTCTAAGTTTCCATTGGAAGATTACTACCGGCTGGAGGATGCCTACGAGCTTGGGGATAAGGAGCAAGTGGAAGTCCATCGAAAATCATTATTGGCCAGTGTCAAGCGCTTTGCCAAGGATATCCGAAACAAGTACCTCTCCCCGCCTGATACTACAAATTTTGCTATCCTGTTTTTACCGACAGAAGGTCTTTATTCGGAGGTTGTACGAAATGCTTCCTTTTTTGATGAGTTACGTCGATCAGAACAAATCCTTGTAGCGGGACCCAGCACCCTTTCGGCTTTATTGAATTCCCTGTCGGTCGGTTTTAAGACCCTCAACATTCAGAAATCAGCCGATGATATCAGTAAGGTGTTGGGGACGGTCAAGTTAGAATTTGGAAAGTTTGGGGGTCTATTAACGAAGACTCAGAAACAATTGCAGCAAGCGAGCTCGACCCTCGATAAATTGCTTCATACACGAACCAATGCGATCGAACGGGCCTTGCGGAGCATCGAACTCTACGAGGACGATGCCACCCGTAGTTTTTTAGAAATGCCAAAAGAAATAAAGGACGGAATAAGAGATGAAAATCAACCAGATGAAGAAGGATGAGTATTTTGAAGGATTCTACCTCATTAAGTCAGCTGAAGTACGAAAGACAAGAGCTGGCAAAGATTATCTTGCCCTTGTCTTTCAAGACGATACTGGGGAGATTGAAGGGAAAATTTGGGACGCACAAGCTGGAAAGATTAAGGATTTTACAGCAGGCACGGTAGTCCATATGGAAGGTCGGAGAGAGGTTTACAATAATACTCCCCAGGTCAACCAAATTACGCTTCGCTTACCACAAGCAGGAGAGCCCAATAATCCTTCAGACTTTCAGGAGAAACCACCTGTGGATGTGGAAGATACAAAAGAGTATCTCAGTCACAAGATTTTTGAGATTGAAAATGCCACTTGGCAACGGATCGTTCGGGCTCTCTATAACCGTTATGACAAAGAGTTTTATTCTTACCCAGCGGCCAAGACCAATCATCATGCTTTTTACTCAGGTCTGTCTTTTCATACCGCGACTATGGTTCGGCTAGCGGATAAGATTGGCGATATCTATCCACAACTCAACAAAAGCTTACTCTTTGCAGGGATTATGTTGCATGACCTAGCGAAGGTCATCGAGTTGACAGGACCAGACAATACCAACTATACGGTTCGAGGAAATTTAATTGGCCATATCTCCTTGATTGATGAAGAAATTACCAAGGTCGTTATGGAGTTAGGGATTGATGACGCAAGTGAAGAAGTGGTTGTCTTGCGGCATTGCATCCTCAGTCACCATGGACTCTTAGAATATGGTAGCCCGGTTCGTCCTCAGGTGATGGAAGCTGAAATCATCCATATGATTGACAATATTGATGCAGAAATGATGATGATGTTGACAGCTTTGGATCGGATTGGACCAGGAGAGATGACCAATCGGATTTTCGCCTTGGATAATCGGAGTTTTTACAAGCCAAATTTAGACTAAAACGAAAACGAATCTTTTTAAACAAAAAAGGTTCGTTTTTTAGGATAGTATGCTATAATAGAGGTAATTTACTGGAAGGAATGACTCATGAAAATCAGAAGAAGCGAACGTATGGTATTGATTTCCAATTACCTTATTAATCATCCTTATAAATTGACCAATCTCAATACTTTTGCTGAACGATATGAATCGGCCAAATCCTCTATTTCAGAAGATATCACGATTATTAAAAAGGCATTTGAGGAAGGTTCGATCGGCCAAATCGAAACAATCACCGGAGCAAATGGAGGGGTGATTTTTACTCCGTCGATTTCAAGTGCTGAGGCACGTGCTATCGCTGAGGATATCCGGGATCAGATGGCAAAGAGTGATCGTATTTTGCCTGGAGGCTATATTTACTCTTCAGACCTTTTATCGACCCCTCGTATCTTGAAAAACGTGGGTCGTATCATTGCAGAAGGCTTTAAGGATCAGCAGATTGACGCTGTCATGACTGTTGCGACCAAAGGAGTACCTTTGGCCAATGCAGTAGCAAATGTCTTAAACGTCCCTTTTGTGATCGTCCGACGAGATCTCAAAATTACAGAAGGATCGACAGTGTCGGTCAATTATGTGTCTGGCTCCAGTGACCGGATTGAGAAAATGTTCCTGTCCAAACGGAGCTTGAAACCAGGAAGTCGCGTTTTAATCGTGGATGATTTCCTGAAAAATGGTGGAACGATCAATGGAATGATTAGTCTCTTGTCAGAGTTTGATTCCAGTCTGGCAGGCGTTGCCGTATTTGCAGAAAATCAACAAGGGACCAGCACGATCAAGGATTACAAATCGGTTCTGGCTGTGACGGATATCGATATTCCGAACAATCAGATTGATGTGAAGTTGGGGAATATTTTCAACTAAAAAAAGCGAGCCGTGCAGATGGCTCGTTTTTTTATATCCCTATCATATGAGAAAATCCTCCAGTTAGCGATCTTGTATCTTCGAATTACTGGGGAGATTTTGTTGGTGAAGGAGAGACTCAAAGCTTTCAGAAGGTGCTTCTACTTGAATGGTTTCACGCGTGAAAGGATGGAGCAAGGTTAGCCGATGGGCATGTAGCATCAGCCGGGGGGCAGACGGACTCGAATACAAAGGATCCCCGAGGATGGGATAATCTCTATAGGCTAGATGAACGCGGATTTGGTGGGTTCTTCCTGTATCCAGTTGACAGGCTACTAGGCTAGCAGTTTTCAATTTTTTGAGAAGGCGAACCGTTGTCCGGGCAAATTGACCGTTTTTCTTGTCTACACGTCGTTTTCGGCGATCGTGGCGGTCTCGACCGATGGGTTCTGTGATGATCATCTTTTTACTGAGGATATTTCCTTGACAAAGAGCCCAATATTCTCGTTTGATCTGCCGATTTTCGAGTAGGCGATTTAGGATTGGAAGGACAAACGGATTTTTTGCAAAGACTAGTGCCCCGCTGGTTTCCTTGTCCAGTCGGTGGACGACATAGCAGGTTTTCCCGACATAGGCCGATACATGGTTGAGCAAGGCCAGTTCATGGGGTTCGTTGCCGTGAGTCTTCATCCCTTCGGGTTTGTTGACAATGATCAGATGTTCGTCTTCATAGAGAACTTGAACGAGGCCTGCCTGCCCCATTGGAATCTCTTTTTCAGGATAATCCTCAGGATCAAAGCTGATTTCAATCTGATCACCTGATCGCACAGGACTCTGCCAGGTCACCGCTTGTCCATTCACCCGAACCTTCTTTTTGATTCGAAGAAAATGACGCGTCTTACGTGGAATAAGGAAACAATCTTCCAGTAGTTGTTTGACGGTCATGTCAGAAAACTGTTCGGGGATAGGAATGCCGTACTTCATAGAACTTCTCCGGATGTTTAAGAATGACTGGTGGAGTGTTTGGGTTGCACCCGCTCCTTTGGATTGATGTAATTCATAGCATTGTTAACGGCCGTAGGGGCTTCCCCAAAACCAGTAGCAATCAGGTCGATTTTTCCTTCGTAGTAGCAACAATCCCCAACAGCGTAAATACCTGGGATAGACGCCTCCTGCTTGCTATTGACCTTGATTTTATGACGTTGTAGCTCCAGGCCCCAGTCCTTGAGGCGGCCGACAGAGGATTTAAAGCCATAGTTGACAAACAAATGGTCAAAAGGCAAGGTTAAGGTCTCGTCAGACTTAACCTTTTGAAATTCGATGGCAGAAGCCAGGGTTCCCTCACCAATGAGGCGGCTAGGGACGAAGGGAGTGTGAACTTCTACTTGTGATGCCAGTAAGTCTGCGACACTGTGCTCGAGAGCCCGAAAGGCTTCCCGTCGGTGAACGAGGTGGGTCTCCTTTGCGATAGGTTCAAACGCAAGTCCCCAGTCGACAGCAGAGTCTCCCCCTCCAAGAACGACCACATTTTGATCTTGGTATTGCTGGATAGAAGACACATGGTAGTGGATGTTTTCATATTGTTCGACCCCTTCTAGCTCGAGAGGGCGAGGTTTGAAAGCTCCCCCACCCATTGCGATGATGAGGGTTTTTGTTTGATGGGTCCCTTTGCTGGTTTCTAGTTGGATGATCTCGCCAGCCTGAATAGTTAGCAAGGTCTCTTCTAGACAAATAGTGGTTTCAAAAGGAGCTAGTTGATCCAGTAAGCGTTCGGTTAATTCTTGTGCGGTCACGCTTGGAAAGCCGGGAGCATCCAAAATCTTCTTTTCAGGATACAAAATAGCAGGTTGACCACCTAGCTGGGGCAGGGAATCGATGATTTTGACAGAAGCGTGGCGCAAATGGGCATAAAAGGCAGCGAAGAGTCCAGCAGGCCCTCCGCCAACGATAGTAATATCATATATTTGGGTCATTTATGTACTTCTTTCTGTTGAACTTCATCCTATTTTATCATAAAGTTGAGATTTTATCTTTTGGTCGGATAGAGGTTCTAGTAGCCTTCCCTTAGAAAAATGGTGTATAATGAAGAAATATCAGATTAAGAACGGTCTGGTACTTCTGATAAGAAAGGAATTGAGAGATGCGAGACGATTACGATTATCCAGAAATTGATCCATATGAAGATACGATAGAAGCGTATGAAGAAATCGAACCTACCCGCTCACGGAGTCGACGGAAATCAGGTCCTAGCGATAAGCCTAGAAAAGAGAAAAAAACAGCTGGACCGTTTAAACGATTTTGGAAAAGATACCAATTGACCAAGATTCTCTTGATCATCACTGGTTTATTTATTGTCGTAGTAGGAGGTTACCTTTTCTATTTGGCCAAAACAGCTAATGTCGGAGATTTACAGGCTGCTTTAAAGGCGCAGACCATCATCTATGATAAAGATGAAAACGAGGCAGGGACGTTAACAGGTCAAAAAGGAACCTATGTCGAACTTTCTGCGATTGGAGAAGATCTTCAACATGCTGTCATTGCGACGGAAGACCGCAGCTTCTATAAGAATTCGGGTGTCAATTTTGGTCGGACGTTGTTGGCTTTAGCAACCTTTGGGAAATCAGGGGGCGGGTCCACCATTACCCAACAGTTGGCCAAAAATGCTTATCTAAGCCAAGAACAGACCATCAGCCGAAAGGCTAGGGAATTTTTCCTAGCGATGGAGATTAACAAGAAATACAGCAAGGATGAGATTCTCACCATGTATCTCAATAATGCTTATTTTGGAAACGGTGTATGGGGTGTGGAAGACGCCAGTCAAAAATATTTTGGGACAAACGCGACGGGATTGACCTTGGGCCAGTCTGCTCTCATTGCAGGGATGTTAAAAGGACCCGAAATCTATAATCCTTATGCTTCTATTGAGCAGGCCACCAACCGCCGCAATACCGTATTAGGGGTTATGGTGGATGCAGGATATATTAGTCAGGCCCAGGCTGACCAAGCCAAGCAAGAAGACTTGTCCAGTCAGCTAAAAGATACCTATGTCGGAAAGAAATCCAATTACGCTTATCCTTCCTATTTTGATGCGGTCATCTCAGAAGCAGAAGAACGATATGGCCTTTCTGAGAGTGATATTATCAACAATGGCTACCGGATCTATACGGAGATGGACCAGACTTCTCAGGCCAACATGCAGGCGATCTATGACGAGAAGAGCCTCTTTCCAGTTGCTTCTGATGGAGAATACGCCCAGTCAGCTAGTGTCGCTGTTGATCCGACAACAGGTGGTGTTCGTGCCTTGGTCGGGCGGGTAGGCAGTTCCAATGCCTCTTTCCGTAGTTTCAACTTCGCGACGCAGGCACAGCGGAGTCCTGGATCGACTATCAAACCACTCATAGACTACGCACCAGCGATCGAACAGGGTTGGAAAACGACTACTCTCTTGGATAACCATACGGAAACCTATGGTTCCTATCATTTGCAAAACTACGATCGCACGACCTCTGAAGATGTCCCGATGTATCAGGCGCTTGCCCAGTCCTTGAACTTACCAGCGGTCTATACGGCAAATAAGCTCGGGTTAGATACCGTCTTCTCTTATGGCAATCGCTTTGGCCTGAATATGGATAAGGTCGACAAAAACTTGGCCGTCGCTATCGGTAGCGAAGTGACCACCAATCCCTTGCAAATGGCTCAGGCCTATTCCGCTTTTGCAAATGGTGGCCAAATGAAAGACGCCCATTTGATTAAGCGGATAGAAACGGCAAATGGGAAGGTTTTAAAAACCCACGAGGAGAAGACTACTCAGGTTATCAGCTCCTCGACTGCAGACCAAATGACCTCTATGATGCTCGGAACGTTTACAAACGGGACAGGGGTGACGGCAGATGTATATGGCTATGATATTGCAGGAAAAACAGGGACGACCGAGACCAGCTTTGATGGAAGTCTGACCAATGATCAATGGGTCATTGGCTATACAAAAGATATCGTTATTGCCCAATGGGTTGGTTTTGAAAAGACAGACCAGACCCACTATATTGATGCCAATAGTACCTGGATGTCGGCCAATATTTTTAGAAATGTCGCAGCTACCATCCTACCACAAACGGCTGCTACCAAATTTAATGTGACCAATGCCTACTATCAAAATGGCTATCAGTCGGATACTTCATCCACTACCAGCGACAATCGGACTCAAACCAACCCAAGTCAGGAACAAAGTTGGACCGATCGCGCCAAGGGTCTGATTGAGAATGCCCGTCAAGGAATTGAAGACGCCGATATCCCTGGGAAAGCTAAAAATCTATGGGACAGCTTTGTAGGATTGTTCCAATGAGTTGTCAAATGGCGAAAAACATGATAGAATAATCGGGATGGAGGGCTTATGGCACTAAAAAAAGCAAGCCTAGCGTGTACGATTTGTGGATCGAGGAATTATTCTATTTCGATTTCTAGTAATCCCAAGCCGACACGATTAGAAGTAAAGAAATTTTGTAAACATTGTGGACAATATCAACTCCATAAAGAAACAAGATAGGAGATTGTTGTGAAGTTTATCGGTGATGTATTTAGACTCTTACGGAAGACCACTTGGCCAAGCCGTAAACAGGGTTGGACAGACTTCGTTTCTGTGATTGAGTACACAGCTTTCTTTGTCGTTTTGATCTATCTCTTTGATTTGGTCGTTTCACAAGGAATTTATCAATTAATTCAGTTTCTACGATAACTACTTGCTAGTTGGCGACAGGTAGTGTTATAATAGAAGCAGAAAACGCAAAAAGCCTTCGGGCTTTTTTATATTGAAAGGATATAGATGATGGATAGTTTTGATAAAGGCTGGTTTGTCCTACAGACCTACTCGGGATATGAAAATAAAGTGAAGGAAAACCTGCTCCAACGTGCGCATACATATAATATGCTAGAAAATATTCTGCGAGTAGAGATTCCGACACAAACCGTCCAAGTTGAGAAGAACGGTCAAACCAAAGAAGTAGAAGAAAATCGCTTTCCAGGTTATGTGCTCGTAGAGATGGTCATGACCGATGAAGCGTGGTTTGTTGTGCGGAACACCCCCAATGTCACTGGATTTGTTGGCTCTCATGGGAACCGTTCCAAACCAACCCCTCTGTTGGAAGATGAAATTCGTCAAATCTTGATTTCAATGGGTCAAACTGTTCAAGACTTTAATATTGATGTCAAGGTAGGAGATACTGTCCGAATCATCGATGGAGCTTTTGCAGACTATACTGGAAAAATCACTGAAATTGACAATAACAAGGTGAAGATGATCATTACCATGTTTGGAAACGATACGGTAGCAGAAGTGAATTTAAACCAAATCGCTGAACTCTAAGAATGGAATACCGGAAAATTAAAAATACCCCAAAAGTTAGACAGAAAAAATCTAACCTTTGGGGTGTTTTTGCGATGAACTGAAGAAATGGCACTGAACTTCCAGACAGATTACGTGAACTGGCGGACACAGGAACAATCCAGTAGCCGGAAAGCTACTCAGGCTGATTTTGACGCGTTTTAAAAAAAGTAACTAGTAAATAGTTACTTTCATTTTATATATTCGTTTATCCAGAGGATGAAATTGGGGAGCAAACCCATAGTGTTCACAGTAGGCGAGGTATGCAATGTATTTGTTTCTGTAGTAGGAAAGTACAATCGGGGAGTATAGAGAAAGAAACAATGATAGGGGCGATAAAATGTAGCCCATTATTATGAACCAAGATTGGTAATACCAAGGTAATTTGAACTTTGTTTTAGTGAGTATAAAATTTTTCATTCTGATCACTCCTTCTAGTGCATTATACCATTTTTCAGGAGAAGGAGGAAAATGTCAAGCAATATCAAAAGAATAAAAATTGAAATCGATGAGGGCTCTCAGTTATTGCTGGGGGCCCTTTTTCTTTCTTTAACCGAACCATCAAACAAAAAAGCCCGATTTGACGGGCTTTTTATTCGGTTAAATCCTGTTAAATCAGGTACAAAAAGGCGGTAGACGGATTTGAACCGACGATCAAGCTTTTGCAGAGCCGTGCCTTACCACTTGGCTATACCGCCATAACAAAACTTATTCTACCGTAAAATAACTCTTTGGTCAAGATGAAAGTGTAGATGCCAGATAGAAATTCTGATTCTTTTTTAAAAAAATGTCCGTGAACTTGGTTTGAATGCGAATAAACTAGTAGAGACAAGTCAAACAGTGGTTTGATGATCATGAATGATGGGGACAGCACTATTTTGTAAAGTCTATGAACATTCTGAGAAAATTGCTCTATCCGAAATAAAATATATAAAGGAGATTGACCTTATGGAAATCAAGTTAACCCCCGAAGAATTGCGGACATCCGCTGTTCAATACACGCAAGGATCGCAACAAGTTACAGAAGTATTGAACCGATTAACGCAAGAGCAGCAAGTTATTCGTGCCAACTGGTCGGGTTCTGCTTTTGATAGTTTTGACAATCAATTTAGCGAGCTAACTCCTAAAATCCAACAGTTTTCTCAATTATTAGAAGACATCAATACTCAATTGAACAAGGTTGCAAGCATTATTGAGGAAACCGATAGCACTATTGCTTCTCAAATTAATGCGTAATAGGATACAGTTGAGGAGGAAGATGGGGTCTTCCTCTTTTTTGTTAGGGAGATTTAGGATGAAGAGGAAACGAAAGCAATATCTTGTTTATGGACTTGCCGTTCTATTGTTTGCGGTAGTCGGAATTGGATTCAATTTAGCTAGTCAAGGACAAGATGACAGGCAACGTGAAGAAAGTCAGCAAGTGAGTACCAAGTTGAATGTTGCCTTGGTCAATGAGGATCTCCCCTACGTAACGGGTGACGGTCAGAAATATAGCTTGGGGTCTTCCTATGTGAAGGGCTTAGAGCGCAGCGAAGAACATCATTGGCAGGTGGTTTCCAGAGCGACGGCTGAAAGTGGTCTACGAAATCACGATTACCAACTCATGGTGGTGATTCCCAGCAATTTTTCCTCCAAGATTGCCGATATCAATCAGATGACTGGGGAGCAAGCGACCATCAGCTACAAAGTCGGTTCAAATGGAAATCCCCAGGTTGAAGTAGTTGCTAATAAAGAAGGAGAGAGGATTGTTGCCAACTTACGGGCACAACTCGTGGATCTGTACATGGCAAGTATCCTCCAGAACTTACATACCACTCAGCGCAATATGGCTATGTTTAATAAACAACAAGGAGCTCAGTTTGGTCAGTTTGAGTCGGGTCTGTACCAATCAACCTTGGCCTTTTCACAGGGCTTCCCACATTTATCGGCCTATTCTCAAGCGTCCCGAGACCTGAATCAACAGGTGTTGACCTCTGTTACGAGTGTGGAACAGATGCTCCAACGAAACCAGTCTGAACAGGTAAGGACTGGGGAAGGCTTAGCAGAAGTTATCGCTAGTGGACAAGGGAGTTCCAGAGATTTTGGTCAGCTCGCATCGACTGTACTAGAGTTAGATACAGAAACGAGCCGGAATGTTTTAGATCGATTGACCCAAGAGATGCAAGAAAAACAGACCATCCTTTCTCAGGGGCTCGCAAACTTGCGTGAAGACCAAGTAGTGACAGACCTAGATCAGCATACGGAGACGATAAAAACAGGGATTATCAAGACTCTCAATGAGAAAATTGGACGTCTAAAACAACAAGTGGAGGATGAAAAGAAGAGGAGTCGGGAGCGTGTAGCGGGGCTAGAAACAGCGGTCAAGAAGGCGATTGCTCAAGAGTATGGCTTGGATCTAGATGAGAAGGGGGCTTTGGTAGGACAACTGACAGTTTCTCAGTTTGTATCGAAGGTGCAGTCAGTGGCTAATTTGCAATCTTATAGCGCTGAGCAACTAGGCCGTCAACAACAGGTGCTACAGCATGCTTTGGGCGATCGTTTACCAGACCGTTCAGTGATTGCCTCTCTCAATGCGACGCTAATGGTAGAAGGAAAGAGTCCTGTATCCACTGTCTTATATGATCATGTAGAGCAGTTTAATCGCTTCGCCTCTGAAAGAGGAGTTCCGCCTGTCACCTTTAAAGGGGGAAATAAGCTCCTTCAAAGTCTCCAGTCAGCGAATGGTCAGGTTGCCGGTTCAGGAAGTTTTTCCTATACAGTGACAGATGGTGGGCTCTTGACACTTCAGACACATCCAAGTACGGGACTGACAGTAGAGAGCGTGACGGTCAATGGGCTTCCCTCCTTAGAGGTGAAAAAAGAAGAGGTTGTAACGATTCAATACCATTATACAGTCAACCTATCTGCAGGCCAAACCGATTTTGAACTAGGTGTGGACATGAGCGTCAACGGATCGACCAAGGGGACAAAAACTGAAAAAGTAGATGTATCGAATCTCCAACAAATTGCGAGAGATGCTCTTATCCAGCAACTCCAGGAAACCTATGAAAGTGCCGATTTCATGATGGATCTACTAAAGGGACCGGGAGGGCAATTCTCTGTCTTAGAGTTAGAGGAAATAGCCCATCTCTCATTGGATGATTATCTATCAAATCTCATCGTGCGAATAACCACAGATGCAGGATATGATGGAAACAGTCTCTCC
This sequence comes from Streptococcus sp. DD13, assembly GCF_001578875.1. GTDB lineage: Bacteria > Bacillota > Bacilli > Lactobacillales > Streptococcaceae > Streptococcus. The sequence continues at coordinate 91,165 of NZ_KQ969507.1, forward strand.
TTGACGACCAGCCTCACGGACCAGATTCAACAATTAGAGCAAGAGCGAGAGCAATTGGTTCGCGAGTTAGACCAGATGGATCGTGCCAACCAAGATTTGCATCATTCATTGGCAGAAAATACAAATCGGCTAGCGAATATCCGCCTGTTGATGGACCGGCTAAACCAAGATACGAGCCAGGCTCAATCTAGCCAGAAAGAACAGGATCGGGCGACAGCCCATCTCTATCATCAGTTACAAAGTCTATTGCAATCAACGGCCTCTGCACGCAATAGCTCCAACCAAACAATCGAACTGGTGCAAGGGGTGGACCGGCAGTTCCAAGGATTTCACCAGGCTGTAAAGAAGGTAGAAGAAGATAGTAGTCGCTTATCTGTGACTGCAGAAACTCTGAAAGTCGCCTTTAATAGTGAATATGAAAAAAGTAAGGACTTTGTTGCTTCTTTTTCGAAAGTATTTAACAATGCCTACCATGATGGTGTTGCTAATGATGTTCTCATTCAGTTCCTTTCCAATCCCGTTCGTTCTGAGTCGGAAAGTTTAGATACCGCTACTAATAACCGTCGCCCCTTTACCTGGATCCTCTTGTTGGACCTCATATCATTGTTTGTAGGCTATATCTTGGCTATAAGCGGTAGCCATCGAAAGAAAGTGCGTCAGTTTCAAACAGCCTCCCTGTGGAATGGCGGGACGAGTCTTGTTTTGACAAGAGGAGCAGTCCTTCTTGGGCTTATTATAGGAGCGTTTTCAATGAATTCCTTAGCTGTTTCACGATCCTATCTTTCTGCTTGGATCCTGATTGTGATACTGTTTAGTATCGTTCTGGTGCATGGTCATTATCTACTGATCAAAGGACTCCAAGTTTATGGTATGGGAGTGTCTTTGCTGGTTTTGATTTCCTATATTTATTTGACCAGTTCATTCGGGACTGCTGGCACAGTGACTGGCCTTTCGGCTGTATTGAAAAATAGCAATATTCTCCTGTATTTTGAGTCGATCTTGATGGGTTATTTAAACCGATGGCCAGCTGGATTGGGATCCCTTAGTGTCCTCGTAGTTCTATCCGTTCTTGTCATCAGCATCACCATCTTTTTCCCAAAGGTCAAAGAAAAATTCTCATTTGGAGAAAGACATGAAAAGAGTTAAGTTTTTATTGGTTTGTTTGTTTTTTGGACTAGGGATGCATCAACCGATTCAAGCAGAGGATTATCAGGACAACCGATTAAACATCCCAACCGATCGTATCGGACGAGCACCGACCGATGGAATAGGAGATGTGTCTGCAGTAGGAGCCTCTCTTTTTCAGATGACAGATCAACTCAAGCTAAAAACTTACCAAACACAGCGAGAGCTAGGGGAAAGACAAGGAAAAGACGAGCTATTTCGACGGTCGCTCCCGAAACAAGTAAAATCGACTCGAGAAGACTTGTTTCGGAAAGGAGAAGCAACCGCGCATCGTTATACCTCTCATATCGCTTCTCTTCGGGACAGCGAGGGAGCAGATGAATCCCTGGTATGGTGGAGCTATGGACTCCTTCTGGTCGTGTTAATAGGAGTAGGAATCGGTTTGTCTAAAATATCAACCAGGGTGGGAAGAGTTAAAGGAGCATCGAATGCATATTAATATTACCTTGATGTATCGGGACACAGCGATCGACTTACGGATTCCTTTAGAGATTGAAGTTGGGCACCTGATTCGAGAGCTAGCCACTATCTTCCACCTGAAGGTCAATCCCTATAAAGGCCAGTTGAAAGTGGTAGGCAAAGGACTATTATTGGATGAAGGGAAACGACTGGCAGACTACCCTTTGTCGACAGGGGACCGGATTGAATTGCTGGGGATTGCAGAATGGAGCAAGTAGCGGGCTAAATATTTTTCGAATAAAAGAGATGAGAAGGAAAAGGGAGATGAAATGACAGAAGCGGGAGAGTTGAATGTGTCCTTTGGTGGGACGACCTACTGCTATGAGAAGGGAGAAGAGGAATGGAAGGTGCGAATTCCTCGGTCAGAAGTGGCGACTCAGGAAGTGAAACGCTTGCAATTACTGAATTTGCAACATCCTCTCTTGTTGGAGCAGAGTGTCTCTTGGGATGAAAAGGAGATCGTTTTTCGCTATGCCCTTGAAACGCATGGTTTAAGCTTAGAGGATGTAAGAAAAAAATGTTTTTCTGAACAACTGCGGATTGTTTCTAACGTCTTAGATTTGGAAGCCTGCTTTTCCTTGCCGATTACCTTCTTTTTACATCCGGAGACTCTATTTATCAGTAAGAACGGACTGCTGAAATTATCTTATCGGGGGCTTCCCCATGTGATGCCTCCAAGAGAGATGAATCAGGAGGATTTTCTTCGTCAGGTAAAGTGTTTTGTGGTAGCAGTTCTTTCGGAAATGGAATATACGGCCCTGTATGAAGGGTCTCTAGAAGTGGCAAAACTGCCAACTTACTTGAATGAAATTGTGGAAGCACCATCTTCGGAAGAGATTCGCTTCTTGTTGGAGCGAGCCTATCAAGACCAGCTAGCAGAAGAAGCAGAGGAATTCCAACTGGTCTCAAAAAAACACTACCGACTATATAAATACTCAAGTCTTTGGGCTAGTCTGGCCGCTTGTGCTCTCCTCTTTCCGCTCCTGTACTTTATTTTTTTGCGAACCCCCTATTACCAAGCTCTGTTAGATGCAGATACCAGCTTTGTCAAGGAGGATTATTCTGGTTTGGTTACTCAGCTTTCGTTCTTGCAGATTGACGATTTGCCGTACACGCAGCAGTATCAGTTGGCTTACTCGGTCGTAAAGACATTGGATGTGTCAGAAGAGCAACGGGATGTCATCATGCAAAATATCTCAATGAAGTCCAAACAACTCTACTTACGGTTTTGGATTGAAATTGGTCGTGAAGACTATGAAGGGGCGCTTGATACAGCGAAACGGTTGGAAGATATTCAATTGATCCTGTATGCCTTGGATAAGCGGGCGACGCAAGTACGAAAGGATGAGCATTTATCAGGCAAAGAGCGAGAGACATTGATGGATAAACTCCAAAAGGATATTGCGGATTATCGCAAGCAATGGCAGGAAGCGACAGCTAGCACTGACAGCAGCGGTACAGGTACTTCGACTACAAGGACACTAGCATCGTCTGATTAGAAAGGGAAGTAGATGAAGGGGTTTTTACCGATTTATTATAAGGGCTACAGATATGAACTACTAATAGGTAAAAAGGACCACTACCGTATTGCCGGGGCTGGCCCTTGCGATCTCCGGCTTTACCAGTTTGAACATGAGCTGGAAGTGACTATTCTTGATGGGAAGTTGCGGACTTTCTATGATGGACAGGAACTAGCTGGAGAGAGGATAACAACAGTGAGTTCAGATGTTGTATTCGGTGGTATCCAGACAAGTCAGCGGCGGGTCTTTGATATCGGGGCATTGAAAACTCTTTGGATAGGAGAGGATGACCGTACAGACTTGTTCTTTCAAAAGAGTGGTTTAGATCTGTTGGTAGAGCGTCAAGAAGGAGGTTGGCGACTTCAGATATTTGCGGGACAGGTCTATCGAAACAATCTCGCAGTAAAGGAGTCCGATATCTACTTAACTTTTGGGGATGAACTAGCTTTTGGGAAGGAAAAAATCAAACTGTTTCGTGACGAGTGCCAGATATGGGGAGATGGAATTCCAGGGGCCAACTTGTCTAGGCGGTGGGATTCCTGCTATGATCTCTATCCCGGGTTTCCAGATTATCATCGCTCTCCCCGTCTGATGTATCAGGGTTCTAAAGAACAGTTCTGTATTACCCGACCCCCTCAGGAAGTTCGGCCTCCGTCTGATGAGTTGCTCAAAATGATGTTGCCTCCGATTGTCATGATTGGAGTCACTTTGTTGATGGCTGTATTTCAGCCAAGGGGATTATACATTATTGTGACTGTCCTCATGTCTGTGATGACAACTTGCCTTTCCGGAGTCAATTATGTGCGCAATCGAAAACAGTATAAAAAGGATGTGCAGGAACGGATAGACAACTACCAGTATTATCTTGAGGCTAAGGCGCGTGAATTGCGTCAGCAGGTCGAGGAATATCGTAAGAGCCAACTCTACCACTATCCTTCCATCGATGAGATCAGAAAGCTGACCAATCGCTATGATCATCGGATCTATGAAAAAACGTCTCAACAGGTTGATTTTTTACATTACAGGCTAGGGTTGGGGACAGTCCAGCCGCCTTATAGCTTGCGGTATGACCAAATCGAGCGGAGCAAAGAGTCGGATCATCTTGAAAAAGCGGGTTATCAGCTTTTTCGCAGCTATAGTCAGATAAGCCAGATGCCCGTTGTAGCAAATCTTTTACATGGTCCGGTCGGATATGTTGGCCCTAGAAAACTCGTGATAGAGCAGTTGCAGTTGCTGGTTCATCAGTTAGCCACTTTTCATTCTTACCACGAGGTGCAATTTATCCCCATCATACCTGAGGAAGAGCTGGGCGAGTGGAAGTGGATGCGTTTCTTGCCCCATCTGACCTTAGAAGGAATGAATGTTCGTGGATTGGTTTACAACCAACGAACCCGAGATCAGATCCTCAATAGCTTGACCCAGATACTCAAGAAACGGCAGGCTCAAGCCTTGGAAGCGAAAAATGGTCAGTCCCCCCTCTTTCGCCCCCACTATGTTGTTATCTTAACAGCGGAGGAGTTGGTTATGGACCATATGATCATGGAGTTCTTTAAGGAAGATCCGACAGCGCTTGGCTGTAGCCTTATCGTTGTCAAGGATGTTCTGTCTTCTCTAGCTGAGAATGTCAAAACAGTGATTTCTATTCGAGATGTAACGACAGGGGAATTGCTGATGGAAGAAGGACACTTGAGAGAAAAACGATTCAATTTGGACCATTTTCCAGCAGGTTTTGACAAGGAGCAAATTGTTCGAAGATTGGCTCCCCTTCGCCATACGGAAAACTTGAAAAGCTCGATTCCTGAACGTGTCAGCTTTCTTGAGCTGTATGGTGCTAAGGAGTTATCGGATCTTCAAATCCCAGATCGATGGGAGAATCACGCGCCGCACAAGAGTTTGGCCGTTCCGATAGGATGGCGAGGTCCAGGCGACGTTGTAGAACTCAATCTTCATGAGAAGGCCCATGGACCCCATGGATTGATAGCAGGGACGACAGGGGCTGGGAAATCAGAAGTGATTCAGTCTTATATTTTGTCCTTGGCGGTCAATTTTCACCCACACGATGTGGCCTTTCTGCTCATTGATTATAAGGGAGGCGGAATGGCCCATCTCTTTAAAGATCTCCCTCATCTCTTAGGGAGCATTACCAACTTAGATGGAGCCCAATCTATGCGGGCTCTGGCCTCAATCCAGGCTGAATTAAGGCGGAGGCAACGTCTCTTTTCAATGTATGAGGTTAACCACATCAATCAATACCAGAAAAAATACAAACTTGGTCAAGCAACGGAGCCTTTGCCTCACCTCTTTCTAATCTCGGATGAGTTTGCAGAGCTAAAAGTGAACCAACCTGATTTTATGAAGGAGTTGGTCTCGACCGCCCGGATTGGCCGTTCGCTTGGGATCCATTTGATCCTTGCAACACAGAAACCCTCTGGGGTTGTGGATGATCAAATTTGGTCAAACTCTCGCTTTAAGTTGGCGCTTAAGGTAGCAGATCGGGCAGGCTCACAAGAAATGCTCAAAACTCCCGATGCAGCAACGATTACACAGGCTGGCCGTGCCTATTTACAAGTGGGGAACAATGAAGTTTATGAGCTCTTTCAGACAGCTTATTCTGGGGCGGACTACCAAGTGGAAAAGGACAAACTGGGGATTGAAGATCATTCTATCTATCGGATTAACGACCTTGGCCAATATGAAATTCTGGGGGAAGATCTGTCAGGGCTTGATCAGGCAGAGGATATCCGAGAAGTACCAACTGAACTAGATGTGATTGTGGCAGAGCTTCGCCATCTTCACCGAGTAGCAGGAATTGCAGCTCTTCCACAACCGTGGTTGCCTCCGCTAGCAGAAAGAGTCCATTTGGAAGAATTAGATTCGATTTCTCCCGTTCAAGAGTGGCAAAAGAAGACATCTCCAAAGGTCTTGATCGGAGTAGCAGATATCCCTCAAGAACAAAAGCAAGAGACAGTAGAAATTGATCTATCCGAAGAGGGCAATATTCTTCTCTATGGAGCACCTGGGACAGGAAAGACGACCTTCCTTCAGACAGTAGCTATGGACTTAGCCCGCAAGCTTAGCCCAGAAGAATTGACCCTTTACTTGTTGGATTTTGGAACAAACGGTCTCGCCCCGCTTTCCCAACTGCCTCATGTAGCGGATAGTATCCTGCTAGAGCAGTCGGAGAAAGTTCAGAAATTTATTCGGGTCATTCATCAAGAACTGGATCGGCGCAAGAAATTGCTCGCAGAACAGGGCGTAGGGACCTTGGCCCTCTATCGTCAAGTGACAGGAGAGGAGGAACCGGTGATCGTCCTTCTCCTAGATAGCTATGAGTCTATGAAGGATGAGCCTTTTGAAAACGAACTCTTTAAACTCCTGATGCGCATCTCTCGGGAAGGTCTTAGTGTAGGGGTGCACCTCGTCGTCACGGCTAGTCGACAAAACAACCTTCGGGCCCAGCTCTACTCTAACTTCAAGCACCAACTGACACTGCCTCAACACGATGTTGCAGAAATCCGTAGTGTAGTGGGAGCTAGCCCTCTAGCGACTAGCATGGAGGATATCAAAGGACGTGCTCTCCTGAAACGTGAGGATGTCCATGTCCTGCAGCTGGCTTTGCCTGTTTTAGGGGATAATGATATCGATCGAATCAATGCCTTACGTAATCAGGTCCGACACCTCAAGCAACTATGGACTGGAAAAACTCCGGAAGCCATCCCTATGGTGCCAGAGAAATTGACTGAAGAAGCTTTTATGACTCAGTATCCAAGTAGTCAGCAGGCACTTAAAAAAGGAGAGTTCCCACTCGGACTGGAGAAAGAAACGGTCCAAGCTTGCTCATGGAATCCAAAAGAAGGCAATCTCCTTTACCTCTACAGTAAGGATGATGAGCTTGTTCGGATGCTAGACTTCATGTTTCATCGTATCGCAGAAGGAAGCTACAAGCCAGCAGTTGTCCTGCCAGAAATGAGCTTCTTGACAATAGATGAGAAAGTGGCTCGCTATGATAGTGCGATTCAGTATGTGGAGTTGCTTGATGCTCTGACCCGTCAGATGGCAAACCGGATGCAAGAAGGACGGACAGAGTTGACCCATATTATCCTTTGGCCAAACTTTGAGGAGGTCATTTCTAAGCTAAACCCTGACCAGCAGGAGCAATTGCGAGAGCTGTTAGAAAAAGGTCCATCCGTTGGATATGCGCATGTTATCTTGATTCGACCAAGTAATTTGAGCAAGCTTTCGGATCCAGCATCTCGGTCGGTTAAGACGATTCAACAGGCCTTAATCACTGTTCGGATAGCGGACCAGGTCATCGTTTCTCCGAGCAATCGTCCGGTCAGAGAGGCTGCCTTGGCTTCACAGGAAAACTACTGGTTGACCAATCATACCATCGAAAAAATCATGGTTCCCATAGGATAAGGAGGTGCAATGTTAAAATCAGAACAGACCATCCAACTTGAACATGAGCTCACTGCATTGGATGCCAAAATCAAGGCCCTGCAGGAAGTCTCGGAAATCTTGTCAAATTGCCCAACCAAGGTCAAATCAACCTATAATGGCGCTTATAGCGACCATGTGGAGGGGAGACAATATGATAGGATGTATGAAGAAGAAAACGATGTGATTGATGGTTTCAGTACAAAACTAAAAAGTAAGAAAAGTAAAATCATGAGTGAGATTGAATCGAATCTATCCCGGTTGAAGAATCTACAAACAAGCGTCCATTTGCAACTTAGCGCTTCTCGACGAGCAGACGAAGCTGCAACAACAGCCCAACAAGCCCGTACCAAGGATTAGGAGAAAAAGCAATGGTTATGATAACAGTGCATTCAAAGTCTGATTTGAATGCCATAGGTTACGCGGCCAAGAATGCCGCAACGATGTATCGCGAAGCGACCGCAGAAGCGGATCGTTCCTTTCAGATGCGAATAGAAGGCTCAGAAGGAGCAGCCATTAGCACCTTTCTTGAGAAAATCAACACCCTATCCACCAATGTTTTCTCAGTTTACCCAGACTTGCTGGATCGCTTAGGAGAGACGATCCACAATTACACCAAATCCTTAGAATATGAAGGTTTCACGGGGGATCAGGAGATTAAGTCTAGCGATCAAGGGATCGCAGACATCAAGGACTGGTTAACACGGCAACGCTACAATAGTATAGAGAGCAAGGAGAACAACCTTGATGACGTTATCAAAAAAGCCCAGGGAGCCCTTGCTCTGTCCCCACAGGAGGTGGATATCCGTCTAGATACCGGCTCCATTCAACTAGAAGCCTACGAGGAGCTCAGTCGTCTCGCTAAAGCCCGTCAGACTAAGCACGACAATATCACCCAGGATATGCAAACCTTCCGTGATCAACTAGAGCGTCTAGAAGGAGAGTTAACCACCTTGTCTAGCCACTTGACGAACGCCTATTATGTATCTCAGGTGCCCGTTGCCACTCTGTATAAGTGGGTGGCACGAGGATATCTAACGGTAGACAATATGGAGGTCATAGATAGTATCCGGGACAAGGGTGATGATGAAATGTTGGAAGTTATACTGAGCGAAGGTGAAAGCAAGGAAACGTTCTATGCTACATTAGGGGAAGTGGATGCGAGTTTTGTCAGTCAAAACATGATGAATCTGGCCTATGCAAGGATTTTAGAGAATTCGGATCATATCGGTCATTTACAGGAGTTTTTCAGAAAATTACAAGAACAAGACCAGGAGAAGGCTCAGATTTATCTCGAAAAATTAGCAGTATCCGGGACGCTTGCGGCATCATTAGTTTCAGGCATGGGCACACAGCGCTTACCGAAAGTCACGGGGGATTATGATCGTTACATGAAAGAGTGGCGGGAATTACAAGCATCCGGTCAACTCGTAGCACTAAGAGAAAAACTTCTTCACATGGGAAACCTTAACACGCTGTTTGAGTCTGCAATCATTGCAGGGGTCGGGAAGTCTCTTAGTCCTGTAGGCTCTGACAATCCCGATAGAGAGATACCGATTACGACAAGACTAGAGAATCTACGTCAAGTCGGGGGAAGCTATAGCTGGGATGCCGTCACCTATACGGGTGAAAAATATGAGCGAGAAGTTCGCAAAGAAGCGGTTACTAACGGCTATACGGACTCAAGGGTTGAAAGTGATGTCAATCAGGCAGCTGAGAAATACCGGGAATTAGAACAGAAAAAGCAGAAGGCTTTGCAGGATCTCGTTAAAGATCTGCTTCTAGTAGGAACGGATCTGGTGATTCCTGGCTTCTCTAGTGTAGGCTCATTTGCAAGAAGTATTTTAGAGAAAGGAAAAGTTAGTTCGGCTATTTCAGATGGCAACGACTGGTCCAAAACAACTTTGGGGGAAGGCTATACGAAAGGAGCCAAAGGAGGCGTAAAATCCACCAGTAAACTCTTTAGCTACATAGAGTCCGTGGCTGCCCTCTCAAGCGAGAAGGATGAGCAAAAGCGAAATGCTCAAGGAGAATTGTTTGGTATTGGAGGCAGTAGTATCACTGTCGGGGATAAGAACACCAGCTCCCAGAGTCATATCGTCTTTGACCTCTCCGCCAGCCTACAGTATTCTGACTTCCAAGAAAACGGGGTCAGGGGTTATATCTTGAGGCAGTATGATGGAAAAGCATTGGAGAGATTTGATGACGGAATAAAACGATCTGCCATGTCTCAGGATATGCGGGATATTTTAACAGGAAACAGTGATAAGCCGATCACTGAAGTCGGACCGGATCTGATTAGAGATGCTCTAAATAAAATGAATAAAATCACCTATGTTCTAAATAGGAAAGACGGATTAAGTTGGGTAACTCGGTATTATGACAATAATTACCGTGACTTTGATGGATTGACTGGTAATGCAAAGACAAGTCATATGGAAGGGAGCGCAGAATGAAAGGCAAAAAAGTAAAAAAGATTCTCGGAAGTGTTTCTGTATTTTTGATACTGAGTGCGACTGCCTATACTGTCTATTCCCAGTTCTTCGCATATCGTTTTGAGGAAGAACATGCGGCTAATATTACATCTATGGGGCTATTTGGCGACCAAAAGCAGTATCTCTCGGTCGTTGTAGAAGAAGGGACAACTGTTGGTTGGGGAAGTGGTATCACGGTTTCGCAGAATTACTTAGTATCGGTGGATTTTAAGAATCGGATTGATCGTTTGTCCCATCCCTACCAAATGGATGAGGGAGAGTCCGTCATGGTGACCACCTATGATTTAAATACAAGTGATTTTACCAAAAGAAGTTTTGATTTGGCTGATAGATGGCGCAAGGCCAACTATACCTATCAAATCATAAGCGTTTATGCCATAACTTATCAAGGGGAAGACTACCTTGCTGTCAAATACGAAGAAAATGAATACACTTCTGGTATGCTTTGGTATAGTTTGGAGAAAGGAACCTTTATAAAATATGGTGGAAAAGATTTTCAAAGTATCTTTGAATTTCTGGATGGGACATATAGGACTGGCTTAGACGAAAAATTGTTTGAGATGAACATGGATATAAGACAGTATTCATTAAATTACAATTTTAATAAGGCGAAAGGGATAGAAAACCTGAATATCTCAAGGGAGTATCCTCAGATTGCCCAAAATCTATCCAATGGTGGCTCCATCTATGTCCGTCCACTGTTCAGTGACAAAGCTACCTGGTTCAATACTATTATCCATTGGTTTGCGCCGAAAGAGCAAGAAGTCATGGAGCTCTACGCGCCAAATGGCGACACTGGTGAGAAGACACCAATCAGAAGCTATGAGGATTATGAAGCGTGGGCAAAGGCACATCCAGAATTTGGGACTGAATAAAACGATCTGCCATGTCTCAAGTCATGTGGAAGGGAGCGTAGAATGAAAAGCAAAAAAGTAAAAAGTAAAAAAGATTCTCGGAAGTGTCTCTGTATTTTTGATAGTGAGCACGATTGCCTATACTGTCTATTCCCATTTTTTGGAATACCGCTTCGAGGAGAAACATGCGGCTAATATTACATCTATGGAACTGTTTGGGGACCAGAAGCAGTATCTCTCGGTCGTTGTAGAAGAAGGGACAACTGATGGTTGGAGAAGCGGTATCACGGTTTCGCAGAATTACTTAGTATCGGTGGATTCTAAGAAGCGAACGGATCGCTTGTCCAATCCCTACCAAATGGATGAGGGAGAGTCCATCATGGTGACCACCTATGATTTAAATACAAGTGATTTTACCAAAAGAAGTTTTGATTTGGCCGATAGATGGCGCAAGGCCAACTATACCTATCAAATTGTAAACGTCTATGCCATAACCTATCAAGGGGAAGACTACCTCTCCATCGGATATGATGAAGATGAGTATTCTTCTGGTGTGGTTTGGTATAACCTGAAGACAAAGGCTTTTACCCAATACAAAGGTAAGGGTTCTCAAAATAGTTTACAAATTTTTAAAGGGGGTTACTACACTGGTATTGATGATAAGTTATCTGATTTGAATATGGATCTAAGACAGTATTCATTAAATTACAATTTTCAGAAGGCAAAAGGTATAAAAGACTTAAATATTTCAACGGAGTATCCTCAGATTGCCAAAAGGTTGACTGACGGCGGAGCGATCTATGCCCGCCCGACCATGGTCGATAAAGCTACCTGGTTTAACACCATTATCCATTGGTTTGCGCCAAAAGGGCAAGAAGTCATGGAACTCTACACGAAAGATAGTGAAACTGGTGAAAAGACGCCAATCAGAAGCTATGCGGATTATGAAGCATGGGAAAAGGCACATCCAGAAAGTGGAAAGGAGTAGAAATGGGAAAAGTAGCGATAAAGACAGCTCTTCTGACAGATTCGCAAACGACAATCAACGAAATAGCGGTCACGGGTCAATACGGGAGAAGGGCGGTAGACGATACTACTAGAGAACCTTTAGAAAAATGTAGGAAACTTCTCCAAGAAAATGCAGGGAAATTGGTCGGAGTGGTCTCGCATTATAACTCCTTCCTGACAAACCTGGCTAAAAAATTCGAGGAAAACGATAAAGAACTTTCCAAGCAGTTTGGAATGACGGTGGCTCTTCAAAAAAGTTCGCCTAGATACAAAAAAGCCTTGGATCGAACCCGAAGTGACGACTATTTTTCCTGAGCCTTTATGAAAGGATATGATTGGCTAAATTCTCCTATCCTGTTACAGACGGGAGTGTTTTTTAGAAGGCGCGATCAGCGGATGAAAATTTTAAATCGGTATCCGTCAGGAAAGGAAAGAATCTGCTTGCCAATTGAATGAAAATTTGCTATACTGATTAGGTTGCTTAGGCGACAAATACTCATCTCAGATCCATTGTGGTGTTGTTGCCCGTGTGGTGGCACTGCAAGTTGAAGTCTGAGAGAGGCAAAAAACAAAAAGGAGAAATACTCATGGCAGTAATTTCAATGAAACAACTTCTTGAGGCTGGTGTACACTTTGGTCACCAAACTCGTCGTTGGAACCCAAAAATGGCGAAGTACATCTTCACAGAGCGTAACGGAATCCACGTTATCGACTTGCAACAAACTGTAAAATTGGCGGACCAAGCTTATGACTTTATCCGTGATGCCGCAGCAAACGATGCTGTCATCTTGTTTGTTGGTACGAAAAAACAAGCTGCAGATGCTGTGAAAGAAGAAGCAGAACGCGCTGGTCAATACTACATCAACCACCGTTGGTTGGGTGGAACTCTTACAAACTGGGATACAATCCAAAAACGGATTGCTCGTTTGAAAGAAATCAAACGTATGGAAGAAGAAGGAACATTTGATGTTCTTCCTAAGAAAGAAGTTGCCCTTCTCAACAAACAACGCGCTCGTCTTGAAAAATTCTTGGGCGGTATCGAAGATATGCCACGTATTCCTGACGTGATGTATGTTGTGGATCCACATAAAGAGCAAATCGCTGTGAAAGAAGCGAAAAAATTGGGAATCCCAGTTGTAGCTATGGTAGATACAAACACTGATCCAGATGATATCGATGTAATCATCCCAGCAAATGATGATGCAATCCGTTCTGTTAAATTGATCACTGCGAAGATGGCAGATGCGATCATCGAAGGAAATCAAGGTGAAGACAGTGTCGCAGCGGTTGAAGCTGAGTTGGCTGAAGGTGCTGAAGCAACTGAATCCATCGAAGAAATCGTTGAAGTGGTTGAAGGCGACAACGCTGAATAACAGTCAGAATTAGTAACACACCTAAAGGGGCGGGGCTCAGCCCAGTCCCTTTATTTCATCAAAACAATTGGAGAAAAGAAAATGGCAGAAATTACAGCTAAACTTGTCAAAGAATTGCGTGAAAAATCCGGTGCTGGTGTCATGGACGCTAAAAAAGCATTGGTTGAAGTAGAAGGCGATATTGAAAAAGCGATTGAATTGCTTCGCGAAAAAGGAATGGCGAAAGCAGCGAAAAAAGCTGACCGTGTTGCCGCCGAAGGTTTGACGGGTGTTTATGTGAATGGGAACGTGGCAGCAGTTGTCGAAGTGAATGCTGAAACGGACTTCGTTGCAAAAAACGCTCAATTCGTTGAATTGGTAAACGAAACAGCGAAAGTAATTGCTGAAGGCAAACCAGCAAACAACGAAGAAGCGCTTGCATTGACTATGCCTTCAGGTGAAAGCCTTGAAGCAGCCTATGTATCTGCAACAGCTACTATCGGTGAAAAAATCTCCTTCCGTCGTTTTGCTTTGATCGAAAAGACAGATGCGCAACACTTCGGTGCTTACCAACATAATGGTGGTCGTATCGGTGTTATCTCTGTTGTTGAAGGTGGCGACGATGCTCTTGCAAAACAAGTATCCATGCACATCGCAGCGATGAAACCAACAGTTCTTTCATACAAAGAATTGGATGAGCAATTCGTGAAAGATGAATTGGCTCAACTCAATCACGTGATCGACCAAGACAACGAAAGCCGTGCAATGGTTGGTAAACCAGCTCTTCCACACTTGAAATATGGATCAAAAGCACAATTGTCAGACGCGGTTATTGCACAAGCAGAAGAAGATATCAAGGCTGAATTAGCTGCTGAAGGCAAGCCAGAAAAAATCTGGGACAAGATCATCCCAGGTAAAATGGATCGTTTCTTGTTAGACAACACCAAAGTGGACCAAGCATACACTCTTCTTGCACAAGTTTACATCATGGATGACAGCAAGACGGTTGAAGCTTACCTTGAGTCAGTGAATGCTTCAGTAGTTGAGTTTGCTCGCTTTGAAGTTGGGGAAGGTATCGAAAAAGCTTCAAATGACTTTGAAGCAGAAGTTGCAGCTACAATGGCAGCAGCCTTGAACAACTAAGATAGAATGAAAGAGGTTCTGGTTGGGGCCTCTTTTTTATGGACTGATGAGGAGCTTTCTTGAACGATTCGAAAAAGATCAACCGGAAAAGAGGGGATCGTTTGTGTCTTGGCTAAGGAGGGGGGGAAGTTTCTATAGCAAGGGACAAGACCGGATTTTTCGGTCTACATCAAAAGAGAGTGGGACAGAAATCGGTCATTCCTTAGAAGTCGATTTCGTCGTCCCACCTCCGCACAGTTGAGTCGGGCTGTAAAAGCGGATGAAATCAGCGTAATAGAGCCCACTCAACCACTGCGTCTTGCTCGACAATTCAAAAACAATTAAGAGGCTAGGACTTTTGTCCCAGCCTCTTTTTGTGCTAAACGAGTTTGAAATAGAAGTTTCTGCTTGCCTTCTTATCCTTGAACGAAGTCTAAAATGGCTTCTGGAGACATGCCTGAATCGCAACGGACCTTTACTCCTGCTGGGGATGCATAGAGGAATCCTGGGACCGTTGGGACTTGGTACTGACTGCGTAGAGCCTGAATTTTTTCTGCATCTGTAGTCGAAGCAGAGTTTAGATAGTAAACGGTCCAGCCTTCTTGAGAAGCGACCTGTGCTAATTTTGGAGCAAAACGCTGGCAGTAGGGGCAGGTTTCTCTTCCGATAAAGAGGATGGCTCCTTCTTGGGCAGCGAGGAATTGCTCTGCTTGCTGAGGGGTGACTTCATGAAAAACATCTGTAAATGCCATAGGACTCTCCTTTGTTGTTTTCCTTATTGTAGGCAATTGGTGGGAAAAAAGCAACTAAAGAGTCTGATGAGATTTTTTCCGATAGATAAATAGGGACTTGTAGACGATTTGCCACTAGATAATTGACTTTAGGCCAGATAAATGAGATGATAGTCAAAGATAGTCAGAGGTGGAAGGAAGTGAGTATATGGCTATGAAAAATACATCCGACTATATCGAAGAACATATCAAGGCATTATTGGAACAAGCAAGTATAGCAGAATTGAAGAGAAGCGACTTGGCCAGTCAGTTTGAAGTTGTGCCAAGTCAGATTAACTATGTCATCAAGACGCGTTTTACAGCCAGTAGAGGTTACGTGGTCGAAAGTAAGCGTGGCGGGGGCGGTTATATCCGCATCGGGCGGATTACCTTCTCAGATAAGCACGAGTTGGTCCATAATTTGTTGACTAACATGGGGAAAGAAGTCTCCATGACTGTTTTTTCAGACATCTTGCAGATGTTGTTTGATGAGTCATTATTGACAGAAAGAGAAGGGAATTTGTTTCTTTCGGTTGCAACAGATGAGGTCCTAGGCGAGGAAGCACCAGCGATTCGAGCTAGGATGATGCGCGAGATATTGAGACGAATTGATAGAAAAGAGGGATAGTATGAGATTATCAACAGGGGCACGCAGAACATTTGAAGATGCCCAGTTTATCGGGAGACGCTATGGGAGTGAGTTTCTAGAATCCTGGCATTTGCTTCTGGCGTTTGTCATCAACCCAGAAACGGTAGCAGGAGCGACACTAGCAGACTACCCAGCTGATATCCAGGATTATGAGGCAGCAACGACCATCGTGACAGAACAGCGCTATCATAAGGATTTGGAAGGCTTGGGCTTTTTGGAGTCTTCCAAAAAAATGTCCGACACTGTGGAATTTGCAAAAAAGATCGCGGAAGTGGTTAAGTCTAAACAGTTGGGGACGGAACATCTCTTTATGGCGATGCTTCTAGATCGCTCCTCTGTCGCTGCCAATATACTAAACAAGGTTGGGTTTCATTTTGCGGATGTGGAAGACAAGGTTCGCTTTGTTGACCTGCGAAAAAACTTAGAGAAAAAAGCTTGCTTTTCAAAGGAAGATTTAAAGGCGATTCGAGCTCTTCTACGTGGAGGAAATACGGCAAGCAACAATATGGCTAGCATGATGGGGATGCCGCCAGTTGGACAGAGTGGGGGTCTGGAAGATTATACACGGGATTTGACGGCTCTTGCTCGAGAAGGGCGGTTAGAGCCGGTGATCGGTCGTGACCGGGAGATCAGTCGGATGGTGCAGATTCTTTCTCGAAAAACGAAAAATAATCCCGTTTTAGTCGGTGATGCAGGGGTCGGAAAGACTGCTCTAGCCTTAGGTTTGGCACAAAGGGTTGCCTCGGGTCAAGTTCCATCAAGCTTACAAGGGATGAGGGTCTTGGAATTGGACTTGATGAACGTCATTGCTGGGACGCGATTTCGTGGTGATTTTGAAGAGCGGATGAACAATATCATCAATGATATCGAAGAGGACGGAAAAGTTATTCTCTTTATTGATGAGTTACATACCATCATGGGCTCTGGAAGCGGCATCGATTCTACCTTGGATGCTGCTAATATCTTAAAACCAGCGCTCGCTCGGGGAAGCCTCCGGACAGTTGGGGCGACGACGCAGGATGAATACCAAAAACATATCGAAAAAGATGCGGCATTGGTACGTCGATTTGCGAAGGTTCAGATTGACGAGCCGACAGTAGAAGACAGCATCCGGATTTTGGAAGGCTTGAAGGAAGGCTATGAGCGACATCACGGGGTCCATATCTCCGATGAAGCGGTCCGGACAGCTGTCAAAATGGCGAAGCGTTATTTGACTAGTAAAAACCTGCCAGATTCAGCTATTGATTTATTAGATGAGGCGAGTGCCTATGTGCAAAATCATCTCCCGGTCAAGGAGCAAGAACAATCAGAACTCTCTGAAGTGGATCAGGCCTTGATGGATGGGAAATACAAGCGACTGGAACGTCTCCTAAATCAGGAAGAACCAGGGAAGTCGGCTGTCAGGAACGATAAGCATCAGGTGACAGAAGAAGTTGTCTTACAGACCTTGAGCGGTCTATCAGGGATTCCAGTTTCCAAACTGAGCCAGACGGATGCGAAGAAATATCTCAACTTGGAAAAAGAATTACACCGTCGCGTGATTGGGCAAGAACAAGCTATTTCAGCCATCAGCCGGGCCATTCGTCGCAACCAGTCTGGGATTCGAACGGGCCATCGGCCAATCGGCTCCTTCATGTTCTTGGGGCCAACAGGTGTCGGAAAGACAGAGCTAGCTAAGGCCCTAGCGGAAGTCTTGTTTGATGATGAGTCCGCCTTGATTCGCTTTGATATGAGTGAGTACATGGAAAAATTTGCGGCCAGCAGACTCAATGGGGCGCCTCCGGGCTATGTCGGCTATGAAGAAGGGGGCGAGTTGACAGAGAAAGTTCGCAATAAGCCTTACTCTGTCTTACTCTTTGATGAAGTTGAAAAGGCTCATCCGGATACCTTTAACGTCTTGCTCCAGGTCCTAGATGATGGTCGGTTGACAGATAGTAAGGGGCGTCAAGTAGACTTCTCTAATACGCTGATCATCATGACCTCTAATCTAGGAGCGACCGCTCTGCGGGATGACAAAACGGTTGGTTTTGGGGCAGAGGATCGCAGTAGAAGCCAGGCCCATGTGGAAAGCCGCGTTCTAGAAGAGCTCAAGCGGGCTTACCGGCCGGAGTTTCTGAATCGGATCGATGAGAAGGTTGTCTTCCATAGTTTATCCGAAGGGGATATGCAGGAAGTGGTCAAAATCATGGTGAAACCTCTGCTTGCAGTGACGGCTGAGCGGGGGATCCAGCTGAAAATACAGCCATCCGCTTTGAAGTGGCTAGCGAAAAAAGGCTATGATCCGGATATGGGGGCGCGTCCACTACGCCGGACCTTGCAGACGGAAATCGAAGATCACTTGGCAGAACTCTTGTTAAGGCAGGACGCTAAGGCGGGAGATCAGATCAAGGTTGGTGTCAAGGCTGGTCAGTTACATTGGACAGTCGAGTCTGCCTAAGGATTTCAATCACAGGAAATAAAGAAAAACCTAGTTCAGCCAGAAAGTTATGTGGTCGAACTAGGTTTTTGTGTTTAGAGAAGGGTTACGAAGAGAGATGTAAAATTTCTTCTACTTGAGTTAAAGTTTCTGCCTGAGCGATGGCTGCCCGCATTTTGGCAGCTCCAGAAGTGCCTCTGAGGTAGTGAGGGGCTAGGCCACGGAACTCCCGAACAGCAATGTGTTCGCCTTTGAGAGCGATGAGGCGTTTGAGATGCTCGGTTGCGATTTTCATTTTTTCTTCGAAGGTTAGATCAGGCAGGACTTGGCCGGTCTCCAAATAGTGGGTGATTTGGTGGAAGATATAGGGATTTCCCATCGCAGTCCGACCGATCATCACGGCGTCGGCTCCGACTTCTTCGATTCGTTGGCGGGCATCTTGGACCGTGCGGATATCGCCATTCGCTATGAAGGGGATGCGGGTGATGGCGTTTGCGACCTTGGTCAGGGTCTCGAGGTCAACGGTACCACGGTACATCTGCTCCCGTGTGCGACCATGCATGGCAAGGGCAGAGACGCCAGCGGATTCAGCTGCAAGGGCGTTTTCGACGGCGAGAGAAGGGTCCGACCAGCCTGTCCGCATCTTGACGGTCAAAGGGAGATCAAGGACCGAGGTGACTTCGTTTACGATATGGTAAATCTTATCTGGGTCCTTGAGCCACTTGGCACCAGCCTCGTTTTTGACGACCTTGTTGACTGGGCAACCCATGTTGATGTCAACGATATCGGCTTTGGTATTGGACTGGATAAAGTCCGCAGCTCGCTTTAGCCCTTCTGCATCTCCGCCGAACAGTTGGATGGAGACGGGGGCTTCATTTTCCTCAATGTGGAGCATATGGAGGGTCTTTTCATTGTTGTACAGGAGCCCCTTTTCGGAAATCATCTCCATAACGACAAGACCTGCTCCCATCTCTTTTGCGATGGTACGAAAGGCCGAGTTGGTGACACCTGCCATCGGGGCTAGGATGGTTCGATTCGGGATCGAAACGGATCCAATCATAAACGGGCTATTTAGATTTTTCATTTAGTAAGTTCTCCAAATCCTCTTCTTGAAAATGGTAGTGTGACTGACAGAATTGACAGGTGATGTCCGCACCTTGGTCTTCGGTAATCATGGCCTGTATCTCATGGTCAGGAAGGCTGCGCAAGGCATCCGCAAAGCGCTCGAAGCTACAATCACAGCGAAAAGTGAGTTTTTCTTCTGATAGGACCTTGTAGTCTTCTTCTCCATAAATAGCGTGTAGAAGGGCTTCTAGGGGCTTTTCGGAGGATAAGAGAGTCGAAATGGCTGGCATCTCTTGGATGCGCCGCTCATACCGGGCGGTCTCAGCTTCGCTAGCTCCTGGTAGGACCTGCAAGAGGAAGCCCCCGGCGCGGGCAACCTGATCTTGCTCGTCTAGTAAGACATTTAATCCAACAGCGGATGGGGTTTGCTGACTTTCGGTCAGGTAGTAGGCAAAATCTTCTCCGATTTCTCCTGTCACCAGAGGGGTCATAGAGTGGTAGGGCTGACCGATGCCGTAGTCTGTGATGACCAAAAACTGTCCTTGGCCAATCAAGGGTCCGACAATCACTTCTCCGGTCGCAGTTCGTTTGTAGTCTGCATCAGGATTTTGGATGTAGCCTTTGACACTCCCTTGTGTATCGGCAACCGAAATCACGGCTCCGAGTCCGCCGTCTCCAAGGACTTTTAGGGTAACCTTGGTGTCTCCTTTTTCATTGGCTGCAAGGATCAAGTTGGCGATCAGGGTCCGGCCGAGGGCAACTGTAGAGGACGCCATAGTATCATGTTTTTGCTGGGCAGTCTTGACCGTTTCTGTGCTGTCTAAGACATAGGCTCGGAAGTTTCCATTTGTTGAGATTGTTTTTAGTAGTGTATCCATAGGCTCCATTTTACCATATTTTGGAAAAAGGAGGGAATATCTGGAACTTGTCGCTTTTTATCAGGGCGAAGAAGGGAGTAGAAAAAAGGTTGAAATCGATTTCAAAAGTGATATAATGAAGTTGAAATGAGATAGTGGATAGGCCTTGTCCTATGAGAAAAGGAAGGTGACGACCATGCATGGTGATATCGTTGTTGCGTTGGGATTTGCTCTAGCGCTTATCTATCTTTTACTGGAATGGCTAGAAGGAGTCTGGGCCCACCTCCTCCTTACTCAAGAGGAAACCGGGCTAGATGTTCATGATCAATGGCATCGTTTCTGGCATCATTCCTGATGGAAGACGCGGCTTTAGGAGAGCCGAGTCCAATAGAAAAACCAGCCCTGGGGCTGGTTTTTTCTATGTGCAAAGGAGGACAGAAATTCTGGCCCTCCTGTCTGAACGGGATTATTCTGGAAAGAGCTTGGCCAATATCTTAGGCGTAATAGATTGGCCGGGTCCATAAGCGCAGTAAGTATGCATGTACATGGAGGGGTTGAAATTCAGCTCGATGCAGGTGCAGTGAGGCTCTTCTGGGCTAGCTGGGACTTGAGGGTCTGGGATGATGAGGTCTACACCACAGACCCAAGCGCCGATAGCAGAAGCCATCTGAGCTGCAAGTTCCTTGTAGGAGGCGTCCATCTCCTCTGTCACATCGATGGAGTCGCCGCCTGTTGAGATATTTGAATTGCGACGTAGGTCTGCTTGGACTCCTGCTGGGAGGACATCATCGGGAGTGTAGCCTTGCTGGTCCAGCATGAGTAACTCAATCTCGCCCAGCTGGATCTTCTCGAGAGGGGCACGGTGATCTTGACCTCGCAGCGGATTTTGGTTTTTCAGCTCAATCAGCTGGCGGATGCTATGCTCTCCATCGCCGATGACATTTGCAGCTTTGCGTAGGAGGACAGCTTCGCACTGACCATCTAATACAAAGAAGCGATACTCGGTCCCTGGGATATAGTCTTCTACCAGAACGGACTGATCTTCTGAAAAGGCGATTTCCAGGGCTTTTTGATAGTCTTCACGACTAGCTCCTTCCTTGAAAATCGAGATGCCAAGGCCAAAGTTAGTGGATTTTGGCTTGACGACAATCGGGCGCCCGGCGATGAGGGAGTATGAGCGGATGGCTCCATCCAGTGAGGAATATTCGAAGCCAGCGGGCACTGGGAATCCAGCATCCTGCAGGATCTTTTTGGTCACCGTCTTGTTGGCCATGGCGAGGGGGGTGACATAGTTGTCTTTAGAAGTCATGTTTCCATTTTTGACATACTCGATATGGTTTCCTCGCTTGAGACGGAGAAACTGGTCTTCCTCGTCTAGGATCTCAAAGTTAATCCCCTGCTGGATGACATCAAAAAGCAACATTTGGGTGGAGAGTTCCATGTTTTCGTAGCCTTTTAAAGCATAGTGGGCTTGCCAAGCATAGTCTTTATAGGCCTGGGCTTTCTCTAAACCAAAGGTGAGGAGGCTATCCTGCTTGATATGCTCCAGCAATTGTCCAGATAGGGTGAGCTTTGGGTCATGAAATTGCTTGCGACAATGCGCGACCAAGTCGGTATAATTCGTATCGAGTTCAAAGTGGTGGATCAGCTCTTCCATGGCAGCAAGGAGAGTCTCGGCTTCTCTGACGGCTTGGTCCGGAAGTGGGCTTAGTGGATGACTTGTTGCGATGGTTTGGTTTAAGTCATGCCCCTTCTTTAGATCCAAAGAGACATCCTGTGGGCTCTCTAACCAGAGAAGGGCTAGGAGAAAGAGGTGGATGGTGTCCAGTGTATCTTGGCTGATCCCGAGTGGATCAAATGGGTTAATGTCAAAGCATCGGAGTTCGATGTAGGTGATGCCATGTTGGAGATAGTCACGGTTCTTTTTTTGCCCACGGAAGCGAACCGGCGAGTAAAATTCCTTTTCTGCACTGAGCTGACCGCTAGAAACTAACCGCTCGATATCTGCCACGTACTGCTCTAGAGAGGCATAGGAGACAACGACAGACTCTTCGTTGACATAGCCATAGTCGCTCGTCCGAAGAGAGCGTACGGGCTGTGGGATGTCTTGGTCAAAAAAGCCTGCCTCAGCGATTGGGGCTGCACCATAGAGATAAGTCACAAACCAGTAATAACGAAGGAAGTTTTGGGCTAGTTTGAGATAGAGGCCACTCTTAAAGGATGGAAGATCCGTCTCTCCGCTATGATCAAAGAGGGCCTGTACCAAAGAGTCTCCTAGCTGGAAGTTATAGTGGATCCCGGAGATGGCCTGGAGCTTGGTCCCGTATTTTCGAGCCAAGCCTTCGCGGTAGGCTTGCTCAATGGGATTTTCAAGTTGGGCGACCTGGATCTCTTGATCGGTGATTTCAGGAGGCATGGACAAGGGCCAGAGAAGCTCCTCTTTATCTAAACTTCGTCCCACGACATCCGTGATGGCCCCTAAAGTTCTGCGGGCTTCAGAGGTAGAGGAGGCCACCGGGGTGATGAGCTCTAGCTGGGCCTCGCTAAAGTCTGTCTGGATATAGGGGTGATAGCTGCGTGAGCCAAAGACGGCTGGGTGAGGGGTCTGTGCGACACGACCTGTGGGTGTCAGACGAAGGCCTTCTCGTTCGAGGCCAAACTGTCCTTGCAAAAGCGGTGTGTGGGCATCTAGTTCTTGTAGTAAGTGATCACGTTTCATGCAAATCTCCCTGTCATATGCTAGTTTCAGTCTAGTCGAATTGGCTATATAATACAATTTTTTGAAATGATTTTCAACGAAAACCGAACGATCCGAGCGGGTGAAAAATGAGCTCGACCCTATTAACCTGTCTGAAACAAGGGGCTTTCTGAGCGGGATGGTCCCTTTGGCAGAGGAGGAAAAATCGCCTCTTGCATTGCAATAACGGGGGAGAAATACTATAATAAGGTGTAAGACAGACTTGCAGGTGAGACTCCTGCCATTTGTTTGAAGAAAGGCATGGATAGCCTGGCTATCTATGGAAGAAGAGGAAATATGACATCAGTAGTTGTAGTTGGAACTCAATGGGGCGATGAAGGTAAAGGGAAAATCACGGACTTTTTATCCGCCAATGCAGAAGTCATCGCCCGCTACCAAGGAGGGGACAACGCCGGTCATACCATCGTGATTGATGGGAAGAAGTTTAAGCTCCACTTGATTCCGTCAGGGATCTTTTTCCCAGAAAAGATCTCGGTCATTGGAAATGGTGTCGTGGTCAATCCGAAATCGCTGGTACGGGAGCTAAACTACCTGAGAGAAGAAGGGGTCTCAACAGACAGTTTGCGGATCTCTGATCGGGCTCATGTCATCTTGCCCTACCATATCGAGCTCGACCGCCTGCAAGAAGAGTCAAAAGGCGACAACAAGATCGGAACCACTATCAAAGGGATCGGGCCAGCTTATATGGACAAAGCAGCGCGTGTCGGGATTCGGATTGCAGACTTGCTTGATAAGGACGTCTTTGCTGAGCGTTTGCGCATCAATCTAGAAGAGAAAAACCGCGTCTTTACCAAACTTTACAATGCAGAGCCAATCGCCTTTGAAGAGGTCTTTGAAGAGTATTATCAATACGGACAAGAGATCAAAAAATATGTGACAGACACCTCTGTCATCCTAAACGATGCCTTGGACAACGGCAAGCGCGTGCTCTTTGAAGGAGCGCAAGGGGTCATGCTGGATATCGACCAAGGGACCTATCCGTTTGTCACTTCGTCCAACCCAGTAGCAGGTGGGGTGACTATCGGAAGTGGCGTCGGACCATCTAAGATTGATAAGGTCGTGGGGGTCTGCAAGGCCTATACGAGTCGGGTAGGAGATGGGCCGTTTCCGACCGAGCTCTTTGACGAAGTGGGAGAGCGGATCCGAGAGGTCGGTCACGAATATGGGACTACGACGGGACGTCCTCGCCGTGTCGGCTGGTTTGACTCTGTCGTCATGCGCCATAGCCGCCGGGTATCTGGGATCACCAATCTCTCCCTCAACTCAATCGACGTCCTATCCGGTCTCGACACAGTCAAGATCTGTGTGGCCTATGACCTGGACGGAGAGCGGATCGACCACTATCCAGCTAGTCTAGAGCAGTTGCGTCGTTGTAAGCCGATCTATGAGGAGTTGCCAGGATGGTCTGAAGACATCACAGGTGTTCGGAGCTTAGACGAACTACCTGAAAATGCCCGCAACTATGTCCGCCGGGTAGGTGAGCTCGTCGGCGTCCGGATCTCGACATTCTCAGTCGGACCTGGTCGGGAGCAGACCAATATCTTAGAAAGTGTATGGTCCTAAGGGCATCACGATAAACCAAAAATCTTCCGGAAAAGCGGAAGATTTTTTTATGGATAGAATGTTAGGAATTTGGGAATCTTCCCTATAAATTTTATTCAAATTACTTGCGTATTTCAAATAATGGTGTATAATATTCCTATTATAGTTTTACTAGCGCATTCGGTTGAAAAGCAGAGATGCGCTTTTTGGAGGAAATATATGTTTTTTAAACGATCGAATGGTGAATTCCGTGAGACGGACCGCAGCACTCGGTATAAGTTGATCAAGTCTGGGAAGAACTGGTTGCGTGTAGCAGCTACCCGCTTGGGACTTCTTCGTGTCTTGAAAGGTTCTGTCGAAGAGCGCATCTCAGCTGATTTGGTGGAAACCAATGAATTGGCTACAGAAAAGACAAGTCGTGGCCTGTTGAAAGGGCTTGTAGCGACAGGTGCAGTTGTCGGAGGGGCAACTGTGACAGCTGCAACAACCTATGCAGAAGAAACGACATCAGCTGTCCAAGCGTCTGAATTGGACGCAGATACAGCTGTGGTGAACCAAGATAGCCTTGTCCTTGGAACAGCTGCAACGACAGCTAGTGAGCAAGATACAGCTAGCTTGACTGCGGTAGTAAGCCCTGCATCAGAAGAAGCGGTTGCATCTGCAAGCCTATCTCTTTCAGAGTCTGTATCTGTCTCAGAGTCAGCGTCTGTATCTGAATCCGCATCTGCATCTACCTCACTTTCAGAGTCTGCATCTGCATCCACATCAGAAGCTGCGAGCACATCTGACGCGGAAGCGACTACAGCAAGTAGCACGACTGCAACGAGCACAGAAGCGCAAACAGTTCGCTCAGATGACGAGTCCAAAGAACTCTTGGATCAAAACACTTCAGAAGCAGAATTGCTCAATGGCATTGCCAAACGATATGCTGCTAAATTGAGTGACTCAAGTGCGAAGACAGGACTTGTATCAGCGATTTCGAATCTTCAAGAGCAAATCACAACCTCTAACAACCTGATCGCTGCGGGCTCCACTAGCTTGGTCTATGATGCCCAACGTGAAAAACTAGGAACTGCAGTTGATAGCTTGATGGCTAGCTTGACAGCAGCTGGCTTTACTGGAAATGCGACTGCAGCAGACGGGACTTCAGCGATTGCAGCACAGTTGGATGCAATCTCAACGAGCACAAGTACAGCTGCTGGGATCACGACAGATCCTGTGATCACCGATGCCAATGGAGCAACCATTTCAGACACCTCGTTGAATTCGACTGAATATGCCGTTGATCCGGATACAAGTCGTTACACTTTTGGTATCTGGGACTTTACGAAAAATGATACTTCCTTTGGTTACTATGCAACCCTCTCTGTAGACCGGTCTGCTATCACAGGGACAGCATTGGCAAACCCAACGGTTTATCTCCGTATTGTGAACAAATCAACAGGTGCAGAGGTTTACTCAACAAGTATTGCAGCGGGTGACTCTCAATTAACTTTACCAAGCTACATCACTGGAAATAACTCGGATGTATCCAACACCTTGTCATACACAGCAGCATCAGGAAGTACTACCCCAGGCGTTGTGACATTTACTCTTGTAAACTCACAAGCTGAATATGAAACCTTGCAAATTCGTGATGTGACCTTCCCAGGAAACGTGGGTGAGGCGAAACCAAATATTCAGACTTCTGTCCCATCTCGTTTGGTCAACCAAAATACCTACTACAAAGAAGTGAACTCTAGCTACACCAGTGGTACTTATACACCGACTGGTAGCGAAACAACCTTGGCGACCTATACCCAGACTGGTATTGAAGGACAAAAGTATACCGCTTCTGACTCTCGTGGGATCCCTGGTTATGTTCGTGTGACGGCTACTACAGATAGCACCCAAGTAACTGATGGAACGCTTGGAGCTGTTGGTCAAACCTTGGTCGAACTCCAAGGGGGAGCCAACCACTACTACATCAAACGGATCGTCGAAGTGGTGGATACAAATGGATCCACCCAAACGAAGTTCTACGCCTTGGATCCATCAGAGGTAGCCAACTTTACCACTGCAGATATCGGTACAACAGATGTCTCCAAGTACACCCTCATCTACACGTCGCCAGTTATGAAGGCGGGAGCAACCTATGTCCCAACCTCAACAGAAACTGTTCGGACCTATAGTAAAAACGGCGACTTCTACATCGAAGTTACTCCATGGATTCAGTCAAATGGTATCGGAAACAATGCCATCACTGGTTGGTTCTACACAAATGTGAAAGATACCTTCATTAATCAAACCACAACAAATGGTGTAACCACTCAGACCCAAGTGACCCTTAACCGTCCGTTTACAGGTGCACCAGATGCATCGCTCTCACCAGCAGGTAAAGGGAACAACGGGGAAAACCTAATTGCTGGACGTAATGCATCTCTTATCGCAGAAGATAAAAGTTATGTCAATGATGATCCAGCTCAAGGAACGGTTTATCATAACTTGACAGGCTATGGTTCTTTCGTTAACCAATTCTCAATCCCGTCAAATATCAAGCCATCTGTGGATGTGACCTACTACTACCGGAAGATGACGGATTCTGAGTCCACTTCTCAGTCGACGTCCTTTTCACAATCGACCTCAACGTCTGTGTCAACATCCCAATCAACCTCGGCAAGCGTTTCTCAATCGACGTCGCAATCTGTGAGTGCATCCGTATCTGAGAGCCAGTCTGAGTCTGCGTCTGTGTCCGAATCCGTTTCTGAAAGTGTATCTGAGTCTGTATCAACATCCCAATCAACCTCAGCAAGCGAATCAGCATCCGTATCTGAGAGCCAATCAGAGTCAGCATCCGTATCTGTAAGCCAATCAGAATCTGCTTCAACCTCTGTAAGTCAATCAGAGTCCGCTTCAGTATCTGTGAGCCAGTCTGAGTCTGCTTCCGTATCTGTAAGCCAGTCTGAGTCAGCATCAGTATCTGTAAGCCAGTCTGAGTCTGCTTCAACATCTGTAAGTCAATCAGAGTCCGCTTCAACATCAGTGAGCCAATCAGAGTCTGCTTCAGTATCTGTGAGCCAGTCTGAGTCTGCTTCAGTATCCGAATCCGTTTCTGCAAGTGTATCTGAGTCTGTGTCAACATCACAATCGACCTCAGCAAGCGAATCGGCATCTGTATCTGAGTCTGTGTCAACATCACAATCAATCTCAGCAAGCGAATCGGCATCTGTATCTGAATCTGTATCTGAATCAGTATCAGCATCAGAGTCAGTAAGTGCCTCAGAATCGGCATCCGTATCTGAATCTGTATCAGCATCAGAATCAGTAAGTGCATCAGAATCAGCATCCGTATCTGAATCTGTATCTGCCTCAGAATCTGTATCTGCCTCAGAATCAGCATCCGTATCTGAATCCGTATCAGCATCAGAATCAGTAAGTGCTTCTGAGTCTGCGTCTGTCTCTGAATCCGTATCAGCATCAGAATCAGTAAGTGCATCAGAATCTGCGTCTGTCTCTGAATCCGTATCAGCATCAGAATCAGTATCTGCATCCGAATCTGTATCTGCATCTGAATCTGTATCTGCGTCAGAATCTGCGTCTGCATCAGAATCAGTATCTGCGTCAGAATCAGTAAGTGCCTCAGAATCCGCGTCTGTATCTGCGTCAGAATCAGTAAGTGCTTCTGAGTCAGCGTCTGTATCTGAATCTGTATCAGCATCAGAATCAGTAAGTGCTTCAGAATCAGCATCTGTATCTGAATCCGTATCTGCTTCAGAATCAGTATCTGCCTCAGAATCAGCATCTGTATCTGAATCAGTATCAGCATCAGAGTCAGTAAGTGCTTCAGAATCAGCATCTGCGTCTGAATCCGTATCAGCATCAGAGTCAGTAAGTGCTTCAGAATCAGCATCTGCGTCTGAATCCGTATCAGCATCAGAGTCAGTAAGTGCCTCAGAATCAGCATCTGCGTCTGAATCAGTATCTGCCTCAGAGTCAGTAAGTGCCTCAGAATCAGCATCTGCGTCTGAATCCGTATCAGCCTCAGAATCAGTATCAGCCTCAGAATCAGCATCTGTATCAGCGTCAGAATCAGTAAGTGCTTCTGAGTCAGCGTCTGTATCTGAATCGGTATCAGCCTCAGAATCTGTATCTGCCTCAGAATCAGCATCCGTCTCTGAATCCGTATCAGCGTCAGAATCAGTAAGTGCTTCTGAGTCTGCGTCTGTCTCTGAATCCGTATCAGCCTCAGAATCAGTAAGTGCTTCAGAATCAGCATCCGTATCTGAATCCGTATCAGCATCAGAATCAGTATCAGCATCAGAATCAGCATCCGTATCTGAATCTGTATCTGCGTCAGAATCAGTAAGTGCTTCTGAGTCAGCGTCAGTATCAGAATCTGTATCTGCAAGCGTATCTGAGTCAGTCTCAACCTCACAATCAACCTCAGCAAGTGAGTCTGCAAGCGTGTCAGAGTCTGTGTCGACCTCACAATCAATCTCAGCAAGCGAATCCGCATCTGTATCTGAGTCTGTGTCAACCTCACAATCAATCTCAGCAAGCGAATCCGCATCTGTATCTGAGTCTGTGTCAACGTCACAATCAACCTCAGCAAGCGAATCCGCATCTGTATCAGAGTCTGTATCGATCTCACAATCACTCTCTAACAGCCTGACAGAATCTACTTCAATGTCTACTTCAGAATCAACTTCAGGAAGTGGATCAGAAGCGCATAGCCAATCCTTGGCCTTGCCAGAAACAGGTGAAACCTCATCTGTTGGCTTGACAGCCTTAGGAGCTTTGGCGCTTATCGGTGGAGCAGCTGCCCTTGGCAAGAAAAAACGCTCTGAAGAAGAATAAGAGAAGCTTTCTCGAAGCTTCTTCATCGACAGAATGGAATAGCTCGCTATCCTTTCTGTTTCCTCCTACTTAGAAAGATGATTTTCCAAATGGGAGTTTACCCTAGGGCTGGGATCAGTCCTAGGGTATTTTTGTGGAGAAATGGCGTAAACTAGGAAGAGGAACTTCTGTAATAAATAGGCTAAATATGGTAAAATAGAATAGATTATGGGTTCTTTTCAAGGAGGCCCAAAGGAGTACCTACAAGGAGAATCAGGTAGCAAAATGAGGTTTCAATCGCAAATTAGTCGGCGCTTTTTTTGGACAATTCTGTTTGTCTTTTTGTATGTCTTAGGGAGTAAGATTGCTCTACCTTTTGTGGATCTCGGCAAGGCTTTGAACTTTGGTGGAAATACAACGACGGCTTTACAACTGACCAGCTCGGTCATGGGGGGAAACTTACGGGGGATGTCGATTTTTTCTATCGGTTTATCCCCGTGGATGTCTTCGATGATTCTCTGGCGGATGTTTTCAGTGTCTAAGTATTTCAATCTGGACAAGGTGGCGAATGCTATCGTAGAGCGCCGAAAGATGTATCTGACCTTCCTCCTGTCTGTCGTCCAGTCTCTGGCCATCGCCCTTTATCTGCCTATGAAAGAGACGGGCTTGCCTAGCATGGCCGTCGTTCTCCTGCATACCCTGATCTTGATTGCAGGGTCTTATTTCTTGATCTGGCTCGCGGACTTGAATGCCACGCAGGGATTTGGGGGTCCTGTCGTCATCATGATGACAGGGATGGTCCTCTATCTACCACAAGATATCATGGACGCGCTAGAGGTTGCAGGACTTTCGACGTATGGTTTGGCCTTATTGGGATTAGGAGCCTTGCTCTTTATCTATTTGGCGGTCATCGTCGAGTATGCCAAGTACCGGATCCCTATCAATAAAATCGGCATCCACAACCGTCTAGAATCCTACTCTTATCTGGATATCAAGCTCAATCCGGCTGGTGGGATGCCCATCATGTATGCCATGAACCTGGTAGCTGTCCCCCAATACCTGCTGCTCTTGGTCCTCGCCATCGATCCTCAGGCGAGCTGGGCACGGAGTGCGACGCAGGGCTTAAATATGGGGGAGGTGCCCTGGTTTATCCTCTACTGTGTGGTGATTGTGCTCTTGGCTTTTGCTTTTGCCTTTATTAATGTCAATCCTTCTGACATCTCAGAAAAGATGATCAAAAATTCAGAGTATATCAGTCGGGTCTATCCTGGACGGGAGACGCGTCTTTATATCCAGGAACGCTTATGGTGCTTTGCTTTGGTCGGAGCAATCTATCTTTTGCTCTTTGCGGCGCTTCCTTTGGTCCTTCTTTTTTGGGATCAAAACTTGCTACGATTGAGTATGCTTCCGGGCTTATTCATGATCTTTAATGGCATGATTTATACGATTCGTGAGGAAATCAAAGCGATGCGGGTGAACCGTCAGTATACGAAACTATTTTAGGAGTGTTATGTATTATTTTATCCCAGCTTGGTATGGGGCAGAGCGGACTTGGCAGGTCGATAGTCCACTCTGGTACCGGATGCGGCAGACTGTTGAGTTTGATGAAAGCATTCACCAGCTACGTATTTTTCAGTCGACAGGGAAAGAGCACGCCCTGATCATTCCCCATTATTTCCCACAATTACGGTATTTTCTACATCGGCAGGACTTGCTAGAGACGGAGTGTTTATCGATCTTTGATCAGATTCAAGGGGTCCATCAAGAGGACTTGCCCTTACCCTTGCAACTAGATGATTTTTCTTGGGGGTCTTTTGTGACCTTTTTGTACAGTCCGTTTCATATCATGGTCATGAAGGCTGGCCAGCAGGTGGGGGTCATTGACCTAGGGCCAGATGGCAATATCCTGACGGTGACTTATCAAAAAGACGGAGTCATCCGATCGGTCCAATACCTGGATGACCGAGGGTTTATCTCGAGTATCGTCTATTATCAGGAGGGTCAGCCACATTTCCAAGACTATCTCCATACCAATGGAGAGTGGGTCCTGAGGGAGCGAAGAGACGAGGGACACCGGTCCGTTTATGTAAATCCAGTTTTTGCGTCAGACTTTCAAAAGACTCACTACCCGACTATGGGAGATTTGATCAACGAAAAGATGGCGCAGCTCTTGCAGGAGGCTTGTCAAGAGGGAGATCGTCTGGTGGTAGCGGCACATGCGGCGAACGAGCCTTTCTTGCACCCGCAGCTAGAGGGAACCAAAAAGATCCTTTCTTTTCATGTCGGACGGGACTTTGTGGAGCAGGAGGATCCTGCGTTTGAACGGTCCTGTCAGCTTGTGGATGTGATCTTGACAGATCAGCTGAAAGGAAAGGAAGGCTTGCAGGCGCGCTTTCCGCTAGTAGCAGATAAGGTCCATCATATCGCGTCTTATGATACCCGATTACGCTTGGGGAACAGTCAGCAGCACAAGGAGTCCAAGGTCTTTGTCTATCAAAGGGCAGATCAGGTGCCAGCGGATGAAGAGTTAGTGGCTCTCTTGAAGGAAGTAGCAGCCAATCCTTTGGTCGAGCTGGTCTTTGCCTTTTACAATGCTGATCAGGGGCGCTTGTCCGACCTGGAAGCACGTTTGGTGCATCTAGCAGAGAGTCAGTTTGATCCAGGAAGTCTGCAAGCGGGGATGTCACCGGATCCTTCGGCGTTTGGGGAAAATGAGCTCCCGGATGAGGATTTGGAAGGAGAGGTTGGGTATCGCTTTTCTGTGAAAAATTTCTTGAGTGAAGTGGAGATTATCCAGGAGTTGGACGAGACACGGCTCATTGTTGATTTGGGGGTCGAACCGGATCTTTATACCCAGATAGCAGGGATCTCGGCTGGAATTCCTCAGATCAATCAAGTGGCCTCCGAGTATGTGGATCATCTGAAAAATGGATATGTGATTGAGGAATTGGATGAGCTTTGTGTGGCTTTTGGTCACTATCTGTCGAAGTTGAAACCTTGGAATGAAGCTCTCATCTATGCTGTTCAGAAAATCCGGGAGAATACCGGACAAAGGGTCATCGAAAAATGGGAAGGCTGGTTAGCGTAAATGGCTGTGGGAAAGAAGAAATACCTGTTGCAGATAGGGAGCGTCAACTGGTCAGAATCTGTTCCGCTCTCTGAAGAAATGGAGTGGATCTACCTCCGACCTGGAGTGAAGATGGACGTAGCAGCCTTTTTGGAAGATCACCAGATCAAGCAACTTTCGGCAGTTCTCTTAGAGCATGTGGAGGATATTCTGGATTTGAGCGAATGGTTGGAAGCGGTGGATCCCTATACGGTGTTTTACCCCGTAGGAGAAGAGATACGCTCAGACGAGGTAGCCCGGCTCGTAGCGCTCAAGCAAGCTCGTGCCTGGGATATGAGTGATCCAGCGGATTTTGTCAGCCAGCTAGGGCGCTTTGTCTACTCGGCTCAGTATGGCGACCGGTTTCCTGTCTCCCATATCCAGGTGCGACAGGGCTTTAAGGGAAGTCAGACCTTGGAAGGGAGTCAGTCCTTTGTACTGGAGGGGGCCTACGGAGAGGACTATACCCCGCTTTTGCAGTGGAAGTACAACTATGTATATGGGGGAGATCTCCCAGTAGACATTTGGTTGGAGTATGAAAAGGATGCGTCGGTCTCCGTCCGGCTCACTGTCCAATATCTGTCCTATGGGGCCATCGGGTCGCTCAGTAAGGAAGAGACTTTTAGCGAACTTGATATGGAAAAGCCAATCGTGATTGCGGAGAAAACGCCTTATTATCTCGGTTTTTCTCTCGAAGTCAAGGGACAGGGGCAACTACGTCTTGGCAATCTCCATAAGCGCTATTCCCACGGTCCATTTGGTCAGTTGCTGGTCGGGGGAGATATCTTGCGGGACCAGAAACGGCAAGAATTGATTGTTTATTTCCATCCGGGGGATTTGAAGCCACCCTTGAATATCTATTTCTCCGGTTTTCGGCCAGCCGAAGGCTTTGAGGGCTACTGGATGATGCGTTCTTTAGGAGCTCCTTTTATCCTTTTTGGCGATCCTCGTTTGGAAGGCGGGTCCTTCTATATGGGGACAGAGGAGTTAGAGGGGCAAGTAGTGGCTTTTATCCAGCAGAAGTTGGATGAACTAGGCTTTGGCTCCAAAGATGTCGTTTTATCAGGACTTTCTATGGGGACCTACGGGGCTCTCTACTATGGGGTGGATTTCTCCCCGCATGCCATCGTGATCGGCAAGCCCTTGGTCAATATCGGAGATATCGCAGCCAATCTCAAGTTTAAGCGGCCCAATGAATTTCAAACCTCTCTGGATATGCTCTATCTCTTAACGGGAGAGGTCTCAGAGGAGGGGGTTACTCAGCTCAATGCGCGTTTTTGGGATAAGTTTGAGCGGGCGAATTTCCAGGACACGCTTCTTGCCCTAGCTTACATGCAGGATGATGACTATGACCAGCAAGCTTATCCACAAATATTGCAAGAACTCTATAATCAGCCAGTTCGCATCATCAGCAAGAGTCGTCCGGGACGACACAATGATGCTAGCTCGGTGATTACCGACTGGTTTTTCACCCAGTATAAGGAAATCATGGAAAGGGACTTTGGTAGATCAGGATGATGAAGATCAAACCAGAACGGATGAAAAAAATTTATTGGGGCGAGATTACAGCAACGACCTACCAGCAAGGATCTACCATCCAGCAGTTGGACAAGGGACGGGTTCTCTTTAAGAATCGACTCATGCCTTCTGCCCAAGTCATCCAGTCTTGGTCTTCTCAGTCTGTCTTTGGGCATACCCGCAGACCACCTGAGCTCCCCTTGTTAAAAAGAGGGCAGACCTATCAGTTGGAGCTGATGATGACGTCTACACCAGCCCACACGGTCTTAGTGGAAGTGGTCTTTTTGGACCGGTTTGGACAAACAGTCGATCGAACGACCAGTGACAAGGGGCAAGTGCTCTTCACCTACCCTCGAGAGGCCTACTCTTACGAAGTGCATTTGCTGAGTGCAGGCTTACAGGAGCTTGAGTTTTATTACATGACTCTTGCTCCTTATGAGGGAGAGATGGACGAAGATTAGGAAATACGACAGAAAGATTTGAAGGAAAACGTGTGGATTATTTAAAAAGAAAGCAACTTCAGGGAATCTTAAAAAAAGTGAATAGCTGGAGTGCTTCTATGTCAGCCTTGACAGATGAGGCTTTACAAGCCAAGACGGAGGAATTTCGCTTGCGCTTGGCTCAAGGGGAAACCTTGGATGATCTGCTTCCAGAAGCTTTTGCGGTGGTGAAAGAGGCCGACAAGCGGGTTTTGGGGATGTATCCCTATGATGTTCAGGTGCTCGGGGCTATCGTTCTTCACCAAGGGGATGTGGCGGAGATGAGTACTGGAGAAGGAAAGACCCTGACCGCGACCATGCCGGTCTATCTGAATGCCTTGGAAGGAAAGGGGGTCATGGTTGTGACGACCAATACCTACCTAGCCCAACGGGATGCCCAGGAGATGGGACAGGTCTATCGCTTTTTGGGCTTGACCGTCGGGGTTCCAGTGACGGATGACGAAAAAGGCTATACGGCCGGGCAAAAGAGGGCGATTTACCAGTCGGATATCGTCTATACGGTCAATTCGGCTCTGGGGTTTGACTATTTGGGTGAGAACCTTTCGGATTCGGTCAAGGATCAGTTTCTACCCGATTTTAACTACATCATCATTGATGAGATTGATGCCATCTTGCTTGATAGCGCTCAGACACCTTTGATCATCTCTGGCTCCCCGCGGGTGCAGTCCAATCTTTATCACATCGTGGATACCTTTATCTTGACCCTTGAGGCTGGTCGAGACTACAAGTTTGATGAGGATAAGCGCCAAGTTTGGCTGACACGAGAAGGGGTGCGAACAGCGGAAGCCTTCTTTGGTGTCGGGCATCTCTATGATCCAAAACATAAGGAATTGGTCCGGCATATTAGTCTTGCCTTGCAAGCTCATAAGCTCTATATCAAGGATAAGGATTATGTCCTAGCGCCAAATGATAAAGGAGAGCAAGAAGTGACCTTGGTGGACCGCTCGACCGGTCGGCTCTTAGAATTGACCCGTTTGCAAGGGGGGCTGCATCAAGCAATCGAAGCCAAGGAACATGTTCCTTTGACCCAAGAAACACGGGCCATGGCCTCTATCACCTACCAAAACCTTTTTAAGATGTTTCCAAAAATCGCTGGGATGACAGGGACAGGGAAGGTGGCCGAAGACGAGCTTTTGGATACCTATCACTTGCGTGTCGTCCAGATCCCGACCAACCGAAAGAAAATCCGAAAGGACCTACCTGACCGGATCTATCGGACCTTGGCGGAGAAGATCTTTGCTTCTTTGGAGTATGTGAAGGAATGGCATGAAAAGGGGAATCCCATCCTGGTCTTTACCGGGTCTGTGGAGATGTCCATCATCTACTCCAATCTCCTCCTACGCGAAGGAATCGCTCATAATCTGCTCAATGCCAACAATGCTGCCCGTGAGGCCCAGATCATCTCAGAATCCGGGCAGATGGGGGCGGTCACTGTCGCCACTTCTATGGCTGGACGAGGGACGGATATTAAGTTGGGTCCTGGTGTTGCAGAGCTAGGGGGACTCATCGTAGTGGGGACCGAGCGCATGACCAGCCAACGGGTGGATTTGCAGATCCGTGGGCGTTCTGGTCGTCAGGGGGATCCGGGCCTTAGTCAGTTTTTCGTCTCTTTAGAGGATGACATCATGAAGGATTGGGGTCCTCGTTGGGTCCAAGATCAGTATGCACGCTATGATGTGGAAGGTGTCTCCAGTCAACCTCGCGAGCTCAAAAAGAGGAAGTACAAAAAGCTGGTAGAAAGGGCCCAAGGGGCCAGTGAGAGCTCCGGTCGTTCCATGCGGCAGATGACTCTGGAGTACGCGGAGAGTATGAATATTCAGCGGCAGTTGATCTATCAGGAACGGGATCAATTGATCAAAAAAAATAGACGCTTGGATGAGGAAGTAGAAGAGACCATTGCAGCCGTCATCCAAGGGGTGCTGAGCAAGCCAGAATACGAAGATCCAGCGGCCTTTTACCGCTATATCCTAGATAACTTTAGCTACCGAGTAGCCAATGACCAGGTCCAGGCACATATGGGTTCTCTTCAGGACAAGGAAGCCTTGCTCTGGGAACTAGCTGAGCAGGAACTGGCTCAAAAAGAGGCTATTCTCAAGGAGGATACGATTGTAGCTCATTTTCATCGGGTATCTTTCCTTAAGGCCATCGATGAAAACTGGGTCGAGCAGGTGGACTATCTCCAGCAATTGAGAGCAGCCATCTCATCCCAATACGCAAGTCAGCAAAATCCGATTATCGGCTTTTTCCAAGAGGCACACGAGTCCTTTGATCGGATGAAGGATTTAGCAAAAGAACAAATGGTTCGCAACTTACTGTTGAGTACCGTCGAAGTAAATAAGGAGGGGGAATTGGTGCTCCATTTCCCATAAAATATATGACAGTTTACAATATTAACCTTGGTATTGGTTGGGCCAGTAGCGGGGTCGAGTACGCTCAGGCTTACCGAGCTGAGTTGCTTCGCAAGGCCAATCAGCCTGCCAAATTCGTCTTTATGGACTTGATCTTGTCGGACAATATTCAGCATTTGACGTCCAATATCGGCTTTCACGACGAGGAGATTATCTGGCTGTATAGCTACTTCACGGATATGAAGATTGCAGAGACCAGCTATCGGGTAGACCAGGTCTTAGCACACTTCGCTGGAACCCCTAGTCGCGAAGAAAAAAATGGCAAGGTCCGTCGCTTTTTTTACGAAGATCAGGATGCTTTTGTGACCTGCTACTTGCGAGCAGAGGAAAGTCCCTATGTCGAACGCTGTGAATATGTCTCTCGGGGTGTCTTGGTGCGTAAGGATTATTTCTCTTATGGCCGTTATTGTTCGGAGTATTTCCGTCCAAAAGATGGGCAAGCAAATTTGGTGGAACGCCGTTTTTACAATGAAGATGGGTCTGTCGCCTATCAGATGTTTGTCGCAGATGGACGCGAGATTTACCGCTTTAAGGACCATTATCTGGAAGGACGCAAGGAGCTGATCCGCTATTTTATGCAGGAACTTTCTTTGACGGAGCACGATTTGGTGATTTTGGACCGGGCGACGGACATTGCCCAGCCGATATTTCAAGAAGTGCGTCCAGCACGTCTGGGAGTGGTCGTCCATGCAGAGCACTATAGCCTCAACTCCGTGACTGAGGAGTATATCCTTTGGAACAATTATTATGATTACCAGTTTTCGAATGCGGATAAAGTTGACTTTTTCATCGTTGCGACCGAGCGACAAAAGGAAGTCTTAAGGGAGCAGTTCGACCGTTTCACCCAGCACCACCCAGCTATCTATACGATCCCTGTGGGAAGTCTAGAGTCGCTTGTGCACCCACAGTCCGGAGGTCGTCGTCCTCGCGCGATGCTGACGGCGTCTCGCTTGGCATCGGAAAAGCACATCGATTGGCTGGTTCATGCAGTAGCTAAAGCCCACGAATCCTTGCCAGATTTGACCTTTGATATCTACGGAAAAGGGGGAGAAGAGGCGAAGTTGGTTCAACTCATCGAGGACTTAGGGGCCAAGGACTACATAAAACTCAAGGGACATGCGAACCTGTCCACCATCTATCCTCAGTATGAGCTTTATCTATCGGCTTCGACCAGTGAAGGATTTGGCTTGACCTTGATGGAGGCGATTGGTTCGGGTCTTCCGATTATCGGTTTTGATGTGCCTTATGGCAACCAAACCTTTATCCGGGAGGGACAAAACGGCTATCTCTTGCCAAATTCATCCGATCGGGTCGTGGATCAGATCGCGACAGCCTTTGCGGAAAAGATCCTGACCTATTATAGGGAGGAACAAGAGGCTGATTTTGAAGCTGCATCTTATGCTCGGGCGGAAGAATTCTTGACAGATCGGGTGGTCAAAGCCTGGGAACAGTTGATTGAGGAGGTAACGACATGTTAACTATTTTTGATGTCTATTCGACAGCTAGCCAGGACCTCTTTCAGAGTTTGCAAGGGGCCGGCTTTACTCACCCAACTGTAGTGCTAGAACCCCACGGCTTTTTGCCGGACCTAGTAGAGTCGCCTTTTCTCTATTTTTTAGGGGAATCCGGTGGTCAAAAAAGAGGCCGGTATTTCAACGAAGTACCAGTCCCAGATTTTTGGGAAATCATAGGGGATAACCAAGGGGCACGGATCAAAGATTACAATCGAGAAGT
Source organism: Streptococcus sp. DD13 (assembly GCF_001578875.1). Lineage (GTDB taxonomy): Bacteria > Bacillota > Bacilli > Lactobacillales > Streptococcaceae > Streptococcus. The sequence goes on from NZ_KQ969507.1 coordinate 129,735, forward strand.
GGCCCGGATTTGTTACTATAGACCGAGTCACCAGCGGATCGTCGAGCGGGTCGAGTGGCTGGACCAAAAGGGTCAAGTGGTCACCATTGATCGCTATGATCAGTACGGTCGCTGCTATGCTCAGACGACCTGTGATGGGGCTGGAGCTGCCCTTCTAACGACCTACTATGATGGGGACCAGATCGAGCGTGTAACGGAAAATCATGTGACAGGAGATATCCTGTTGTCACTAGCTGGTCAACCTTTGCAATTCTTTAAGAATCGTCTGGAATTTTATCTTTATTACTTAGGGGTACGGGAGTTTGATCTGGATCGGATCTTCTTCAATACTTTGGCGACTTCCTTTAGTCTCAGTATCCAGCTGAGCAATCAGGGACGAGCTGGAGAGGATGTTCTCTTCTGGCAGGAGCCTCTGGGCGATAGCTTGCCGGGGAATATGCAGCTCATTTTGACCAATGACCAGATCCGCTCGCAGAAGATTATCATCCCTCATCAAGCGACCTATGAGCGGGCGCTGCAACTCGCACCAGCTGAAAAAGCAAGCAAGTTCTCGCCTCTTGGCTATCTCTATGACATCCAGCCGAGGGAGGATATTCGCAAGGACGCCTTTGTCCTGACCAATTCCGATCAGATTGAAAGCCTGGAAACCTTGGCTCAAGCCTTGCCAAATGTTCGGATCAGAGTGGCCGCTTTGACTGAAATGTCACCCAAGCTGATGAGTATGATGCGTTATCCCAATATCGTCCTCTATCAAAACATCAGTCAGCAGAAGATCAAAGATTTGCTTGCGCAATCGAGTATCTATCTGGATATCAATCATTATGCAGAGGTACAAGGGATTGTCCGTAAGGCCTTTGAGCAGGGACAAGTCATCCTTGGCTACGAACACACCGTGCACGACCGTCGTTTCCTGGCTCCAGAAAACTGTCTGGCGAAAGGGAATGAATCGGGTCTAGTGGAGCGGATCCAGGCTATTTACCAGTCCGAGGCAGCTTTCCGTGAGGCCTTGGCGAGTCAAGTGCGCCAATCCGATGCCCTAACTGCCGAAGCATTTGCAGAAGGCCTGAAAACAGTATTGGGAGAAGATCATGACAGAACAGAATGAAGACTTGTTTTACAAGGAAGTAGAAGGGCGGATGGCAGATTTGCAGCAAAAGGCGCCTGAAAAGGAGAAAAAGACAGGTGCTGAGCGCTTAAATACGCTGTTTAGCCTTGCATTGGGCCTTGTGATCCTCTTAGGCTTGCTCTTTACCTTGCTGAGAATGGTGGGCTGATATGCGGCTAGAGTATCTATTTTTTGTCCTAGAGGCGGTGCTATCGGTGGTCTTTATCTTCTTGATGACCATCCAACCTCGCCAGCAACAGACCTTTTCAGAAGATGTGACCAGTCAAATCGGTCGGCCCAGTTATTGGCGATCCAAAAGGGGCTTGAAGATTACGACAGTGTTGGTCGCGGCCAGTTTTTTGCTGGTGCTTCTCTGTCATATGCTTCTCTTCCCTTAAGTCCTAGAATGGGCCTGAGGAGGGTCTGAAAGATACGAGTGAACAAACCAATAAGAACGTACTTGGGGTTAGAGATGGAGTGAAATGATGGATAGACTTTTGGAGAACTTTCGATCTATTCCACTCCCAGAATCAAAAAAGGGAAACTATGAAACTACATTTTACAAATTTATACGGTCAATCTCCTAAGAGTGTCGCACTCATGGCACAAAATGATGTCATGAAGATTGTCCGTGGGATGGGGGCAAATGAACTAGCCCTCTACTTTTACCACAATGAAAACGAGCCTTGGCCAGAGAAGAATGCGCGCTTTGATGGGATTATTGCAGGGTTTGGCTACGGAGATGTGGTTTTTTTCCAATCTCCGTCCTGGAATGGTCATGAGTGGGACACACATGTGGTCAATAAGGTCAAGAGTCTCCAAGCGCGTGTGGTCATGTTTATCCATGATGTGCCTCCGCTTATGTTTGAGAGCAACTACTACCTCATGCCGGCCTATATCGAGCTTTACAATAAAAGTGACGTCGTAGTCGTTCCATCAGAACGGATGCGGGATAAGCTGATCGCAGAAGGCCTCACCGTACAAAAGATCATCATCCAAAAGATGTGGGACTTCACCCATGACCTGCAACTGCATCAACCAACTTTTCAGCGCAAACTCATCTTCTCCGGAGATCCTTCTCGCTTCCCGCACATCCTTGACTGGAAACAAGAGGTCCCTCTTCATGTCTATACAGAAGAAAAAGAAGGGATTGACTATTCTAAGGTCCACTTAGAAGGTTGGCGCAATAAGCAAGAACTCCTTCTGGACTTGTCCAAGGGCGGTTTTGGCTTGGTCTGGGGAAATTCTGAGAACCCGCAGGATGAACGAGAATATTACAAGATGAACATCTCCTACAAGCTGTCGGCCTATCTGGCAGCTGGGATTCCAGTGGTGGTACCAGATTACTTGTCCAATGCAGACTATATCCGTGAGAGGGGGATTGGCTTTGTGGTTTCTAGTCTGGAGGAGGCTAGTCAGGTCGTTGCCGTTTGTACGCCAGAGCAATACCAGCAAATGGCAGAACGAGCTCGCTATGTTTCCTACCTCATTAGCAATGGCTACTTCACCAAAAAACTCACCGTTGACGCGATTATGGCTTTAAGTTAAGCTATGTGGCCGCACCCTTTTTACCAGTAGGGGCGGCTTTTGTTGAATTGTTTAAATTTTAATAAAATTTTGTGGTATAATAAGATAAAATTTAAATGTAGAGAGTTTTCTGAAAATGAATCGATCCTATTTTTACTTAGAAATGAAAACGCATGAGCTCGAAGTTCCTTATACTAGCCAGAAGCGTCGTGTCCGCGTTTTACTGCCCAAAAATTATGAAGAAGAGAGCGAGCGGTCTTATCCTGTCGTCTACTTTCACGATGGTCAAAATGTTCTGTACAGTAAGGAAGCTTTTTCAGGACATTCGTGGAAAGTGATCCCTGTGATCAAGCGCAATCCTGACATTGCGCGGGTGATTGTGGTCGCGATCGACAATGATGGTCCTGCACGGATGAATGAATATTCGGCTTGGCGCTACCAAGAGTCCAATATCCCTGGCATGCAGTTTGGGGGAAAGGGGATCGAGTACGCAGAGTTTGTGATGGGAGTCGTCAAACCCTTTATCGATCAAACCTATCGGACCAAGTCTGATCGAAAACATACGGCGATGATTGGCTCCTCCTTAGGGGGGAATATTACTCAGTTTATGGGGATTGAGTATCAGGACCAAATCGGCTGTCTCGGCGTCTTTTCGTCTGCCAACTGGCTTCACCAAGCCGCTTTTGACCGCTACTTAGAGCGTAAAGAGTTGTTAGCAGATCAGCGGGTCTATATCTATGTAGGGACAGAAGAAGCGGATGAGACGGACAAAACCCTGATGGCTGGAAATATCAAGCAGGCCTATATCGACTCGTCTTTGTCCTATTATAGAAAGCTCTTATCAAAGGGGCTTGCGCTAGAGAATATAGCCATTGATATTTGTTCCGGGGCGATTCACAATGAGGAGGCCTGGGCTCAGTATTTGCCAACATGTTTGCGCTTTTTAGGAGAAAATTGGTAGGAGGAACCGTCATATGCATATGGAAAGACTAAGTCATTGGAGTGGACATCTCAACCGTGAGATGCCTCTCAACCGTTATGGACACGCAGGACTTCCTGTTGTTGTTTTTGCTTCATCTGGAGGAAGTCATGATGAGTATTATGACTTTGGGATGATTGAGGCCTGTCGTTCCTTTATCGAAGAAGGGCGTCTACAATTTTTCACGTTGGCAAGTGTCGATCAGGAAAGTTGGCTGGCCGATTGGAAAGCCCCTCATGACCGAGCTCTCATGCATACGAACTATGAGCACTATGTGATTGAAGAAGCCATTCCCTTTATCAAGCATCATACAGGCTGGTTTGATCCGATGATGACGACCGGATGCTCCATGGGGGCCTATCATGCCCTGAATTTCTTCCTTCAGCATCCGGATGTCTTTAATAATGTCGTTGCCCTCAGTGGGGTTTATGATGCACGTTATTTTGTTGGAGAGTACGGAGAAGATTCGCTCATTTATCAAAATTCTCCAGCGGATTACCTGTGGCAGCAAAATGATGGCTGGTTTATTGACCACTATCGTCAAGCGCAAATCGTCGTTTGTACCGGTCTTGGAGACTGGGAACAAGATGGGCTTCCGTCCTTTTATACGCTAAAGGAAGCCTTTGACCAAAAGAAAATTCCGGCTTGGTTTTCAGAGTGGGGACAGGATGTCGCACATGACTGGGAATGGTGGCGCCGCCAAATGCCTTATTTCCTCAGTCAGATGTATTTCTAATACTAGAAAGGACTTGCCATGAACTATATCGTTATTTCTCCTTATTATCCTCAAAATTTCCAACAGTTTACCGTTGAGTTGGCTAAAAAAGGCATTACAGTCCTTGGAATTGGCCAGGAACCCTATGATCAGTTGGATCAGCCGCTGAAGGAAGCCTTGACAGAATACTTCCGTGTTGAGGATCTAGAAAATGTGGAAGAAGTCAAGCGGGCCGTCGCCTTCTTGTTCCACAAACATGGTCCGATTGACCGGATCGAGTCTTTAAACGAATACTGGATGGAGTTGGATGCGAGCCTCCGGGAGCAATTCCATGTCTTTGGCCTCAAGCCTTCCGAACTAAAGAAGACCAAGTTTAAGTCAGAAATGAAAAAACTTTTCAAGAAGGCAGGGGTTCCAGTCGCACCTGGACAAGTTGTAAAAACCCTTGCAGGGCTGGATCAGGCTGTGAAGAAAATTGGGCTTCCTTTGATTGCCAAACCAGACAATGGTGTCGGAGCTGCTGCGACGTTTAAGTTGGAGACAGAAGCGGATGTCGCTCATTTCAAGGAAAATTGGGACCGGTCGGTCGTCTATTTTATCGAAAAATTTGTGGACTCAAGTGTCATTTGTACCTTTGATGGCCTTTTAGATCATGAGGGGAACATCGTCTTTTCGACGACCTTTGACTATGCCTATACACCCCTAGACTTGCTACTCTATGGTTATGAAAACTCTTATTACATCCTAAAAGAGATCGATCCTAAGTTACAAGCATATGGGGAAGCAATCATCAAGGCCTTCGGCATGAAGGAGCGTTTCTTCCATATCGAATTTTTCCGGACAGAGGATGATTATATAGCGATTGAGTACAACAATCGTCCTGCGGGTGGATTTACAGTCGACTTGTACAATTTTGCGCATTCGATTGATCTTTATAAGGGCTATGCAGATGTCGTCCATGGAGATCCATTTGAAAAGCAGAGTCGAGAGACTGAGTTTGGCTTGGTCACGGCCCGGCGAAAATCCGAACACTATGCCTTGAGTGAAGAAGAACTAAGGGAAAAATATGGCTACAAGCTAAAGGCTGTCAAGGAAGTGCCAGAGGCCTTTGCGAGTCTACAAGGGGATACGCATTATATCCTAACCAGCCCGGAACGCAGTGAGATTGATCAAATGATCTTAGATTTTCGTAAAAAAGCCTAAGTTGGCTAAATAATTGCAATCTCAAGTCCTTTTCCTTATAATAAAAGAAGCAAGAAATGAAAGAGGTATCGTTTATGCAAGGATTACTATTTCCACTTATTTTGGTCGTGATGTTGGTTGTCATGATCTTTTCCCAACGTCGCCAAGCGCGTCAGCAACAAGAGCGCTTAAGTAAAATCAAAAAAGGGGATGAAATCATCACCATTGGTGGCTTACATGGGGTGATCGACGAAATCGATGATCAGACCTTTGTCTTAGATTGTGATGGCGTCTACTTGACATTTGAGCGTGGAGCGATCCGTCGTACGGTGACAAAAGTAGAAGCTGAGCCGGTTGGAGCGATTGAAATAGCCGAAGCAGAATAATCTGAAAATGCATTTCCACAGGGCCTTTTGACGAGGGCTCTTTTTTATTTTTGGCTCGATTTGTGATATAATAAGATGTTCATTATATAGATGTTTATCAAAGGAAGAACTATTGTGAAATTTCGTTTTCGTAAGAAGAGTGCGGCACCTGTCCATCTAGAGCAAGTTCCGCGTCATATCGCCATTATTATGGATGGAAATGGTCGTTGGGCTAAAAAGCGGATGCAACCCAGAGTGATGGGGCACAAGGCTGGGATGGATGCCTTACAAGCAGTGGCACTAGAAGCCTCTCGCTTAGGAGTGAAGGTCTTGACGGTTTATGCTTTTTCGACCGAAAATTGGGCTCGACCAGAAGATGAAGTCCAGTTTATTTTAAATTTGCCGATCGAGTTTTATGATCGCTATGTCCCAGTGCTTCATGAAAATAATATCCAAATTCGCATGCTAGGGAATCAAGAACGTCTACCTCAGGCGACCCTGGAAGCCTTCTACAAGGCCCAGGAAAAAACCTGCCAAAACACAGGTTTGATCTTGAACTTTGCTCTGAATTATGGAGGACGAGCGGAGATTCAGCATGCTTTGCAAGAACTTGTTTCAGAAGTAGCTCAGGGCTATCGCAGTCCAGATGCTCTCGATGAAGAAGCCATTAGTCAGCACCTTTATACAGGCTTTCTGGCGAAGGATTTACGGGATCCCGATTTGGTGATCCGCACCAGTGGGGAGCTACGCTTGAGTAATTTCTTACCATGGCAGACAGCCTATAGTGAGCTGTATTTTACGGATATCGCTTGGCCAGATTTCGATGAAGAGGCTCTCCAGGCGGCGATAGCGGAGTTTAATCGTCGACAACGGCGATTTGGCGGGGTTTAAAAGGAGATTCGGATGAAAAATGATTTACAAAAACGAGTGATTTCAGGAGGAATTGCCTTTCTCTTGTTTCTCATTCCTTTGTGGCAGGGAGGCGTCTTTTTCCATATGGTCATAGGGGCCCTTGCCCTTATCGCGACCGGAGAGTTGCTTCGAATGCACCGCTTGGCGCCTAACTCTATTGAGGGGATACTGACCATGTTGGCTACATTTTTGCTGACCCTCCCCTTAGACCGCTACCTCAAATTTTTACCGCTAGATGGCAACTACACAGCCTACACGGTCGTGATGTTTATCATGTTGGGTTCAACGGTCTTTAATCCACGGACCTATACCTATTCAGAAGCTGTTTTTCCTATAGCGTCCAGTTTTTATGTCGGAATTGGTTTTCACAATCTGATTGCGGCTCGCACCCATAGTTTGGACATGGTCTTTTTTGCCCTTTTCATCGTCTGGATGACCGATATCGGTGCTTATCTAGTGGGCAGCCGGTATGGACGGAGAAAATTGATGCCCACGATTTCGCCCAATAAGACTGTAGAAGGAGCTCTGGGAGGAATTTTGAGTGCGGTGGTAACTGCAGCCATTTTCTTATTGCTTGATCCAAACCTACGCTTGTCTTATCCAGTACTTGGAACCTTGGTCTTAGTGGTCTTCTTTTCGGTCTTTGCCCAGTTAGGAGATTTGGTCGAATCAGGGATCAAACGACGCTTTGGAGTGAAGGATTCCTCCAATTTGATTCCAGGCCATGGAGGGATTTTAGACCGGTTTGACAGCATGATTTTTGTCTTTCCATTGATGCACCTCTTTGGCTTGTTCTAAGAAGGGAGAACCATGCTAGGGATTATTACCTTTATTGTTGTATTTTTAATTATCGTCGTTGTACACGAGTTTGGTCATTTTTACTTTGCCAAGCGGGCGGGTATCCTAGTCAGAGAATTTTCTGTCGGTATGGGGCCTAAGATTTTTGCCCATATTGGAAAGGACGGGACAGCTTATACGGTTCGTATCCTTCCCTTGGGAGGTTATGTGCGCCTTGCTGGCTGGGGAGATGATGAAACGGAAATCAAGACGGGACAGCCTGTTAGCTTGACAGTGAATGCGGATGGCCTTGTTACGAGGATTAATCTTTCCGAGCGTCAGCTCGATATGGACAGCATTCCGATGAATGTCACCTCTTTTGACTTGGAAGATCAGCTGGAGATCAAAGGGCTGGTTTTGGGCCAAGAAAAAGTCTATCCTGTCTTTCATGATGCGACGATAGTAGAGGAGGATGGGACAGAGGTCCGAATCGCTCCGCAGGATGTTCAGTATCAAAACGCTAGCGTCTGGGGCAAGTTTATGACCAACTTTGCAGGTCCTATGAACAATTTCATCCTTGGAATTGCCACTTTTATCCTCCTGATTTTTATGATGGGAGGGAGCCCAGATGTATCGACCAATCAAGTAACGGTTGCCGAAAATGGTGCCCTTCAAGCCGCGGGGGTCCAAACAGGAGATCGGATCCGAAAGGTCAATGATGTTGCGGTCTCAAGCTATCGTGAGATCCAGGAAGAAATCAGCAAGCAAACCCAAAATGCAACCAGTGCGCCAGCAATCAAGCTTTTGGTTGAGCAGGATGGACAGGAAAAAGAAATCACAGTGACGGCTAAAAAAGAAGGAAAAAGCTTTTTTGTCGGGGTGAGTCCCTACTTAAAAACGGGAATTTGGGATAAGATTGTTGGAGGCTTTCAAATGGCAGGAGATCGTTCTTTAGCCATCTTCAATGCTCTGAAAAATATCATCTTCCATTTTGATATCCGTCAACTAGGGGGGCCTGTTGCCATTTATAGTGCCAGCAATCAAGCGGCTTCGCAAGGGATTTTAACGATCATCTCCCTTTTGGGACTCTTGTCGATTAACTTAGGGATAGTGAACCTCTTGCCCATCCCTGCACTGGATGGTGGAAAAATCGTCTTTAACCTCATTGAAGCCATTCGGAGAAAGCCTCTTAGTAAAGAAGTGGAAATGTATATCACGGTTGCTGGAGCAATCTTTATGATCGTGCTCATGATTGTGGTCACATGGAATGATATTATGCGGGTCTTCTTTTAGAGAGTGGCAGGTCCTCAGTAGATAAACAGCTCTAGGCCCCAAAGAAGAATGATAGAATCAAGGAAAGGAAACTAGAAGGCCCCGGCCTTTTAGGAAGGAAAATGATGAAACAATCAAACATGCTGCTCCCTACTTTGCGGGAGATGCCTTCAGATGCCCAGGTGATTAGCCATGCCCTCATGTTGCGGGCAGGCTATGTTCGGCAAGTCTCTGCGGGTATTTATGCCTACTTGCCCCTGGCTCACCGGGTGCTTGAAAAAATCAAGACGATTATGCGTCAAGAATTTGACAAGATTGGAGCCGTTGAATTTTTGGCCCCTGCCCTCCTCTCAGCAGATATCTGGCGTGAGTCAGGTCGGTATGCCACTTATGGAGAAGACTTGTATAAGTTAAAAAACCGAGAAGGCTCTGACTTTATTTTGGGTCCGACTCATGAAGAGACGGTGACCTTGCTGGCCCGTGATGCGATCCAGTCTTACAAGCAACTTCCTTTGAATATCTACCAGATCCAATCGAAATATCGGGATGAAAAGCGGCCTCGAAATGGTCTCTTGCGTGGACGGGAATTCATTATGAAGGACGGCTATAGCTTCCATGCGGACTATGAGGGCTTGGACCAGACCTATGAGGGCTATCGCTCAGCCTATGAACGGATTTTCCAACGGGCGGAGCTTGATTTTAAAGCCATTATCGGGGATGGTGGAGCTATGGGGGGAAAAGATAGCCAAGAATTTATGGCCATCACACCGGATCGGACGGACTTGAGCCACTGGTTGGTCTTGGACCCTTCGGTTGGAAGCTTGGAGGAAATCCCAGCAGAAGTTCTAGAAGAAATCCGAGCAGAGTTGGGTCGATGGACTATTTCTGGGGAGGATACGATTGCTTACTCCAGCGAGTCTTCTTATGCGGCCAATCTGGAAATGGCAACGAGTGCTTCTGTTTCTGCAAACAAAGCGGTAGCAGAAGAAGAATTGCTTAAGGTAGAGACTCCGGATTGTAGCACGATTGATCAAGTAGCGGCCTTTTTCAAGGTTTCAGAAGATCAAACGATTAAGACCATGCTGTATCTGGCAGATGCTCAGCCAGTAGTGGTCCTTTTGGTGGGCAATGACCAGCTCAATGATGTCAAACTAAAAAATTACTTGGGAGCAGACTACTTAGAAGCGGCGTCTGAAGAGGATGCAAAAGCTCTCTTTGGGGCCCACTTTGGCTCCTTAGGTCCAGTTGGCCTTCCAGAAGAAACGCGGATACTGGCAGATCTACGGGTCGAAGGCATGGCCAATGCTATTGTGGGAGCGAACCAAGATGGCTATCACTATACAGGAGCTAATGTAGGTCGGGATTATAAGGTATCAGAGTATGTCGATCTTCGTGAGGTTAAAGAAGGGGAGCCTTCTCCAGATGGAAAGGGCGTTCTGAAATTTGCTCGCGGCATTGAAATTGGACATATCTTCAAATTGGGAACCCGTTATTCAGAATCCATGCAGGCTAATGTCTTGGATGAAAATGGTCGTGCCGTTCCACTGATCATGGGAAGTTATGGAATCGGTGTCAGTCGGATGCTCTCTGCTATCATGGAGCAACATGCACGCTTATTTGTGACCAAGTCTCCAAAAGGGCAATATCGCTATGCTTGGGGGGTCAATTTCCCGAAAGAATTGGCACCTTATGATGTACACTTGATCCCGGTCAATGTGAAGGATGAAGAGGCTATGACGCTGACACAGACGATTGAAGATCAGCTGGTTCAAGCTGGCTATGAAGTCTTGACAGATGACCGCGCAGAGCGCGTGGGATCTAAGTTCTCCGATAGCGATTTGATTGGTCTACCTATCCGGATTACAGTTGGAAAGAAAGCTACGGATGGAATTGTTGAGATTAAGATCAAATCAACTGGAGACACCATGGAAGTTCATGTGGACCAATTGATTGAAACACTTGCTATTCTCCAAGCAACTGAAGAATAAAAAAGCTGGGCCACCAGCTTTTTTATTTTGCTCTATTTTTTGAATTCTTCAGGTGATCGGAGATTTTATACCATAAAGAAAACCTATCACTACCATAGTTTTTTAGCATTAGGCAAGAGGTGGAAAATTTGATAGAATAAATGCAATCTTAAAGAAGGAAGTAAATCCAATATGAAAAAGAAATTTTTAGTCGGCTTATTGTCAGTGGCAGCTGTTGGTCTCCTAGCAGCATGTGGCTCCTCTGCAAACAGTACAAAGACGAGCTCTTCTGCAGATTCAAAGGATGTAACCGTTCGGGTGGCTTTAGAAGCCGATACTCAGCCTTTGAGCTATACGGATGAGTCTGGTAAGCTCGTTGGTTACGAAGTGGACGTGATTAACGCCATTAATGAGGTGATCGAAGGATACCATATTGATGTTGAGACCGTTTCTGCAGAAGCGGCAGAAACGGGTCTAGAAGCGGGGACCTATGACTTGATTGGAGGCGGTTTGTTTAAGACGGAGGCACGTGAAAAAGCCTATCTCTTCCCAGATGAAAATACAGGTGTCAGCACCGTCGAAATTTATAAACGCACAAATGAAAAAAATATTCAGACCTTGGCGGATCTAGTAGGAATTAAACTTCATCCAGTGACAGCCAATGGTGGAATCTATAACCTCTTGACCCAGTACAACAAAGAACATCCAAATGCCCAAATCACGATCAACAAGGGAGAATCAGGAGATATCGCTCAACGATTCCAAGCAGTGAACGATGGAACCTATGATGCGGTCGTGATGTCTTCCAACTTTAATGCCGAAAACATCATCAAACAATTGAATTTAAATGTTGAAAAGGCTGATCAACCAGTCCGAGTGAATGCAACCTACTTTGTGCTCTCCAAAAAGCAAGAAGCCTTCAAGAAAGCCTTTGATAAGGCTGTGAAAACCTTGAAAGAAAATGGAACCTTGGCAGACTTGTCTAAAAAATGGTTCAACCAAAACATGTTTGAGTATAAAATTACACAATAATCACGAATGACCAGGAGGAGGGAGTTGGAAATCAGCTCCCTCTCCTTCTCGCTAGAAAAAAATAGGAGGCGATATGCTCGATTTTCAATACATGGTCAAGATCTTTCCCCGCTTAATGGAAAAAATTCCCTTGTCCTTTTTGGTGGTGGTTATTGCTGGTTTTTTTAGTTTGGTTCTAGCAGCAGGAGTTGCTTTTGTCCGGATCAAACGAGTACCGGTACTGAAGCAACTCGCTAGTCTCTATGTTTCCTTTATGCGGTCGACACCAGGGATTTTGCATATTTTTATCGTGTATTATGGCTTGCCGTTGCTGGTGCAGACCTTCTTTGGGATCGATATTCGTCGAGGAGATAAACTTCTCTTTTCACTGCTGGCTCTCATCTTATATAATGGGGCATTTGTCTCAGAGATTTTACGTCCGGGCTATTTGGCTGTCCCTCAGGGGCAAAAAGAAGCAGCTCTGGCCATTGGATTATCTCCATTACAGGCCAATCTGCGCATTCTTTTTCCGCAAATGATTCCCATTGTCTTGCCTAGTTTGGGGAATGCGGCGATCGACCTGCTTAAGGACACTTCCCTTCTTTACTTAATTGGAATGACGGACATCATGGGTCTAGCAGAAAATTTGATTTCCCTTTCATATGGGACCAAGCAATTGGAAGTTTACTTTTTGGTTGGTTTGCTGTTTTGGGGGATGTCCACACTGATTTCTCTCTGTTTTGCTGGGTTAGAAAAGCTTGCGACCCGTCATCTTGTTTAGAAGGGAGTCTCCATGCAATTTAGTTTCGATTCATTGCTGGCTACGGTTTGGGAAATTCTCCAAGTTGTTCCGGCGACCCTGTTGGTAGCCGCA
>NZ_KQ969507.1:142463-192584 GCF_001578875.1 Streptococcus sp. DD13
TGAGCTTAGGCAGTCTTTTTGCTTGGATTCGCTTGCGACGGGTTCCCGTTTTGTATTCCTTGGTTGGCCTATATATTTCCTATGTCCGTGGGATTCCGTTGGTCGTTCATCTTTTAGTGGTCAATACTTTTATTCCCAAATTTGCTACAGCTTTTCTTGGTTTGGTCGGGGTCTCCCAGGTCAAACCGACCATACCTAGTTTGCTCATCATCTTGGTGACGTATATTTTATATGAAGCGGCGATCGAAACAGAAAATATTCGTGGAGCCTTTCAATCTTTTGATGGTCGCCAGATGGAGGCCGGCCTGTCTATTGGTATGACGACCTTCCAGGTTTTTCGCAGGATTGTCCTTCCTCAGGTGGCGGTAGTCGCACTTCCTGTCGTTCTCAATGCCTACCTCAAGAATATCAAGAGTCTATCTCTTGCTTTTACAGTCGGGTTTGTGGAAATCATGCAAACCACTCGCTATGCCGCAGCTCTCAACAACCGCTATATCGAATCTTATGTAGCCGCAGCTCTTGTCTATTGGGGGATTTGTGGGATTTTACAACAAGTTTTTGATCATCTGGAAATTCAAAAATGGGGGAAGAAACGTGGATAAAAATGAAAAAATCAGACGGGTTATCGAGGGGGAGTGGATCGGAGAAGTGCCCTTTTCCTTCTGGACTCATTTGCCTGAAATTGATCGAAATCCGGAACAACTTGCCCAAGCAACGGTTGATCTTTATCGGAAATACGATTTGGATCTGATCAAAACCTTGAATAACGGGATGTATGCGACAGAGGATTATGGGTGTGAGGTAGACTACTCAGCGGTTGCAACAGGTGGTGTCGCAAAGATTGTAAAAAGCCCGATCACTTGTTACGAAGATTGGGCAAACTTGCCTGAACTGGAGTTGGAAACGGCAGCCGTTTTGCAAAGGGAGCTTGATTATCTCAAGCGGACACTGGACTTGTTGGATGGCGAAGTGCCGGTTTTGATGACGATTTTTAGCCCCTTAACAACGGCAGCCAAGTTAGCCAAGGGCAACATTTCAGATTATATTGCACAGGATCGTGAGGGCTATCTCCACCAAGCTCTTGAACGGATTACCAGCATTACTGCTGCCCTGGCAGCAGAGGCTATTCGACTCGGGGCAGCAGGGATTTACTTTGCCAGCCAGATGTCTTCGTATGATCTCATTGGGAGCCAGGACTATGAGAGATACGGTCGACCTTATGATTTACAGGTGCTGGCTGCTGCTAAGGAAGGTTGGGCAAATGCTCTCCACGCTCATGGAACGAATATCTTATTTGAACTCTTGAGCGATTATCCTGTCGCCCTCTTTAATTGGCATGTCTGGGAGAGCCTTCCAGAGCCAAAACAGGCCCAATTTTACACAAGGAAGACGATTCTTGGAGGGCTAAATCGGATGGATGTGACACAGGAAAACTACAATGACTTATACCACCAGATCTACCGTGTATTGACCGATACAGGTGGGAAAGGGGTCATTCTAACACCGGGATGCGTGGTTCGTCATCCTTTTTCAGAAGAGACAATTCGCTTTATGATTCGGATCAAAAAAGAAACCGAGCAACTTCTGTTTGAGCACGCACAAAAGGAGAAATCATGCTAAAAGTAGACCATATCTCAAAACGATTTGGAGACAAGGAGGTCTTGAAGGACGTCTCCGTGACAGTGAATCAAGGGGATGTTGTGGCTATCTTAGGACCATCCGGTTCGGGGAAGACCACCTTCTTGCGTTGCCTTAATCACTTAGAAGCAGCAGATAGTGGACAGTTAACGTTAGATGGAAAGTCTTATGATCTATCTAAGCTGCACAGTAAAGAGATCTTAGAAATCCGTAAAAAGACAGCCTTTGTTTTCCAAAATTACAACCTTTTTGTCAATAAGACGGCTATCGAAAATATCTTAGAAGGACTGGTCATCGCTCGGAAGGTCCCCAAGGCAGAAGCCGTGAAGATCGCAGAAGAAGCGCTAGAAAAAGTCGGCCTTCTGGACTATCGGGATGCTTACCCAAGCCAGCTCTCGGGGGGGCAGCAGCAACGGATTGGAATTGCACGCGCGATTGCGGTTAAGCCAGATGTCATTCTCTTTGATGAGCCAACGTCGGCCCTAGACCCGGAGTTAATAGGCGATGTCTTAGCCGTCATGAAGCAGTTGGCGCTAGAAGGAGTGACCATGGTCGTCGTGACCCACGAGATGAGTTTTGCCCGCGATGTAGCCAATCACGTTATTTTTATGGAAAATGGCTATATTGTTGAAGAGGGTCATCCAGATGTCTTTTTCACCAAGCCAAAGGAAGAACGGACCAAGCAGTTTTTGACCCGGATCATTCCGGACTTATATATGGACCCGATTTGTTAAGAACGAGTCCGATGCAGAATCGAGATAGGCAGTTATTGTCTGTCTTTTTTGGATGGGCAAGGATTGAGACGAGGTTCGAAAGGAAGAGGGGGTCTGGTAGCTAGCTCTTACGCCCCTGCCTAGAAAATGTCCTTCCTTTTTGGTAAAATGGGGAAAGATAAGAAAAACAGGGGAATAGCTATGTCAGATAAGTTTCTACTCTTGCTCGAACAAATCGGATTGCCACTTGACCGCCCAGAGGCCAAGGCTTTTTCAGATGGAAAGATGGAGCAGGTCACCCTTCATAAAGTTAGTAAGATTTGGGACTTCACCTTCCGCTTCCCTCAGATCCTTGAGATCTCCCAGTATCAACTCTTGAAAGCTAGGCTCACACAGGAGTTTGCAAAAACAGGCAATCAAGCAGTCTTCCAGATAAGAGTGGACCAGCCTATTTTTGAAAAAGATCTCCTACAAGCCTACTATCGGGAAGCTTTTGAAGAGGAGATATGCCAGGAGAGTGCTGCTTTTTGCTCTCTTTTTCAAGATTTGGAAGTAGACTACCGGGAAGGCATACTGGTGATTCATGGGCCGGAAACCATCGACGCCCCTCATTTTAAAAAGAAAAATCTGTCTCAATTAGCAGAACAGATGAAGCGTTTTGGATTTGGGGAAATGCGAATCGCTATTTCAGTGAGTCAAGAGATGACCGCAGAGAGAGAAGCTGCCTTTCAGGTCCATAGTGAATCTATTTATGAGCAAGCGAATCTGGAAAGTCTGGAGGCGCTCGAACAGCTGAGTCAGGCTGCGCCTGCACAGGTTCCTCAAGCTCCACCTAGTTTTGATTTCAAGAAAAAATCTCCAACCAAGGTAAAGCTAGATAAGGAAACCATTACGCCCATGGTGGAAATCACCACCGAAGAAAACCGGATTACTTTTGAAGGTTTGATTTTTGCGGCAGAGACCAAGGTAACCCGGACAGGACGGGTGATTATTAACTTTAAGATGACAGACTATACTTCCTCTTTTGCCCTGCAAAAATGGGCTAAAAATGAAGAAGAAGCGCAGCAGTTTGACATGATCAAAAAGGGAAATTGGGTCCGGGTGCGAGGGGACATCGAAACCAATAACTTTACTCGGGATTTGACCATGAATGTCCGAGATATCCAGGAAGTGAAGCACGACATCCGAAAGGACCTGATGCCAGAGGGGGAGAAGCGGGTCGAATTTCACGCCCATACCAATATGTCGACCATGGATGCTCTTCCTCCTGTGGAGGACCTGATTGCTCGTGCAGCCCAATGGGGGCATCGGGCCATTGCCATCACTGACCACGGCAATGTTCAGTCTTTCCCTCATGGCTACCATGCGGCTCGTAAAGCTGGGATTAAGCCTCTTTTTGGGATGGAAGCCAATATTGTAGAGGATCGTGTTCCGATTGCCTATAACGAAGCGGATGTTGACCTTAAAGAAGCCACTTATGTTGTGTTTGACGTGGAGACGACAGGTCTTTCTGCAGTCTACAATGACTTGATTCAAATTGCGGCCTCAAAAATGTACAAGGGCAATGTCATTGCGGAGTTTGATGAGTTTATCAATCCGGGGCATCCTTTGTCGGCCTTTACGACAGATTTGACGGGGATTACGGACGAGCATGTTCGCCATGCCAAGCCTTTAGCAGATGTGCTGGTAGCTTTCCAGGAGTTTTGTCAAGATAGTGTCCTAGTCGCCCACAATGCGACCTTTGACGTTGGCTTTATGGATGTCAATTATGAGCGGCATGGCCTTCCAACAATCAGCCAACCTGTCATTGATACGCTGGAGTTTGCCCGCAATCTTTATCCGGAGTACAAGCGACATGGTCTTGGTCCCCTGACCAAACGCTTTGGCGTGGCTCTAGAACACCATCACATGGCCAACTATGATGCGGAAGCGACCGGCCGTCTACTTTTTATCTTCCTAGAGGAAGCCAGAGAAAAGCATGGGATTACCCATCTCAACCAGCTCAATACCCAGCTGATCGCGGAGGATTCTTACAAAAAAGCACGTGTCAAACACGCGACTCTTTATGTAGTCAGCCAGGTCGGGCTCAAAAATATCTTCAAATTAGTTTCTCTCTCCAATACTCGATATTTTGATGGGTTGCCCCGTATCCCGCGGACGGTCCTAGATGCCCACCGAGAAGGGCTCATTCTAGGAACGGCCTGTTCGGAAGGCGAAGTCTTCGATGTCCTGGTGTCCAAAGGGATCGATGAGGCGGTCAAGGTGGCTCGCTATTATGATTTTATCGAAGTCATGCCTCCGGCTCTTTATGAACCCCTGATTGCTCGAGAGCAGTTTAAGGATCGGGAGGAAATCCAGAGTCTCATCCAAAATCTCATTGAGGTCGGACGTCGGGCGGATAAGCCTGTCCTAGCTACAGGAAATGTCCACTATCTGGACCCTGAAGAAGAGATTTACCGGGAGATTATCGTGCGTTCACTTGGACAAGGAGCCATGATCAATCGACCGATTGGACACGGAGAAGCAGCCCAGCCGGCTCCGCTACCCAAGGCGCATTTTCGTACCACCAATGAAATGCTGGACGAGTTTGCTTTCTTGGGAGAAGCTCTAGCGAGGGAAATTGTTATTACCAACCCCAATGCCTTGGTGGATCGATTTGAAGAGATCGAGGTCGTCAAAAAGGATCTCTATACCCCTTATATCGAAAAGGCCGAGGAACGGGTCGCTGAGATGACCTATCAAAAAGCCTTTGAGATTTATGG
This sequence comes from Streptococcus sp. DD13, assembly GCF_001578875.1. Classification (GTDB taxonomy): domain Bacteria; phylum Bacillota; class Bacilli; order Lactobacillales; family Streptococcaceae; genus Streptococcus. The sequence goes on from NZ_KQ969507.1 coordinate 147,577, forward strand.
CAATCCGCTTCCTGATATCATTGACTTGCGGATTGAAAAGGAGTTAACGTCCATCTTGGGAAATGGCTTTGCCGTGATTTACCTGGCTTCCCAGATGTTGGTCAACCGCTCCAACGAGCGAGGCTACCTGGTGGGGTCCAGGGGGTTCTGTCGGCTCTTCCTTTGTGGCGACCATGATTGGGATTACCGAGGTCAATCCGATGCCCCCCCACTATGTCTGCCCGTCTTGCCAGCACAGTGAATTTGTCACAGATGGTTCTTATGGTTCAGGTTTTGACATGCCAGACAAACAGTGTCCGGAATGTGGTAGCGAATACCGCAAGGACGGACAGGATATTCCCTTTGAGACTTTCCTTGGTTTTGATGGGGACAAGGTCCCCGATATCGATCTCAACTTCTCAGGAGACGACCAGCCCTACGCCCACTTGGATGTCCGGGATATCTTTGGGGAGCAATATGCCTACCGGGCAGGAACAGTCGGTACCGTAGCGGACAAGACCGCTTATGGCTTCGTTCGAGGCTATGAGCGGGACTATGGCAAGTTTTACCGTGATGTCGAGGTGGAACGACTGGCCGCTGGAGCAGCAGGTGTCAAGCGGACGACCGGTCAGCATCCAGGGGGGATCGTCGTGATTCCAGATTACATGGATGTCTATGACTTTACTCCAGTCCAGTATCCGGCGGATGATGTGACAGCAGAGTGGCAGACGACCCACTTCAACTTCCACGATATCGATGAAAATATCCTCAAACTTGATGTCCTAGGACACGATGATCCGACCATGGTCCGAAAACTCCAAGACTTATCTGGGATTGATCCACAGACCATCCGGGCAGATGATCCCGGGGTCATGGCCCTCTTTTCAGGGACGGAGATTTTGGGGGTGACACCGGAGCAGATCGGGACACCAACTGGGATGTTGGGGATTCCCGAGTTTGGGACTAACTTTGTTCGCGGGATGGTTGAAGAGACCCATCCAACGACCTTTGCGGAGCTTCTACAGCTATCAGGACTCTCTCACGGGACGGATGTCTGGCTGGGCAATGCCCAAGATCTGATCAAGGCGGGAATTGCCGATCTATCGACCGTTATCGGCTGTCGGGATGATATCATGGTTTACCTTATGCACGCAGGTCTCGAACCTAAGATGGCCTTTAACATCATGGAGCGGGTGCGAAAAGGCATGTGGCTTAAGATCTCCGAGGAGGAGCGCGGTGGCTACATTCAGGCTATGAAGGACAACAATGTCCCTGACTGGTATATCGAGTCTTGTGGAAAAATCAAGTACATGTTCCCTAAGGCCCATGCGGCGGCTTATGTTATGATGGCCCTGCGCGTGGCTTACTTTAAGGTCCACCATCCGCTTTATTACTACTGTGCCTACTTCTCTATCCGGGCCAAGGCTTTTGATCTAGCGACTATGTCCGGCGGGTTAAGTCGCGTCAAGGCCAAGATGGAGGAAATCTCCCTCAAACGGAAAAACAACGAAGCCTCCAATGTGGAAATTGACCTCTATACCACGCTTGAAATCGTCAACGAGATGCTGGAGCGTGGCTTCCAATTTGGCAAGCTAGATCTCTACAAATCGGATGCGACTGAGTTTCAGATTGAAGGGGATACCTTGATTCCTCCTTTTGTGGCTATGGATGGCCTGGGGGAAAACGTGGCCAAGCAGATCGTTGCAGCCCGTTCAGAAGGGGAGTTTCTTTCTAAAACTGAGCTCCGAAAACGAGGCGGGGCTTCTAGTACCATTGTCGAAAAGATGGATGAGATGGGTATCTTAGGAAATATGCCAGAAGACAACCAACTTAGCCTCTTTGATGATTTGTTTTAATCCAAGCAAGAATATGCTCTCCTGTCCCTAGGCACTCTGGTCTAGGTGTCGGAAGCCTATTCTTTTCTTTTTTCATACAAAATCGTCTGGCCCAGGTCTCACTTTAGACCTCAATCATGCTATACTAATAGCACGCCCGTCTCGATACAGATAGACGGTCTTTTGTACAGTAGAAAGGTATCGTCATGAGAATAAAGACAAGTACAATTTCAGAGTTTGAGCACTATGGTATCGATATGGTCCGAAAGGCAGGGGCGGAGTGTATGGTCCTCTTGAAGAACGACCGGGGTCTCCTTCCCATGGAAAAGCCAGAGCAGATTGCCCTATATGGAAGTGGGGTCCGCCATACTGTGAAGGGAGGTACGGGATCCGGGGATGTCAATGTCCGTCACTTCACTACGGTTGAAGAAGGGATCAAGCGAGCGGGGATAAAGATTACCAGCACCTCTTGGTTGGACCAATATGATGCAGCTCGTCAAGCGAGCAACCGTGCCTTTTTCAAAAGAAAACTCGCAGAAAGTCTAGCTAGGGGAGAGCAGGCGGCCCTGTCATTGATGTGGCTGACAGCACCGGAACCCTCCTACCAATTTGAATTAGATGGAGCAGGAGATACCGCAGTCTATGTTCTCTCGCGTAGTAGCGGTGAAGGGGTAGACCGGACGGCAGAGCCAGGAGATTTCCAACTGACAGAGGAGGAAATCCGGGATATCTTACAGTTGCATCAGACTTACCAGCAGTTTGTACTAGTCCTTAATGTCGGGGGAGTGGTGGATTTGACCCCTGTCTTGGAGGTCGAGACCATTCTCTTGATGAGCCAGCTGGGAATGGCCAGTGGGGATAGTTTGGCAGATGTCTTGTTTGGCATGGCGACTCCATCTGGAAAGCTGACGACCAGCTGGGCACCTCTTGCTTCCTATCCCAGTACCGATGGTTTTGGAGCCATGGATGACACCTATTACAAAGAAGGGATTTATGTAGGATATCGTTACTTTGACCGAACGAATCAACAACCGACCTTTCCTTTTGGCTTTGGCTTGTCTTATACGACCTTTGACTGGCAAGAATGCAAGGTCCTAGCTGATGAAGAGGAAATCCGGATAGAAGTTCTGGTCAAAAATACAGGGAACCGACCAGGTAAAGAAGTCCTTCAAGCCTATGTTCGCCCCCCACAGACTGATCTCGACAAGCCTTACCAAGAGTTAAAAGGTTTTGCCAAAACCAGCGAATTAAAGCCTGGTCAGTCAGAAACTCTCATCCTTCATATTTCAACCTCTAGTCTAGCTTCCTTTGATGAAACAGCCTCTGCGTTTGTCTTAGAGCAGGGAGATTATCAGTTGGCTATAGGGAATTCCTCGAGAGATACACGACAGATTGCCATTCTCCGCTTAGACGAGACAGTGGCAGTAGAGAGTCTGAGACCGATCGGGAGCAAGCAAGAGGGATTGGATCAGGTTCCCGATCAGCTAGGATTGATCCAGATGGTGGAAAAATCAGCAAGTCATTCCGTCTTCAACCTACAAGCCAGTCGTTTTACCCAAAAAATCCCCACCTATACGAGTTCCCCTATCGAAATGAAAACGAACTGCAGCAGTACTTGGACAGATGTCGTAAAAAGCAGGGTTTGCTTAGATGACTTTATCGCCCAGCTAAGCAATGAAGAATTGGCCCATCTTTGTATCGGTCAGTTTAGTACGCAAGCAGGAACCTCCGTTGTGGGGAATGCTTCGGAGAAAGTAGCAGGTGGAGCAGGAGAAACCACTCATTTTAATCGAGCCTACCAGATTCCGGAGTTCGTCATGGCCGATGGACCAGCAGGACTACGCTTGTCCAGAAGGTATACCTTACAGGATGGGAAGCCTGTTTCTCGTGATCAGAGCTTTAAAGCAGCCTACCAGGAAGCCCTGACGGCGGAAGAGTTGGCTCAATCGGGACTTGCCGTATCCCCTTTGCAAGAACAATCGGAAGACGAAATCCTCTATTATCAATACTGTACAGCCTTTCCCATTGGGACGGCTCTTGCTCAGTCGTGGAATACAGATCTTGCTCACCAACTTGGAGATTTAGTCGGTTCTGAAATGGATCTCTTTGGCATCGATATCTGGCTGGCTCCTGCTCTTAATATCCATCGCTCCCCTCTTTGCGGACGGAATTTCGAGTACTTTTCAGAAGACCCCCTCTTGAGCGGGAAGATGGCAGCTGCCATGGTCCAGGGAGTCCAATCTCATCCAGGACGGCTGGTGACCATCAAACACTTTGCGGCCAACAATCAAGAAACCAACCGCTACAACTCTAATAGTGTCTTATCTCAGCGGGCCCTAAGAGAGATCTACCTAAAAGGATTTGAAATCTGTGTGAAGGAAGCGGATCCAAAAGTAGTGATGACATCTTATAATTTGATCAATCAAGAACACGCCAGTCAAGAGAAGGACCTTCTGGTCTCGACCCTGCGGGATGAGTGGGGATTTACAGGCTTTGTTATGAGTGATTGGTTTGTGACAGGAGGGATGGAGACAGGAGAGGAAAAATATCCTGTCGCCTTTGCCTCAGGTCATGTCAAAGCTGGAAATGACTTGACCATGCCCGGTGGCAAGCGGGATCTGGAGGACATTTTAGGAGCATTGGATCAGGCAGACGTTCCGTATCCATTGACTAGAGCAGAGTTACAAGCGGCAGCCAGCCATATTCTAGCAGTGATGTTGGAAGTCTCACAAGCTAAAGGAAACCAGTAACCCTGTCTAACAGAATATCGGAAAGCTATCTTGTCAGCTCATCTTCCTCCTACTTTTGCCGGCCGTCTCCTTCCAATCTATGGTATACTAGGATAGAAAGTTAGTTTTTAAAGGAGTATTTCATGGTCTTACCAAATTTTAACGAACATCTTGCAAAATACGCCCACCTCTTGGTCAAACGAGGGATCAATGTCCAACCAGGTCACACAGTGGCCCTTCGGATTGCTGTAGATCAGGCACCCTTGGCTCGCTTGATTGTCAAAGAAGCGTATGCTCTTGGTGCAAGTGAAGTTCTTCTCCAGTGGGAAGACGACTTCATCACACGGGAACGTTACCTCCATGTCCCTGTGGAACGCTTGGAGAAGGTTCCTGCCCATCGTGTGGAAGAGATGAATTATATCTTAGAAACAGGGGCTAGTCGTTTGGTGATCTTGTCCGATGATCCAGGAAACTTGGACGGCATTGACCCAGACAAGACATCTCGTGCCGCACGTGCCGCAGCGATTGCCTTGAAGCCTCTTCGCTTGGCGAGCCAAGCCAACAAGATGAGCTGGACTCTGGGGGCTGCAGCGAGTCCTGCTTGGGCCAAAACCGTCTTTCCAGACGCAGCAACTGAAGAAGAAGCTGTGGACCTTTTGTGGGACCAAATCTTCAAAACCTGTCGCGTCTATGAAGCGGATCCTGTTCAAGCTTGGATTGACCATGAGGATCGCTTGGTAGAAAAGGCGACTGTGCTAAACAAGGAACAATTTGTCAAACTCCACTATACTGCACCAGGTACTGACTTGACGCTTGGTTTGCCTAAGAATCATCTCTGGGAAGCAGCTGGGTCTATCAACTCTCGAGGCGAGCATTTTGTGGCCAACATGCCGACTGAAGAAGTCTTTACCGCGCCAGACTATCGCGTGGCAGACGGCTACGTGACTTCGACCAAACCCCTCAGCTACAACGGAAACATCATCGAAGGCATCAAGGTTGTCTTCAAGGATGGAGAAATCGTTGAAGCTTCAGCAGAAAAAGGTGATGAAGTCATCAAGAAATTGGTCTTTGAAAACCGTGGAGCACGCGCCTTGGGCGAAGTTGCCTTGGTTCCAGATAAGAGTCCCATTTCCCAATCCAATATTACTTTCTTTACCACGCTCTTTGATGAAAATGCCTCTAACCACCTGGCGATTGGGGCGGCCTACGCCTTTTCTATCGAAGGGGGAACGGAGATGTCCGAAGAAGAACTGGAAGCAGCTGGCCTTAACCGCTCCGATGTCCACGTCGACTTCATGATTGGTTCTGACCAGATGGACGTCGATGGTATCCGTGAAGATGGTACAGTGGTGCCAATCTTCCGCCAAGGCGACTGGGCGATTTAAGATGCTCTGGTCGATTTTAACGGGAGCCATGATTGGCTTGATTGCGAGTAGCTTGACGGATCGAGAAAATCGAGTCGGCTGTATCGGTCGGGTCCTTGTCGGACTCCTAGGAGCCTGGGTCGGTCAGGCCCTCTTTGGTAACTGGGGACCAATCGTAGCCGATATGGCTGTCATCCCCTCTATCCTTGGGGCGATCCTGCTTCTGGTCCTCTTTACGGACCGGGACTAAATGAGGCTGGGCAACTGTCCGGATGTAAAGAAAAAGCAAACAAACTTTGTTTTCTGATCTGCAGAATACTCGTTTGTTTGCTTTTTTATTAGTAGAAGGGATTGGCTGAGGAAGCCTTTCGAATAGAAAAACCTGTTGCCCTTAGCCGTTTTTGGAAGCAAGATTGCAAAAATGGTGCGAAAGCATTCCAAGGACAGCAAAATCACAATCAAAAAGAGGCTGGGACAAAAGTCCTAGCCTCTCCATTGTTTTTGGATTGTCGAGCAAGATGCAGTGGTTGAGTGGACTCTACTAGGCTGATTTCATCAGCTTTTACAGCCCTACTCAACTGTGCAGAGGGGGGACGACCAAATCGTATTCTACCGAATGACCGATTTCTGTCCCCCTCTCTTCTTCTTGCTTGGGAACAAGCCCTTATTCGATAATCAAGAGGTCCTCTTTAACTTTGAGAGGAGCTTCTGGGTCGATCCGATCATAAAACATGATCCCATTTGTGTGGTCGATCTCATGCTGGACGACGATGGCCTTGTAGCCCTTAAGTTTCAGGCGGTGTTTTTCTCCATTTTTATCAAAATACTCTACCGTGATACGGGCATGACGTACGACCAAACCAGGGACCTCACGATCGACAGATAAACATCCTTCTCCGTCTGCTAGTGCAGCCTCTTGGACAGAGTGGGAAACGATTTTGGGATTGTACATGACTTCCCTTAGGTCGTAGGCTTCAGCAGGAGGGTTCCCTTCTGGATCTTCAGGGTTTGGCACTAAGACAGCAATGATTCGCTTGGAAATATCTAACTGAGGTGCAGCTAGACCCACTCCCCCACGAAGGCCCATTTTTTCAGCCATGACAGGATCTTGCGAATGATGCAAAAATTGGAGCATCTTTTCACCCAGGATTACTTCCTGATCGGATAGCGGAAAGGTGACTTCCTCGGCCTTCATGCGCAGGGTTGGATGTCCTTCGCGAATGATATCATTCATATCAATTTGATGCGCAGCTTTGCTAATGTGTTCGATAGCAGTCATTGTATCCTCCTTTGGTATGCTATTAGTATAGCACGAAATATACTAGAAGAAAAGAAAGCTAGTTCTGAATCTGATAACGGCTCAGTCCTTTAGGATCGAGGATTTGGTAGCGTCTTTTGTCTCGAGCAATCAAGCCCTCATCGATCAATTCTTTTACCACACGGCTCAAGTGGCGGTAGCTGACCCCGTAGCGAGAAGAAAGGGCAGTTAAGGATAGTGGAAAGATAGGGGAGTAGGTCTCCTGTTGGAGGAGATGGGTAGCCAAACGCTCTTTGACCGTATAGTGAAGGTGCGTGGGAGTCGAGTGATTGATATAATGTAGCTTTTCAGCTAGAGTTTGGCTGGTATGAAGGAGGAAGGTTGGGTCTGATAGCAGGCGTTCTCGCCAAGGAGCGACAGCTAGTTGGACGACAGTAGTCGGTTTGGTAGCGACAACGGAGGAAATGCAAACCCGATTGAGAATCAGTTCGATTTCTCCGATGAGACCAGGCTCGCGTTGGGTTTGCAAAATCGTGTCGACCCCATTTTCCAGACTATGAGAAATGGTTAACTCTCCCTCTATCAGATAAGGAAGGACAGTCTGGATCTGCCCTTGTTGGCAAATCACTTGGCCTGTACGATAGGTGACAAGCTGTAGATGAGGAAGGGACTCTACCGGGAAAATCGTCTGCAAGTGATAGTCATTGAGGAGGGTGGATAATTCTGGTGGGCAAGAATAGTTTTTCATAGGACCTCACTAGGACATATGTCCTATTTTTTTAGGGATGAATTTATTATACTGATTAGAAGAAAAAAATCAAGTTGGAGTCTCCTATGAGAAAAATTTTAGAAAAAGTCAGCATTTTAGGCCTGTCCTTTATGCTCATCTCGTCTTTCTCCATCTCAAGCATTCTGCCCAAGATGAAGGAATTTTACAGCAGTTATCCAGTAGACCAGGTGGAGCTCTTGGTGTCAATCCCCTCCTTTTTTGTGGTGGCGACCTTGTTGCTCAATCGTTTTCTGAGTCGCTGGTTGACGGAGCATCAAACGATTATCCTGGGACTTCTGACCATGACTGTGGCAGGACTCTTTCCCCTCTTCAATCAGACCTATCTCCTTGTCTTGGTGACACGGATGGCTTTTGGAGTTGGGACAGGATTGATCAATGCTACTGCGATTAGCATCATCAGTGAGCGCTACAAGGGAAGAGAAAAAACACAAATGTTGGGCTACCGAGGATCTGCGGAAGTGGTCGGATCGGCCTGTCTGACTTTTGTAGTCGGACTTTTGGTTCCCCATAATTGGACCTGGTCCTTCGGGATTTATGGCGTTTCCCTGCTGATCCTGCTGGCTTATCTCTTCTTTGTCCCCCGAGAATCATCTGAGAAAAAGACATCCAAAAAGGAAAAGTCGGCTCGCCTTTCTTCAAGGGAGCGCCTTCTTTCTATGGGCCTGGCTTTGGTAGCGGGATGGGTTATTTGTATCAATTCCAGTATTAGCCTGCGAACAGCAGACCTGGTCTTGTCGGCCGGCTTTGGAAGCGAGCAAGAAGCGAGTTTTATCCTAAGTTTACAGCAGCTAGTGGGGATCTTAGCGGGTCTTAGCTTTGCGGGTCTCCTTCGCCATTTCCAGAAGAATCTGTTGGTCTTGGCCCATCTCGGACTCGCGCTGGGACTACTAGGAATCGGTTTTTCTCCGACGATTTGGGTGTTAGGACTCTCTGAAGTGATTGCTGGTTTCTTTTATAGCATTATTTTGACCTGTATTTTCAGTCAACTGTCAGAGAGGATTTCCTTGCAGCTCTTGAATGGAGCTACCTCTATCGTCTTGGTGGGCTGTAATTTTGGTTCAGCCTTGACTCCTATCGTTCTCAAGATTCTCGCTAGCTTTGGTTGGACCGGCTTCACAAGTTTCCTCTTCTTTGCAGCAAGCCTTCTCTTGGGATCGGCTTTCCTCGCCTTCTTATTTAGAAGGTCTGGGAAGTCTTCAGCTTCATAGCTCGTTGGGACCGCTCCTTCCTTTCAGGAGTGGTTTTCTTGTCGAAAGGCTACTAGCCAAGGACGCGTTCGCTCTTTCCTTCTTATGATATAATAGGAATGAAAAGAGGTTCGTATGAGACTAGATAAATTTTTAGTAGAGTGTGGTGTAGGAAGTCGTACCACGGTCAAAGGGATTTTGAAGGATGGACGCGTCTTGGTGAACGACCAGCCAGAAAAGTCTCCTAAGCGGCACATAGAAGAGACAAAGGATCGCGTCCAGTTGGATGGTGTCGACTTGGCCTACGAAAAGTTTGTGTATTATTTGTTAAATAAGCCCAAAGGGGTGCTGTCTGCTACCAAGGATGCCCGCAAACAAACGGTTCTCGATCTCTTGGATCAAGCAGCTAGGCAAAAGGACGTTTTTCCAGTAGGTCGTCTGGACCAAGACACGCATGGCTTATTGTTACTGACCAACAATGGCGCGCTCGCTCATGCCCTCTTGTCCCCCAAAAAGCATGTCAGCAAGGTCTATCGGGCTAAGGTCCAAGGAATTATGACGGTTGAAGACCAGGAGTGCTTTGAACGCGGGATTTCCCTAAAGGATTTTACAACGCTTCCAGCCCACTTGCAGATCCTGGAAATAGATGAGGTGTCAGAGACCTCGTTGGTTGAGATTACTGTAGCAGAAGGCAAGTACCATCAAGTAAAGCGCATGGTTGCTGCGTGTGGCAAGGAAGTTCTAGACCTCCAGCGACTGAGTATGGGCCCCCTGACATTGGATGAGAGCTTGCAGCTAGGAGAGTATCGCCGCCTCCATTCTCAGGAGTTAAGTGCTCTAGCAGGAATTGGGGTGGAACTCTAAGAGGCAGTTGCGTATCGGGTTTTGGTGTAACATTTGACATTACAACCTCTTTCGGTATAATGGGAGTAGACAGAAAAAATAATCCAATCAAAAGAAGGAATCCTCATGCAAATATCTAGTCGATTTACCATTGCTAGTCACCTATTGACATTGGTGGCGCTCCAGCAGGATGATCCCTCTGTACGCTTAACTAGTGATTACATTGCTGGGAGTGTTGGAGTGAATCCGGTCATTATACGAAAAACCTTATCCCAGTTGAGAAATGCGGGTCTCGTAACAGTTCAGAGAGGGGCTGGAGGCGTGAGACTGACGCGTTCGCCTCAAGAAATCAATCTCTATCAGGTCTATCAGGCAGTCGATAGCATCGCCCCTAGTGGGGAGCTCTTTAGTTTTCATGAAAACCCCAATCCAGAGTGTCCGATTGGACGGAACATTCATACTGTTTTGGATGGGACTTTGGTGGCGGCGCAGACAGCCTTGGAGACGCAATTGGCCGAGCAAAGCCTTGCGCAAGTGGTCCAGGATGCAAACGAGGCCATCCAAACTCAAGTCCCCAAGGAATAACCTCAAAGGCAATAAGGGGGCGTTTACTTCGGACGATACGCTCTTTCAGTCTGAAGATCTCTTCTGTAGGACATATAATTAGTTGACAAAAAGAGGCCCACTTGATAGAATAGTAGAAGTCTAAAAGACAAATAACTTCTTCTTGGTTGCAGGATTTGCCAACCCTGTCACTCAGATGAAGCGTAAAATAAAGGAGAATATCATGGCAATCTCAAAAGAGAAAAAAAATGAAATCATTGCTCAATATGCACGTCACGAAGGGGACACTGGTTCAGTAGAAGTTCAAGTAGCTGTCTTGACTTGGGAAATCAACCACCTCAATGACCACATCAAACAACACAAAAAAGACCACGCAACTTACCGTGGATTGATGAAAAAAATCGGTCGCCGTCGTAACCTCTTGGCTTACTTGCGTACCACTGACGTCAACCGTTACCGTGAGTTGATCAACTCACTCGGACTTCGCCGATAATTATGATGCCGAGGGCGTGAAAATCCGTATGAAAATAGGGAAACGACATCGTGTTCGACGAACACAAGGAGTTTCATCTTTTTCACTAGGATTTTAGCCCGAGCTCAAATCAGCTCTCCCAATATGGAGAGCTTTTTTAGTTCTGGTTTCATTCACGAAGAAACGCTCGTTTCTAGGAGATTTTATCTTTTTTGCCCAGTGCTTAGGCCGTGTTCGATTGAATACAAGAAGTTTAGTCGCTCTGTTGTAGAGCGGCTTTTCTTTTTCACTAGGATTTTAGCCCGAGCTCAAATCAGCTCTCCCGATATGGAGAGCTTTTTTAGTTCTGGTTTCATTCACGAAGAAACGCTCGTTTCTAGGAGATTTTATCTTTTTTGCTCAGTGCTTAGGCCGTGTTCGATTGAATACAAGAAGATTAGTCGCTCTGTTGTAGAGTGGCTTTTCTTTTGTTTGGGTAGATAGTATCAAGCGATTTCTCCGCACATTTTCTAAGCGTAGAAAATAAGTACGCCTCATGACAAGGCTTGCTTTTCTATGGTGAGGGGGATGATGGATCGAGAACACATTCAGACCAATCCACTCACTGATGCCATACCAGGATTCTATTTTAAAGATTTATTTCAATCTGGATTCTATCCTATTTTCAGGAATAGCCATTTACCTGGTGAAGGATTTCGCTAGGAAAGGTCTTGTTTTCTGGATTAAAATTCGTTTTTCACCCGCATCCCTGCGAGGGACAAGATTCAAATACTCCCTTTTTTTATTAACCCTGTTGGACCGCAAAAGAAAAAAGCAAGAAAGTGTTGACAAGTATTGGGGAGTCTGATATAATTATTTCTGTTGTTAACCAGCGGAAATGGCGGAATTGGCAGACGCGCAGGACTAAGGATCCTGTGACCGCTTTAGGTCGTGGGGGTTCAAGTCCCCCTTTCCGCATCGGTAGCAAGGCTAGTCATTGGACTAGCTTTTTTTTGTGCTAAATATGGTAAAATAATAAAAACAAGAAATCAAAGGAGTAGGACTATGGGACTAATCAAAGCGGCATTGACAGCGACACGTACAACTCTAGCCGATCAATGGAAGGAGTTTTTCTACTGTGATTCCTTAGGCAGTGATGTATTGATGACACGCGGTCAAAAACAGATCGGGAGAGGCTCTTCTAATACCAAAGGTCATGACAATGTCATTTCAAATGGAAGTGGGATTGTGGTGGCAGATGGTCAGTGTATGATCATCGTAGACCAGGGGAAGGTCGTCGAAGTAGCGGCTGAAGCAGGAGAATATACTTTTGATACCTCTAGTGAATCCAGCGTTTTCTCTGGCAAGTTTGGGCCATCTCTTCTGGAAGCCTTTAAGACCATGGGTCGTCGGTTGACTTATGGAGGGGATGCGGGCAAGGATCAGCGGGTTTATTATATCAATACCAAGGAATTGCTCGACAACAAATTTGGGACGCCCTCTCCGGTTCCCTTTCGAGTGGTTGACAGTAAGATCGGACTAGATATCGATGTCTCCCTTCGCTGTTCGGGGGTCTATTCCTATCAAATTGTAGATCCGATTCGCTTTTATACGGTACTCGCGGGGAATGTTGCCAGTCAGTTTACTCGCAGTGACATTGATAGCCAGCTGAAAGCAGAATTGATTAGCGCCTTGCAACCGGCTTTGGGTCAACTCTCTGCCTTGGAGATGCGCCCTAGTCAGTTACCAGCCCATGCGACCGAGTTGGAGAATTCTCTAAATGCTGTTCTTAGTCAAAAATGGCAAGAAAGCCGTGGAATCAAGCTGATGAGCATTGCCCTTTCGACGATTAATCTTCCAGATGAAGATGCTGACTTGATCAAAGAAGCACAACGAGTGGCGATGTTGCAAAACCCAACGATGGCGGCTGCAACCTTGACAGCGGCCCAAGCGGATGCGATGAAAGCTGCTGCTGCCAATCAAGCTGGAGCGATGACCGGATTTATGGGGATGGGGATGGCTAATCAAGCTGGGGGCATTGATGCCAATTCCCTCTTTGCTATGGGACAGCAACCCTTTACAAAGCCACAAGAACCAGCTAGTCCTCAAACTGCAACTCCCGAAGCGTGGATTTGCCCAAATGGTCATGAAAGTACAGGGAAATTCTGTTCAGAATGCGGGGCGCCTAGAAGCTAGGAGAGTAGGATATGACACAGACCCAACCATTGCAAACCTATACCTGTCCGAATTGTTCGAGAGCGGTTTATTTTGATTCAGAAAGCCAGCGGCTGCACTGCCCTTATTGTGATGCTGAGCTTTCTCTCGACTCCATGGCTTTCTATCATGAAGCAATGAAGGAAGGCTCCCAAGAAGGGAAGATGAGATGGGAGTCAGCCTCGACCCATAACTGGTCTCAAGAAGAAGCTGGAGCGATGCGTCAGTACAGCTGTCAATCCTGCGGTGGAGAGATTTTAACCTCTGAGCACACCATTGCCACCTCTTGCCCTTTTTGTGACAACCCTGTCGTTCTAACGGAAAATGTGCAGGGGGACCAGAAGCCAGACTTTGTCATTCCTTTTAAGATTAGTAAGGAAGAGGCAAAGGCAGCCTTAGAAGCATTTTTAACAGACAAGTTTCTCCTTCCAAAGGTTTTTAAAGAAGAAAGTCATCTAGATGAAATGAAGGCACTGTATGTCCCTTTTTGGCTCTTTGATGCAAAGGCACAGATCGATGGCCACTACACGACGCAAGAGATACGAGAATGGTCTGATTTTGATTATGTCTATACACAGGTGACCTACTATCTGGAAATCCGCAAGGGAAACATGCAATTCGAACACCTTGCGGTGGATGGATCTAGTAGCCTAGCGGATGACTTGATGCAATCCATCGAGCCCTTTGACTTTACGGAGGCTGTCCCATTTCAATCAGCCTATTTAGCAGGTTATCTGGCAGATAAGTATGACGTAGAAGCGGATGAGAGCCAGGAGGTGGCCAATCAGCGAATCCAAGAAACGGCTAAAGAACAGTTACGGCAAACGGTCTATCAAGCGTCGAGCATTGAGTCGGAGCAGGTTTCACTGGAGGAAGGGACCTACCATTATGCCCTCTACCCTGTATGGCTTCTGACGACGACCTGGCAGGGACAACGTTACCTCTTTGCCATGAATGGTCAGACGGGCAAATTCGTTGGAGATTTACCTGTGGACAAGCAGGTCTATCGACGAACGTTTGCTTTACTTGCTACCCTTGTAGCCCTTGTATTGATGCTCTTATATAGCTTAATCGGACTTTTTGGGTTAGGAGGTGGCTTCTGATGAAAAAGATTTTATTCTTGGGCGTTCTGATGGTTCTTTCTTTCGGTTTTGCAGGAACAGTCTATGCAGAGAATGACACGCATGTAGTGGATCATGCCCATCTCCTAACCAGTCAGGAAAAACAAGAATTGGAACAAGAGCTAGATGAAATAAGCGAGCGTCAGCGATTCGATATTGTCGTTGTAACAGTTAACTCAACAGACGGCAAGACAGCAGAAGCGTATGCAGATGACTATTTTGATCAGAATGGTTATGGGTATGGGACTACTGCTGATGGAGCGCTTTTACTGGTCGATATGGGCCAACGGAACTGGCATATCACAACCACAGGATATGGGATCACTGCTTTGACAGATGCGGGACTTGTCTTTATCAGAGATCGCTTTAAAGGCTATTTGTCGGCTGGTAAATATATGGAAGCCTTTCGGACCTATGGCCGGTGGGTAGATCGTTTTGTGACGGAAGCAAGGTCCGGAAAGCCCTATGATAAAGGTCATCTCCCTGTCACCCTGCAATTTTGGGTCATCGGAGCGATCGGGTCCGTACTTTTAGCAGCTTTTATAGCCTATAGCTGGTTACAATTCAAAAAAAGGCAACTCCGGACCGTTTTTCAGAAAACGGGAGCAAGTGACTACCTGGTTCCTCATTCCTTTTCTTTGGAAGATAAACAGCGCCTATTCCTCTATCGGACCCTCCATCAAACGCGCATCGAGCGGAGTAGCGATTCTGGTGGTAGCGGTGGAGGAGGGGGAGGGGGCTCCACGACCCACACGAGTTCCTCGGGCACCAGCCATGGTGGACTGGGCGGTAGTTTTTAAGATTCAAGTCCTGAAAACGCTTCACCTACTTGTTGGGGCTAGTGTTTTTAGCGAAAATGTGATATGATTAACGTATCAATAGGTGGAAACACCTAAAAAACATTAGGAGGCCTTTAACATGGCAATCGTTTCAGCAGAAAAATTTGTCCAAGCAGCGCGTGATAACGGATACGCTGTTGGTGGATTTAACACAAACAACCTTGAGTGGACTCAAGCTATCTTGCGTGCAGCAGAAGCTAAAAAAGCTCCAGTTCTTATCCAAACCTCAATGGGTGCTGCGAAATACATGGGTGGTTACAAACTTTGTAAAGAATTGATTTCAAACCTTGTAGACTCCATGGGCATTACTGTTCCTGTTGCAATTCACTTGGACCATGGTCACTACGATGACGCCCTTGAATGTATCGAAGTTGGTTATACTTCAATCATGTTTGACGGTTCACACCTTCCAGTGGAAGAAAACCTTAAATTGGCAAAAGAAGTTGTTGAAAAAGCACATGCAAAAGGTATCTCAGTAGAAGCTGAAGTTGGTACAATCGGTGGAGAAGAAGACGGAATCATCGGTAAAGGTGAATTGGCTCCAATCGAAGATGCAAAAGCAATGGTTGAAACAGGTATTGACTTCTTGGCAGCAGGTATCGGAAACATCCACGGCCCTTACCCAGAAAACTGGGAAGGTCTTGACCTTGACCACTTGAAGAAATTGACAGAAGCCGTTCCAGGTTTCCCAATCGTGTTGCACGGTGGTTCAGGTATTCCGGATGATCAAATCCAAGCTGCAATCAAACTTGGTGTTGCGAAAGTTAACGTAAACACTGAGTGCCAAATCGCATTTGCAAACGCAACTCGTAAATTTGCAGCAGAATACGATGCAAACGAAGCAGAATACGATAAGAAAAAACTCTTTGACCCACGTAAATTCTTGAAATCAGGATTTGACGCGATCACAGAAGCTGTTGAAGAACGTATCGATGTATTCGGTTCAGCAAACAAAGCTTAATTAGGCTACAAAACCTTGATATGAAAGGCTTTATCCACTTGGATAGAGCCTTTTTTGGTGATTTTGTCCCCGATTTGCTCCCGATTATGGAAATTTCAGTACTTTTCGATTATAGAGGTAGCGCAAACAAAGCATGATCTATTGCCGATGATATAAGCCTTTTTGTAGCGCAAATCTTCCACTGTTTATCAGCAGGTCTGCGCTTTTGATAAAGGAAGTAGCTTAAAAAGGTGCTCCCTAACTTCTGCGAAATCATCTAGGAAGCTGAGTGATGGAAGCTAAAAAAGCAAGAGGCTGGACAAAAGTCCTAGCCTCTTGTTTGTTTTTGGATTGTCGAGCAAGACGCAGTGGGTGAGTGGGCTCTACTCAACTGTGCGGAGGTAGGACGACGAAATCGACTTCTAACGAATGACCGATTTCTGTCCCCCTCTCTTGTTTCAATGTTATCAGTCCGTCAGCTTCTCTGAAATGTAGGCAACTAAAGCTTGAACGTTCCTACGAGAAGATTGCGAGTCGGGACGCGAGAAAACGAAAAGGGATAAAAGGCAAGGGAGGGATTGATTTTAAGCAAATGAGCTTAAAATCTGGCATAGCTTTTCTACATCCTCAGCTCGAGTGGACCAAGAGGTCGCAAAACGGATAACGGTATGGTGGTCATCGTATTTTTCCCAGAAGGAGAAGAGAACATCTTTCGCTATTTTTTCTTTTTCCTCTTCGGTTACGATGCAGAAGACTTGGTTGGTCGGGTTTTCAAAATAAAGGGGCAGTCCTGCTTCTTTACAAGCCTGGCGGATCTGATTGGCATAGTGGATAGCCTCTTGTCCGATTCTGTCATAGAGCTTATCCTTGAACAGTTCGTCAAACTGGATTCCCAAAAGACGACCCTTGGCGAGAAGTGCTCCGTGTTGCTTGATAATGGTTGTAAGGTGGGGGATGAGGCTAGGATCTGGGATGACCAAGGCTTCACCAAACATAGCCCCACACTTAGTTCCACCAATGTAGAAAGCATCGCAAAGACAAGCGATATCTGCTAGACTGGTATCATTTTCAGGACAAGCAAGAGCATAAGCGAGACGCGCCCCGTCAACGAACAGTTTCACTTTTTGCTCCTTACAAACCTGTGAAATGGCTGTTAGCTCCTCCTTGCTGTAGAGGGTTCCTAGTTCTGTCGGCTGTGAGATATAGACCATACCTGGCATGACCATGTGCTCATGGTTTCCGTCTGCCCAGTAGTCTTCGATGGTTTGCTGGATCTGATCAGCTGTCAGTTTGCCATCAGGGGTATCGAGCTCTAGCACTTTGTGACCACCAAACTCGATGGCACCCGCCTCGTGTACACTGACGTGACCCGTTTTCGCTGCGATGACGCCTTGATAGGACTTTAGCAGGCAAGCGATGGCGATCTGATTGGTCTGTGTTCCACCTAGGAGGAAGCGGACCTCCGCTTTAGGGCAAGCACAAGCTTGACGGATCCTCTCTACCGCACTCGCAGTGATCGGATCGGTCCCATAACCTGTTAGTTCCATTTCATTGCTTTCTACCATACGATTGAGGATGGCAGGATGTGTTCCTTGGAGGTAATCATTGGCGACATTTATCTTTTGGCTTGTCATGGCTCTGCTCTCTTTCGTTTTTCTAGATAATTCTAGTATAGATCAAAAATATACATTACACAAATGGCAAAAAATCATTATATCTATGATAAAATGGAATGAAACATCGCGAGAAGGAGGAAGCCATGGATGCTAGCAAATGCCAAGCGGTTATAGCTGCGAGTGAGACAGGATCGTTTTCCGCAGCTGCAGCCCTACTGAATTACACCCAATCGGGAATCACCCGTATGATATCTAGTCTAGAAGAAGAACTAGAATTTCCGCTCTTTATTCGCAGTAAAAAAGGAGTGAGACTAACCGAAAACGGCCAGCTCATGTTGCCTTATTTCAGAGAAATCGTTGAAAGTCAGCAATTGGCACGAGAAGTAAGTGAGGATATTAAGGGGATTGTCCGAGGGGCTATCACTATCGGATGTTACTTCAGTGTGTCGTCTATGTGGATGCCAGTTTTATTAAAATTTTTTTCCGAAGCCTATCCTCAGATCCATATCAAGCTTATGGAAGGGGGCAACAAAGAGATTGCCAAGTGGTTGATGGAGCAGTCTGTCGATATCTGTCTCTGTGCTCAGCCAGAGGATAAAAGTGCCTATGACTGGGAAGAACTCTACCAAGACCCGTTGGTCGTTTGGCTGCCGACGGATCATCCCAAGGCCAGGCAAAAGACCTATGCCATCAAGGACCTAGAGCAGGAGGCTTTCATCCACACCCTGCCAGATCAAGATACAGATCAGGACCGTTTGATCGCACAAGAAAAGTTGACGTTAACCACCCGCTTTACCACCAAGGATGGCTTTACGACCTATCAGCTGGTCAAAGCAGGGTTAGGGGTCAGCTTCAACCAGTCTATGATTGCAAGAGACTGGAAATCAGACGTCGTTCAGATCCCTCTTCATCCCAAGCGCTATGTATCACTTGGAATTGCCTTACCCAAAAAAGACCGCCGGTCGCCAGCAGTAGAGCGATTTTTAGATACCTGCAGAGAGCTTTTACCAACGATTTTACCAACAAAAAAGAAACGAGAAAGCCCAACTGAGTGATGGGCTTTTTCTTTTTCGTCTCACTTGATCGAATTGGGAAGAAAGGACGAAGAGAAGTTTTTGGAGGGCTATGATGCGGAGTTTATGTGTCAAACAAGAAGGCGATTTCCTTGAT
The DNA here is from genome assembly GCF_001578875.1 of Streptococcus sp. DD13. Taxonomy (GTDB): domain Bacteria; phylum Bacillota; class Bacilli; order Lactobacillales; family Streptococcaceae; genus Streptococcus. Next base: position 166,477 of record NZ_KQ969507.1, read on the forward strand.
AAAATGGGGAATATTCTTGGGGTTTTGTTTGTGCCAGGTGATGCCGTAGGACAGGAGGGGGAGGTTTTCCACGGGGATGCTCACTAACTGGTCGCTCTGCTGGACGGCAAAATGAGGCATGATGGCAAGGCCGACTCCGCCTAAAATCATGGTCTGGGCAATCCAGGCATTATCAGCATATTCGATGTGAGGATTTGAAAGAGTTGATTCCACATTTTTAAAAGTCTTGACAATATATATATATATATAATGAAACTGTTAAAAACAAGACAGTCTAATGGTAGGAGGATAGCATGGGAAGAGGAAAAAGAAAGCAAAGCGTAATACTAGCCTTCTTAGCGAAGAAAGTGCCTGTTTGGGGGTTATTGCTTGCTGTTTTAGGTGGCTTCGTTTGTTGGAATTTTGGATACCGGACGTTTATAGCAGACAATTCGCGAGCTAGGATTACTATCGAATATCTCGAAAAGGTCAACGAGGTCGTGTTTTTGAATACGGGGATCAAAGAGGTCGTCACGGATTCAAACGTTTCAGATATTTTTGGCATCCAAATACCATTTACAGAAAAGAAGGTTTTGGTCATCTTGAACTATAAAGCTAAGTTTGGAATCAAGAATGCGGTCGAAATCCAAAAGGAGAAAGAGAAGAAATATAAGGTTATCATTCCCAAGCTAGAGGTTATCGGCGTCGAGCTAGCAAAAGACCATCCATATGAATTATATGACCGTCAAGGTGAGTTGCTGAGTGCTACCACAAAAGATGTGGATACCGGTGCCCTTGCGATGCAACAATTGACAAATGAACGTCAAAAAGCAATTTTGGAAAATTACAAAGAGGATATCAAAGAGTCTGCGATAACCTATTATACTAGTTTGTTCCAAGCGATTGACCCAGAAATCAAGATTTCAGTCGAGTTTAGCGAGTGAAGACGGATGGGTAGATGTTTCCCACTCAAACACCAAACATAGAAGGAATGTTTGGTGTTTTGTTTATCTAAAGAGAAGATCTGACGAGTCTTGACATATTTCGACAGAATGGTAAAATAGTCTCACAAGCCGACTTAGCTCAGTAGGTAGAGCAACGCACTCGTAACGCGTAGGTCACAGGTTCGATCCCTGCAGTCGGCATCGAAATAGAGAAGAAAAAGCCTGATTTGACGGGCTTTTTTGCTTGTTCAAACCAAATTTGCTCCAAAAAATGACAAAAATTTTCGGACCTTATCCAATTCAGTGTTTATTTTTTCTTCCAGAGTGTGTCCATTGTATAGATAGGGGAGTCGATTCGTCCTGTCAAAATTTAGTTTACACGAGAAAGCAAGTCGGTCTTTTTATGAAAACGTTTTTGTGATATAATAGACATAAATCAATTTAAGGAGAACACTATGTCACTATTATCTGTTAATGCTGTTCGTTTTTTAGGGATCGACGCGATTAATCAGGCCAACTCTGGTCACCCTGGGGTTGTCATGGGGGCTGCGCCCATGGCCTATGACTTATTTACCAAACAATTGCGCATCAACCCTGACCAACCAAATTGGATCAATCGAGACCGCTTTGTTTTATCTGCTGGACATGGATCGATGTTGCTCTATGCTCTCTTGCATCTTTCTGGTTATGCAGATGTTAGTCTTGAAGAAGTGAAGCATTTCCGTCAATGGGGCTCAAAAACACCTGGTCACCCTGAGTTTGGGCATACAGCTGGTGTAGATGCGACGACAGGACCTCTTGGACAAGGGATTGCGACAGCGACTGGATTTGCGCAAGCAGAGCGTTTCCTAGGGGCTAAGTATAATCGGGATGGCTACCCAATCTTTGATCACTACACCTATGTCATCTGTGGGGATGGAGACTTGATGGAAGGTGTTTCTGCAGAGGCAGCTTCCTATGCAGGTCTTCAACAATTGGAAAAACTGATTGTTCTCTATGATTCAAATGATATCAACTTGGATGGAGAAACCAAAGACTCCTTTACAGAAAATGTTCGTGCACGCTATGAAGCTTATGGTTGGCATACAGAATTGGTCAGCGATGGGACAGATTTAGAGGCCATCAACCAAGCGATTGAAGCGGCTAAGCAATCTGGTAAGCCATCCTTGATTGAAGTCAAGACCGTAATTGGATACGGTGCTCCTCATAAGCAAGGAACCAATGCTGTTCACGGTGCACCTCTAGGTGCCGATGAAACAGAAGCGACCCGGAAAGAGCTAGGGTGGGATTACGCGCCATTTGAAATTCCTGAAGAAGTTTATGAAGACTTTAAAGAAAACACTGCGGATCGCGGACGCTCTGCCTACAAGGCTTGGGCTGAGCTAGTAGAGGCTTACAAAAAAGCCTATCCTGAATTAGCTGCAGAAGTCGAAGCTATCATCGAAGGGCGGGATCCAGTCCAAGTCAGCCCAGAAGATTTCCCTGCCTTAGAGAATGGATTTTCACAAGCGACTCGTAATTCAAGCCAAGACGCCTTGAATATCATCGCTGATAAGGTTCCGACCTTCCTTGGTGGATCGGCCGACTTGGCTCATTCCAATATGACCTATATCAAATCAGAAGGATTGCAAGATGCCATCAATCCGCTCAACCGGAATATCCAATTCGGAGTTCGTGAGTTTGCAATGGGAACAATCTTAAATGGACTTGCTCTACATGGTGGTCTTCGTGTGTATGGTGGAACTTTCTTTGTCTTCTCTGATTATGTGAAAGCTGCCATCCGCCTTTCTGCCCTCCAAGGACTGCCTGTGACTTATGTCTTTACACATGATTCGATTGCAGTTGGAGAAGATGGTCCAACGCATGAGCCGATTGAGCACTTGGCAGGTCTTCGTGCGATGCCAAACTTGAACGTTTTCCGTCCTGCTGATGCCCGTGAAACACAGGCGGCTTGGTACTTGGCAGCGACCAGTGCATCTACTCCATCTGCTCTTGTCTTGACCCGTCAAAATCTGACTGTCGAAGAGGGGACAGACTTTGAGAAGGTTTCTAAGGGAGCTTATGTCGTTTATGAATCGTCACCAGAATTTGACACGATTGTGATTGCAACAGGTTCTGAGGTAAATCTTGCGGTGGCCGCAGCGAAGACCTTGGCAGCATCTGGCGCGAAAATCCGTGTGGTGAGCATGCCATCAACAGAGCTCTTTGATGCGCAAGATGCAAGTTATAAGGAAGAAATCCTTCCAAATGCGGTTCGTCGTCGCCTTGCTATCGAAATGGGAGCTACCCAAAGCTGGTACAAATATGTTGGCTTAGACGGAGCTGTTCTTGGAATTGACCAGTTCGGAGCTTCTGCACCAGCTGCGACAGTTATGGCTGAGTACGGATTTACGGTTGAAAATGTCGTTCATCTCCTTCAACAACTATAATTTATCAAAGCTTAGGACTTTCTATGTGTCATCTACATGATGCTTGGAAAGCTTCTAAGCTTTTTTGGGGGAGTAAGATCCGAATGATGGAAAATATCTGCTCATTTTCAATGTCCTTTTCATTTTTTCTTGCTATTTGTCTCAGATTATGAGAAAATTGGACCCATACATCTGTGCTTCAGAGGAAGTAGAGCAAAGGATGGTTAGGAGCGAAATATGAGAGACGATATCAAAATTAATGACCGTGTAAAAGCGATAGAAGACCAGTTTATCGCTACTTTACAGACCATATATGATCCAGAAATTGAATTAGATGTTTACAATTTAGGCTTGATCTATGAAATCAACTTGGATGAGTCGGGCTTTTGTCGAGTTGTGATGACTTTTACCGATATGGGATGCAACTGTGCAGACACGCTTCCGCTTGATCTGGTAGAAGCGCTGAAGAAGATTGATGGAGTCACAGACGCCAAGGTAGAGGTGGTGTGGTCACCGGTGTGGCAAATGACGCGAATTAGCCGGTATGGTCGAATTGCCCTTGGGATTAGCCCGAGATAGAAGGAATAAAAAAACACGCATATACCCAAAGTAGGCTTTCAGCCTTCTTTTTTTACCCTTTTAGTGCAAGATTTAAGAGGAGACAGACGCTAGTAAAGACCCAAATTCCTAGAGAACTATTAAAAAAGACCGATTGCTGATATTGCGTCCTATAAATTTGATTTTGGGATAGTCTCTGATGTTTGCTTTTGTTTCAATAAAAATGCATCTATAAATAGACTGGAGTAACTTCTTATATCCTATAGAATGAGCTTTTGGAAAAAATGCGACTATTTTTGAAAGCGGTTCGAAAATACCGAACGTTTTATCAAAAAGTAAGAATTTGTTTGCAATTTTCAAGACAATATGATACCATTTGATTGCTATTTTGTTACGAAATGGTGACAAAACAGTGACTTAATGTTAAAAATAGGAGAAAAAATGAAGAAAAAGATTAGCGTAGGATTGTCACTACTACTTTTTTTTGCCGTCATTTTTGGTTGGGACAGGATGCAAACTGTCCATGCTGCGGGTAGTTCAGGAAAGATTTCCATCACGAATAAATCGATCACACCTGAACAATCTCCAGTTGACCAATATACCAATATCAAAGTAGATCTAGACTTTTCAGTTCCAAACGATACACAGACGGGGGATCAAGCGGTCATTACCTTGCCCCAAAATCTGAAGTTTATAAAAGATCAAAGTTTTGATGTGCTGAGTCCAGATGGAAGTTCCGTTGTTGCGAAGGCGGTCATTCGAGCGAGTGATAAGACCATCACTTTGACCTATACGGATTATGTCAGCACAAAATCAGATATTACAGGCCACCTCTTTTTTGATGTCCGTGTCGAAGCAGGAACGGCCTCGCCAAGTAAGGTACCGATTACTCTGGACGTGGATAACAATCCTACTCCGATTGGGGAAGTAGACTTTGTAGTCGACCCAGGAGATACGAAAAAAATCTTAGACAAGGTGAGCTGGGGAACAGAATCGCTCGCTGAAGGAGGGATTACTCGTCAGTATGAAGTTCGGGTGAATGCTTCAGGTGATACGCTGAGAGATACATTGGTCTCGGATAGCTTAGGGACAGCGGGTATGAGCTATGTGCAAGGTTCCTTTGTGATCAAAAAGGGGAAATGGGTTGTCAATAGCCAACACAAATTGGAATTGCAAAATGCAACCACGGTGGACCTTCCAGTCACATTTGGAGCGGACCAAAAGAGTTTCCAAGTTCAGTTAGGAACGGTCAATCAATCGGAAGGCTACTCCATCGTCTATAAAGTAAAAATCTCATACACACCTGCGAATGGGGAAAGTTTCCTCAACAACGTTGTCCTGAAAGCTGACAAAGAATTGCAAACCAAAAGCAACCCATTCGTTTACCAGACGGCTGGCGGAGAAGCAGTAGGCTACAACTATGGTGTGACCATCAAGAAAGTAGATGAAGCGAATAATTCTCTTGCTCTTGCAGGGGCGACGTTCAATGTTGTTCGTGTAGCTACTGGTGAGGTCGTACAGACTGTCACAACGGATGCACAAGGGCTAGCGAGCGTCGAAGGTTTGTTAAATGCGGACTATCAATTGGTGGAAACCAAAGCGCCAGAAGGCTATGAATTGGATGCAACACCAATCGACATCAAACCAGCTGATTTTGGGACGACGAAAATCGCTCAAAAAACGGTTACCAACAAAGCGATTGTCAAAGAACCGACCCCGACCAGTGCGGTAATTGAATTAAGTAAAACACTATCTGGCCGAGACTTAAAAGACGGGGAGTTCAGTTTTGAATTGTATGAGGGAAGGGACAAACTTCAGACGGCTACCAACAAAGACGGGAAGGTCACTTTCGAAGCCATTTCTTACCAATCAGAGGGAGAGCACACCTATACCATCAAGGAAGTTGTTGCAAATGTTCCAGGAATTACCTATGATACGACCGAAAAGCAAGTCACTATCAAGGTAACACGAGAAGGCGATTCTCTCAAGGCAACTGTTGAATACCCGAATAACACCGTTTTTGCCAACATCTATACAGCCCCAACACCAGGCAGTGTCCAATTCAAGAGTCAAAAAATATTGGAAGGGCGTGATCTTGTAGAGGGGGAATTCAGTTTCCAATTGTTGGATGAAAATGGCAATGTTCTACAAACCAAGACCAATGCTGCAGACGGCAGTATCGTCTTTGATGAACTCACCTATACAGAAGCAGACGCAGGCCAAACCTATACCTACACCATTAAAGAAGTGATTCCAGAAAACAAAGCAAAAGGAGTCACCTATGATGAAGAAAATATAACGGTAACTGTAGCCGTCTCTAAAGACCAAGCTAACCATGCCATAAAGGCCGTGGCTAGCTATGGAGACAAGAAAACGTTCACCAATACAGTGGTGACGACTGAAATCCCACCAACTCCTCCGACTGTTGAGAAACCAGAATTGAAACTCTACAATGTTCAATTGCACAAGGTGGACAATAAAGGGAATGCCCTGGCAGGTGCTGTTTTTGGTCTTTTTGAAGCAGATGGCACCACTCCAGTTGCCAATCCTTACGGAGAAGGCCAAGCAACAGCAACTTCGGATGCCGAGGGGCTGATCACCTTTACAGGGGTTGAAGCCAAAGACTATATCATCAAGGAGCTAACAGCTCCGGCGGGCTACCAATTGACGACAGAGGTCATTTCTGTAACAGCTGCCGAGTTAGAAGCTGCGACGGACCAACTAGTCGACAAGGGGAATATTGTGAACGAGCAAATTCCGGCGATTCCTCCAAAAGAAACGACTCCACCACCTAGCTCTAAGAAGGTTCTTCCTAAGACGGGTGCTACCTCAAATGATGCTCTGGTTTTCAGTGGTCTCGTAGGGATGGTTCTTGGTTTCTTCCTCCTTCGAAAGAAGGAGCTCCACTAATATCTGCTAGTGATTTGGCGGAGTCTATTCGGTCTAAAAAAGAAATCACTCTGACCATACAGAAATTCCAAAGCAAGGGGGACAGAACCCTTGCTTTTTAGCATAACTTTTTGTGTGAAGGCAGTAGCGTCTAAAAAGAGGTAGAAAAAAAAAAGTGGGACAGAAATCGGGAATTTCTTAGAATTCGATTTCTGTCCCACCTCCCCACAGTTGAGTCGGGCTGTAAAAGCGGATGAAATCAGCGGAGTAGAGCCCACTCAACCACTGCGTCTTGCTCGACAATCCAAAAACAATGGAGAGGCTAGGACTTTTGTCCCAGCCTCTTTTGAATTATGCTTTTCCAGTTTCTTCTGGTTTCCAGAAGTCTGTGACAGCTCCTTTCGAAGCTGAGGAAACCATGTGGGCGTATTTTCCAAGAACGCCACGGCTGTACAGTGGCGGTAATGTGGTCTCCGCCTTTCGTTTGGCTAATTCTTCCTCGGATACGTGCATGGTGATTTCTTTCGTATCTTGGTCAACTGTGACCAGATCTCCTGTATGTAGGTAGGCGATTGGTCCACCATCTTGAGCTTCTGGTGCGATATGGCCGACGACCAATCCATAGGTTCCGCCGGAGAAGCGACCGTCTGTCAGGAGGGCGACTTTGTCCCCTTGTCCCTTACCAACAATCATAGAAGAAAGAGAGAGCATCTCTGGCATACCAGGTCCACCCTTAGGCCCTACGAAGCGCACGACAACCACATCGCCATCCACGATATCGTCAGACAAAACAGCCTCAATGGCTTCTTCTTCAGAGTCAAAGACCTTAGCTGGTCCAGTGTGGTTTCGGACTTTTACGCCTGAAACCTTGGCCACAGCTCCATCTGGTGCGAGGTTTCCTTTGAGGATGATGAGTGGTCCATCAGCCCGTTTTGGATTTTCCAGAGGCATGATAACTTTTTGACCTGGTGTCAGATCTGCGAAGTCTTCTAAGTTTTCAGCGACCGTTTTACCTGTACAAGTGATGCGATCTCCGTGAAGGAAGCCGTTTTTGAGCAAGTATTTCATGACCGCTGGGACTCCTCCAACATTGTAGAGATCTTGGAAGACATATTGTCCAGATGGTTTCAAGTCAGCCAAATGAGGGACTTTTTCTTGGAAGGTGTTGAAGTCTTCAAGAGATAAGTCAACATTGGCTGCATGGGCAATGGCGAGCAAATGAAGAGTGGCGTTGGTTGAACCTCCCAATGCCATGGTCACAGTAATCGCATCTTCAAAGGCCTCACGGGTCATGATATCCGATGGCTTGATCCCTAATTCCAACATCCGTACGACCGCACGACCAGCTTCTTCGATGTCTGCTTTTTTCTCTGGTGATTCAGCCGGGTGGGAAGAAGATCCTGGTAGACTGATTCCAATCACTTCCAGGGCTGTTGCCATGGTGTTTGCAGTGTACATTCCTCCACAACCACCAGGTCCTGGACAAGCATTACACTCGATTTCACGGACTTCTTCGGCAGTCATATCGCCATGGTTCCATTTTCCAATCCCTTCAAAAACGGAAACCAAATCGATATCTTTGCCGTTGAGATTTCCTGGAGCAATCGTTCCACCATAGGCAAAGATGGCGGGGATATCCATATTGGCAATCGCGATGGCAGATCCAGGCATATTCTTATCACAGCCACCGATGGCGACAAAGGCATCGACATTGTGTCCGCCCATGGCCGCTTCGATGGAGTCTGCGATGATATCCCGTGATGTAAGAGAAAAGCGCATTCCTTGTGTTCCCATGGCAATTCCGTCCGCAACGGTAATGGTTCCGTATTGGACAGGCCAAGCTCCAGCGGATTTGACACCTTCTTTTACAACTTTACCAAAATCATGCAGGTGCATGTTACAAGGGGTGTTTTCTGCCCAAGTCGAAATAACACCGACAATCGGGGTCTCGAAGTTATCGTCCTTCATCCCTGTCGCACGAAGCATGGCCCGGTTTGGGGATTTGACCATGCTGTCGTAGACAGAACTCCGATGACGGAGATTTTTTAATGTTTCTTTATCTGTCATTGTTTTTCTTCTCCATTAACTGATCTAAAGCATAGAAGATAGGAGGGGAACCCCTTTTCTGTTCTTCCAGCAAAAAAGCAGATTCTTTTCTATATTATTTAATTATAGCATAGTTCTGGGAAAAATTTTCCTGTTCTCTAATTATTTTAGAAAAGTCTGACAATTTAATCCAAAAGGTAATATTCGGATTTTCGATTAAGAACAGAGATTCTTCTAGAAAATTCTTTTAAAATAAGGGGAAATTGCTATAATAGAGGACAAAACGAGTGAAATTCAGTGAAATTGACGAAATAGGCTTGCATTTTTACCTTTAAGTGGTAAGATAGATATAGTGTTTGAATTTTTAGACAATTTTACGAAAAGGAGGCGCTTGTGAAGAAAATAAAGCTAACGAGTTCAAAAACGGGTGCTGACCTGATTTTGGATACCTTGTTTGAGCTAGGGATTGATACCGTGTTTGGTTACCCTGGTGGCGCAGTATTGCCCCTGTATGACGCGATCTATCAGCACAAAGAGATTCGACATATCTTGGGCCGGCACGAGCAAGGTGTGACACATGAAGCGGAAGGTTTTGCGAAGTCTACAGGCCGTATCGGAGTCGCCATCGTAACGAGTGGTCCGGGTGCAACCAATGCCATTACCGGGATTGCAGATGCGATGAGTGACAGTGTGCCCATGCTAGTCTTTACTGGTCAAGTTGGGACGTCCGGAATTGGGAAGGATGCCTTTCAAGAAGCAGATATCGTTGGAATTACCACCCCGATTACCAAATACAATTATCAGATTCGAGAAGCCGCAGATATCCCTCGCATCGTGACAGAAGCGATTCATATTGCGACGACAGGTCGGCCGGGACCGGTGGTGATTGATGTTCCAAAAAATATCCAGGAAGCGATCGTATCAGAATACAATGATCCAAGTCTTCAACTACCTGGCTATCAGCCAAATCTCGAGCCAAATGGACGGCAGATCGAAAAGCTGATGGAGCTCCTAAAAACCTCTAAGAGACCAGTTCTCATTGCTGGAGGTGGAGTCAACTATGCTGGGGCATCGAAAGAGTTGATTGCCTTTGCAGAACGGTATGATATTCCGGTAGTTTCAACTTTATTGAGTCTTGGAGTGATGCCGATAGAGCACCGTCTCTCCCTTGGAATGGGAGGGATGCATGGTTCTTATGCCTCCAATATGGCCCTAGCCAAGTGTGATTTAATGATCAACTTTGGTTCTCGATTTGCTGATCGATTAACTGGGAACCCAGCGACATTTGCGAAAAAATGTCAAGTCGTGCATGTAGACATTGATCCGGCAGAGATTGGGAAGGTTGTGAAAACGGATGTACCGATCGTTGGAGATGCCAAACGGACCTTGGAAAAACTCTTGGCATATGAAACCGTAGCCACCAATCATGCTTCCTGGACTGAGCAAGTTTTGCACAACAAGGAGCGGGCACCATTCTACTACAAGCCAAGTGAAGAGATCATCAAACCACAACGCGCGATTGAAATTATCGGTGAGCTGACCAAAGGGGATGCAATTGTGGTCACGGATGTTGGTCAGCATCAAATGTGGGCTGCCCAGTTTTATCCTTACAAGCACGAACGTCAGATCATCACATCAGGCGGACTAGGAACGATGGGATTTGGGATCCCAGCAGCGGTCGGAGCAAAATTAGCCAACCCTGACAAAGAAGTTGTTCTTTTTGTAGGGGACGGAGGCTTTCAGATGACCAATCAGGAATTGGCGATCTTGAATGGCTACGGTATTGCGATCAAGGTGGTCTTGATTAACAACCACTCTCTAGGGATGGTTCGTCAGTGGCAAGAGTCCTTCTACAACGAACACCGGAGCGAATCAACCTTCGATGCAGAGCCTAATTTCCAATTAATGGCAGAGGCCTATGGCATCCCTCATTACAAGTTCTCTGATCCAGCAAGCTTGGAAGAGGATTTGAAGGTGATTACAGAACCAAGACCAATGCTGATTGAAATCAACATTTCCAATCGGGAACATGTCTATCCGATGGTTCCGTCTGGAAAGAGTAATGAAGAAATGCTGGGGGTGAAGTTCAATGCGTAGAATGTTAACCGCTAAGATGAAAGATGCGACGGGAGTGATGAATCGCTTCACGGGTGTCCTCTCACGGAGACAAGTGAATATCGAGTCTATCTCCGTCGGTCGAACTTCTGAACCAGATGTCTCGCGCATTACAATTATTATTGATGTCGAGACGATTGAAGAGGCTCAGCAAATTGTGAAACAGTTGAATCGCTTGATCGACGTTGTTCGTGTGAGAGATATTACGGATATTCCTCATTTGGAGAGAGAAGTGATTTTGATTAAGATTTCAGCCCCTCTTTCCAAACGTGCTGAAATTCTCGCTCTCATTCAGCCTTTCCGAGCATCTGTTGTCGATGTGGCTCCCCACTCGATCACGATCCAGATGACAGGAGATAGTAATAAGATCGAAGCCCTTCTTCGAGTGATTGAACCCTATGGGATCAAAAATATCGCACGGACAGGAACCACTGGATTTAGCCGGGACTAGTTCCCCCTTAGCAACTGTACCTCAATAACCACTTAGGTAAAAATAGAAAATAGAAAAGAGAAATATTATGGCAGTAGAAATGCAATATGAAGCAGACGTAAAAGTACCAGCACTTGACGGTAAGAAAATTGCTGTTATCGGTTATGGATCACAAGGACATGCCCACTCACAAAACTTGCGTGATACAGGTCACGATGTGATTATCGGTGTTCGTCCAGGGAAGTCGTTTGATAAGGCTAAAGAAGATGGCTTTGATACTTACACCGTAGCAGAAGCAACTAAATTGGCAGATGTGATCATGATTTTGGCTCCAGATGAAATCCAAGCAGAGCTTTACGAAGCTGAAATTGCACCAAACTTGGAAGCTGGAAATGCCGTTGGTTTTGCACATGGATTTAACATCCACTTCGAATTCATCAAAGTTCCAGCGGATGTCGACGTCTTTATGTGTGCGCCTAAAGGACCAGGTCACTTGGTACGTCGTACTTTTGAAGAAGGCTTTGGTGTTCCTGCGCTTTACGCAGTTTACCAAGATGCGACAGGGAATGCTAAAGACATCGCTATGGACTGGTGTAAAGGTGTTGGTTCAGCACGTGTGGGTCTTCTTGAAACAACTTACAAAGAAGAAACTGAAGAAGATTTGTTCGGGGAGCAAGCAGTTCTTTGTGGTGGTTTGACTGCCCTTATCGAAGCAGGTTTTGAAGTCTTGACGGAAGCGGGCTATGCTCCAGAATTGGCTTACTTCGAAGTGCTCCACGAAATGAAATTGATCGTGGACTTGATCTACGAAGGTGGCTTCAAGAAAATGCGTCAATCTATTTCTAACACTGCTGAATACGGAGACTATGTATCCGGTCCTCGCGTGATCACAGCACAAGTGAAAGAAAACATGAAAGCAGTTTTGGCAGACATCCAAAATGGTAAATTCGCTAACGACTTTGTGAACGACTACAAAGCGGGACGTCCTAAATTGACGGCTTACCGTGAAGAAGCTGCTAACCTTGAAATCGAAAAAGTTGGTGCTGAATTGCGTAAAGCAATGCCATTCGTTGGTCAAAACGACGATGACGCCTTCAAAATCTACAACTAAGAAAGAACCGGTTCAGTCGGTCCTTCTTGTCAAAGATAAGAGGAGACAAATCTTCATTTTGAGATTTGTCTCTTTTTCATCAAGTTTGTGTAAGGGCTGTCAAAAAAAGATAAATTTGCTATAATAAAGGGTAATTAGAGAAAAGGGGGGCGGTCCATGCTTTCAGCAACAGAGATTGAAAAAGCGTATTCCGTTTTGAAGGATGTCATTCTTCGGACATCGCTTGACTATGATCGGCACTTGTCGGAAAAGTATGATGCAGAGATTTATATCAAACGAGAAAATGAACAAAGAGTTCGCTCGTTTAAGATCCGAGGGGCTTACTATGCCATCTCGCAGCTTCATAAAGAAGAAAAAGAGCGAGGAGTTGTGTGTGCTTCAGCCGGGAATCATGCTCAGGGAGTAGCCTATACTTGCAATGAAATGAAGATTCCGGCCACCATTTTCATGCCTGTCACGACACCCCAGCAAAAGATTTCACAGGTGAAATTTTTCGGAGGAGATTATGTCACTATTTCCTTGGTCGGAGACACCTTTGACGAAGCTGCAAAGGCAGCTTTAGATTATACAGAGTCTGAAGGGAAGACCTTTATTGATCCCTTTGATGATGAACGAGTTCAAGCAGGTCAAGGGACAGTGGCCGTGGAGATTTTGGATGAGGCAGAAAAACAAGGAATTTCCTTTGATCAAATTTTGGTGCCAGTCGGAGGAGGCGGTCTCATTTCGGGGGTTTCTACTTATCTTAAAGATCAAGTTCCAGAAATCAAAATTGTCGGTGTAGAGGCGAATGGTGCACGCTCCATGAAGGCAGCCTTTGACAAAGGGCGACCAGTCAAATTAGAGCATATTGACAAATTCGCAGATGGAATCGCTGTTCAAAAAGTGGGAAGAACTACTTATGAAGTGGCAAGGAAATATGTGGACCAGCTTGTCGGTGTTGATGAAGGCTGGATTTCAGAGACCATCATTGATCTGTATTCCAAACAAGGGATTGTCGCAGAGCCTGCTGGCGCGGCGGCCATTGCAGCGCTAGAAGTAGTGAAAGATCAGATCAAGGGTCAAACGATTTGCTGCATCATCTCTGGGGGGAATAATGACATTAACCGCATGCCAGAGATGGAAGAACGTGCCCTGATCTATGATGGGGTCAAGCATTATTTCGTCGTGAATTTCCCACAACGCCCAGGTGCCTTGAGAGAGTTTGTGAACGATATTCTAGGTCCAAATGACGATATTACTCGTTTTGAATATATGAAACGGGCTTCTCGCGGAAAAGGAGCGGTTCTGATCGGGATCACCTTAGCCGATAAGCGCGATTATAAATCTTTCCTCGATCGACTGGAAACTTTCGATCCTAGCTTTATCAATCTTCATGAAAATGATTCGCTTTATAAAATGTTAGTTTAAAAGGAGAAGAATATGGAATTCTTAGCGGTACTTTTTGGTCTTATTGTCATTATTCTTGCAGTTGTTTTGAGCACCATTTTTGTGGTTCGTCAGCAGACGGTTGTGATCATTGAGCGCTTTGGTCGCTACCAAAAGACGGTCTCATCTGGGATTCATGTGCGGGCACCGTTTGGGATCGATCGCCTTGCTGCCCGGATTCAGTTACGACTCTTACAAAGTGAGTTAGTGGTGGAAACGAAAACGCAAGACAATGTGTTTGTCACCCTGAACATTGCAACCCAATATCGCGTCAATGAAACCAATGTTATGGATGCGTTTTACAAACTCATGCGTCCAGAAGAGCAGATTAAATCTTATATTGAAGATGCCTTGCGTTCATCCGTTCCAAAGTTGACCTTGGATGAATTGTTTGAGAAAAAAGACGAGATCGCCCTCGAAGTACAAAAGCAAGTCGCAGAGGAAATGTCGACCTATGGTTATATCATCGTGAAAACCTTGATTACGCGTGTCGAGCCGGATGCAGAAGTCAAACAATCGATGAATGAAATCAATGCCGCACAACGCAAACGTGTGGCGGCTCAAGAGTTGGCCAATGCAGACAAAATCAAGATTGTGACCGCTGCTGAGGCTGAGGCTGAAAAAGATCGTCTTCACGGGGTTGGGATTGCCCAGCAACGGAAGGCGATTGTCGATGGGCTAGCAGAATCTATTTTAGAGCTTAAAGAAGCCAATATCGGCATGTCAGAAGAGCAAATCATGTCTATCCTACTGACAAACCAATACCTAGATACGCTCAATCAGTTTGCAGCAAATGGCAATCAGACCCTCTTTCTTCCAAGTTCCCCAGAAGGAGTAGAAGATATAAGGTCACAAGTTTTATCCGCTTTAAAAGCGATGTAATGCAATCCGTTTCGATCCTTAAAATAGTCCTTTAGTTACCTAAGCGGTAGACGAGGACGGATGTTGACATCTCAGCTAGAAGAAGATTCCTTTTGGTAAGTGACTGTTGTTCTTATCCTAGAAGGTTTCTTCTTTTTTGTCAATCAAGTCTGTCCTCTCTTGTATGGGAACAAAGGGAACGTTCAAGATGAAAAGTTTATTTGCTTGACAATCAGTTGAGATATCTGTATATTATAGTTTGGAATATAAAAGAAAGAGGTGTCAAATGAATAGTTATGATAAAGTCAGTGCGGTTGTAGAATGGGTACGGGAAAAGAAGATTACAGGATACCGTATCAGCAAGGAAACAAACGCTAGAGAAATGTCCATCATTGCACTTGCGCAAGGTCGTGCAAAAATTGATAACATTTCCTTTGCAACAGCACTCGGATTAATCGAGTACTACGATAAAAATCATAAAAAGTTTGAAGACTAATAAAAAGGCATTCGAGAATTTCTCTCGAATGCTTTTTTCGTCTTCTTTGGAGTCGAAGGACGAGATTTACTTTAAAAAACGGTGTAAAAATTCTTTGGTTCGTTCTTCTTTTGGGTTTTCAAAGATATCTTTTGGAGATCCTTGCTCGACGATTAATCCTTTGTCCATAAAGATGACCTGGCTAGAGACGTCGCGCGCAAATTCCATCTCGTGAGTGACGATTATCATAGTCAGTCCTTCTTGAGCCAACTCTTGCATGATTTTCAGGACTTCTGCGACCATTTCTGGATCAAGAGCAGAAGTTGGCTCGTCAAATAAGATAGCATCTGGGTTCATGGAGAGGGCACGAGCGATGGCCACTCGTTGTTTTTGCCCTCCTGAGAGTTGCTTGGGTTTGGCCTGCCAATATTGAGCACCCATTCCGACCTTGGTCAAGTTTTCTTTAGCAATTTCTTCTGCTTCCGCCCGATCTCGCTTTAAGACAGTAGTTTGGGCAACAATGGCATTTTCAAGAACATTGAGATTTTCAAAGAGGTTGAAGTTTTGGAAGACCATTCCCAGGCGCTCTCTGTACTGGGCACGGTCATAGTGAGGGTCAAGGACGTTTTGACCGCGATAGAAAATTTCCCCACCTGTCGGGGTTTCCAGTAGGTTGATTGACCGTAAGAAGGTGGATTTTCCACTACCTGAACTTCCAATGATTGAGATGACTTCACCTTTTTGAACGGTTAGGGAAATATCTTTGAGAACCTCGTTGTTCCCGTAAGACTTCTTTAGGTGTTGAATTTCCAAAATATGTTGCGTCATGGTTAAATCTCCTCAATTTGCATTTGATTGGCACCAGTCGTGTAATGATCTGTATCCATTCGCTTTTCAATGGCTCGCAGGATACGAGTCACGGTAAAGGTTAAGATAAAGTAGATGACCGCAATAACGGTAAACGTTTGGAAATACTGGTAGTTTTGGTTGGCGACGGTATTTCCGGAGAAGTAAAGTTCTACTACTGAAATGACATTCAGTACAGACGTATCTTTGATGTTGATGACAAATTCATTCCCGGTAGCTGGTAGGATGTTTCGAATGACCTGTGGTAAAACGATTTTTCGCATGGTTTGACCGTGAGACATTCCAAGAGCGGTTGCAGCTTCAAATTGCCCCTTGTCAACAGCTAAAATGCCGCCACGGACAATCTCTGTCATGTAGGCTCCAGTGTTGATGGAGACGATAAAGATGGCTGCAATGGTCCGGTTGAGGTTAAATCCAAAGGCTTGCGCACTTCCGTAGTAGATAACCATCGATTGGACAATCATTGGGGTTCCTCGGAAAATTTCGATATAGACAGACAGCAGCATCTGGAACAATCGTTGGAAGAAGCGGACGAGGCGGTTACCTGATAGTTGGGCTGTTCGGTAGACACCGATGAGAAGGCCAATGATCAGTCCCAAAATGGTCCCTGTAATGGAGATTAAGAGGGTCATGCCAGTCCCTTGGAGAAACTCGGGACCATTTTCTTTAAGAATCATCAGAATTTGAGTGAAGAAGTTGCTACTTGTGCTCTCCTCGGTGCTAGACGGTTGCTCGGTGATCATCTTGTCCATCAAATTTGTCTGCTGTTCAGCAGTAATGGATGCAATCGCTTGATTGACTTGGGAGATCCGTTCATCGTCCTTACGCATCCCGATCGCAATCGAAGCGTCCTCGGATCCAACTGAAAAGTCCGGTTCGGGTTGGATCATCTTGAAGGCCGAATTGGCTGCTTCTGCAGTCAAGGCTTCTGGACGTTCTGAAATATAGGCGTCGATGACACCCGATTCTAGAGCTTGACGCATTTGGCCAAAGTCTCCCATAGCGGTCTCTTTTTGTGCGCCCGGTAGCTGGCTGATCAGATTGTAGAGATAAACTCCTTGTTGAGAGGTCACTTTGGCTCCACTGAAATCGTTTAGAGACCGAGCGTTCGCAAATTTTCCATCTTTTTTCACAAGGATGACCGGTTTGCTTGTATAATAGCTACTAGAAAAGGCAATTTCTTTCTTTCGTTCTTCTGTCGGACTCATCCCTGCGATGATCAGGTCGATTTTTTTAGAGGTCAAGGCAGGAATCAGACCATTCCAAGAAGTTTTGACAACCAGCGGTTCCTTCCCCATGCTTTGGGCGATTTTTTTAGCGATTTGCACATCATAGCCATTGGCATACTGGTTGGTTCCTTCGATTTTAACAGCCCCGTTTGAATCGTCGTTTTGCGTCCAGTTAAAGGGAGCGTAGGCCGCCTCCATCCCAATTCTCAGGTAACGATTACCGTCTGATGAAGGTCTAGTGAGAAAGTAGGAGAGGCCAAAGACGAGGGCTAGGCTTAGGATTCCGAAAAGTAAAGCGTATAATTTTTTTTCATAAAAACTCCTTTAATAATCTTATCTATTGTAGCTAAAGTTGGCCGATATTTCAAACCTTGCTATCTATAAAATTCTACTTGGCTTATGGTATAATGGTTGAGAAAAGGAGATGGACATGTTTTTGGTAGAAATTTTTAAAGCAATCTTTTTTGGAATTGTCGAAGGAGTGACCGAGTGGTTGCCGATTTCGTCAACAGGGCATTTGATTTTAGTAGACCAATTTCTGGGCTTTTCATCCGTCAGCCAAGCCTTTCAATCCATGTTTAATGTCGTGATCCAACTGGGAGCTATCTTGGCGGTTTTGGTGATCTATTTTGATCGACTGAATCCCTTTAAAAAAGGAAAGAGTAAACGTCAGATTCGATTGACTTGGCAACTTTGGGCTAAGGTGGCTGTAGCGGCTCTTCCAGCAGTTGTTCTGGGTTTTCTTCTGGATGATTGGCTGGATGCGACCCTTTATAATTTTGTTGTGGTGGCCCTGATGTTAATCCTCTATGGCTTGGCCTTTCTATATGTTGAGAAAAAGCAGGAAAATCAAGAACCCCGGATTACCAGCTTGAGTAAGATGTCCTATCTGACGGCCTTGTATATTGGTTTGTTCCAGGTGCTAGCGCTGATACCCGGAACAAGTCGGTCAGGGGCAACGATTCTAGGAGGGATTTTGGTGGGGACGAGTCGCAGCGTAGCGACAGAATTCACCTTCTTTTTGGGGATTCCGATTATGTTTGGGGCTAGCTTCTTAAAACTTCTCAAGCTATTAGTAAGCGGAGTATCGGTGACAGGTTTCCAATGGCTCTTGTTGGGACTTGCGATGGTGACGGCCTTTGGGGTTTCGGTCTTGGTGATTCGCTTCTTTACAGATTTTGTGAAAAAACATACCTTCGTTCTCTTTGGAAAGTACCGGATCGTTCTAGGGATCATTATTTTGATTTATTTTGGGCTAGGGCTCCTCTTTTAAGCAAGTCGATGGAACTTGCTTTTTCTTTGTCAAAAAATGCACTTTCCGGTATAATAAATAGACACTATGCAATGAGGTAGGACGAGTATGAAGATGAAGCAGATCAGTGATTCGACCCTGAAAATTACTGTAATGATGGAAGATTTAGAAGAGCGAGGGATGGAATTATCTGATTTCTTAATCCCTCAGGAAAAAACAGAAGAATTTTTTTATGGAGTCTTGGATGAGTTGGATCTCCCGGATACCTTCAAGGAATCTGGAATGTTGAGTTTTCGTGTGACGCCTAAACCGGATAAAATCGATATTTTTGTAACGAAATCAGAGATTGATCAAAATCTGAATTTTGATGACTTAGCTGATTTTGCTGGTTTGGATAGCTTAGATGACTTAGCCAACATGAATCCGGAAGATTTCCTAAAAACAATGGAAAAAACGATTCGGGAGCACAGTCAAGCAGACCAAGAAGCAGTTCGCCATTTGCAGGAAGTGGAAGAAGCAGAAGAACATGCTGGAGATCAAGAGGAAGAAGCAGGAAAAGACCAATTTATCTACTATATTTTGGTTTTCCCGGATTTGCGCTCGGCAGTGGAATTTTCGCATTCTATGAATTACGAGACCAGTACTTCTGAGCTCTATAAGTTGGAAGATCGTTACTATCTAGTCATCTTGGTTGATACTGAAGATCATCCCGAGAACTACCCTGTTTATCTTTTGGCCCGAATGTTAGAGCATGCTGAAGAAGCGGCAGTTAGTCGCTCTCTTCTTCAAGAGCATGGTCGACTCTTATTACCGGTGGATGCCGTAGAGGAGTTAAGGAAGGTGCAATTGGCATGACGACATTTCCTTTGCAATATGTGATGGTTTTGCTCATTACGATTGCGGTTTCTGCTATTTTAACTCCTTTGGTTCGTTGGCTGGCCTTTAAGATCAAAGCAGTGGATCAGCCCAATGCACGAAGAATCAACAAAGTTCCCATGCCGACGGCAGGAGGTTTGGCTATTTTTCTAGCCTTCTCTTTTTCCAGTTTATGTCTCTTGCCGATGATTGTCACACGATTATCCCCACGTGGGAGTTATTTTGACTATGCTCTTCCGATTGTCTTGATCGCGGGGATTGTGGTGTTGACGGGCTTGATTGATGATATCAAAGAGTTGAAACCCCTGCCGAAGTTAATGGGGATTGTGCTTGCAGCGAGTCTAGTGTGGTTCTTGACGGATTTTAGATTTAGTGATTTTAAAATTCCGTTTGGAGGACCGATGTTGTCGTTTCCGGACTGGTTGTCCTTTTTTCTGACCGTTTTATGGATTGTGGCGATTACAAATGCTGTTAATTTGATTGACGGCTTGGATGGCTTGGTATCAGGGGTTTCGGTCATCTCGCTTACGACAATGGGGATTGTGTCTTATTTTTTCTTATATGAGAGCAACATTTACCTCACTATTTTGATTTTTGTCCTCGTGGTGTCCATCTTAGGCTTTTTACCCTACAATTACCATCCAGCTGTTATTTATCTAGGAGATACGGGCGCTTTATTTATTGGTTTTATGATTGCAGTTCTCTCCTTGCAAGGTTTGAAAAATGCTACGGCAGTTGCAGTTTTTACGCCGATGATTATTTTGGGTGTTCCTCTGACAGATACAGTGGTAGCGATTATCCGTCGAACCTTATCTGGGCAGAAGATATATGAAGCAGACCGAATGCACCTCCATCATCGGTTATTGTCTTTTGGACTTAGCCACCGAAATACTGTTTTAGTCATCTATGCTATTTCATTTATTTTTGCAATGATTTCTCTCTTGTTTAATATTTCTTCCCGTTGGGGTGGTTTGCTTTTAGTGATCGGTCTCTTTTTGGCCATCGAGATTTTTTGTGAGCTGATTGGCATTTTAGGAAAAGATCGAACTCCCGTTCTAAATCTCCTACGACGTCTTGGGACAGGTGAGCGAAAAAAGGGGCAGGACAAGAAAAAGAATTCGTCGGATGACGATTAGATGATTTCAAACAAAAGTGGAGCCTGATGGGCTCTTTTTTGATATAATAAAGAGATTAACGATAAAGGAGTATCGAATGACTGTACTTGAAATAAAAGATCTTCATGTATCCATTGAAGAGAAAGAAATCTTAAAAGGTGTCAATTTACGCTTGCAAACAGGACAAATCGCGGCAATTATGGGTCCAAACGGGACTGGGAAATCCACCTTGTCCGCTGCTATCATGGGAAATCCCAACTATGAAATTACGCAAGGGGATATTCTATTTGATGGCGAGAGCATTTTGGACTTGGAAGTGGATGAACGGGCTCGGCTTGGTCTTTTCTTAGCCATGCAATATCCTTCTGAAATCCCTGGTATTACCAATGCTGAATTTATCCGCGCTGCCATGAATGCAGGAAAAGAAGACGAGGAGAAAATCTCCGTCTTGGACTTTATTACAAAGCTGGATGAAAAGATGGAATTGCTTGGGATGCGGGAAGAAATGGCGGAACGTTACCTCAACGAAGGTTTTTCTGGTGGGGAGAAAAAGCGCAATGAGATTCTTCAGTTGTTAATGTTGGAACCTCGGTTCGCTCTTTTGGACGAAATTGACTCTGGTTTGGATATCGATGCTCTCAAAGTCGTGTCAAAAGGAGTCAACGCTATGCGTGGAGAAGGTTTTGGGGCAATGATTATCACCCATTACCAACGGTTGCTGAATTACATCCAACCAGATGTTGTCCACGTGATGATGGATGGGAAAGTCGTCCTTTCAGGAGGAGCAGAATTGGCAGCTCGTCTAGAACAAGAAGGCTATGCCAACATTGCAGAAGAACTTGGCTACGAATACCATGAAGAAGCTTGAGTTTGTTACTCAACACGTATTAAAAAGGAGTAACCATGTCTAAAGAATCTATCATCGCCTTCTCCCAAGCCCATGCAGAACCGCTTTGGTTACAAGAACTTCGACTCTCAGCTTTTGACCAGCTAGATCAGTTGGACTTGCCAGCCATTGAACGTGTTAAATTTCATCGTTGGAATTTGGGAGATGGTCGTATTTGTGAAAATGAAGCATCTGGGGTCGTTCCTGATTTTACAGCCCTTGGATCGAATCCGAAATTGGTTCAAGTTGGGACCAACACAGTTCTAGAGCAGTTGCCAGCAGAGCTTGCTCAGCAAGGAGTGGTCTTCACTGACTTTGAAACAGCTTTTGAACTCATACCAGATGTGATGGAACGTCACTTTGCTAAGGCCGTTGCCCTCAACGAAGACAAACTAGCTGCGTATCACTATGCTTATTTTAACAGTGCCGCCGTTCTTTATGTTCCGGACGCTGTAGAGATTGATCAACCCATCGAGAGCTATTTTTATCAGGATCGCTCGTCAGCTGTTCCTTTTAATAAGCATGTTTTGATTATTGCAGGGAAACACTCTCGCTTTCAGTATTTGGAACGCTTTGAAAGTATTGGCGAAGGTTCTGAAAAAACAAGTGCTAATATTTCGGTGCAAGTGATTGCCCAAGAGGGGGCGCAGGTTAAATTTGCAGCCATCGATCGCTTGGGGGAAAATTTGACCACATATATCAGTCGTCGCGGTCATTTGGGACGAGATGCCAGTATTGATTGGGCCCTCGGCATTATGAATGAAGGCAATGTCATCGCGGATTTTGATAGCGACTTAATTGGGGAAGGAAGCCATGCCAATCTCAAAGTGATTGGGGTTTCGTCAGGTCGTCAAGTACAAGGGATTGATACACGTGTCACGAACTTTGGATGCAATACAGTTGGACATATCCTGCAACACGGTGTAATCTTAGAACGTGGGACCCTTACCTTTAACGGGATCGGTCATATCGTAAAAGGGGCCAAAGGGGCAGATGCCCAACAAGAGAGTCGGGTATTGATGTTATCAGACTCAGCTCGGTCGGATGCAAATCCAATCCTCTTGATTGATGAAAATGAAGTAACAGCGGGGCATGCTGCCTCAATCGGTCAGGTGGATCCTGAGGATATGTACTATCTAATGAGTCGAGGTTTGGATCAAGAAACTGCAGAGCGTCTGGTGATTCGAGGCTTTCTTGGAGCGGTGATCACTGAAATTCCAGTCAAAGAAGTTCGGGACGAGATGATTGCTGTCATTGACGAAAAGTTAAATAAGCGTTAATTCAGATCGGAAGAAGGGAGAATAAATGCCAAAGTTGGATGTTTACAAGGTAAAAAAGGATTTTGCCATTTTAGACCAACGTGTGAATGACGAACCCCTTGTTTATCTGGACAATGCTGCGACCACGCAAAAACCAAAATATGTCTTAGAAGCTGTTCAATCCTATTATGAAACAGACAATGCCAATGTTCATCGAGGAGTTCATACCTTGGCGGAGCGGGCGACTGCTTCATATGAGGCGGCAAGAGAAAAAGTAACTCAGTTTATACATGCGAAGTCCTCAAAAGAAATCTTATTTACGAGAGGGGCAACAACTGGTCTTAATTGGGTTGCGAAGTTCGCAGAACAGTTGCTGCAAGCGGGCGACGAAGTCTTAATTACTGTCATGGAGCATCACTCGAACATTATCCCTTGGCAGCAAGCTTGCCAAAAAACTGGGGCGAAGTTGGTCTATGCCTATTTAAAAGATGGCCAACTCGATTTAGAGGATTTTCAGCAGAAGGTAACCTCTAAAACGAAATTTGCCAGTGTCGCCCATGTATCCAATGTGTTGGGGTGCCAAAATCCAGTCAAAGAATTAGCGAAACTGGTCCATGAGGTGGGTGCATATATGATTGTAGATGCGGCTCAGTCAGCTCCTTATTTACCATTAGACGTCCAGGATCTGGATTGTGATTTTTTAACCTTTTCTGGGCATAAGATGCTAGCGCCAACTGGCGTGGGTGTCCTTTATGGAAAAGAAGAAGTCTTACAACTCATGGATCCGGTTGAGTTTGGTGGAGAAATGATTGACTTTGTCTATGAGCAGAGTGCGAATTGGAAGGAACTTCCATGGAAATTTGAAGCAGGAACTCCTAATATAGCTGGGGCGATTGGCTTAGGAGCAGCAGTGGATTATTTAAGCCAACTTGGGATGGAAAATGTCTGGAGACACGAGCAAGATTTGGTGGCCTATGTCCTGCCTAAACTTCAGGAAATAGAAGGGCTAACGGTATATGGTCCTCAGGACGTCTCCCGACATGCTGGAGTGATCGCATTTAATGTGGATGGTATTCATCCGCATGACTTAGCAACTGCCCTAGATTATGAAGGAGTGGCAGTACGGGCTGGTCATCACTGTGCGCAACCCCTTATGCGATATTTAAAGATCTCTTCAGCCGCACGTGCAAGTTTTTCGATATACAATAGCAAAGAAGATTGTGATCGGCTCGTGCAAGCTATTCTAGCAGCAAAGGAGTATTTTAATGGCACTCTCTAGATTAGATAGCCTCTATATGGCTGTCGTTGCGGAGCATTCCAAAAATCCTCATCATCATGGGGTATTGCCAGATGTCGAACAGCTTCAGTTGAATAATCCAACCTGTGGCGACGTGATCAATCTGTCTGTCCGGTTCAAGGGAGATGTGATTGAAGATATCGCCTTTGCAGGAGATGGCTGTAGTATTTCCACGGCTTCCTCTAGTATGATGACGGATGTTGTTTTAGGAAAGACCAAGAAGCAAGCTCTGGAATTGGCGGAAATCTTTTCCAAAATGGTACAAGGGACCAAAGATGAGGAGCAAAATCAGTTGGGAGAAGCCAAACTACTGGCTGGGGTCTCGAAGTTTCCACAGCGGATTAAATGCGCGACTCTCTCTTGGAATGCCCTGAAAAAAGCGATCGAACGAAGTGATACTCCAGTAACGGATAGATAGGAATAGTCCTGTAACAACAGGAGAGAAATTTAGAAGGAAAGACTATGACTGAAACAAATGAAAAGGTAGAGCCAAAACCAATCGACCTTGGCGAATACAAATACGGCTTTCACGACGATGTTGTCCCTGTTTTTTCAACGGAAAAAGGGATTAGTGAAGAGGTCGTTCGAGCGATGTCAGCTGAAAAAGGAGAACCAGAATGGATGTTGGAGTTTCGTCTTAAATCCTTGGAAACCTTTAACAAGATGCCAATGCAAGAATGGGGGCCGGATTTGTCGGGCATTCAATTTGATGAACTGACCTACTATCAAAAAGCATCGGACAAGCCAGCACGTGATTGGGACGATGTTCCGGAAAAAATCAAAGAAACCTTTGAACGAATTGGGATACCCGAAGCGGAGCGAGCTTATCTAGCAGGAGCCTCTGCTCAGTATGAGTCTGAGGTGGTCTACCACAATATGAAAGAGGAGTACGACAAGCTGGGAATTATCTTTACAGATACAGACTCGGCCTTGAAAGAGTACCCGGAACTTTTTCGACAATATTTTTCTAAACTAGTACCGCCGACGGACAATAAGTTAGCTGCTCTCAATTCGGCCTTTTGGTCAGGAGGGACTTTTATCTATGTGCCGAAAGGTGTAAAGGTAGATATTCCCTTACAGACCTATTTCCGTATGAACAATGAAGCGACTGCCCAGTTTGAAAGAACATTGATCATCGTGGATGAAGGAGCTAGTGTGCACTATGTGGAAGGCTGTACAGCACCGACCTATTCGACAGCTAGCCTTCATGCTGCCATTGTGGAAATATTTGCGCTTGATGGAGCCTATATGCGGTATTCAACCATTCAAAACTGGTCTGATAATGTCTATAATCTAGTCACCAAACGCGCAACTGCTAAGAAAAACGCAACGGTAGAATGGATTGATGGCAACCTTGGTGCAAAAACAACCATGAAATACCCATCCGTTATGCTAGATGGAGAAGGTGCTCGAGGGACCATGCTTTCCATTGCCTTTGCAAATGCTGGTCAGCACCAGGATACGGGAGCAAAAATGATTCACAATGCTCCCCATACCTCCTCTTCGATTGTATCGAAATCCATTGCCCGCAATGGAGGGAAAGTGGATTACCGAGGTCAAGTAACCTTTAATAAAGACTCGAAGAAGTCTGTTTCCCATATTGAGTGCGATACTATTTTGATGGATGATCTTTCTAAGTCCGATACGATTCCGTTTAATGAGATCCACAATTCTCAGGTTGCTCTGGAGCATGAAGCGAAAGTGTCTAAAATCTCAGAAGAACAGCTCTATTATCTGATGAGTCGGGGGTTGTCGGAACAAGAAGCGACCGAAATGATCGTGATGGGATTTGTAGAACCATTTACAAAGGAATTGCCGATGGAGTATGCTGTTGAGCTTAATCGCTTGATTAGTTACGAAATGGAAGGTTCAGTTGGCTAGTCCCCGATTGATAAGAGAAAACGAATCGATAAGAAAGACCGAGTTTTCCTTTTAGAGAAATTCTTCTCGATAATAAAGGTTGAGGGGATTTCCCGCAAAAAAAGAGAGTGGGACAGAAATCAGTCATTCGTTAGAATTCGATTTCGTCGTCCCATCTCCGCACACTTGAGTAGGGCTGTAAAAGCGGATGAAATCAGCGGAGTAG
>NZ_KQ969507.1:192604-200090 GCF_001578875.1 Streptococcus sp. DD13
GTCATTCGTTAGAATTCGATTTCGTCGTCCCATCTCCGCACACTTGAGTAGGGCTGTAAAAGCGGATGAAATCAGCGGAGTAGAGCCCACTCACCCACTGCGTCTTGCTCGACAATCCAAAAACAATGGAGAGGCTAGGACTTTTGTCCTAGCCTCTTTTTTGATTAAAGATGTTCGTTGACATAGCGCACAAATTGATTCCACCAGGCGTGGTAAAATTCAACCTGAGAAACAGAATGTTTTGCAATCATTTTGATAGAGGGGGATGTTTTGTCTATAAAAGAAGCGGGATTGCTATCGATCGTTAGTGTTCCCAGTTCTTGGCCTTCTTTGATTGGAGCTTCAAGCGATGGGGATTTGGCTTGCGCAAAATGAGCGGTAGGAACTTGTTCACCGGTCTTAAGAAGGTAAGACAAATCTTGGTTTGCAACGGCCACTGCGTGGGCCTCTTTCCCATCTAAGACAGATGCTTTACTCCCATGATACGCTTCACCTTTTGCCACAATCGTCTCTCGACGGTAGGAATTGAGGATATAGTTGAGTAATTCATTGGTCGCAGTAAAGCGACTGTTTACATCTCTGTCAGAATCATTTGCATGGAGAAGGACAGAAATAATGGGAGAATCATTCTCTGAGGAAAATGCTATACAAGAGGCCCCTCCGGTTTTTGTGTAGGAGACAGCTGCACCTTGAACACCAGCTCGATAATGAGGGAAGTCCTTCAGTAAGCTATTTGTTGACAGATAGGTATGTCCATCTAAAGAGATGTTTTGTTTTTCCAGGGTTTTAAGGGCTTCGGGGAAATCCTGATAAAGATGCCGAGCAATGATAGCCAGATCTCTAGCTGATAATCTGTTTTCATCGTCTTCTTTGCTTCCAGGATAACGATTTTCACCTAAAATGGAATTGGACAAGCCAGAAGCGTTGACGAGGACGGGATCCTGAATCCCCCAAGAAGACAACTTGTCGCGCATCCGATCTACAAACAGTTTTTCTGATCCAGCTGATTGTTCAGCTAAGGCAATAGCAGCGCTATCGGATGAGGCGATTAAGGTGGCATTCAGTAGCTGGTCGACGGTATATAGCCGTTTTTCTAACAGCACATTCGTGGTATTGGGGTGGACTGTTAGATAGTAAGGATAATCCGAAATCTTCACCTGAGTATTGAGAGCAAGTGAATGCTTGGATAAATCCTCATAGATGAGATAGGCGGTCAATAACTTAGTCAGTCCACCGATTGCAACCTTGGTGTCACTCTCTTTGTTGTAGAGGATTTGTCCCGTATCTGCCTCGATTGCAAGGGCTTGTTGGCTACTGCTAGAGAAAAGGACTTCTGTAGCGGACACTCGGACACCGGCACAGGTGCAAAGAAGAAAGAGAAAAAGAATCATTTTTTTCATAACATTCTCCAATCGATTTTAATCTAATTATAGCATAGTTGACAAAAGAATTGGAAGCGATTTCTGGGAGAGTGAACGAATAGTCAGAAAATTTCTAAAAATTGCCAAAAATCTCTTTACAAGTTTTTTTTCGAATGCTATAATGAATTCATTACTTTAAGAATTGTTTAAGCAATTCGATTTCTTTAAGGGAGAAGAAATATGAAAAAAGAAACCGTTTCGCACTCGTAGGTGTCGCTTTGCTTTCAACAGCTTTCTTGGCTGCATGTGGAAGCAAGAGCTCATCTGATTCTAGTTCAACCGTCAAACAGAACTTCCCTCAAGAAGTGACGAATGAAGGAACAGCTGTTTCTGGAGCACAATTGAACTATGCTATCGTTGATTCTACTGGTTCAACAGGTCTGTTCATGGACGAGTTGGTTACTCAAGCAGTAGACTCAAGCTTTGCACAATTTGTTGATGCCACTATGTTCACGACAGATGAAAACCGTCAATTGAATGACCAAGGTTTGGCTAAAGCTGAGTTTGACAATGACAACAAAACTGTTACAGTAACATTGACTGGTAAAGACTATAAGTGGTCAGATGGCCAACCATTCACCATCGATGATTACATCTTTACGATTGAAGCAATTGGAAGCAAGGATTATCCTGGCGTTCGTTATTCTAACGGATTTTCGCAAATCGAAGGGATGGATGCCTATCATGAAGGAAAAGCTTCTTCTATTTCAGGGATTGAAAAAGTCGATAACTACACTGTAAAACTGAAATACAAAGAGATGAACCCATCCATGACCTATGGTAGTTGGTTGCCACTTTATGTAACTCCAAAGCACATTTTCAAAGATATTCCAGTCCAAAACTGGGAAACAAGTGAATATGCTCGTTCTGCGAAAGCGGTAGGAATGGGACCATACAAGATCAAATCAATCGTATCAGGTGAGTCCGTTATTTACGAAGCAAACGAAAACTACTACCGTGGAAAACCAAAAATTGAAACATTGAAAGTGGATGTTGTTTCTCCTGATACCATTGCTTCTGAAATGAAAGCTGGAAACTACGATATCGCTTCTATCCCAGCTGATCAATATGAGCAGTTCAAAGGGATGAGCAATATTGATATTGTTGGATCTCAATCAAACACCCTTCACTATCTTGGATTTAAAGTAGGTAAAATCGAAAACGACAAATATGTTTTAAATCCAAGTTCTAAAGTGGCAGATGTGAAACTACGTCAGGCTTTGTCTTATGCGCTTGATAACAAGTCTGCTGGAGATACCTTGTACCATGGCTTGTGGACCCCAGCTAACTCTCTTGAAATTTCATTCTTCGGAGATTTGCATGATAGCGACCTAGCTGGATATACATACGATGAAAGCAAGGCAAAAGAATTGCTGGATGAAGCAGGATATAAGGATACAAACAATGATGGCTTCCGGGAAGATCCAAATGGAAAAGCCTTCTCATTGACGCTTGCTGCCCCACAACGTGGAGATTCATTTGAAGCCTTGATTCAAGATTATATTCAAAAATGGGAAGCAATCGGTATCAAAGTAGAATTGTATACTGGTAAGACTATGGAACGGAATGCATTCTATGAGGATGTGCGTTCATTCGATAAAGGAATTGATATCTATCTCGGTGCCTTCGGTACTGGTTATGACCCAGCGCCACTTGGTCTCTGGGGACCATCAACCAGCAACATGAACTTCACAGGTTTTGTATCTGATGAAAACACTGAATTGCTGAACAAGCTGGTTTCTCCAGAATCTATGGATCAACAAAAACGGGTTGAAAACTACAAAGCTTGGCAAAAATATGCCTTCGAGCAAGATTTTGCGACGCCATTGTTTGAAATCTACGACATCGTGGCTGTTAACAAACGTGTGAAATACTATGATGTAATCCCTGGTTCTCAAAAAGCAACTGTTGAAAAACTTGAATTAGTTGCCGATAAAGGAATTGCAGAATAAGATAGGATGTCAGCCTATTAGGAAGAAAGATTTTACTTTCTTCCTTTTTATTCACCCTTATTCGGAATGGCAGAAGAAAATAACGAGAATTTTTAAAAAAACCGGCTAAATTCTGAAAATTATGGTAAAATAATCCATATATTATAAATTCTTGAGTCTGATACTAGTACTGAATGACGACAGACGCATAAGAAGGAGGAAGCGCGTGACTAACGAAAAGCCGCTATTAGAAATCAAAGACCTACATGTCGGGTTTCGCATTCGGGATGATTATTATGATGCAGTGGATGGTGTGTCCATTGATTTGAAAAAAAATGAAATTTTGGCCATTGTCGGAGAATCTGGCTGTGGAAAATCAACACTGGCAACCACCATTATGGGATTACACAATCCAAATAATACAAAGATTTCAGGAGAAATTATCTACAATGACACGAATCTAGTTGGTCTTGCCGAACATGACTACAATCAAATTCGTGGAAATGATATTGGAATGATTTTCCAGGATCCATTGGCTTCCCTTAATCCATTGATGACAATTGGTGCCCAGATTGATGAAGCCTTGGTATATCATACAGATATGAACCAAGAGCAACGAAAAGAACGTGTTTTGGAATTGCTGGATCAGGTTGGAATTCCGAATCCTCAACGGACCTACAAACAATACCCTCATGAACTCTCTGGAGGAATGCGTCAACGGGTTGGGATTGCAATGGCTTTGTCTTGTAAACCTCCTGTTATTATTGCTGATGAACCAACGACAGCTCTTGATGTGACCATCCAGGCACAGATTTTGGATCTTTTAAATGATTTGCAAGAAGAGACCAATGCAGGGATTATCTTGATTACCCATGATCTTGGGGTAGTGGCAGAAACTGCTGATCGCGTTGCGGTTATGTATGCGGGACAGTTTGTAGAAGTGGCTCCGGTAGAAGAGTTGTTTAGCAATCCACAGCATCCGTACACGCGTTCTCTACTGAAGTCAAATCCTCAAGCAGATAGTGAGGAAGAGGAGCTTCATGTGATTGAAGGTGCGGTTCCTCCGTTGACCAATATGATTCGGGAAGGCTGTCGCTTTGCTCCACGTATTTCGTGGATCCCTGAGTCGGCTCACGAAGCCCATCCAAGTTTGCACGAGGTTGGACCTAGTCACTTTGTTCGTTGCACATGCTATCAAACCTTTGAATTTAAGGAGGAAACAGAATAGTGGCATTTATTGAAGTAAAAGACTTAAAAGTCCATTATCCAATCCGCAGTGGCTTTTTCAACCGGATTACAGACCATGTTTACGCTGTTGACGGTGTTGATTTGCATTTCGAAGAAGGAAAAACCTATGGTCTTGTCGGGGAATCCGGGTCTGGGAAATCAACTATCGGGAAGACCATTATCGGCCTTGAAAAGGCGACTTCAGGAACGATTAGCTACGAAGGTCAGGATGTGACCAATAAGCAAAGACGTTCAAAGACGAATTTTAAACGCGATGTCCAAATGATTTTCCAGGACTCTCTATCCAGCTTTAACCCTAAAAAGCGCATTCTGGATATTATTGCCGAACCGATTCGTAACTTTGATCGACTTTCAGCAACAGAAGAAAGAAAAAGAGTCTTAGAGTTGCTAGATGTGATTGGATTGTCAGAAGAAGCCTTGGTCAAATATCCTCATGAATTTTCTGGCGGACAGCGTCAACGGATCGGAGTTGCTCGCGCCTTGGCGTCCAATCCTAAATTGATTATCGCAGATGAGCCAGTTTCAGCTTTGGATTTGTCTGTGCAAGCCCAGGTTTTGAACTACATGAAACGAATTCAAGATGAGTTCAACTTGAGTTACCTGTTCATCTCCCATGACCTTGGGGTGGTTCAACATATGTGTGATGAGCTATATATCATGTATCGTGGACGATTTGTAGAAACTGGGGTCAAAGAAGATATCTACAAAGATCCACAACATATTTACACCAAGCGACTTTTGTCAGCTATTCCAACCATTGAGCCTGCCAATCGTGAAATTAACAAGGCTCGACGGAAAGCGGCTGAAAAAGAGTATATTGAAAAACAAAGCGAGTATTATGATGAAACAGGTCGCGTTTTTGATCTACGTTCATTAACAGATACTCACAAAGTAGCCTATAAAGAAGGAGGAAATCGTTAAAATGTGGAAAACAGTTTTAAGACGTATTATTTTGATGATTCCTCAATTGATTATCCTGAGTGTGATTGCCTTCTTTGTTTCAAAGATGATGCCTGGGGATGCCTTCTCAGCCTATAGCCAAGATCCAAATATTGATCCTGCTGTCATTGAGCAGATGCGGATTAAAGCAGGCTATTATGACCCTATTTATATTCAGTATTTCAGATGGATTGGAGATATTCTTCAAGGAAACTTCGGACAGAGTGTGGTCTTTAAGCAATCCGTGCTAACGGTTATTGGTCAACGTCTCAATAACACCATCTGGTTGTCACTTGTAACGCTTATCATTACCTATTTGATTGCCTTACCTCTTGGGGTTATCGCTGGTCGATATCAAAACTCGATTGCCGATCGAATTATTGTTATTTATAACTTCCTGACGTATTCAACTCCAACCTTCGTATTTGCAATTTTGATGTTGTGGCTATTTGGGTATAATCTAGGATGGTTCCCAACTCGGGGATCTGTCGATCCAGGCTTAAGTGGACTAGCGGACTTGTGGAGCCGACTTCACCATATGATATTGCCGGCAGTGACTCTTGCGATTCTGTCCACAACGACTACGATTCAATATTTAAGAACAGGTATTATCGATGCTAAGTCTCAAGATTATGTTCGGACAGCTCGTGCCAAAGGGGTCCCAGAGCGTGTAGTATACAACCGACACATCTTCCGAAATTCACTATTACCAATCGCGTCTTTCCTAGGATATGAAATTACAGGATTGATTAGTGGATCTGTCTTTATCGAAAGCATCTTCACCTATCCTGGAATTGGGCAACTGTTTATTAACTCGATTTCACAACGGGACTACTCTGTAATGTTGGCACTCCTTTTGATGTTCGGAGTTGCGACCTTGGTGGGAACTCTCCTGTCTGATATCATTATGAGTATTGTTGACCCACGCATTCGAATCAAATAGAAGTGAGGAAAACAAGTGAGTAAAGATAAAAAGATAAAAAAAGATAATAAGAAGGAGAACCCGACAGGATTTAAAGTCATTACTCGGGAGTTCTTAAAAGATAAGGTGGCCCTAACGGCTGTTATCATTTTAGTAGCTCTGCTAATCGGTGTTTTTATAGGGGCTCTCTTCTTTGATCAAGATCAAGTTATGCGGGTTAGCTTAGGTGGACGAAATTTAGCTCCGGGAATTAACGGTCATGTTTTAGGAACGGACTCGCAGGGACGTGATGTACTAGCTCAACTCATTTTAGGTGCGAGAAATTCAATCTTAATTGGCTTTTCAATCACGATCATCACGACGCTTATCGGAATTTCTGTTGGTCTGATATCAGGATATTATGGAGGACGAGTAGATGGAATCATGATGCGTATCGTCGATTTCATTATGATCTTACCAGTTCTAATGTTGATTATTGTATTTGTTACCATTGTAACCAATTACACGATCTACCATTTCATCCTAATCATGAGTGCCTTTTATTGGACTGGGAAAGCTCGTCTTTTTCGGACGCGAGTTCTTTCAGAAGCTAGCCTAGACTATGTCAGTGCTTCTAAAACATTAGGTTCAAGTGATTTCAAAATTATGGTAAGAGAGATTCTACCAAATATCAGTTCGCTCGTAATTGTTAACTTGACTCTTAATTTCGCAGGAAATATCGGAATCGAGACCTCTCTTACTTATCTTGGATTTGGGTTGCCAGCAAAAGTTCCAAGTCTTGGAACCTTGATCGCTTACGCCCGGACAGCAGATGTTTTGCAAAATAAATCTTGGATTTGGTTGCCTGCAGCGATATTTATTCTTATCATGATGCTTTGCATTAACTATGTAGGACAGGCTTTCCAAAGGGTAGCCGATGCACGTCAACGATTAGGTTAATAAACTTTTATCCCCCCCATCTAGCAGCTAAGCTGCTAGATTTTTTTATTACCATGACATAAATGTCCTGTTGGTCTGGGAATCAA
>NZ_KQ969508.1:0-31505 GCF_001578875.1 Streptococcus sp. DD13
CCACCTTGTCAACTACTTTTTTCATCTTTTTCTACTTTTTTTGAAATTTTATTTTTGATAGCTCATAAAGCCCTCTGTAGCAGGGTTTTCTCTTGAAAATTTCTTCCCGAAAGATCCTAGCAGCGGGTATCTATTCATTCCTTTCATATGAATCGCTTTATTTCTTCTTATTATAGGTATCTTGATTTCAAAAAAAGCGGGAAGTTGCCTTCCCGCTATTCTTTAAGGGCTATTCAGTTTCTTTGACCTCTAACAAACCAACTCCGCCTTCTTCACGTTTGTACAAAACATTTGTTGTCCCATCGTGAGCATCGGTATAAAGATAAAAATCATGTCCGAGCAACTCGAGTTGCAATAGAGCTTCTTCAAGGCTCATTGGTTTTAAGTCGATTTGTTTCGTCCGAACAATATGTTGATCCGCTTCTTCTGTATCGTAGTCTCCATCAACAAAGAGTTTGTTTGTAGCTACTTTTTGGCGATTGCGTTTTTCAATTTTTGTTTTGTTCCGACGAATTTGACGTTCGATTTTGTCTACTACTAAATCAATAGAACCATACATATCTTGAGAGACATCTTCAGCACGAAGCGTTACAGATCCGAGGGGAATAGTCACTTCTACCTTAGCATTCTTTTCGCGATAAACTTTTAAATTCACTTTTGCAGCTAATTCTTGTTCTGGAGAGAAGTACTTTTCAATTTTTGCTACCTTATCTTCAACATAGGCACGGAGAGCTTCTGTAACTTCAAGGTTTTCACCACGAATATTAAATTTAATCATGTTATGACCTCTTTCTAGGCATCTGCCTTTGTTCACTTTTATTATAACATTATTTAAAAAGTTTGCAACCGTTTTCTCATCTTGCTAATGAAAAAGTTTTGATTTTTTCCGTTCCTTCTTTCATTATGATTTGCTTTGCTTGATAGATCGTGGCTCCTGTCGTATAAATATCATCTACAAGAAGGATTTTGTTGGGCACTTTTGTAGACTGCTTTATTCGAAAAGGTTGTTCTCTTTTCAGTCGTTCTAAACGACTTAGATGAGACTGAGCTTCGCGCTCATCTTTTTCTAATATATTTTGATAAGGGATTCTTGCAGCGTCAAGCAGGGCGGTTACTTGATTGAAGCCTCTTGTTTTCCTTCTGTCCTTACTGATTGGAATAGGGACGATTGTGTAATCTGAAAAATTTTTCAGGGCTAATTTTAGTTCATGTGAAAAGACTTCTCTTAGCTGATAATCTCCCCAGAACTTAAATCGTTGAAAGTATTCTGCCATAAATGCATTGTACTGATACAGGGCTGTATGATTTACTTGATCCCTTCCTTTTCCAATCTTGACAATCGTTGCAGATCGGACTTTCTCTTGATTCTTTACAACAAGCTTCGCAGCCTGTGTCCGTGCAGAGAGCGAACCTCGCTAAACACTTGTGACAAACTACTTTTTTATTTTTCCTTATGAGGAAAAGAGAACTGATCATTCGTTCTGCTTTAATCCATTCGTGGCATAGAAGACAATTCATCATAACCTGCTTTCTGATTGATGCGCCGAATCGTTCGGATGGCCTGACACACTTCCTTGTTCTTCCCTTCTGAAAAGTACAACAACAGGCCACTTGGCCTTTCGAGACTTCGTCCTACTCGTCCAGCAATTTGGATTAAACTAGAGGCGTTGAACAAATGATGATCGGCTTCAAGAACGATGACATCGACTTTAGGAAAAGTCACTCCTCTTTCTAAAATTGTGGTGGTGACCAAAATATCAATTTTTTCCTGACGGAAGTCTTCTACAATCTCTTTTCGACTCTGAGATTGACTACTAACCCCCACAATCTTGTCTTTCGGACAATAGGTTTCTAGAACAGGTATGAGTTTCTCTGATAATTGAATTTCTGGGACAAAAATCAGCAATGGAATCTTAGTCTCTCTCTGCTCTCGAATAACTTTTACAAGTTTTCGATCCAACTGACGTATCGTCTCCTTGTTGGCAGTTGACTTCATAAACCTCCATTTTGGAAGGACTAATGGATGGTTATGGAATCGTCTCAGCAAGGAAAGTTGCCTTAGCTCCCCTTTCTTAACAGAAGCATCTAAAGCTGGAGTCGACGTTGCTGTTAAATAGAAAAGAACTCCGTCTTTTTTGAGAGATTTTTTAAGTGCAAATTCCAAAGCAGGATTGCCAACAAACGGGAAAGCATCTACCTCATCTAAAATGACCAAATCAAAAGCATGATAAAACTTCATGAGCTGATGACTAGTGGCGACTACTAATGGACTATAGTGATCGTCTTCTGATCCAGCATGTAACAAGCTAATTTCACAAGAGAAATCCCGCTGGAGCCTCTTATAGACTTCTATACACACATCCACTCGAGGGCTGGCTAAACAAACCCGACCGCCTTTATCAATGATACTTGCGATGCTCTGGTAAATCATCTCCGTTTTCCCTGCACCAGTTACGGCAAATACGAGTGTGCTTTGTTTTCTAACTAATGATTCTAACAGTGCATCTGAAACCTGCTTTTGTAATGAGGTCAGTTGTCCTGACCACCGCAAAGAAGACTGTGGGGGAAAAGCGGGTTGGTCGAAATAATAAAGCTCATCCCCCTGGCATAAACGTCCAAAGACGATACAAGTCCTGCAATATGCCTTCCCGTTTGGTAGCAGTGTTTCTTTAGAAAATGAGGTTCCACACCGCAGACAAGCCGTCTTTTTACCATTCGGTCGTACCCGCCCGATACGTTTTTCTTCATCACTGAGCTGATAGGACGGAAACTGGCGCCCGTAATAGTATTGTAAATCGTTCATTAATTATTTATTCGCAATCAACGTCACTTGTCAGCCTCTTCAAAAATTAGTACAATTTGAGTATGACTCACTTTCAAACAATAAAAGAAGACGGACAGTATGAAGTCGAGATAAAAAAATCTCGCTTCATCTGCTATTTAAAAAGGGTGACTTCCGAAGGAGAAGCCCGCGATTTTATCCAGGAAATAAAAAAACACATCACAAGGCCAATCATAATTGCTCCTGTTTTATTCTGGGAGAGGCGTCAGAAATCAAGCGTTCCTCTGATGACGGAGAGCCTTCTGGGACAGCTGGAATCCCAATGTTAACGGTATTAGAAAATCTGGGCCTGACAAATGTAGTAGCAGTCGTCACACGCTATTTTGGTGGGACAAAATTGGGTGCTGGTGGTCTCATCCGCGCTTATGGGAGTACTGTAGCCGACGCCATCAAGGGAATTGGAATAGTCTCGATCAAGGAACAAGTCGGGTTAACCATCCACTTCTCCTACCCTCATTATCAGCGTTTTTCCAATTGGCTCCAAACTCACGGCCTGCAAGAAGTAGATCCTCAATTTACAGACAAAGTGGAGACCACTATTTTTGTTGACGAGGAACAGGTTGAAAGCATCCAGTCAGACCTCGTAGATTATTATCATGGGGATCTTTCCATTCAAAAAAGTGGGGTCCGGATGGTTGAGGTTCCAATTACGTAAGTCATTAAGCTACAAGATAAGAACACAAACCTCCCCATCCAGCTACTCAGAAATCCAAAGTGTCCGAATCACTGATAGACAAATATAAAAAAGCTATCACAATGATAGTTTTTTTATATTTTACAAGTTTGTGGACCGGTAGTATACTAAATCTACATCGAAAGGGAGGACTATTATGACAATCTATTCATCAATTTCTGAATTAATCGGCCGTACGCCAATCGTAAAACTCAACCATTTGGTGCCAGAAGATGCCGCCGATGTCTATGTCAAATTAGAAGCTTTTAACCCTGGTTCATCCGTAAAAGACCGTATTGCTTATAATATGATTCGAGATGCTGAAAAGAAGGGCATTATCAAACCAGGTGATACGATCGTGGAACCAACTTCTGGTAATACGGGGATCGGTTTATCCTGGATTGGAGCAGCTCTTGGCTACAAGGTCATCATTACCATGCCTGAAACAATGAGCGTGGAACGCCAAAAATTGATCAAAGCTTACGGTGCAGAATTGGTACTGACTCCTGGTAGCGGAGGAACTCAAGGTGCGATCGACAAGGCACATGAGATTGCAAAAGAGATCGGTGGTTGGGTGCCCCTTCAATTTGATAATCCGGCCAATCCAGAAATTCATGAATTAACAACAGGTCGTGAAATCCTGGAAGACTTTGGCTCACATGGGTTGGATGCTTTCGTTGCAGGGATTGGAACTGGTGGTACCATCACAGGTGTTTCTCGTGTCTTGAAAAAAGATAATCCAGATATCCAAATCATTGGATTAGAAGCAGACGAGTCTGCAGTACTATCCGGTGACAAACCCGGTCCTCACAAAATCCAAGGAATTTCAACAGGGTTTATTCCAAACGCCTTGGATACAACATCCTATGACGAAATCCTTCGAATTAAATCAGATGATGCACTAGCCTTCGGCCGTACCTTTGGTGGACAAGAAGGGTTCTTGCTTGGAATTTCTGGTTCTGCAGCGGTCCTAGCCGCGATCGAAGTGGCTAAAAAATTAGGAAAAGGGAAAAAAGTCCTAGCACTTGCTGCAGATAATGGGGAACGCTACCTATCTACGGCTCTCTATCAGTTTGATAATTAAGCACAAATACATCAAAGAGGCTGGGACAAAAGTCCTAGCCTCTCAATTGTTTTTGGATTGTCGAGCAAGACGCAGTGGTTGAGTGGGCCCTACTAGGCTGATTTCATCCGCTTTTACAGCCCTACTCAACTGTGCGGAGGTGGGACGACGAAATCGCATTCTAACGAATGACCGATTTCTGTCCCACTCTCTTTTTCTGATTTTGAATTCGTTACGCGTCGTGGGAATGGGCTAAAAATTCTTTTCCCTCCTGGATCCAGATGGGAAGCTGATCAGCCAAGGGTTTGAACCCCGTCTTGTGACGATCACTGGAGAAGCGGCGTCTCCTTGGGATCCGGTGCTTTTCTTCCTCTAGGGTTCGTAGAGAAAGGCTTGCTTTTTGTGAAAACTCATCATAATCCACAACCTGTACTTCCACATCTTGCCCAATCTTGAGGAAGTGGTGAATATCATCAACATATCCTGTTTTTACCTCGGAGATGTGAACCAATCCGACGAACCCACTTTCCAGTTCGACAAAAGCCCCGTAGGGCTGGATTCCAATGACTTTTCCTTTGAACTTCTCGCCGATTTTCATCCTAGTCCTCAACTTCAACGGTTTGAATCACTACATCTTCTAGAGGGCGATCTTGAGCATTTGTCTCTACTTGGGCAATCGTATCTAACACTTCATAAGAAGCAGCGTCCATCAAGTGACCAAATACGGTATGTTTTTGATCCAAATGAGGCGTTCCACCATTTTCAACATAAACCGCTGCAATTTCTTCAGGCCATCCTCCGTTTACGAGCATATCATTTGTATAGGGGAAATCACTGTTTTGAACGATAAAGAACTGACTGCCGTTTGTATTTGGCCCTGCATTGGCCATTGATAAGGCTCCCCGAAGGTTGAAGGCTTGCATCGAAAACTCATCTTCAAAAGCTTGGCCATAGATGGATTCTCCTCCCATTCCGGTACCGGTTGGGTCGCCTCCTTGAATCATAAAGTCAGGGATGATGCGGTGAAAAATGACTCCATCATAATATCCGTCCTTTGCCAAGGCAATAAAATTTGCGACGGTTTTAGGAGCCAACTCTGGAAAAAGTTTCACCCGAAGAGTTCCGTGATTGGTCTGGATGAGCGCTACCGGTCCTTCTGCTTTTGTTGGATCCAATTGTGGATAGTTTTTTGTTTCTGTCATATTGTTCTCCTTCTTCCTTAGCTGTCAATAAAAGCTATTATATCATGATTCGTCATCTTGTGCTACTAAGCCATGTTGAAAAGCATAGACAACCGCCTGAGTCCGATCACTCACCCCTAATTTTGATAGGATATTGGATACATGAGTCTTAACTGTCTTGAGAGAGATAAA
Organism: Streptococcus sp. DD13; assembly: GCF_001578875.1. Taxonomy (GTDB): domain Bacteria; phylum Bacillota; class Bacilli; order Lactobacillales; family Streptococcaceae; genus Streptococcus. The sequence continues at coordinate 5,952 of NZ_KQ969508.1, forward strand.
GGATTCGTCTGCGATGCGTTGATTTTCATATCCTTTTGCTAAGAGGGCCAAGATATCCCTTTCACGTGCTGTTAAGAGCTCATGAGGATCTGGATTGTTCTTGTGACTTTCCACTTTTCGCTCCACTTCTGCCTCAATCGATAATTCTCCCTTGGCTACTTTTCGAACAGCTGTCAGGATTTCTTCTGCATTTGATGTTTTTAGCATATAGCCCCTTGCCCCAGCATCAATCACAGGATAGATTTTTTCATTATCCAAATAAGATGTAAGGATGAGAACCTTGGCTTCTGGCCACGTTTTAAGGAGTTCAAGCGTGGACTCGACTCCTCCCATCACGGGCATCACCAAATCCATGACAACCACATCTGGTCGCAACTGTAAGGCTAAATCAATCCCTTCTTGGCCATCTTTTGCCTCGGCTACTACTGAGATATCTTCTTGCAAATCTAAGAAACTTTTTAAACCTAGACGAACCATTTCATGGTCATCTACTAATAATACTGTGATTTTTTTCATCTTCATTTCCTTTCAATAGGGGAATACGGATATCAATGGAAACGCCCTTATCTTGGGCCGATCGAATTTTCACTGTCCCTGCCATATCAGCAACCCTATCTTGAATATTCTGCAATCCATAACTAAGTTCCTTTTCCTTTTCTGGTTGAAAACCAATGCCATCATCGACCATCTTTAGTTGGACATCCCCTTCATGCTCAATGAGATAAACATCCAAATGTTGGGCTTGAGAATGTTTGAGCGTATTGCTGATGATTTCTTGGGCAATCCGAAACAAGTGATCTTCTACGACTGTTGGTAAGGCGCTCACTTCGTGTTGAAAAGAAACCTGAATCCTACTTTTATCACTGACTTCATTCAGGAGGGTTTGGAAACCCTCTACAAGCGACTTCCCGTTTAACTCACTAGGACGTAGATGGAGCAACAATATCCGTAGATCCTTCTGGGCTGTTTCAATCATGGATTGTACCGTTTGTAACTGTTTTTGTGTGACCGTTGGATCTACTGGTGTAGTTGCATGAGCTAAGCCAGAGAGAATCATGCTGGACGCAAACAACTCCTGACTGACTGTATCATGGAGGTCTCTTGCAATTCTTTTTCGCTCCGCTTCCACTATTTCTTCTTGTTTGACCAAATCTTGGTTATCCAACTCTTGCACCTGTCTCGTTAACTGATACACTGTCGTGGCTAATTCGGCCATCAGGGGATCTTGTGAATGAACTGCCACTTGATTTCTTTTCTGAAGAATCCGATGAATGGTGTGACGGATGGTTTGTGTGGATAAAAGGGAGATAGTCTGTACAAGAAAACTCAGAAAAAAGGTGAGTAAAATGAGCAAGAGGATCAGCGTGAACAAGAGTTGCTCTCTCGTAGCAAGTCCCACTAAATCTTCTGGCGTATAGCCTAGGAGCGGTAAAATGGCCGCTAAGAGCACAAAAAGAATTAAAAAGGCATACCATAGTAATAGAAAAAACATCCTTTTTTTCATCATACTCTCACCACCTCTACATCCCCGTATAAGGTATTGACCAGAACTTTGACCCGACGGTGAGACTGACTATACAAAGAAGTCTTTACAAGAATACTGTCATTGCGCAACTGCCATTCTTTCTTTTCTAAAAAGGTGACCTTCCCATACAAAGAGGTAGCTGATAAAGCAATCTCTACATCCACCGGAATGATAATCTTGGTCTTCCCATAGAGCTTCCGGATGAGGACCATATTATCTCCACCGGTAACAATCGTCTCTTCCAAGTCAATGATATCTGTTCCTACCAAGCGAATGATATTAATGTCTTCAAAACCATAGGCTTCTCTCGTCACTTCTTGAACACCGAACCACTTGGTTTTTACGACAGCATCGACACTCAAGTCTTGATCAACATTCACCGGGACATATTGGGTCCGTTTCTGAAAGCGCGCAAAGGCATTAACGACAATATAGGCGATCGCTAAAAGCGATCCTAAGACAAAATACAAATTGAGGGCAAAGACTAAAAACAAAAGAACCGCTGAACTAATGGTCAGAGCATTGAATAGTTCCTTCTGTAAAAAACGCCCAAGGAGAAAGAGCAGAATCGCAAATGCCAATAATATCCGAGTGGATTGACTGGCCAAGGCGTCAAATAGAGCGAGGGAAAAAATTAAGGTTTCGACGAGTAAAAAAAATTGTACTTTAATCATGAGCTCCCTTTCTACTGTTTATTGTATCAAAAATTAAAGGTTCCTGGACAATAAAAACCTTCGCCATCAAGATGACTTTTCACCATACAAATAGAGGCTGGGACAAAAGTCCTAGCCTCTCAATTGTTTTTGGATTGTCGAGCAAGACGCAGTGGTTGAGCGGGCTCTACTAGGCTGATTTCATCCGCTTTTACAGCCCGACTCAAAACTGTGCGGAGGTGGCGCGACGAAATCGACTTCGAACGAATGACCGATTTCTGTCCCACTCTCTATGCTTTTCTTCTATCAGTCTGAGGAAGACGTACTGGATGTGCTTGTCGATGTAGGAGTCGTTGCACTTCCTGAGACCGTTAAGGTCACATCCTCATCAGAAGCGATTGCCGTTCCTGCTGCCGGATACTGACCAATGACCATATCCACAGCGGAAGCTGATGTCGAAGAGTCGGTAATCCGTTGAATATGTGAAACGGTCAATCCTAATTCCTGCAAGCGTGCCACAGCACGAGCATAACTATAGCGGTCCGTGCCGAAGTCTGGCATGGTGATAGCCCGTCCCCTCGAAATGGTCAAGGTAATCGTCGTTCCAATATCGACGGTTTCACCGACTTGAGGGTTGGTAGAAATTACCTGACCAGCGTCTACTGTATCACTAAATTCCTTATTGGTACTTGTGTTGACCACAAAGCCTGCACTCTCTAGAGTCCGACGAGCATCTGACTCCGATAAGCCTGTGACAGTAGGGATGGTAACCGTTTCTTTCCCTGTAGAAACGGTCATGGTAATCGTTGCACCTTCTGGTGCATCCGTTCCCGCTTGAGGATTGGTGCTAATCACACGACCCGCATCCAGATTATTATCGGAAGCTTCCTTTATCTCGACCTTAAAGCCGGCGTCTTCTAACGTTTTCTGAGCTGCCGCCTTTGTCTGACCGACCACATCAGCGACCGTCACTGTCTTGGTCCCAGATGAGATTACGACAGAGACCGTTGTCCCTTTCGTTACGTTTGCCGCATTAGCCTTCGGCTCTGTACGGATGACAAGCCCCTCATCAACCTCAGAGGAGTTTTCCTTGGAAATTTCCCCAAAAACTAGGCCAGCATTTTCAATCTTGGTCCGTGCAACATCCAGGGTATCTCCTGCGACATTTGGCACAGTGACATAACTAGGTTGCTGCAAGAGTAAGGCCACAACCGCTGCTAAAGCTAAGAAAATAGCTGCAATCAAAATCTTGTAGCGCGTTCGCATCTTCTTTTTAGGTTTATTAGAAGATGTTGGATTCCCAGCCACCACTGGCTTAGAGGGAGATTTCGATGACTTTTGAGGGTTAACAGGTGCACTTGTCGGCGCTAATTGCGGAAGAGTTTTGGTGTCCACGCGGGTGTCCGAAAAGACCAAGGGGCGTTCATTCCGTCGTTCATTGGAAAGAGCAGAAGCCAAATCTGCATACATTTCTGCAACTGTTTTATAGCGGTCCGTTAATTTCTTCGCAGTCGCTTTGGACACTACGTTTTCCAAGGCTTGAGGGACATTTGAATTTTCCGCTCGAACCGATGGCATCGGTTGCTGGAAATGCTGAAGGGCAATGGTCACTGCACTATCTCCATCAAATGGGATATGGCCGGTCAACATTTCATAGAGTATAATCCCCATCGCATAAATGTCACTTTGCACCGTCGCTTTTGAGCCACGTGCTTGTTCTGGGGATAGGTAATGAACAGAACCCAACATGGAATTTGTCTGGGTTAGACTGGTCTCGGCAAAGGCTACTGCAATACCGAAATCTGTGACTTTTGCATTTCCGTCTGGGGTCAAAAGAACATTTTGAGGCTTTAAGTCGCGGTGTACAATCCCTTGCATGTGAGCCATTCGCATGGCCAGCAAGATTTGTCCCATGATTCGGACCGCTTCATTGTTCGATAACGGAGCATTTTCCTTGATATAGCGTTTCAAATCCAGGCCAGCTACATATTCCATCGCTAGGTATTGTTGCCCGTCTTCTTCTCCGATATCTGTGATCCGAACAATATTTGGGTGGTCCAGTTCTGCCATGGCCCGCGCTTCTCTTTGGAAACGTTGGACTGCTACCTGGTCCGTTTGATAATTGGTCCGAAGAACCTTTACCGCAACTTCTTCTCCATCTAAAATCAGATCCTTTGCGAGATAGACATCTGCCATCCCACCACGTCCGATTTGCCGAATGATCCGATAGCGACCCGCAAAGATCTTACCGATTTGAATCATTCAGATGCCTCCTCCGTCACTTCTACAATACCAACCGTAATATTGTCAGTACCTCCGGCCTTATTGGCAAACCGAATGAGGGTTTCTGCTTTTTCTTCAAGGGTCACATCACTGAGGAGAATATCTCGAATATCCTCTTGTGACACCATATTGGTCAAGCCATCACTATTGATGAGGACTAGGTCTCCGACTTCCAATGATTTGATCGCGATATCAGCTTCTACCGGCTCTGCTTGACCGATTGATTGCGTGATAATATTGCGTTGTGGATGGTGTTCTGCTTCAGCCTCTGTCAACTGACCTGCACGAACCAAGGCACCGACCAAGGAATGATCATTGGTCAATTGAGTGTACTCTTCTTTTCGTAGGAGGCCGATCCGTGAATCACCGATGTGCGCATAAATCATTTGGTGATCAATAATCACGACCGCTTCTAGCGTCGTACCCATGCCTTTATATTGGTCTGTTTGCCCGAGTTGGTAAATCTTTTCATTTTCTATCTCGATCTGCTCAATCAACCACTCACGTACCTGATTGAGGCTATCGATTTGGGTATCCACCCAGGAGCTACCGAGGTCGGTCGCTGTCATCTCACTGGCAATATGACCTGCACGATGACCCCCCATCCCATCGGCGAGCACGATCAAACTCACACCCGCTCTATTTTGATAACAATTAATGTAATCTTGATTATTAGAACGCTTTTGTCCGACATCCGTTAAAAAGCTAATTTTCATATCTATCGTTCTTCTTTCTAGCAGGATAACCTGCACTCTTTCTAAGATAATCTCTTTAGTTGTCCGATGAAGAAACCATCCGTCTGATGAAGTTCCGGTGTCACCAAGATACAGCCATCTTTGACGATATCTACCTGACTATGTGTCAAGGGAACTTGTACAAAATTCGGATGCAGTTCCAAAAATTTGCGCAGAACCTCTTGATTCTCTTTTTCCATAATGGTACAGGTACTGTAGGTTATTATACCACCTTTTTTTACCGTTTGGCAAACACTCTCTAGGATCTGCAACTGGACTTCTTGCAAGGAAGAAAAATCCACACTCTTTTTCGTGTACTTAATATCCGGCTTTCTCCGAATCAATCCAATCCCAGAACAAGGGGCATCCACCAGTATTTTGTCAAAATATTCCGTTGGAAAATGCTGGGAAACCTGTCTGGCATCTAATTGCCTCGTCTCGACTTTGTCTGACACACCCAGTCGATCTGCATTCTCTCGAATGAGGGCCAACTTATGTTCATATAGGTCGAGGGCGATTACCCGTCCTTGGTCTAGATAAGAAGCCATATGCACGGTTTTCCCTCCAGGAGCTGCACAGGCGTCCAAAATGAGCTCGTCCCCTCTTATATCTAAGGTCGGAGCGACTAGTTGACTGGTCTCGTCTTGAATGGTGATCTCCCCATCTTGAAAGGCTCGAGTCTGTGAAAAATTCCCCTTTTCTTTGACCAATCCTAGCGGTGAGAGCAGGGATCGACTTGCTCCAAGCTCTTCTGCCAAGACTTCTAAGCGCTCCGGACGAACCACTCGGGCACTCGCCTTACTTCGTGTATACAAGCTAGCAAATATCTTTTCAGCCCGCTCTTCTCCGTATTCCTCCAGCAATGCACGGACCAGCCATACAGGGAGAGAATATTGGACAGATAAGCGTTTGTTTTTTCGTTTAATCGCTGTGACATCCGGGAGTCCTTGCGAGAGTATCTTCCTCAAGATAGCATTGACATAAGAAGAAGTACCTGGACTTCGCTTGGCCAAGTTGACAGCTTGATAAACAACGGCATGAGCAGGTATTTTTTCAAGAAAGTACAGCTGGTACAGACTCATCAGCAATAAGACATAGACCCAACCATCCAGCTTATCTCGGTCCTCGACAAAATGGGAGAGGTACCATTCCAAAGTGATTTTACGGGCCACTGTCCCATAGACCAATTCCGTGACCAGCCGCTTGTCCGCTGGGGAAAGCGCGGATTGGGTTAAGGCCTTGTTTACAGCGATATTTGAATAAGCGCCTTCCTCCAAGATCTGTTCTAAAACAGTCAAGGCTACCGCACGCGCGTTTGTATCCCGTTTAGTTTCCAAATTGATCTCCAACATTAATACCTTGTCCTTGGCCATTTAAAAAAGAGGCGATGGGCATTTGTGGCTTTCCTGCCGCTTGCACAACCTTTAGAGAAAGAGCCCCTTCTCCTGCCGCAATGATCAGCTCTTTCTTATTCTTCACAAGGACTTGACCTGGGTGACCTGACCCTTCCACCACTGTAGCCTCATAAATTTTAAACCGGTTGGCATGCCATACGGTATGGGCAACTGGCCAGGGATACATGCCTCGAATCTGGTTAAAGAGCTGACGTGCTGTTTTGGTCCAATCCAACACTTCCTCTTCTGGGGAAATATTGGGAGAGAAGCTGACGAGGTCAGGGTTTTGCTTTTCTGGAATGAGAGTCCCGTCTAAGTAAGCAGGTAGACTATCTAAAAGAAGGTCGCGCCCAACTAGTGCCAGTTTCTCAAAGAGGGTCCCGACATTATCCGTTTCAGTAATCTCAATCGCACGCTTTGCAATCATATCCCCAGCATCCATTTCCTTGACCATCTCCATGATGGTTACACCCGCTTCTTTATCCCCATTGATAAGCGCATAATGAATGGGAGCACCTCCACGATATTTCGGCAACAAGGACGCGTGTACATTGACCGCAAAATTCATGGACGATAGCAACTTGGTTGGTAAGAACTGACCGAAAGCTGCAGTTACGATTCCATCTGCTCCCAATTGGATCAAATGGTCTAAATCTGGACTGGTGGATAATTTCTCTGGTTGGAATACAGGTAGAGAATATTCCAGCGCCAATTCTTTCACCGGTGTCATTTTGACTTCCTTTTTTCGACCGACTTTTCGGTCTGGTTGGGTAACGACTGCTAGGATTTGATAATCTTTGCTGTCCAAAAGCCCTCTTAAGACAGTTGCCGAAAATGCAGGAGTTCCCATAAAAATAATTTTTGTCATCTTGTTCCTCGCTTGTTATTCCTTTTATTATACCATGTATTGTCTCCCATTGGAGTCTCGCAGGCTTGAAAGAGACCGACCTCTCCTTCTCTCATCCGGATAGAATCACATCAAATTTTGCGGTTCGTGATCAATGACCACCCTCACCTCTTGCTGCGCCTTCTCTTGACTCCAGTCTAAGATATGACGAAGACAATCCACTAAATGGTCTTCTTTTCGATACTTTAGCAGGATTTGATAATGGTAGAGATTGCGTGTCCGAGCAATTGGCTTTGGAGTCGGACCTAACATAGCGACGCCATCTGATAGACCTTGACGCAGCAATTGCATGACATCATAGGCCTTCTTTACAGCCACGTCCTCAGATGGATGGGACAGGGTAATCCCAACGGTATAGACGTAAGGAGGGTAACCTAAACTTCGACGAATCCCCATTTCATACGCATAAAATTGTTCATAATCCTGCTGCTTGGCAAACTGAATGGCGTAGTGTTGAGGATTATAGGTTTGGATGATTACTTCCCCTTCTTTTTCTGCCCGGCCTGCCCGGCCAGCCACTTGTGTCAGCAGCTGAAAGGTCCGTTCTGACGCACGAAAATCAGCTAAATGAAGCGCTGTATCGGCATTTAATACTCCCACCAGGGTAACATTAGGGAAATCCAAACCTTTGGCAATCATCTGGGTTCCCAATAAAATATCCGCTTCTCCTTGTTCAAAGGTTCGAAGCAGGCGCTCATGGGCTCCCTTCTTCTGGGTTGTATCGACATCCATCCGCAGGATACGCGCATCCGGAAGAAGGCTCGCCAACTCGTCATACGCTTTTTGGGTTCCTGTTCCATAATAGCGCATGGAGGAACTCTGACAAGATGGACAAACTCTTGGAATTTCCTTTTGAAAACCGCAATAATGACAGTTCATCGTTTTACTATCCATGTGGAGGGTCAAGGAAATATCACAATTAGGGCATTCGTCCACCGCTCCACAATCTCGACACATCACAAAAGAAGAATAGCCCCTGCGGTTTAAAAGCAAGACGACCTGCTCTTTTTTGGCCAACTTTTCACGAATCTTTTCAACCAAAAGAGGGGTGAAGTTGCTGGCTTCTTGTTGTCCTATAAAGTCTCTAAAATCAACAACTTCTACCTTAGGGATTAGGGCATTTGGGTTAGCTCTATGCGTCAATTGTAAGAATCCATAGACTCCTTTGCTTGCACGAGCACGAGATTCTAGGCTAGGGGTCGCAGAACCCAGGACAAGAACTGCCTGATGATACTGGATGCGAAGCTGGGCCACGTCTCGAGCATGATAGCGGGGATTAGACTCTTGCTTGTAGGTCGACTCATGTTCTTCATCAATAATCACCACCCCTAAGTTTTTGACTGGGGCAAAAATAGCAGAGCGTGCGCCGACAACGACCTTCGCTTCTCCCCTTTCGATTTTCCGCCATTCATCGTATTTTTCCCCATCCGAAAGCCCCGAATGCAAAAGAGCCACCTGCTGGCCGAATCTAGCGATAAAGCGTTGGGTCATCTGAGGGGTGAGGGCAATCTCAGGAACCAGGACAATCGCCGTCTTTCCCATTTTCAAGACACCTTCTATGACTTGAAGGTAGACCTCTGTCTTGCCACTTCCTGTCACTCCTTCTAAGAGATAGGTCTTGCTTTCCTTCCCAACACTCGAGAGAATGGACTTTGCAGCCAGCGCCTGCTCATCATTTAAAATATGAGCTTGGGACGGTGCCACTCCATCAAAGTAATCCTGAGTGCGTAGCACTTCCTCTGAGAAAACTTCGATTAGCCCCTCTTCTTCAAAATAGCGAACAATCTCGGCTGAAAATAGGGCCTTCCATTCGCTTAAGCGCATTTTATCCGTCAATTCCAACAAGAAGTCCTTGGCCTCTTGACGTCTTTTCGCGCGTTTGGAAATAGGGTGGCTTTCTAGAGCAGCTTTACGGACACGGAACCACTTTTCCGTCTTCACCTGCTTTTTATCCTTTGCCTGATATTCCAGCCGTAGCTTACCTTGCTGGGTCAAGCGCATGACCTGGGACTGACGTGCCAGATCTAAATCAGAAAATTGAAGAGAAGAAGCTTCCCCAAACAAGGCCTCACGCTCCTTTGGGGTCAAGCTTTTTTCCGGATACAAGACTTTGTCATAGGTAGAATTGAGCAGATTTGGCAACATCGCCTTTAATATCGTTGTCTTATAAGCGAAGACTGTGGAACGCATCTGCTCCGCCAGCCACAGTTGCTCTTCATTGAGGACAGGCTGGTAGTCGAGCACTTCTACGATCTCTTTTAGGCTCGCATATGAGTCTCGTGTCACATCTAACACAATCCCTTGGATCAATCGCCCCCCGCGACCAAAGGGCACATGGACACGCATCCCAGCTTGAAGCATCTCTTCAAATGCTTCTGGGACTTGATAAGAAAATGGCTTATCCGTCTGCATCAAGGGTACATCAACGATGACTTTCGCAATCATGAGCTCTTCCTTTCCATTGAGTAAATAAACTCAGCTGGATTCCAGCTGAGTTTTCTTTTTATATCTTATCGCCGTCTTCTTTTTCTTTGGCAATTTGCTCTTTAATCTTTTGTTCTTCTTCTTCAGCCCGCTTCTTCGCTTCCTCGATCCGACGTTGGACAGCTGCACGCTTAGCATCTGGATCCGGATGAATGACAACTGTCCCTGCTTCGATTTCTTCTAAAGCACGCAGGGTTGATTTGACTGAGGTAAACTCTTGTGTCGGGTTGGCACCTGCTTCTAACTCATGTGCCCGCTTGGCTTCTAAGATCACCAATGAATATTTGGAAGGCACCTTATCCAAAAGGGTATCAATGGATGGTTTTAGCATCATAAGACCAGTTCTCCTTTATCTTTTCTATTACGAATGAGAGCTGGCTGACACTGCCTCTGCCTTGCTCATCATCTTGTCATACCGTCCAATCACACGATCGACACGGAAATGCTCTGCCTCGATGATTTTCTTCACACGCTCAGCTGCCAAGTGCACCTCGTCATTGACAACCGCATAATCATACTCTCTCATCAGGGCAATCTCTTCTTTTGCTCGCTCAATCCGACGATTGATCATATCTTCACTATCTGTCGCGCGACCGATTAGGCGATCCCGCAACTCATCCAAGTCTGGGGGGGTCAGGAAGACAAAAACTCCATCCGGAACTTTTTTCTTCACCTGCAAGGCCCCTTGGACTTCAATCTCCAAGAAAACATCAATTCCTTGATCGAGCGTTTCATTCACATAAGTCAGAGGCGTCCCATAGTAATTGCCGACATACTCCGCATATTCCAACATCTGTCCCTTACGAATCAGCTCTTCGAACTCCTCACGCGTCCGGAAAAAATAATCTACTCCGTCCACTTCCCCTGGACGTTGAGGACGAGTTGTCATCGAAACTGAATACTGGAATTTATTATCTGAACTATCAAAAATTTGCTTCCTTACCGTTCCTTTTCCAACCCCTGATGGGCCAGAAAAGACAATCAATAGGCCACGTTCTGTCATGACATCTCCTTCTCAATTCTTCTCTCTAGTCTATCAGAAATGAAGGGGGATTTCAAGAGAATGACAAGATTTTCTTAGCAAGTCCTGGACGCAAGCCTTCCTCTTGTCTTTGGTGGCTGCCCCCTCTTCTTTAAAGAGAGAATAGGGAAGAAAAACGGAACTAGGGAAAAGACCCTAGCTCCGCTTGTTTCTACCTGATCAGATCATCTGTGTTTGTTTGATTCAGGCTCCTTCTATAAGTGTAAGGATAGCTTATTTTGCAATGTCTATCGCTCGGGTTTCCCGGATAACCGTTACCTTGATGTTTCCAGGGTAATCCAGGCTATTTTCAATCTGCTCCCGGATATCATGCGCTAAAATCGTGAGGCGATCATCATCAATCTTGTTTGGATGGACGATCACGCGCACTTCCCGACCGGCTTGGATCGCATAAGTTTGCTTCACGCCGTCATAGCTGTTTCCGATTTCCTCCAGTTCTTGCAGACGCTTGATATAGGTTTCCATGGACTCTCGACGAGAACCTGGTCGCGCAGCACTTAAGGCATCTGCTGCCGCTACGATAACGGCTATGGTACTTTCTGCAGGAACATCTCCGTGGTGGCTGGCAATCGCATTGATCACAATCGGATTTTCCTTGTACTTCCGTGCAAGTTCTGTTCCGATTTCTACGTGACTACCATCCACTTCCCTGTCCACTGCCTTCCCGATATCGTGCAGGAAACCAGCTCGTCTGGCCAGATCAATATTTTCGCCCAGTTCTGCAGCTAGAACACCAGCTAGCTTTCCAACTTCAATGGAATGACGGAGAACATTCTGACCATAAGATGTTCGGAAATGAAGACGTCCCATGGTTTTGATGAGGTCCGGGTGCAAGTTAGGAGCTCCGATTTCAAATGCAGCTGCTTCTCCGTACTCACGGATCCGTTGATCCATCTCCAGACGGTATTTTTCCACCAGCTCTTCAATACGAGCTGGGTGGATGCGGCCATCCTGAAGGAGAGCCTCCATGGTCATCCGAGCGATTTCACGTCTAATCGGATCAAAGCCGGATAGGACAACCACTTCTGGTGTATCATCAATAATCACATCGATCCCTGTCAAGCTTTCAAAGGTACGAATATTGCGGCCTTCCCGACCGATAATCCGACCTTTCATGCCGTCATCTGGTAGATGTACTGACGTAATCGTTTGTTCGGCAACATAATCCCCAGAAATCCGTTGCATCGCCTGCGCCAGAAGGTCTTTGGCGATTTTATCAGATTTTTCTTTGACCTCACGCTCTGCTTCTTTCACCCGAAGGGCAATTTCGCGTGTGAGATGGGCTTTTGTATCCGCTAAAATGAATTCTCTCGCTTCTTCTTTACTCAAAGAAGCAATTCGTTCCATTTCTTGAGCTTTTTGTTCTTCTAGCTCATCCAGTGCATGTTCCCGCTCTACAATGTGTTTAGACTTATCTGATAGACTTTGTTCTTTCTTTTCTAAAGCCTGTTCTTTCGTCGTTAAATTATCGTCTTTTCGATCCAAGTTATTGGCCCGTTCTTCCAAGCGCAACTCTGTCTGTTTCAGCACTTGCTTTTCAGACTTAAACTCCTGATCGACCTGCTCACGATACTTACGTGCTTCTTCTTTGGCCTCAAGTAGCAATTCCTTTTTGAGGGTTTGACGATCACGCTCAGCATTTCTCAAAATACTGTCCGCTTCTTCTTCTGCCTTCCCTCTCATATTACTAGCATCTTGTTCGGCCTTTAAAAGGGTTAATTCTGCGGTTTCCTGTGAAGAACGCATCTTCAACGAAATCGCCAGATATCCAATTCCTAAACCAATGAGAGCAGAAACAATGATGATTCCAATGATGAATGTAATCATTTTTCTACCTCTTTTCTCATTCAGATCTCCATAAGAAATCCTTTCTCATTTTATCATAAAAAAAACGATTTCACAAATTCTATCAAGAAATATGCTATAATCAAATAAAAAAGAAGGAGCCCTTTCGAAAATGGAAAAAGAAATTATTGTAGAAAGTTTTGAATTGGACCATACCCTTGTGAAAGCACCGTATGTCCGATTGATTTCAGAAGAGTTTGGTCCTAAGGGAGATGTCATCACTAACTTTGACATCCGCCTAGTCCAGCCCAATGAAAATGCCATCCCTACTGCTGGTTTGCACACGATTGAACATTTGTTAGCCCAGCTGATCCGCAAACGGATCGACGGGATGATCGACTGCTCTCCTTTTGGTTGTCGGACTGGCTTTCACATGATCCTCTGGGGTCAGCATTCAAGTACAGAAGTGGCCCACGCCCTCAAAGATGCCTTGACCGAAATTGCCGAAGTGACCTCCTGGGAGGACGTCCCTGGAACCACCATTGAATCCTGCGGCAACTACAAGGACCACAGCCTCTTTTCTGCAAAAGAATGGGCAAAACTCATCCTTGAACAAGGCATTTCTGATGATGCCTTCGAACGGCATGTCGTTTAAAAATATAGAAAGACACACCAGGACCGTCCGTTAACGGGTAGGCCTAGTGTGTCTTTTAATTTGGATGACTGATGAAGAAGAGACGAGCAGAAAGAGCTTATCTTGGTATTGAGATGAATTAGGGAATTGAAGAGCAATCGTCCTCTAAACGATGAGCACCAAAGGATCAAAGCAAGCCTAAAATACACTAATTGTTCGAGTAGATTATCGGTAATTTTTTAAAAAATCAACAGAAGACTAGAGCTTTCTCTCATTGTTTCAAGACAAAAACACTCCATCTACGCTTGATAAATGAAGTGTTTTTGGAGACAAGCGACTTCCTCTGTCACTTTTTAGGAAGTTTCAAGAGGATTAGCTGTTAAAAAACAAGAATGGGGTAAGGGGCTACCAAAGTTCGATAGAACCTTATTTGGGGGTTTTAGTATAGAGTCGGTCTTCCCTTTAGAGAGTTTGACCGGCGCCGTAAACACTTTCCCAGTCCACTTGAAAATCGCTAACTGCTTTCTTAATCGATGCAGTCGAAAGAACATCTAATAAAAGAGTCGGATCAACTGTCACATCGTGACCAACTAGGGAGAGGGTTTGATTGACCTGATGGATATTTTTGAAACTAGCTCCCAAGATTCGAGTCAGAGCTCCTGTCTTCTCAATATAAGCTGCGATGTGCGTCAGGAGCAAAGGTACATCAATATTTAAACTTTCCATCCGATTGAAGTAAGGAGCAATATATTCTACACCCGCATCAATCGCTAGATAAGCTTGCGCTTCTGAGTAGATGGCAGTTGCTGTTACATGCACTCCTTTTTCTTTGAGTAGCTTGATAGCTTTTAAACCTTCAATTGTCACAGGGACCTTGATGTAAACCTCCTCGTCCACCTGGGACAAAATGTTCTCTGCTTCTTCCACCATCTTGCTAGCTTCAGTAGAAACCACCTGAACATGAAGACTCTGTGTCTTTCCGATAACTTGTCGAATAGCTCGTAAATGTTCAAAAACGTCTAATTTCCCTTCCATCTTAAAAATAGACGGATTCGTCGTGACACCTACTAGCGGAAATATCGCTTGACAAATCTTAATTTTCTCCAGATTTGCGGTGTCTAGCATATAGCCCATAGGAGACCTCCTTTATTCATAAATTTGTATAACGGATCCCTGCTGAATGACAGGAGGGACTGTCACCTGGATGTGCAAGGTCCCGGGCAATGTCACTTCCGTACTGCCATCCAGGGCTACTGTAATATGACCAAGAGTCGACAAATTTTTTGACACAACAGAACCAACAGCAGTTATCAGATACTCCTCATCATCGATGACCAAATAGCCCCCTGGATGAATGTCTCCTGCAACTTTCCTACAATTGTGTGTAAAGCAATAGTCTGCCAAGTCATCTGGTGCACCATCCCCAAATAAGATGAACATATTCGCCTCATCTATCATGTTTTGCGCATCTGGACCAATCTTTGTCACTGTTGTTTCAAATATTTTTGTCATGATTCTTTCCTTCTTTTGTATGCGTTAGCTGTAAAGACCGATACTTGCGATCCAAGCGATGATGACACGTGGTACACCATTTAGGAAGCGAGAATAAAGCACAGATGGTACCCCTACTTCTACTGTCTCCGCATCTGCCTCTGTTAAACCTAGGGCAACTGGGATGAAATCACAGCCGTTTTGTGTATTGATGGCAAACAAGGCTGGCAGGGCCATCTGTGGAGGAATATTCCCTTTTCCGATTTCAGCCCCAATCAAGGCACCGACCAATTGGGAGATAACTGCCCCTGGCCCAAGCAAAGGGGACAAGAATGGAAGCGAACAGATAAATCCAAGAAGAATCAAGCCCCAGATACTACCTGCTAATGGACTCAGTAGATGAGACAACCACGTTCCAATCCCTGATCCATTGATGATCCCGATGAGTAAAGCTACAAAGGCCATAAACGGGATCACCGTGTTAATCATTGTCTGCACACCATTTCGAGCGGACTGGTTGAAGATGGCCACTACCTTTCCTGCTCCCATACCAATTCTAGCCACAAAGCTTGTTTGAGCTCGTTGTTCCGTAATTTTTTTACTCGTATCGTATGTAGGAGCGGTGGTTTGACTCAAGTCAGAAACTAATGCTGTCTCATCAGTAGGGGTAATCTGATCCAGACCGACGGATGACACATAGATATCTTCTGTGATGTACTGTGCTAACGGGCCTGATTTCCCAGTTGCAACCACATTAATGGTTGGGATGCCTTTTTTTGGATAAATCCCGCAACGAAGGGTCCCACCACAGTCTACAATAGCTAAAGCAATCTCTTCATCAGGGATGGAAGTTTTAAAACCATTGACTGCTTCCATTCCTGTCAACTCTGCAATTTTATCCACAATTGCTGGCTTTTCACCACCACCTGTGATGTAAATAAATTTATGTTTTTCTTCCGTTGGTGTAATGATTAACGGTCCACCAAATCCACCATTACCTCTAACAACTTTAATACTCTTATAAGCCATCGTTTTCATCCTTTCTATGCTAGTTGACCACTTTTACTTCTTTACTGAGTGTTACACCTTGTTGCTTCGATACCCAAGCAGTCGTAAAATCTGTAACCCATCCACCAACTGCATTCATAATCAAACCAACTAATAAATAGCGGATAGCCAAATCCATTTCATTTAATCCAAGTTGTTGAATCCCCGATGCAATTCCTAACCATACAAAGAGTTCCCCAGGATTAATATGTGGGAAAATCCCATTTGACGTATGGCAAAATTGCATTTGTGAAGCAATGAAACTTGGTTTATAAAATTCTGGCAAGAAACGTCCCATACTCATAGCCATCGGATTTCCTAGCATGAAGGCCGACAAAAACGGTAAAATCATATACCGGGTTAGCGGATTCCTAGCGGAAAGTTCCCCAAGTTTATTCATGCGTTCTTCTCCGATAATAGCTATCAACGCATTCATCAAAACCATCAGCATCAAGACAACTGGTACAATACCCGTCATCCAACTGATAAAGGTTTCGGCACCAGATTGAAAGAGGTTCATAAACCCTTCTGCAAAACGAGTTACAACATTCATAAGAATATCTCCTTTTTAATTTATTTTATTTGATTCCACATTTAAATCGAGCCTTGAGTAATTGCCAATTGGTTGAAAGATCAAAGGCCGACGCGACCATTTTATCATCATAATTCCCGGCTTCTACTCGTAAGAAAACTTCTCTCGCATCTTCTATCGCGATTTGTAGCAGTCTATTTTCAGATCTGACTAAGGGATTATAGGTATCCAGGTAATGGATATCTTGTCCTATATAGGAAGGCATTGCCTTAAACTTGGACAGAACTGTGACTCCTTGCATTTTCCTCCCATCTAAAACCGTCCCGTTCTTATCAACAGCAAATAAAACAATCGTCCCTGCACGAAGTTTCCCTGAACGGCGACCAATCGCGACGCGTCCTTGACGTCTCATTTGCATATATGCTTGATTAAAATTCTTGAGCTGTCGCAGGCCCAATAAGATTTGCAGGATATACGCAGCAATGACTAGACCAGCTATGAGATAGATTGAATACATTTTTTCCTCCTGCTACACATGAAGTAACTCCGTCATGTAAGGGATCCCTAATCGTTCCTTCACACAACCTTGTTCCGTTCGAAAAATATTGTCAAAAATCTTATACAGTACATCTTGTTGAAATTCATCCAATTTTGTAGGTACTAATAATAGAATAAAGTCTTCGACAGATAAACCATTTAGATGCTTTAAACCCAAGCATTCTTCTTCCAAAACGACGATTGTCAATTGTTGTAATGTCTCTGAAGTCAAATGAGGATAGGCAAATCCATTACTGGAGACTGCAGGCCGTTTTTCCTCTTTAGCAAGGATATCTTGAATGTGCCTGTGATCAATGAAGCCCCCATCTGCTAATCGTCCTAGGAGAGCGGATAAGTTTGCTTCGTAGCTTTCTCCTGCTTCAAACTGAGTAGAGATGACTTGACAATACAGCTGAATTTTCCGAGCTAAAACTGTTTGTTCCATCCGAACACGTTCTTTCGTATTTTCCCTTGTGACGATAGTTAGGGAGATACAAGACTTGAATAGCTCTTCACTATACATCAAGTTATCTGTAAAGACTAGGTCATATTTGGCCTCCAATTCCTCATAAGGTGCATGATTTGTAAATTCTAAAAAAGTAATCTGACAATCATTTCCAAAAATTTGAAGAATTTGTTGCTCGACTAAGACATTAAAGGACTGACCCGCTTGAGAGACAACTGCAATTTTTCCAATCAGAGGTTTGCTCTTTCGTGCCAGAAGCAATTCCATCCAGGCTGCAAAGAGGGGAACCTCCTTTTTTGAAATCGTGATCTGCAATTTATCTGAGAAACAGCGAAGAAAAAAGTCTGCTACTACATGAGAAAATGAGGATTGAAGTAACTGTTCTCGTAAACTCACTTCTGTCAATTCCCACTTCATGACACTACGATTAAGCAAGTAGATAAGATGACGTTGCAAAAGGAGTGCATCCTCTTCTATGTCGAGCTGAATCCCATACTCCTTGATGGTCAAGGCGAGAGCAGACTGTACAACAGACAAGACATCTTGACGCTCTACATCTGCAGCGATAAGCCCTAGTTGCATAGGGAAGGTCAAGAAATATTTTTCCTCTTCGGTGATGGGGCGTCCCCAGTAAAAATCGAAAACTTCATAAACAATCGTTGGCAAATCTAACTCGGTCTGTCTGGTAAACCAGTGAAAGTCTGAGCGTTCAAGAGGATAGTGGCGCCTCTTCCAGGTCAATTGCAAGGTAGATAGAAACGATTTCTGCACTTCCAATGGAAAATGCTTGCTTGCAATAAAGTCTGTATAGGTGTCGATCACCTCTTCAGGTAATTCGATTGCCTGCTCTAAGTAACCTACCACTTCATATAGGTAGAGTAGGCGTTTATTTAGTTCAGAACCCTCCAGACAAATTCCTACACCCGGCTTTGAAATCAAAAGCAAATCATACGAAGTCAGAAGCTCCTTCATCCGCGCCATATCTCGTGTCAAACTACGTCGGCTGATTCCCATCTCCTCTGCTAAGTCATCTGCTGACAAGAAGCCATTTGCATCCAGCAAACGTCGAAAGAAGACAGCTTGACGTTTATGAAACGAATTTAAATCAGATGACTGTAATAACTCCTCCATAACCAAGAGTTTAAAAGATTCCTGATCATAGATGGTCAAGGATAAGGACTCCCCTTTTTCCTGTATAGAAAAAATATGACCATAACTGTAGAGTAGACTCTCTACCAATAATTTGATGGAGCGCTTGGATATGTTTAGTTTCTCTTCGATAATCACGTAGCTTACGCTTGGCTCTGAAGATAAGACATAGAGCAATTCTTTTTTATGGAGTTCTAGACTCATGTTTCCTCGTTTCTAACCGCGAGTCTTGCCACCTGCCACATTTGTTGTTACACCAGTGATATAGCTGGCTTTGTCCGATAAAACATAAAGGACAAAATCGGCCACTTCACTCAACTTTCCACTTCTTCCAAGCGGAATAGTACTGGTATTCCCGTACCCCTCACGCAACTCGTCCACCGTTTTGCCTCGGGTGTATGCGAGAGCCGTTTCGTATGCAAGTGTTCGCAAACCCGTTTCTTCCATGATGCCAGGGGCAATTCCAACGACGCGAATATTGTGTTTGGCTAGTTCTTTCGCCCAAGAACGAGTCAAGGAATAAACTGCCCCTTTAGTCGCTGAGTAGATACTTTGTCCTTCAGAACCTTCAAGACCTGCCTCTGATGCCATGTTAACAATGACACCGGATTTTTTCTCAGCTAAAATGCGACTAACTTCTTGAGAGACAAAGAATAGTCCCTTAACATTGATGGCCATCATTCGGTCAAACTTAGCTTCATCCAATTCATACGGTCCTCTAGGTTCTCTGGTATCGACCAGCAAGCTTGGAATATTGATGCCAGCATTGTTGACTAAGCCATCAATGCTTCCAAAATGTTCCAGAACCTTTGCAACTGAAGCCTTGACTGCTTCATGGGACGTCACATCTGTCTGGATAAACAAAAGGCGATCGTCTTTCAGGTCACTATCTTTGATGTCAAAGTTTGCTACTTTAGCACCAACAGCAAGCAACTCCCTCACAATAGCAAGCCCAATCCCTGAACTACCACCCGTTACGACATAGACCCGATCTCGGATCCCTAACCAATCTGACATGTGTTTTCCTCCGATATCTTTTTGATGGTTTCATTATAGTCCGAAAAGCTTTTTAACTTAAGGACACTTTTATTCATCATTCAAATAATTTATGTCCAGAGGAAAACACAAAGCCATTCCAGTATAGCAAGCGATTTCTTTAGCGTCAATTCAACCGAAAATCTCAAGATCCGAAACTGAAGCAGGCACCTTGATGTATCAACGAAAAGACCTGCTCAATCCTCTCATTCTTTAGACGTTAAACTCATCCCCCAACTAAAAAGAAGAGGCTAGGACAAAAGTCCTAGCCTCTTAATTGTTTTTGGATTGTTGCGCAAGACGCAGTGGTTGAGGGGGCTCTACGACGCTGATTTCATCCGCTTTTACAACCCGACTCAACTATGCGGAGGTGGGACGACGAAATCGAATTCTAAGGAATGACCGATTTCTGTCCCCCTCTCTTCTTTTAAAACATTTGCTGCTTTCGCATTATTGTTTTTTGTTTTTCTTACGAAGGGTAAGGTATCCTAATCCTCCCAGCATCACTGCGCCGATGAGTCCTAGTAGAGAGATGGTTGTCCCTGTATTTGGTAAAAATCCAAAAATCTTTTTAGGTTTCTTTGGCTCTTCAGGTGTTGGTGGAGTTGGTTCTTTTGGAGTATGGGTATTGGTGATCACTTGGTTCGCTGGATCTGTATGATCGACACTGGCTTGGTAGCCTTCTGGTACTGAGACTTCCTGCACAGTGTAGACGATGTCTTTTCCTTTGGCTTTTTTCTGCAAGTCTGTAAAGGTTGCTTGCCAGTTGTTGCTACTTGAAAGTTCGACCGTCTGACCCGTTTCCACACCGTCTGCTAAAAGAGCAACTGTGACCTTATCTGGACGAAGGCCATCTTGATTGTTCGCATCGTCCCATTTCTTTGTGACCGATACACTTGTCGTTTCAGTCGTATGGGTATTGGTGATAAGGACGTTTCCTTTGTTGTTGTCGTCAATCGTCACTTCATAGCCAGACGGAACCTCTGCTTCTTTCACAGTGTAGACAATGTCTTTTCCAGCAGCTTTTTGGTCCAGATCCTGGAAGGTCGCTGTCCAGTTATTGCTACTTGAAAGTTCGACTTCTTGACCCGTTGCTGTCCCATCCGCGTAGAGTTGAACCTTGATCGAATCTGGACGGATACCATCCTGATCGTCTGCGTCTACCCATTTTTTGGTGACGGTCATACTGGTCTTACCAGGTTTGTAGTGGTTGGTGATGGTCATGCCGTTTATTTCAGTCGTGTAGTTTTCGACACGATCCTCCGTTACGGTATAGACAATTTCTTTTCCATTGGCATACTTGGCTAGGTCACTAAACGTATAGCTCCACTCATCGCCACTTCCGCTGACTTCTGCACTGGAAACTTCCTCACCATTGGCTAATAAGTGAAGGGTGATCGCGCTTGGGCGGAGACCATCTTGATTGCTTTGGTCATCCCACACCTTCTTAACAGTGACTTCTGTCATTTCAGGTGTGCGCTTGTTGGTGATCGTCGCTTTTCCATCTACAAAGCTGGCTTCTTCCGTATCTACAGTATAGCCGGTTGGTACGGTGACTTCTTTGACTGTATAGGTAATGGTTTGACCATTTTCGGTCTTTGGAAGTTTGCTGAAGGTTGCTTGCCAGTTAGTTGCAGCAGAGACAGTAACTGCATCCCCTTCTTTTTGACCATTTTTATAGAGTTGGAATTGGACACTTTCAGGTCGGAAACCTTCCTTGTTGTCTGCATCGTCCCATTTCTTTTCTGCCACGAGTTCTTGTAAGTCAGATTGGTTTTCGATGACTTTCGGACTGGCCTTAGAGCCGACTTCTTCCCCGTCGATGGTGACATGGTAGCGGACATTGTCCGTATCATACGTCACAACCACCGTATGCTCCGTTTCATCTAACAGATAATTTTCAGGAGACTTGGTTTCTTTGAGGGTATAGGTCCCTTCTTGCAAGAATTGGAAGGCTACCGTCCCATCTGTATTGGATGTTTGGGTATCAATGACAGTACCATCCTTGGAAAGTTCAAAAGTAGCTCCTGAAAGTCCCTTGGTCCGATCATCCTTGTCGACTTTCTTGACATAGAAATGAGCCGCAAAGATTTGGGAGGTGACGGTATTGGATTCCCGATTTCCGTTGTGGTATTTGGCCTTGTAACCAAATTGGTTATGAGCTTGGACGACACCCGTTTGACCCGCATTGTCTGCATTGTCTTTGGAGCGCTCGAGCAAGAGTTCCTTAACCTTGTCCGAGTAGTCAGAAGGATTGACAACTGGGACGCCAAAGTTCGCTTCGCTCCGCGCTTTGATCTGGGTTCCATTATCAGCCACTATCTTAAAGCCAGTTACTTGACTGTAGTCGCTGACGCTAGTGGTCCAAATGTCCTTATCCGCTGCCTCTGCCATGGTACTTTGAGTCACACTCGCATCCGTCGTGTAGTAGACAGTCCAGCCTGCTGGAGCCGTGATTGGTCCCCGAAGAGAGACGGTATATTCACTCATTCGGTTAGAGGAGTCTAAGGTATTGACATCTCCTACCTTTGGAAGAACGTCATAAACGACAGCTTCTTCGACCGGTGTATCGGTATTGTTCTTAATGGTGAGTTTATAGTTGAAGGTCTCACCTGGTTTAAAGGTCCGAGCAACTGCTGAAGCATCGGAAAGGTCATCATTTTTAGCGATATACTTCCGTGCATAGATCCCTTCCGCTGCGACGATTGTGTAGTTGACTTCAGAGTGAGCCAGCTTATCGGTTGTAGAACCGTTGTTATTAAGATCATAGGAGTCTTCAACGGCATTTTTCAAGGAACTTTCTGCAAAGTTATCTCCCACCACATAGACGTGATTGGTATAGGTACCTCCTTCAAAGGTTCCTTTTAACCAGACCTGGACAAAAGGCAACTGTGCTTGTCCTTTGGTTCTAGCCAATTCTGTTATCAGAGCCTCTTGGTCCAGGTGGATGATGAGGGCATTGCGACCGGAGTCGTGGTAGTTCTCCACAATTTCATAGGACTTGTACCAAGGTCTTTCTTTGATTTGCAGATCCATGAAACTCTTATCGATCTCAAAGGTATTTGGATCGTAGAGGTCGACCAAACGAAGATCCCCGTGGTCTACTGCCGGATCCAAGACCGTTTCTGAGAAGTCCAACATGAACTGAATGTGTTTCCCATCCGTAAAGTTCATACTATTGTAACGTTCCCGCTTATTAATCTTAACCGTTTCAGCAATCGGCTTCATCACAAAGGAAGCATCACCATCATTTTTCAAGGAAGCTCCTGCAGCGGTCTTAAAGGTCATGGTCCCGTGATTACTGTACTTATTGTTACTGTCATTTGTAGTGTCGACACGGGTATTTTCCGGATCCTTAAAGACTGTGTAGGAGCGGATTCGTAGCCCTCTACCAGAGGCTAGTTCAAAGTCGCTCTTAAAGGTTAGGTCCCAAGCTACCACCACCCCATACTGGGTCAGATCCATCGAAACGGACCCATCTTGTTTGGTTTCAAGGGCAACGTCCTTTTTCGTGCCGTCTTCTAGGGTCAGGGTCAAGTGATCCACATACTGACTAATCATTGGCCCATTTCCGTAGATCCCCAACATCATCCGGCCCATATCAATTTTGGAAATCTTTAGGCGACTATCTAGACCTGTATCAGAAAGGACTAGATTTTTAAATGGAAGCGGGGTGTTATTGTCAAAGTTCAGAGACCATTCATAGTTGGCGGTCTTGTAGGGAAGGGTATCAAAGATATCCCCTTGGGAGCGCTTAGCAAAGCTCCCCGAGCCTTGGAGATCCTTAGAGGTCAAGCGGAAGATGAGGCTATCCTCACCGGTGATATCAGGCTCTCCCTCGCCCCGTTCTTTTGGAACCCCAACAAAGCTAGCTGTATTGGTCAAGTCCTTGGTCAGTAGGTCCTCCACCTTTTGGTCCTTGTCCATTGCTAGATCCGGGAACTTGAGATAGAGGAAACTATTTTCCTTGATTTGAATCATGAAATCTTGGTGATAACTTGCCCCATTATTATTCGCTTTAGCTTCGAAAGACTTAGAAACCGTTCCATCTCCGTTGTCCGTCCAGCCGACAGACTTTTCGGTATCGAGGACCGCTGTTCTAGTCGCTCCATTTTTATCCGTATAGGTCGGAAGGGTATCGGTGATCGTCACTTTTTCCAATTGACGATACTGCCCTCCATAAAAAGCTTGTATCCCGCTCAAAACAAAAGCAAAAGGAACAGAGCTGGACTCACTCAAGTAGTTCTTGCCATCTTCTCCCGTAATGACTCCCGGCATGGCCTCCGCATAGTTATCCTTCATGTTAGCCATATCATTATTATTGATATACTTGTCCAACTTGTAGTCTGTATACTGGGGTTTCCAGGTGATAGTATTGAGGTTGGTCGTGGTCCCATCGATGGTCACAGTCCCTGTGATATCCATTTTGTAATTGGTTGGCGGAAAACCGCTTTTCCAGTTGGCGATAAATGGAATGGTGAGGGCTTCTGACTTTTGGTAGTCCGTAAACTTGATGTTCAGCTGGTAGTCCTCACCAACCTTAGTCACCTTCACATCCTTGGTTGAAGCGGTGTCAAAAGATGGAATACTAGCTGAATTCAGATACTTACCGGGCAGGGTAACCTTGATATCCACCTCTTTGGGTTCGGTCGTCAGGTTCTCTGGGGTGACCTTGATATAAGCTGACATGGTATCCCCTGTGCCATAGGTTTGACCATCTGGATGCTCCTGTCCATCTCCATAGGTGAGCTTCACATCTAGCGTATTGGTCGCTGCAGGGGCAGCATCCTCAGCCCAGACAGAAACGGCCGATAGAGCCGTATTCATCACCAGAACCAAGGTAGCGAAAAAGACATAGAGCTTTTGAAAAATCCCCTGTCGTTTTTTGGAATCCTGTTCCATAAAATCTCCTCCTATTCGTTCCTACAAGTTGATTTTGAACGTGAAGCGATGGATACCAGTGATCAGCTTGCTCAGCTTCTTTCACCTTCTTCCCAGGGCTTTTCGTTTGATCTGTAGGTAGAATTTATTCAACTTACATTATACAACATACACCCCCTGAAATCAACGAAATCGCGGTGGTTTCTGTTGTTTTATTCATTATTTTAAAGCTAAAAAGACGATGTACTTAGGATTTTTGTTTAGGTCACATTTTTATAGTTGCATTTCTGTGAATTTTTTAAACTTTTAATCGTGAAATCTAAAGTGTTTTGCCTTATTAAACAAAAACCCAACCCCCAAGAGAAACTTGAGGGTTGGGTTGGCCATCTACCTAAAGGACTTTTAGGTTATTTGTCAGATGTTTGACTAGAGTCTTTCAGACTTCTTATTGGTCTTCTTCTTTCTTTTTTCCAAATGCCAGCAAGAAGAAACCGAACAAGGAAGCGACACTTGCTAGACCAAGGGTCATCGACTCTTGAGTACCGGTATTTGGCAACTCAGGCTGTTCTGGTTTCGCAGGAGCTGGAGTTGCTGGTTGCTCTGGTTCAGACGGTGCTGGTGGAGTTGGCTGATCTGGCTCAACCGGAGCTGGGGTAACTGTTGCCGTATAGTTAGCTGTTACCACTGTTCCGTTGACATCCACCCGCTTGATGGTCACCGTTGGGGCTACTCCTGTAAAGCCTGGCTCTGGAACAAAGGTGATGGTCCCATCTGGAGATACAGTAAAGATACCAACTCCTGGGATTACTTTTGTAGTCGAGCCATCTTCGAAGGTCGCTGGAACTGAGTCATCCATCGGAACATCACTGTCGCCACCTGTGAATTTAGGTTTGGCAGTTTGTGTTTTCCCTTGGACATCAATGGTTTCTGCATCTTCCGCAGTTGGAACGACCGGTGTCACCGTTGGCGTGTAGG
>NZ_KQ969508.1:31608-32262 GCF_001578875.1 Streptococcus sp. DD13
CTGTACCATTTGCGTCTTTTGCTTGGACTTTCACCGCAACTACATCGCCTGAGTAGGTCTTGTCGGTTGGTGTAAAGGTCACGACACCCGTTTCTGGATCCACCGTATAGGTACCGATGACTTTGCCGTCTGGTGATTTGGCATCTACGGATGCTGCTGGGTTGCCATTTTCGTCTAATAACGTAATCGTGGTCTTGTCGATTGGAGCTACAGCATCGCCTTCTGTGAAGGTCACGGTTCCCGTTTGCGTTGCGCCTTGTGGTGCGACGGACTCAGCTGAAGTGGCGGTCGGAACAACTGGGGTCACCGTTGGCGTGTAAGTTGTTTCAACAGACGTTCCATTGGCATCCTTAGCAACTACTTTGACGGAATCTGGAGTCCCTACGAAGTCTTTGTTTGGCGTGAACGTGATCACTCCAGTTGTTGGATCGATGACATACTTCCCAACTTCTTTCCCGTCTTTAGTTGCAGGCACTTCCGTCACTTCATTGCCACTTGCATCGACTAATCTGATCGAAGTTTTGTCAATTGGTGCGACTTCATCCCCTTCTGTAAACATGGTCATCGCATCTTGTGTTTGCTCTTGACCTTGTTTTCCAGTTGTTTCAGCTGGGCTTGCAGTTGGAACGACCGGTGTCACCGTTGGGGTGTAAG
>NZ_KQ969508.1:33027-38904 GCF_001578875.1 Streptococcus sp. DD13
AACTGCGTCGCCTTCTGTGAAGGTCACGGTTCCCGTTTGCGTTGCGCCTTGTGGTGCGACGGACTCAGCTGAAGTTGCGGTCGGAACAACTGGGGTCACCGTTGGCGTATAGGTTGCTGTAGCTGCTGTGCCATTGGCATCTTTCGCTTGAACAGTGATGCCATCTGGAGTCCCTACGAAGTCTTTGTTTGGCGTAAAGGTCACTTTACCAGTCGCTGGATCAATCGTATAGGTCCCAACTTGTACGCCATCTTTCAGCGCAGGGAGCGTCGTTTCATCTGTCGCTTCTCCTGTCGTTGGATCGATAAACTTGGCAGGATTGTCTGCACTGACCACCATCGGTACCTTTGTTTCCGCTCCATCTTGTTGCTTGAAGGTGACGGTCTCGGATTGCTCTTGACCTTGTTTTCCAGTAGTGGTCTTATCCTCTCCGACTGGTGTCACTGGGAGCACGGTAGGGGTGTATTTCACACCGGCTACAGTCCGTCCATCTGCATCGACGATACGAACGATGATGGGGTCTGGAGTCCCTACGAAGTCTTTGTTTGGCGTGAAGGTCACTTTACCAGTGGTTGGATCAATCGTGTAGGTTCCGACTTCTTTCCCATCTTTCAAGGCTGGAGTGGAGGTTCCTAGGGATTTCCCAGTAGCTGGATCCACGATTTCAGCAGGGGTATCTGCAGAAGGCGTCACTGTCCCTGTTCCATTCTTGAAGGTCAGGTCTTTTGTTTGCTCTAATCCTTGTAGATCCACTGTCGTTTCTTCATCTGACATAGGAATAACGGTTGGAATATAACGGCCATCCATCATGTTGGTCTGATCACTGATTGGTGTTTCAGAACCGTCTTTGGTCACCCATCCTGTTGAGTAGCCATTGTTGTCCACCCGACGGATCGTGATTCCTTTCGCTGTCCCTACAAAGCCTGCTTCTGGTACAAAGACAACATCTACAGCTGTCCCGTTTCCAGTCACCTTATATTTTCCTTCACCAG
This sequence comes from Streptococcus sp. DD13, assembly GCF_001578875.1. Lineage (GTDB taxonomy): Bacteria > Bacillota > Bacilli > Lactobacillales > Streptococcaceae > Streptococcus. Next base: position 34,020 of record NZ_KQ969508.1, read on the forward strand.
CAACGACATAGTAGCCATCACTATCCAAGGTCACAGGATTGCCATCCGCATCTACGATCACTGGGTCTACTGTGGTATCGATGACTGCACTCTCAGTTCTTGAGTATTTTTCTTTTCCGTAAGCAGTAAAGGCAACGGTCGCATTTTGCGTCACCCCTTGCAAGCCAGTCGTTTCTTCCTTGCTTCCTTTTGGTGGGAAGGTGATTTGCGTTTCGAAGTCCTCTACTTCTCCAGACATGGACATTCCAGTTGGATTTTCGATATCTGGCGCATGGGTAGAGATCCGGACACGTACGCCCAGTTTGTTTAACTCGGTATTGTTGAGAGCAGGACCATTGTTGAATTTCAAGACCACTGTCCCGTCAGACGTGATGGTTGCTAGCTCAGAACGCTCTGTCGCATTGTCAAATTTTCCATCCCCATTGAAGTCGATCCATCCGTAGAGGTAAGCGGCTGATGCTCCACCTGTATGGGCCTCGATGGACAAGGTGTAATTTCCGTTTGCAGTCCGGTCCAGCTTGATCATGCCATTGGTCTTATTTTTCAAATCTGTCGGCAAGATTTGGTCGATCCCTTCGTCGCCTGTACCTGTTGTGTCGTCCCCTTCCCAATCTTGGGTCAACTTGTCATCCATATCGGGACGTTCTGAACCAATGTACGGTTGTTTGACTTCTTTATCGGTAACCCCGTTCTTACGGTTGATGCCATGGTACGCGTGTCCGTAAGACTCTGGTGCATCTCCTTCGTCCATTGGCAAGAATCCAAGCATGGCAGATTGTTTCCCACCGGATACGATATACAGACTGACTTCTGAAGCATCTTTTGTCATGACAATTGGAACAGCGTAGTTACCTGAAGAAATATTTGGTCCAAATACTCCTGTCCCAAGACCTGAAGTCACTTGGTCAGGACTTTGGAAATATTTCCACGCTACTTTATCTTTTTCTAATGTCGAATTGGATAATTGTTTCCAGTTATTTCCTCCTGGTACTGTTGCTCCATTCGACAATGTTATAGATGTAAGATTAGCATTACCAACTTCAGATAAATTTTGTGGTTGATAATTTAATGTGCTATTGCTATTATCTTTCTTCCACTCCCCGATATGTTCCCAACCGGTTCCGTTCGTTGTGAAGAGGATCAATTCTCCAGCATTGGCCGACTCACCGTCTGCCATCACGATCGCTGGTTTTACATCTTTTCCGTTATACGTTGCAGTAATTCCAAATTGAACCCCGATATTTCCTCCATCAAATTCAGAAGAAATCGTCGTCTTTTTATTTTGAGTGTTGATTCCTTCTTTACGAATTTCTGTCCATCCATTTTGTGCTTCCGCAATAACAAGCGCTTCTTCTCCCGCATTGCGTGCTTTTGAAGTATCTGAGGAAGTAATTGTACCAGAAATATAACGATTTTTCGCATTTGGATCGTACGTTGCTAATTCTTCTGCCGTAGCGCCTTGCTCTTCCATCCGTTTCTTGTAAATATCACTAGCTTGGAAGGGTTTTAACGAGTTAACGGTAATCGTGACAACATATCCAGGCATGACTTCTTTTGTATATTTTGCCCCAACTTGAAGCGCAATATTCCCTTTTGAGTCCGTTGTTGTCCCCGTCCAGTTCGCAGTATCTCCAAAGTCTAACCATGATACTTGCTCTAATAATTGGCTGGATAAAATTGGATCTGTAAATCCTGGTTTAGAGACTTTCGGTGTTGAAGTCGCATCCGTCACGTCCGCATTTACCCCTGTAGAGGTCGCTGCTGAAGCATCTGTTGTATCCTCAGTGGTCGTATCTGCTGCAGTCGTCGCGTCCTCCTCAGTCGTTGCACGACGTGTGCGTACTTTTGGTGTGTCCTCAGCGCTTGTCTCTGTCGTTGAAGCAGTTGCTGCGTCAGCAGTCGTCGTAGGTGCGGCCTCTTCTGTACTAGACGCTTCCGTCGTTGAGCTGGTTGTAGCTGTCGTATCCGCAGCAGACGCTTCCGTCGCTGAAGTAGCTGCCTCCGTCGTTGCAAGAACGGTTGTATTGTCTGTAGCTTCTTCAGCTGCAACAGTTGGTGCTGTCCCTAGCATCACCAAGGTCCCTAAAAGAACCGAACAGGTCCCAACGCTCAATTTCCGAATCGAAAATCGGTTAATGCGTTTATTAAATAACTCTTTTCCCATTTTTCCTCCAGATGAGATGTTCTATGATAAATTTCTCAGGAAAACCCTGAGTTTGAATAACGAAAATATCCTGTGAGCTACGTGCTATTTTATTTTGCTTTCATACATCGTAGCAAACGTTTTATAGTTTATCATAAGTCACTGAAAAAATATAGTAATTTGCTCAAAAAAACATAGAAACTGAGAAACTTTTCTCCACCCCTCTAAGCGGAACAAATCCAAAGTATAACAACTCTCAAACCTTCAAAAAATCAGAAAAGAACAGGCGAAAGAAGGGCCCCTTCCCCATACTTTACAAGAAGGACTTTCCCTTTCTATCGATCTACGATCGCCAAATAAAAAGCCTTAGAGGCCGTATCCATTCGATACGCTCTAAGACTTTTCACCTTTCCTAAAGAAGGAGACTATCCAGATTTAGTAGTCCAGTGCATCTGCATGGCCACTACCATTTCCAACAAAGTAGCCTGTCTTGGCATTGATGGAGAAGAGGTAGGTGCCATCTGGTTTAAAGAGGTTATAATAAGCATTTCCTTTAATGATATTTACGCGCTCCAGGATATAGTTATTTCCTTGGATATAGCCTCTTTGACGAGAAGTCGCTAGGATCCGGTCGAGCACCCCATCCGCAAATTTCCAAGCTGCATTGTCACGATCTGCTAAGACAGTCTTATCATACGGTACGCGACTGAGATTGCGCTGCAAGGTTACTCCATTTGGTAGACGCAAGCCATACCCAGTATAATAGAAGGTAATGCCACTTGTATCTCCCGCAGTCGACCCGGTTGACGTGCTAGCAGGTGTAGCTTGCGTCGTCGTGCCTTGCGTTCCAGCTAGGGCTGCAGCTGTTGGTTGTTCCACACTAGTCTGAGCAGCTGGCGTATTGTTGACGGATTCTTGGGATTTTCCAAAATTAACAGCGGAAGTCAAGAGGTTATCTACGCTAGTGAGACCAGATGCTGAAAAGGAGAGATCCGCCCCTGACTTGACTTGGACGGTCGTATCCAGCTTGCCATCTACGATGAGATTGCCACTAAACTGCTGGTTAATTTTCTCTGTCGCCCGAATCGCACTGGTCAACTGATCCAATTTCGCCTTTGCTGTCTTATAAGCTTCTGAGTTCTTATCCATTTTATCCAAAATCGCTTGGAGGCTAGATAGTTTGGAGAACTCTGAGTTTTTCAACTTGGTTTGCTGGCTATCCGTAAAGAAGGTTGCGTAGGACTTGTTAAACTCCTCTAATAATTGCTGTTCTTGACTGCTTGAAGCTGTCGTGCTGGTCGAACTAGTAGTTGTGCTCGTAGTCGTCGATGTTGAGGACGTACTTTGACTTCCCCGATGTTGGCGCCAGAGTAAGAAAGCGCCAGAGAGGGCTAAAAGCAGGAGTAAAGCAAGAGCCGCCCAGAGAAGGACAGGTTTCTTTTTATCTGTCGACGTTTCCTCGTCCTCTTCCAGGTGGTTAAAGGAAGCCGTTTCTGGAGAAAAAGCAGTGAGAGAATCCAAATCCTTCTCCACGACTGCAGGCTCAGGATCTCTTGCAGGCTCGCTAGCTTGAGTTGGCTCTCCTACTTCTTCTGTCTCATCTGATCCAACTTCTTCAGCGTCTGAATGACGGTGAATTTTGAGTTCGACTTCTTCTGTCAGTGGTGGAAGAACCTTGGTCTCTCCTTCATCCTCGAAAGAGAAGTCGGATGACTCTTTCGAAAGTGTATCCGTTGCTTGGCTCTCAAACTTTTTGGCTTCAATATCTTTTCGGTGTTGCTTGATGTAGCGATCCAACACCCCATCATCCGGTGTGACGCCAGCCTTTAGCTCTTCAGATTTTCGAACAGCTTGAGCAATGGTTAAGTCTTTGGCCTCTTCAAAGTCCAAAATCGGCTCATCTGTCGAACCAGCACCTGTCACTTGTGATTGATCTTTTTCTGACATATCTTTCTCCTTAGATTTCCTTTCGTTTGATTCGTTGCCCAAAGTATTGGTAGAGATCTACTTTTAAGGTCCCATTATAGAGTTTTCGTTTTTTATCCGCCTCTTGACCGTACCGCTTCTCAAACTGCTCATCGCTGGTCAGGATAAATTTTGACCAAGTCAATAAGGGATGAAAGACTTGTCCCATGTCATGATACAGTCTTGCAATCGCATCGTCATCCAAAAGTCGCTCCCCATACGGAGGATTGGAGATGATGACCCCATTTAGCTGATCGGTCCGTAAGTCCTGAAGACGCATTTGTTTAAATTGAATATCCTCTGCAACTCCAGCTGCAATGGCATTTTTTCGAGCCACATCAATCATCCGACCATCGATGTCATAGCCTGAGATATCTAAACTTCCCGCAGGGAGTTGCTGCTCTTTGGCAGCTAGGCGCAACCGATCGACCAATGCACGGTCTACCCAATCCCATTCTTCACAGGCAAAAGTACGATGAAGACCAGGAGCTATCCTACGGGCTAGTAGAGCTGCCTCGATACAAAAGGTCCCGGAGCCACAGGTCGGATCAATCAAAGGCTTATCTGGATACCAATTGGATAACAGCAGGATCGCGGCTGCCATATTTTCCTTAATCGGAGCTCCCCCTTTTTCCACACGGTAACCCCGTTTGAAAAGACTAGACCCCGTCGTATCAATCAAGAGGGTTGCTTGGTCTTTAAGGATAGACACTTCGATTCTATATTCTGCTCCAACCTCTTGCAGGGGGATATGAGCCGGCCTAGAATAGTAATTCT
>NZ_KQ969508.1:38994-54993 GCF_001578875.1 Streptococcus sp. DD13
CTAGAATAGTAATTCTGTAGCTTTTTGACAATCGCCTTCTTTGTGATAGCTTGTGTACTCGGCTCATTGTGCAATTTTGACCGAACACACTTGGCCTTAGCTACTGGAAATCTTGCTCCAAGAGGCAGATAATCTTCCCAGTTGAGGGCATAAACCCCTTGAAAGAGGTCCTCAAATGTGGAGGCTGGGAAAGTCCCCACAACGATCTTGATGCGGTCGGCTGCTCGTAACCATAGATTGGTACGGACCACATCTTCTACCGTCCCTTCAAAACGGACACGACCATTTTCAACTTGACAATCATATCCCAGATCTCGTAATTCCCGTCCCACAACCGCCTCTAGTCCAGCTGCTGCTGTCGCGATTAATTCAAATCTTGTCTGCATGATGTTCCATCTACTCCCGTTTTTCTGATTCCTGCAGGCTTTCCCCGTTCATTTTCTCGCCTATCCTATGGGCAAAAAAAGTGGGTCCTATTTCATCCTATATCCTACTGGATTTCTTCATAAAATCAGAGGTCAGGATGAAGTCCATCCCAACCTCTTACCTATTATGCAATTTTCTATAAGCCATGTTTTGTTCCAGAAGCGACTAGGTCTCGCCTCCTTCGATAATCATCTGTCTACTGTTTCCAGTCAGGATGCTATGTTCGTCTTCCACGCATCCCATGCCCCGACCAAAGTTTGGGTTGCTAGCTTGAGGGGTTTACCGCGTTCCACTTTTCCCGTTTCCAGGAAAACTCCGTCACTGTGGCACTTTCAGGACTAGTCAGGCCTATTCGAAAACGTAGCCTTTTTGTCCGCCGTAACGATCTCTCGTCCCTAGGCTTATCGTTTCACCTAGCACAAACACTACGGGCATCACAGCCCGTGCTAGCATGGACTTTCCTCATGGAATCTCTATCCCACGCGATTATCCAAAAATTGCACTGAAATACTCTTATTCTTCTACAATCCGCTTGCCAAATACTTCTTTTTCCAGGCGATTTAAGCGACGCAAGATGTCGAAGTTGGTTGCAGAGGCTGTCCGCTCAGGTCGATTGGGCTCCACCTCGCGAACGACAGGTTCTCCTGCTCGTGGAGCGTTTGCAGCTTTAGCCTTCAAACGAGCAACCTCAGCGCGCAATTCTTTAATGATAGCTTCGTAAGCATCATAATCTTTCATGATTTCATCTAGGAAATCATTTACTTCATCTTGATCATAGCCTCGAAAGCCAATCTTGAAATCTTGCTCTAAAATATCCGTTCTTGTTAATTTTACGCTTGCCATCAGTTGCTCCAATCTTAAAAGTCACTATTACTATTATAGTAAAAAACACCTTTAAAAATCAAGCTATTCCTCTTTGATTTTTAAAAATTTTCAGCTATCTCATTCAAATCATCAAAAGTTAATGCTTTAATAGTATATCCCTCTCTTTTTAAGAGAATATTAACCAAATATTTCAAATTGGTTTCATTTTCTGGATCATAAAATAAATAGGCCCCATCGGTATTTGCTGCCAAAAACTGGTTGTAATCTCGAAATTGACCTGGATTCTCATAGCTTGGATAGGCGGCTTTGACATAATCGAGATTCTTAAACGCAGCTAACTTCTCCTGCTGTTGTTCTTTCCAGTGTTGCCCTTGGTTTTCAAAGAGAAGGAGGGTAGCCATCTGGAAGGAATAGCCTTCCGTCTTGAGCTCCTTGAGGACCTCCAAGGACCAGGACTCAAACCCTAGATTCCCTGTAAATACGAACCATTCCACCCCATCCTCCAAAAAATGAATCATGTCTCGTCGGATCGCTTTTTTAATAATCGGAATACGCGGATCTTTTTCCGTAAAAATCCCTAAGTCCGTCTGTTTGTATCCTATCACCAGTAGGCTTCTCATCTTGATTCTTGTACTCTTTTCTTCCATTATGATATAATATAGTGATACCATTCTATCAATAAGGAGCAGTATGGTCAATTATCCACATCAGGTGCGAAAAATCAGCACCCCCGTAAAAAAGCAAGACAAAAATCCGATTAATTTTGCCAATCGGGGGATGAGCTTTGAAGCTGCCATCAATGATTCCAATCACTATTATCTAGCGAGAGGAATCGCGGTGATTCACAAAAAACCGACACCCATTCAAATCGTAAAGGTAGACTACCCCAAACGGAGTCGCGCAAAAATCATCGAGGCATACTTCCGACAAGCTTCTACTACGGATTACTCCGGTGTATACAAAGGGCACTACATTGATTTCGAGGCCAAAGAAACTCGGCAGAAGACAGCCATGCCCATGAAGAACTTTCATTCGCATCAGATTGAACACATGGATCAGGTTCTAGCCCAAGGAGGTATTTGCTTTGTCCTTCTTCACTTCTCGACACTAAAAGAGACCTACCTGCTTCCAGCCTCCCCCCTGATTGCCTTTTACAAGATCGATCAGGGAAGCAAGTCCATGCCCTTGTCCTATATCCGCGAGCATGGTTATGAACTAAAATTAGGGCATTTCCCAAGTGTCCCTTACTTAACGATTATTGACGAAAAACTAATAGGTGGTGAACCCATTGAAAAACATGAATAAAACCCTTGTAAAAAGAATTGCTCTGATTGTAGCCAATGTCTTTTTATCGCTTTTTATCCTTGGAGTGGTGGCCTTTGCTGGCCTTGTGGCCCTCAATGTGCGCAATGCCCCAGCTCTTTCACAAAGTGCTCTTGCCTCCACAACATCTAGTAAAATCTATGACAAAGACAACCAACTGATTGCAGACCTTGGCGCTGTGCGTCGTTCGAATGCTTCAACAGAAGAAATTCCGACCGACCTGGTCAATGCCATCGTATCGATTGAGGACCAACGTTTCTTTAATCACCGTGGCGTCGATGTCATCCGGATTATCGGATCCTTCTTCAATAATGTACGGGGAGGCAGTCTCCAAGGAGGGTCCACTCTTGACCAGCAGTTGATCAAGTTGACCTACTTCTCCACTTCCGTTTCCGACCAAAATGTCCGACGGAAGATCCAGGAGATTTGGTTAGCTTTACAGTTGGAAGGTCATTATAGCAAGCAAGAAATCTTAACTTTCTACATTAATAAAGTCTACATGTCCAACGGGAACTACGGAATGAAAACGGCAGCGAATTCCTACTATGGAAAAGAGTTACGCCAGCTTTCCCTTGCGCAATTGGCTCTTTTGGCAGGAATGCCACAAGCTCCTAACCAGTATGACCCTTACACCCAACCTGAAGCAGCTAAAGCACGTCGGGACCTCGTTTTGAAGGAAATGCGTAAAGAAGGGTACATTACCCAGGACCAATATCAACAAGCGGTGGATACGCCGGTCACAGATGGGCTCATCTCTTTGAAGAATGATGCTGCCTACCCTGCCTATATGGATAATTACCTCAAGCAAGTCATTGAAGAGGTTGAAGATAAGACAGGCTACAACTTGTTAACAACTGGAATGGATGTCTATACCAATGTGGATAGCGCGGCCCAACAACGCCTATGGAACATCTACAATACTTCTGATTATGTCAATTACCCAGATGATACCATTCAAGTCGCATCGACCGTTATTGATGTATCAAACGGAAAAGTCGTAGCCCAGCTGGGAGGACGCAATCAATCCAGCAACAGCTCCTTTGGAACCAACCAAGCGGTTGAAACCAACCGAGACTGGGGTTCTACCATGAAGCCAATCTCTGACTATGCTCCTGCTCTTGAAGGAGGGATTTACACCTCAACCGGGGATACCGTTACAGACGAACCCTACAACTATCCAAACTCTAGTACTCCTGTCTACAACTGGGACCGCCGCTACTTTGGTAACATCACCATCAAGGATGCCTTGCGCTTGTCACGGAACGTCCCAGCCGTCAAATCTCTGGCCGCTGTAGGTCTTGAGAACGCCAGCAGCTTCCTCAAATCAATCGGTATTGAATACCCTGAGATGCATTACGCCAACGCCATTTCAAGCAATACCACTGTCTCGAGTCGCCAATATGGGGCCAGCAGTGAAAAAATGGCTGCAGCCTATGCTGCCTTTGCAAACGGCGGTACTTACTACAAACCGCAGTATGTCAATAAAATCGTCTTTAATGACGGAACAACAACCGAATATGCCAACAAAGGAACGCGTGTCATGACCGAAGAGACAGCCTTTATGATGACAGATATGCTCAAGAGTGTCATGTCCTATGGTTATGGGGTCAATGCCAATGTGGATGGTATCCCAATGGCTGGTAAGACCGGTACTTCTAACTATTCTGACGACGAATACCAAACCGTTGCTGCGGAGCACCCAGAAGTCTATTCGAGTTCCAATGTTGCTCCGGATGAAAACTTTGTAGGCTACTCCACCAGATACGCCATGGCCGTGTGGACCGGCTACACCAATCGAAACACTCCAATCCTAGATGCCGGAATGCCTGTCGCTTCTGAGGTCTATCATGCGATGATGGAATATCTGAATCCAAGCGCACAAGCAACAGATTGGACCGCCCCAGATGGCCTCTTATCCTATGGTAGCTATTATTACTTACGAGGAAGCCGTCCGACCAACCTACCGTCTTCAACGATTTCCTCAAGCACAGAAGAGTCATCCAGCGAGGAAAGTTCGACAAGTCGTTCTTCCTCTACGAGCGAAAGCTCCGAAAATGACGAAAAATCGGAAGAGTCTTCGACTGCTAACTCCACTAGCACAACTCCTTCCAATCCAAACGATACATCCTCAACGGATCAAAGTCGTGGAAGACGAGACGATGACTAAGTCTTTCATTCTCTCACACCACACGGTCGCTCCCTGGCTCGCTTTTTAGGGTCATAAGGCGCCGTGTGGTGTTTCTTTTTCAGCAATTATGATAAAATAGGACTATGAAACCAGAAGAATTTTACCAAACATTAGCAGAGCAAGGATTTCCCCTTACCCCCCTGCAAAAAGAGCAATTTCAACAGTATTTCCATCTTCTTGTCGAGTGGAATGAAAAGATGAATTTGACGGCTATCACAGATGAAGAAGGCGTCTACCTTAAGCATTTTTATGATTCGATTGCACCGATTTTGCAAGGACAAATTCAAGATACGACGGCCCATATCCTAGATATCGGAGCTGGAGCTGGGTTTCCAAGTATCCCCATGAAAATCCTCCTTCCCGATTTGAACATTACCATCATTGATTCCTTAAATAAGCGAATTACCTTCCTCCATCATCTAGCAGATACTCTGGGCTTAGACAAGGTCCACTTTTACCACGGGCGAGCTGAGGATTTTGGACACGACCCTCACTTTAGGGGACAATTTGATATCGTCAGTGCTCGTGCTGTTGCGCGATTGCAAATCCTCCTTGAATTGGCTATCCCTTATCTCAAACTGGGCGGACACCTGCTAGCACTAAAAGCATCTAGCGCTGAGGATGAGGTTGCCCAAGCCAAAACAGCCTTATCTCTTCTTTTTTCAAAGGTCATTTCGACCAGCCATTATGTTTTGAGCAACGGAGACCCACGCAGTTTGACCATTGTCGAAAAGCGCAAGGAAACACCTAACAAGTATCCCAGAAAGGCTGGTATTCCAAATAAACGACCTCTTTAAATGGATGCTTTTTGCAGAAATCGACACAAAAAAACGGACACAGGGTCCGTTTTTCTTTAGGCTACAATTGCTTTTGCAACTTCTTCTGTCGTCATGCGGGAGAAGTAATGGCTGATGTCTACTTCTTCTAATTTTTTCAGGACATCTTGGTATTCATAACGTGTCCCCACCAGAAGCTGTTCGATATCGGACACATCCCCAATCCCAAAGAAATCTCCATAAATCTTAATGGACTCGATGACAGATTTCTCTGTTTTAATATAACTAGTGATTTTCCCTGCTGGGTAGCGGACACTCCGTTCAACTGTATAATCTGGTGTTTCTCCATAGGTCCAATCCCAGGTTGCAAATTGACTATCCCGAATTTCTTGAATCCGCTCCAACTCGGATGGACTCAAAACATATTCCGTCATCTCTGGATACTCTTCCTTCATTTGCGCTAGGATCGCATCTTTAAACTCCAAGACGGTCATTTTCTCTGGTAATTCAGAGTTGATATTGGTCACCCGTGCACGGACTGACTTAACCCCTTTCGACTCAATCTTATCCTTGGACACTTTCAAGGCATTGCCCAAAACAGACATATCCACGTCAAACAAGAGGCAGCCATGGTGCATCATGCGACCTTTGTAATAGGCTTGTGCATTTCCACAGATCTTTTTACCATCAATTTCGAGGTCATTTCGTCCCGTGAAATTAGCAGTTACACCGAGTTTGGCAAGGGTGTCAATCACAGGCTTTGAGAAGGTTTTGAAGTCAAAGGAGCCTTCTTCTGCTTTGTTTGAAATAATCGTATAGTTCAGGTTGTTGAGGTCATGGTAGACAGCCCCACCACCAGATAAGCGACGAACCACATGAATCCCATGTTCATCCGTGTATTCTTTATTGATTTCCTGAATGGCATTTTGGTGTTTTCCGATAATGATAGCTGGTTCATTAATCCACAATAAAAACAGCTCATCCTCTGACAACAACTCTCGAAAAGCATAGGATTCTAGTGCGATATTGTAAGCAGGGTCATTGGAATTGTTGACGATAAATTTCATACTGAAACTCCTTAAGGTATTGATACTTCTATTATACCAAACACTATTGCAAATGACATGAAAGAGGTTTCAAAAAAGCTATTCCTCTTGTCCAATACAAAAACAGAGAGAACTTTCCCGTCCTCTCTGTGAATCGTTCGAGCCACGATGCTTATAGTCTTCTTAATTTCCAGCGTATTTCGCGACTTCTTCAAACATGAGTTTGGTAGATTCTAGGCCGCCACCAGAAAGGTACCACAAATCTGGTGTTAAGGTCACGATTTTCTTGTTCTTTCCAGCATTGGTTGCCTGAAGGAGGCTGTTGTTAAGAATGTCGGAATTTTGGGTATCATCGCCACCAATCGCCAAGGTCCGGTCAACGACAAAAATCAAATCTGGGTTGACCTGGCTAACACTTTCAAAACTGAGGGAAGAACCGTGATTCCCTCCTCCTTTTTTCCCGGAGCTAGCTTTTTCAAACTTAAGACTAGTTGGTTGGAAGCCAAGGCTATTGTAGATAAAGGAGAAACGGCCGTCTGCTGCGACACCTGCCATATTGCCTTCGTTTAACATGACGGTCAAGGTGGTTAATTTGGTGTCCTTATTCGCCGCCTGGGCTTGGCTAACAATCGTGTCAATCTCTTTGATCCCAGTAGCAGCCTTTTGACTGGCTTCTTCTCCAAAGACTTTAGCCAGCTCGCTGATATTGGTCTTCACTGATCCCCAGTAGTCTGTACTGCTGGTTTCAAAGTAAATGGTTGGAGCAATCTTACTAAACTCTTCCATCTGGCTTTGGGTCCGTCCGGATAGGATAATCAAGTCTGGTTCAAGGCTTGCGACCTTTTCCAAATCGATTTCTTTCAAGTTTCCGACATCGGTCACTTTGTCACTCTGTGCCAAATCCTTTAGATAGCTAGGTAGGCTATCTGTTGGCAAGCCAACAATGACATCTTCCTTTCCAATAGCGCGAAGCGTATCGGCTGCACCATAGTCGAGCACGACTACTTTTTTCGGATTCATAGGAACCTCCGTAGCTCCTGTAGACGTTTGGATGCTGACTTTATCTGAGGAAGTAGCGCTAGAGTTTGACCCGCTTTCGGATGTTTTTGTGGACGAGCAAGCCACCAACAAGAGGCCCACTAGACCCACAAATCCTACAAATGACAGACGTTTCAGTAATTTTTTCATTAGTTCTCCTTTATTCATATAAACAAATTTTCTTTCCATTCACTTCAGCGATCGTAAGCTTCATCTCAAATAGGTCTTCCAAGACTTCTTGAGTCATGACCTGCTCAGGCTTTCCACTACAAAAGACTTTTCCATCTTTAAAGGCTACGATTTGATCCGCGAACTGACTGGCGACATTGATGTCATGGATCACAACCACAACTGTCTTGCCCAGCTCTTCTACCAACCGACGAAGAGTCTTCATCATCAAGCTTCCTTGCTTCAGATCCAGGTTGTTCAAGGGTTCATCCAAAAGGACAATATCTGTGTCCTGTGATAGAATCATGGCAATATTGACGCGCTGCAGCTGACCACCCGAAAGCTGATCAATCGGTCGCTTCCGATAGGGATCTAGGTCCATATACGCAATCGCTTGGTCAATCTGAATCTGGTCTTCTCTGGTCAGTCTCCCTTTACTGTAAGGGTAGCGACCAAAGGACACCAGCTCTTCCACCGTCATCTTGACCTGATAATCGATCTTTTGCTTGAGCATAGATAGTTCTTTAGCTAGCTCTACCGAGTTCCAACTTTCTAGCTCGATCCCTCTGATGTAGAGGATCCCCTCCTCCTTGGGTAACAGACGGCTGATAATGGACAGAAGAGTCGACTTTCCAGCCCCATTGGGTCCAATGAAAGCTGTCAATTTTCCTTCATCAATCTTTAGACCAATGTCTTCTAGCACCATCTGACCACCGTAGCGCTTTGATAGCTTTTCCATTTGAATCATGATTTTCGACGCTCCTTATACAGCAAGTAGAAAAAGAAGAGACCTCCAAATAATTCGACGATAACCTGCAGGGTCACATGATAACCAAAGACCCGCTCTACCAGGATCTGAGAAAGCAAGATCACGACAAAGCCTAGGAGCGACCCGATGAGAAAGAGACTGCGATGCCGAAAGTCTCGAACGATGAGGTAGGTGACATTGGCCAAGATAAAACCAAAGAAGGTCAAGGGGCCAATCAAAGCTGTCGACAGAGAAGTTAAAAGAACGACCAGCCAGAGCACTTGACGCTGCTCCTTCTCCACATTAACCCCCAAAAGCTGGGCTTGGTCCTTTCCCAAATAAAAAACATCTAAGATCCGCCCCTTTCGATATAAGATCACACAGATCCATAGCAAGATGGGAAAGACAATCCAAAGCAGGTCCTGGTTGATATTCTGAAGAGAGGCAAAGAGGCGTGATTGGAGCTTGTCATATTCATTGGGATCCATCATGACCTGGATAAAAGTCGAAAAACTCCGGAAAAAAGTCCCTAAGGTCATGCAGACCAGAAGGATAAAGCCAATCCCTCGCTGCAACAAGGACTTAATGGCCGGCTGCAGGCAGGCAAAAAAGCCACATTGCAAGGCAATCACCAGAAAAAACTCAGGGATAGAGTGAGGGGTAGTACCTTCTGACCACTTCCAAAAAAAGAAGAGGTAGACAGACTGCATCAAGACATATAGGCTCTCCAGTCCAAGGACGGAAGGAGTCAAAAAGCGATTGCCAATGACCGCCTGGAAGCTAAAAGTTGAAAAACTTGCGATCACCGCCACAAAGACATAGGCCCAGAGCTTCTTGATCCGGAGATTCAAGATATAGGGCAGAGCCGTTTGGCCTGTCGGAAAGAGATAATAGACCGTAAGAAGTACCGCAAGAATCCCTAAAATCATAAGCCAGACTCGGTTGGTTTGGGTAAAACGCTTCATGCCTCTGCCCCCTTCCAGATCATGCCTAAAAAGGCCAATGCCCCAAGAACACCTAAAATCAAGGAAACAGAGACTTCATAGGGACGGATCACCAATCTTGCTAGGATATCGCAAAACAAGACGATATTGATTCCCAAAAAGACAATCTGCAAGCGAATCTTTTTAAAGTAATCACCCGAAATCTGACGTACAATATTGGGAACAATCACCCCAAGGAAAGGCAAGGAACCAACCGTAATCATGGTCACTGCTGATGTCAAGGCCACCAAGGCTAAGGCAAAACTTTCCAAGGCAGCATAGGGTAGCCCCAGGATTCGGCTGGTTTCTTCGCCCAGGGACATAATCGAGAAGGACTCCGAATAGAGCCAGATCCCTAAAAAGACCAGAAGCGTCAAGAAAAGCCACTCATACTGATTGCGTTGAATCATGGAAAAGGAACCCTGACTCCAGGAAGTCATGGATTGGATAAGGTGAAAGTGATAAGCCAAGGCCTGCCCCAAGGCACCGATGATCCCGCTGTAAATCATCCCCACCAAAGGCAACATCCACTTTTCCTTAAACTGCATCCGTCTCAACACCAGCAAGAAGACTCCTGTAAAAAGCAGAGCCGAACAAAAGGCCAAACTCATTTTCTGGAACAATGTGGCTTTGGGGAAGAGGAAAAGGGAGACCAAGATTCCCAACTGAGAGGCTTCTGTCGTTCCTGTTGTAGAAGGCGCGGCATAAGGGTTCTGGGTAATCGTCTGCATGAGTAAACCTGCTAAACTAATCGCCCCACTGGTCATCACAATGGCCAAGGTCCTTGGGAGACGGGACTCCACAAAGAGTTGCCATGCTTGACTTTTTCCACGAAAAAGTGCCTGCCAGCTAAAGGCATCGTTGGAGCCAATGGACAGGGATAATAGAACCAATCCCACTGTCACAAAGCACCCTATCCACCGCTTGTTCATCTCTTCCCCTTTCTTCTCTAGTAATAGCCTAACAAAAAAGAAGGGGGAAGTCAAATATATCTTAAAATTTTCTGAAAACTTTAATCTTATTTTTGCTACCTACAACGAAATCTGCCCCCGGGGGAACTACGGTTCCCACCAAGCCTTCCTACACAAGCAAGACGAAGGTAAAAATCCTGATCATCAAAAAGGCGGAGTCTAACTTGGCCCTCTTCAAATGGTGGCTTTTATCTCCCCACTACAGTTGACAAAAGAAGCAAAAGAAACACCCCAAAGAACTAGAAGCTTGTCTAGCTCTCGGGGTGTCTCTCATTTTTTGAATGGAGTTGCTTGTGCAAGGCACATTCTCTCATTTGTTTTGGGATTTATTTTTGTTTTGGAGGATTGTGAATCGCTTCTCCCAAAACATCTGCAAAGGCTTCATACATGTTTTCAGAGAAGGTTGGATGTCCATGGATGGATTGAAGGAGTTCATCCACTGTCAATTCATTTTCCATGATGGTTGCGGCTTCGTTGATCAACTCTGCTGCAGAAGGTCCAATAATGTGGACTCCAAGAACTTCATGGTATTTGGCATCTGCAATGACTTTTACAAAACCATGAGCTTCGTTTGAAGCAATCGCCCGACCATTTCCAGCAAAGCTTGATTTTCCGACCAAGATATTGCCATATCGTTCACGCGCTTCTTCTTCTGTAATCCCACACATAGCCACTTCTGGATGAGTATAAACGGCCGCTGGTGTATATTCAAGGTCTGCCTTGCGAACATTGCCTTTCATTGCATTTTCTGCTGCTACTTCTCCCATACGATAAGCCGCATGAGCCAGCATCTTGGTTCCGTTCACATCACCTGGGGCGTAAATACCTGGAATAGATGTTTCTTGATACTCGTTCACCTTGATTCGGTTACGATCCATCTCCAAGTTGAGATTTTCAAGACCGTTCATTTGTGGGACACGTCCAATTGAAAGAAGGGCTTTTTCCGCTACAATTTCTTGACCATCGGATAATTTAAGCGTCAACTGATTGTTGGCTTCAACGATCTCAGAGACCCCAACATTGGTTAAGATCTTCATCCCTTTCTTTTCAAGAATCTTGCGCAACTCTACCGAAACTTCTTTGTCCATGGCTGGGATGATGCGGTCCGCCATCTCAACGACAGTTACATCCACACCATAAGAAGCCCAAACCAAGCCAAGCTCGATTCCGACAACACCGCCACCCATGACAGCAAGTGATTTTGGCATTTCACGAAGGTCCAAAATGTCATCTGATGTCAAGACAAGAGAAGATTCAATCCCTGGGATATTGATGCGTGAAACTTTCGATCCAGTCGCTAGGATGATATTGCGACCTTTGATGATGTCTTCACCAATGGCAACTGTCTTATCTGGATTGACAATTCCGAGTCCATTAAAGACCGTCACTTTATTGGCCCGAAGGAGTCCACGAACGCCACCTGTCAAGGTCTTGACAACAGAGTTCTTAAACTCAACTGTCTTGTCCATATCGATGGTGTAGTTGGTGGATGCAAGGTTGATACCGCGACCAGCCGCAATCTTCAAACCATCCAAGATTTCAGCATTTTTCAAATAGGTCTTAGTTGGGATACAACCAACGTTCAAGCAGGTCCCACCGAACTCAGTCTTCTCAACGATTGCAACTTTACCTCCCAATTGGGCTGCACGGATGGCTGCATAGTAACCTGCAGGACCACCACCAATCACGACTACATCGTATTCGTCTGCTGCTAATTGTGCTTTTGGAGCTTGCACTTCAGCTGTTGCTGGAGCAGCTGGTACTTCTAACCCTGCGGCTTTTAAGTCTGCTGGACTAGCTACTGGACTAGCATCCACCACTTCCCCTGCTTCACCGATATACGCAATGGTTTGCGTTACTGGAACAACTTCCCCATTTCCATGAACAATCTTCAACAGAACACCTGAATCTTCTGCTTCAATTTCCATATTTGTCTTATCGGACATGATTTCAAGCAAGATATCCCCTTCTTGAATGGTATCGCCTTCGGCTTTTTTCCATTCGATGATTTCACCTTCTTGCATGTCAACCCCAAGTTTGGGCATAATAACTTCTACTGCCATATTCCTTTTATCGAGAAGCCTCGACCCGTTCCGTCGAGCTCTTCTCCTTCCTTTCTATGAGTCTTTTCCAATTTTCCTAGTGGGTATAGCTGACTAGATCAGTAATTCCAATGGATTTTCCAAGAGATGCTTGAGGTCTACCATAAACTTCGCCCCGTTCATCCCGTCAACTAGTCGGTGGTCAATGGTCAAGCACATCGCCATAATTGGTCGGATGGTGATTTCGCCGTCCACAACAACCGGGGTCTGCACAGTCGCCGCAACTCCCAAGATTGCAGAGTTTGGCTGATTGATGATTGGGTTGAAAGTCTTAGTTCCAAACATCCCTAGGTTGGTAATGGAGAAGGTTGAACCAGACATTTCTGCCGCCTTCAATTTCCCTGCCTGCGCTTTTTTAATGACATCTTTGGAAGCCACCACAAACTCAGATAAGCTCATCTTATCTGCTCCATGTACGACTGGTACGACCAGCCCGTCGTCCAACCCTACAGCAATCCCCATGTTGACGAAGCGGTGAAGTTCGATTTCTTGCGCATCATTGATTAAGGAGGCATTCAGATACCGGTGTTCTTCTTTCATCAGGGTCCGTGTGACGGCTAGTCCAATCAAGTCCGTAAAGGTCACCTTAAGCCCTGTTTTATTCATAATTGGTTCCAGAACTTGCTTCCGAAGGGCCATGAGATTGGTCATATCGATGTCGTAGTTCAGCGTAAAGGTTGGGGCTGTGAGATACGAGTGGGTCATTCCCTTAGAGATGGCCTTGCGCATCGCAGACATCTTAATAATTTCAACACCTTCTGGTAATTCCTTTTCAGGTGCTGGCGCAGCCACTACAGCTTTTTCTTCTGCTGGAGCACTTGCCTCTAGAAGAGCCTGGATATCTTCTTTTCGAATCTTTCCATTCAGTCCTGATCCTACCACCTGGCTCAAATCGATTCCATTCGCCTCGGCCATCTTCCGTGCAAGAGGGGTTGCTTTCGGTGCTTGATTCTTAAAGTTTTCCACGTCATCTTTGTGGATCCGTCCTTGGGCTCCCGTCCCTTGAACATGCTCAAGTTCAATTCCAAAATCCTTCGCTGCCTTTCGTGCAGCTGGGGTCGCTCGGACTTTCTCACCTGGAAGCACTTTTACTAGAGGAGCACTCTCTGCTACTGCTGGTTTCTCAGCAACCACCTTTTCCGCAGAAGGAGTAGCAACTTCTGCTACTGCAGGTTTTGGAGAGTCACTTGTTTCAGCTAGGACTTCTCCTGCTTCTCCAATGTAGGCAATCGTTTCAGTGACAGGAACCACTTCTCCATTGCCTCGTACAATCTTAAGCAAGGTTCCTGACTCTTCTGCTTCTATTTCCATATTTGTCTTATCAGACATGATTTCGAGTAAGATATCCCCTTCTTGGACGGAATCACCTTCTGATTTTTTCCACTCGATGATCTCGCCTTCTTGCATATCCACACCGAGTTTTGGCATGATGACTTCTACTGCCATTTCAACTTCCTTTCCTTTCGATCACAAAACAAAGGTCTAAATCTTTTCGGAGATAATCCTTCCTCAAGACCCAGTCATACAGAAGAGGTGGATTCACTCCAACCTCTTTCCTTCTTCATTTTGCCTATCCCTTATTGACTTGCTTGTAAATTGCCGCCTTAATCTTGTCCACATCTGGTAAGATGGATGTTTCCAAAATGTTAGAATATGGTACTGGCACATCTTCAGATGCCAGACGAACGATTGGTGCATCTAGGTAATCGAAGGCTTCGCTTTCTGTAATGATGGTCGCAATTTCCCCGATGAATCCACCTGTCTTATAAGCATCATTTACTAGGATAACTTTTCCGGTCTTCTTGACAGAGTTGATAATCAATTCTTTATCAAGAGGGATCAAGGTCCGTGGGTCTACGACTTCAACGCTAATTCCTTCTGCAGCGACTTCATCTGCTGCTTTCAGAACGCGCTCCAACATGCGTCCATAGGAAACAATCGTCACATCTGTCCCTTCACGCTTGATATCCCCTTTTCCAAGTGGGAGGTAGAAGTCTGGATCTGTGTTGACTTCCTCTTTTTTCCCATACAAGGCTTTTGGTTCTAAGAACACAACAGGATTATTGTCTAGAATGGAGGATTTGAGGAGAGCTTTTGCTTCATTTGCCGTCCCAGGTGCTACGACTTTGATACCTGGAATATGGGTCAACCAAGCTTCCAAGGACTGTGAGTGTTGGGCTGCAGAACCAATCCCGCCACCGGAAGCGACACGGAAGGTAACCGGAGTCTTCAATCCACCACCAAACATATAGTTGGTTTTCGCTCCTTGATTGACGATCGCATCCATAGCGATGGTAATGAAATCCATAAAGGTCAAATCAACAATCGGACGCAAACCTGTTTGGGCTGCTCCCACGGCTGCACCTGCAATGGCTGCCTCAGAGATTGGAGTGTCTCGTACACGTTTTTCTCCAAATTCTTCCAGCATCCCAACAGAGGTTCCGAAATCTCCTCCATAGATCCCAACGTCTTCACCCATCAAGAAGACTTTTTCATCCTTGCGCATTTCTTCACTTTGCGCTAGGTTAATCGCTTCGCGCAAAGCCATTACTTTCATTTCTGTCATTTTTTATCTTTCTCCTATCATGATTACAGCTACTTTCCAGTCATTTCTGGAATACGACTAGTCCACAAAGACATCTTCAAAAGCAACTGAAAGATCTGGATAAGGGCTTTCTTCTGCAAACTTCACCCCGTCTTCGACTTCCTGTGCTACTTCTGTCTCAATCGCTGTTAATTCATCTTCTGATACAATCTTATTGCTTAGCAAGTAATCCCGATATTTTTTCAATGGATCCTTAGCCTTCCAAGCATCTACTTCTTCTTTGGTTCGATAAGCACCTGCATCAGCTGTGGAATGACCAAACCAACGGTAAGATTCCACTTCCACAATAGCGGGACCATTTCCGGCACGGACGTACTCGATGACTTCATGCATCTTTTCATATACTGCGACGACGTCATTTCCGTCTTCTACATAGTGACCTGGGATGCCATATGCATCTGCACGCGTATACAAGTGTGGAATTTTAGTGGAATAGTTAATACTGGTTGAAATTCCGTAGCGGTTGTTGATGATAAAGAAGATAACCGGCAGATTCCAAACGGCTGCTAAGTTGACAGACTCGTGGAAAGATCCTTCATTAGTCGCAGAATCCCCTGAAAAGGCAATAACGACATTATTGGTTCCTTCGTATTGCTGCGTCAACGCTGCCCCAACTGCTAAGGCGTAGCCACCACCAACGATTCCGTTGGTTCCGTAGTTTCCTTTTTCAATATTGGCCAAGTGCATAGAGCCTCCACGACCTTTAGACGTTCCGGTAGCCTTACCAGCCAACTCCGCAAACAATCCTGGTATGGAGATCCCTTTGGCAATCGTTTGACCATGCCCACGGTGATTTGAAA
>NZ_KQ969508.1:55246-74317 GCF_001578875.1 Streptococcus sp. DD13
AAATCATGGATCGCACCAACGGATGCCGCTTCTTCTCCTACAGAAAAGTGCGTCATTCCTTGAACAAATCCACGACGGACCAATTTATTGAGTTTCATATCCACATCGCGAATTTGTTGCATTTTTTTAAACATATCCAAATGTTGTTCTTTTGAGATAGTGACCATTTCTTCCTCCAATTTTAAATGTCTATTGCTATTTTAGTCCAATATTTCACAAATTTCAAGAAAAGAGACTTACGGTAAAATTTTTCAGAGCGTTTTCAAATGCTGTTCCAATCGCCTTTTAGGAAATCGTCCTTTTCTTAATCACTCGTAAATCCGATTTCTTGATCATTATTTCACAAACTTCTGTTTTCACTCCCATTGAAAAAGCGCGATAGATATGCTATAGTGACAACTAAGAAGGAAATTTGAAATATTAGACAAGGAGTTTGGATGGATTTTTCACTCTTTCTGCTCGTATGCAATTATATTGGAACGATTGCCTTTGCGGCTTCAGGGGTCATGAAGGGATTTAAAAAGGAATTGGACATCTTTGGCATCACCATCTTAGCCATTGTGACAGCCGTTGGGGGCGGAATGATCCGTGATTTGATGATTACTCGGATCCCTATGGCCCTCCAAAACCCAGATACCATCCTCTTATCCACTGCAGTCGCCATTATTATGTACTTATTTATGCGACAGAGAAGCTTTCAGTCCGATAATCGAAAAAGTTGGATTCTATTTCTATCGCGGGCCAACCAGACTTTTGATGCGATCGGTCTCGCTATTTTTGCCTTAATCGGAGCCAGTGCAAGCGTCCAACTCCATCTAAATCTAGTGACCACTGGGATTTTGGCTGCTCTAACCGGAGCAGGAGGGGGACTTTTGCGAGACATCTTTGCTAACGAAACGCCTAGCATCTTAAAAGAAGATATCTATGCCGTCCTCGCTTTCGTAGCGGGTGTCCTCTACCAGATTGGGATTGTCCATCTCCAGTTTCCCCAAATCCCAACCTATCTCTTTCTCTTCCTCCTGACCCTGTTGATTCGCCTGCTCGTCATTCGCTATCATTTAAATCTCCCAGGGACACGACCAAGAGACCCTCGTCAGTAAACGATCAAATACACAATCTTCTCTGTCAAAGCAAAAGGACACTCCATTTCCGCCCCTCATCTCAACGAGCGGAAGTCGAGTGTTTTTTTATCTCTCTTGTTCAACTGATCCACACTCCCTTACACAAACGAAACACTCACCGCAGCTAGAGCCACGGCGAGTGTTTCATTCTATCTACCTTTTTCACGACTTACTTTTTCACCAAGCATAATTTTTCTCACCACAGGTAACCATTGCAGCTAATAATTCCTCTGGTGTCAGTTTTTTCAGACCTCCATAGGTTGGATCCTGTACATGTGTATCGGGGTCTAGATAATAGATTGCTGCGATGTCCTTGCCATCTGCTGTTAATTCATAGCCTACTCCAATTACATTATGTTCCCCACGTTTTCCAGGATAGATTTGAGCTACATTAAAGGTGTAATAGAGAGGATAGCCATCATCAATATCTTTGCGCACACGTTCTTTAAAGAGGCGGATATCTTCAGAACCTGGACGAGCATCTGTTACAGTAACCACTCGATAGCCTGCTTGATTTCCACTCGGTTCCGGATAGCCAAATAGATTTTGATTCAAGACGCGAATGGCATCTCGATTATGAGTCCCATAGGGGTTATAAGTCCCCATTTCCTTAGCCAATTGATGTTGAGAGACGCTAACCCCTCGACTAGCCAGCATCATTTGGACTGTCGCCGGAGCACAGAAATACCATTCTTCTTGAAGTTTTAAAGAAATAGGCAATAGTTTTCGGATTCCTTGATTCTCTTTGGACGATGTTTCTTGTTTGACCGATTGAGAAGGTTGCGTATTCTCTTTCAATGAAGCTTGTTCCTGAGTTGAAGATGGCAAAGTTTGCTGAGTTCCGGCTTCCGTACTGCCTTCCTTAATTTTTAATCGCTCTGCTACCTCTGCTGGCATTGGAGGATTAGGTTCTGTACGCTCCTTTGTGTTTACACTAACTGTTGTTGATGAAGAGGATGTGGCCTTATGAGAGCTAGAAGGACTTGTTTGGCTTTCTTTTTGTGTCGCTGTACAGCCAGATAAACCAAGCAAAGTCAGAAGTACAAGGAATAAATGAACTTTTCTCATGATTTTTCTCCTTTCTACCATTCTTGATAGCGCATTACGGAGGCTTCATTTTGTTTTGGCTAAGAAAGCGATGAAATCAAGCACTATAAAAACTAGTAGAAGTTACCCTAACACCGATTTCCACTGGTTTTTACATTTTTCATACTAACGATTTTTCCGACTTAATTGATAAGAGTACATCACAGGGATAAACACAATGGCGAGGATGACCAGCACCAGTACATAAGAAAGCGCGAATTGAAGACCTGCTTCAAGTAGAAGGATCAAGCCTCCAAGGACCCACAATTTCCCTGCCAAGCGATGGGTTTTGTGCCAGTTATCTTCATTTTGTAAGGTCCAGGGCAGGCGGATTCCAACCGTATGGTTCACTTTTAGCTTAGGCATGTAGTTGCCCATGATTAGAAAGATGAGCCCTAGCAAAGCCAAAACAAAAACAGATGGATTGATAGTAGATCCTAGCGCCTTGCTATAGATGAGATAGGAGATACTTAAGGAAACGATTGGAGTCAACCAATAGATTACTCTGACCATTTTATCATTCATCGTGCGATTCTTAGGATCGCGTCCAATCACGAAAATCACAAATAGATGCACCAAGAGAAGGAAAACAGGAAGACCAAACACGGCTAATGCTTTCGATTGGAAGTTATTGGCCTGACCAGCAGCGTTAAAGTGAATCGAGATTTGGTTAGGCAATTGTGACCAAATCATCAGTCCCCAAAGTATGGGGAAGAGCGTTACGGTAGAAGTTACAGTCAATAGGGTTTTATTTGTTTTCATCAGTAGAATCTCCTTTCAAATCAACGAGCCAGACCATTAAATCCTCCAAGACAGAAGTATTGAGTTCATAGTAGATGAAATTCTTCTCTTTTTCCTCTCTTATTAAATCTGCTTGCTTGAGGAGGCTTAAATGATGGGAAATGGTCGCTCCTGCTAGATCAAAGTGGCCAGCGATATCGCCCGCGGATAATTTCCCTGCCTTTAGCAGTTCTAAGATACTTCTTCTTATCGGATTCGATAGAGCTTTAAATGTTTGCGCAAAGTTCATTCTCTATCTCCTCCAATCTATTTAGATTTCTTTCTAAATAGATTCTAGTACTTCCAGATAGATTTGTCAACTCTATTTTGAAAAAATTCGAAATAGGTCATTTGATAGAAGTCGATTTGGTCGTCCCATCTCCGCACAGTTGAGTCGGGCTGTAAAAGGGGATAAAATCAGCCTAGTAGAGCCCCCTCAACCACTGCGTCTTACTCGTCCATCCAAAAACAATGGAGAGACTAGGACTTTTGTCCCAGCCTCTTCAAACCAAATGGACCCTCGGATCCTTTTTGCATGTTAACGCAGATTCTACTAGATCTATTCAAGCTTGCTTCCAATTTCAAGCCTACTTTTTCCTAAAAGAGCTTGGTTACGAAACGCTTCGCCGATCTAGGGAAGTATATATAAATTCAAATAAAGCTAGGAGAGCAAAGCCGATTCCACACATGGTTAATACGCCTGCAGCCGTTGTAAAGCCAAACAAGCCAGCCATATAGTTGATGATAATAGCGGAAAAGGCGGCCCCAAAGTTAATCCCCATCAAGACAACCGATGTGGTTAGAGTGCCACTGTTTTTCGGAGCAACTTGCGATACCCGCAGGAAGGCTTGGGGGAATACCCAACCGAAGAACAAGCCAGCAAGGACGACTCCTGTCGTTAGCATGGCTACATTTTGTGCATGAGATACGATAAAGAAAGCAAGGGCAATGCCCGTAAAGGAAATGGGAAGGATAAAGTTTCCAAACACTTTACTCAATCTCCCAAAAAACGGTGCAGCAACCATTGAAGAAAGTCCCACTAAAGCAAGAATAGAGGAAGCTGCGGATGGGGTGATGAGACCTGTTTCTTCTCCAAGGAGAGCCATTTTGATCGTCAGCATCAAGAACATGGCAAAGACTGCCATAAACAAGAAGGCCAGTAAGACGATATGTGTATTGACAGAGTCTTTCAGTCTAGCCTTTTCGTGGAGATCGTGAGTCCTTTCGACCTTCACTTGATCGTCTGGTATCAGGACAAAGGCTCCAAAAAGAATGAGCGGAATAAGGCCGATTGCAAATCCCATATAGGCTACGTTCCAACCAGCCAGTATCAAAACGGAAAGAAGGAACCCAAAGCCAGCATTCCCGAGATTCTGACTGGTATTTTGGTAGCCCAGCATGTCCGTCAGTTCTTGGTCCTTGTAAAAACGATACATCAAAGAGACAGAGAAGGGATTGAACAGACCAATCCCGAATCCCATTACTAACCGAAGGATTACAAAGGCCGAATAGTTCGGGATAAAGGCTGGAAGAATGCCTCCCATCAAGTACATGGTCAGGCCAACCAAAATGGTCCGTTTAATTCCAAATCGTTTGGCGATAGACTCTGCAAATAAAATCAACACTAAGACCCCAAAATTGGGCAAGGTGGAGAGGAGCTCAATCGCAGAGGTCGACTGATCTGGGAAGAGCTGGGCCAGTTGCGTATTTGCGATCGAAACGGATGGAGCCGTTTGGGCCAAAATTGACAAGGAGAGCAAGGAAAGCTTAAAGGTCCAAGAATTCGGCTTAAGATTGCTTTTTTCGTTCATCATCATTTCTCCTAATTGATTGTATGTTGAATATCCGCTACAGCAGCAAGTCCTGCTAGGTAACCAGAAGTCCATGAAAATCCAGAGGCTAAGCCTTCATAGGCTGGATAATTTCTTGGGGCATAATATCCTCCAGCATTCGCCCCACCTGTATAAAGACCTGGGATAACCTTGTGATACGCATCTAGGACACGCAAGTCTTTGTCGACACGAACACCGCCAACAGTTCCCAAATAAACAACCTGGGCGATAAAAGCATAGTAAGGGCCTTGTGCCACAGGATATTTTAAAGATGCTTCTGATTTGCTAAAGCTCGTGTCTTCTTTCTTTGCCACCATTTGATTGTACTCTAAAATGGTAGCTAGGAAGGTCGCTTCATCCATTCCTGCATTTTGAGCCAGTTCTTCTAGACTTTCCCCTTTAAAGGCAATCCCTTGACGGACGGCTTCATCTGCTAAGGAAATGAAATCCCCTTTGGCATCACTGGCACCAGGACCTGACTTTGAAATCAATAGATCGGTCCCTTTTGAATAATCTTCAAGTGTGGTGCAGTCCATGACATAGTAATATTTGCCTCCTACCCCATAGCCAGCATTGGACCATTCAACTGTGTCATAGACAGCATCTTCATTGGTAAAGCGTGCTCCTTGCGGGTCTACCCATAGAAGAGGGGATAATAACAATTGTGTCAATGGCGAATCATTAAAGCCGGCTAGTTGTTTGCCTTTTGTCTCTTGGGACACCACTGATTCAGCCATTTGTGCTGCGTGGATGAGGGCTGCACCGTCAATATTTACGGCACCGACTTGCTCCATGGAGCTGAGACCTTCCCCCATGTTGGGAACCCCTAAGGTTCTGAGGTTAATCGTGCGCATGACTTGGGCCACACGGCGTTTATCTCCCCCAAATCCTCCTGTGGTAATGATACTGGCTTTGGCATGGACGATCACTTCTTGACCCGACTCCGTAACGGCTCGAAGACCGGTGATGCGGCCATTTTCATCTTGCAATAGATCTTTCATCGTCACACCAAATTCGAATCGCACCCCCTGGTTTTCCAAGCTCTTTTGAATCCGCTCATAGGACTCGTTCTTGTGCATGTACATATGATAAGATCCCCCGCGATAGGGTTGTCCTAAATGAGCAAATTGTGTGGTGTTTTCATTTTTGTTAAGCTCAATTTCCATCCCCAAAGATTTGACCTCCTCCAGAGTTTCTTTGGCATGCTCAATGATATTTTTAAGGAGGGCACCATTGGACAAATAGTGATTGTGACGTTGGAGCTCGTCAATCGCTTCTTTGGTGGATAGATTCAGGCCCAAGGCCCTTTGTTCTTCTGTATCAACTGCAAAGAATCCCGAGGAGATTTTGGTATTCCCCCCTATCCTTGGAAGCTTCTCTAGCAATAGAACTGAAAGGCCATTTTTTGAAGCGGCATGAGCAGCCGCTAATCCAGCACCTCCAGCTCCTGCAACAACCACATCTACAGTATATTCTTTAGTCATGTGAAATTTCTCACTTTCTTTTTATGCTATAATTATACTGAAGAAACAGTGTGAAAAAAATTGTTCTATTTGTCCTCTTTTATGACGAAATATATCCTTTGGAGCTTTTATGTTTACGATTTCTAATTGCCTACGCCGAACGATTGAGCTACCCAAACGGAGCTTAAACAAACAACAAAAACAAGTTTATATCCTGGAGGCACTCTCTAATATCCACTTACAGTATCCTGAAAAAGTAACGCCCCTCAAACCCTATGATATTGTCCTTTTGAATCAACCTGCCTCTATCCAAGTAGAATCGTTCGATCAATCTCCCCTGCTCCTACGAGTCCACCATGCGGTTTTCGATATTCCCAATCCGATTGCGCAATACACTGTAGGAGACAATGCCCTCATCCATGACTTTATGAATCCTCTGGAGGATCAATCTTCCATGATTGTCTTCACCCATCTCGAAAATGAGGTGTGTCATGCCTATTTAAATGTCCTCGAAAAACTAGAGGAAATGACCGAGCAGGATCCCTACGTCCAGTTTCAAGGGCAAAAGATCTGTGGCCTTCTCTTCACCGAACTATTGAGGGAGCATGAACGAAAAGTATCCAAATTAAACTCTCTCTTTCCCGATGCTAAGATCAAACATGCTTCCAAAGACAGTCAGTCTGGTATGATTATGAAATATATTTCTGACCATTTACAAACGGTGACCCAAAAAGAAATCGCCTACCACTTTTCTTATCAACCAAACTATTTTTCCAGGCTCTGCCAAGACCTGTTCGGACTCACCTTTGTGGAATTACGGACGACGATCCGCTTAGAATACGCAAAAGAACAACTGAGTCTCACCACTAAATCAATCGAAGTCATTAGCGAGGAACTGGGCTACAAGGCCGTCTCCAATTTTCATCGAAATTTTAAAGCCTATACAGGAAAAACTCCTGCAGAATACCGAGCCTCTAGTCAAGTCAATCCCTTATAAAGATACAAAAAGTCATAAATTAAGATATGACTTTTTTATTGTTGAGAAAGCCACATAGAGTATAATACAGATAATGAGATTATTTTCACAAGTAGAGGAGGATCCTATGTTTCAGATCGTCACTATCATCGGGGCAGACCACCCCCAATCGACCAATCATCGCTTGGCCAGTTATCTCTCAAAGAGATTCGAAAACGAGGCTCACTTTCCTTTTTATCCGCTTGAAGAACTCCCGCCATTTTCAAAAGACTTGTTGGAAGAAAACACCCCTCAAGTGGAAGGGTTTCGAAACGCCATCCTAGAAGCAGATGCAGTCTTGTTTGTCACCCCAGAATACGATCATTCCGTGCCTGCACTCCTCTTAAATGCACTCGAATGGCTCGCTTTTGAACCTTATCCTCTCTTAGAAAAACCAACAATGATTGTGGGAGCTTCCTACGGAAATTTAGGGACCAGTCGTGCCCAAGACCACCTCTTGGACGTGCTACGGGCTCCTCAATTACAGGCAGCCGTTCAGGCAGATGCTGGCTTTTTACTGTCCCGCTCACGAGAAGCTTTCGATGATAAGGGCGATCTAGTCCAGCCTCAAGTCCGTGAAAAATTGGACCAAAAGATGAACGATTTTCTTTATTTTGTAAAGATCAGCACACAAAATCCTCATTTACGACGAAAGACCATTGATCAGGTCCGAACGTATCGCTATCAATCAGAAAAATAGGAGTTGATGATGATGAAACTCGTTGGCCTAGTTGGCTCAAATGCAAGCCACTCATATAACCGGATGCTACTGCAATGGGTACAAAAAACCTACTGGCAAGAATTTCAATTAGAGATTGTGGAGCTTGCTTCCTTTCCTCTTTTTAGTCAGACGAAACAAACAAGTTCTTATCCCATCATTCAGGAAGTGAGTCAAAAAATCCAGCTGTCTGATGGGGTGTTGATTGCCTGTCCGGAGCATAATTACACCATTACTTCTTGCCTCAAATCTGCTCTTGAATGGTTATCCTATGAGGTCCATCCTTTTGAAAAGAAGCCAGTTTATATAATTGGTGCCTCCTATTCTCCTCTAGGAACTGGACGTTCTCAACTTCATCTCAAGGAAATCCTCCAATCTCCAGGGATAGACGCCTGGGTCTTTCCTGGAAACGAGTTTCTTCTCGGTCATGCACGCGAATCCTTTGACGATGGCGGAAATATTAAGGACCAAGGGACCAGAGACTATCTACAAGCTTGTTTGACGCATTTCCTCCAATTTGCCTCAGCTGTAAATGGTATTCAACCTGCCGTTGGCGCTCCAGTTGATGCAAGCTCCGGCGCTTCAGAAAGTCCCTCGGCCTCACCGTCTCTTTCTGTGAGTGCGATTTTTTCCCCCGGAAGGGACGGCAACACGCCTTTTGAAGAGATTCTGGATCAAACATTTGGTCCTGGGACGGTATCCAAGTTCTCGTCTTTTGATACGGTTCTCGACCAACTGTACCCCAAAACCATCCCGTATCATCAACCTTTTGAAGAGGTCTTAACCCAGATTTACGGTAAGCCTACCACAAAGATCCCTAGAGATGCCATCCTTAGTGCATGGAAATAGCAGGGCCCTAAAGAAAGAGAAGGTCCTTCTTCCTCCAAAAGACCTTTCTCCCTACTTTAAAAGCTAATCTGTCAATCCTTGATCTAGATACTAGACTGACAGCACCACTGCCTCCTTATTCTAAACGTCTTTTACCTTGATGAACCCATAAAAAAGAGGCTAGGACAAAAGTCCTAGCCTCTCAATTGTTTTTGGATTGTTGAGCAAGACGCAGTGGTTGAGTGGCCTCTACCAGGCTGATTTCAGCAGTTTTTACAGCCCTACTCAACTGTGCGGAGGTGGGACAGAAATCGAATTCTAGCGAATGACCGATTTCTGTCCCACTCTCTTTTAATCTTGATGCAGATTGCGCAACATTTGGTCAATCTTGTTTCCATATTCGATGGATTCATCCTTAACAAAGGTCAAATCTGGTATCTTGTACATTTTAAGATTTTTTCCAAGCTCCCGCTTGATGGTTCCTGTCGCTTTTTCAAGTCCCACTTGAGCCTTTTGATTGTCAGAAGCTAGCTCACTCATGATGGAGTAATATACTTTTGCCATGGACAGGTCGCCCAACATTTGCACATCTGTAATTGTGACGCCTTGAACACGCGGATCACGAACTTTCTTTTGTAAGATTTCATTGACTTCCCGCTTGATTTCCATCCCGACACGGTCTCCACGAAAATGATTTGCCATCTTGGTCTCCTTTCTCTCTCGTTTGATTTGGAAAAAGCTAGGCCAGCAGACCTAGCTTCTTTTGTTTCTTTTTAGAAGCTCAGCCGATTTTCTGAGCTATTTATTTTTTTACTTCTTCAAGGATATAAGCTTCGATCGTGTCATCGACTTTGAGGTCGTTATAACCTTCGATCATAAGACCACCCTCCTGGGCATTGCCGACTTCCTTGACATCATCTTTGTAGCGACGCAAGCTCGCCAATTTACCATCGTAGATGACCACGCCATCGCGGATCACACGAACGCTGGAATCACGAGTGACCTTCCCGCTGATGACCATAAAGCCACCAATCGTACCGACCTTGGACACTTTAAAGGTTTCACGGATAATAGCTTCCCCGATCACTTTTTCTTCAAATTCAGGATCCAGCATTCCTTTCATCGCATCTTCCACTTCCTCAATCACCTTATAAATGATACTGTGAAGACGCATTTCAACATCGTCTGCTTCTGCTTGTTGACGAGCAATCGGTGTCGGACGAACGTTAAATCCGATGATGAAGGCATTTGAAGCTTCCGCTAAGGTCACATCTGATTCATTGATGGCTCCGACAGCGGAGTGAACGATGTTTACACGGACACCTTCGACATCAATTTTTTGAAGGGAGGCCCCAAGGGCTTCAACAGATCCTTGCACATCTGCTTTGATAATCACATTGACAGACTTGACTTCTCCTGCTTTCAGAGTGTCGAAGAGATTTTCTAAGCTGACACGCTGAGTGGCTTGACGTTGTTTCAGAAGAGCACGTTTTGCCCGCTCTTCACCCGCTGCACGCGCAGATTTTTCGTCTTCATATACCGCAAAGTGATCCCCTGCCATCGGTGCTTCATTGAGACCAGTAATGGAAACAGGAGTTGATGGTCCCGCCACTTTGACCCGACGTCCAAGGTCATTGGTCATGGCCCTTACCCGTCCAAAGGTATTTCCGACAACGATTGGATCTTGCACATTCAAAGTCCCTTGCTGAACGAGGAGGGTGGCAACAGCCCCTTTTCCTTTATCCAAACGAGCTTCAATGACAGTCCCAATGGCACGAACTGTTGGGTCGGCCTTGAGTTCCTCCATCTCTGCTACCAACAATACTGTCTCAAGGAGCGCATCAATATTTTGATTGAACTTCGCTGAGATTTCCACAAACTCAGAATCTCCACCCCAAGCGGTCGAAATAACGCCATATTCAGCCAACTCACCAATCACACGCTCTGGGTTGGCACCTGGTTTATCGATTTTATTGATCGCAACGATAATCGGCACGCCTGCGGCTTTTGAGTGGTTGATCGCTTCAATGGTCTGTGGCATCACCCCGTCATCTGCTGCCACGACCAAGATGGTTAAGTCCGTGACAGAGGCACCACGTGCCCGCATAGAAGTGAAGGCCGCGTGACCTGGTGTATCCAAGAAGGTGATTTTTTTGCCATTTTCCTCGATCTGGTAAGCACCGATATGCTGAGTGATTCCCCCTGCTTCTCCCGTTACGACGCGTGAATTACGAAGGGTATCAAGGAGGGTCGTTTTCCCGTGATCGACGTGTCCCATGATGGTCACTACCGGTGGACGTTCCACCAACTGATCTTCTTGAATATACCCTTCTTCGACAAAGAAGCGCTCAATATCGGCATTATCGATTTCCACCTTTTCACGGGCTTCGATTCCATAATCCACCATTAAAAGTTCGATGGTATCTCCATCCAAGGATTGGTTCTGAGTAGCCATTACACCCATCATGAAGAGTTTTTTGACGATTTCTGCCGGTTCACGCTTGATCCGTTTTGCGATTTCAGCAACCGTCATTCCGGCTGTATACTCAAATTCACTTGGCAATTCATGGAATTTTCGCTCTGTGACTGGTTTAACAGGCTGATTGCCACCTTTTCCTTTTTGTTTTTTCTTTTTAGGGTTCCAGTTGCTATTTCGTTGATTTCTCACTTGATTTTGACTATTTCGATTCCTTTGTTGTTTTCGTGGTCCGTCTTGTTCTTCAAAGTCGCGATTCTTCTCCGGACGCGATTGTTTCTTCCGACGGGTATCTACGGCTGGAGCAGCAGGGGTTGCAGTTACTTGCGCCACAGCTACTGGTGTTACAGGAGCTTCTACTGGACGAGTCGCTGCTTCTTCTGCCTCTCTCACTTTTTTAGCTTGCGCCTGAGCCTTCTTGGCTTGTTGCTCTTCTTGAGCCTGGCGGAAACGTTCTTCACTTCCACGGGCATATTCTGCATTTTGCTCAGCTTTTAAAGCCGCCGCACGCGCTTTAAAATCAATCCGTGGTGACGCTACTGCCTTCTCTTGACCTGATCGGCGTGTTCCTTCTTGATTGAACCTGCGATCAGTAGGGCGGTCATTTCTCCGCCCCTGACCTTGGCGGTCATTGGAGCGGTTTGAACCTTGATTCGGGCGACGATTTTGTTGGCGGTCATTACGGCCTTGCTCTTGTGCATCCCCTTTTGCAGCTGGTCGTCGATCTTGCTTGCCACGCGCCCGTCGTTCTGCTTGTTCTTTGGCTTTTGCTTCCCGTTCGGCCTTAAAGTTTCGACTTTGAGGGCGGACAGGTTTTGGGGAAGCCGGTTTCGCTTCCTCTGCTCCCGCGGATCCTTTTGCTTCGCTTGCTACTTGTGGTGCGGGTGTTGCGGGTTTTTCAGCTGATTCCCGAACCTTCTCGCTCCTATCTGGCTTTGCTGTAGCTGCTGGTTTGACTGCCGTTTGTGAAAAGCTTTGGACAATCCGATGTGCGGCAGATTCATCGACTGTAGAAGAATGACTCTTCACTTCCAATCCTAATTCTTTTGCCTTGGCAACAACATCTTTGCTCTCTTTGCCCAGCTCTTTTGCAATCTCATATAATCTCTTTTTAGACAATATCTTGTCCTCCTGTTCTATTCCATAATAGACCTCATTTTCTTCGTAAATCCAGCATCTGTAAGGGCCAATACCCTGCGGCTCTTCCCTATCGCTGTACTTAGTTCTAGCGTTGAAAACATGGTAATCACTTCAACGGTGTATGTTCCACTTTTATCTGTAATTTTTTTCGTGAGGTTTAAAGCGGCATCATTTGCTAGGAAAACCAGTTTTGCCTGGCCCTGTTGAATGGCGTCTACGACCAGCTCTTCTCCCGAAATGATTCGTCCTGCTCGTTGGGCCAAGCCCAACAAATTTAAGACTTTTTGTTCTTTATTCAAGCCCCAACTCTCTCCTTTTGACCTTATGATCGACATAAGCGATGAGTTCGTCATAAAATTCATCTGCCACAGTCTGACCAAATGCACGATCAAAGACGCGTTTCTTCTTGGCAAGCGCTGCTTCTTCGTTACTTAAGCAAATATAAGCACCGCGTCCATTGGCTTTGCCTGTTGGATCTATAAAAATAGCGCCTTCCTTGTTTCTGACAATTCGTAACAAATCACGCTTGTCAATCATTTCGCCCGTCACAACAGACTTTCGTAAAGGGATTTTTCTTACTTTTGCCATTGTTCCCTCCCAGATGTACTTATTCTTTATCGACGTCTTCTTCTACAGCCACTTCAAAGTCTGCTGCTGCTTGGGCCAAATCACTTAAGCTCTCATCTAGAACCGCCTGATCATCCAAAAACGGCTCTTCTTCTGTAGCCAGACCTTCTTCTCCATACAGTGCTGCTTCCATTTTTTCCCATTCTGAGGCAGATTTGATATCAATTCGGAAGCCCGTCAAATGCGCTGCTAGACGAACATTTTGTCCCCGACGACCAATCGCTAAGGATAGCTTATCATCCGGTACGACAACCGTTGCATGCTTGCCATCTTCTGTATCAAAGAGTACTTGATCCACTTCTGCAGGTGCGATGGCATTGTAGATAAATTCCGCTGGATCTTCAACCCACTCAATGACGTCGATGTTTTCTTCTGTCGGTACCATGCGGTCATTCTTTGCATCATAACGCGCTGGATGGAATTTACTCGTGATTTTCTTGATATTGCTTCCACCACGACCGACGATGGTTCCGATAGCGTCTACATTTGGATTGTGGCTACGGACAGCTACTTTAGAACGATCCCCTGCTTCTCGCGACACGCTCATAATTTCAACCGTTCCGTCATAAACTTCCGGAATTTCTTGTTCCATCAGACGTTTGATCATTTGAGGGTGACTACGGCTTACAAAGACATTTACCCCGCGACCATTGTCTTCGACCTTGTAGACATAGACTTCAATCCGGTCATGCGATTGGAAGACCTCCCCTGGGATTTGATCTTGACGCGACAACTGAGCTTCAATCGTTCCAAGGTTCACATAGATAAAGCGATTGTCAAACCGTTCTACTGTACCACTCATGATTTCATTTTCATGCTCTTTATAGGTGTTATAGGTAATGGCACGAGTTTGCTTGCGCATTTTTTCCATGATGGTTTGCTTAGCCGATTGTGCGGCGACCCGTCCAAACTCCGTCGGAGACTCTTCAAACTTGATCTTGTCTCCTAATTCATAAGCAGACGAGAGCGCTAAGGCATCCTTTAGGCTGATCTCCAAACGACTATCGAACACCTCATCTACCACCTCACGTACAGTGTAGACTCGAAAATCTCCTTTTTTCTCATCGAATTCGATCAGAGAAGATTCGGATTGCCCGTAGCGGCGTTTATAGGCAGAACGCAATGACTCCGTCACAGCTTCAATGATGTCTTCTTTTTTAATCCCTTTGTCTTCCTCCAAGATACGGAAGGCTTCTAACATTTCTTTACTCATGTATCTTTCCTTTTAGATAAAGTTCCTTTCTTACGAATTCCATTTACAATTTTACAGCCAATCGTGCTTTCGCAACAGATGAATAAGGGATTTGCACCTCTTTTTGACGTGTCTTATCTTGATAGGCCAGCACTAAGGTTTCTCCATCAAAAAATAGGAGGTCTCCCTGGAATTCCTTGATTTTATCAATGGCTTGGTATAAGCGCACATTCACGTACTTTCCAACAGCTGCTTCGAGCGCTTCAGGTGTTTTCAAAGGTCTTTCTAGACCAGGACTGGTTACTTCCAGCATGTATTGATCTGGAAATGGATCCGGTTGAATCCCATCCAGTAAAGGACTAATCACTTCTGACAAAATGGCTGTGTCATTTAAACTAATCCCGCCTTCTTTATCTACAAAAATGGATAATACATAGTCTGAGCCCATCTTTCCATATTCAATATCCACTAGTTCATAGGGGGCTTGAATGGCCGGCGTAACGACTTGACTCACGATATCTACTATTGTTGCGATGACATTTCCCTCCTTTACAAAGGCAAGAGGCGAAGTCTTCACCCCGCCTCTCCATTTCTATCTTTTCTTATTGTACCACAGTCTCAAATAAAAAGCTAGTATTTCGTTTTTACACCTTCTTTACATCGAGCAAAGCTTCCTCAATTCGCGCTTTTTGAGCATCGACAAGAGAGACTCGGGCTGCAATCGCCTTGATTCCCATTGTGATATTGCGACTAAGTGCGAGATTATCTCGCTTTGGCTCAAAGAATTTCTTGTACTCTTCCAGGCGCTTTTCCGTCTTAAAGACCGCCGTTGGGATCGTGACAAAGCGATCAAAGCTCATATCCCCTCCTAGGGTTTGCTCCAGCCAATCCCAATTTTCCTGTGCCCATCTCCAAGACGTCTCTTCTGCAAAGGACTGGTTCAAAAGATAGGTGTACCAAAGGGATAAATCTTGTGGTTTCACGATATCCTTATCCTTCAAGTAGACGAGTAGTTGCGACAACTGTTCTTCTTGATGCACATTGGACAAGGCCGCGGCCAACTGTCTGCGGAAACTACTATCATTGGTATGAGTATAGGCTTGAATGTATTGATCCAACAGAACCTTCGATCCCTTTTGACGAATCTGATTGGTCAAGACCAATCCTCGTTGGGCCGCTGGAATATCCTCTATTGCATCTTGGTAGCGCTCATACAACAAACTCGCTGCTTCTACCACTGTAGGGTCTTCTGCCCATAAGAGGTGTCTGGTTATGATCTGACGAACTTTTTCTACCTCATCTGCTTCTCCTGCGACTTTTTCAAAGCCAAGTTTTTGATAGAGAGGGTCCAATAACTCTCTGAGACCGGCTTTTAAGGCCTTTTCTGCTGGACTTCCCTCATCCAAGAAGGACTTGAGCTCGGCAATGATATCATCCAGCGCAGCTACCACCAGATAGGAGGATTCCCCCTGAAATTCTGGTAAGAGTGCAACCAATTCAGCAAAGGAAATCCGACCACTTTTTGCCAACAAGAGACGTTCTTGAACAATTTGAAGTTTGGATGTTGCATCCAGTTCTTTCAATTGTCCAAGAAGATCTTCAAATAATGCCCCTTGATAGTAGCTGATATAATGAGCCGTATTGCCTGTATTGATCCGTAAGGCTCCCTTACCCTTATTTTGCTCTGCGAGCTCTTGGTAATCCCCAAGTACAACTTCTCTTTCCGTCAGGATATCTACCAAGCCCTCCCAGTTTGCATTGAGAGGAATTTGCCAAAGGCGTCCTTTGTCTTCGTGCTCCCCGATGAAAAATTGTTCTTGACGCGCGATCAATTGGCCATTTTCGACACATAAGGTGACCAACGGATAGCCAGGCTGCTCCAACCAAGAATCCATGAAACGCGCTACATCCCGTCCGGATGCTTGTCCCAGAGCCTCCCAAAGGTCTCGACCGATGGTATTGTGATATTGATGACGCTCGAAATAAGTCTTCAATCCTGCCGCAAAATCCGCATCGCCCAGCCAACGGCGAAGCATATGCATGAGACGACTTCCCTTAGCATAGACGATGGCACTATCAAAAAGGGTATTGATCTCATCCGGATGATGGACCTCCACGTGTACAGACTGAACACCATCTGTTGCGTCCCGTGCTAGCGCAGCGGGAACACCGCTTGTCTGAAAGTCCTCGAAGATATTCCAGCTTGGCTCAATGGCATCTACTGAGACATACTCCATCATGTTCGCAAAACTCTCGTTGAGCCAGAGATCGTCCCACCATTTCATGGTGACTAGATTCCCAAACCATTGGTGGGCCAGCTCATGGGCCACTACCAAGGCTACCTGTTGGCGACTTGTTGCCGTTGAATTCTGATCAACTAAAAGGTAAACCTCCCGATAGGTGACCAAGCCCCAATTTTCCATAGCCCCTGCTGAAAAGTCAGGAAGAGCAAGGTGCAAGGATTGAGGAATAGGATAGGGAACTTGGAAATAGTCTTCATAAAAATCAATGACTCGGACAGCGATATCCAAAGAAAAATCAACGGTGTCTAGTTGCTGTGCTTGACTCGCATAGACTCCCACCAAGGTCCCATTTTTGGTCCGCGCCGTCTTGCCATGCAAAGCTCCTAAAGCAAAGGCCAACAGATATGTGGACATCCGTGGCGTTGTATCAAAGGTCCAGACTCCTGTCTTTTTACGCTCCTCAGGATTTA
The DNA here is from genome assembly GCF_001578875.1 of Streptococcus sp. DD13. Taxonomy (GTDB): domain Bacteria; phylum Bacillota; class Bacilli; order Lactobacillales; family Streptococcaceae; genus Streptococcus. The sequence continues at coordinate 72,238 of NZ_KQ969508.1, forward strand.
TCTCAGGCATATTGGACAAGGCCACATCGCCGTCTTCTGCGTCGAATTTTATGGACAGATCAAAGATTGCTTTTGCTTCTGGCTCATCAATCGATGGAAAGACTTCACGGGCAAAGTGACTTTCAAACTGGGTAGAGATGATGTTCTTCTTAACGCCGTTTAGTGTGTAATAAGAAGGATAGATCCCTGTCATATTGTCCGTAATCTTTCCTGCATAGACAATTTCTAACTCGACCTGTCCCATCTCTGCAAGCTCGACATGAAGGGCTTCATTTTCAGGATCCATCTCAAATGATCGATCGGTCCCCCCTACTCGCACGGCTAAGACATCTAGCTCCTTTTGATGAAGGGAAATTCGCTGGGACAAAGCTTCCCCTTGAATCCGAACAAGGCCTGAGAAGGCCATCAATTCTCGATTCACCTCTAAAAAAATGGTATACCGTTCTGGAACAAACCGTTCTACATAATGTTTCACACCAACCATAGTATTCACCTTTCCAATTTCTATGCCTCCATTATACCACAATCTAGTCGGAACCCTGATCAACATTTCGATAGACAGTCATTGTGACGTTCTTTTTATCTCACAGAAAAAAGCCACCGATTGGTGACTTTACGGAGATACAAAACGAGCTTCAACCCGAAAGATAACCTGACCTCTGCTTGAGAATTTCTCTTCATATTCAGTCATCACATTCCCCTCAAACCCACTGGCATGAAGGTCCAACCAGACCTGCTCTAAGACCATCCCATACCTTGAAAAACTTGAAAGGCTATACTCAAATAAGCCACGGTTGTCTGTCTTAAAGTGGATTTCTCCATTAGGAGGCAAGATTTCTTCATACGTCTGAAGAAAACTGCGATAGGTCAAGCGGCGTTTCTCATGACGAGTCTTGGGCCATGGGTCGGAAAAGTTTAGATATAGGCGGTCCACTTCCCCATCCGCAAAGAAATTGGTCAAGGCAGAACCATCTACCAAGAGCAAGCGAACATTAGGCAACTCAGACTCTAGAACCTTGTCCAGAGCATAGCTCAAGACAGACTGCTGGATGTCAATCCCGATATAGTTGATTTCTGGGTGCGCTACTGCCATCCCTGTGATAAAACGTCCCTTACCGGATCCAACTTCAATATGGATCGGATGGTCATTTCCAAATAGCTCCGACCATTTCCCTTTACAAGTTTCAGGGTTGGAAATAACTGTCTCTGGGTGGCGAGCCAACAGCTCTTCCACACCCTTTCGTTTTCTCATTCTCATTTGATTGTGTAAAAATTCTCCCTAAAGCGACGTAGATGATAAATTTCTCGATTGGCTGCGTCTTTATTATAGCTTTCTGTATGTTTGGTAATCTGATTCAGATACCCTACTTGCCCATACCAATAAATCTTATCAAGCACCGTCTCATTGTATTTAAAGCCGTATTCTTTCAACCATTCTTCCCACTGAGCACGAGGGATATAATGGGTCAAAATATAGGCAACATCCAACATCCGGTCTGTCACGCAAGCCGTCTCCCAGTCCGTCAAATAGACCAAGCCACTTTCCGTTTGAACCCAATTTTTATGGTGCAAATCTCCATGGACAAAAGTAGCCGTTTCCTGACGAAACGTCGGTACATTTCTCAGTAATTCATCACAAATAGACAAGAGAAAGCTATTTTGCCGAAGGCGAACAGGTGCTTCTTCCTTCCATTTAGTAATCAAATCTTCAGGCTTTTGATAAGTATAATGGAGTTGCAAGGCTTGATTGAGCAGGATACGGGAAAAATGCATTCGTACCAAGATCTGACGAACCTGCTTACTAGACATATCCTGAGGCTCCAAGGTTCGTCCTTCCAACCATTCTTGTTCGACCCGTTGTCCCATTCCAAGTTCCTGGTTGGTAGATAGAATCGGCGGGGTAATTTGCTCTCTCGCTAGGGCCGCTACAATCGGAGGCATTTCATACTTCACAAAAACGGGGGTCCCGTCAGACCGCTGCGCTCGATAGGCTTTTCCGCTATTCCCCGAGATTGACTGCATTTGCAAGCCACCATTCTCAAACTGCATGCTATTCCTCCTTCCAAAATACTTTTCCATT
>NZ_KQ969508.1:74627-83150 GCF_001578875.1 Streptococcus sp. DD13
TTTCCCCCCGTTCGTCAATCACTTTTTTTACCTTTACTGGCAGGTAAAGCTGATTGAGTAGGGCCTGTAAGACTAAGAGGCACAGGCTATACAGAGGATGGGCCAAAACAAAGAATCCTAAGATCACTTCTATCCCCACAAAGACATAGGTTACCAAGCGAATCACGTCTATCAAGCCTTTTCGTTTGTCCTCTTTTTCTAGTGGATACAATTGTGTCAAATATTGATAATCATAGACCTTAGCCAGAGAGGCCAATTGAAACCACATGAGATAGTTGAACAAGGCTGCCAGAAGAAGAGCCAGCCAAGAGGTGGACACGAATGTAAGGACCAGCAAGGCAAGCACAAAGAGGCGAAGACTCATTCTCCAGAAATCTCCAGATCGAAAAAAAGCTCGTCGATAAAGGTAGGACCATGTTTTACGAGACCGTTGATCCAAAAGGCGTAAAACACTGTCCAGATAAGACCGTCTCTTTACCGTACTCGTCATCCCTTTGACATTGGTAAAAAGAGCAAAAAACTGTAAAATCCGCTGCTGGCGCTTCTTTTCCGTCTGAATGACACGGTCCCATTGAAAAATCCCGTTCTGCTCAAAAGTCCGAACCTGCCCCCAATGATAGAGGGTTTTGAGGATGAAAAGTAGCAAGAAATACAGGAGGATCCCCCACAGAGGTATCTGTAGGCGCAAATAAAGCGGAAGGAAAATGAGTTGCCCCAGCAATTGCAAGATATTCCATAAAAGGATTGCCCAGATGGTGGAGCGTTTTACCTGCCTTTTCACCTCTTCTTCCTTGGCCAGAACAAAAAAAGGATCGGCTGCTTCCAAAAATGTTGCTGGATGCCCAAGGAGTAGGAAAAAGACACTCACAAAAGCCAATAAGGCATAAATCCCAACAGGATTTTGAGGAAAATTCACTAAAATCTGACGATATTGATAGGCTAAAAATCCCAGTAACACAAATAAAATAAGGACAAAATGATCATTTAAGACATAGCGAAGATAGCCAAGACAGCGAAGATGAAAAGCGCGACGCCGTTTCTTGAAAACCGTTCTCATGCTAGCACCTCATCATCCATGGTTAGGGAGAGGTAAATGTCATTTAAGCTCGCTGCTTCCTGCCCCAACTCCCTTCTCAAGGTCGCTAAGTCTCCTTGAGATTTGACCTGTCCCTGATGCAAAATCACAAAACGATCACACATTTTTTCTGCTGAATCCAACACGTGGGTCGACATTAAAATGGAAGTCCCCTGCTTCTTCAGTTGACTGAGTAGCTCTGTGAATTGTTGGATGGCTAAGGGATCCAATCCTAGAAAGGGCTCATCGACAATCAAAAGCGACGGCTCAACCATCAATGCCGAAATAATCATGACCTTCTGCTTCATCCCTTTTGAAAAATGAACCGGAAACCAGTCCAACTTATCATCCAATCGAAAGAGCTGCAATAAGTCCATAGCCCTTTTAAAGGTGTGGTTCCAGTCCAAATCATAAGCCATCGCGACCAATTCTAAGTGCTCTTTTAGGGTTAGCTCTTCATAGAGGCTTGGGGTCTCAGGAATGTAGCCCATCTTTTTCCGATAGGCTGTCGAGTTGGACCGCAAGGTCAGCCCATCCACTTCTATGGTCCCAGCATACGGACTTAAAAGACCGATAATTTCTTTAATCGTCGTGGATTTTCCTGCACCATTCAGACCGATCAAGCCAACCAGCTCTCCATCACCTACCTTGAAACTAACCTCCTTCAAGACTGGGATGTTGGCATAACCGCCTGTAACATTTTGCAACTCTAACATGCATTTCTCCTATAATTTGTTATAATATATTATAACAAAATTCAGTAAAAGAGGTGTATTATGGACGAGTGTATTTTCTGTAAAATTATCGCAGGGGAGATCCCTTCCTCAACGGTTTATGAAGACCAAGATATCAAGGCTTTTTTGGACATCACCCAAGTCACCAAAGGGCATACCCTGGTTGTTCCAAAAACACATTACCGCAGCTTGCTTGAAATGGATGACCAAGCCAGCGCTCAGCTTTTTCGCAAAATCCCAATGATCGCCCAACATCTAAAAGACCGCTTAGGGGCGGCTGGGATGAATGTGATCAACAACAGCGAGGAAGCGGCAGGTCAAACAGTCTTTCACACCCATGTTCACCTTCTGCCTCGTTTTAACCAGGAAGATGGCTTGAAGATTCAATTCACAGCCCACGAGCCAGACTTCGAGGCTCTCGCTCAACTCGCACAAGAACTAAAAATAGGAGACTAACATGAAAATCCGTCATCTGATTGCCCTAACAGCCTTAGCTGGAACGGCCTATCACCTGTTTCAACAAAGAGAGCAACTCCAAGAAAAAATCAAGAATGGCAAAGAGCTGAAAGACCGACTAGAACGCTCTTCCAAAAATATCCAAGAGCAACTTCAGATTCTTCAGTCCTATCAAAAACCCCTAAAAGAGCTCGCACAAGACCTGCAATACAAGGTCCGTAGTTACCAAATGAGTATCGCAGGAAATCTACAAGAAATCCAACAAATCCAAAAGAAATACCTAACAGATACAGAAAAAGGCTTTGAGTAAACACTCAAAGCCTTTTCTTATTCAACTTATTGACCTTAGCCACCATTTTGATAGTAGACCGTTGCCGGCTCCTCCTGGCTTGGTACAAGGACTGTTGCATTGGGATCAACGACTCCCGTACTTTCAGGTAGATAAGTAGCAGAGCTATTGGCGGCAAGAACTACCTCTTTTGTATAGGCATCTTGTACTTCCACTTTTGATGGGAGACCAGAGCGCAACTCTGCTACTTGCACATTGGTCACAAGGACGTCCGAAGTGGGCTGGCCGATAGAGGATTTGATCGTATTTTGAATCGATAACACTTCCTCTGCTGTCGGAATCTGATAAGAAACGCCATCAATCATTTGCCCTTCTCCTACAAGGGAATAAGACTCGATTGTTTTGAGTGAATCCGCATATCCTAAAAGCACTCGGATCGTCTCGGTATTGATCGTCAAGTCGGTCTGGACATTGCTGCTGACCTTATCCATGATGGTCTTGTATTGGGTGATATTATCTACTTTTAACAGCTTTTTAAGCAGGGCTTGGATGACTTCTTGTTGGCGCTTTTGCCGACCGGTATCCCCTTCTGGATCATCATACCGCATCCGCGCGTAGACAAGAGCTTGTTTCCCGTTGATTAATTGCGGGCCACCTGGCTTTACGGTCGCTGTATATTTTGGCTCATGCTCCGAGATAGAGATGGTAATCCCGAGGTTATTCGTCACCTCAATACCATCCACCACATCCACCAAATCCATGAGTCCGTCCATATTGATTTCGACATAGCGATCAATCGTGATATCGAGCATTTTTTCAATGGTTGCCTTGGCCATGGCAGCTTGACCATAGGCATAGGAGTGATTCAGTTTTTCAATCGTCCCACTATCCGTTCCATTGGCATTGGCGATTTTGACCATAATATCACGAGAAAGGCTGACCATAGTCGTCTTTTTCGTTTTAGGGTTAATGGTCATCAAGATCATCGAATCGCTACGACCACCTTCCCATTTCCCACCTCGCGTTTCCTGGTCCATATCCACTCCCATCAGTAGAATGGTTAGTGGTTTGTCTGCTTCAATCGGTTCTTGCTTGGAGTTTTCTAAAATGTTCAGCGTCCCACCCATGGTAGTGTTGAAATAACCTGTAAAACTACTATAGTACCAAAAGACAGCTCCAAGTGTCATGGCCACAATAGAGGCTACCATCAGCGCAATTTTCTTTCCTAACTTCATACATCACTTCCTATCAATAGAGCCATGCTATAGAGGTCAAGTAAAACGCCATCGGCATCTTGAACCCCTCTTTTTTGAATCCCTTCTATCTCAAAGCCAAATTTTTGATAGAGGGCGACTGCTGCTTTATTTCTCACCTGAACAGTTAATTCGATCCGTCGAAGTAGATCCATAGTGGTGACCCAGTCAAGTGTCTCTTGCATCATCAAACTCCCGATTCCATAGCCACGAAAGGCTGGCGCAAGGACGATAAACACATCCGCGATATGATTGAGCCGACGCCCCTGCTTCCCCCGAAGGTGCAAGACCCCGCACAGCTGGTCATCGACATAGGCCAGAAGACATAACGAGGCTAGGGAGTGATAGCTCTCCTCTAAGATTTGCCCAAATCGCTCCAGATCATCTGGGAAATCAGACTCCTCCCATAAAATGAGATCCGTTTCTAGCGCCATCTGTTGTAAAAATGACAGCAAAACTGGTGCGTCGGATCCCACTGCTTCTCGAATGTTTAAAACTCCCTCAGCCATTGAGAACCTCTTTTGCTAGTGCTTGACTACGTGGACCATGTCCTATGAGGCGAATCTGCCTTTCTTGTCCTTGAGGAGTGATTTCGATTTCTAGGTAATCATTCAAAACACCTTCACCCAAAAGGTCTCCCCATTCGATCACTGTGACCCCCTGACCATACAAAAAAGCATCTAGGTCAATCGAGTCTGGATCATCTCCAATGCGATAGATATCCAAATGATACAGAGGGAGGCGACCTTCATATTGACGAACGATGGTATAGGTCGGGCTCTTAATCATCTGATGAATCCCCAAACCTTTGGCAATCCCTTTCGTAAAAGTCGTCTTCCCTGCACCTAGCTCACCCGTCAGTACCAGTGTGTCTCCTGCCTGGAGCAGACCGCCCAGTCGCTGACCAAAGTCTAGAAAGGCCTCTTCATTTTTACTACAAAACATACGTAAATTATACCATATCCTTTTGATCATTTCTACTCAACACTTATCGCACCGTATCAAAGAGCTTGATTTTATAACTGAACCAACTCTACTTGAGTGCTTACACAAAATGATTGACAGAACCAAATATCACGCTATATTAAATTTGTATCCCTAAATAATATGATAGAATATAAGTTGAAATATAACTTTAGAATAGGATCATAATATGGCGTCAGAAAAAATGAAATCTAGTCCGATAGAAGCTCCGGCTGCTATGAGGTGATCGGATGAAGAAGAGAAAATTTGTATTCTATTCGTTGCTAGTAGTTTTGTTCGTATCTTTCAGTGGTTTTCAGTACTATAAGCAGCAGCGGATTCACAATATTTTTGATGAAATATATTATGAGAAGAGTGATTACCAGAATATTGAATTTTTATGGCGTAAAAGTGTGCTTAATAATTTAAATGGTATCCATATTACGGATAATGATTCAAAGGATGTTTATATACATAGTGTTGAATACACAGCGTCATACTTGCCTAGAAACATTGGGAAATTAGGTTATCAATTCTATTTTTCGAATTATAGAGCACCTGAAGTTTTTATTTTTATGAGAATAAAACTCCCTGAGACAAAAAATACAATAAATGTAAGTTATACATATAGTGTAACAAATAAAAAAATGGAACGCTATATGTGGTATCAGGATGAGAAACATGTGAGATATTATCTACAGTCTCAAGTGGAAGCCTTTCTGGCAGAGCATGGAAAGACTGTTGAAGACATTCGCAAGGAAGCAGATGATGTACTCCGCAATAAAGTCCTAAAAGACTGGACCTCCATCTACTCCAGCCGCTTTAGCCCCAACAATTGGGGCGATGTGACCGTCAAGGATAGTTGGAGAGACGATTTATCGAAAAACTAGAAAAGAAGTGATTTCTTTCATAACAGAATAAGGTGAATTAAGTCAACGAGTTTTATCAGGCATTAGGGAATGGTCGTCAAGACAATGGCAAACAGACTTTAGAATACCTTATTGACAATGATACAATCGGTGGTAAGTATATTAAGCATGGAAAACGCTGGGATCTTTTGTGGCAAGCAGATACGCAAGATCATAAAAAATCAAAAGAGGATTTTTATGATTATTTAAAGAGGGGTGAAGTAAAAAATGTCGGTACTTAAAAAAGGAATAATCTTTCTATTATTAGGAGTGACTGTATTAGTATTTTGGTTACTCTTTATTCCTGATGAACTCCCTGCTCCAAATTTTTCTTCTAAAAACAAGATTGAATTAGTTGCGAGAATACTTGATAATCGCAATGCGAATACCATTAGAGAAGCTGGCTATGGGATTCCGTCAGACTCTGTGATAAGACGTTTGGGTGGAATAGACAAACTTGAGATTGAAGGTGATTTGAAATTGATTGTACGAGTGCCTAGTCAAGATGATAATAGAATCCTGATTACCTCTTCAACTATAATTGATGGGAAAAAAATAGATTTAGCCTACTCTTTAGATAGAGAATGGGGGTTAATACATTCAAGTTATTACTATACTGAGAAAGATGGGACAACAAAACGAGTTGAGATAAGTGAGACTCAGCAAAAAGAGCTAGTACAAAAAGTTCAAACAGAATTAAATCATTTCTTAGAAAAAATGAAGCAAAAATTGAAAGAGTAAAGAGTTATTGATACCCTAGATAAGCAAATTTATTCTTATATAGATGATTATAAGAAAGGAAATATCTTCTCCGTAAAAATTCAATCGAAAAATTGTTTGGAAATAAAAAGTCGCTCAAATTCGTGCGAGTGAATACCAAAGAATGATGAATAAATATGGTCAAACAGAAAATTTTTACAGAATTACTACCATATGAAATGAAATATGAGGACGGACCAGGAATGCAATGTCGTTTTAAATTACCTAATGAAAAACAGGGTATGGACTATCTCCAGAAAAAGTACCCAAGTACTTATAATTTCATTCGAAATATTGAAACAGGTAACCAAGAATTAACAGATATGAGGTGATCGGATGAAGAAAAAAAGACGACTACTTATTTCAATTTTTATAGCCTTGTGTTTATCTTTTGGTGGTTTTCAGTATTATAAGCAGCAACGGATTCACAATATTTTTGATGAAATATACTATGAAGAAAGTGATTATCATAATTTTACGTTTCTCTGGAATGGTCGAGCTTTTTATCAGTTAAAAGGTTTAAAAATCGTCGACAATGATTCTCAAGAAATTTCCATTCATTCTATTGATTATGACAGTGAGGATTTGCCAAATGCTATTCAATTTCTAGGTTATTATTTTTATTTTGGCTTTCAGGATATGACAAAAGTTGGAGTAGAAATGCGTTTGAGAATGCCAGGTTCAGAGACAACTATAAATGTAGAGTATCTTTACGATGTCAATAATCAACAATTAGAACGCTATATGTGGTATCAGGATAAGAAATATGTGAGATATTATAGCCAGTCTCAAGTAGAAACCTTTCTGGCAGAGCATGGAAAGACTGTTGAAGACATTCGCAAGGAAGCAGATGACGTACTCCGCAATAAAGTCCTGAAAGACTGGACTTCCATCTACTCCAGCCACTTTAGCACCAACAATTGGGGCGATGTGACCTTCAAGGATAGTTGGAGAGAGGATTTTTCGAAAAACTAGAAAATAGTTATTTCTTTCATAACAACAAAAGCGAGCCTAAATAAACGGCATCCCTTTATTTTACATAAGAAGTTCATTCTCTTTTTGCTACACAATGCAAAAGCCAAAAGCCCTATGTAACAAGCTTTAGAAGTATATTGAATCCAAATCCAAAAATACGTCGATCATATCAAAACGATCGGTCTAACCAATTATTTCCAGAAAAGAAAAGGAGTTTGCCCTGCGACAAACTCCTTTTTCTTCTTAAAAGATAGCCATACTGATGAAGTTTAAAATGAATAAAATATCTAATACCCAGATAATTCCATGAACTTCTTTGGCCTGTCCTTTAAAAACTTTGATCAAGCTAAATGTCAGGAAACCGGCAGCGATTCCATAGGTGATAGAATAGCTGAATCCCATAAAGATAGAGGTAAAGAAGGCTGGGATAGCTTCTGACATGTCATCCCAGTGGATATCTTTCAAGCTACCTAGCATCATGATTCCCACAACAATTAGAATAGGTGCGGTTGCGACAGAAGGAACAATCGCAAGCAAGGGGCTCAAGAAACTTGATAAGGCAAAGCAGATCGCAACGACCAGGGCAGTCAGTCCCGTCCGGCCTCCGGCACCAATCCCTGCAGCAGATTCTACGTAAGTTGTGACATTTGAAGTCCCTGCAATCGCTCCAACAGAGGTCCCTACGAGGTCAGAATAAAGGGCCTTATCCAATCCCTCTGACTCCTTGTTTTCCCCTGTTTTTGCGACGATCCCAACTTTTTCACCAGTCCCGATCAAAGTTCCAATCGTATCAAAAATATCGGTTAGGGAGAAGGCTAAAATTGCCATCAGGGTCTGCGGAAGGCGAGATGTATCCGAAAAAAGTGCCCCTATACCTTTTGGTCCTACGGCAACCCCGAAAATCTCTCCAAGCTGGCGAACAGCCGTCCCAAAACTATTTTCCGAAAAATTAATCGTAGAAAGTTTGACAAATCCAACGGCAATCGCTGCAAGAGTCGTTACCACAATCGATAAAATGACCCCTCCCTTGATTCCTTTCACAACAAAGAAAACAGTCACCGCAAGCCCAAACAAGGCTAGTAACACCGCAGCATTATTGAAATTTACCAAT
>NZ_KQ969508.1:83493-109231 GCF_001578875.1 Streptococcus sp. DD13
ATTTACCAATCCTGGCGTCGCTGCAGATGTCGCTGTGATGGATCCAGTCCCTGCATTGGCATCACCGGTAACCGTGTAATTTCCTGCATCAATCGAAAACTTCAACAGACCCGCATTCTTAATCCCTACATAGGATAGGAAAATCCCAATCCCTGCTGAAATGGCGGCCCGTAAAGAAGAAGGAATCGACTCGATGATCATCTTTCGAACCCTGGTCAAAGTGATCAAGAGAGAAATGACGCCACAGATAAAGACCATGGCTAAGGCTTCTTGCCAGCTATAGCCCAAGCCAAACACAACCGTAAAGGTAAAGAAGGCATTCAAGCCCATCCCTGGTGCTTGCGCATAGGGAAGATTGGCATAAAAAGCCATCATCAAGGTCCCTGCCACCGCTCCAATCACGGTCGCTAAGAATACTCCCTGTGCAGGCATCCCTGTTTGTGACAACATCTGTGGGTTGACAAACAAGATATAAGACATCGCAAAAAAGGTGGTCAAACCGGCCAGAACTTCTGTCCGAACATCTGTCCCACGCTCTTTCAGCTTGAAAAATTTATCCATTGTGATAATCTCCTTTTTAATGAACAATATTTATATTATACCGGCTTTTCCCGCTGTTGACAATCCTAATTCTTTCTCTTTTCCCTAAAAATGCAGTCCATCATTCGAATTTACCGAATATCTTTCTCCATCAAGAGACTTCTGCCCACGAATTTCAAAGTTTTGCCCTTATCCAAAATGTTTCTCTTTTTCCCCTATCGCTCCTTCTTCACTCTTTTCTTTCGAATTGTCCAAAAATCTGCTATACTAGATAGAAATTCTGATACGACAGGGGAACCTATGAAACACAAAGTCATCGCCCTCGATCTCGACGGCACCCTTCTCACTCCAAACGGAGACATCACAGACTACACCAAAAAGACACTACAAAGGATCCGACAAGAAGGACATCAAATTGTCATTGCGACAGGTCGTCCCTATCGCATGGCTCTCCACTATTACCGCGAGCTCCAACTGGACACCCCGATGATCAACTTCAATGGCTCCTTGATCCATATCCCCGAAAAAAAATGGGCGGGGGAGCGCCATTATCTTTTGGATAAGAAGTATCTCCTTGAATTTTTAGAGCAGGCAGAAACCTTTGAGGCGGACTTTATCGCTGGAGAATATAAGCATAAGTTTTTCCTCACTCAGGACCATCTGGATAGCATTGATCCCCAGCTCTTCGGAGTAGAAAAGATTGGCCCAGAGACAGAGATGAAGCCAGAGCGGATTACCAGCGACCCTCATTCAATCCTCATGCAGACACGGGCCAAAGACAAGTACCAGCTAGCAGAGGAAATGAACCGTTATTTTGACTACGGACTAGAAATCAATACCTGGGGAGGACCTCTTAACATTCTGGAAACCTGTGGAAAAGGAGTCAACAAGGCAACTGCTCTTGCCTATCTCTTAGAGACTATGAACCGCACGGCAGCAGACCTGATCGCCTTTGGTGACGAGCATAATGACGTCGAAATGCTTCAATTTGCTCAAATCGGCTATGCTATGAAAAATGCCAGCAACACCTTGATTCCCCATGCAGATCGCAGGACCTCCTTTAGCAACCAAGAAGACGGTGTTGCCCGGGAGTTAGAGGCCTTATTCTTATAAGCTTCCTCCTCTTGTAGCTTGCAATTCTTCTGCAAATAGCGTATACTAAATGTGTTACGGATAAGTAGACTAGGAACTTTTCAAGAGAGCCTGTGGTTGCTGCAAACAGGTAAAGGAAGCAGTCGAAATCTACCGTAGAAAACAATCTCATACAAAAAAGTGCACAGAATGATGTGAAGCTAGATGGAACCGCGCGAAAAGCGTTCTAGCATTCCTTCTTTCTGTGCTTTTCTTTAACAAAAAAAGGAGAAGACCATGCTTGATATCAAAAAAATTCGGGCCAATTTCGACGAAATGGCCGATAAACTCAGCCATCGAGGAGTTAGCGCTGAAACACTGTCAACTTTGAAAGAGTTCGATGCCCGCCGTCGAGACATCTTAGTAAAAGTAGAAGAATTACGGGCTGAGCGAAATACGGTTTCTGCCGAAATCGCGCAAGCTAAACGCAACAAAGAAAATGTGGAGCACAAGATTGCAGGTATGCAGTTGATCTCTAGTCAGGTGAAAGAGCTCGACGCTCAGTTGACTGAGATCGATCAGCAGCTCAACCAATTGATTGCAATCTTGCCAAATACACCTCATGAAACGGTACCTGTAGGAGCTGATGAAGAAGAAAATGTGGAAGTGCGTCGCTGGGGAAATCCACGGGAATTCGACTTCGAAGCTAAAGCGCATTGGGACTTGGGTGAAAGCTTGGGTATCCTAGACTGGGAACGTGGAGCAAAAGTGACCGGCTCACGCTTCCTTTTCTACAAAGGCTTAGGGGCACGCTTAGAGCGCGCCATCTATAGTTTCATGCTGGATGAGCACGGGAAAGAAGGCTATACGGAGGTTATCCCACCTTATATGGTCAACCACGATTCTATGTTTGGGACTGGCCAATATCCGAAATTCAAGGAAGATACCTTTGAATTAGCAGACACCAACTTTGTCCTCATCCCGACAGCTGAAGTTCCTCTAACCAACTATTACCGTGATGAGATCATTGATGGCAAAGACTTGCCAATCTACTTTACAGCGATGAGCCCTTCATTCCGCTCTGAAGCTGGTTCTGCAGGTCGTGATACTCGTGGCCTTATCCGCCTACACCAATTCCACAAGGTCGAAATGGTCAAATTTGCTAAACCAGAAGAATCCTATGATGAACTGGAAAAAATGGTGGTCAATGCTGAAAATATCCTTCAAAAACTCAACCTCCCCTACCGGGTCATCACCCTCTGTACAGGAGACATGGGCTTCTCTGCTGCGAAGACCTATGACTTGGAAGTTTGGATTCCAGCTCAAAATACCTACCGTGAGATTTCTAGCTGTTCCAATACCGAAGATTTCCAAGCACGCCGTGCCCAAATCCGCTACCGGGACGAGGCAGATGGCAAGGTGAAACTGCTTCATACCTTGAATGGATCTGGACTAGCTGTTGGACGAACTGTCGCAGCCATTCTTGAAAACTACCAAAATGAAGATGGTTCTGTGACCATCCCAGAAGTCCTCCGTCCATACATGGGTGGCGTGGACGTTATCGCTCCCAAGTAATACTAAAAATCCTGAGATTCGTCAATCTCAGGATTTTGTCTTTTTAAACTATGAATTTTCCAAAAAGAAGTTCATGGGATTTATGGTTCGACAGAATTTTCAGCATCTGTCTTGGTTTCTTCTGTTGGCAGACCTTGACTGTTTGCCTCTTGTTCTAAAGTTTGAGGAGGTACAACTGGCTGAGCAGGAGTTGTCGGAGCAACAACTTCTTCACTGACTGGCGTTGAAGTTGGTTCTTGCGCGTCCTTTTTAAACTCATTTGTAGCACTTTTAACAGCAGATGTCGTCGCATGTCCTACAGTTGTGGCAAACTGCTTGCTCATTTGCCCAGCTTCTGCAAAAGTCTCGCGTGAAATGCGTCCTCCCGAAAAGGCAAGAAGGCCCGCGACAATCGTTCCCACTGCTCCGATCACATCGATAAAGTAGCCTAGGCCCAAACCAATGCCAGCAGAGAGAGAAGCGCCGTATTGACCTAACTGTCCACTGTAGTGTCCAAAGTTAATCAATAGAACAACTAAGACGAGCGCTTCCAAAGCACCCAGCACAACGATCCCAAGAGACAATCTTTTCGACAATCCTTGCTTAATATCTCCTAAGACAGCAAGAACTGCTGCGACAATGGACAAAACAAGGATAATTTTGCCATCTCCTTCGATCCCATTGACATTGTAATTGAGGCTATTGCCAAATGCAGACACGCTAGCCGTGACCCATGGCAAAAATACTCCAATAACCGCAAGGGCTGATGAGCCCAAAATAAACAAACGATTTTTTTCCATTTAAAAATCTCCTTTCTACTTTATTATACACTTAAATCCCCATCTTTTCACGATCATCTTTCATTTTTAGTTCTCATTTTTCCCTCTCCGATTACGGACTGGATCTTCAATCTGCTGGCGCACCAATTCTACCACTTGATCATTGGTGGGCAGGTCCGAATGTTGGGCATCCTCTCCCGTCACCGTCGTTTCTGTATAATGGGCTGCTTGACCCTGGTAGATATAGCGTCCTGCCGTCACACTGGCATCCGGTACCAACTCATCCGAATCATAGGTGATCGTGCCAGCGACCGAATACACTGTCAATTCTGTTGAAATGGTTTCACGATTCGCGATAAAATCTACCAGCATCTGTGTTTTATTATCGATATTGGTCTCTGAGAAATTATAAGGAGTCCCCACAGTCATCAGGCGCTTGAGATCCACATCATACTCTGGTAAATAGTTCTCAATAAAAGCGGTGTAGATCAACCCCCCATTAGAATGGGCAAATCCTTTAAAATTATTGAAAGAATACTTGGACTGGATATCTTGAAAGGCCGCATTGAGCATCTTGGCCTGTGCTTTGATATTGGAATAGCCGTCTTGGTTATTTTCAAATCCAATCACAATAATCGGTTCGGTATCCTTGGCTGCGATTGTTCCATCGTAAGAAATGGTTCCGTCGTTCCATACCTTTACCTTTAATAAGCTGTGCTTGGTTCCTTGACGTTGCGCATTTAACTTATTGACCAGTCCGTCAAAGCGATTTTCCGTCGCAGAGCTACCCGGTATCATGATAATCGGGGAAAGTTTAGAATTATAATAGCGAGCGATCTGATCAACATTTTTTCTCGTCCAAGTGTAGGACGGAATCGCTAAAAGAGTGAGTAATAGTACGATGGACACAAGGACGACTTTATTTTTCTTGCTCACCTGTTTCCTCCTTCTGATCATATCTCGTAATCCCTTGACCGATTCGATTGTCTCTCTTGACAAAATAAATCCAAATCAGAACATCTACTGTAAAAATAAGAAGGGATGCCAGTAAGGCCCGTAAACTTCCAACACTTCCGACAAAAGCCCGTAAAATACTGGGGGTCCCATTCGGAATAGGATAGACGGATGGCGGAACTAGACCAGTTCCTAACAAGACCGCTGCTAGGACCATATTAACCATTGGGATGAACAAGACCGGAAGAAGATACAGGACATTGAACACCACTGGAATCCCTACCATAAAAGGAACCACATGATGAAACAAAGCCGGAAAAATACTTCTCATGCTGATACTCTTATTTTTTGTACTATTCGAGACGAGTAATATCGCAATCAAGAGGGCAAACATCCCTCCAACTCCAGCGACAGCTCCATAGGCATCATAGAGATTGGTCTCGGAGAACAAATAGGGAATGCCCTTACTAGTCTGATTGGCCAGAGCCGTCTGCAAATTCTCCAAACCTTGCGCGTCTGTTGATAGTTGACCTTCATTAAAGGGATTGCTATTTCCTATCCAAACACTAATCGATCGGAAAAAAGAGTTGATCCACACACCGACGGAACTACCTGTTTTTAGGACATTGGCCTGTAAAAAACTGCCCAAATCGGACAATAGATCGGATCTCCAGACTAAATCAACTAAAAAATTCAGACCCACCGCAAGGAACATGGAAATGCCAATCGGAAGTAACGTCTTGGGACGATAGACAAAATGACTGTCCACAATTTGATCATCCAAAGGATTTGAAAAACGAAAGATCTGACCAATGGCATACCCGATCAAAATCGCGACGACTAAGTTTATATTGACCGGTAAACTCATCTGCATGAAGTTTCCATCTGTTAAGAGTCCGCCGAATAGGCCTCTCGAATGAAACAAGAGACTGAATAAAAAAGCCGTGATGCCAGCTGTTCCCGTACTGCGCTCATAATAACCAGCTGTATACTTAGCAGCAAAATAGGTCGTCATAGGCCCCGCTAATCCACCAAGAATCGTCGTGAAATTGAGCAACATCCGACTGATGGTCGGATAGGCTGGGAACCAGCGATAGACGGAAAACAAACTATTTATAAAGCCACCTTCTGTAAAAATCGATTCCGAAATCGTTAAGGTGATTGTAGTGAGGAGGAGAAACGGGAATAAGGAAACCAAGGTCATTTGCAAAATTTTTACAAAACTAATATTTCGAATCTTTACAATTTGTGAAATGAATGTCTTATCTTTCATGTCTCCTCATCTTTCCCCTTCAAAACGTTTTCAATACCATTCTATGCTTATTTTATCATATCAGGAGGTCGGATACAATGCAAGAAACCCATCCAAAAAGGCCATCCTAAATGGCATAAAACACCACCAATATCCCCATTCCCGTTAAGAGTCCAATCAAACCTCCACATATAAGGTATGGGAATGAGAAAAAGGAAGCAAAATTCAGCAACTGAAAATCCCATTTCACAATAGCAGGCAAAACCTGACCATTTCAGGGTCGCCCCTTCAATTCACTTATTGAAGACCAAAGCTATCCCTTAACCCACCCTAAAAAACTTTCTTATCTACCCAAAACATTCTATCATCCTGCAGTCATCGGAATCTATTCTGAAGATTCAAGGCCTTTTCGCGCTTTGATTATCCCATTTCTTTCTACTACTTCACACAAGGTCAACGACTTTCTCATCAATTCCGTTCATTCTAAAAACACCCCAACAGATCGATTTTCGTCTACCTGTTGAGGTGCTATTCCATGTCGTTTTATTCTGTTTAATATTTTCGGAATCTCTCATAGCGTTCCTGAAGAAGGTCTTCCTCACTCAGTTTCTGGAGACGTTCAAATTCGCTGATTAGTTCTTGCCGAATCGTTTCTGCGACCTCTTTAGCAAAATAACCTCTTTCAGCGATGACCTTATCTACGACTTCCAATCGTAATAGTTCATAAGAGGTGATTTTCATGAGCTCTGCCGCTTCCATGGCCCGACTGCCGTCTTTCCATAAGATGGATGCAAAGCCTTCTGGGCTCAATACTGCATACATGGAGTTTTCCAACATCCAGACACGGTCAGCCACAGCTAAGGCGAGCGCTCCTCCTGAACCCCCTTCGCCAATGATAATGGCAATGATCGGAACTTTCAAATCACTCATTTCCATCAAGTTTCTAGCAATGGCTTCTCCTTGCCCCCGCTCTTCAGCACCAACACCCGGATAAGCACCAGCTGTGTTGATAAAGGTAATGACAGGTCGGCCAAACTTCTCAGCCTGCTTCATCAAGCGAAGGGCCTTGCGATACCCTTCAGGATGTGGCTGACCAAAATTTCGGTTGAGATTATCATGAAGATTTTTCCTTTTTGAATTCCAACCAATGTCACGGCCTGTTCTCCAAGAAAACCAACACCACCAATTACCGCTCCATCATCGCGGAAATTTCGATCTCCGTGCAGTTCGATGAAGTCATCCAAGATGAGCTCTGCATAATCTAGAGCCGTTAGACGACTCTGATCACGCGCTTGTCGTATCATATTTGCCACATCAACCATTTCTTCGTCCTCCATGAATCCTCAATAAGCGAGCAATGGTCGGCTGTAGGTCCACCCGTGTGACAATTGCATCCACAAAGCCATGTTCTAATAAGAATTCCGCCTTTTGGAAATCATCCGGTAGATTTTCACGAACCGTAGCTTCAATAACGCGGCGCCCTGCAAATCCAACAAGGGTTTGAGGTTCAGCCAAAATGATGTCCCCCTCCATCGCAAAGGAGGCCGTTACTCCTCCAGTTGTAGGATCTGTTAGAACTGTTAGGTAGAAAAGTCCTGCATTGGAATGCCTCTTCACAGCTGCAGATATTTTAGCCATCTGCATGAGTGACATAATTCCTTCTTGCATTCTGGCTCCACCAGAGGCTGTAAACAAAAGAACCGGCAAGCCCTGATCAGTAGCGTATTCAAACAACCGCGTAATTTTTTCACCTACTACCGTTCCCATCGAAGCCATGATGAAATTTGCATCCATGACCCCAACGGCTACAGAAAGACCAGCGACTCTTCCAACCCCTGTCACAACCGCTTCATCTAAGCCGGTCTTTTCCCGAGCAACTGCTAATTTTTCCATATATCCTGGAAAATCCAGAGGATTCTTCGTTTCAATCCCTGTAAAGAGTTCTTCAAAAGAGCCCTCGTCGACAGTCAATTCCAAACGTTCTTGGGCTGAAATCCGGAAATTGTACGAACAGGATGGACAAATTTTTTCCTTCCCTAAATCCTTTTGATAAATTGTTTTCTTACAAGCAGGACACTTGGCAAAGAGTTCATCTGGAACTTCTGGCTTCGCTTGAGGATTCTTCTGAATAACCGAACGGTTCGGATTGATCCGGATATACTTATCCCTTCTTGAAAATAAAGCCATATTCCCTCCTTTTACTTATCGAGTTGTTCTTGGTAGGCGGGCAAAAATTCTTCCATCAAGTAGGCAGTATCATAATCTCCGGCTACAACACGTTTGTCTGAAATCAAATCCAACTGAAATTCTGCATTGGTTACGAGACCATCTATTTCCAACTCATAAAGCGCACGTTGCATTTTCATCAAGGCCTCAAACCGATTTTCCCCATGGACAATGATTTTGGCAATCATAGAGTCATAGTAGGGCGGAATGGTATATCCCGGATAAACAGCAGAGTCAACACGTAATCCAACCCCTCCAGAAGGAAGGTATAGATTGGTAATCGTTCCAGGACTTGGTGCGAAGTTAAAGCGCGGATTTTCTGCATTAATCCGACACTCGATGGCGTGGCCTCTTAAGATAACCTCATCTTGTTGCACCTGTAAGTCCTGGCCATCTGCGATCCGAATCTGCTCCTTGACAATATCGACACCGGATACAAATTCCGTCACAGGATGCTCGACTTGTACGCGAGTGTTCATCTCCATAAAGTAGAACTCGCCAGACTGTTCATCGAGAAGAAATTCGATCGTGCCTGCATTCTCATAGCCTACGGCTTTTGCTGCTCGCACTGCTGCCTGACCAATTTTTGAGCGAAGGGTCTGTCCAATCGCAATAGATGGAGACTCTTCTAGGACCTTTTGGTTATTTCGCTGTAGGGAACAGTCTCTCTCTCCTAAATGAATGACATGCCCCGATTGGTCTGCTAAGATTTGAACTTCGATATGACGGGCTGGATAGACGACTCTTTCGATATACATCGCACCATTGCCAAAGGCTGCCTGAGCTTCTGAAGAGGCAGATTCAAAGGCCGGTACTAAGGATTCAGCATTTTCAACCTTCCGAATCCCCTTTCCACCTCCACCAGCAGACGCCTTCAGCATCACTGGGTAGCCAATTTTTTCCGCTACGGACAGGGCTTCATCGGCGCTATGAACTTCTCCGTCTGAACCAGGGATAACCGGTACCTTGGCCTTAATCATCTCAGCTCGCGCATTGATTTTGTCTCCCATCCGGTCCATTACTTGAGCGGATGGTCCGATAAACTTAATCCCAACTTCTTCACAAAGAGTCGCAAATTTAGAATTCTCACTGAGGAATCCAAAACCTGGGTGAATCGCCTCTGCTTCAGTTAAAATTGCAGCCGAGATGATATTATTCATGTTTAGATAGGAATCCGTCGATCGAGCTGGTCCGATACAAATGGCTTCATCTGCAAGGATGGTATGAAGAGCATCCTTATCTGCTTCAGAGTATACTGCCACAGTCGCAACCCCTAATTCCCGCGCTGCTCGAATAATCCGAACCGCGATCTCGCCACGATTGGCAATTAAAATTTTATTAAACATCTGTCAGAGATACCCTTTCCTCAGAGTCTAGCTGCCAATTGCAAAAGTTAAAACACCAGAGGCTGCCAGTTTCCCATCTACTTCCGCTTTTGCTTCCACTACAGCAATCGTTCCACGACGCTTGACAAAGGTCGCGGTCATAACCAGTTGATCTCCTGGAACGACTTGTTTCTTGAACTTCACCTTATCCATTCCAGCATAGAATACCAGTTTTCCTTTGTTTTCTGGCTTAGACAACTCCAAAACCCCCGCTGTTTGTGCCAATGCTTCCATAATAAGTACACCAGGCATCACAGGGTATTGTGGAAAATGACCTTGGAAGAAGGGTTCATTGATGGTGACATTTTTAATCGCCACAATGGTATCTTCTGAGCTTTCCAACACGCGGTCTACCAATAAAAAAGGGTAGCGATGTGGAAGAGCATCCTTAATCTCTTGAATATCCATCATTTCAATCTCACTAATCCTTGTCCATATTCTACAACATCCTCGTTAGCGACCAAAATCTCTGTCACCACTCCATCATGGGGAGCAGGCACTTCGTTCATGACCTTCATCGCTTCGATGATCATCAAGGTTTGGCCCTTGCGGACGCTGGCTCCAACCTCGACAAAAGCAGGTTTATCAGGGCTTGGAGCTAAGTAAGCCACCCCAACGAGTGGACTTGCGACTACATCTCCTTCTGCTGTCTCTACAGGACTAGACTCCCCTGCTGGTACAGCCACCTCAACTGGAGTTTCAACGGAAACTACAGGAACTGAAGGAGCAACCTCTGCTACAGGAAGTGGAGTGACCGCTTGTGGTGCATGGTCATTTTTTGAAAACACCAGCTGATCACTCGTCGTTGAATATGAAAATTCCTTCAATGATGAGGCATCAAACTGTGCCATCAAATCCTTAATCTCTTTAATATCCATTCTGAATTATTCTCCATCCCATCGTTTGAAGGCAATCACTGCATTGTGACCTCCGAATCCAAATGTATTCGAAATGGCATACTGAATGTCCAAATCTCGTCCTTGGCCATAAATAACATCCGCTTCAATGTAATCTGAAAGTTCACTTGTTCCTGCTGTTTTCGGTGCATAGGAATGATTGATTGCTTCAATAACTGCAGCAGCTTCAATAGCCCCAGCCGCCCCCAAGAGGTGTCCTGTAAAGGACTTAGTAGAAGAAACAGGGGTTTCCTTCCCAAAGACTTTCACAATCGCTGCGCTTTCTCCCTTTTCATTTGCAGGAGTAGATGTTCCATGGGCATTGATATAGTCTACTTGAGCAGGCTCAATTTCCGCTTCATTCATCGCTAACTTCATAGCCTTAATAGCGCCCTCTCCTTCTGGATGTGGAGAGGTCATATGGTAGGCATCACAGGTATTGCCATAGCCAACAATCTCAGCAAGGATATGAGCGCCTCGTGCTTGTGCGTGCTCTAAACTTTCCAAGACCAAAACAGCTGCTCCTTCCCCCATAACAAAACCGTTCCGATCTTTGTCAAATGGAATCGACGCTCGATTTGGATCTTCAGTCGTAGACAGGGCTGTCAAAGCTTGGAAACCACCAATCGCAAATGGTGTGATTGCCGCTTCTGAGCCACCTGCAAGCATCACATCTTGGAAACCGAATTTAATCTCACGGAAGGCTTCTCCAAGTGCATCGTTGGAGGAAGCACAGGCTGTAATGACACATTTACAAACCCCTTTTGCGCCAACGCGCATGGCAATATTCCCAGCTGCCATATTTGGCAAAGCTTTTGGAAGTGCTAACGGACGAATCCGTTTGGCACCTTTTTCATTCATCCGTTCCACTTGTTCTTCAATCTCTTTGATGCCGCCGATACCGGTTGAGAGAATCACCCCAAAACGGTCCGCATCGACTGATTCACGATTGAGTTCTGCATTAGCCAACGCTTCTTCTGCAGCATAAATCGCATACAAAGAATAAGGATCAAAGCGATTGGTATCTTTTTTCACAAAATACTTATCAAATGGAAAATCTTGGATTTCAGCCGCTACTTTGACATTGTAGTCACTAATATCAAATTTCGTAATCGGACCAATCCCAACACGTCCTTCTTTCAGACTTTCCCAAAACTCTTCAGGAGTATTTCCAATTGGCGAGGTTAGACCATAACCTGTTACCACTACACGATTCAATCTTGTCATCTTTTTCTCCTTATTGCATGGTCATGCCACCGTCAATGGCAATCACTTGTCCTGTGAGATACTCTTGGCTAGCTAGAAAGACTGCAACGTCTGCTACTTCTTCTACCTGACCGAAGCGACGCATCGGAATCTGACCAAGCATCATTTCTTTGATTTTATCAGACAAAACGGCCGTCATGTCTGACTCGATAAATCCAGGCGCGATAGCATTTACCCGAACGTTTCGTGCTGCCACTTCCCGCGCTATAGATTTAGTAAATCCAATCATTCCAGCCTTTGAAGCTGCATAATTAGCTTGCCCTGCATTTCCTGTTAAGCCAACAACGCTGGACATATTTATGATGGCACCTTCACGTGCCTTTGTCATCGGCTTCAAGACAGCCTGCGTCATATTGAAAGTTCCCGTCAGGTTGATTTTTAGAACTGCCTCAAACTCTTCTTCTGACATTCGCATTGCAAGACCATCCTTTGTGATCCCTGCATTGTTAATCAGGATATCGATCGAACCGAGCAAATCAATGGCTTTAGCCACCATTTCTTGCGCTTCTTTTTGGACAGATATATCCCCAGAAACAGTCTCAACTTTCACCCCATAGTCCGCAAAAGTCGCTAAGATTTCATCTGAAACTTGAGAACGACCATTCAAAACAACATTAGCTCCCAGGCTCGCAAACTTATGGGCAATGGCTAAGCCAATCCCCCGGCTAGAACCTGTAACAAATACATTTTTTCCTTTAATTTGCATGTTCTTCTCCTAATAACGTCTCCAAGCTGGACAAATCTTCTACTGAGTAGACAGGGGCAGTTTTGTCAATTTTTTTCACAAAACCTGACAAGACCTTTCCTGGTCCAATCTCAATAAATCGCTCCACTCCTGCCGCTTGCATATACGCGATAGAATCATAAAAACGAACAGGTTCCATCACTTGCCGAGCCAGTAAGTCCGGAATCTCTTCCACTGACATCGTTTGTGCTTCTGTATTTCCTACTACTGGGATACGAGGTGTCTCAAAAGATAGTTGGTTCAATTCCCCAGCTAGACGTTCAGAAGCTGGTTTCAAAAGCGCCGTATGGAAGGGACCCGATACATTTAAAGGAATGATCCGCTTCACCCCTGCTTCCTTTAAGTAGGAAACTGCAAGATCCACTGCTTCTACTTCTCCGCCAATCACAATTTGACTTGGGGTATTGTAATTAGCAGGACTGACAATACCGGCTTGTGCTGCCCGCTGACAAGCTTCTTCAATAACTGCTACATCAGCGTTTAAGACAGCAACCATTTTCCCAGATCCTGCTGGAGCAGCCTCTTCCATAAACTGGCCACGCTTGGCGATGAGGGAGACTGCCGTTTCAAATGGTAAGGCTTCTGCAGCAACAAGTGCAGAATATTCCCCTAAGGAGAGACCTGCCACCATATCCGGTTGAATCCCTTTGGACTTTAACAACCGATAGATGGCTACGGAAGTGGTTAAAATCGCTGGTTGAGTAAAGCGGGTTTGGTTCAACTTTTCCTCATCCCCATCGATCAAATCTCTTAACGAATAACCCAAAATCTGACTCGCACTCTCAAACGTTTCCCGCACGATATCAAATTGTTCGTATAAATCTCGAGCCATTCCTTGTTTTTGGGCCCCTTGTCCTGCAAATAAAAAGGCTGTTTTGGTCATCTATTCCTCTCCAACAGAAGCCCAACGTGCAGCTTCTTCTTTGATTACTTTGGCTGCACCATAGTACAGATCTTTCAAAATTTCTTCACAGGTTTCTTCTTTAGCTACTAATCCAGCAATTTGACCAGCCATGACAGACCCGTTGTCAACATCTCCATCCACAACAGCGTTTCGAAGAGCACCTGCTCCCAAGGTTTCAATATCTTCAGCCGTTTTACGACCTGCCAAGAAATCTTTTTCCGCATTCGCATAAGCCGTTGATAGTTTATTGCGAAGGGCACGAACAGGATGCCCTACAACAGAAGCTGAGACAGTGGTATCGATATCCTTTGCTTTAAGGATTTTATTTTTGAAATTTTGATGTGCATTGGATTCTTTTGCTACGACAAAGCGGGTCCCAACTTGAATGGCATCCGCCCCCAACATAAAGACCGCCGCTGCGCCATGGCCATCTGCGATCCCTCCCGCTCCAATGACTGGAATGGAAACTGCATCAACTACTTGTCGAACCAATGTCATGGTGGTCAGTTTCCCAATATGACCACCTGCCTCCATTCCTTCAGCAATGACAGCGTCCGCTCCCAGCTTTTCCATCCTTTTTGCGAGCGCTACGGATGGAACCACGGGAATCACTGTAATTCCTGCCTCATGAAAACGTTCCATATACTTTCCAGGATTGCCTGCCCCAGTCGTCACGACCTTAACGCCTTCCTCGATGACAAGGTCTACAATGTCATCTGCGAATGGAGAAAGTAACATAATATTTACTCCAAAAGGCTTATCTGTTAAAGATTTCACACGGTCAATATTGGCTTTAACAACCTCTTTCGGTGCATTTCCGCCCCCGATGATTCCGAGGCCTCCAGCATTTGAAACAGCACCTGCTAGGTCTCCATCTGCCACCCATGCCATACCACCTTGGAAAATAGGATACGTTATCCCGAGGAGTTCTGTAATTCTTGTATTCATGTTTTACCTTCTTCATTCTAAATTTTTGCTTAGGAAATTAGTTGACGTTCAACTAATTTCCTAAACAAGCGAGAATTTCTTCTCCTTGTTTATTTTACTTTGAACCTTCAATTCTTTGAGGTTCAAAATATTATTTGAAGAAAAATGCTATTTTCATAGCACTTCTCTCTTATTTAGTTCGTTTGACTTTCAACGTATGACACAAGGTCAGCAACTGTAGTCAAGCCTTCTTCAGATTCGATTTGGATATCGAATTCATCTTCAATTTCAGAAATAACCTGGAACAAATCCAATGAATCTGCATCCAGATCTTCAAAAGAAGTGGTTAATTGTACTTCTTCAGGATCTTTACCAAGCTCTTCAACGATAATAGATTGTACTTTTTCAAAAACTGCCATGATTGGGCTCCTTAAATTTTATTTTTTTAACAACTGCAGATTGCAGGTTATTAACTATAGTTTCACAATGAGTGTCCCCCAAGTTAAACCGCCACCAAAACCACTTAAAAGGACCGTTTGGCCACTGTTTAACGCAAGGATTCCCTTCTCCTCACACTCAGACAACAAGATAGGAATAGAAGCCGCGCTCGTATTTCCATACTCCATCATGTTTGCCGGGAATTTATCAAGACTCACTTTTAGTTTTCTAGCCATTTTTTCCAAAATCCGGATATTGGCTTGATGAAGCAAAAAGTAGTCCACATCTGCTGCTGTCAAGTCAGCATTTTCCATTACTTCCGTAATCGATTTAGTAACATCTCTAACCACAAACTCAAAAACAGAGCGTCCATCCATTTTCATATAGGGATCGTTTGCCCCAGTCTCTGAAAACGGTGAAGATAGTCCCTGAATTCCTGCTGTTAAGCACTGTGACCGACTGCCATCGCTGTGTTGAACTTCTGCAAGGAAGTGCGACTGGTTGCTCGTTTCAAGCAATACGCCACCGGCACCATCCCCAAACAAAACGGCGGTCGAGCGATCTGTCCAGTCAAGCGTTTTGGACATGGTCTCAGCTCCAATCACCATTCCCTTTTGGTAGCGCCCTGAGGCAATTAACTTCTCAGCTGTTGATAGGGCAAAAACGAAACCAGAACAGGCCGCTGTCAAATCAAAGGCAAAGGCATTAACCGCCCCGATATTGGCCTGGACACGTGCCGCCGTAGATGGCATCACCGAGTCCGGTGTGATGGTCGCCACGATGATAAAATCGATTTGCTCCGCATCATAATGAGACTTCGCTAGAAGTTTTTGGGCGACTTGAGTGGCAAGATCACTCGTCTCCTCTGTCTGAGAAATATGGCGCCGTTCAATCCCTGTACGAGACCGAATCCATTCGTCATTTGTGTCCATGATACGAGACAAGTCATCGTTGGTCACGACCTGATGGGGGACATAATGAGCCACTTGGCTAATTTTAACAAAGCTACTCATTTAAGGTCCTCCAAAAAGTTATAGAGATTAAACAAACCTCTCTTCATGACTTGAAATTCCTTTTCATCCATCCCTGCTGTAATCTGCGCAACCATCCGTTGATGAAAGCGACGGTGCAAGCGATAAACTAAGCGTCCCTTATGGGTCAAGTGCAAGTAAACAACACGCCGGTCTTTGGTAGAGCGTTCTCGTTCTACATACCCTTTTCGCTCCAAATTGTTCAAACTCGTCGTGACCGTTCCCAAGGTCACCATTAAGGTTCTAGAAACATCACTTGGAGTAGCATTGGGACGATCCCCTATAGCGTCAATGGTATGCATTTCTTTAATAGAAACATCACTAAAGCGACTACTACGAAGACTATTTTCTTCAATAATCATGACATTGTTGAAGATATCGTTGAGATATTCGCTGATCTGCATATTCTCCATAGCATCCCTCCACATTTTACTTGACTCAAAGAGTATACTAAATAACCGTTTGAAAGTCAAATAATTTTAGAAAAAAATATTATTTCCCTGTAAATACCGGACGTCTCCGTTCCGAATGTGCCCTTACCCCCTCTTTAAAATCTTCTTTAAAAGCCAATTCTTTTTGCAATTGCAATTCCAACAGACGGTACTCTTCCCAATCACTAAACTGGCTCAACCAATTCAACTCCTTGATTGCGGCAAAGGATTGAGCTGCCGATCGAGAAAGTTTTTTCAACAACTGTTGGTAAGTTTTCTCCAGCTTATCTGCTTCTACTACCTTATACACAATACCGTACTCCTGTGCGGATACCGCCGACAAGGATTCCCCTGTCATCGCCAATTGAGCTGCCCGATTGCTTCCAATCGCTCTGGATAAGAGAAATAAGCCACCAGCATCAGGAGCTAGGCCAACTCCTACAAACGCTTGGATGAATTTCGTTTTCTCTGTGGCTAGAACAAAATCTGCTGCAACTGCCATATTGGCTGCCGCCCCTGCCACTGCACCTTCTGTCAGCATGATGACCACTTTTGGCATGCGTTTGATGGCAAATGAAATATCATTGACCAACTCCGCAATCCGGACCAAGGATTCGATATCATCCGCATCCACTGCCCGTTTCATTTCGACTAAGTCCCCCCCAACAGAAAAAACTGGGCCTTCTGCCTGGATCGTCAAGAATCGGATTTCTTTATTTTTCTCTGTCCGGTCGAGGGCGTCTAATATCTCCTGACACATGGGGATATTAAATCCATTTGCCACTTCTGGACGGTTAAGGGTAAGCGTTGCGATTTCCTGCTTTACTTCATAGCGAATTGTCTGGTATTCTGTCATGACCTCTCCTTTTATTTTGTTTTGAAATCATTTCATTCCAAAACTATTATACTTAAGTACAGTGTACCATTTTTTATCCTGCCGTCTGAAATTTCTTGTAAAAAAATGTGACAGCCGAATTTTCCTGTTTCAAATGAGGGGCCAATTCCCCCACTATTTACCGAACAATTGATTTTAATAACTCCAAGTCACTATCGATTTCGGTAAAATTTTGCTATAATGTTAAGAAATTACTAGAGGAGCTTGATATGAAAGTCATAAAATTTGGTGGAAGCTCTCTTGCATCTGCCACCCAAATCAATAAAGTCAAAAACATTATCCAAGAAGATCCTGAACGTCGTTTTGTGGTGGTCTCCGCCCCGGGAAAACGCACCCCTGATGACACAAAGGTCACAGATGCCCTTATTCAGTACTACAAAGAATATACGGATGGTAAAGATGTATCAGCGATTCAAAACTGGATAATCGGTCGTTATCAGGCGATCGCAGACGAACTGAACTTTACTCCTAAAAGCATGACACAAATCGCGACCTCCATCAAGGAACTCGCTACTCTCCCCATCGAAGGGAATGACTTCCTCTATGACACCTTTCTAGCTGCCGGTGAAGATAACAATGCGAAACTGATTGCTGAATATCTCTCTTCACAAGGTCTACCTGCTCGGTATGTTCATCCTAAAAAGGCCGGAATTATTGTGAGTGCCGAGCCAGGAAATGCACGCATCTTACCATCTAGCTATGACAAAATTGAAGAACTGGCCCACTCATGTGAAATCGTTGTCGTCCCAGGATTTTTCGGGGTGACACCAGACAATCAAATTTGCACTTTTTCAAGAGGAGGATCCGACATTACAGGATCCATTATTGCAGCAGGGGTGAAGGCTGACCTTTATGAGAACTTCACAGATGTCGATGGGATTTTTGCAGCCCATCCAGGAATCATTCACAACCCTCATTCCATTACAGAATTGACCTATCGGGAAATGCGTGAATTAGCCTATGCTGGTTTTTCTGTTTTACACGACGAAGCCTTGATTCCAGCCTATCGCGGTCGCATTCCACTCGTCATTAAAAATACCAACAACCCTAGTCATCCAGGGACACGAATCGTCCTTGAACATACAGACCAAACGCTCCCAGTTGTCGGGATTGCGGCGGATGACAATTTCGTCAGCATCAACATGTCCAAATATCTGATGAACCGGGAGGTAGGTTTTGGGAGAAAAGTCTTACAGATTCTAGAAGAGCTCAACATCCGTTGGGAGCATATGCCCACAGGGATTGACGATTTATCGATTGTCCTTCGAAGCCGCGAGCTGACCCCCATCAAGGAAGAGGAGATTCTCCGCCAGTTAAATCATAAGCTTGAAGTAGACCATGCAGATATCGAACACGATCTCTCCATCATTATGATTGTGGGAGAACACATGAAGAGTCATATCGGTGTTGCTGCGACTGCTACAGAGGCATTGTCTCAAGAAAACATCAATTTGTCTATGATTTCTCAAGGTGCTTCTGAAGTATCTGTCATGTTTGTTGTCAAACGCGAGGAACGGGATAAGGCCCTTCGTTCTCTCTATCACGCCTTTTTCAAGAATGAATAGTCCCTTGCCAGGAGCGATTCACTTCGATGATTCAAAGACCTTGTTCCAATGCGAACAAGGTCTTTTCTACTTGTACTCTCTCCCAAATCCAGACTCGTTTAAAAGGATACTTAGACATTCTTTTGAAGAAGCACGGTCCAGTCCTTGCCACAAGAAGATAGGGCGAAGACCGAAAAAGTCTAGGCTCCATTTACCTAGACTTTCTTTTTATTGCTGATTCAACCAGGTAGAACCTCAGGTAGTCAAACAAAGACCACATCATCCTGATTTCTTTTTATTACCGGCGATACTGTCTCAAGAAACGCCGCATCTTTTCTTCAACCTCTCCGAGTTCCTCCACTGTTGGAAGATAGACAATTCGGAAGTGATCGGGGTCCTTCCAGTTGAACCCTCGACCATGAACGAGCATGATTTTTTCTTGTTTCAGAAATTCTAAGACAAACTGCTCATCATCGTCAATTTGGTACATTTCCCGGTCGATCTTTGGAAAGATGTAAAGGCCCGCTTGTGGTTTCACCGCTGACAAACCTGGGATATTTTCAATGGCTTGGTAGATGAAATTGCGTTGCTCGTAGATCCGCCCGCCAGGAAGAAGAAGATCATCGATAGACTGTTTTCCTCCTAAGGAAGTCTGGACAATCTGCTGCGCTAGGACATTTGAGCATAAGCGCATATTGGCCAGCATATTCAGCCCCTCGATATAATCTTTCACCGATCGTTTCGGACCAGATAAGACCATCCAGCCCACCCGGAAGCCTGCTACACGGTGAGATTTCGATAGCCCGTTCATCGATACACAGAAAACATCCGGAGCTAAACTAGCAATCGCAATATGTTTTCCACCATCCATGACCAAGCGATCATAGATCTCATCTGCAAAGATAATCAACTGGTGCTGACGAGCCACCTCGACGATGGCCTCTAATACCTCTTTGGGGTAAAGCGCTCCGGTTGGATTATTAGGATTGATGACAACGATCGCCTTGGTTCGATCTGTAATTTTTGAACGGATGTCCTCAATATCTGGATACCAATTGGCTTTTTCATCACAAAGATAATGAACAGCATTCCCGCCACCTAGGCTCACACACGCCGTCCACAAAGGATAATCCGGCATAGGAACCAAGACTTCATCTCCATCATCCAGCAAGGCTTGCAAGGACAAGGAAATCAGTTCTGAAACGCCATTTCCCATATAGATGTCTTCCACATCTACTTCAGGGAATCCCTTCAACTGACAGTACTGCATCACTGCCTTACGGGCAGAAAAAAGACCTTTCGAATCCGAATAGCCCTCGCTTTGACGAACGTTCATAATCAAGTCTCGAATGACTTCATCGGGAGCCGTAAATCCAAATTCCGCAGGATTTCCGGTATTTAACCGAAGGATCTTCTCTCCATTGGCCCGCATCCGATTTGCCTCATCTAAGACCGGCCCACGAATATCATATGCTACATGCTCTAATTTTTGAGATTTATTGAAGTTACGCATCCTCTTCCTCCACTTTTCTTTCTTCCCTATTGTAACCAAAATAGAGGAAAAGTACAAGTTGTTCCCTTCTTGAAAGTTTCATGAATTCCCTTTACATTTTAGTTGAAAAGGGTTACAATAATGATAGAGGTTTTTATTTGTTCGGAAAAGAAAGGAGATACACTATGACCCAATCTTACCAAAAGATTCTTGTCGCAGTCGATGGCTCCAAAGGAGCTGAGCTCGCTCTTTATAAGGCGATCCACATCGCAAAACGCAATCAAGCCGCCTTGGTGATTGCCCATGTCATTGACACACGTGCCTTACAAAACATCGCTTCCTTTGACGCATCTGTCTACGAATCTTTAGAAGAAGAAGCACGTGAACTCCTCGAAGGATACCAATCCGAAGCACTCAATGCGGGGGTAAGTTCTGTAGAGCTCGTCATAGAATTTGGAAATCCCAAGACCTTGTTGTCTCATGAGATTCCAGAAAATACTAAGGCTGATTTAATGCTTCTAGGTGCTACTGGACTCAACGCCTTTGAACGCCTGCTCGTCGGCTCGTCATCTGAGTATGTCATGCGCCATTCCAAAATCGATTTACTCATCGTTCGAGACCAGGATAAATCATTCTAGCAAATATGCTCGAATAGTTCCTCTCATCTATCCAGCAATAATGAAGAAAACTCTCTAGAGTGTGATTCTAGAGAGTTTTCTTCATTATTGAATGATTTCACTACACTTTCTAAAAAGAACACTCCGCAATCAAATCCTGCAAGGTCAGAAAACGAATTGGTCCGCTTTATTCTTATGCTTGGATTTTTACCTTAGCCTCTTTTCATCCTGCAACGTGGAACTGCTTCCATTTTTTTGACGATCCAGCTCTTGCTTGATCCAAGGTTCTGGTGCATATCTTTCTTCCCAATCATCTGGTTTCAAAATCTTATGTGTCACAGGATGGTAATGCGCTTTTCCATCTGGAAAAATCTTCCCCATATTGGCTCGATGGACAATTGAAAAAATCGGCTCTGGATCCACACCCATCAGGACAAATGACCCATACGTTAAATACAGTAAATCCACTAAGGCATCAACCTGACCTACCAAGGGATCTGAAGAAAACGGTTTTCCTTTGACCTTTTCGTAAGCCTTGTCCAAGACCTGATGGAGATGAGCGATGCCCTTCTCCAACTCCTGTTCATTTTCGACAGAAGCTTGTATCAGCTCCACGATTTCTTCGATTTTAAAGTCTGCTCGGTGGCTGACGGTTTCCTGATCAAAAGCACACGGGCTTTCTTCCACACTCCCATCCATCACCTGATGGAATTCTTTGACGGCTTCAAACTGCTGATCGAGGCTCATTGTCTTTCTCCTTCACTTTCTGTGATGAGACCCATTTTTTGTAGGGCAAAGGAAATCCCATCCTGATCATTGCTTTTTGTCACAAGGTCTGCGACTGCTTTGACATCTGAGTCTGCATTTCCCATTGCAACAGCGTAGCCAACCCCTTGAAGCATTTCTATATCATTTTTAGAATCCCCAAAAGCGACGGTTTCATCTGGATCAAAGCCCCATTGACCACAGACCTCTCGAATCCCTTGTAACTTACTCATCCCTTTACTGATGATATCCAAAGAATACGAATTCGAGCGCGTAAAATAAAGATCTGGGAAATCGGCAACTAACTCCTTCCCTTCTTCCTCACTTGCAACCAACATCATCTGATAGACAGATTTCCCTGAGAACATCTTTTCCGAGCGATCCTTCGACACAAAACGATGCAAAATACGATTCAACAAAAAGCGGATCAATCCAGCCCATGACCTCGGTATGAAACGAGAAATCCGATAAGCCAAATGACCATGACCAAACTTCATCAAGCCACTTCCCACGACACCAGTTGCAAGCCCCATCAACAGCTCTTTCCGATGCTTTAAGGCATAGTCTTGGACTGCCAGGACCTGACTCGGAGACAAGGATTGTGAAAACAAGACTGTATCCCTCGCAAAGATATACTGACCGTTATAGGCAACTGCCACATCCAACCCAAGAGAAGCCATATAAGGTAAAATAAACCGAGGATCCCGTCCCGTCGCAACCCCCACATAAATCTGCTTCTGCTTTAACTGATTGATTGCATAGATAGTGGACCGACTGACTGTTCGATGACTATTCAGTAAGGTCCCATCAATATCAAAAAAAACCGCTTTTATCTCCCGCAACTCCTTCTGCCATCCTTGTTTATGTTACAATAAGTATAGCATACTTTGAAAGAATTTTAAAAAATGAAAAAAATACTTGTTTTGCATACCGGTGGCACCATTTCTATGTCTGCTGACGAATCTGGAAAAGTCCAACCAAATCAAGAAAATCCAATGACTCAAGTAAATCTCAACTTGGAGGATTTAGATGTGACTAGTTTGGATTTTCTCAATATCCCAAGTCCCCATATGACTCCATACCACATGCTGGACCTTTATAAAAAAATCCGAGAAAGTGAGAATCAGTTTGATGGAGTTGTCATCACACATGGTACCGATACGCTAGAAGAAACAGCTTATTTCCTTGATACCATGGCCCTCCCTCCGATACCTGTCATCCTCACAGGAGCCATGCGGTCCTCTAATGAGTTAGGGAGTGACGGTGTTTATAACTATATCTCTGCCTTAAGAGTGGCGGGCGATTCAAGAGCAAGAGACAAGGGAGTACTGGTTGTCATGAACGATGAGATACATGCTGCGAAGTATGTAACCAAAACACATACCACCAATGTCGCAACCTTTAACACGCCAACACACGGACCCTTAGGTGTCATTATGAAGCATGATATTTTATGGTTCAAAACAGCTGAACCTCGAGTGCGCTTTGACTTAGACCATATCTCCGGAACGGTTCCGATTATCAAAGCCTATGCAGGGATGGGAATCGGAGAAGGAATCATCAGCTTGCTTCATCCAGAAAAGATTGATGGGCTCGTCATAGAAGCCCTAGGAGCTGGAAACCTACCCCCACAAGCTGCTAAAGAGATCACACATCTTATCCAACAGGGAGTACCGGTAGTACTGGTTTCTCGCTGTTTCAATGGTATTGCCGAACCAGTCTATGCCTACGAAGGGGGAGGGATCCAACTACAAGAGGCAGGTGTCATGTTTGTCAAAGAATTAAATGCACCAAAGGCTCGTCTCAAGTTATTAATCGCACTCAGCGCAGGCTTATCCGATAAGGCACTCAAGGAATATATCGAGGGCTGACCGTTCTTTCATTGATTTGTGGCAACATCCCCGCTGTTCCCATGAGTGTCCCTCTCACCCTTTCTTAGATCTGAAACCTCAATCCAAGTTGGTCGTTTCAGGTAGATGTTGGGCAAAAATTTGATTTTCGGGCTTATGAAGCCAATCCTGATCAGAAGCAATGGTAGCCGCCAATTTCCTAGCTTCTTCTATCATGGCAAAATCCTCTACAGGATGTACCAGCTGAAACTCCGGCAATCCAGATTGTTTAGTACCTAAAAGTTCACCAGAACCTCGCATGTTTAAATCATCTTCAGCAAGCTTAAAACCATTTGTTGTAGACACCATGGCGTTCATTCGTTGAACGCCATTTTCAGTAGACGGATCTGCTACTAATATAGCATATGATTGTTTCTCGCCTCGACCAACTCGTCCTCTTAGCTGATGTAACTGACTCAGTCCAAATCGTTCTGCATCCATGATCACCATGATTGTCGCATTAGGGACATTCACCCCCACCTCAATAACTGTTGTCGACACCAAGACAGACGTTCGTCCAGACTTAAATTCAGACATAATGCGTTCTTTTTCATCATTTTTCATTTTACCATGGAGCAAAGCCACCGAAACTTTCTGGCCGAAAAAACCTTGCAATTCCTCCTGCAACGAGACCGCATTTTTTAAGTCTAAGGACTCTGATTCCTCAATTAAGGGAGAAATAAAGTAAACTTGCGCCCCCTGAAAGACCTGATCCTGTATCCAGTCCAAGACCTGACTAAACTGTTTATGCCGGACCCAGCGTGTCACGATAGGCTTTCTTCCAGCAGGCAACTGATCCAAAACCGATACATCCATATCCCCATAAGTCGTAATAGCCAGTGTACGAGGAATGGGGGTCGCCGTCATCATCAACACATCCGGATTCTCTCCTTTTTCACGGAGCAACTTCCGCTGACGAACACCAAAACGATGCTGCTCATCCGTAATAACTAAACCAAGCCGACGATAACTTACTGCCTCTTGAATCAAAGCATGGGTCCCAACGATAAAATCCACCTTCCCAGAAGCAATTCCCTCCAGAGCCTGTCTCCGTTCTGAAGCCTTCATCCCCCCGACTAACAACACAATCGAAAGTTCTGGAAACAGTTTAGATAATGATTCATAATGTTGTTCAGCTAATATTTCAGTCGGTACCATCAGTGCCGCTTGCATCCCAGCTGTAGAACAGGCAAACATAGCTAAGGCCGCAACTACCGTTTTTCCAGCACCGACATCACCTTGAAGCAGTCGATTCATATGAACATGCGAACGCATATTCGAAAGGATTTCCTCCAATACCCGTTCCTGTCCCTTTGTCAACCGAAAAGGAAGGGACTCAATCTTTTCCAAAATTTGATTTTTATCATAAGAGATTTGAATTCCACTCTTTTCTCCTGATTGACTCAGTTTCAATTGTCTCATCTGTAGTTGAAAATAAAATGCCTCTTCAAATTTCATCCTTCGAATTGCTTGCTGATAGCTCGCTTTATCCAAAGGAAAATGCATGGATTCAACAGCATCTTTTCGAGCCATTAAGCGATAGCGCTC
Source organism: Streptococcus sp. DD13 (assembly GCF_001578875.1). Lineage (GTDB taxonomy): Bacteria > Bacillota > Bacilli > Lactobacillales > Streptococcaceae > Streptococcus. The sequence continues at coordinate 108,643 of NZ_KQ969508.1, forward strand.
TAAAATCGCTTCAGGTAAACACTCCTTGATTAGTTCAAAATAACCAGCAGAACGAGCCGTATTTAAGGCTTTTACGATTGCCCTCTGATTGACTCCTTTCCCAGCATGATAAACCGGCTCCAAACGGTCCGAAGACTCACTCAAGATCCTCATTCCGGTCAGGGCAACCTTTTTTTTATCCCATTTCCCCCATATAGAAAGCATGCCCCCTACAAGAACCTTCTCCGATAAATAGGGTTGATTAAAAAAAGAAACAGATACCACAATCTCCCCAACCTTAACTGAAAAGCGAAGTCTATTTCTTTTAGGACCGTAATACTGTACAGTCGGAGGACTAACTACCTCCCCGACCAAAACCGTTTTTTCCCCATCCCCTAAATCAAGAAGAGAATTTTGAACATAATCATCAAATCGAAATGGGAAATATAAAATAAGATCCTCAAGAGTGGAAATTCCTAATGAATCGAATTTTTTCTGATTCTTCGGACCAATCCCTTTCAAATTACCAACTGAATCATTTAAACTTAACATACTAATATTATAAAAAAGAAGTGAAAAAAAAACAACCAGACCAACGTCTGATTGTTCC
>NZ_KQ969509.1 GCF_001578875.1 Streptococcus sp. DD13
TAGTTTTCCAGGCCAACAGGACATTTATGTCATGGTAATAAAAAAATACAATAGATTAGATAAATAGTTTCCTGCTACTGCTTATCTAATCTATTGTAAAAATATGATGAGTGTTACCGCCGAAAAAAATCGGCGGTAGACCAGAGCTAGACTAAGAGCGAGATGCTCCATCATCATAACACTCAACAAAATTGATGATTTTAAACTAATTCAATAATTGCCATTGGGGCAGCATCACCACGACGTGGTTCTGTTTTCAGAATACGTGTGTAACCACCATTGCGCTCTGCATAACGAGGTGCAATTTCAGAGAACAATTTTTGAAGGGCTGTAGTTGATGTGTATTTATCAGTAGCTTCATCATAGTTTTCTGATGCAATTTCGTTACGTACAAATGCTGCAGCTTGACGACGAGCGTGTAAATCGCCACGTTTACCAAGAGTAATCATTTTTTCAACAGTTTTACGGATTTCTTTTGCACGAGCTTCAGTAGTCACAATAGATTCGTTGATCAATAGATCAGTTGTCAAATCACGTAGCATTGCCTTACGTTGTGAGCTAGTGCGTCCTAGTTTACGATATGCCATTATTTCCTCCTATTTTATTTATCTTTTTTCAGACCCAAGCCTAAATCAGCCAATTTTACTTTGACCTCTTCTAAACTCTTGCGTCCAAGATTACGAACCTTCATCATTTCAGGCTCAGTTTTTTCAGTTAGATCTAACACCGTATTGATTCCAGCACGTTTCAAACAATTATATGAACGAACAGATAAATCTAATTCCTCAATTGTACGATCCAGCATTCTGTCATCAGATGAACTCTCAGACTCTTTCATTACTTCAGCAGATTTCGCCACTTCTGTAAGATCAGTAAATAGTCCTAAGTGTTCCATTAAAATACGAGCGGATAGTCCTAACGCATCCTCGGGAACAATCGTTCCGTTTGTCTTAATTTCAAGGGTTAATTTATCAAAACCATCATTGCTACCAACACGAGCTGGTTCAACTTGGTAATTAACCTTGCTAACCGGTGTATAGATAGAATCTACAGCCAATGTTCCTACTGGAGCACCATCTTTTTTGTTTCCTTCTGCAGGAACATACCCTCGCCCAGTATTTACAGTTAGAGTGGCTCTAAATACTGCACCTTCAGCGATAGTAAATAGGTAGTGATCTGGATTTACAATCTCAATGTCACTATCTGTTAAAATATCTCCGGCTTTTACTTCTGCTGGACCTGAAACTTCAAGTTCAACCGTTTTTTCACCTTCGACATAAGATTTTACAGCGATTCCTTTTACGTTAAGAATAATCTGCATAACGTCTTCGCGTACACCTGATACGGTATCAAATTCATGTAATACCCCATCAATTTTTATAGATGTCACAGCTGCACCTGGAAGAGACGCTAACAATACACGGCGTAGTGAATTGCCTAGAGTTGTACCATATCCCCTTTCAAGAGGCTCTACTACAAATCTACCAAAATCTTTATTTTCATCAATTTTTGTTATAGTTGGTTTTTCAAACTCAATCATGTATAGTTACTCCCTCTGAAACGAAAAGCAGTGTATTGCTATCACGATTATACACGGCGACGTTTTGGAGGACGAGCACCATTGTGCGGCACAGGAGTCACATCACGGATAGCAGTCACTTCTAGACCAGCTGCTGCAAGCGCGCGAATAGCTGATTCACGACCTGAACCTGGACCTTTAACTGTTACTTCAACTGATTTCAAACCGTGTTCTTGAGCTGATTTAGCAGCTGCTTCTGAAGCCATTTGAGCTGCAAATGGTGTTGATTTACGAGAACCTTTAAAGCCAAGCGCACCAGCAGAAGACCAAGCAAGAGCATTACCATGCACATCAGTAATCATAACAATAGTGTTATTAAATGTTGCGTGAATATGAGCAATACCAGATTCGATATTCTTTTTCACACGACGTTTACGTGTTGGTTTAGCCAATTTTTTTACCTCCTATTTTATTTTTTCTTACCTGCAATCGCAACAGCTTTACCTTTACGAGTGCGAGCATTGTTTTTAGTGTTTTGTCCACGGACAGGAAGTCCACGACGGTGACGAATCCCACGGTATGAACCGATTTCCATCAAACGTTTGATATTCAAGTTTACTTCGCGTCGAAGATCTCCTTCAACTTTGATTGCATCTACTTCACGACGGATAGCATCTTCTTGATCGCTTGTCAAATCTTTCACACGGACATCTTCTGAAATACCTGCAGCTGCAAGAATTTTCTTAGACGTTGCGAGACCGATACCGTAGATGTAAGTCAATGAAATCACTACACGTTTGTCATTTGGAATATCAACTCCAGCAATACGAGCCATGTTTTCTCCTTTCTATTTTATCCTTGACGTTGTTTGTGTTTTGGATTTGCCGGGCAAATTACCATAACACGACCATTACGACGAATTACTTTACAGTATTCGCAGATAGGTTTGACCGATGGTCTTACTTTCATTTTTTCCCTCCAAGTATTTCGACTATTTAAAGCGGTAAGTGATGCGTCCTCGAGTCAAGTCATATGGACTTAATTCCACAGTCACTCGATCACCAACCAAAATCCGAATGTAATTTTTACGGATTTTACCTGAGACAGTCGCAAGGACCTGATGGCCGTTTTCTAATTCGACTGTAAACATTGCGTTTGGCATCGTATCAACTACTTTACCCTCGATTTCAATCACATCTTCTTTTGCCATGCAAAAGCTTCCCTCCCTAAATTTCGATTTAATTTCCTCTGAATCAGAGGTAACAATTATAAGTCAGACTAGAGTATTTTACCACTTTCATCCATAAATTGCAAGCCTAGCGTTGCATTGATTTACAGACTCTTTAAATAGGCTTCCACTTCCCCGAAGACTGCATCAATCTCTTGATCGCCATTGATTTCATGAACCAAGCCAAGCTCTTGGTAATAATCAAGAATCGGTTGTCCTTGAGCGATATTAACTTCTAACCTACGTTGAACACTTTCCGGCTTATCATCTTCTCGCTGGTAATAGTCTTCTTCTTTATAATCAACAGGTGGATTAAAGATTTTATGAAAACTTTCTCCAGTTTCTTTGTGAATAATCCGGCCACTAAGTCGATCCAAGAGAATATCGGGGTTAACGGCAATATTGAGGACTCCATCCAGTTTCAACTGTAGCTCTTCCAGTGTCTTGCTTAAAGCATGAGCTTGTTCAAGAGTTCTAGGGTAGCCATCTAATAGAAAGCCGTTTTCTTTGATATCGTCTTGAGACAGTCGTTCTTTTACAATACCATTTGTAACTTCGTCTGGAACAAGATCTCCTTTATCCATAAATTCTTTTGCTAATTTCCCCATTTCTGTTTGATTAGAAATGGCCGCACGAAACATATCTCCGGTTGAAATATGTGACACACCGAAGGTTTCAACAATTTTGACTGCTTGCGTGCCTTTACCGGCTCCTGGCAAGCCCATGATAAGAAGGTTCATGGTGTACTCCTTTATTTTGTTTTCACATAAATTCACCAACAACTGGCAAACTTATCTGGAAACAAAATAGAAGGTTGACTAGGTCAACCTAATTCTATTTCGCCTTTTCCATAAATCCGATATACTTGCGTTTCAATAGGAATCCTTCCAATTGTTTTACACCTTCAATACTTGTCATAATGATAATGATCAAACTTGTCCCTAAGAAAGCTACACGACTACTTAAACCTAAGGTGTTTTGAGCTAAGATAGGGAGGAGGGCTACCGCTCCTAGGAAGAGGGAACCCACGGTTGACAAGCGACGCAAAAGATGAGAAATATATTTTTCTGTTCCATTTCCTGGTCGCACGCCATGGATATAAGCTCCACTTTTCTGCAGATTCTCAGCAGCTTTTTCTGGATTGATCTGGACAAAACTATAGAAGAATGTAAATAAGACAATTAGCAAGCCGTATACAAGAGCTCCTTCGGTTTTTGTATAATCAAAGTAAGCGCTAATGCTATTCAGCCAACCTATCGATCGGTTTTGGGTTGCTAAAAACTGAATTATAGAAGTAGGGATTGCTGTAATAGATCCCGCAAAGATAACCGGAATGACCCCAGCCGGGTTCAACTTGAGTGGTAAATAAGAGCTAGATGGCGCCCCTTGTGCACGTTTTGTGTATTGAATCGGAATTTTATACTCAGCCTGTTGAATATAGGTTGTGAGGTATACAATCACTAACACTGCGACAACAAGAGCTGCAGCGATAATATAGGACCGTGTCAATTGAGAAGAATCGACGTTTACAAAGTAGTCCTCATAGAACTCCTGAATTGTTCCTGGTAAGGATGCGACGATCCCCGCAAAAATAATCATGGAAGTTCCATTGCCATAACCCTTATCTGTAATCTGTTCGCCCAGCCAATTCACAATCATCGAACCCGTCGTAAGGATCGCTCCGATTACTAGATAAACTTTCCAGGTCAAAGGCGTCGTTGTCAAATTGAAACTTGACAATGTACTAAACCCAGCAGTAATTCCGATGGATTGAACAAACGCTAAAACCAATGAGATATAGCGGGTTGCTTGGTTGAGTTTTCGACGACCAACTTCTCCTTGTTTTCCCCACTCCACAAATTTGGGTAGGATATCCATTTGTAATAGTTGGACGATAATGGAGGCTGTAATATAAGGGCTGACACCTAAAGCAAAAACAGAAAAGTTACTTAAGGCATTCCCTGATACTAAGCTCAACATATTCAAAAAGGGAAGATCCTGCAGGTTTTTCAATGCAGCTGCATTGATGCCCGGTACAGTAATTTGAGTCCCAATTCGAAAGACTAAAACGATAAAAATTGTAAAAAGAATTTTCTTTCGAACATTTCTTACCTTTAGTGCGTCAAGTAATAATTTAAAAAACATAGACGGCCACCTCTTAGATGACTTCTACTGAGCCACCTTTAGCAGTGATTGCTTCTTCTGCTGTTTTAGAGAATTTCGCTGCTTTCACTGTTAATTTTTTCGTCAATTCGCCGTTACCAAGAATTTTAACACCTGACTTTTCAGCTTTCACGATACCAGCTTCAATCAAAACAACTGGTGTAACTTCAGCACCGTCTTCAAAGACGTTCAATTGATCAAGGTTTACAATAGCGTATTCTTTCGCGTTGATGTTTGTAAATCCACGTTTTGGAAGACGACGGAACAATGGAGTTTGTCCCCCCTCAAAACCTGGACGTACGCCACCACCGCTACGAGCTTTTTGACCTTTTTGTCCGCGTCCTGAAGTTTTACCATTACCTGATGATGTACCACGACCTACACGGTTACGAACTTTACGGGAACCTGTTGCAGGTTGTAATTCATGAAGTTTCATTTATTTTCTCCTTATGTGTAAAATGCTAGCGCCTGCTCATCCAGTAAGGACTCGATGGGCAAACTCGCCTATACAAATGCAGATGAAGTCGCAAAGTATTCTTTACGACTCATCTCTTATCAATGTGAAGCTTATGCTTCTTCGACAGTTACCAAGTGTGAAATAGCATTCACCATTCCACGGATAGCTGCATTGTCTTCTTTAACGACTGAGCTGTTCAATTTGCCAAGACCAAGGGCAACAACAGTTTTACGTTGCTCTGGCTTGCGACCGATTGGAGACTTCGTCAAAGTGATTTTAATTTGAGCCATGAGTTCTCCTTTCTTATGCCAAATCAGAAACTGAGATGCCACGAAGTGCCGCAACTTCCTCAGCGCGTTTCAGTTGTTTCAATCCTTCAACAGTTGCACGAACAATGTTGATAGGAGTGTTTGATCCAAGTGATTTTGAAGTCACATCTGCGATACCTGCCAATTCGATAACGGCACGAGTTGCACCCCCAGCAGCAACCCCAGCACCTTCTACAGCTGGTTTCAACAATACACGAGCTCCTGAAAATTCTGAGCGAACTTCATGAGGAATTGTTGTCCCAACCATTGGTACTTCAATAAGGTTCTTTTTAGCAGCTTCTACTGCTTTACGAATTGCTTCTGGAACTTCTTGAGCTTTACCGGTACCGAAACCTACACGACCATTGCGATCACCAACAACTACAAGAGCTGCAAAACGAAGACGACGTCCTCCTTTTACAACTTTTGTAACACGGTTGATGGCTACGACGCGTTCTTCAAATTCAACTGCATTATCTTTAAATGCCATTCTTAGTGTCCTCCCTATTAGAATTTCAATCCGTTTTCACGAGCTGATTCAGCCAATGCCTGCACACGTCCGTGATATAGATATCCACCGCGGTCGAACACCACTTCAGAAATACCTTTAGCAACTGCACGTTCTGCAACAAGTTTACCGACAACAACGGCTTGTTCTGTTTTTGTTCCCTTTGAAACTTCTTTATCAAGAGTAGAAGCGCTTGCGAGCGTTACACCCGCTACGTCATCAATCACTTGAGCGTAGATGCCTGTATTAGAACGGAAAATGTTCAAACGTGGGCGAGCAGCAGTTCCAGAGATTTTTCCGCGTACACGACGATGGCGTTTTTGACGGAGTTTGTTTTTATCTGGTTTTGAAATCACAATTTTCACCTCTTACTTTTAAATCTTGTCATTAGACAAATGATAAAGTAATAGCGATTCGTGGCCTGAACCACAAATACCAACTATTATTTACCTGTTTTACCTTCTTTGCGACGAACAAATTCACCAACGTAGCGAATCCCCTTACCTTTATACGGTTCTGGAGCACGCAAGCCACGAATATAGGCAGCTGTTTGTCCAACAACTTCTTTGTTGATTCCAGATACAACGATTTGAGTCGGTGTAGGAAGTTCAAAGGTAATTCCTTCTGGAGCTTCAACTTCATCTGGGTGTGATTTACCAACTGATAGAGTCAATTTGCTTCCAGCAAGTTGCGCACGGTATCCAACCCCGCGCATTTCAAGTTCTTTTTTGAACCCTTCAGAAACACCAACAACCATATTATTGAGGTTAGCACGAGTAGTTCCATGAATGGTTTTCATTTCTTTTGAATCGTTTGGACGGTGAAGGGTCACTTCGTTTCCGTCTACACGAATTTCAATATTTTTTGAGAACTCACGAGTCAGTTCTCCTTTAGGTCCTTTTACAGTTACAACATTGTTGTTGTTGGTAAGTTCAACACCAGCAGGCAACACGATAACTTTATTACCAATACGTGACATGTAGATTTTCTCCTGTTAAATTGTCAGGCCGTTTAGACGACCAGTTTTCACGGGGGGATTATGATACAAAGGACCTAGAAAGCAAAGTAAAAATAGGAAAATCGGTGACGGCTCGATGAGCCAAGACGATTTTATCTTTTTTACACAGCTTTCAGTCCGTGTTCAAATCAAGATACCTGATTGTGTACCATATTTGAGTTCGAGCTAAGAATTCGGTGAAAAAGATAAGTTTGTCTTGGAGCATCGCTCCTGCTACAAACTCCCTATTTTCACTGCATTCTTTTAACGCTCTCACATCATCAATTACCAAACGTAAGCGATAACCTCACCACCAACATTCTTTTGGCGTGCTTCTTTGTCTGTCAACAAGCCTTCAGAGGTTGAGATAATTGCGATTCCTAATCCGTTAAGGACTTTAGGAATATCTTCACGTTTTGAGTAGACACGAAGACCTGGTTTTGAAACACGTTTCAAGTTGGTGATTACTTTTTCACCATTTGGTCCGTATTTCAAGAAGACACGGATTACTCCTTGTTTGTCATCTTCGATAAACTCAACATTTTTCACAAATCCTTCGTTTTTAAGGATTGTAGCAATGCCTTTTTTAATATTTGATGCAGGCACTTCCAACACTTCATGATTCGCTTGATTTGCGTTACGAATACGTGTCAAAAAGTCTGCGATTGGGTCTGTCATAACCATATTCTTTTCTCCTCTTACTAGCAGTTTGCCCAATGCACTTGCTAGTTAATGATTGAGCTAGGCTCAGAAAGTTTTGATACATACAAACGAGATTATACTCATTTGAACACGAGCTACAACCCGGGCAAAAAAGAGAGATTTAATTAGGAGCAGCGCTCCTGTCCCGTATCTCCTATTTTTGCTGTGGTTGTGACGCTCTTTGTATCATAATATTACCAAGATGCTTTTGTTACACCAGGAATTTGTCCTTTGTAGGCTAACTCGCGGAAGCAAACACGGCACAGTTTGAACTTACGGTAAACTGAGTGTGGACGTCCACAACGTTCACAACGTGTATAAGCTTGAGTCGAGAATTTAGCTGGGCGTTTATTCTTAGCAATCATTGATTTTTTAGCCATTTATTCTCTCCCTATTATTTTGCAAAAGGCATTCCAAGGCCTGTAAGTAGCGCACGTGATTCTTCGTCTGTATTAGCAGTAGTAACAATTACGATATCCAAACCACGAGTCTTATCTACATCATCAAAGCTAATTTCAGGGAAGATCAATTGTTCTTTCACACCAAGTGTGTAGTTCCCACGACCGTCAAATGATTTTGTTGGAACACCGTGGAAGTCACGCACACGTGGAAGTGATACTGAAACCAATTTATCCAAGAATTCGTACATCCGTTCACCACGAAGGGTAACTTTAGCACCGATCGCAACACCTTCACGAAGACGGAAGCCGGCGATAGATTTCTTTGCCTTAGTAATCAGTGGTTTTTGTCCTGAAATTAATGCCAATTCTTCAGCAGCTTTTTCCAGATTTTTTGCGTTAGAGACAGCATCCCCAACACCCATGTTCAAAACAATCTTATCCACTTTTGGCACAGCCATTACAGATGAATAGTTGAATTGCTCTGTCAAGGCAGGAACAACTTCATTTAGGTATTTTTCTTTTAAACGATTAGCCATTATACTTCTCCTTTCCTTCGTGATTAGTCAAGCACTTCGCCTGATTTTTTGTTGTAGCGTACTTTTTTGCCATCTTCAAAACGGTAACCCACACGGCCAGCTACACCATTTTTATCCAAAACTTGAACGTTTGATGCATGGATTGGAGCTTCCTTTTCAACGATTGCCCCTTGAGGGTTTTCGTTGTTAGGTTTTTGATGTTTCTTGACAAGGTTAACCCCTTCAACGATAACTTTGTTTACTTTTGGCAATGCAACAAGAACTGTTGCTTCTACGCCTTTATCTTTACCAGTAATAACGCGAACTTTGTCGCCTTTTTTTACAAACATATTTTCTCCTATATTCTTACGCCTGAACAGGCACCCTTGCTTGCGCAAGGGGACTTTCGTTTGTGATTGAATTAAAGTACTTCTGGCGCTAATGAAACGATTTTCATGAAGCCACCTTCACGCAATTCACGGGCAACTGGGCCAAAGATACGTGTTCCGCGTGGCGTTTTGTCATCACGAATAATGACAGCAGCGTTTTCATCAAACTTAATGTATGAACCGTCTGGACGACGAGCACCTGATTTAGTACGTACGATAACAGCTTTAACAACGTCACCTTTTTTAACTGCACCACCAGGAGTAGCTTGTTTTACTGAAGCAACAATCACGTCACCGATGTTGGCGAATTTACGACCTGAACCACCCAAAACTTTGATTGTCAAAATTTCACGTGCGCCAGAGTTATCCGCAACTTTTAAACGAGTTTCTGATTGAATCATGCTTTATTCTCCTTTCTGGCTTAATTAAATGATAACAGCTTCTTCCACAACTTCTACAAGACGGAAACGTTTTGTAGCTGAAAGTGGGCGAGTTTCCATGATACGAACGATATCCCCTTCTTTGGCAACATTGTTTTCATCATGAGCTTTGTATTTTTTAGAGTAGTTAATACGTTTACCATAGACTGGGTGGTTCCGTTTCGTTTCAACTACAACTGTGATGGTTTTGTCCATTTTGTCAGACACGACACGCCCAACAAGAACTTTACGATTATTGCGTTCCATTGAAATTCTCCTTCCCTAGTCTATTAGTTGTTTTCAGATTGCACAGTTTTGATCCGCGCAATTTGTTTTTTCACTTCGTTCAAACGAGCAGTTTGCTCAAGTTGGCCTGCAGCAGCTTGAAAACGAAGATCAAACAATTCCTTTTTGAGTTCATTTTCGCGTTTTGCAAGTTCTTCCTGAGAAAGTCCACGAAGTTCTTTAACAAAATCTTTAATTTCTTGAAGTTTCATGTCTTCTCCTTATTCTGCTTCGCGTTTTACGAATTTCGTTTTAACTGGTAATTTGTGGCTAGCCAAGCGAAGCGCTTCACGAGCTACTTCTTCAGATACGCCAGCGATTTCAAACATCACTTTGCCACGTTTAACTGGTGCCACCCAACCTTCAGGTGCCCCTTTACCAGATCCCATACGTACCCCGATAGCTTTAGCGGTGTATGATTTGTGCGGGAAAATTTTAATCCATACTTTACCACCACGTTTCATATAACGTGTCATGGCAATACGGGCAGCTTCGATTTGACGGTTTGTAATCCAGTGGCTGGTTGTTGCTTGAAGACCGAATTCTCCAAATGTCACTTCCTTACCACCTTTAGCTTCACCGCGCATTTTTCCACGAAACTCACGACGGTGTTTAACACGTTTAGGTACTAACATGTGTTATTTACCTCCTTTTTTGTTTTTACGAGCTGGAAGAACTTCCCCACGGTAAATCCAAACTTTCACACCTAGTTTACCATAAGTAGTATCTGCTTCTTCCCAAGCATAATCAATATCTGCACGCAGTGTGTGCAACGGAACAGTTCCTTCAGAATACCCTTCTGCACGAGCGATATCTGCACCGTTCAAACGACCAGAAACCTGAGTTTTGATCCCTTTTGCACCGGCACGCATTGTACGTTGAATAGCTTGTTTTTGAGCACGACGGAAAGCAACCCGTTGTTCCAATTGACGAGCGATAGACTCCCCAACTAAATGAGCATCCAAATCTGGAGATTTGATCTCAATAATATTGATGTGTACTTGCTTACCTGTCAATTTGTTTAATTGTGCACGAAGCGCATCAACGTTGCTTCCGGATTTCCCGATTACCATACCTGGTTTCGCTGTATGAATTGAAACGATAACCTTATTCACGGCACGTTCAATTTCAATCGTTGATACAGATGCTTCAGCCAATTCTTTTTTGATGAAGTTGCGGATTTTCAAATCTTCATGAAGGTAATCCGCGTAATCTTTTTCAGCATACCATTTTGCATCCCAATCGCGGATGATGCCGACACGCATTCCAATTGGATGTACTTTTTGTCCCACGTTTTTACCTCCTTATTTTTCTTCCACAACTACAGTGATGTGCGCTGTGCGTTTGTTGATTGGCGATGCTGAACCTTTCGCACGAGGACGGAACCGTTTCATGGTTGGGCCTTCGTTTGCGAACGCTTCAGATACGACCAAGTTAGCCTTTTCCAAACCAAAATTATTTTCTGCATTGGCCACAGCTGAATTCAATACGTTCAGGATGATGCCAGCAGCTTTATTTGGCGTGAAAGTCAAGATTGCAATTGCGTCTGCTACACTTTTGCCACGGATATTATCCAAGACAAGACGTGATTTACGAGGTGAAACACGTACTGTGCGAGCAGTTGCTTTAGCTGAAGTAATTTCTGCCATTGTGTTTTCCTCCTAAATTATTTACGACGAGTTTTCTTGTCGTCTGCAGCATGACCTTTGTAAGTACGCGTTGGCGCAAATTCACCAAGTTTGTGACCTACCATGTCTTCTTGAATGTATACTGGTACATGTTTACGACCATCGTAGACTGCAATAGTATACCCGATGAAACTTGGGAAAATCGTTGAACGACGTGACCAAGTTTTGATTACTTTTTTCTTTTCGTCATTAGCTTGAGCTTCAACTTTTTTCATCAAATGCTCATCGACGAAAGGTCCTTTTTTAAGACTACGTCCCATTATGTAGTATTCTCCTTTAAAATAAGTACCACAACGGCTTGTGCTCGAACGAGCACTACCGAGTTGGCGGATGTTAAGCGATCAAGTCAAAAACTTTGATCTTATTTTTGGTTGCGACGACGAACGATAAGTTTGTCAGATTTCGCTTTCTTGTTACGGGTTTTAAGACCAAGCGCAGGTTTACCCCAAGGAGTAGATGGCGCTTTACGTCCTACCGGTGCTTTACCTTCACCACCACCGTGTGGGTGATCATTCGGGTTCATTACAGAACCACGAACAGTAGGGCGAACACCTTTCCAGCGGTTACGTCCAGCTTTACCAAGGTTCACAAGAGATTGTTGTTCATTTCCGACAACCCCAACAGTCGCCCGGCAAGTACCAAGGATCATGCGAACTTCGCCTGATTGAAGACGTACGAGAACATACTTCCCTTCTGCACCCAATACTTGAGCAGAAGCCCCTGCTGCACGAACCAATTCTCCGCCTTTTCCTGGTTTCAATTCAATGTTGTGCACCAAAGTACCAACTGGGATATTTGCTAGTGGCAATGCATTCCCCACTTTGATATCCGCTTCTGGTCCCGAAACGATGCGTTGTCCAATTTCTAGGCCTTTTGGCGCAAGAATATAGGCTTTCACACCATCCGTATAGTGAACAAGTGCGATGTTTGCTGTACGGTTTGGATCGTATTCGATCGTTTTTACAACTGCTTCAACATTGTCTTTTTGACGTTTGAAGTCGATGATACGATAGTGACGTTTATGTCCGCCACCTTGATGACGTACAGTGATACGACCGTTGTTGTTGCGACCCGCTTTGCTCTTAAGAGATACCAACAAACTCTTTTCAGGAGTACTTGTTGTGATTTCTTCAAAATCCAAAGAAGTCATGTTACGACGGCCATTTGTCGTTGGTTTATAAACTTTAATACCCACGTTTCTTCCTCCTTTGTTTATTCTGCGTCAGCTGAAGCGAACAACTCGATTGCTTTTGAATCAGCGGTTAAGGTTACAATCGCTTTTTTGACTTTGTTTGTGCGACCAACGTAACGTCCGACACGTTTTGCTTTTGGTTTCACATTGATTGTGTTTACGTTTGCTACTTTTACACCTTCAAAAGCTGCTTCAACAGCTTGTTTAATGAGGAGTTTATGTGCACGCGTGTCCACTTCAAATACATATTTACCTGCTTCAAGTTGGCCCATTGAGCTTTCTGTGATAACAGGTTTTTTGATAACGTCATACAAGTTCATTATGCAAGAACCTCCTCGATGTTAGAGATAGCTGCTTGAGTCACAAGAAGTTTGTCGCTATTTACGATATCCAAAACACTTGCAGTTGTTGCTGTTGCAACCTTAACGTTCGGAAGGTTACGAGCTGAAAGCTCAGCGAATTGATTTCCTTCTTCGATGATCACAAGCACTTTTGATTCAATACTCAAGGCTGAAAGAACCTTTGCGAATTCAGCAGTTTTTGGAGCTGAAAACTCAAGAGAATCAACTGCCACAAATTTGTTTTCCGCAACTTTTTCTGAATAAACAGACTTCAATGCAAGACGACGGACTTTTTGAGGCAATTTGTAGCCATAAGAACGTGGAGTTGGTCCGAAGACTACACCACCGCCACGCCATTGTGGAGAACGGATAGACCCTTGACGAGCGCGTCCAGTTCCTTTTTGGCGCCATGGTTTACGTCCACCACCACGAACTGCTGAGCGATTTTTCACCGCATGAGTTCCTTGACGAAGACTTGCACGTTGACTGATGATAACATCAAAAACAACAGATTCATTTGGCTCAATGCCAAAGATTGCATCATTAAGAACTACTTCTCCGGCTTCTTTACCAGTTTGGTCAAATAATTTAACGTTTGCCATTAGATATCAATCTCCTTTCTGTTGTTATTTCGCTGCTTTAACAGCTGATTTGATAGTGATAAGAGATTTCTTAGCACCTGGAACATTTCCTTTGATTAGGATAACGTTCTTTTCTGGAACCACTTGAACCACTTCCAAGTTTTGAATCGTTACGCGGTTGCCACCCATGCGACCCGCCAAGTGTTTGTTCTTGAACACACGGTTTGGTGCAACTGGTCCCATTGAACCAGGACGACGGTGGTAACGAGAACCGTGAGCCATAGGTCCACGTGATTGTCCATGGCGTTTGATAACCCCTTGGAAACCTTTCCCTTTGGTTGTTCCGGTAACGTCTACGATGTCTCCAGCTTCGAAAGTTTCGACAGTGATTTCTTGTCCGACTTCTAAGCCTTCAACGTTTTTGAATTCACGAATGAAGCGCTTAGGAGCCGTGTTTGCTTTAGCAGCATGGCCTTTGGCAGGTTTGTTACTCAATACTTCACGTTTGTCGTCAAAACCAACCTGAACAGCTTCATAACCATCTGTTTCGACAGTTTTCACTTGAAGCACAACGTTTGGAGTCGCTTCGATGACAGTTACAGGGATAAATTCACCTGATTCAGTGAAAATTTGAGTCATTCCCACTTTTTTCCCTAAGATTCCTTTTGTCATGAGAAAAAATTCCTTTTCTATAATTTTTAAAAGTTTTTAACGAGCGTTTTTGTGCTCAGATTACAATTTGATTTCTACGTTTACACCACTTGGTAAATCAAGTTTCATCAAAGCGTCAACTGTTTTTTGAGTTGGGTTGATGATGTCAATCAAGCGTTTGTGTGTACGCATTTCAAATTGTTCACGAGAATCTTTGTATTTGTGCGTTGCACGGATGATGGTGTAAAGGCTACGTTCTGTCGGAAGCGGAACTGGTCCTGCCACTTGAGCACCTGTACGTGTTGCAGTTTCTACAATCTTCTCTGCCGCTGTATCAAGCGTACGGTGTTCGTAAGCTTTCAAACGGATACGGATTTTTTTGCTTGCCATCTTTTTCTCCTTTTCGTCTATTTAAGATAATAGGCTAGCTCCACAAGAAAACCGACCTGCCGCTGCGTGGCAATGCAGCCGTGCGTGTCGCAACCTCTTGCATCAAAGCTAAAGCCGTTTTTTAACGGCACCATAGTAGTATAACAGAATCTTACCCCCTTTGCAAGCATTTTGGAAGTAA
Source organism: Streptococcus sp. DD13 (assembly GCF_001578875.1). Classification (GTDB taxonomy): domain Bacteria; phylum Bacillota; class Bacilli; order Lactobacillales; family Streptococcaceae; genus Streptococcus. The sequence continues at coordinate 14,916 of NZ_KQ969509.1, forward strand.
ATTATCGTTTTAAACCATTGCCCCTTCGCACAGTTACTTTTTCGCTTGGATTTCTGAGCTGAGATGCGAACTCCAAGGATTGTGTGGATGGGGATGGGGATTGGTTTTTTAGACTATCCTCCTCTTGTTCTTGATAGAGGAGGCTCTAAGAGCAACTGTAATATGAAAGAAACTTTGGTCACCTCCTATAAAAAGACTCCTAATAATGCAGAAAAGAGGCTGGGACAAAAGTCCCAGCCTCTCAATTGTTTTTGGATTGTCGAGCAAGACGCAGTGGTTGAGTGGGGTCTACTAGGCTGATTTCATCCGCTTTTACAGCCCGACTCAACTGGGCGGAGGTGGGGCGACGAAATCGAATTCTAATGAATTCCCGATTTCTGTCCTACTCTCTTTTCTAACAAATATAAGAAGGGGCTCTTCGTCCCTTTTGATCTTTTTTGCTATTTCTTCTTATATAGTGTTAGGATTTGGGTGCCTGTTTGAACTTGCGTATAGTTTTCACGTATATTTTCCATCACATTAGTTGGCATAGAAACCTGCTTGTTGATTGCGATGTATTGAGCATTATTTTGCCCCAGATTATAGGCCACCAGAGTTTTATTTTGTTCAATATCTAAATAAGGTTCTGGGGTTATGACACGAGAAACAGATATTCGATTGGTTTTCAAATAAATCATAGCACTACTGTCCCACACATATATCCGACCATTTACTTGCTGATCTTGATTGATGACTTGTGCAATTTGTTCTCGTTCCTGAGTCAACTGACCATCAAGAATCGAACGACCAAGGCTGTACGCCGGCAACAAACACAAGGCGACTAGCGGGAGAAAATAGTGACTTCGCAAGTAACTCTTCCTCCTTGGCTCTAGATGTTGGGTGTCCGGTTGCGCCACTTTTTGAACCGCTAAAGTCATCCCTAACGGCAACAAGAGAAGCAGCTGGTTTAACTCAAAATAGCGCCCTCCTATCATAAAGAATAATTGAACGAGAAAAGCAATAAGGGCAATTGTCGTAATCTCTTCGTTTTTCTTTGTCCGAAAGTGACGAAACAGAGAAGTAACAAAGGTCTGCAACAACCCTGTCCCAGTCAGGCAAAGCAAAAGACTGACCAAGCTCCAGAAAATAGCCGACCGACCGAAATTCATCGCTAAAAATCCATAGACAATGGACTGAGGGATCAGAAAGGCAACAATTTGACTGTCTAAAATATAGTAACCAACGAGATAGCCAACTAGTAAAAAACCAAACAAACAAGCCAAAAATTGATAGAAGCCACGCGCTTTTCGTTTGTTTTTAAGATTATGACCAAGCAAATAGAAGCCTGCCACTAACCAAAACAAAATGGTACTCGGCTCAATCAAGCAACCGATAGCAAGGTAGAGGCCAAATCGAATAAAGGCTTCATCTTTTAGATGACCGTCAAAGTATTTGATTAAGAACCAAACGCTTGCAAGCAAGCAAGGTAAAGCAAAAACAGCCGCGTAAAACCCTCCAAAGGCGAGACTCCAAAGAAGCAAATAAAACCACATCAGGTAATTGCCCACTGTCTTTCTATCCCTTGCGTAGTAATTAGCGATTTTTGAATAGAAGAAACCACTCAAGGTAAGGACGACCAACTGAAGAAGAGCTAACCCAACCCGACTACCGAAGAAGGTCCCAAGATAAACCAAAAGATAATACAGGACTCCATCGGATCCAACAAAATTCAAATAAGGTGCCTGTCCAGAGTGCATCGCTAGACCCGCGTATAAATCTTGTGTTTGGGAATTGGTCGCAAAATTGATTAAGAAAGGATTGACCAAACTAAAGATGGTCAGTAGCAAACTCCATAAGAAGGACGCTCCTAATCGCCCGCCAACCGGACCAGACAAGCGTTTTGTCTGGTCTAGGGCTCGCTCTTCTGTGACGCGTCCATCTTGTTGTTCTTCATTCATTTGACGACTTCCACGAATTCGCTTCCCTCTATACCGGCGGGAGCGTCGTGTCCGCTCGAGATGGTGTTCATCAGTCATATCGTTCTCCTTTTTCCTATTTATTATACCAAATCAAAAAGACTCTGTCATATCTCACTTAAAGGACCTTTTCGAAAAGGTAAGGACGGATATCCGAGATGAAATAGAGAGAACCCGTGATCATCAACAAATCATCTGCTTTCGCTTGATTCTGCCACCAATGAAGATAGGAGCGATAATCTGGCTCATAGGGGATCCCATCGAAATCCTCGGATGTGATCACCCCCTCATGAGCGAAATTCGTAAGCACTAACTGACAAGCAGGGAGATTCTTTTGAAGATAGGCTACCATGTCTGTATAGTCTTTACGCTTCAATGCGGAAAAAAGAATCGTCACCTGTGATTTGTTCTGCGCTTTTACAAATTCAACCAGGCGCTCGATGGCCGGCAGATTGTGAGCTCCATCTATATAAATATCCGGCATCTGAGAAACTTGTTCCAATCGCCCAGGCCATGTCGTTTCCTGGAGGGAGACCCTTACTTGGTCCCAATCAATGACTTGTCGAGCATCATCTTGCCACAAGCAAAAGACTTCCAAAGCCACCGCCGCATTTTGCTCTTGATAGGCCCCTTTTAAGCCTAAAAAAGGGATTTCTTGCCGAAAGAGTGCATTGGTAAACACTCCTCGTTCCAGCTGAAAATCCGAACCATCACAAAAAGCCAGCGCTTCCATTTCCTGAGCCAAACCGAGACACACACGAAGACATTCCTCACCCATTGGACCAAGAACGACGGGGGTTTTTCGTTTGATAATTCCTGCTTTTTGGGCCGCAATCTCCGATAAGGTCGTCCCCAACATGTCCTGGTGATCCAAACCAACTGAAACGATACAAGACACGACCGGATCAATGACATTGGTTGTATCCAGGAGGCCTCCAATCCCGACCTCGATGACCGCAACGTCCAGGTGTGCTCGACTAAAATACAAAAACATGGTCAGTGTCATACTCTCAAAAAAGTTAAAGGGCTCATACCGTTCAGCTACTTTTTCTTCCAATTGCACCACTTCTTGTAGGATGTCATAAAACTCATCTGCTGGAATAGACCGTCCATTAATCGCAATTCGATCATAAACCGCTTCAAGATGCGGGGAAGTAAACGTCCCCACTCGATAGCCATGTCCTTGTAGGAGTTGCCTTAAAAAAGCCACTGTCGAACCTTTTCCATTGGTCCCTGCAACGTGAATAGCAGAAAAAGACCGCTCAGGATTTCCCAAGAGATCGAGGGCAAAGCGTATCTTTTCCATCTTATAGCGGTAGGTTTTCCCTTGTTTCGAAAACAGCCATTGGTCCAGTTTTTCGTTCATTATATACTTCCCCAACCCATAAATTTTTCCCAGTCAGTAGGTATTGCATCCATATGTCCCCTCCTTGTTTTATTGATGAAATAATTTTACCAATAGAACAAGGACTTGGTCTATGAAATAAATGTCACAAATCTTTTTTAGTATCTTTCTCCCAAACACTCTCGAGCAAAGCCTTTAAATGGGCATCTCCTAGCAGTTGGGTTAATTGGAGGGCGTCCTGGTAGCAGCGGTAGGCCTCCTCGTAATTGTCCTTCACTTTCAAATAGTAGGTCCATTTTAACTGCAGTAACACTGGTTTTTTCTGTAGGTCATGACTTTCTTCCATGATGTCCTCCACGACATCAAACAATTCTGGCAGTTTCTCCAATTTTAATTGAAAGCGTCCCATTTGGATAATCAAGTTGATCAGGAGATCCCTCAACACAAACACTTCTTCTAGGTCATAGTTGTCTCGCTGTTTGGGCAACTTTTCTGCTAAGTTTTCCAAATAAACCATGTTTTTCGACACATCGTTGGTTTGTTGCTGATGAGAAGTATCCAACCAGATGATGAAAAGCCGAATCACAATCAAGTCATTGATGGTATAAAATTCCTTCTCATAGATCTCGTAAAAATGACGATGGATGATTTCATTTCCATAAACGGCATCCTCGGTTCGCAGTATATCCAAACCAGATGAATAGGCATCAATGGCCATCTGTTCTTCCACTGGAAGATTATCATAATAGTCGTCGTAAATCTCTCTAAAAACTTGATCTTTCTTTTCAAGAAGCTCTTCGTTTCCATATGTCGGCCGACGCAACATATCATATTTTAACCGTCTATATGCCGACGGAAGCGCGACGTAATCTGGCATTAATTCATAGGTTGAGTAACCTAGCCGTTTCGCTATATAACTGATACTTTTCAAGGTAGGCTTAGAGCCGCCCGCTTCAATACGCGCTAGTTGCCTAGACGTTAACTCTTCTTCTGCAAGACAGAACTCTTCTCGTGTGAGCCCTTGTTCTTGCCGCAGCTGCTTGACCCTTAATCCAAATTCCTTTTCATTCATACGAATCCCTTTTTTTAGAAATAATTCTCATTATATCATATCTCAAGGTATTTTTGTATTTTTATTTTACAGTCTAGAATAAAGCAAAACATCTCCCTTTTCAGCTTTACTACCAGGGAGATGTCATAAATAAGTTTTTTTGATATTCAGAATATTGTTTATTTATTCTGATAAGGCAATCCCAGATGCTGATAAGCTTTCTCTGTCGCTACTCGCCCAGACCGCGTCCGAAGGATAAAGCCCTTTTGAATCAGATAGGGTTCGTACATATCCTCTACCGTTTCTCGCTCTTCAGAGATATTGACTGAAAGGGTGGCTAGGCCAACCGGACCACCACCATATAGCTCAATCATGGTCCGCAATATTTTTTGATCCACGTAATCGAGTCCTTCTTTGTCCACATCTAACATGGTTAGCGCTCGACCTGTGATCTGATCGTCGATTATTCCATCTCCAATAATCTGTGCAAAGTCCCGAACACGCTTCAATAATCGATTCGCAATACGAGGGGTTCCTCTAGACCTTCTCGCCAGCTCAAAAGCCGCTTCTTCTGTAATCTCTATTTCAAAGATATCCGCCGTTCGAAGGACGATTTCTGCCAAATCCTCTATCTCGTAATACTCCATGTGACCTGTGATCCCAAAACGAGCCCGCAAGGGGTTGGACAACATCCCGGCTCGGGTCGTCGCGCCAATCAAGGTAAAGGGAGGCAATTCTAAATGAACTGCTCGAGAAGCCTCTCCGGTCCCGATCATGATGTCAATATAGAAATCCTCCATCGCACTATACAAAACCTCCTCGATGGCCATCGGCATCCGGTGGATTTCATCAATAAAAAGGACATCTCCAGGTTCTAGATCATTTAAAATAGCTACAAGGTCTCCAGGTTTTTCAATGGCAGGACCAGATGTCTGCTTGAGATGAACCCCGAGCTCATTCGCGATAACAAAAGCCATGGTAGTTTTTCCTAGACCAGGCGGCCCAAACAAGAGCGTATGATCCATCGCTTCATCACGCAATTTAGCGGCTTCGATAAAAATTTTTAATTGATCTTTCACCTTATCTTGACCGATATACTCATCTAAGCGTTGGGGACGAAGCGTCCGCTCCACCATCTCCTCATCACCTAGTAGTTGGCTATCTAACATTCTTGAACTCATAGGATTATTTTACCATAAATTACACGAAACAAAACAATGAAAAAGAGAGTGGGACAGAAATCGGTCGTTCGTTAGAATTCGATTTGGTCGCCCCTCTTCCGCACAGTTGAGTCGGGCTGTAAAAGCGGATGAAATCAGCCTAGTAGAGCCCACTCAGCCACTGCGTCTTGCAGTTAGTCTTATCAAACATCAAAGGCTGGACAGTTTTTGCCCAGCCTCTTTCGTCTATTTTTCAAATTCCCTTTTTCATTACGATTAGTCACCCAAACCGATGCGTTCGAAGATTTCGTCGACCCGTTTGGTGTAGTAAACTGGGTTGAAGATTTCGTCGATTTCTTCTTGCGTGAGACGAGAAGTTACTTCTGGATCGGCTTCAAGAAGCGGTTTGAAGTCCACTTGGTTGTCCCAAGACTCAGCAGTCTTTGGTTGCACAAGGTCGTAAGCTTGCTCACGGGTCATCCCTTTTTCAATCAAGGTCAACATAGCTCGTTGGCTGAAGATCAAACCAAAAGTAGAGTTCATGTTGCGGATCATGTTTTCTGGGAAGACTGTCAAGTTCTTAACGATGTTTCCAAAACGATTGAGCATGTAGTCAATCAAGATGGTCGTATCTGGTGTGATAATCCGCTCAGCTGATGAATGGGAAATATCACGCTCATGCCAAAGAGCGACGTTTTCGTAGGCTGTCACCATGTGACCACGGATGACACGCGCCAGACCGGTCATGTTTTCAGAACCGATAGGGTTGCGTTTGTGAGGCATGGCTGAAGACCCTTTTTGCCCTTTAGCAAAGAACTCTTCCACTTCCCGTTGTTCTGATTTTTGAAGACCACGGATCTCAGTCGCCATCCGCTCGATAGAAGTTGCGATGCTCGCAAGAACTGCAAAGTACTCCGCATGAAGATCACGAGGAAGGACCTGTGTAGAGATTTCTTGAGCACGGATACCCAATTTATCGCAGACGTATTTTTCAACGAATGGTGGGATGTTGGCAAAGTTCCCAACCGCACCAGAAATCTTACCAGCTTCCACACCAGCAGCTGCGTGCTCGAAACGCTCGATGTTGCGTTTCATTTCGCTGTACCAAGTCGCTAATTTCAAACCAAAAGTAGTCGGCTCAGCGTGCACACCGTGGGTACGCCCCATCATGATCGTGAACTTGTGTTCACGCGCTTTGTCCGCAATGATGTTGAGGAAGTTTTCAAGGTCTTTGCGGATGATGTCGTTGGCTTGTTTGTAGAGGTACCCATAGGCCGTATCGACAACGTCAGTAGAAGTCAAACCATAGTGAACCCACTTACGTTCTTCACCAAGTGTCTCAGAAACCGCACGTGTGAAGGCCACCACATCGTGACGAGTCTCCTGCTCGATTTCCAAAATCCGGTCGATGTCAAAGTCCGCCTTTTCACGAATCAAAGCCACATCTTCCTTAGGGATTTCCCCCAACTCAGCCCATGCCTCGTCAGCCAAGATTTCCACCTCAAGCCAAGCACGGTATTTGTTTTCTTCAGTCCAAATGTTCGCCATCTCAGGGCGAGAGTAACGTTCGATCATTGTTTATGATACCAAGGACGACCAGAAAGCGACTGAAGTTTAGGAACCCAACGCAGGATGTTTACGTCCAAGTCCAAGGCGGGTTATCTATATTCAAAGCTTTCCATCAGGGTTCAAATTATTGGAACCTGGCGTCCTTTCCTTTCTAGTTTTCATTTTTCTAGTTTAAATTTTAAGGAAGTCCGTAGCCCGTATTTTTCTACAAAAGTATACTGTTCCTTCATTTCTTATTTAATTATTTAAATTTTTTAAATAATTTACGTATTTCACTGGTAGGAATCTCTACAACATCAGTAAACTCTCTCTCATAATATTTTGAATCGTATTGGACCGGTTCATCAAAATCTGTTTCAAATACAATTAATTGCCGTCCGTATAGTAAGGGAGTTCTCATGTTTTCAAGTATATGTTTTTTATAGTCTTCTTCAATTAATTTTGAATTTTTTATTTTTCTTTTATTTTTTTGTATAAACATCTACTGAACAGCCTGACATGTTCACCTCATGATCGATCCCTATTACAGGAAAATCTCCCTCAAGCATAAAACTATCTAAATCAAAAGTATCTGTGTATTTTTTAGCGTCTTTTTCACAATCTGCAATACCAACTATCACATATCCTTTTTTATTTGGGCTAACATTGTTAATAGCTGTCAAAGTTTTCAATATCTTATTAAGATTATCTATACTAAACGTTTTAGTTTGAAGATTATAAAAACCTATTTTAAAATCGTACAAGGTTTGCTCTGTTCTGGACTTATTTATAATCGTAACTGTTTGCCTCGTCCAGTCATCAATTGCTGGATCGCTTATTGCAGTAGCTTCAAAATTTGACTCTATAATACCATAGATTGATTTATAGGTTGATTCCATTTGGTTTTTAGGAATCTTATTTGCCAATTGAGAGTAGGATTTTAGGGACTTATACAACCCATAAGCATCATATTTATTTTTTGACTCTAAAACCATCAACCTATGAATAGTCAAGAATACCATTTCAAATTGAATCCCAATATCAGAAATTCCTTTGGGTGCTTTAATTATATCTCTGAAAGAAGATTTTGATGCAGCAAGCATCTCGTCAATACATGAAAGTACTCTTTCAAAGTGTTCTATGACTTTTTCTAAACCAATTCTATCAATACTTACTTGAATTTTATTTACTTCCTCTGGAATATCATCTGCTAATGGGTTTTTATTATATCCATAATACTTATTTAAAATGTTTGAATTAAACACCGGCCGCTCTGAATCTGACAACATATTTACAAGAATCATTGCAATAACTTCTTCATCTCTAGATTGTCTTAAATCAAAGCTATTAAAGATTTTATTTCGTATCCAAAAAGTATTATTAATTGTAATCGAATACGGTAAACGGTGGTTACTTAAACTAATTTTTGACATATCATTCAGTTTTAGAATAGATTCTGAATCATCTCCTCTAATTCTCTGAGATAGCCTTCTAACTAATTCAGCAAAATGTGTATTAACACCCACTTGTCTCAACTCTTGATTCGATAAATGACGACCAGTAGAGTTTATTCTTTTAAATACCTCCTCAATCTCATCATTTTCCAAACTAAACATAGATACAGGTAATGGGTAGTTGGCAATATTTCTACATACCTCTGAATCCAATATACCTGGATGACCGGCATTTTTTTGCTTAATTTTCTTTTTTTCTAACAAGGAAATAGTATCAGGCATTGTTTTTAGATTAAAGTATCCATCTTTTAACTCATATTTTTGTTCAATTAAGGAACATATTGCATCTAGTCGTTGCATGCCATCAATTATTTCATAATTTCCATCTTTATCAACAGCGAACAAAAACAGCGGAACTGGATACCCATGAGAAATTGTATCTATAAAGTTTCGCTTTTCTTCAATTGTCCAACACAATTTCCTTTGATACTGTCTATTTACTACTAATTTTTTTGAAATATATAGATTAAATATCTGACTTACAGTCATTGGCTTAATTGATAGCTCTGTATTATGTTTCATATTTTCACCATATCCTTAATTTATCCGAGTAACTCTTTTTAAATATATTCAAATTCTTCTTTCCCAATCCACACAGATGGGTAGTGATCCAGTGTATTCAAATCCGTATCCAGAGGCAGATCATAGATGGCTAAATAGTTTTCAGGATATCGTGCAACTAGCTCTTCATACTTAGCTTTCACTTTTTCGTGGTCGCTACTCGCATACAAGACTTCGACGACTGCTCCCGTCTTTTCTTTTTCAATAAATGCGTTGACAATGAGTTTAATCATAAAAACCTCCTAAATCGAAATGCCCTTCATATTTGCTTCCAGAATAGGTATCTTCACACCTAACTCCTGACCAGTCTGATAAACACTTTGACAACAATAGAAGATGTCCTGTTTATCATTGTGCAAGGTCATAATTTTGCGGGTCAGCTCATTTTTCGCAAACATGACTTTCATGGCCTTGCCGGCTATCCAAGCAGGAATTTTGTATGGCAATAGTTCTGCTTTGTAAAGCTTCAAATTCACGCCACGCGCTTCTACGACTTTCAAAGCTTCTCGAATGGCCTTGATAGCCAATGACAATTCCGATGAACTATTCATCAAGTTCAGAGCCAATTCTTCTGGGTTTTCCAAATTTCCTGAGCGAGCAGCTGTCGAAGTGACACCCGCATTAATCGCCATATGAATCCAAATCCACTCGACCATATCATAAGGTACTTCCCACTTCAAATCTGCAGAAGTCAATAAATCCGTCAGATCCTCATAGTTAGAAATGTGTGTTTTTTGCTCACCTTCTAGCATTAAATGGTCGAACAAAACACCATCCAAATGGTCCTCCTGCATGTGACCTCCAGCTGTTGGAAAAGCTAAAATATGGTCATAATCTCCTGCCCACTCTTGGACCTCTTTTCGAGTATCCCAGAAATTACAGAAGAAAACAAGGGTGCCTTTGATATTATTTTTTCGCAAGGTTTCCACAGCTTCTTTGACAAGCCCATGACGCACACTCAGAAAAATAAAATCATATTCCGAATCAGCTTCCGCCACATGAACCTCATAGGTATCATGCTTGTTCTCACCCTTGGAATGATAGCGACCATCTAGTAGATCAACCGACAACTCCTTCGGAGCTGTGCTTTTCTTACTCTCTCTCAATACGTGCTTTACTTGATGGCCTGCTTTTTGAAAGGCGTAGGCATAAGTAGTCCCGATGACTCCAAGTCCTAGAATCGCTATTTTCACTTAAAAATCAATCCCTTTCCCAAACTCTTCAACCTCATCCGGCGTATCACTAAACAAGGTTACATGCCCCATCTTGCGGTTGTGCTTCGCTTCTAGTTTACCATATAAGTGGAGGTGGGCGCTTGGATTTTCTGCGACATATGCTTCAGCAGCCTCGACATGTTGGCCGAGAACATTGAGCATGACAGCTGGCGCATGGAGGTGGATGGCTGGGAGTGGGGCTCCGAGAACACCCAAGATATGGGTGTCAAACTGTGAAAAGTCGCAGGCTTCAATCGAGTAGTGCCCAGAGTTGTGTGGTCGTGGTGCGATTTCATTGACGATGATGTCATCAGCAGTCGCAAACATTTCCACACAAAGCGTTCCAGACAAGTTGAGTTGCTCCGCGATTTTCACAGCCATGACTTTAGCTTTTTCAGCTAGACGATCAGAAATGCGAGCGGGCACGATAGTTTTTGAAAGAATGTTGTTGCGGTGGATATTTTCCTGAACGGGGAAAACTGTCACATCCTTGCCGTTCCCAGACACGATGACTGAAATTTCAAGGTCAAAGTTGACGAACTCTTCTAAGACACACTCGGCTGAATTAGCAAGGGAATTTGCCTCTTCCAAATCTGCTTCTGAGCGAATGACCTTTTGCCCATGCCCATCGTAGCCACCCGTCGCAGTCTTGAGGACATAGTATTTAGAAAGGTCAATATCTGCCAAATCTTGACTTGAAGTCACAACCTTGTAGGGTGCCACAGTGACTTGTGCCTTGTTGGAGAGGAAGTCCTTCTCAAAGATGCGATTTTGAGAAATGCGGAGCAGGTCGGTTCCTTGTGGGAGCTGACCTTCTTTGACAACAGCATCCAAACCGTCCGCATCGACATTTTCAAACTCATAAGTGAGAACATCACAGCGATCTGCCAACTGACGAAGAGCCTCTACGTCGTCGTAAGGGGCCACGATGATTTCCGCCACACGGGAGGCTGGGCAATCCGCTGCTGGGTCCAAGGCGATAACCTTGTGCCCCATGTAGATAGCTGAGATCGCCATCATCTGACCCAGCTGGCCACCACCAATGATGCCAATGGTTTTAGTTGAGCTCATTTGTAGACTCCTCTGCGATTTTTCCTTGTTCTTCTGCGAAATCCGCTAACGCTGTCGCAATAGCCTGGTCCTCTACTGAAAGAAGACGGAGGGCAAAGAGGGCTGCGTTAGTCGCACCTGCTTCACCGATCGCCATGGTTGCGACTGGTACCCCACCTGGCATCTGAACGATGGAATAAAGTGAATCCACACCGCTAAGAGCACGAGACTTGACGGGTACCCCGATGACTGGAAGGGTCGTTTTAGCAGCAACCATCCCTGGCAAGTGAGCTGCGCCACCCGCACCTGCGATGATGACCTTGATGCCACGGCTACGTGCTTCTTCTGCATGTCTGAACATGAGGTCAGGCGTCCGGTGCGCGGAAATAACTTTCTTTTCGTAAGCGACGCCGAAGTTGTCGAGGACTTCAGCGGTTTTTTGCATGGTTGCCCAGTCGGATTTTGAGCCCATGATGATGGAAATTACTGGTTTCATTTTTTCTCCTTTTTCTTCCTTTTTTGACAATCACCTTAGGTTGTGAGGGACGGCAGCAGCCACCAAAGGTGTCTCATGCCTAAATCGGAAGCCTTAAGTCTTCCGATTTCCCTAAACGATTGGCTTATTAGCCAATCGTTTTTTCACAACAGTGGTGATTGTCGCTCATTAGCTCGCTAACGCTCGCAAATCAAGCGACCATTATCAGATTGGCGACTTCGTCGCCTAAAATAGCATTGATATTCGAAAACTCGAAGAAAATCATAGAGTGACAAGGCAAAGCGACGAAGATAGAACTAAAGTTCATCAAGGAGCTTTAACACAGTCAATCGAAGGTTTTCGAAGAGTTTTATTTGTTAGCCTTGCTACCGATATCCTTTCGGTAGAAGAGGCCTTCTGTGTTTTGGTTGTTGAGTTCCTTGTAGATGATGTTTTGGCCATCTTTGACGGTGTCGGCTGTGGTGACCAGCATGTAGACGCGTCCGCCGTTTGAGAGGAGGTCTTGGCCATTTTCAGCGAATTTAGCACCGGCATAGTAGGTGATGATGTCACCATCCGTTTTGGCTGGAAGTTTGACACCCTTCTCATAAGCGAGCGGGTAACCGTTTGAGGCTACAACCACCCCAAGCGTCACACCCTTGTCCGTCCAAGTGATGGCTGGTTCTTTGCCATCTAAAATGTCTGTAATATTTTGTGCAAAGTCAGAGGTCAAGCGTGGCAAGATGATTTGCGTTTCAGGGTCGCCAAAGCGAGCGTTAAACTCGATGACTTTAGGGCCATCAGCTGTCAAGATAAGCCCCGCATAAAGGACACCCGTGTAAGGACGGCCTTCCTTGATCATGCCCTCAAGGACTGGCTTGACAATAGTGTCAACCGCTGTGTCCACCACGCTCTGTGGCAAGTGTGGCACTGGTGCATAAGCACCCATCCCACCGGTGTTTGGTCCCTTGTCGCCATCATAGGCCCGTTTGTGGTCCTGAGCCGTTGGCATGATGTAGAACTTGTCGCCATTGACAAAGGCAAAGAGAGAGAATTCTTCCCCATCCAGGAATTCCTCGATGACCACACGCGCACCTGAATCACCGAATTTATTGTCCAACAGCATCTCATGAGCAGCTTCGACCGCCTGCTCAACAGTTTCTGCTACGACAACCCCTTTCCCAAGAGCCAAGCCGTCTGCCTTGACAACGATGGGAGCGCCTTTTTCTTCAATGTAGGCCTTGGCCTCCTCAAAATCTGAAAAGGTTCCATAGGCTGCTGTCGGAACATCATATTTGACCATGATTTCCTTAGCAAAATCCTTAGACCACTCCAACTCAGAAGCCGCCTGTGTCGGACCAAAGGCTTTGAGTCCAGCCGCATTGAAATCATCCACAATACCAGCTGCTAGCGCATCATCTGGTCCGACAAAGGTCCACGCAAGCTCGTGGGCTTTTGCAAAGTCAATCAGCTTAGAATGTTCGGAAATTCCGATGTTGATCAAATCCAGACCATCTAATCGCATCCCGTCATTCCCAGGAGCCACAAAAACCTGCTCAACGCTTTTTGACTCCAACAACTTTTTAGCGATCGCATGCTCACGACCACCAGAACCAACAACCAAAAGTTTCATTTGAAAGATACCTCATTCTCAAATAAGACTGGGCAATTGCCCAATAACGACGCTTTTAGAAAACAAGTGTTTTCACGAATTATATATACCTAGTATAACATATTTGTTCGGAGATATGAAAGGATATTCTAGTTTGAAATCAAAAAAAGAGCCCCTAATGCACTACTCTTCAACAGATAAATATCCTTCTATTGTCCGTTTCTTTACCTCCTTTTTATCGAATTAATAAAGAGGAGGTGATATATGATAAAAAATTTGAGAAGTATTTTTCTAGTATTTCTAACCACAGGCATCGCTTGCTGGATGGGCCTTGTCCACACTCGTCCTGCTGACGCTCAAGTGATTGGCGATGATTACCCAAAAGAGTGGAAAACGGGAGGAAACGGAGTCGATCCTTGGAATATGTATTGGCGTCAGTGTACGTCTTTTGTAGCTTGGAGACTAAGTCATACAAATGGGTTTAGCCTGCCTTACGGTTATGGTAATGCGATTACTTGGGGAAGATACGCTACATCAAATGGGTATCTCGTGGATAAAAATCCTGCGGTCGGTGCTGTAGCTTGGTTTACAGCAGAAATTCCTGGTGTGAGCCCTCTTGGCCATGTTTCTTGGGTTGCCGATGTCAAAGGAGACTACGTGACACTGGAAGAGTACAACTATAATGCAGGCCAAGGTCCCGAAAAGTATTATTCCCGAACCATTCACAAAAGCCAAGTTAGTGGCTTTATTCATTTTAAAGATCTAGGCACTAAGCAAGAAATAAAAAGTCTTGCCTTAAAGGTTGGTGATACCGTATCCTTTACGAAGAGCTTCCAAGTGACATCTTATTCCGGATCCTATATAGCTAGCACAACACTAGCAGGAGGTACCCCCACTAGTCTCAACCTCATCGACCCTGGTCCCGTCTTTGAATCAACAGCAACAGGACAACGAAGCGGAGATCAAGTCCTCTATCCCGGAGAGTACTTCACAATACCAGGTCAGTTTAAAATACTAGCCATCGATCCTCCAACAAACGGGATCTTACTAAAAATCGGAAACCGAAACAGCTGGGTGACAGCTTCCGTTCTCAAAAAAGGATAAAAGAATAGAATAAAGTCCCCCTCAAACGTAAAAAGCGAACAAACTTAGTTTTCTGACGTCCAGAATTCGAGCTTGTTCGCTTTTCGTTTATCTATACATTTAAGAGTTTTGATCAATGAGATTTTCTAAAAGTAACATTTTTTGTCCCAATCTCTTCTTAGTGTCTAAAATGCCGTACACCCGTGAAAATCATGGTCAAGCCATACTTGTCTGCCGCTTCGATAGACTCTTGGTCCCGCACGGAGCCACCTGGTTGGATGATGGCTTTGATCCCTGCCTTAGCGATTTCTTCTACGTTATCCGCAAATGGGAAGAAGGCATCGGAAGCAAGGACAGCCCCGTCCAAACGGTCTTTGGCTTGGTCAATGGCGATGCGGACTGAAGCCACACGGTTGGTTTGACCAGGCCCGACACCAAGTGTCATGTGGTCGTTGGTCACAATGATCCCGTTTGATTTGACGTACTTGATGGCTTTCCAAGCAAACTCAAGGGCTGTCGCTTCTGTCTCTGTTGGTTGGCGTTTGGTCACCACTTGCCAGTCAGCTGGGCTTTCTTTGACCACGTCTTGGTTTTGAACCAGAAGACCACCAACAACACCCGTGTATTCTGCTTCCACTTCGCTGGCCTCTTGCGCGTCAAATGGCAAGGCTAGGATGCGCAAGTTTTTCTTCTTGGTTGTCAAGATTTCAAGCGCTTGGTCCGTGTAGCTTGGTGCGATGATGATTTCGAGGAAAACCCCGTGCATCTTCTTAGCTGTCGAAGCATCTACCTCACGGTTGAGAACCACAATTCCACCAAAAATGGAGACTGGGTCAGATTCATAAGCATAGTCCCAAGCCGTTTCGATATCGTCGGCTTGACCAATTCCACATGGGTTCATGTGTTTCAAAGCCACAACTGTTGGATGGTCTTTGAAGTCACGGATGATTCGGATAGCCGCATCCGCATCACGGATGTTGTTGAAGGACAATTCTTTTCCGTTCAACTGTTTAGCTGCCGCGATGGAGTAGTCCGTTGGCAAGGCTTTTTGGTAGAAGTCTGCATCTTGTTGCGGATTTTCCCCATAGCGCATAGGTTGCTTGAGGTCATAGGTCAAAGTGAGCTTTTCAGGTTTTTCTTCACCCACTTGAGCAGTGAAGTATTCTGCGATCAAAGCATCATAGGCTGCTGTGTGACGGAAGACTTTCGCTGCCAAACGTTGGCGAGTTTCGTAACTTGTTTCACCGTTTGCTGACAATTCCTCAAGTACCACAGCATAGTCAGCAGGGTCTACCACAACTGTCACGCTAGCGTGGTTCTTCGCTGCAGAACGAAGCATGGATGGCCCACCGATATCGATATTCTCCACCGCATCCGCATAGGTCACGTCTGGTTTGAGGATGGTTTCCTTGAAGGGGTAAAGGTTTACCACAACAAGGTCGATCAATTCGATATTATTGTCCTTAGCAGCCTCTAGGTGACTATCGAGATCACGACGAGCGAGGAGACCTCCGTGGATATTGGGGTGAAGGGTCTTGACACGGCCGTCCATCATTTCTGGAAAACCAGTCACATCATCGATGGCAATGGTGTCCACCCCAGCCTTGTCAAGGGCAACCTTGGTCCCACCTGTCGAGATAATGTCCCAACCGAGTTTTTTGAGTTCTTGGGCAAATTCAAGAATGCCCGCTTTGTCTGAAACACTAATCAGTGCGCGTTTAGTCATAATGAAGATACCAAGTCCGACAAGAAAGAGAATGAAAAAAGGAAATGAAACATAGACAATCGCGTCTAAGATTTATTTTCCTATTTTTCAAGCTTTCCTGACGGCTTTAATTCCTTTCGTTTTTTAAATTAGCTAGGTCTATTCCATTTCTTTCTGATGAGGTGAATAGAAACAATCACTACAACTCCCAGAACAATTGTCAATAAAAACCGTGCCCAATAGGGAAAATCCGGAACAGTATGACTGACAAGGATTCTTAACAGGATTACCAAGATAGCTAGTGCTAGCCATTCTAGCCATTTTTTCATTTTTCTCTCTACTCCTAAACTATCCAACACCTCTGGATACAACTTGTACTCTGCTTCATGGATACGGGTTTCAAAGGTATCGAGGGTATCATCAGCCAGTCGTGGGACGCGGACTTGTTTGATGACCTTACCGGTATCCACTCCGGAGTCCACCCAGTGAATGGTCACGCCAGATTGGGCAACACCTGCCTCCCAAGCGTCCTCAATGCCGTGGGCACCTGGAAACTCTGGGAGATAGGCCGGGTGAATATTGATGATACGACCCTCATAAGCTGCTAGCAAGGTCGGGCCGACAATTTTCATATAACCGGCCAAACAAACCAAGTCGATTTGGTGCTCATCCAAGAGTTTGACGATGGCTTCTTCATAGGCGGCTTTATTGTCAAATTCCTTGAGTTCAAAGGCATGGCTAGCCACACCAAGATTTTCAGCACGTTCAAGCACATAGGCATCACGATGGTCTGAAAAGACAAATTCTACTGGAAATTGTTCCGCAATCACTTGGAAGTTGGAGCCGTTGCCAGAAGCAAAAACAGCGATTTTCATATTCGATACAAAGGGACGTTTCGGCTAGCCGAACAGTTTCGTAGAAAAATAGGAAATCATTGCTGGGTGCTTGCACACAAAATGATTTCTCTTTTTTCCTAGAAAATGAGTCCCGTGTTCAGTTAGGCTTGCTAACTAAACACTCCTTTCTACAATTTCTCCGTATAAAATGGTGATAGCACCATTATTTAATCACTACACTTGCGCCATCTTTTTTCACTATCCGACCGATTTCATAGACAGGTTCATCCAGCAAGGCTTTGACGCGTTCCACATGTTCAGGTTTCACTGCCAGTACGAGTCCAATCCCCATGTTGAAAATTTCAAACATTTCTTCATGTTTGATTTCCCCATATTTTTCAAGGGCTTTGAAAATAGGAAGAACAGGTACTTGGCTTTCGTCGATTTCAGCAGCCAAGTCATCTGCAAACATACGAGGAATGTTTTCGATAAAACCACCACCAGTGATATGGGCAATCCCATTAACCAACTCTTCCTTGATAAGTGGCAAGACAGCCTTGACATAGATACGCGTTGGTTCCAGGAGAACTTCCTTGAGCTTTTTGCCTTCCAGTTCTGGGAGAACTTCTTCCCCTGTGTAGTCAGCAAAGACACGACGAACAAGGGAGTACCCATTGGAGTGAATCCCGCTGGAAGCCAATCCAAGAAGGACATCGTCTTCGGCTACTTTTGAACCGTCGATGATTTGAGATTTTTCTGCAACACCGACTGCAAAGCCAGCCAAGTCATAGTCGTCTTCACCGTACATACCAGGCATTTCAGCTGTTTCCCCACCGATAAGGGCTGCACCAGCCTGCACACAGCCTTCTGCCACACCAGCAACCACTTGTTCTAGTTTAGCTGGTTCATTTTTACCAGTTGCGACGTAGTCAAGGAAGTAAAGGGGCTCCGCACCTGCAGCAATGATGTCGTTAACACACATGGCCACACAGTCCTGACCGATGGTGTCGTGTTTGTCATACTTGATGGCCAACATGAGCTTGGTCCCAACACCATCTGTTCCTGAAATCAAAACAGGCTCTTTGACACCTGTTTTTGACAGGTCAAACATCCCACCGAAGCCACCAAGAGCTCCCATAACACCGGCACGCTCCGTACGCGCCACGTGTTTTTTGATCCGTTCAACCACTTCATAACCCGCTTCAACATCCACACCCGATTGAGCGTATGCATTTTTATTTGTCATTTTTTAATCCTTTTCTTTTTTGAGAAAGAGTGCGACGTATTTTTAGATAAACCATCTTTTTATCTAAAAATACTAGTCAGGTCTCTAGCTTTGGTCCCATAGGACAAAGCGTCTACTGACAAATGCTTTAGCTTTTAGTCAGTAGTGAGACGTGGAGCGTATGCATTTTTATTTGTCATTTGTTTATTCCTTTTTCTCTTCCTAAATCCTACTGATGATGGATCAGATTCACTTGTAAACATTCCTAATAAAAGGAGGTCTGCTCATTCAAGCTTTCCAAATAGCGTTCTTCGTAGTCATACAATGGCGTTGGGTATTTGCCATCAAAGTAAGCCACACAAAGACCACCGTTTGGTGCATCTGTATCAATTCCAATAGAATCAATCAAGCCATCGATTGACAAGTAGGTCAAGCTATCCGCACCGATAATCTCACAAGTTTCCTCTACTGTATGATTGGCTGCAATTAGCTCTTCGCGGCTCTGAATATCAATTCCGTAGAAACATGGGTAGGCCAGGGCTGGGCTACCGATGGCAACGTGGACCTCAGCCGCACCCGCTTCTCGCAAAAGTTGAACGATCCGGCGTGAGGTGGTGCCACGGACGATGGAGTCGTCAATCATAACCACACGTTTTCCTTTCACGACACCGGATACGGCAGAGAGCTTCATCCGAACCCCTTGCTCCCGCAATTCCTGAGTCGGTTGGATAAAGGTCCGTTGGACATACTGATTCTTGATCAAGCCCATTTCGTTTGGTAAACCGGATTCTTCCGCAAATCCCATAGCTGCACTAAGTGATGAATTAGGCACACCAACGACAATATCTGCCTGGTTCTTAAATTCTCGAGCCAACTGGGCCCCCATCCGCTTGCGAGCCGTATGGACATTGACTCCTTGGATATTGGAGTCGGGACGAGCAAAGTAGATATACTCCATTGAACAAACAGCTAATTGTGTGTCCGTTGTATAGGTATCGTAAGTGATGCCCTTATCATCAATGATCACCACTTCCCCAGGATTTACATCGCGAATCCACTCTGCTCCAACCACTTCAAAAGCACAGGTTTCAGACGAAACCACAATGGCACCGTTGACCATTTTCCCAATCGACAGAGGACGAAAGCCATTTGGATCCAAGGCTGCAATAAGCTTGTCCTCAAGCATGAGGAGGTAAGCAAATCCACCTTTAACAGTGTTTAGGGCTTCTTTGACCTTCCCCATAAAGGAAGGGTTATGACTCCGACGAATCAAGTGGGCCAAAATTTCTGAGTCAGAGGTCGAGCTAAAGATGGCTCCATTGCTTTCCAACTCACGTCTGAGCGTTTCCGCGTTCGTCAAGTTCCCATTATGGGCTAGCCCAAATTGTGTATCATGAAAACGGAAGAGGAAGGGTTGGATATTGTCCACAGACGCTTCACCAGCCGTTGCATAGCGAACATGGCCAATCGCACCTGTCCCTGTCAACTTATCCAAGTTGGCTGGGTTGCGGAAAACTTCTGAGAGCAGTCCCATATCACGATGACGCTTCAATTGCCCCGCATCATTTGAGAGAATTCCTGCTCCCTCTTGACCACGGTGTTGGAGACTGTGAAGTCCGAAATAAGTTAATTTGGCAGCATCCGGGTGACCCCAGATACCAAAAACACCACATTCTTCATTAAGAGATTTAACTTCGTATGTCATTTTTTATACCTTTTATTTTTGATATTTTCCTAATGTTATGCAAACGAAAAACTGCTCCTATCCTCTCATTCCACTAATGTGAACTCAAGTTTGCAAGCTCTTTAGAACTACTGCTACATTGAAAAATATCATTACTGAGTGCGCTTGGCGCTCTATTATTTTCCAGTAAAGTATTGAACCGCTGACGCAAAGAGGAGTTGGTCTTTATTTCCTGGAATATTTTGGAAGAGGCCGTCTTCGAAACGTTCGGAATGACCCATCTTCCCAATGATTTGACCATTCTTACTTGTGATACCTTCGATAGCATTCACAGATCCGTTAGGATTGTATTTTGAATCGATGCTTGGTTTACCTTCGAAGTCCACATATTGGCTAAAGATTTGACCATTGTCACGAAGCTCTGCGAATTCCTCAGCTGTCACGACAAATTTCCCTTCCCCGTGCGATACTGGGATGGCATGGATGTCACCAACTGCTACTCCGGCAAGCCATGGTGAGTTGGTATTGGCAATCCGTGTCTCCACCATCTTGGCCACGTGTTGGTTGGCATCATTATAAAAGAGAGTTGGACTCGTGCTACTTGCATCTTCAAAGTTACCGTATGGAAGAAGACCTGATTTAACAAGGGCTTGGAATCCGTTACAGATACCAATGATCAAACCACCACGCGCGATGAAGGCATCAATGGCTGCACGTACTTTTTCATTGAGCAAGATGTTCACGATAAATTTCGCAGACCCATCTGGTTCATCCGCTGCTGAGAAGCCACCTGCAAAGAAGATGATGTTAGCTTTTTCGATGTTGTCGACCATAGTGTCAACAGACTTGGCAATCGCTTCTTCGTTGAGTGTGACAAATGGCACCAAGTTGACCTTTGCACCTTCTTTTTCAAAGGCCTTAGCGGAATCGTATTCCGAGTTAGTACCTGGGAATACTGGGATGTAAACTACTGGCGTTTCAACGGTTTCTTTGGCCTTGATGACAGCATCTGATGCCACTGCAGGTACTTCTTCCAACTCAGTTGCTTGTACAAATTCAGTTGGGTAAACCTCTTCCAATTTCCCTTGGAAGGCCCTGTCAAGTTTGTGTCCATCAAGCCTTACACCATTGACAACAAGTGTAAAGTCTACGCTTGTTTGTCCAAGCTTGGCAACACCTGAAATCTCTTCCGGAGATGTGAAGACGAATCCACCCAATTGAGCTGTCAAGCTAGTGTCAAGGTCAGCTAATTCAACGTTAGCTCCGATATGGTTCCCAAAGGTAGCAAGGACAAGAGATTCAACGACACCACCATATTTGACAGCTGATGCAGATGTGACTTTATGGTCAGCTTGGATCGCTTCAAATTGAGCAAAGTTAGACTTGATAAGATCGAAGTCAATTTCTTGTGCCAAAGCTTGACCAGGAATGTAGTAAATATTTTCACCCGCAGCTTTGAATTCTGGAGAAAGAACCTTACGGCTATCTGCAGTTGTGACACCAAAAGCAACCAAGGTTGGTGGTACTGTTAATTCTTCAAAGGTTCCAGACATAGAGTCTTTCCCACCGATAGATGGCAAACCAAGTTGAATCTGAGCTTCAATAGAACCAAGAAGAGCAGCTACTGGTTGACCAAAACGCTCTGCTTGTTTATCCATACGCTCGAAGTATTCTTGATAAGAGAAACGAGCCTTAGACCAGTTGCTACCTGTAGCCACCAAACGAGCGGTTGCTTCGATGACGGCATAGGCTGCCCCGTGATAAGGAGACCATTCAGCAATATAAGGGTTAAATCCTTGCGCCATAACAGAAGCAGTTGTTGTCACGCCATGTTGGACTGGCAATTTCTGTACAGAAGCTTCAGTTGGTGTGATTTGGTAGCGACCACCGAGTGGGTGATTGACTGTTGAACGACCAACGGAACTATCAAAGATAGTTTGTAACCCTTTTTGGCTGGCATGGTTCAGGTCAGCCAAGACTTCAAGCGTATCCGCTTCAAGGGTTGCAGCAGATGTTTGACGTTCTTCTGGAAGCTTGACATCCTTGTCAACCACCTTAGCATCGACAACCACACGCACACCGTTTGTATCCAGGAAAGAACGTTCCAAATCAACGATGGTTTCACCATTCCAGTGCATGACAAGATTTGGTTTTTCAGTCACTGTCGCAACGACGACAGCATCAATATTTTCTTTGTGACATGCTGCAACGAAAGCCTCTACATCTTCTGGACGAACGACAACCGCCATCCGTTCTTGAGATTCGGAGATGGCAATTTCTGTCCCGTTCAAACCTTGGTATTTCAATGGCACTTTGTCTAGATCAATTTCAAGACCATCTGCCAATTCACCGATCGCTACACAGACGCCACCAGCACCAAAGTCATTTGATTTCTTGATGAGACGGGTCACATCCCCATTGCGGAAAAGACGTTGAATCTTGCGTTCTTCGATAGCATTCCCTTTTTGAACCTCAGCACCAGCTGTTTCAACAGATTCAACCGTTTGAACTTTAGAAGAACCTGTCGCACCACCGACACCGTCACGTCCCGTTTTCCCACCAAGCAAGATAATCACATCACCTGCTTCAGGTTTCTCACGGACCACATTTTCCTTAGGCGCTGCACCAACAACGGCACCTAGCTCCATCCGTTTGGCCACAAAGCCTGGGTGGAAGTATTCACGAACATAAGTTGTTGCCAAACCAATTTGGTTACCGTATGAAGAATAACCGTGAGCCGCCGTTTTAGAAATCACTTGTTGTGGCAATTTACCAGCACGAGTTTCGGCAATTGGTATTGTAATATCACCAGCACCTGAGATACGCATGGCTTGGTAAACGTAGGAACGCCCTGACAATGGGTCACGAATGGCACCACCGATACAAGTAGCCGCTCCACCAAATGGTTCAATCTCCGTTGGGTGGTTGTGGGTTTCATTCTTGAACATGAGAAGCCATGGTTCTTTGACCCCGTTTACATCCACTTCAATCTCAACTGAGCAGGCATTAATTTCATCAGACACTTCCATGTCATCCAAACGACCATTGGCACGCTCATAACGCCCAAAAATAGTCGCCATATCCATCAAGGTTTGAGGCTTTTCTGTACGTCCCAACTCATCACGCATGGCAATATATTTGTCATAAGTCGCTTGCAATTGTTTTTCAAATTTAGAAGCTGAGAAGTCGATGGTTTTCAACTCAGTTTCGAAAGTTGTGTGACGGCAGTGGTCGGACCAATAAGTATCCAACACCTTCAATTCCGTCTCAGTTGGTACACGTCCAATGGATTTGAAGTAATCTTGAATAAAGAGCAGGTCATCCACTTCCATGGCCATCCCTTGCTCGGCCTTGTAGCGAGCAAAATCTTCTGCCGTATAGCTTTCAAAGAAATCCAAGTTTGGAATGGTCTTGTCAGACTCAGAAAAATCTTGCTTGGCAATGCCAACAGTGATATCTTTGAAACGAGAATCCACTGGGTTGAGCAAGTAGTTTTTAACCGCCTCTAACTCATCTACCGCAATGTCCTTATTAACCAGATACAATTGCGCTGTATTCACTGTTACATCATTTGAACTACCAAGCAAAAGCAAAGCTTCTTGTGAAGAGGCGGCACGTTGGTCAAATTGACCAGGCAAACTTTCGATAGCAAAGAAAGCATACTTCTCAAGATCAGCCTGAACCGCAGCCTCGTCCAAAACAGTATCCGTCACTTGCTCAGAGAAGATGTGTTTTTCCGCACGCGCAAACAAGTCTTCTTGCAAACCAAAGACATCGTAAACCTGAACAATACGAAGATCCTTCAAGGTTCTCAACTGAAGATTATGCTGTAATTCTTTTACTAAAGAGTGAGATTTCACACGAAAATCAGCTTTTTTCTCAACGAAAATACGTTTATCCATTTTATTTCCTTTATCTCTATTCAAACATGCCATTGAAGACGAAGTTTTCCCGTTTCAAAAAGATCACTTCAAACTTTGCAATTTTTCTAAAACAACCTTATAGACATCTGTCAATTCCCCCAGACCCCGACGGAAAACGTCTTTGTCCAGATGTTGGCCATCCGCATCCCAGAGTCGACAGTTATCTGGTGAAAACTCATCTGCCAAGATAATCTTCTCATCCTTGTCAAAACCGAATTCCAGCTTGAAGTCAATCAAACGAAGTCCGATTTGCGCAAACCATTCTTTCAGCAATTCATTGATACGACGCGTTTCTTCCTTGATATAAGCAATTTGCTCATCATTGGCAATCTCCAAAAACTTCACATGCTCATCATTGATAAAGGGATCATCCAGGTCATCATTTTTATAGTAAAATTCGACGATCGGCTGCTCTAAATCAATTCCCTCTTCAACGCCAAACCGTTTTGAGAAAGACCCTGCTGTTACATTCCGAAGAACCACTTCCAATGGGATAATGGTAACTTTTTTATTGAGTTGCTCTGTGTCAGATATCTTTTTAATAAAGTGCGTCGCCACGCCATTGGCATTCAAACGCTCAAAAATCAGAGAAGAAATTGCGTTATTGAGCACACCCTTGCCTACGATTTGCTCCTTTTTCACTCCATTAAATGCAGTTGCCTGGTCCTTGTAAACGGATATAATCGTATCCTTGTCTTCCGTCGTGTAAATGTCTTTTGCTTTTCCTGAATATACCAAAGCTTTTTTCATCATGTCCACCATTCCTTTATTGGATTATATGAATTTATACTTCATTTTATCATACAACATTCGTTAACTCAAGGAGAACTCTATTAAATTTCGTATAAACACCCTGTTATTATCATTAATTTCCGAACAATATAGTTGGACTTTCCATTTGATTTTCAGAAAAAGAATAAACCACCAGAAAAATCTGATGGTTCATTCCATTTATTGTTTATTTTCGACAATATAATCCACAACATTATGCAACGTCGCAAAAGAATCAATGGCATCATCGGGAATCGTAATATTAAATTCCTCTTCAGCAGTCACCACAAATTCCATTAATTCTACAGAATCTGTCGCCAACTCATCTAGAATAGACATGGTACCTGTGACTTCAAAATCCTGTCCCTTGAGTTCCTTTAATATTTTTTCAATTTTTGCAAATACAGTTTCTCTTTTCATTATTCATCTCCTTCTGTTTGAAAATAATCGACCGACTTTTGAACCACATCCGTCTCCAGCATCAAGCGAACTTGACGAATGGCATTGAAGATGGCAGAGTCATCGCTAGACCCATGTGCTTTCACGACAGGCGCTTTAAGACCAAATAAAACAGCCCCCCCAGCTTCTGAATAATCCATTGACTGCTTTAAACTTCTAAAACTCTTACGCAAGAATAAATAGCCCAGTTTACTTCTCAAGCCACCACCTTCAATTGCCGTTTTTAATTGGCCCAATAAAGAAATAGCCGTTCCTTCCATCGTCTTTAAAACCGCATTTCCAGTAAAGCCGTCCGTGACAACCACATCAGCCACTCCATTTAAGAGCTCCCGCGCTTCTACATTCCCTACAAAATGAATGGAAGCATCATTACTTAAAAGGTCATAGGCAGCCTTGCGAATAGGGTCTCCTTTACTGGCTTCTGTCCCGTTATTTAAGAGCCCAATCCGAGGTGTCTGAAGTCCTCGAACATGTTGTGCATAAAAGGATCCTAAAATCGCATACTGATGAAGCTGTTTGGCAGAATTTTCAGCATTTGCTCCCAAATCCAACATATCAAATCCTAGACCATTCGCTGTTGGAATAGAAGACATTAATCCTGGACGTTCAATATTTTTGATTCTACCAACAATAAAGATGCCTGCTGCAAGAAGGGCTCCTGTATTTCCAGCTGAAAGCATGGCATCCACCTCGCCATCCTTTACTGCATGGGCTGCTAACACCATCGAAGCATCTTTTTTCTTCCGTATCGACCGTACAGGTTCATCATCCGAATGAATCTTTTCTGTCGTATGGACAATTTCGACACGATCGCTATCCTTTAGGAGGGGACGAATCTTTTCCTCATCACCATAAAGACGTATGACAATATCTGAATAGGTTGCAATGGCCCGATTCACTCCTTCAATAATAGCCTGAGGAGCGTGGTCTCCTCCCATGGCATCAACTGCGATTTTCTTCATTTTTTTCTCCTTTTTCCTTCAACAAGCCTCCCCAATCAGCTAAACTATCAATGAACTGTTTGGCTTTTAAATGGATTCCAACGTACTCATCATAAAGTTGATCAATAGTCTTTCTCAACCCTTGCTTTACTTCTCGGTTCAATTGGATCACGTTTATCTCCTGTACAGATACATTTTGAAAGCGATCCAAAAGGTAGATAATATTGGGATTAACATGTAAACGATGGGGATCGTTCGAATAATGATCCGGACAAAGTACCCCTCCAAGTTTCAAAGATAAGTCAAACGGTAGTCCAATCCGATGACAGTATAGACATTCATGAAAATTAAAGGAAACCCCAAACCGTTGCAATAATTGGATTTCAACAATATTTGTCACAATTTCATAATCCATACCATCCTCTATTAACTTCAAAGAGGTCTCTAAAAACTGAAACAACATGGGATCATACTGTTTATCCTGTATACTCGCATCCGCCAATGACAAGATATAACTCACATAACTCAATTTAAATAGGTCATCATTAATGTTTTTAAAAGTATGGATGACTTGAATATCGTCGATATAGGATAAACCTTCGTTGTTAATTTTTACCTGATAGTCCGCCAAGACCAAGGGCTGAATCCCTGATTGAAAGCGCGAATTGCGCACATGTTTCACGAAAAACATTCGCTTTCCAGCCTGCTCAGTGAAAATTTTCACCAATTTATCATCTTCCCGATAATCCCGATTGTATAAGACTAATCCCTTCGTCTGGATTCGTTCCATTACCGCCTCATAAACACTGCAAGTCTTCTCATTGCCTCTTGAATCGTTTCCATACTAGCTGCATAAGAAACTCGAACATAGCCCTCACCGTATTTTCCAAAAGCAGCCCCTGGGATAAAGGCAACAGCTTGTTGTTGTGCAAAATCTTGTAAAAATTCAAATGAGTTTTGATTGTAGCCTTCAGGGATTCTCGCAAAAATGTAAAAGGCTCCGTCTGGTTTAATAATTGAAAAACCTAACTTCGTCATTTGCTCCAAAATATAATCACGACGTTCTCGATATTCTTCTCGCATTGGAAGTGCATCGTCTTTCCCGTTGGCCAAGGCCTCCACACCAGCATATTGGACAAGCGTTGTAGCGGCTGTCACCAGGTATTGGTGACTCTTCACAATTTGTGCAATGATTTCCTTTGAGGATAAAATAAAACCTAAGCGCCATCCAGTCATCGCATGAGACTTCGACAAACTTTGGACCAAAATCGTTTGGGTTGGTAAAAACTCAGCAATAGAAGTATGGTCTTCATCTGTATAGGTTAATTCAGAGTATACTTCATCTGAAACGACAAAAATAGGATATTTCTCAATCACTTTTGCAAATGCCGCAATTTGTTCGCGAGAATAGGTAACTCCTGTAGGATTGGCAGGATAGTTTAAAATGACCGCCTTCAACGAACTGCCCGCTTCTTGAATCCCCTCTTCCAAGGCCTCCGGTGTCAACACAAATTGATTATCCGTCGTATCAATTTCGATGATTTCAGCCCCCACCATATTGACAATCGGCTCGTAACCGGGATAGGCCGGAGCTGGTAGCAATACCGTATCTCCAGGCTCTAAAATCGCAATTAGAGAAGCAGAGAGCGCTTCAGTTGCCCCAATCGTCACCAAAATTTCATCCTCAGCCTGATAAGAAACCCGATACTTTTCCTTCATAAAGCTTGCTGTCGCTTGACGCAACTCAAGTAAACCTGCCATTCCAGTATAATGACTTTTCCCATCATCAATGGCCTTCTTTGCGGCTTCTTGTACATGTTCAGGAGTTGAAAAATCTGGCTCCCCCAAGGTTAACTTTAAGACACCCGGAATATCCGAAATGGACTGATCAAACTCACGAATCATGGAAATCTTAATTTTATCTAAGTGTTTGTTAAAGCGATGACTTATATCCATACGAACCCACTTCCCCTATCTAATATATAGTTACCATTATAATATAATTTTAGGATTTTGAAAAACGATAAAAAAGGCATGCTCGCTTCCAGCATACCTTATATACCATCTTAGGATTCAAATAAAGGGGACAAGGGGCGCTTTTCATGAATTCGGATAATGGCTTCTGCCAACAATTCTGCAATTGAAATTTGCGTTATCTTGTCAATCAAACGGTCTTCAGGAATTTCAATTGTATCTAAGACAATCAAACTCTTAATAGCCGACTGTTGGATATTGTCCATTGCAGGTCCTGATAAAACTGGATGAGTACAAGATGCGTAAACTTCTACAGCTCCAGCCTCTGCCAAAGCATCTGCTGCATGGCAAATTGTTCCTGCAGTGTCGATCATATCATCTATCAGAATGCAGGTTTTGCCTTCTACATTCCCAATGATATTCATAACTTCAGAGGTATTCATCTTATCAACTGATCGGCGCTTATCGATAATAGCAATTGGAGTTTTCAAAAATTGGGCCAATTTACGAGCTCGCGTTACCCCCCCATGGTCCGGTGAAACAACAACATACTCGTCTCCTTTCATCCCTCTCCGTTCAAAATAATCCGCTAACAGAGGGGCTCCCATCAAATGATCGACAGGGATATCAAAGAAGCCTTGAATCTGAGCCGCATGCAAATCAATGGTCAAGACACGGTCCACACCAGCAACTTGAAGCATATTGGCCACTAGTTTAGACGTTATTGGCTCACGTGCACGAGCTTTACGGTCCTGACGAGCATATCCATAGTAAGGAATTACAACATTGACAGAAGCCGCTGAGGCACGTTTCAGCGCATCTACCATAATCAAGATTTCCATCAAGTTATCATTGACAGGTGAACTTGTCGATTGAAGGATATAGACATGGCTTCCGCGAATCGATTCTTCAATATTTACTTGAATTTCACCGTCAGAAAACTGACGAACTGTTGACTTTCCTAAGGAAAGACCAATCTTATTTGCAACTTTTTCAGCCAACTCCCTGTTTGAGGAAAGAGCAAAAAGCTTTAAATCAGAAAAACCCATGATTGCCTCCTAATTTTTCTACTCTATTATTCTATCCTTTTTTTACCATTATTTCAATCAAAAAAGGACAGAATAGCCTGTCCTAATGATTATTGATAAATGTAGTAAACTCCGCCACCCCAGATAGGATTATTTGGATTAAATGAACCACGGAAGTTCCCAACATAACGATTTCCGTTATAGTTTGATTCCATAACTTGAATTTCGGATCCAGATACAGCTGTTACATATGCAACGTGTCCATATCCTCCACCATCATTTGGCCAAACAGCGATGGCTCCAACTCGTGGAGTTGATCCAATCGTGTGACCAGCAGCTTGTGCACTTGCACCCCATTGGTTCGCATTTCCCCAATAGTTTCCAACCCAAGGAGCAACCTGTTTAACTCCCCAAGTACACTCACCAATTGGATAGGTATTCCCAGAAGTTGATGTTTGTACTGTTTTTGTTACAGTCTTTGCTTGTTGAGAAGAGGATGAATTCGCACTTGTCGTTGTCGAAGATGAAGTGTTGCTTGCAGTATTTGTTGCAGAGGATGTTGTAGAAGAAGCTGTAGGAGTCACTGTTTGACTTGGTAAAGCAACTTCCTGACTTTGCTTCGCAGCTAAGCTTTGCTGTTGTGCTTGGTAAGCCGCTTGTTCTTCAGCAGCCTTTTTAGCTGCAGCTTCTGCTGCCGCTTTTTGTTCTAACAGTTTTGTTTTTCAGATTGAACCGTTGTTTTTTCAGCTTCAAGATTCAACTGAGCAACCTTCAAAGCAGCTTGTTGTGTTGTCAATTCCTTAGCAGATGCAGCTAATTTTTCTTTGTTATTCCAAACTGTATTAATCGCTTCTTGGTTCTCTTGTTGTTTCTTCGCTAATTTTTCCTTGTCAGCCTTTTGTTTTTCAAGCATTTCATTATTAGCAGAAACAATTTCACGCATAGCGTTGACACGAGATACAGCATCTACAATGTCCTTTGAATCCAAGATAGTGCTAATATAGCTAGTTGCACTTCCATCTGTTTGTGCACTACGTGCTTGTTCTGCTAATGCTTGATCACGAGCCACAATATCTTCTGAAAGGGTCGAAATCTCTTTCGCTAGCTCTTTAGATTCTTTTGTTAATTTCTCGTTTTCAGTTTCCAACTCTTTTTGTTGAGTTGAAATCGCATCAACTTTCTTTTGCAAAGCTTCTACTTCTGCTTGTGCTTTGTCCTGTTGACTTTGAATTTGAGAAATTTGCTGATCTTTCTGCTGGATCTGTGTATCTGTATCGTCAGCCGTAACTATCACGCCAGCTACATTCGGTAAGATAATAGACGCAATCATTAGCGAGGCTACTAATTTTTTCTTCATTGAATACTCTCTCCTAGTAATTTTTTAACTATTCTAGTGTAACAAAAAAATTGCGCACGAATGTTACGCAATTATTACAAGTTTATTACTAATTTAAGCGATTCAGTCCTCTTTTTATCAAGGGATAAAGAAACAAAATAAGAATCATATTAAACAGTAAGGTTGGGATTAAATGATTTATGGAAAAAAGAATGACAGATAGATTTGTTAAACCAAATAAACGAGCCAAACCGTAACTAACTATTTCAAATAAGAAAATCAAGACGATAAAAACCGTTAACATACTCAGTCTCGTATACCGAATAGCTTGGAAAAAATAATAAATCAAATAGGTCAAAAATGGAAACAAACAAACTGCGATACCTAAGGCATTATAAAAATAGATATCATACACAAATCCAATAAAAATACTTAAAAAGAATGTATAGACACTGGAATCTATCTGAGAATAAACCAATAAAAATAGGATCGTCTGAAAACAAGATATAGATAAAAAGAAGGGGAGAATATTCGACAAAAGTGTTGAAATTTGCAAATCTCCAATAAATAAAAGAAAAAGAAAGATAAGACTACTGAGACGTATATACCGTTTGTTCATACTATTTTTTTACAACCAATACAGAATAAATTGTTGATAAATCAGCTTGGGGTTTCACATAGACGGTGCTAGACATATCATTCGCATTTTTTTCAACCTTCATGACTTGTCCAACAGCTAAATTGGCTGTTATTTTTGAATCCAAATCGCTTGTAACCACCTGATTGCCCACTTGTACGGAATCCGAGTTTAGTTGACTAACAATAAATGCCTTCAAATCCGAATCATATCCTGATAAAATTCCATAAACAACTGTTGAATCCTTAGACAAAAGTTTTACTGATAGCTTAAAGCCTGTTTGATTAGAATTGGAGAATAAGCGAACTGTAGAACTAGTAGAAAAAACCTGATCAATATACCCAATCACTCCGTTGTTTGCAACGACGAGTCCATTTTCTTTCACATCTTCCTGACTTCCCATATCAATAGTTAATTCATCTAGCCAGGCGTTTGAGGTCCGATCAATAACCGTTGCAGCGGAAAAGTCAACAGTCGGTTGTCCTTTCTTGAATTCCAAATTTGACTTCAAGTTCTCATTTTCACTTTTTAAAGTTGCTAGTTCTGCCTCCTGGTTCTCTAAGGCACTTAAACTATTTTTAAGAGAAATATTCTCTCGATAAGCTTTTGTTAAATCCGAAACTGATTGAATATTTGATGATATCCATCGATTCGAAACAGAAAAAGGCCTACTGATAAAACTAATGGACTGATGAACGATATTATTAATAACAGGAATAGAAAAACCCTTATTCACAGTCAAAAAAAGCATTGAAAATGAAAAAACAAGAAAGACAGAAACGATGATAATCAAACGAGAAAAACGATTATATTTCATTGGGCCCTCAAATTAATTAAAAAAAAGAGATTTCCAAAAAGTAAATCTCAAACAAACGGAGAATAAGGGATTCGAACCCTTGCGCCAGTTACCCGACCTAACGATTTAGCAAACCGTCCTCTTCAGCCTCTTGAGTAATTCTCCAATATATTCCAAAATGGGCACGAGTGGAATCGAACCACCGACCTCACGCTTATCAGGCGTGCGCTCTAACCATCTGAGCTACGCGCCCAAGACCAACTTGGGTTGATAATTAAAAAAGCGGGTGACGAGAATCGAACTCGCGACAACAGCTTGGAAGGCTGTAGTTTTACCACTAAACTACACCCGCTTATTAAAAAATGGCGCGAGACGGAATCGAACCGCCGACACATGGAGCTTCAATCCATTGCTCTACCAACTGAGCTACCGAGCCG
>NZ_KQ969510.1 GCF_001578875.1 Streptococcus sp. DD13
GGTGACTCTGATATACTAAGATAGTTGCCTCGAGAGGAGGCGCAAGACCTTTGAAAATTAAAGAAGACGAACCAAACGTGCAGGGTGAATCATTTTAGGATGATTCGTCAATGAACAAAAAATAAATCTGTCAGTGACAGAATGAGTGAGAACTCAAACTTTAAATGAGAGTTTGATCCTGGCTCAGGACGAACGCTGGCGGCGTGCCTAATACATGCAAGTAGAACGCTGAAAGAAGGAGCTTGCTTCTTCTGGATGAGTTGCGAACGGGTGAGTAACGCGTAGGTAACCTGCCTGGTAGCGGGGGATAACTATTGGAAACGATAGCTAATACCGCATGACAATGGAAGACACATGTTTTCTATTTAAAAGGAGCAATTGCTTCACTACCAGATGGACCTGCGTTGTATTAGCTAGTTGGTAGGGTAACGGCCTACCAAGGCGACGATACATAGCCGACCTGAGAGGGTGATCGGCCACACTGGGACTGAGACACGGCCCAGACTCCTACGGGAGGCAGCAGTAGGGAATCTTCGGCAATGGGGGCAACCCTGACCGAGCAACGCCGCGTGAGTGAAGAAGGTTTTCGGATCGTAAAGCTCTGTTGTAAGAGAAGAACGAGTGTGAGAGTGGAAAGTTCACACTGTGACGGTATCTTACCAGAAAGGGACGGCTAACTACGTGCCAGCAGCCGCGGTAATACGTAGGTCCCAAGCGTTGTCCGGATTTATTGGGCGTAAAGCGAGCGCAGGCGGTTAGATAAGTCTGGAGTAAAAGGCTATGGCTCAACCATAGTGTGCTCTGGAAACTGTTTAACTTGAGTGCAGAAGGGGAGAGTGGAATTCCATGTGTAGCGGTGAAATGCGTAGATATATGGAGGAACACCGGTGGCGAAAGCGGCTCTCTGGTCTGTAACTGACGCTGAGGCTCGAAAGCGTGGGGAGCAAACAGGATTAGATACCCTGGTAGTCCACGCCGTAAACGATGAGTGCTAGGTGTTGGGTCCTTTCCGGGACTCAGTGCCGCAGCTAACGCATTAAGCACTCCGCCTGGGGAGTACGACCGCAAGGTTGAAACTCAAAGGAATTGACGGGGGCCCGCACAAGCGGTGGAGCATGTGGTTTAATTCGAAGCAACGCGAAGAACCTTACCAGGTCTTGACATCCCTCTGACCACCCTAGAGATAGGGTTTCCCTTCGGGGCAGAGGTGACAGGTGGTGCATGGTTGTCGTCAGCTCGTGTCGTGAGATGTTGGGTTAAGTCCCGCAACGAGCGCAACCCCTATTGTTAGTTGCCATCATTCAGTTGGGCACTCTAGCGAGACTGCCGGTAATAAACCGGAGGAAGGTGGGGATGACGTCAAATCATCATGCCCCTTATGACCTGGGCTACACACGTGCTACAATGGTTGGTACAACGAGTCGCAAGCCGGTGACGGCAAGCTAATCTCTTAAAGCCAATCTCAGTTCGGATTGTAGGCTGCAACTCGCCTACATGAAGTCGGAATCGCTAGTAATCGCGGATCAGCACGCCGCGGTGAATACGTTCCCGGGCCTTGTACACACCGCCCGTCACACCACGAGAGTTTGTAACACCCGAAGTCGGTGAGGTAACCATTTGGAGCCAGCCGCCTAAGGTGGGATAGATGATTGGGGTGAAGTCGTAACAAGGTAGCCGTATCGGAAGGTGCGGCTGGATCACCTCCTTTCTAAGGATAAGGAACCTGTACGTTAGTCTTCTTTAATTTTGAGAGGTCTTGTGGGGCCTTAGCTCAGCTGGGAGAGCGCCTGCTTTGCACGCAGGAGGTCAGCGGTTCGATCCCGCTAGGCTCCATTGAATCGAGAGATTCAAAGATTGTCCATTGAAAATTGAATATCTATATCAAATTCCAAATGTAAGAAATTACATTAGAATAGTAACAAGAAAATAAACCGAAACGCTGTGACTATTTAATGAGTAGGTCGAAAGACCAAAATAAGGTTAAGTTAATAAGGGCGCACGGTGGATGCCTTGGCACTAGAAGCCGATGAAGGACGTGACAAACGACGAAATGCTTTGGGGAGCTGTAAGTAAGCTGAGATCCAGAGATGTCCGAATGGGGGAACCCGGCAGGTAATGCCTGTCACCCACACCTGTTAAGGGTGTGAGGAGGAAGACGCAGTGAACTGAAACATCTAAGTAGCTGCAGGAAGAGAAAGCAAAAGCGATTGCCTTAGTAGCGGCGAGCGAAACGGCAGGAGGGCAAACCGAGAAGTTTACTTCTCGGGGTTGTAGGACTGCAATATGGACGTAAAGAGTATAGACGAATTACCTGGGAAGGTAAGCCAAAGAGAGTAACAGCCTCGTAGTCGAAATAGTCTTTATACCTAGCAGGATCCTGAGTACGGCGAGACACGCGAAATCTCGTCGGAATCTGGGAGGACCATCTCCCAACCCTAAATACTCTCTAGTGACCGATAGTGAACCAGTACCGTGAGGGAAAGGTGAAAAGTACCCCGGAAGGGGAGTGAAATAGAACCTGAAACCGTGTGCCTACAACAAGTTCGAGCCCGTTAATGGGTGAGAGCGTGCCTTTTGTAGAATGAACCGGCGAGTTACGTTATGATGCGAGGTTAAGTTGAAGAGACGGAGCCGTAGGGAAACCGAGTCTGAATAGGGCGCCATAGTATCATGACGTAGACCCGAAACCATGTGACCTACCCATGAGCAGGTTGAAGGTGCGGTAAGACGCACTGGAGGACCGAACCAGGGCACGTTGAAAAGTGCTTGGATGACTTGTGGGTAGCGGAGAAATTCCAAACGAACTTGGAGATAGCTGGTTCTCTCCGAAATAGCTTTAGGGCTAGCGTCGATGTTAAGTCTCTTGGAGGTAGAGCACTGTTTGGGTGAGGGGTCCATCTCGGATTACCAATCTCAGATAAACTCCGAATGCCAACGAGATATAATCGGCAGTCAGACTGCGAGTGCTAAGATCCGTAGTCGAAAGGGAAACAGCCCAGACCACCAGCTAAGGTCCCAAAATATATGTTAAGTGGAAAAGGATGTGGGGTTGCACAGACAACTAGGATGTTAGCTTAGAAGCAGCTATTCATTCAAAGAGTGCGTAATAGCTCACTAGTCGAGTGACCCTGCGCCGAAAATGTACCGGGGCTAAAACATATTACCGAAGCTGTGGATCCCTTAGGGGATGGTAGGAGAGCGTTCTATGTGTGAAGAAGGTGTACCGTGAGGAGCGCTGGAACGCATAGAAGTGAGAATGCCGGTATGAGTAGCGCAAGACAGGTGAGAATCCTGTCCACCGTAAGACTAAGGTTTCCAGGGGAAGGCTCGTCCGCCCTGGGTTAGTCGGGACCTAAGGAGAGACCGAAAGGTGTATCCGATGGACAACAGGTTGATATTCCTGTACTAGAGTATAGAGTGATGGAGGGACGCAGTAGGCTAACTAAACCGGACGATTGGAAGAGTCCGGCCAAGCAGTGAGGCGTGGTATGAGTCAAATGCTTGTACCTATAACGTTGAGCTGTGACGGGGAGCGAAGTTTAGTAGCGAAGTTAGTGATGTCACACTGCCAAGAAAAGCTTCTAGCGATAATTTATACTCTACCCGTACCGCAAACCGACACAGGTAGTCGAGGCGAGTAGCCTCAGGTGAGCGAGAGAACTCTCGTTAAGGAACTCGGCAAAATGGCCCCGTAACTTCGGGAGAAGGGGCGCTGACTTAAGGTCAGCCGCAGTGAATAGGCCCAAGCAACTGTTTATCAAAAACACAGCTCTCTGCTAAATCGTAAGATGATGTATAGGGGGTGACGCCTGCCCGGTGCTGGAAGGTTAAGAGGAGGGTTTAGCGTAAGCGAAGATCTGAATTGAAGCCCCAGTAAACGGCGGCCGTAACTATAACGGTCCTAAGGTAGCGAAATTCCTTGTCGGGTAAGTTCCGACCCGCACGAAAGGCGTAATGATTTGGGCACTGTCTCAACGAGAGACTCGGTGAAATTTTAGTACCTGTGAAGATGCAGGTTACCCGCGACAGGACGGAAAGACCCCATGGAGCTTTACTGCAGTTTGATATTGAGTATCTGTACCACATGTACAGGATAGGTAGGAGCCATCGACCTCGGGACGCCAGTTTCGAGTGAGGCGCTGTTGGGATACTACCCTTGTGTTATGGCTACTCTAACCCGGATAGGTGATCCCTATCGGAGACAGTGTCTGACGGGCAGTTTGACTGGGGCGGTCGCCTCCTAAAAGGTAACGGAGGCGCCCAAAGGTTCCCTCAGATTGGTTGGAAATCAATCGCAGAGTGTAAAGGTATAAGGGAGCTTGACTGCGAGAGCTACAACTCGAGCAGGGACGAAAGTCGGGCTTAGTGATCCGGTGGTTCCGTATGGAAGGGCCATCGCTCAACGGATAAAAGCTACCCTGGGGATAACAGGCTTATCTCCCCCAAGAGTTCACATCGACGGGGAGGTTTGGCACCTCGATGTCGGCTCGTCGCATCCTGGGGCTGTAGTCGGTCCCAAGGGTTGGGCTGTTCGCCCATTAAAGCGGCACGCGAGCTGGGTTCAGAACGTCGTGAGACAGTTCGGTCCCTATCCGTCGCGGGCGTAGGAAATTTGAGAGGATCTGCTCCTAGTACGAGAGGACCAGAGTGGACTTACCGCTGGTGTACCAGTTGTCTCGCCAGAGGCATCGCTGGGTAGCTATGTAGGGAAGGGATAAACGCTGAAAGCATCTAAGTGTGAAACCCACCTCAAGATGAGATTTCCCATGATTATATATCAGTAAGAGCCCTGAAAGAAGATCAGGTAGATAGGTTGGAAGTGGAAGTGTGGCGACACATGTAGCGGACCAATACTAATCGCTCGAGGACTTATCCAAAGATACGTAATGAGGGCCAACCAGTAAGGATTGAGCCTGAGTACAATTTCATTGAACGCAGCGTTTAAACAGTCTTGTTTCTAACGAATAGATATTCAATTTTGAGTAGGCAACTATTCATAGTTAAGTGACGATAGCCTAGGAGATACACCTGTTCCCATGCCGAACACAGCAGTTAAGCCCTAGAACGCCGGAAGTAGTTGGGGGTT
>NZ_KQ969511.1 GCF_001578875.1 Streptococcus sp. DD13
TTTTTTGAGGGATAGTTCGAGCCATTTTTTTGATATTTGAGCATAGAAAAATGACACCTTATCTGGCATTTTTTGAAACAAGGTGTTAGAATTATAGGGCATAGATGACTTTAATGACTTTGGGCTAAAGTATAGTCGTAAAGTTTATTATGCATTATAAGATAATACATTGTCCTAATGAGACGATGTATAGAGGCAATCGTATGTGGCTTAGTTGAAGTTATCTGCGATTGTCTTTTTCGTTTCTCATAGAAATCTGCGATATGGCAAGGATTGGTATGGCTAGCTGAAGCGATATTGTGAATACATTTGTACAGAATTTTTCTTGCATAAGGATTCCCACGCTTCGTGATATGTTCTTGACCTAGAAAATCTCCTGATTCATAGTGTTTGAGATCAATACCGATAAAAGCGTTGATTTGATTAGCAGACTTAAAACGACGAATATCTCCTAATTCGCCAATAATGCTTGTAGCCGTTGTTTCTGCGATACCAGGAATAGAGAGAAGAATCTTATATTCAGGTAGAGGTTCAGCTAACGCTATCAACTGTTGTAATACTTGTTCCCGACGGTTTGTCAACCTTATAAGTTCCTGTGCATCATACTTAACCTCTTCTACCATAGGAGAGGTTTTTGAAATGCCAGCATAAGATTGCTTCGCCAATCCAACTAACTTCTCAGTCAAGTTACTTACTCTGTTCTCTGAAATGCGTTTAGAGGTTGAGTTGCGAATAGCTTCTTTCAACTCAACTTCTGATAGTTCCAGCACCCAATGCTTGGTTGGGAAGATGGACACGAGATTCCAATATTGCTCACCTGTAGGAGTAGATAGTAGATTCTCGATTTCTGGGAAGGCGACTTGAAGAACTTTGTGCAGCCTATTCTTCGTCCTTACAATATCCTCTGTCAGATTTTGGTAGAATCGGCTAAGATCATGCAAGTTTTGATAGACTTCTTCTTGAACATAAGTTGGCTTACGGTTTAGAACAAATTGTGACGAAGCAAGTTTCTCTGCGTCAATCTTATCGGTTTTTCGGACTCGTAATCCATCAAGTTGCTTCTTAGCTTCCAAAGGATTAAGACGTGTATAGTCATAGCTGTTTTCTTCTAGAAAGGCCTGAAGTCGGCGAGAGTAGACACCAGTAGCTTCGAAAATAATTTCGGGATTGCTCACGGTCTTTAGATCCTCCAGTAGACGAGAAAATCCGATAATGTCATTAGGCATAGTATAGCCATGAACCCTTTCACCATTCACAAGAATAGCGACTTCTGAGCTTGCTTTACTCACATCAATTCCAAAAACTGTCCGCATTATGTTTACCTCTTTGTCTTGAATGATTCCTTATTTTAGTGATTTCATT
Organism: Streptococcus sp. DD13; assembly: GCF_001578875.1. Classification (GTDB taxonomy): domain Bacteria; phylum Bacillota; class Bacilli; order Lactobacillales; family Streptococcaceae; genus Streptococcus. The sequence continues at coordinate 1,363 of NZ_KQ969511.1, forward strand.
TTCAATACCCGGCGTCTAGCGTCCAACATACTTTGATAAAATTCTATCTAAAACAGGTGTCTTGCCAGTTTTTTGTACGACGTCTAGCGCCAAAAGAAGCTACGACTTAACAAGACACCTCTACTTTAACATAAAGAAAAAGTAGTGAGTACTCTCTCCCGTCGGAGATTTCTTCACTACTAATCTTAGTATGTTTTT
>NZ_KQ969512.1 GCF_001578875.1 Streptococcus sp. DD13
CAGAAAAATCTAACTTTTGGGGTGTTTTTATTATGAAATTAACATATGAGGATAAGGTTCAGATCTATGAACTTAGAAAGCAAGGTCAAAGCTTCAACCAACTTTCAAATCAATTTGGGATAAAGATTTCTAATCTTCAGTACATGATTAAATTGATTGAACGCTATGGAATAGAGGTCGTTAGAAAAAGGAAGAATCATTATTACTCTCCCGAACTAAAACAAGAGATCATTGATAAAGTCTTAATTGAAGGTCGTTCACAAAGAAGTGTAAGCCTTTGATTATGCGCTCCCAAACCAAGGAATGCTTCCAAATTGGCTGGCACAATACAAGAAAAATGGGTATACTATTGTTGAGAAAACAAGAGGAAGGATACCTAAAATGGGACGCAAGCCAAAGAAGAAACCTGAAGAAATGACAGAGTTAGAGCGTCTTCAAGCAGAAAATGAATACCTGAGAGCGGAGAATGCTATTCTAAAAAAGTTGAGAGAACTCCGATTGAAGGAGGAAAAAGAGAAAGAAGAAAGACAGAAATTGTTCAAGAATTAATCACTGAGTTTTCGTTAGATATTCTTCTAAAAACCATTAAACTCGCTCGTTCGACCTACTATTATCACTTGAAACAGCTAGACAAACCAGATAAGGATCAAGGGCTTAAAGCTGAAATCCAATCTATTTTTATCGAACACAAGGGGAATTATGGTTATCGTCGGATACATTTAGAATTAAGAAATCGTGGCTTTTTGGTCAATCATAAGAGGGTTCAGCGGTTGATGAATGTACTCAATTTACAAGCTAGAATCCGGCAGAAACGCAAGTATTCTTCTCACAAAGGAGATATTGGTAAGAAAGCCGACAACCTTATTCAACGCCAGTTTGAAGCTTCAAAACCAATGGAAAAGTGCTACACAGATGTGACAGAATTTGCCATTCCAG
>NZ_KQ969513.1 GCF_001578875.1 Streptococcus sp. DD13
AAAGGTCCCGTGGTGTAGCGGTTATCACGTCGCCCTGTCACGGCGAAGATCGCGGGTTCGATTCCCGTCGGGACCGTTAGGAGCAACCGATAGGTTGTTTTTAAATAGAAAGAGACTCGTTAGCTCAGTTGGTAGAGCATTTGACTTTTAATCAAAGGGTCGCTGGTTCGAGCCCAGCACGGGTCATAGATGCGGGTTTGGCGGAATTGGCAGACGCACCAGATTTAGGATCTGGCGCTTTAGGGCGTGGGGGTTCAAGTCCCTTAACCCGCATAGGAAATAGCCGGCTTAGCTCAGTTGGTAGAGCATCTGATTTGTAATCAGAGGGTCGCGTGTTCAAGTCATGTAGCCGGCATAGAGGAAGATAATGCGAACGTAGTTCAGTGGTAGAACATCACCTTGCCAAGGTGGGGGTCGCGGGTTCGAACCCCGTCGTTCGCTTGAGGCGCCGGGGTGGCGGAACTGGCAGACGCACAGGACTTAAAATCCTGCGATGGCAACATCGTACCGGTTCGATTCCGGTCCTCGGCATCAATAGAGCACCCATGGCTCAACTGGATAGAGTACCTGACTACGAATCAGGCGGTTAGAGGTTCGAATCCTCTTGGGTGCATGACTCACTTAATGAAAATTAAGGGAGCTTTCTTCTTTAACCTATCGGGAAGTAGCTCAGCTTGGTAGAGTACTTGGTTTGGGACCAAGGGGTCGCAGGTTCGAATCCTGTCTTCCCGATT
>NZ_KQ969514.1 GCF_001578875.1 Streptococcus sp. DD13
TGTTCCTTTTGACTAGTAAAATGGTTATTCTTTGCATATGAATACGGATCATTATCTTTCAAAATACATTGCCAACAAGGTCAAACACTTGCGCAAGCAAGAAAAAATGAGCCAGGAGGATCTCTCAGAGAAGGCGGGACTGGGACTCAAATACGTCAATCAGCTGGAAAACCAACATGTCAATCTTACCCTCACGACATTGGAAAAGGTCATCACAGCCTTAGACTTAACGCCGGAAGAATTTTTCAACTTCAGTAGCTTAGAAGCCCCCGCTGTCCCTAGAGAAAATCCTGCCCTCAGACGATTCACTATGAAAGTCAAGCAACTCCCTGCTGAAAAGCAAGCAACCATCC
>NZ_KQ969515.1 GCF_001578875.1 Streptococcus sp. DD13
TTGTTCCAACGAGTGAGGATGTGACGTCTACTGGTAAGCAAGGTCAAACACAAACTGGAACGCCCGTCTTCACAGAAGGGGATCCGGTCGCACCAATCACGATCAATGAAAGCCAACCAGCGAAGCTGATTGACCCAACAACTGGTCAACCGACGGATGAAACGACCCTTCCAGCCATGAAGGACGGCAAGCAAGTCGGCACCTACACCATTGATCCATTGACAGGTAAAGTGACCTTTACACCAAACAAGGACTTCGTAGGGACTCCAGATCCAGCGACGGTCCAAGTCAAGGATGCCAATGGTACAGCGATTACAGCAA
>NZ_KQ969516.1 GCF_001578875.1 Streptococcus sp. DD13
TACCTTGTCAACTACTTTTTTCATCTTTTTCTACTTTTTTTATTCCCCCTTCTTAGATTCCCCTGAAATCCGCTAAATAGACCTCTAATCGATTCATTAAGCTTTTTCTCCCTAAGAATCGTTCCCCACTGATCAAGCGCTCATAACTCTCTTGTTCTTCTGCGCTTAGTCCTGACTGAAACTCCGCTAACATGCTTCTTAGAAGGATGGCGTCTGAGGCATCCCCTGGCCCTCACGGATCTCATAGCTTAGCTCACTAATCTCTTCATACACCAAACGGTCAAACCGACGTTTTTGACTTTCTTG
>NZ_KQ969517.1 GCF_001578875.1 Streptococcus sp. DD13
CCTTCTCACCATGTCTTTTACGTAATTCGTGAACCGTACCTTAAAGTATACATAGAGTTGACCTTCCTTTGTCTCTAACTGGGGCTGTTCTTCTAGTAATTGATATAAGCAGATCATCCCCTCCTGTTTCCAATCGTCTCCGTCCCACTGCTTGATGTAGTATTGACGACGCGCCTTCTCAACAATCCCCGACACCTTCGCATATAATGTTTCGATATCCATTCATCCTATCTCCTTCGTCTTTTATTCCTCTACTTTAGCAGA
>NZ_KQ969518.1 GCF_001578875.1 Streptococcus sp. DD13
CTATATAATAAGCTTGGAAATTTATTTAAAGGAGAAAACAACTTGAAAAACAAAAGGATTAAAGCTGTCCTCTTGAGTCTGGCCTTGGTCTTGGCTTTTGCCCTACCTAGCCTGGCCGTAGAGGCAGCGGATAAGTGGGTCGGAGACTGGTCCAACCTAGCTTCTGACCAAAAGGGTGGGGACAACCTAGCCTATGTGGACTACAGCAGTCTGACAGCCGAAGAACAAGCGACGATCCGTCAGTTGGGGGACAAGGAA
>NZ_KQ969519.1 GCF_001578875.1 Streptococcus sp. DD13
CTGTACCATTTGCGTCTTTTGCTTGTACTTTCTACCGCAACCACATCGCCTGAGTAGGTCTTGTCAGTTGGTGTAAAGGTCACGACACCCGTTTCTGGATCCACGGTATAGGTACCGATGACCTTGCCGTCTGGTGACTTGGCATCTACGGATGCCGCTGGGTTGCCATTTTCGTCCAAGAGCGTAATCGTGGTCTTGTCGATTGGAGC
>NZ_KQ969520.1 GCF_001578875.1 Streptococcus sp. DD13
GATCAAGGAAGGCCGTCCTTACACGGGTGTCCTTTATGCGGGGCTTATCTTGACAGCTGATGGCCCTAAAGTCATCGAGTTTAACGCTCGCTTTGGCGACCCTGAAACGCAAATCATCTTGCCACGCTTGACCTCTGACTTTGCACAAAATATTACAGACATTTTAGATGGCAAAGAACCAGCCATCACTTTGGACGGTAC